>NZ_BJYS01000004.1 GCF_007991635.1 Adhaeribacter aerolatus | reverse complement strand
AGTTTGGTGAAGCACTAGGAATGTACTTCTCAGATGAATCTATTCTTGAAAAGAACAAAGAGATTTTGAGAACTGAGATTATCAATTACATACGGATTCTGCACTAAACCCGAGTATTTTAAGCTTTTCGAGTGGACGTTTGACCTTTATAAAGATTGCATCGGTTCCGACAAGCAACGAATCATTAAAGTTTTGGCTGACTCATTTAACGACATTTCAAATACAGACATGAAGTGGATGACAAATGTATTGACACAGCCAGACGAAAAAGAGTTTTCAGAAAGGGACAAAATAAGTTACTATTTCAAGGTTATAGACGAAACCTTGGAGGGTGCATTTAAACCTCGATTAAAATTATTAGACAAACTTGTTAACTATAAGTTGCATGGGAATATTCCTGACAATTCAGGAGCAGACTTTGGAAAAGTAATTCGGGATTTTCCTAATCAGGTAAAAAGTGAAACAATTCTGTTTCTCGAAGATCCTTTTTTTTCAATTTCGACAAATCAGTGGAGAAACATTGCAGCACACAAATCCTTCACTATTAACAAGGACGACATCGTGGTTGAGTATGGAAGAAACACCATTCAGACACTTACACTGACTTATGACGATTTCTACAAAATCGTTCATTGGACACAAGATGTATATCGCGTAATTCGATTTGGACAAGTATTGACTGACCTAAACTATATTGAAGAAATAGTTGTCGAATTAGGCGGGACGGAAAATATGAATATTCGATTTGAGTCTTCGCTCTTGCACATCATCCATAACATGCAAATTGTAGGTTTTGAATTCGTATCAAATGAAGAACAGGACGAGATTTTTTGCCTTAATGTTAAAGGAAAGGTAGGGCATGACGTTAAATCTTCTTTAATACATGCATCGCAATGCCTAGACCAACTTTCATGCGCAATTTACGATGACAAGTTTGTGAAGGACAATTTTAAGAAAGCTAAAGTTAGTATCGTTGACAACTATAGAAATACACTTGCATCAGCGACTATATCCATCGAAGTTGCTGTGAATAAGGCTAAAGGCAAAATGACACTTGATGAATATCTGAGAAAGATGGATTTCGATATAATAATGTAGGCAAGGAATTTTATGGTCTAATGAACCATGAATGCGATTCAGTTAAAATGTGGACAGCAACTACCCTTTTAAAATCATTTGAACAAAAAGCATTGGATGTATTAAATAATGTCGAAAAGGATAGTAAAACTATTCACTAATTGACTGCAAGTACAACTATAGATTGCTGGAAAAAAGGTTTAATAACTAATATTGTGGATTGGAGCCCGCTATGAATAAGAAGGCGATAAAATACATACACATAACCACACCTAAAAACCACTAGAATGTTTTTTTGCAATGAGCGTTTTATGCAAGGCTGCTGAAAGTATATATTAATAACTCTATTTTAAATATAGAGTGCAATTATCACTATAATCGATTTATGTTCTGTTAAAAACAGAATAAATTGAGACCTATGAGAAAAATAATTTTAGCCTTATTTTTAATTGTCTTAAGTATCAACATTTTTGGACAATCAAATCAACTGTCAACTAAAGAACTAGCAAAATTATTTCCAGCAAAAAAGGTTGTATCTCGTTATCACAACAACTGGACCCAAAAATATTACCCAAAACGCATTCTAGAGTTTAAAAATGAACCTCTGGAGTATGGAGAAATTGTATTTATTGGGAATAGTATTACAGAAGGAGGGCACGATTGGAGCGGGAAGTTCGGTAGAGCGCCTATTCGCAACCGGGGAATTGCCGGTGATGTTACTGATGGTGTATTAAAACGTTTAAATGAAATAACTTATTTTAAACCAAAAGCTGTATTAATCTTAATTGGAATTAATGATCTTTTTAGCCTTCACCATGAAGAAGATAATCCTGCTCTAAAGTATGATAAAGTTGTTCCATCACCCGAATTTATAGGCAAAAACATATTGAAGATTGCAAAAATAATTCATCGTAAATCGCCAGTTACGAAGATTTATGTGCGTACGCTTTTACCTACTCGAAGGGAATATCTGAAAGAAGATATTCTTTTGGTAAATGAAATGATTAGAAGAAATGAGGGAAAAGGTTTTTATGAGGTAATTGATTTGTATGCTCAATTTATAGATTCAAACGGTGAATTGATAAAGGAATTGACCAATGATGGCGTTCATTTGAATGATAAAGGGTACGAGAAATGGGTTGACTTTGAGAAACCAATTATAGAAGGATTGGGAAAGAACCATAATTAACGGAAGATGGATAAATCCCAGCTGCTAAAACAAAAAGCCACCGTTAAGGTGGCTTTTTTTATGGTTGTCGGCTTATAAATCAGCTTACATTTTTTTCCATTCGGCAATGGCTTTCTCGTTCATCCGCACATAGTCGTCGTTTTTAGCTTCTTTGGCCAGGGCAATAGATTTTTCGGCGGTAGTAATGGCGCCTTTGTAATCTTTGTTTTTAGCCTGTATTTTGGCCTGCGTGTGCATGTTCCAGAATTTAGGATCCTTTTCGTTCGCTTTTTTAATCCATTCCAGGGCCAGTTTCGGATCTTTGTTCGTGTCGAAGTAATAAACGGCAGCGGCCGCGTATAAATCTGGTTTTACGTCTTTGCCGTTAATTACCTGCTCCTGAATCTGGGTCATTACCTTGCTGTCTACTTCGGTGGTAATTTTTACTTTAACCGAGGTATTCTCCCAAAGTAATTCCAGGTTGGCCGTAGCCGGTGTTAAATCGGCAAAATTAATGGTAAAGGTTTCGGTTTTAGTTGGTGTTTTCAGAGGTTTTACTTTAAACCGGGCTACATCTTCTTCTTTTTTATAATCTTTGGTATTGCCACCCAGTTTGGTATTCTTGTTAAAAATAACGGTCCATTCGCTTTCGCCCGGAATGGTATAAATGGCGTATTCGCCGGCGGGTACCGGGGTGCCCTGCAGGGTAACCGCGTCTTTAAATTCAATTACGGTAGAATTATTGGCGCCAGCCCGCCAAGGCTGGCCGTAAGGCAGGGTTTCGCCGAACATTTTGCGGCCTTTTAAGCTGGGACGGGAATATTTAACGGTAATGTCGGTTAAGCCAACACGCTGGGTTAAAGTTGCCTGGGGGCTGGCGGCCGGTATAGCCAACTGGGCCATTACCTGCTGGCTACAAAATATGGCCAGGGCCATTAAAAGGGTAAATAGGGTTCCTCTTCTTCTCATAATACGCTTTTTGTTCTTTTATTATAATCTAAACTAGCTGTAATATTACAAAAAAGCGGGTAAAAGAACTACCTTCAGCCAACAGTTTAAAATTAAAAACTAGCACCCAGGCTAAGGGCAAAAGCCGGCGAAAGAACGTAACTGCGCCGGACACTTTCGGGATCTTTATAAAGCAACGGAATATACCCCAACCGGAAAAGCAAGCCGCCCCGCGGCCGCTGGTAACGGAAACCAAACCGGCCGGTCAGGTGGTAATCGGGTTGGGTTGGTTCATTTGTAAACCGGTGGGTATAACCCACCCCCAGTTCCAGGTTGCCGGCCTTCTCACCAATAAACCCTAAAAGTTCAAACGGCACCACCGGCATTATTTTACCTACCCCGTTTATTTTGTACGGATAGGCGCCTGCTCCCAGCCGGACACTGGTTTTAATATTACCCGTTTCCATGGTCAGGTAATCGAAGTTGGCGGTAATACCGCCGCTGCCTCCCACCTCCAGAAAAACGGCTTTATTGGCGCGGTAACGCATGCGGGGCTCCTGGGCCTTGGTAAAAAAGGGAATCAATAACAGGGTGCATAAAAGCGCAGAAGCCGGAATTCGCATGGGACAGACAGTAAGAGAATCGGTAAAGATAGAACAAAAACAAATATTGCCTGATACGTAAAATGAAGCTTTTGTTTTGGGAAAAACTTCTGTTTTACCTAGCAGGCAATATTACAGATAAAGAAAAAGTGCTTAGCTCAGCTCAAACTGCAGCCGCAGTAGGTTGGCATACAAGCCATTTTCGTTAACCGATAAGTCTTCGTGGGTGCCTTGTTCTACAATGCGGCCGTTTTCGAGTACCAATATTTTATCGGCTTTCCGGATGGTAGATAAACGGTGCGCGATAATAATGCTGGTGCGGTTTTTCATGAGCTCGTCCATGGCCGCTTGTACCAGTTTTTCCGATTCCGAATCTAGAGAGCTGGTGGCTTCGTCGAGGATGAGAATAGCCGGATTTTTAAGAATGGCCCGGGCAATGGCAATGCGCTGGCGCTGGCCACCCGATAATTTAATACCACGTTCGCCTACCAAGGTATCTAAGCCTTCGGGAAAGGATTGAATAAAATCGTAAGCATTGGCTTTGCGGGCGGCGGTAACGATTTCTTCGTCGGTGGCATTGGGGCGGCCATAGGCAATATTTTCGCGGATAGAACCGCCAAAGAGCAATACTTCCTGCGGCACAATACCAATATGCTGGCGCAGTTGGGTCAGGTTTAAGGTATTTATATCGCGGCCGTCTACCAGAATCTTGCCGGAACTCAACTCGTAGAACTTCATCAGCAAGGCCACAATGGTAGATTTACCGGCCCCGCTGGGTCCTACCAGCGCAATTTTTTCACCGGCTTTAATCCCAAACGAAATATCTTTTAAAACGGCAATATCGGGCCGGGTAGGGTACGAGAAAGCCACGTTCTGGTAAGAAATATTACCCGCAATCTTAAAGTGCTGGTCGGAGGGGGCAGTGGGCACGTTGGTAGGTTCTACCGGCTCATCCAAAATTTCGAAAACGCGGTCGGCCGCGCCCAACGATGACTGTACTTTGCCATACATATCGCCTAAACCGCCCACCGAAGCGCCAATAAAGGTGGTGTAAATAATAAACTGTACCAGTTCGCCAATAGTCAGTTCGCCGCTTTCTACGAGCGAGGCACCATACCATAGCACCAGGATAATGCCGCCAAACAAGCCCACAATAATAAACGAAACAAAAGCGCCGCGGAAGTAAGAGGCCCGCAAGGCATTGCGCACGGCATTAGAGAGCGAGCGGTTATACCGGCCAATCTCAAAAAGCTCGTTTGTAAAGGCTTTTACCACGTTAATGGCTTGCAGCGTTTCTTCTACTATAACGTTGGTTTTAGCAATTTCTTCCTGGGTAGCTTTCGAAAGTCTTTTTATTCTTTTGCCAAAGACAAAGGCCATTAATACCAGTACCGGAAAAGTAGCCAGCATAAACAGCGATAGCTTAACCGAGGTAACCATGATAATAATAACGCCTACAATTAAGGTGACCAATTGCCGGAAAAGCTCGGCCAGGGTAATGGAAAGGGTATCTTGTAGTTGCGCCACATCCGAAGTAATGCGGCTGGTTATTTCGCCTACCCGTCGCTGCTCGAAAAAGGGAATGGGCAGCACCACAAACTTGGCATACAACGAGCGCCGGATATCGGCCACGGCATTTTCGCTGACCTGCGCAAAAAAGTATATCCGGAAAAACGAAAAGATACCTTGCAGTAATATTACCCCAAATAAACCCAAGGCAATTAGGTTGATATCTTTTAATAACCGGGACGCCTGGCCGGTGGCGCTATCGACGAGTTGGCCGGTCAAGGCCGGGAAAACCATAAAGGTGCTGCTGGAAAGGGCCAGGAAAATTAAGCCGATAAAAAATTTAAACCGGTAAGGTTTTACGTAGCTAAAAATGCGGCTTCCTTGTTTAAAGCTTTCTTTGCTGATGCGTTTTTTTGTGTCTGTTCCGGGGGTGTTTTCGGTACTAAATCCGGATCCGCGTCTTGCCATTAACGAATATTTTCTAAGTCTGGATGAAAAAACCCGGTAACCGGGCTTCTGCTACGGGCAAAGTTAAGTAATCCTGTATATTTAACGGATGAATCTTTTCGGGTAGCCAAATTTAAACAAACCCTGCTCCGGATAAGTTTAGCTGCCGCTATTTTTATAAGGTAATATTTTAAAGCTCAAAACGCCGGTTAAGGCCAGAGGGTTTAATACCCACTCCGGTAAATCACCTTTTAATATTATTTCTTCTGCACTGCACTCTTACCAAGGCCGATTGTATATTTAGGGTGATACCGGTAAAACTGGTAGCACGCCGGCTGCCTCGCTGGTGCCAATGGTGGTGAAATAACCGCCAATGCAAAAATTTCTGCCATACGCTCTGGTAAAAGCCCGGTATTAAGTATTGTTGAGCTTGTTCAAATAGCTAATTCTTACTCCTCAGGCATACAACAGCGCAGGAAGAAATACTTTTACCTGCGCTGTTTTATGTCTTGTTTCGCTCGGCAAGTTCGGAATAATTGCCTCGTGTTGCTTGGCCTGACGACTAAGGTGAAAATAGGCGGAAACGGCAACCAGCGCCTCCATAATTCTATTAGCTGTAAGTTCTGTTTAAAACTAAACGGCAGGTACTGGGCTTCTTTTTTTACTCACCGAAATGGCAAACAGTCCCAATAAGGTCAGGAATCCGTTCAGAATTAAAACTTCGAAGCCAAATTCATAGCCCCAGAACCAGTCTTTGGAGTTAAGGTTAAACATATACGTAACCAGCGGCGACAGCACACAAACAAAAGGTACTAAGTTATCGCGCACCTGGCGTTTAAAGAAAACACCAAAGGTATAAAGCCCCAGCAATGGCCCGTAGGTATAACCCGCAATTTTAAATACCGCCGTTACCACGCTTTCGTCGTTAATAATCCGGAAAACGATAATGACCAGCATGAGCAGCAAAGAAAAGCCAATGTGCACGATGTAGCGGTAGCGGGTGCGTTCCTGTTCGGTGCGTTTGTCAAAATCCAGGAAATCGACGCAAAAAGAAGTTGTAAGGGCCGTAAGCGCGGAGTCGGCGCTAGCGTAGGTAATCGCCACAATGCCCAGAATAAACACAATGCCCAAAAAGGCCGAGAAGTAATTAAGCGCCAGAAACGGAAACACATCGTCGCCTTTTTCGGGCAGCGCAATGCCTTTGGCATTGGCATAAATGTAAAGCAACGCACCCAGCGACAAAAACAGAATATTTACGAAAACCAGGATAATGCTAAACCAGAACATATTTTTCTGGGCGTCGCCCAGGCTTTTGCAACTCAGGTTTTTCTGCATCATGTCCTGGTCCAGGCCGGTCATAACAATGGCAATAAAAGCGCCCGAGAAAAACTGCTTTACAAAATAGCGGGAGTCTTTAAAATCCCAGAAAAAAACCTGCGAATAAGCGCTCTGGTCGATGGTATCTACCAGGCCCTGGAACGAAAGGTTTAATTCCTGTGAAATGAGCACAATACTGCAGCCCACGCAAACCAGCATGGCCAGCGTCTGAAAAGTATCGGTCCAGATAATGGTTTTCATGCCGCCCCGGAAGGTATACACCCAAATTAAAACAATGGTAATAAATACCGATAACCAGAAAGGGACACCCAGCGCATCGAAAACCGCCAACTGTAGTACACCCGCTACCACGTACAGGCGCAGGGCGGCCCCAATGGTACGGGCCAGCAAAAAGTAAAAGGCCCCGGTTTTATACGACCAGAAGCCAAACCGTTGCTCCAGGTAAGTATAAATCGAAACCAGGTTGAGCCGGTAATAAAGCGGCATTAAAATAGTAGCAATAACCAGGTAGCCCAATAAATACCCGAAAACCAGTTGCAGATACGAGAACTGGGCTTTGGCCACCATGCCCGGAATAGAAATAAAAGTAACCCCGGAGAGAGAAGTGCCGATCATGCCGAAAGCCACCACAAACCACGGCGATTTGCGGTTAGCCAGGAAAAAGCTTTCAGTGTTATCGTTTTTGCTGCTGGTTAATAAAGATATAAGCACCAGCAAACAGAAGTAGCCGGCAATTAAGCTAATAATTAAAGTAGGCGACATACGGCAATTTTATGTAACTAATACGCGATTCACAAATATAGTTAAATTGCCCTACCCTCCTTTATTCCGGAAATTTTACCGCTGACAGTTTTCATAATGGTCTGAATATTTCAAAAACAGCTATTACCAGGTGGAAAGAAGATAGCGGCTGGGAATAATGCTACGGGAAATAACAGCCTTTATGCCAGGATGTTGTTGAGGTGAGAGGAACCGCAACGTATCTGTTTATTATACTCTCTTAATACGATCCAGTGACCACAACTAAGAACGTAATATTTATTCTAATTCTTTATTATTGTTTATATATATAGTATATTCATTAATCCAGTTCCGGTTATCCGTTGATTTGGGGTGGATAAACGGAATAACTCCATATATCCAGTAGTTAGCTGGTAATAAAACTATAGAAGCTCCAAATAAGGAATAGAAGAAGTGAGTGCTAAACAAGAAGAACAAAATGACTCAAATACTGAGAGAGAAAACAAATTGGCTGCACTTGACTTTAGCCTTAGTTTTAACTCTTGCTTTTCTGGTTGGGTTATGGTTCATGTTCTTCATTTTAGCTTGGGGGCACTTCGGAGAAGGAGCAAACAGTAAATTCTATTCACAATGGACAGGGGAAGGAATAATTACAGCAGCATCTCTGTCAATGGAGTTAATCTTATTCTTTTTCTATAAGAACAGTATTAATAGTAACAGTCAGAGTGAAGCAAAATCTTTCTTGATAAGTGGCATAACTGTGTTTTTAGTCTTTGTAATTGCCATAATTTTTCTTAGACATTAAGAAGAATATCAACAGCTAACAAAGCACATGAGCAAAGCTGAGGCTAACGCCTTGCTCATCTCATGTACGAGTAACGTTAAGACGTAATAGGAAAATTTTGGGTTGGAGCGGAGGAGCTAAAATGCTAAAAATCAGGAATGAGATTTCCTAATATAGAGGTGATTTATGAATAGCATAAGCTAAGTACCTTAGTAGGGCGTAACCTTCAACCACTAAAATCGCCGTAGTTCTTGCTTTGGGTAAATATTTTAAGAAACCGGTTCGGCGGCCGGCACATAACCTAACTCCCGGAGCAAGGCCATGGCTGGTATCGCACTGGCTTCTTTATCTTTTATTTCGAGCATAATATCTACATCCAGGCCATTCAGGTGGGTTAGGAACTCCCGGAATAAATCGAGCTGGATGTGGGAAATGTGTTTTCCTTTTCTATCGCCCGGCGACTGGGAACTGTAATCCATCATCAGAATACCATCTTCGGGTTGCCAGGTCTGGGCTGCTAGTTGCAGGGCTTCGCCCATGGGCTCGCCGTTGTTCAGGCATTCGTGGTGAAAATTATCGAATAAAACCGGAATACCGGTAAGCTCGTGAATTTCGAGGCAATCGCGCAGACTATACGAACGGTCATCGTTTTCTATAACCAGCCGGGCCCGGATATTAGCGGGTAATACCTGTACCGCATCGGCAAACCGCCGGATAGCGGCGGGCTTATCGCCGTAAACCCCGCCGCCATGAATCTGCAGTTTTGCCGATTTATCTAAGCCCATTAAATCCATTATGGTGCATTGGTAAGCTAATTCGGAAAAACTGTTCTGCACCGTAGTTTCGGTGGGGGAGTTCAGTACCACAAACTGGTCCGGGTGCATCGAAATGCGAAATTTATTTTGCTTGATGTATGCGCCAATGGCGGTAAAAGTAGGGGCAAAATATTCCTGCCAGTTAAAAGTATTTACCGGATGCGAGCCAAAAGGTACCAGGTCGGAACTCATCCGGAAAAACAGCAAGCCGTGCTGCACATTAAATTCCAGTATCTGTTGCAAACACGCCAGGTTGGTTGTAACCGCCTGAATCAACCTTTCTTCGGAGTAAGAAGCCAGCCGGAAGGTGGTAGCCGAAGAACAGGGTAAGGTTTCGTTGATGCAGGGATAGCCAATTTTCATAGGTGCGCCAGATTTTTTCTATAAACCTGAACGCAGATGAAAAGTTTTGGTTTTTTAGAAACTGTTATAACACCTTCCCTTAGCGCTCTGCTGCACTGTACCCCAAGCTTTTTGCATTATTTCTCCGGGAGAAAGGACGGGTCAGTGTGTATAAAACAACCGGGTTAGCGCCGGATATTCCGGTTACGGTCCAGGAACAGGCTGTCGTAGGCTTCCTGCTTCCTTTTCTCCTCCAGGGCGTTTTTCCGGGCAGCCTCTTCGGCTAATAGCTCTTCCAGTTTCCGCTTGTCTTTGCCTTCCTTCGAGAGCATATCGTAGAGCAAGCTGGCCGGGTTTTCGAGAGATGGTGCTACCGGAGTGGTTTTTTTCTCTTTGTATAAAGGTTCGGGGGCAGGTGGTTTTACCGCTACTTTGGGCGGTGGTGGCTTTTTCATGTTACGTAAGGCCCGGTTTACTTTCTCGTAATCCAGACCACCCACTACTTTTACTTCGGGCAACTCCAGCGATCCTTCTTCGAGCAATATTTCAATGGTTAAATCTTGCTGCGCCCGGGCATGCACCACATAGCGTTGCGATTTAAAGCCAACGGCCCGAATCAGGAGGGTATCGTTGGGTAGTACGTTTAGCCGGAAAACCCCGGCGGCATTAGAAACGGTGCCGCGACCGGTAGCGGTTTTTATAATAGTAATGCTTTCTAAGGGAGCTTTGGTTTGCGAATGCCGGATAGTACCGGTTAAAAGTAAATTTGTTTGCCCGAAGAGGCTGGTACTGCCGCAGAAAATCAGTAAAAAGAGAAATGCGCGGAAGAACCGGCCAGGTATCATTAAAAACAAATCTATTACTTTTAGAAAGAACAACGGCTATCGGGTTTTAAAAGTATGAAAATTAAAAAAGATGCCCGGCATTTAAAAAAAAAGCTTGCCTAAAATATTAAGCAAGCTTTATACCGTTATCTTTAAAAATTAATCTTCCTGTACTTTTATTTTGGTTTTACCGGATTCGTATTTGGCTTTACCAGGCTCCGATTTCATTTTCGTGTCGCTGGTTTTAGATTTATATTTCCGTTCGTCGCCTTTAATTTTCGATTCATAGGATTTGGTTTCTACCTTCGATTTTCCGGGCTCGGCTTTTACTTTAATGTCGCCGGTTTTAACGGTAATTTCATCGCCGTCCCGTTTTATTTCCCGTTTCACGTTGTCCTGCGTGGGCCCGGTTGCCAGGTAATCGCCTGGTTTACTTTCGTAAGCTTTGTATTGTTCCGGATTTAAAATATTGCGTAACTCACCGTTTACTTCACCGTCTATAATCTGCATCTCGTTTGGCCGGCTGCTGGTGGCTGCGGCTTTGCCGCCAGCGCGTACGTTGGCTTCCTGGCTATAATTAGAGCTGTTTCTTACATCGTCCGCGCGGTTCTCCATGTTATTGTAACCCTGCTGTTCTTTTGCTGCAGTAGCCGTTTTAGATGTAAAACTGTTAGCCATCTCCGGCGATGAATTTTGGTTCTGTTCCTGGTAAGCAGCGCGGTTATTAGTTTCGGTTGTATGGTCGGTGGCCGTAGTGTTAGTAGCCGTATTCTGGTTATATGTAGTAGTATTTTCGTGGTTGCATGCTGTCAGGGCTAAACTAGCCATACCCAGCAATATCAATGTTCTTTTCATAGTTGGTTAGTAAGAGGTAAATTGTATTAAATTTGTGTGCTAAAGTTCTGGACTTATACGAAAGCTGTTTTTGTAAGTTGTATTTTGTATTATAGTTATAAGGTGGTGCTTGGTGGTCTAGCAGGGATAAATGTAAAATGAGATAAAATATTACTATATGTTCCAAAACAGAGCACTATTTTAGGCTAACAAATAGAAGGACAAATGTCCGGAAGAATTTGTAGCAATAGAGAAATACAGGTGTAACGAGGTGATACGAGGGAGCCAGATAAATTTAGCGTAACCTGAATTTTTATGTTCTCCGCATGGCTGCAGAAATGGAAGGGAATAAATTTATTCCGGTTTTATTTTTTGAAAGAAGTAAAGGATAACTGCTATATTGTTTAACATAATTAGCCATAAACACCAAGCCCGGCTTTCTGAATCTGAAAGTCGGGCTTGTGTTTATAAATAAAAAGTAAAAGTATTAGGCTGCCTTTCGGCTAGCCGGATTAACGGCCACCAGTTGTACCGGCAGTAGTTCCGCCAGCGGTTGTACCTCCCGCAGTTGTACTAGTACCAGTAGTGGTTCCGGTTGTAGTACCGCCAGCAGTTGTACCAGTGGTAGTTCCTCCGGCTGTGGTGCCAGTAGTAGTACCACCAGCGGTTGTTCCGGTAGTAGTTCCACCCGCGGTAGTACCGGTAGTGGTTCCGCCAGCAGTAGTACCGGTTGTAGTTCCGCCTGAAGTGGTGCCGCTGCCGGTAGTGCTACCCGAAGTAGTACCCATATCATTCGCGCCTGTTCCTCCCATACCAGTTGTATCCATGTCGGTACTCATATCGGTATCGGTAGTAGTCCCAGTATCAGTTGATTCAGTGGTTTCTGTTGTTTCGGTTGTACTGCTGCCACCGCAAGAAGCAAAAGTGAATGCGCCTACGCAGCAAAAAATCATCAAAACTTTTTTCATAGCTTTTTTCTTTTTTTTAGTTAACTAAAATATATCCTTTTTTACAATATGTTTAGTTCACCGTTTTAAACGCGAGGTGTTTATTAAAGTTTTCCGTATAAACACATAATTTCTATCCGTACAAATATCATAATATTAGTGTATTATGGTTCTGATAGCTTTAAATAAGATATAAAGTTTCCTAGATTGTGCTTTTGACAGTTAGAGAAAAGCTTAACTCAGCCAGGCTGAAATTCAAAAACGGTAATTTCGGGTAAAAATCCAACCCGACCAGGATATCCCAAAAAGCCCAGGCCGGTATTTACATATAGGTGCTGGTAGCCTTTCTTGTATAAACCAGCCCATTGCTTGTATACATACTGCACCGGACTCCATTTAAACCCTGGGATATTTATGCCAAACTGCATGCCGTGGGTATGCCCCGATAAGGTTAAATAAATATCTTTAAATTGGCTGTTCACTTCGCCGTCCCAATGCGAAGGGTCGTGGGAGAGTAATATTTTTATTGGAATATTTTCGGTGCCGGTGTAAGCCAGCGGTAAGTTGCCGTATTTCGGAAAATGCAACCGCGCGCTCCAGTTTTCTATGCCAATTACGGCCAGCTGATCTGCGCCTTTATTTATTACGGCATGTTCGTTTAAGAGGAGTTTCCAGCCAATTTGCCGGTGCGCCTCTTTCAACCGGTTTAAATTCTGCATTTTTGCTTCCCGGCTGGGCCAGCTTACATAATCGCCGTAATCATGGTTGCCCAAAACAGAATACTTGCCGTCGCGGGCGGTAATTTCTTTTAAGGTGTCTATATGAGGCAGTACTTCGGTGGCAACGTTGTTTACCAAATCGCCGGTAAAAAATACCAAATCGGCATTTTGTTTATTAATGAGCGCCACTGCTTTCTGCAACGGTTTGGTGCTGGTAAAACTGCCGGTATGTAAATCAGAAATCTGGATGGCCCGGTACCCATGAAAAGCCGGCGGCAAACCGGGCGCGCGCAACGTAACTTTTTTAACCTGGTAGTTATAAGCGCCCCGCACCATGCCATACACGAAGGCCATCAGCGGGATAGCGCCCATTATCAGCGCTAATTTATTTAAAAACATATTCCGGCTGATAACGATATTGTCAGGTTCGGGCTGGTTAGGGGCATGGGTGAAAATATAGTTAACCAGGTATTTCATCAGCCGAAAACCATCATCGAGAAGCAGAAATACCACTACTACCAGCTTAGAGGCAAATATTATAAACAACGTACTAATTAGGTACATCCGGAAGTGAGTAGGAGGGGTGCCTCGGGTAAGGGTAAATAAAATGATGGTTGCTGCGGTTAAAAAAAATAAAGCCCAGTACAACCAGAAAATTAGGCGCTGGCTGCGAAAAGCAAGGTTATGCGTAACCGTCCGGACAGCCTGGAATACGTACCAATCCACTAAAAACAATATCAGAATCAGAACGGCAATGGTTAAGTAGCGTGCCATAAAAGGGAGGTAATAAATTTAGATGTAAAGCCTGCTAATCGGCCAACGGCTCTTTTTACGGTAAAACCAAGTTTAGGCTTAAAACCAGAAAGCGAAAAAAGAAAACTTACGTATGGTATTTACCACCACCTACTTATTTAATTATGGCTAAAACAAATCCGGAGCAAGATTATAAGCAATCGCTGGCAATAAAAAGTTGGGCCGAAGAAGACCGGCCCCGCGAAAAGCTGCTCTTGAAAGGAAAAGCGGCTTTAAGCGACGCCGAATTAATTGGCATCTTAATCGGTTCGGGCACGGTAAAATTAACAGCCGTAGATGTGGCCAAAATAATTCTGGCCGCGGTAAACAACGACTTAAACGAGTTAGCCAAACTTTCGGTAAGCGATTTGCAAAAGCATCCGGGTATTGGGGAAGCCAAAGCCATAACCATTGTAAGTGCGCTGGAGTTGGGCCGCCGCCGGAAAGAAACAGCGGCGGCTGTTAAAACCCGCATTACCTGCTCTACCGATATTTACGAGTACATTAAGCCGCAGCTGCTGGATTTGCCCCACGAAGAGTTCTGGATAATATTGCTTAACCGGGCCAACGTGGTAATGAAAAAATTACCCGTTAGTACCGGCGGCGTGGCCGGCACCGTAGCCGATCCCAAAATAATTTTTAAGCAAGCCATCGAAAGTCTGGCCAGCGCCATAATCCTGGTGCATAATCACCCTTCGGGAAACCTGAAACCCAGCGCCGCCGATGTTGCCCTCACCAAAAAAATGAAAGAGGCCGGCGCCCTGCTGGATTTACCTATCCTGGACCACATTATTTTTACCGAGCACAATTATTATAGCTTCGCCGATGAGGGTTTGTTGTAACCAACCAGCGTTTGTTCCAAACTTCAGCCTAATACGCCGATAGCAGTTTGTTTTTAGGTAGATGTGAAATGAAAGCTTCAGGTGAAATGTTTGCAAAGGAGTAATGCTTGTGCTGCTTATCAGGTAAGTAAATCCTGGAATTCGGGGTGGCGTTTTACAAAGGCTTCTACAACCGGGCAGGAAGGAATAACCAGGTAGTTTTGCGCCCGGGCAAAATCCAGCGCAGCTTGCACCAACTGGTCGGAGAGGCCCTGGTTGCGGGCACTGGGTGGTATATAGGTGTAATCCAAGTCCAGCACAGTCTCCTCGGGGTAGGTGTAGGTTAGTTCGGCTTCTTCTCCGTTCACATCTGCATAAAACCGCAAATCTGCCGGGTCATGGGTAACTTTCATTTGGGCGTAATCAACAGCTTTTATTATTCTAAAAGTTGTTATACGAATAATTTTGCCAGAATTACCGACTTTTTAAATATTAAAATATATTCCAATCAGAGCGCCCGCCAATAACTTCCTGGTTATTTACATTAAATTATAAACTCTTCCTGCATAAACACAGCAGCAAATCAGGTAATAAAAAGTGTAGCTATTCCTGAAAATCGGAAAGTTTAAGCGTAGCCAACAGTGCGTAAAATCCAGAACTGCTTTAAAATAATTTTCACTTATTAAAGCCGCCATGGTTTCCCCACGTACCTCCGTGGCATGAAAAGAAAAACCGCCTAGCCTTTATCCTTTAACAAAGCTCTGCAGCGGTCTATGCCAGGCGTGGTATTGCCAAACACGCTGATGGCTATCGCGCCGGCGGCGGGCACTGCGCGGGGGAATAGCCACCCGTGTCATGGCACAAATTGCCGCGGCCGCCCGGCTAATTAGTAACTGCTCATGCTATTGGGTAAAGGATTTTGTTATTAAGTAGTTGATTTTCCTAATGAAAAAGGAAAGACTATAAATTTTATACCGGGAACACAAATGTAATAAAGCACCTAAAAAAAATCCCCTAACCGATTTACCGATTAGGGGATTTTTTCTTGGTGATCCCGCTGGGATTCGAACCCAGGACCCATACATTAAAAGTGTATTGCTCTACCAGCTGAGCTACGGAATCTTTTTATTATCTTTACAACCGCCGGGCGTTTCCCTGAATTGCGATGCAAAACTAAGATAGTATTTTATAAATGGCAAATAAATCGAACAGATTTTCTTTAATATTTTTGATTTTATTTTCTGTTTTTGCTCAACCTGTTCAGGCTCAGGAAAATAATCCGGTATTAAAAAAGGCAGACAGCTTGTTCCGGGAGCACCAATATTCCCAGAGCTTCGCCCTTTATAAAAAAATACTCGAAAAAGAAG
Source organism: Adhaeribacter aerolatus (assembly GCF_007991635.1). Classification (GTDB taxonomy): domain Bacteria; phylum Bacteroidota; class Bacteroidia; order Cytophagales; family Hymenobacteraceae; genus Adhaeribacter; species Adhaeribacter aerolatus. The sequence goes on along the minus strand of NZ_BJYS01000004.1, from coordinate 207,328 downwards.
AAAAATATTCGCCGCAAATGCTCCTGAAAATGGCTTATGCCCAGGAGGCCCAACAGAATTATACGGCTACTATTTATTACCTGCACCTGTATTATGATAAACGGCCAAGCCGAGCGGTTTTAAAAAAGATGGAGGACCTGGCCCAGCGGCAGCAATATCTGGGGTACGAGTACAGCGATCTGGAATTTCTGCAGACTCAGATGCAAAAATATTATTACCCTATTTTGCAGGGAATGCTGATGCTGGCCGTTGTAATCCTAACCATAATGTTTTTTATCTACCGGCAGAAAAAAATATTGCCGGGGCGCACCGAACAGGTCTTGTTTTTGGGTTACCTGTTATTTATCGGATTTTATATCAACTTTTTCAGTTTCGGCCGGAAAGGAATAATCCGGCAAAACGATGTGGCCATTATGGCTGCCCCCGCAGCCGGCGCCCGGTGGCTGGCTACTGCTACCCAAGGCCACCGGATTAATTTAAAAGGGGAGCGGGATATTTGGTACGAAACGGAATGGAATGGCCAACGAGCTTTTATCCGCAAGAAAAACGTCCTGGAATTACCGTAAACAGTTATCAGTTATCAGTAAACAGTTATCAATAATTAGGGTCTTCTTTTGGAACGCAAAGCGGCAGGCTTAAAGGAACCTTTGTCTTAAAGAAGAGGTGTTTTTTTAATATTATTAATCACGGGTTACTGATAATTGATAACTGTTTAATGGTAACTGTTCACTGTCTTAAACCGGAGAGTCTTTTTCTTTTTTGAAATGGTTTAAAACCAGGCGGTCGGTAAGGCCCGGGAGCCATTTGTTCAGGAACACGGTTAATTTGCCTTGGGTAGTCATCACCAGGTCGCGTTTGCGTTGGTAAGTGGCTTTTAAAATGCGGGCCGCTACTTCTTCGGCGGTCATCATCTGGCCTTCATCGCGCGGCGATTCTCCTTGGGACTGTCCGTTGGCTGCCAGCGCATTGTTGCGGATGTTAGAAGCCGTAAAGCCCGGGCAGGCAATCATCACGTGTACGCCCCGGTCCAACAACTCGGTACGCAAGGTTTCTAAAAAGCCGTGCATGGCAAATTTAGAAGCCGAATAACCCGTGCGGCCGGGCAGGCCCCGGTAACCCGCAATCGAGGAAATACCGATGATGGAGCCTTTTGCCTTCAGAATGTGCGGCAAGGCATATTTGGTGGTGTAAACGGTACCGTAAAAATTTATGTCCATCACTTTCCGGATAACATCCAGGTCTAATTGTTCGAACATCGCCCGCATCGAAATGCCCGCATTGTTAATCAGGATATCCAGCTTACCAAACTGCGCAATTGTTTCGGTAACCAGGCGGGCACAATCCTGCTCCTGGCTTACATCGGCTTGCAGGGCTAAATGTTGTATACCTTTCCGGCTTAATTCCTGCGCTGTCTGATTTAAATTTTGCAGATTCCGGCCGGTAATTACCACCGTGGCACCAGCATCGCCGAAAGTTAGCGCCAGCGCTTTTCCTATGCCCGAAGTAGCGCCGGTAATCAGTACCACTTTATTTTTCATCGTTATTTAAATAAACCAATGTGTAAGCCGGGCGGCGCACGAATGCCCCGGCGGCACAAAGGTAATATTTATAGCTAGTTAAATAAGTGTTAATCTACCTGGTTGCCGCACTGAAAAAGAATCTGCGGCCAATAATCAATGGTGAATAATCCGGGAATAACTTGCCGCCTGATGCCTTCTTAAAAATAGGGTTTAAAACCAATAATTTTTGGCGTAATTTTGCGGCATTGTGAGAAAGCAAAAGAAAAAAAAGCATTTTGAGATTATCCGGAATATCCGGATTGAGGAGATGGCTGCCGAAGGCAAGTGCCTGGCCCGGCACGAAAACCTGGTTATTTTTGTAAAAGATGTGGCTCCCGGCGACGTAGTAGACCTGCAGGTAACCAAACAAAAGAAAAACTTCCTGGAAGCAGCGCCGGTGCATTTTCATGCCTATTCGGAGTTGCGCCTGGAGCCTTTTTGCGAGCATTTTGGCGTTTGCGGCGGTTGTAAGTGGCAGCACATTGGCTACGATACCCAATTGTACTACAAGCAAAAGCAAGTAAAGGATAACCTGGAACGAATTGGTAAAATCGGGCACAAACCGGTAAATCCGATTCTGGGCTCAAAAGAAACCACTTATTACCGGAATAAGCTCGAATATACTTTCTCTAACAACAGCTGGCTTACTTCGGAACAAATAAAATCGGGGCAGGAGTATGACCGCAATGCTTTGGGTTTTCATATCCCCGGCCGGTTCGATAAAATTTTAGATATTAAACATTGTTACCTGCAGCCGGAGCCTTCTAATAATATCCGGCTGGCTGTGCGCCAGTACGCCAAAATGCATGGCCTGGTGTTTTTCGATATGGTAAAGATGCAAGGCTTTTTGCGCAACCTTATCGTCCGGACTGCCAATACCGGCGAGGTAATGGTAATTTTGCAGGTTTACCATGAAGATGACGCGGCTTTATTTGGGCTGCTCGGACACCTGAAAGATACTTTCCCGGAGATAACATCGCTGCAATACGTGGTAAACCCCAAAGGCAACGAAACCTTCCACGATTTAGATGTAGTGTGTTACCACGGCGAACCTTACATTCATGAACAAATGGAAGATTTGCGTTTTCGGGTAGGGCCTAAATCTTTTTACCAAACCAATTCCGACCAGGCTTACGCGCTGTACCGGCTCACCCGCGAAATGGCGGCCTTAACCGGTTCGGAAGTAGTATATGATTTATACACCGGGGCCGGTACCATTGCTAACTTTGTAGCGCGCCAATGTAAAGAAGTAATTGGGGTAGAGTATGTCGAAAGCGCCATTGTGGATGCCCGCATCAACTCCCAGATAAATAATATTACGAATACCAGGTTTTATGCCGGCGACATGCGGGAGGTGCTGAACGATGCTTTTATAGCTGAACATGGCCGGCCGGATGTAATTATTACCGATCCGCCGCGGGCCGGTATGCACCCCGATGTGGTAGAAAAATTGAACGAGATAAAGGCGAAAAGAATCGTGTACGTCAGTTGTAACCCGTCCACCCAGGCCCGCGACTTAGAGGGGCTTTCGGCTAACTACGAGGTTACCCAAATTCAACCGGTAGATATGTTTCCGCAGACCCACCACGTCGAAAATATTGTAACCCTCGAACTGAAATCTTAACCGGAAAGCTGCGCACAATAATAGTTCTTCTAATCTGTAATCCGTAAAAAGAAAACAATTCGCTTAAATAAGCCATTTTTATGAATAACGATCCTGAACTGAACGGAAAATATTTAGGCACCATTACGAAGGATTTTGCCCAGGTATCCGAAACCCTGAAAGAAGCCTCTTACCAGATCCGGAAAAGAGAAATTTCGAAGTACCCTATTTTTATTTTCACGAAACAGGCAACCTCTTTAGGGTCTTTACTCATTAATGCCGATGAAATGGACTTGGAGTGGCACGTGTATGCATCGTACCTTTTTGATTTTGTGCAGCGCAATGTGGTTAGCGTAGATAAAGTAGAAGAGTTTGAGCTGGCTTACAAAGATCCGGATGAGTTCTGCTGTTTGTTTGTTATCGACGAAGGCTTTACCAACTTTGTTTTTATTCCATTTCCGGAAGATTAAAAATTCTGATTTAAACACAATTTTTTTGTAAGCCAATTTCGTGCGTTATCCGTTTTGGGTGCCTTTGAAGAAATATATCGGCTGCCGCCATTCATTTTCTATTGATTTGTAAGGTGCTAATTATTAGCTATAACCAGTAGCTGTAGATTTTCCTTTCAGATTAAGATTAACCTTAGCTTTATTTTTACGTGTATATACTTATAGATACATGCAAAATATAAAACTATGGAAATTTCAATTCATAACACACACCTGCCCCACCCGCGCCCGCAGTGGACCGAAAACTTTGCCCGATTTGGAATGGCTGCTAAAGGAGTAGTTTATTCACTCGTAGGAGCTTTAGCTTTCATGGCCGCTTTCGAAATAAATGGCAATTCTGAACAAGGCGCCGGTAAACAAGGTGTTTTTCAGTTTATCCTGGAACAGCCTTTTGGTAAGATTTTATTAGGAATAGTTACGCTGGGTCTGGTTTGTTATACCATCTGGCGCTTTATCCAAGCCTTTATGGATTCGGAGAGCAAAGGTGCTGATGCCAAAGGAATTGGTAAAAGAATAGGTTACGCCTTTAGCGGTGTAATTTACGGCAGTTTAGCTTTTTACGCCGCGAAACTGGTTTTAGGCAGCGGCAGCAGCAGTGGGGGCGGCGATTCGCGCCAGACGCTGGCTGGTAAATTATTAGAGCAGCCCTTTGGCCAGTGGCTGGTTGGCATTGTGGCCATAGTTACTATGGGCATGGGCCTCTACCAAATTTACAAAGCAATTTCTGGTAAATACCTGAAAAATGTGCAAACTGCCAGTATTAAATCAGAAATAAAAGATATGCTCATGAAAGCCGGTAAAGTGGGTTATATAGCCCGGGGTATTGTCTGGGGAATTATTGGCTTTTTGTTTCTGAAAGCGGCCATGAACTCGAATGCCCAGGAAGCCGGAGGTACCAGCAGCGCTTTTCAGTTTCTCGAACAATCGTATGGTTCTATTTTGTTGGGCGCCATAGCCATCGGCTTGGTTTGTTACGGTGTCTTTATGTTTGTGAGAGCCCGGTACGAAGTAATTAATACTTAATACTATAACCTATTTATATAAAAAAAGAGCTGCTTTTTAAAGCAGCTCTTTTTTATGCCCGAATATTTCGGTAAATCTAATCCTATCCATTGGTTTACCTGGTAAAGGTTCTGGATTCTAAATATAAAGAACCAAATTTGTGTTTACCTGATTAAAAATGCGTCCAGCCTTGGGCTTGAATCGGGAAGGTATTGCCGCTGGGAGTTACCAGCCGGACGCCTTCGGTGGCTTCGGTCATTTTACCAATAATAGTTATATCCGGGTGGTTCCGGATTTTATCGTAATCGGCCAAATTAACCGTAAACAGCAGTTCGTAATCTTCGCCGCCGTTCAGGATGCACATCACCGGGTCCAGTTGAAATTCTTCGGCGGTGTTTAATACCTGCTGGTCGGCGGGCAGCTTATCCTGGTAAATAGCGGCCCCGGTTTTAGATTGCGTACAGATATGCAGCAGTTCCGAAGCCAATCCGTCCGAAATATCGATCATAGCGGTTGGCTTTACCCCCAACTCTTTCAGTTCATAAATAAAGTCCATGCGGGCTTCGGGTTTTAGCTGGCGTTGCACCAAATATTCCTTATCCTGCAAATCGGGCTGCATTTCGGGGTTATCTAAAAATACCTGTTTTTCTCGTTCCAGTACCTGCAAGCCCAAGTAGGCCGCCCCTAAATCGCCGGTCACACAAATTAAATCGTTGGGTTTGGCGGTACTGCGCAACACGGCTTCGCCTTTGGCTACCTCGCCAATAGCCGTAATGCTAATTATTAAACCGGACTTAGAAGACGTGGTATCACCCCCCACCAGGTCTACTTTGTAGTTCTCGCAGGCAAACCGGATGCCCTCGTATAAATCGTCGATGGCTTCTACGGTGTAGCGGGCGCTAATTCCCAGGCTTACGGTAATCTGGGTGGGTATGGCATTCATAGCCGCAATATCCGATATATTTACCGCGACTGCCTTATAACCCAGGTGCCGCAAAGGGCAAAAAGATAAATCGAAGTGCACGCCCTCTACCAGCATATCCGTTGATACCACAATATTTTTTTTGCCGGGTTCCAGCACGGCTGCATCGTCGCCGATACCTACCAACGTAGAGGCATTTTCAATTCTAACTGTTTCTTTAATTTTCCGAATCAGGCCAAATTCACCTAGCTTATCTAAAGAAGTAAATTCACTCATAAGTTTTTTATTTCTAATTGTTCACAACCGGCAGTGTCAGTTTTAATACGGCAAAGTTATTATTTAATCTGGGCTCCTGGGTAAATAGATAATGGCAAAGTTGATTTCAGATTGGCATACCTAACGAACGTTAGTTTACGTATATATTTTAGTAGTTAATTTTTAGTGATTAGTAATTAGCTTTTAACAATAGATTTAAGTTAGCTGGAGGTTAATTATTTAATATTTTTTATTCCTCAAGAATTAAAAAGAAAGAAGTTTAGGAAACCATCCTCTTTCGGGCAGTAAAAAGTTAGCTGCTTAATTGTTTCCTGCTGCATGCCAGCGGTGAACTCCAGAGACAGATTAAAAATATTGAGAAATTAATTTTTTGTAAAAATAGGAATGGGAGTAACGGAAAACCAAAGTTCAGCTAAACTTACGCGTAAAGAGCAGATCGAAAATACTGCTACCGCTTTATTTAAAGAGCGGGGTTTTTCGGCTACTTCTATGCGCGATTTGGCCAGCGAGGTAGGCATAGAGGCAGCCAGTATTTATGCCCATGTGCGCTCTAAAGAAGAACTCCTGCAAAGTATATGCTTTAAAATGGCGCAAGAGTTTTTCGGGGAGTTAGCCGGTATTGAAGCGCAACCGGTAACATTTACCCAAAAACTGCGGCTAATAATGGCGGCGCACGTAAAATTAATAACCCGCAACGTAGCCGCGTCCGCCGTTTTTCTGCAGGAGTGGCGGCACTTAAGCGAACCGCATTTGGCAGATTTTCTGCAATTAAGGGAAAAATACGAGCAGCGCATCCGAACATTGGTCCGGCAGGGAATTGAAGCCGGGGAGTTTGTTCCGACGGATGACCGTTTTGTTACGCGTACCTTGCTTTCGAGCCTGAATGGCATTACCCAGTGGTACAAACTCGACGGCGAATTAAGCCCCGAAGCAATTGCGAATGGCCTGGCCGATTTATTTTTGACGGGCCTTGTATCCCATAAAGATGATCGACCGAAGTATCATTAGCGTTGTTCGTTACTCGTTGTTCGATACGCAAAAATGTAACATTCACATAAAACTGGTAAATGCAGCAATTCATTATTCATAAATGCTAATTCATAATTAAGAAACATGTACGGAGGAGGAAGCTTATTTGAGGCCGTAAAGCTGGACGAATTGCAGCACGAGGATCCTATGAAACTGGCTGAGTTTGAAGCACGCATTCAGCGGGGCGAAAAGATTGAGCCGGACGACTGGATGCCGGAACTGTACCGGAAGCAGGTTATCCGGATGATAGAGCAGCACGCGCATTCCGAAATAATTGGCGCCTTACCCGAAGGTACCTGGATAACGCGGGCCCCCGGCTTCCGGCGGAAAATGGCCCTGCTGGCCAAAGTACAGGATGAGGTTGGGCACGCCCAATTATTATACAGCGCCGCCGAAACTTTGGGCAAAACCCGGGAGCAAATGATGCTGGATTTAATTTCGGGCAAATCTAAATATTCCAACGTTTTTAATTACCCCACACCCACCTGGGCCGATTCAACGGTTATTTCGTGGTTGATTGATGCCGGCGCTATTGTTAACCAGATGGCTAATGCCCGCGGTAGTTATGGCCCGTATTGCCGGGCCTTAGAGCGGATTTGCGCCGAAGAATCTTTTCACCTGAAATACGGCCACGATGCGGTGGTTTACCTGGCCACCGGCTCGCACAAACAACGCCAAATGATTCAGGAGGCCCTAAACCGCTGGTGGCCGCCCATTATGACTTTCTTCGGGCCCGCCGATAAAATTTCGGCTCATACCGAAATATTGATGCGGTGGAAAGTTAAAATGGCGACTAACGACGAGTGCCGCCAGCAGTTTCTGGATATGTACGTGCCCAAAGTTTGGGAAATAGGTCTGACCTTACCCGACCCAAATCTTCGCAAGAACGAGGAAGGCGTTTGGGAATATACTGAACCTGACTGGGAAGAATTTAAACAGGTGATTAACGGAAACGGACCTTGCAACAAAGAGCGATTAGCCGTCAGGCGCCAGGCCGAAGAAAAAGGTGCCTGGGTCAGAAGAGCTTTGTTAAAACCGGAAACAACTTACGTAAAACCTTTGGCCTAAAGAGAAATGGAGATTGATTGCTGAGTATAATTTGTGGCTGGCGCAGGTGTTAACCGAAGCGTCACGGGTGCCTTATAATACCCGGAAGTCTCTGACTTCTTCAAACCATAACTTCCAAACAAACTCACAAGCCCTTGCTTAAATAAATCAATAGTTTTTAATCTGTTTTAACATGATGCTCACCTCATTAGATCCCCGCGTAAACCGATTGCAGGTGCCGGCGGAATGGCCGGATTTACCCGTTAAGAATCAACTGGACCAATGGGCCACGTACGAGGTGTTTGCACAGAAACGGGAAAATACGGCTTATGCTTACGTGGGGCCGGTACACGCCCCGGATTTAGAGGTAGCCTTTTTATTTGCGAAAGAACAATACAGCCGACGGGTAGCTTGTTTTGGGCTTTGGGTAGTCAAAACGCAAGCTATTCAGCACACGCCTTATGTAAACGATAACGAATTGGTTTGGGGAATGATAAATATTCCCGCTGCAATCAGGCCCGCTGAACCGCAGCAGCCTTTTGAAATATTCATTCTGAAAAAAAGAGGCAAAGCGCACACACATGCCGGTATGGTAATGGCTTCGGATTACCCGGCAGCTTTGGCCGTAGCTAAAGAACAGTTCGGTGATCAGGCACCGTGTGTAAACGTGTGGGTAATGCCGGCGGCCCAGGTATTTAAATCAGCGGAAGAAGATAAAGACCTTTGGCTAACCTTAAGCGAGAAAAAGTACCGCGAACCAGTGGCGTACAAAGTACTGGATAAAATAAATGCTTTTAAAACCCGAACCATTTCCAACCCATGAACGAGCAAGCTATAAAAGAATTACTCTATACTTTGGCCGATAACCAGTTGGTATTAGGGCACCGCAATTCTGAATGGACGGGCATTGGGCCTATTCTGGAAGAGGATATTGCTTTCTCCTCTATGGCGCAGGATAAGCTGGGGCACAGTCTGGCTTTTTATGCGCTGTTGTACGAACTCGGCGAATCAGACCCGGATACCTTAGCGTTTATGAGAAATCCATCGCAGTTTCACTGCTGCCAGTTGGTAGAGTTGCCTATTGGCGAATACGACTTTAGCTTAATCCGGCACTTTTTATATGACCACGCTGAGGCAATCCGCTTCGAATATTTAACCCAAGCTGGTTACGAGCCTTTAGCTAAAGTAGCGACTAAATTAAGAGGCGAACTGAAATATCATTTGCTGCACGCCAATACCATGGTAAAGCAACTGGGTAACGCCACCGCCGAGAGCATCAACCGCTTGCAGCAATCCCTGAATGATGCTTTTCCTTATGCTTTGGGTATGTTTGAGTCTTCACCTTACGAAGCCGAACTGGCCAGTGCCGGTATTTTTCCGCTGGAGAGCCAAATTCAAACGCAATGGTTGGAAAACATCCGGAAAGTGCTGGCGCAAACCCAGTTGCAGTTACCTGATTTAGAATCGGTTATGCCGGTATTCGGCGGCCGACGCGGCGTACATTCGGAATACCTGCAACCTCTGCTCGACGAAATGGCCGAAGTTTATAACCTCGACCCCAACACGGAATGGTAAATGCCTGATGTGGACGCAAGAAGAAATATTGGTTCTGCTGGAAAAGGTGAAGGATCCCGAAATACCGGTGCTCTCGCTCCTGGATTTAGGAGTTATTACTCAGGTGCAGGTAACACCGGAAAACAAGGTTGTGGTTAATATGACGCCCACCTTCTCGGGTTGTCCGGCGATGGATTATATGCGGAAAAGCGTAGAAGAAACTTTAGCAGCCGCCGGTGTTCAGGAATTTAAAGTGCAAATGAGTTTTGATAAGCCCTGGAATACGAATAAAATAACCCCCAATGGGCGCAAAGTCTTGCAAGCATTTGGCTTAGCTCCGCCACCCGTTTACCAGGTTATTCCGGATTTAGATATTCTTGAACATACCACCTGTCCTTATTGCCACAGCACCAATACCACCTTACGCACCCCTTTCGGCCCCACTTTATGCCGGGCTATGCATTACTGCAACAACTGCCGCCAAATGTTCGAGCAGTTTAAACCGCTTTAATCGTTAGTCGTTAGTCGTTGTTCGTTATTCGTTTCCAAATGAACGGAAGCAGCTACACTCTATTTGAAATTCTGGATTATATTTATTTGCATATACCGAATCGTTTGAAGCTGATTTCATAGCCGCTCTATGGTTTAAAGGTAAAAAAACCTCACAGATCTTTAAGACCTGTGAGGTTTGATAGCAGTTAGTTGATCTCCCAACCTCGGATAACGAACAACGAATAACGACTACAGTTTCTCCATTTCGGCCTGTACAAAATCGGTGAGCGTTTTAATGTACTCGGCCGAGAAATCGAATTTAATATTAGCGGCCGCGTAGACTTCCGCAATAGATTTGGTATAGCCCAGACTTAACGCATTCTTGTAGCCGGTTAAAGCGGCTTGCGGGTTTTGCTTATAATTTTTCCAGACCGCAATGGCGCCGAGTTGGGCCATGGCGTATTCGATGTAATAAAAAGGTACCTCGTACAGGTGCAGTTGTTTTTGCCAGATATAAGGTTTGAATCCTTCCAGGCCTTCCCAGTTTACTTCGTGCTGATTAAACCGGTCAAATATTTGTAACCAGGTTTTTTCCCGTTCTGCCAAAGTATGATCGGGGTTTTCGTAAATCCAATGCTGGAATTGGTCGATGGTGGCCACCCAAGGAAAAGTTTCCAGCACACTTTCGAGGTGCGTTTTCTTCGCGCGGCGCAATTCTTCTTCGTTTTTAAAAAATAAATCCCAGTGGTCCATGCTAATGAGCTCCATCGACATGGAAGCCAGTTCGGCCACTTCGGAAGGCGTGTGTTTAAAGGCGCCTAGCGGCAGTTCGTGGGTTAAGAAATTATGCACGGCATGGCCGCCTTCGTGCAGCATGGTTACCACATCGCGCAACGAAGAAGTAGCATTCATAAAAATAAACGGTACGCCGGTTTCGTCGAGCGGGTAATTATAGCCACCCGGCGCTTTGCCTTTCCGCGATTCCAGATCCAGGCGGCCCATATTTTTCATGGTTACGAGGCAATCGCCCAGGAATGGATCCAACCGGTAAAATACTTCGGTGGTTTTTTGCAGCAACTCTTCGCCGGTTTTGAAGGGTTCTAAAGGTGGCTTGCCGGTATCGTCCACATCCAAATCCCAGGGCTTCAGTTCGGGTAAACCCAGGTTTTGTTTGCGTTGCCGGTCGATGGCATCATTCAACGGCACTACGTTGGTGGCAATGGCTTCGTGGAAGTTAAAGCAATCCTGTACGGTATAATCAAAGCGGCCCAGCGCGGCAAACATATAATCGCGGAAGTTAGCAAAGCCGGCATTCTGGGCTACCTGGTGGCGCAACCCGATGAGCTCGGTGAATAAATTATTCAGTTCGCCTTTGTTTTGCATCCGCCGTTCCTGAATGGCCAGGTACGCTTCGCGGCGCACGTTGCGGTCCAGGTTTTTCAGCCGATCGGCGGCCCGCTGCAAAGTCATTTCTTCTCCGTCCAGGGTTACGGTCATGGCGCCGGTAATGGCGGCATATTGCTGTTGCTTGGTAGTAATTTCGGTGTTGAGCGGAATATTTTCTTCCCGGAATATTTCGATAGCTTTTTTTACCGAACGCAAATAAATCCGGTATTTGTCTTCATCCAATTCCGGCAGATACTCCGATGTAACCAGCTTTTGGTTAAACGCATGGTCGTACGGCGCAATATTGGGTTCTATCTCGTTTACAAAATATTGGAAAGCTGCGGTCGCCGCTTCGTCCTGGGTATCTATGGTCATCCGGATATAGCGCCAGCCCATGTCTTCGGCTACAACGCTTTCCAGTTCGCTGCGGTCCAGCAGCCACTGCTCCAGTTCGGTAGCTGAATTTATTTCCCGGTTTTTTAAGTTTTCGAGGTAAGGCTCTATAGCAGCCCAATCGGTAATGGTATAATCAGGAGGTAAAAAGGTTCGGTTTCTGGGTACTAAAACGGCTGTATTTTCTGCCATATTGCTTTTTTTAATTTTATCTTGTTCCAGATAGATTTTCTAAAAATTTTCGTGGTATGCTTCGCTAAACTTGCGCCAGTGAGGAATATTTTCCAAACAGAAATCGAATATCTAACATCTAATATCAAACATCCAATGACTAAACTAACCAATTTCTATTACCACATCGTCGGTTAACGGATGGCCTACGCAGTTTAAAACGTAACCTTCTTCCATTTCGGCATCCGAGAGGCCTTCGCGCTCGTCGAGGTGTACTTTGCCCGATAAGCATTTGCCCCGGCAGGCGGTACATAGGCCCGCCTGGCAGGAATAAGGCAAATCAATGTCCTGGGCCAAACCGGCTTCCAGAATGGTTTGATCTTTAGGAACAGGTACTTTATATTCGGTTCCTTCGTAAATTAAAGTTACGATGGGGCAGTCCGGAGTAGCCGCTGAATCCGCTATCGTGCTTACGGTGCCGGAATCCGGTAGCGGATCGGTGTGGGTAACCACAAAGTTTTCTTTGTGAATCCGGTCCGGACCTACTTTTAATATTTTTAAAGCTTCGCGGGCTTCGTCCATTAAACCTTCGGGGCCGCAAAGGTAAAATTCCGTGTCCAGGTAATCGGTCAGGTTATTGTCCCGCAGAATATCCAGCAGCATTTTCTGGTTCAAACGCCCGGTATATTTTAAACCTTCAATTGGCTTAATATTCTGGTTTTCCGCCGGAGAAGGAACCGGTTGACCGAATAAGGATTTCAGCCGGTCTTTAAAGGAAAGTTTAGCCGGCTGAGCCGGACCGTTTACATTGGCTGGGCTATCCGGGGTGTATTTGGGCTGACTCAAAACGTGCTCTACTACCAACCGGTCGGCGTAGGTTTCTTCCAGTTCCGCCAATTGCTCCCGGAAAATAATGGTGCCTTCGTGGCGGTTGCCGTAAATAAGGTTTACGCGACTTTTAGGTTCTCCGTGTAACACGGTTTTGGCAATGGAAATAAGCGGGGTAATGCCGCTGCCGGCCCCAATCAGCACCAAATTACGGACTTGAGTTGGGTCGGTTGATACGGAGAAGTTGCCCATGGGCGCCATTACTTCTATCACGGTGCCCTCGGTGCATTTGTCCACCAAATAATTAGAAACCAAACCACCAGGAACCCGCTTCACGGTTACCGCCAGGCGCGGCGCTTCGTAGGGAGCGCTGCTCAGCGAGTAAGAACGCCTTTCCTTTTTGCCTTTAAACGGCAGAATTAAGGTTAAAAACTGACCGGCTTTACTAGGGATTATTTCTCTTTCCGGATGTTCAAAAAAAATGGTAACAGCATCCGGCGTTTCGCGGGTAACCTGAACAACTTTTAACTGGTGGTAAGCACTACTCATTAATATCCTTTCGGCTTTAAAACGAATATTCCTTAAACATATTTGCACGGGCAAAGTTACGACTTAATTTTTCTGTGCGATATCTTCGCAACATCCTTACTTTTGCCGGCAAATCTAAGCCAGCTATGTCAGAAAATGCTTTACCAGATATTTTACGGAAACACCGGACGGCCATTGGCCCGGTTTTGCCAATAGACATAAACGGGCCGCAGGTGGGCCGGCTGGACTTTTCGGCGGAGAATCCTTTTTGGGAAGGTACTGATTTAGAAGACACGGCAGCTTTTGCCGCGCTGATTCAGCAGGTAATGCAGCAGCAAAACATAACCGTTGGGGTAGGGGGCTACCTGGAAAACCGGGTTATTTACCGGCGCAGCCACCATTTTAATACCGACTCTGAAAAACGTACGATTCATTTGGGGGTAGATATTTGGTTGCCGGCTTTTACCCCGGTGCTGGCCCCGCTGCCCGGTCGGGTGCACAGTTTTCGGGATAATGCTAATTTCGGCGATTACGGCCCCTGCATTATTCTGGAGCACGAACTGGAAGGGAATATTTTTTACACTTTATATGGTCACTTAACCCGCAATTCGCTTACATCTTTAAGCGTTGGCCAGAAAATAGATAAAGGTGCAGCTTTTTCGGAGGTGGGGCCTTACCCTGAGAACGGCGACTGGCCGCCGCACCTGCATTTCCAGGTTATAACCGATATGCTGGGTCTTTCCGGGGATTTTCCGGGCGTTTGTGCTGCAGCTCAATTAGAGCAGTTCCGGCAAATATGTATTGAGCCCAACCTGCTGCTACAGTGTAAGTATTTAGATTGACTTTTTACCCAAACGACTTTATTTGCTTTACCAAACCTCAAATATTTCTTTTACCCGAAGCCTTTACCCATGTTAGATTTAAGCCGCTACCCCCAACTGATAACTACTTACCTGATAACTTACGGTACCCGCCTGCTGGCGGCCATTATTATTTTCCTGATTGGCTTATGGGTGATTAAACGGCTGGTGAAAATTGTAAACAACGTCATGACTTCGTACCACGTCGACCCGACGTTGCGGCCATTTATGAGCAATATTTTAAATGTTACGCTCCGGGTGCTGCTGCTGATTCTGGTAATCGGGCAATTAGGCGTAGAAATGACTTCTATTTTTGCGGTGCTGGCCTCGGCCGGTTTGGCAGTGGGCTTAGCGTTGCAGGGCAGCCTTTCTAATTTTGCCGGTGGGGTGCTTATTCTGGCAATTAAACCTTTCCGGGTGGGCGATTACATAGAGGCGCAAGGCGTGGGCGGCCGGGTGCATATTATTAATATTTTAAATACTGTTATTAAAACCGCCGATAACAAAACTATTTATATTCCCAACGGTCCGCTGGCCAACAGCACCATAACCAACCACGATGTAGAACCGAACCGGCGCACCGAAGTACGCCTGGTTGTGCAGCATGGCAACGACATTGAACAAGCCAAGAGTTTAGTTCAGGACATTATTAAAACCGATGACCGCATTTTGCAGGAGCCCGCCCCGCAGGTAGTTACCGAAAATACCGATGCAGGTATTGCTGTTATTGGCCGGGCCTGGACCATCCGGGAAAATATTGGCGGCCTGACCAACGATTTACACGACCGCATCCGGGCCGCTTTCGACCGGGAAAATATTACCCTCAATGGTCCTCGTAAAGCAGTTTAGCTGACTTTCCCGGAAGAAGCTTAATTCGGTGGCTGGATGCTGGACCAAGGCTTAATCTATCAGGCTCAACTTTTGAATTTTATCGTCAATTTCCAGACGGTGTACCGTTTCCATGCCGGAGATTACTTTCGCAAAAATTGTATAACGGCCGTCGAGGTGAGGGGTGGGAGAGTGGGTAATAAACCACTGGCAGCTTTCGGTATCTTTGCCGGCGGAGGCCATACCCACATATCCTTCGCCGTAGCGTAAATTAGCCAACTCCGAGCGAATAGCATAATCGGTGCTGCCCCAGCCGTCGCCGCGCGGATCGCCACCCTGCACCACAAAGTTAGGAACCACCCGGTGAAAGTTTTTGCCATCAAAAAAGCCTGTCCGGGCTAGTTGTACAAAATTCGCGACGGTAGC
This sequence comes from Adhaeribacter aerolatus, assembly GCF_007991635.1. Classification (GTDB taxonomy): domain Bacteria; phylum Bacteroidota; class Bacteroidia; order Cytophagales; family Hymenobacteraceae; genus Adhaeribacter; species Adhaeribacter aerolatus. The sequence continues at coordinate 191,915 of NZ_BJYS01000004.1, read as the reverse complement.
CGGGGCTTCTTCGGTAAATAATTCCAGTGTAATTACGCCCTGAGCCGTTAGTAAAGATACTTTTTGCCGCGGCTTGATTTGCTGCACCAAGGCCCAGTCGATGGGGTGGGTATAAGGGTTTGGCGGAGCCGGAGCCGGCGGTAAATCTTCGAAATACCGGATGGTTTTATCTAATTCCTGGTAAGTTTCCATGTCGCGGGGCAGCAAGAGTTTGTCGCGGGCAGTTTTCAGAAAAGAAGGGTCCGGATAAGCTGCTTTAAAGTTCAGTTCGGGTTGTTGCAGCAAACCCGCCGAAATTGCAATTAAAGCAACATCGTCAGCTTCTATAGCCCGCTGAAAAATACCGGCAAAAGTTGCTTTTAAACTATCGGGGAAATTTTTTTCTTTCCGCATATCGGCCAGGGCCTGGATGCCGTAGGAGGCGAGCACCGGGGAAATATTAGCAAAGGTTGCTTCCTGAATAAACGGGTAAGCCTGAAAATCTTGGGCCAAAGCGCTTAGCAAGGCGCCTTGCTCGTAAATGTTCGGGCTTTGGCTAAAACGCTGCATTATTTTTTGCCCCAAAGCGTCTTTTTCCGGTTTTGTTTTCAGCGCTGCCGCCAGCAAGGTTGCCCGTACCCGCCAGTTTGTTTGTTCTTCGGCCTGCTTTAGCAAAATATTTGTTTCTGCCGGCGACGCTTTAATTAAAAGATAATCTGCGGCGGCCAGGGCCGTGTTGGGGTTCTTATCATTTAAGGCCGTGTAAATAGTTTCTTTAACACTTGCAAAATCAGCGCTACTTAAGGCTCTGATAGCGTTGATGCGTACCCGGTAGTCTGAATCTTTTTGCACCAGGGCCAGCAATATTTTTTCGGTATCGGCGGCTTTCGCTTTCGCCAGGGCCGAGGCTAAGGCCATTCGTACCTCCGGACTGGGATCGGTAGCGGCAAACTGGCTTAAACTTTTGCTGTAAGGCGCTAAGTTAAGTTTAGGCGTGCGGGCCAGGAAATGAGCCGCTCCTAATCGCACCGGTTGTATATTGCTAATATCCAGGTAGCTAACGGCTTTACGGGCAGCCGCACGGTAATTTAAATTTTTGGCATTGGTCCGGTAAATCCCCCACATCTGACCAGCTTTTTCGGTATCGTTGGTCAGCGTGAAACTGGTTAAAAAATTTAAACCTTTCTGGGTAGCGCATTTACCCAGAGCTTCGGTTATTTCAGCGTGAACGGCGGCGGTTTTTTCTAAAGTAACATACCGGATTAAAATATCTTCGGCCGCTACATCGCCTATCTGGCCCAGGGCATACGCCGCCGCACGACGCACGATTGATTCTTTATCGGCGAGCAAAGGCACTAAGGCCGGTATGGTTGCCGGCGCCTGCACCGAGGCCAAGGCCAGGGCCGCTTGCTGCCGGTACACCGGCGATGCGTGTTGCAGGAAAGGTAATAGCTGGTCGGTTTTGCGTTCGTCCTGTAAAGTAATGATTTGCCGGAGGGTAGCATCTGCGAATTTATTTACCGGAATGGGATGTTTTTCATGTCTTACCCGACCAGTTTGCATCGGCCGCTGGCAGGCAAAAATAAACAAGAGCAGGATTAAATAAATGCGGGCCATTCCGGACAAGCTAAAACTTAAAGGCAAATATAAAACCTGGAACTAATGCTAACCAGCCGTTTCATTTTTCAATATTTTCAGCCAGCATTTACCAGAGTGGATTTTCGGCAAAAATTTAGGGGTCGTTCTGTTAAATAAAGGTAACTAATTATTTCGGCACTTCGCATGGCTCATTCAAGTTTACATCCGGATTAGCAAAACCAGACAACTGTTTTGTAGGCCTTGGGGTTGATATTAATTATTGGTAGCCTTTGGCTTGCAGGTTAAACAGCTCGGCGTAGCGGCCGTTGAGGGCGAGTAATTCCTGGTGCGAGCCGATTTCCAGCAACTGGCCGCGTTCGATTACCAGAATGCGATCAGCCATTCTTACCGTTGAAAACCGGTGAGAAATAAGCACGGCTGTCTTGCCGTGGGTCAGTTCGGCAAAACGCTGGAAAACTTCGTGTTCGGCACGGGCGTCCAGCGCGGCGGTGGGTTCATCCAGAATTAGCAACTGGGCATCGCGCATGTAAGCCCGGCCCAGCGCTATTTTCTGCCACTCGCCCCCCGATAAATCTACGCCCTTGGCAAACCGGCGGCCAATCATTTGGTTATAACCGTCGGGCAATTTATTAATAACGGTATCGGCCAGGCTTTGTGCCGCCGAGGTTTGGATGCGGGGCTGGTTATCTTTTTCTTCGATGCGTCCCACCGCAATATTATGGGCAGCCGTCATCTGAAATTTAACAAAATCCTGAAATATTACGCCAATATTGCGGCGTAGGTCTACCGGGTTGTATTCGTGTAAATCGTAGCCGTCCAGCAGAATACGCCCTTCAGTGGGGTCGTAAAGGCGGGCCAATAATTTTACCAAAGTGGTTTTACCGGCGCCGTTCTCCCCAACCAGCGCTAGTTTTTCGCCGGCCTTTAAGGTGAAATTTAAATTCCGGATGGCCCATTTATCGGAGTTGCTATACTTAAAACCCACGTTATCGAACCGAAAACCTTCCCGAATGGGGTTGGGGAAAGGCCGGGCATTGGGTTTAGGCAAAATATTGGGCTTAATGGCGAAGAAATCAAAGAAATCCTGCAGGTAAAGGGCCCCTTCGGCTATGCTCGAAAACCGGTTGAGGATACTTTCGAGTAAGCCGCGCATGCGGGCAAACGAGCCGGCGTAAAAAGTAAGATCACCAATGGAAATATGTCCGTTTACGGTGCGGATAATAATAAACAGGTAAGCCCCGTAGTAACCAGCGCTGCCCAGAGCGGCAAACAAACTGCCCCAACTGGCCCGCTTAATGGCCAGCTTTCGGTTATCGGTATAAAAGCGGTCTGATAATTCCCGAAAACGATCGATCAGAAAACCGGACAAGCCGAATATTTTAATTTCTTTGGCGGTTTCGTCGCTGGCCCCGGTTAGGCGCAGATAATCTAGTTCGCGGCGTTCGGGCGTCCAGCCATGTACCAAAGAGTAACTACGTTCGTTAAAATGAGATTCGCCCAAAAAAGCCGGAATAACCGCAATTATCAGCAGCACAATCAGCCAGGGATTAAAGGTGAGCAAACCTACAGCCAGAAAAGCCATGGTAATAGCATCCTGCATCTGCCCCAGCACCTGCGACATTAATACCGTTCGGCTAAGCGTTTGCCGCCGCGCCCGTTCGAGTTTATCGTAAAAGTTAGCGTCTTCAAACTGGTCCAGGTCCAGGGTAGCGGCGTGTTCCATTAATTTTACCGAAGTGCTGTTGGCGAGCAAATCACCGAGTAAACTATCGAGCAGCGCGGCGCCGCGGTTGAGTATATCCGAGAAAATGGCTAGGCCAAACTCAATCAGCACCAGGTTAAACAAATGCGAATGGCTGTACTGGCCGGTGTGCTGCGTCAGGAAAATAACTTCGTCAATAATCAGGCGGGCAACCTGTAGCATGGCCAGCGGAATGGCCGCCCGTACGATGCGCACCAGAATGCTACCCAGGGCCATAGCCCGGTTGGTCTCCCAGATAAGCTGCAGAAAAGCCGGAATATTTTTTAGAGCGGTAAACCGTTCTTTTACCGATAAAGGTGGTTTGCCAGTAGCCGGCGTAGGTTTGGTTAGATTAAGTAAGCGTGTCCAGAAAGACATGGATGGTGTGCTGTTAGAAAATATTAAGTGATCAAAGGTTTAACGTTAGATTTCAGTTAGGGATGAAGATTCTCCCGACAAATTACCAAACCAGTTCTTGCGGGAAAATCAGGAAGAGATTAGCGTGCCGCAGGAAGCAGCTAATGCTGTTTCAGGTATTTCTAACTACCAGTCTCAGAAATCGATATCGTGGAATAATTTCTTAGACCATATCTTAAGATGAATATTCAACACAAAGCTGGGAGCACCTGGTTCTTCAACTCCTCATTTCTCCGTGCCTTTTTAAGCCAGCTGTATCAACTTATTCCCGTAAGAGACTTAGCAACCACCATCCGTAGATTAAACCAGAAATGCCTGTTTTTGATTGAAAAATATTGATGAGCTGCTAAAATTTAAATATTATTAGGACTTTCGCAAAATGGTTTTTAACATTGAAAATCCTCCCCCTTGCCCCCTCCGCAGGGGGACTTTTAATAATTTTGCGAAAGTCCTGATTATAAATATTGGCTTGGGCTCTTCTTTATTTTAAGGCGACGAAAGTTCCCCAAATGAGCAGTTGCACGGTTATGCCCATAAATATGGTTGCTATACTATATACTTTTAGCGTAGCCGCCGTTTCCAGGTTAGAAAAGCGGCTGATAACCCAGAAGTAAGCGTCGTTGGCATGGCTTACCATCATGCTGCCGGCGCCCATGCTTAAAATCGTTAAGGTTAGTCCAATAGGTGTTTGTAAATCTAAGCTTGCCAGTAAAGGCGTTACCAGTGAGGCAGCGGTAATAACCGCCACCGTAGAAGAACCTTGGGCTGTTTTAATGATAGCAGCAATCAGAAAAGGGAAGAAAATACCCAACGATAAGCCACTCAGCAGATCACCTAAATTTTTACCCATGCCGGTAGCCTGTAACATTTCTCCGAACATGCCGCCAGCCGCAATAATAGCCAGTATCATGCCGGCTTTATCTACCCCGTCGGTTAGCCAATGCGATAATTCTTTTTTGTAGCCTTTCTGAATCAGGGTAAAAGAAAAGAGAATACCGATGCCTAAGGCCACCACGGGTTCTCCGGCAAAAGAAATAATTTTGAGGTAAGTACTTTCCGCTACGGCTGGTGGCGTCGCATAAAGCATTGTAACCGATTTAAAAGCAATTAAAGCGATTGGTAGTATAACCGGTAGAAAAGAAAGGGTTGCACTTGGCAGGCGTTTTACCTCTACCTGAATTTCTTCCGGTTCTATATACGCATGGGTTATTTTATCGCCTCGCCAGACACTCCATAAATAACCCACCAGGGCCGCCGGTATAGAAAATGCTAAACCCCACAACATTACCATGCCTAAATCGCCGCCGACGGTACCTACGGCAGCCGTTATACCCGGATGAGGCGGTACCAAGCAGTGTACAGAATACAAAGAGGTTGCTAAAGCAGCGGCCATTACCGGCATCTTGTGGTGCGCTTTTTTTACCAGCGAGTGATTCAAGCCACTTAAAATAATAAAGCCGCTATCGCAGAAAATAGGAATACCAATAATAAAGCCGGTTATCGCAATAGCCATAGGCGCATTTTGCTCATTCACTCTTTTTAAAATGGCATTTGCCATGCTTATGGTGGCGCCGGTTTTTTCCAGAATTACGCCCAAGGTAGTACCGAGTATAATCAGCAGGCCAATTTTCTCCATGGTATGGCCAAAACCAGTTTTAAGTACCGTTACTATTTCGGCTAAGGGTAAACCGCTTAGCAATCCAACCCCCAAAGCAGCCAACAGCAAAGCAAAAAATGCATTTACTTTTTTATAGGCTGTTATCCAAATGATAAACAGAATACTGGCAATTAAAAGAAAGAATAAGTAGTAAGTGGTGGTCATCCGGCTTTGGATAAATTAATTTGGGCTAATATAGCAATCATTCTGTTTTTATATAAGCAAAGCAACCACTTACCAATTGGGAGGAAATATTTTATAAGTTGTAAAGCAAATAATCAGTACCGGTTTTCGTCTTTCTGGCAATTACCCGTTATGGTATTTGCAAAGACCGAATTCTCAAACCCCGGTTTTCACTTTGTGATAATTGCTTATGGGCTCATTGCCGGATATTCCACCGTTTGCTATTTCTCTTCTTTACACTTTACAGGTACGCCGAATCACCTGCTCCATTTTCACCCTAACGCTGGCCAATAGGCGATTGTAGCATTTATCTACTTCCGACAATTCACAGGGAGGCGGCTGCTTGATGGGCAGCAAAGTCTGGGCTGCCTGGGGTTGATAACCTTTAAAGCCCAGGCCCAGCAATAAGCATTGTTCTGGTAAGAACACCACCTCCGTTATATCAGCCAAAGCTTTATCATGCATACTACAACCGGCTGGTACCTCCGCAGCAAGAATAGCAATTTTATTTAATTTATATTATGTAAGTGGAAAGTTATAAGTAATAAGTTTTAAGTATATAAACTATTGAAATAGAGTACGCTATTGAAATTCGTATATCAAAGTAATTTTGTCCCCTTACTTATACTAAACAGCTTTATATAATCTGAAATTCTTCCTTATTTTCCATCTCTGACATCAGGAGGAATGACAGAAGGATTAATATTTTTAATAATAATTAAATATTTTAATCAGAAATTTACCCAGCGTAATCAGATGACGTAAAATCTTACATGAAAAAACAATTTGCCCAGCAGTTATTTGCGGCTCATGCCCAGGCTAGTTCCTCCGTACCGCGCTCGGCCATTTGCCAGTTTATGGATAGCACCCTGCAGTTGCTGTTCCCCGAACTGGCCGAGCAAAAGTTTAACTCGGAGAAAGATATTTTGCTGCACCTGGATTTACTGGAGCAGAACTTAATCAAAATATTAGGAGGCATGCCCCTGCCGCAGCATTTGGTGCCAACTTTACTGGCTAAAAATTTTATCGGGCAATTACCGGTTATTTACGAATTGTTGTTGAATGATGCCGAAGCCATCGCCAGCGAAGATCCGGCTGCGCAAAACATGGACGAAGTAATTCGTACGTATCCGGGCTTTCTGGCCATTGCCATTCACCGCCTGGCGCATGCCATGCACTTGCTACAAGTGCCTTTGTTGCCCCGTATCATGTCCGAATCGGCGCATACCAGAACCGGCATCGATATTCACCCCGGAGCTAGAATCGGGTCTTATTTCTGCATCGACCATGGTACCGGCATTGTAATAGGCGAGACCACGATAATTGGAAACCACGTAAAAATATACCAGGGTGTAACTTTGGGCGCCATGAGCGTAGCCAAAGAGATGGCCCGCATTAAAAGGCATCCTACTATCGAAGATTATGTGGTAATTTACGCCGGAGCCACCATCTTGGGCGGCAATACCGTAGTAGGCAGCAACAGTATTATTGGAGGAAATGTGTGGTTAACCGAAAGTGTGCCGCCTTATTCCCGCTTGTACCACAAAGCGCAAATCCGGGTAAGCCGCAGCGAAGACCCCGAAGATAGCATTGTATTTAGCATTTAAGTTTTAGTGATTAGTTGTTGGTGGGGGTAGCGGCTTTGTGTTATAGAGGGAATAACCTTAGCAAAAACGACTCATGATAAATAAACAGAAGGGGATTGCTATCAGCTAACTTAATAATCGTTATCAACTATGAACAAACAGCCGAACAATACCTTTCCTATTTATTGCCGCTTAGTGCTCTTATATTTATGCCCAAACTACTCTAAAGGGAAACCGCTCAGGGCTCCGGATTATTCGCTGGGGCTCAATCCTAATTACTAATATTTAACAACTAAGAAATCAGCATGAGATATAACAATATATTAGAAACCATCGGGCGTACGCCCATTGTCCGTATAAATAAATTATTTCCTGAGAACGTAGAAGTTTGGGCTAAGCTGGAGCGGGCTAATCCGGCCGGCAGTATAAAAGACCGGATTGCCCTATCGATGGTAGAAGATGCGGAGGCCAAAGGTTTACTCAACTCCGATAGTATTATTATAGAGCCGACTTCGGGTAATACCGGGGTGGGGTTAGCCATGGTGGCGGCGGTAAAAGGTTATAAACTCATACTGGTAATGCCCGAATCAATGTCGCTGGAACGGCGGCGCCTGATGACCGCTTTTGGTGCTAACCTGGAGCTAACACCCCGCGAAAAAGGCATGCGGGGTTCTATCGACCGGGCCAACGAACTGCTGCAGGAGTTACCAAATACCTGGATGCCCATGCAGTTTGAAAATGAGGCGAATACGCGCATCCACGCAGAAACTACTGCCCAGGAAATATTAGCCGATTTTCCGGAGGGTTTTGATTACCACATTACCGGCGTTGGTACCGGTGGCCATATTACGGCCGTAACCCGTGCCTTAAAAGAGAAATTCTCAGAATTAAAAACGTTTGCCGTAGAACCAGCTTTATCGCCGGTAATAAGCGGGGGGGCACCCGGGCCACATCCGCTCCAGGGCATCGGCGCCGGCTTTATTCCGGCCATTTTAGATACTTCTGTCTTAACCGGCACCATCCAGGTATCGCAGCAGGAAGCTTTTGAATTTACGCGCCGGGCGGCGCGGGAAGAAGGCATTTTTGTGGGCATTTCCTCGGGAGCATCGTTGGCAGCCGTAGCCAAAAAAATACCCGAAATGCCGGCCGGCTCGCGGGTGCTGACTTTCTGTTATGATACCGGCGAACGGTATTTATCGGTAGAAGGATTATTTGTTTAGCATTTTTTATGCAAGAACCGGCCAATAGGTCGGTTCTTTTGTTTATATCAAAAAGCTGAGAACCGTATTTATTTGATTGGGTCCCATCTCAAAGTAATTTTAATTGCTTCTGGTTTTTTCGTACTGGTTCAAATGCAAATCCATATAGGCCGTTGGGGATACACCATAAAGTTCTTTAAAGGCAGTTGAAAAAGACGCAAGGCTGGTAAATCCTACGGCAAAGGCAACCTCAGAAATATTTAAATGTTTGCTGGAGAGTAGGTTTGCCGCTTGTTGCAGGCGGATATTGCGAATAAAATCTCGGGTAGATTGATTGGTTAATTCTTTCAGCTTACGATGCAAATGTACGCGACTGATACCAATCTCACCCGAAATCATTTCCACGCTTAAGTTGGGGTTGTTAATGTTCTGATTAATGATACTATAGAGCTTATTCATTAATTTTTCATCTGCCGACTTAATCGCTACTTTCTGTACCTTATCACCTTGCGTTTGATTGCCATTAAAAGTGTTGCGGAGCATCTCCCGGTTTTTGATGATGTTCTGAACCGTCTTTTTCAAAATTTGGATGTTAAAAGGCTTTACCATATAAGCGTCCGCACCAATACCTAAACCTTCTAATCTATCTGCTTCTTCCGATTTGGCGGTCAGCAAAATGATTGGAATGTGGTTAATATTTACATTCTGTTTAATTTTTCGGCAAAGTGTTATTCCATCCATTTCGGGCATCATCACATCACTTATAATTAAATCAGGGGCTTTATTTAATATAATGGATAGGGCTTCTTTCCCATTGGCACTTTCCAGCAGGTGGTACTCAGTAGCAAATTCCTGACAAATATACTTCCGGATTTCTTCATCATCATCTACCACCAGCACCCGGCTTTTGGTTTTTGCTTTTACTTTAACTTCTGCTACATCATCTGCCAGTGCTGGTAAGGGGTGAGCAGACACCTCCGATTTCTGCACCTGCGGTACTGTTTCCACCAGGTCTTCTGTTTTTAGGTGAGTTTTTCCCAAGGGCAACCGCATAATAAATTTGCAGCCCTGTCCTTCCTGGTTGTTTTCTGCGCGGATGGTGCCATGGTGAAGTTCCAGGATAGAGCGGGTTAGGTTTAAGCCAATGCCGGTACCTTCCCCAAAATGGTTCTGGGTCTTTCGAACCTGGTAAAAACACTCAAATATTTTTTCCTGCTCACTTTCTTCAATGCCAATGCCACTATCCGAAATAATTATTTCATAATAATGGCGCAGCTCATTTACGGCCGTTTCGTCTTGCCCGGTGCGGAGATCAAGGTGAATTCTCCCGTTTTTAGGAGTAAATTTAAATGCATTGGATAGCACATTTAAAATGGCCTTATCAAAATGATGGGGATCCACCCACACCGGTAGCTGTTCTATTTGGTGGTCGAAGCTGAATTGAATATTTTTGGCCTGAGCTTGTTCGTCGAATATAGCACAAAGCTCTTTTATAAATCCTACGATTTCGGTCTCCTGAAATTTTAATTGCATTTGGCCTTTATCGATTTTCCGAATATCCATGAGTTGGTTAATAAGGAGCAGAATGCGTCCGGCATTACGCTGCATGGTGGCGTAAGACTTTTGCCGCTCCCGGTCTTTGTCTATCGTTATTAATTTTTCCAGAGGACTAATAATTAACGACATGGGGGTGCGAATCTCGTGGGAGATATTAATAAAGAATTGCAACTTGGCATCATTTATTTGTTTGGCCTGCAGGTGCTCCTGCATTTTCTGGCGGGTACGCTGCCGGTGGCGAATCTGCAACAGTACTAATCCAAGCACGGTTACCAATATTAAGCCGTAGACGAATTTAGCCAAGTTAGAAAAATACCAGGCGGGCGAAATAACAATTGAAATCTCTTTTACGTCAGAATAATGGCTGTAATCTTTTGCCCTAAGCCGGAATCGATAAGTGCCGGGTGCCAGATCGGTAAAGTTTACAGTATTTGTTCCCGGACGTAAGTTAGTCCAGTCCTCATCCTTTAAAGAGTATTGGTAAGTAATCCGCTCAGGATTGGCAAAGTCCATGGCCGATAATTCTATGCTAAACGAGTTATCGTTATGCGAGAGGTGGAATTTATCAGCATCCATTACCGCGGCATCCACAATATCATAGCTGCCGGATTTTATACCTTTCTTTACTGCCTGATTATTAAGATAAAAGCCGGTGATGCGAACTTCCAGCTTCTTGCCGGGGGCAGAAATTACAGCAGGGATTTCCGCCGGATGGAAGTAGGTAATGCCATTAATACCGCCAAAGAAGATTTGCTTTCTGGCATTTACGAATGCAGCGCCTTTGCTAAACTCATTTCCTTGCAAGCCGTCATTGGCATAATAAGTAATAAAGCTATTGTCTGTAGTATTTAACTTGGTGACACCATAATTTGTACTGATCCAAATATTACCGGCTTCGTCTCCTTTAACGGCACTTACAACATTGTTGGGCAGGCCATCTTCCATGGTGTAAGCTTTTATTTCGTTTGTTTTGCTATTTAAATGCTTTAATCCTTGGGAAGTGCCCATCCAGATGTTGCCTTTTTGGTCTTCAAATAAGGAATAAACAATTTGGCCCTGGAGCAGGCGATTGGTACCATGCGTAGAAGCAAAATCTTTTGTTTTTAAGTCCAGGCAGCCAACGCCATCATAGGTGCCAACGTATAATTTATCCTTGCTGGTCAATAGCAGGCTATTAATCCAGGGATTACGGAGAAAATTATTAGTATCCGCGTTATTAGGGCCAGGAGCGGAATTATAATGGATAATCTTTTGCGAGCCTAAGTCCATGGAGAAAAGGCCGGCTCCCATACTGCCGATCCAAAGCGTCTTTTGCTGGTCTTCCACAATGCTGTAGATCCGCTTAACAGGTTCGGAATTTTCGTCCCGCAGGGTAGTTATATATTCACATTCCCCGGTTTTACGGTTTAATTTCGCTAAACCATGCAAGTAAGAACCCAACCAAAGAGTATGGTTCGAATCTTCGAAAATGCTCATGATAGAGGAAGAAACGGAGCTGGGGTCGCTGGTGCGGCTAAAATGCGCTATTTGCTTTCCATTTGATCCAATCCCATAAAGCCCATCGCTATCGGTACCAACCCAAAGCGTGCCTTCATGGTCCTCAAAAATTGAAAGAATGGCATTGGAGCCAATGGTGTTATTATTTATTGATTTATACCCGATGTATTTAAAATTACTGGCACTGGCAGGTAACAGCATCACGCCTTTCTGGTAAATGCCTAACCACAGGTTACCCGCTTTATCTTCCAGAATGGAGTGTACTTTTGATTTTTTGAAATCGAACGTTGCTACATTGAAGTTACCATCCGTAAAAACCTTTTTCTTCAGATCATAAATTTTTATGCCTTCGCCATCCGTTCCCAGGTACAACTGGTCTTTTTGGTTCAGGTACATGGTGCTGATGGATAGATTTGGAGAGGGTGGATAGGGAATCTGGCTGAAGTCGTCGGTAGTTTTATTATGAACAAAAAGTCCATTGTTTGTACTACTCACATACACATTGCCCGCCTTATCCTGGCAAATATTGGTAATAGGAATAGCGCTTTTGGGCATATCCTTAAATTCGCTGAAGTGCTTTATTTTGCCATTCTTGCTAACCCGGAAAAGGCCTTTGTCGTTGGTTGCTACCCAAAGATTTTGCTCTTTGTCTTCAAAAAGGTAGTCGATGATATTGGCGGGAATTTGTCCTTTTATTTGCTGTGCTTTAGGTACCCCGCCCTCAAACTTTAGCGAGAATACCCCAAAACCAGCAGTTCCAATTAAAATTTCACCATTTTGCCGTTCAGTTATGTTGAGCACATGAGCATCAAATTTACCGCCACCCTCTAGTAGTAGAGGAATTTGCCTGAAGGAATCAGTAGCATGATCGTATAGCTGTAAGCCATTAAAATAGCCAATTAGCAGATGACCTTTTTTGTCTTCGTACAGGAGGCGTACAAAATTATTTAATATAGATTTCTGATTTCCCGGATCATGCTTATAAATGGAGAACTTAGAACCATCGTACCGGTTTAACCCATCTTCTGTGGCTATCCAAATAATACCCTTACCATCCTGGTAAACCTGATAAATTAAACTATTGGATAGTTCTAAATCGGCAGTAAACATTTTGCCGGACTGCCCATAGGCCAAATTGAAAATCCAAAAAAATAGGAAAAGAAGCTTAAATTTTATGCTCACTGCAAAATAACTATTAATGCTTAGGAGGAGTTTTTGTAGCATGTCCCTATTCCGGATTTTATAAAATTCCATCTAACCCTTTTTCCAGAATAGTTTATATCCAAACACTTAATCCTTTTTTACCTTTTCAGGATTATAAACTTATACAATTAACCCGATTATAACAATTCTATATTAAGCTATGTTCGGAGCACTTGTTCCATATTCCAGGTTGGCTCAAGAACCGGTTTATTAACCTTAGTCGGATAAAGATTTTAAACCTGCTATACCTTTCATCTTTTGACCCTCTAACCAGTAGTACAACCCTTACTGTTGAATTTAAAAATAACTGTTAATTCTAGAAAATTGCGGCAATAGGCCTGCTTGATTTTTAATGGTTTTAAATGTAAGTGTTAAGCTAACAATTAAAAGGTTCTATCTGAAGAAGGCTGAGTATTTGGTAAAATTCTTTTGGATCAATTTTCCTTAAGCTACAGAAAACTCCTTATACATTGAAATTTGACCAATATGTTACAAGGGAATAAATATATGTAACAATAACTAGTTTGCATGTAACATGGTGTAAAACACTTGTAATACGCCCATTTAGGTCTTAGCTAATTATAATTTACATTTGATCCTGATAAAATTTCCAGGCTATTCCATGGCTTTTTGATTAAGTGTCTTTTTGAATAAAAATAATTTTAGAGGAGTTTCCAGGTAGGCTTAACAGCAATAGTTTTCTAGATCTGGCCAAAGCATTGCTTTAGATATACCAGGTAATAGTAACCATTATTCGCTCCTTACAGCACTTGAGGCAAAGAATTAAATGGTTGATTATGCAAAAGAAAGGTGTGCTGACCCGCAAAAAGGTGTATTAAGGCCAATTTTGAAGGCTTAACTAATGCCCATAGCAGATACAACGAATGAGCTATGGAAATAATTGAAAGAGCAATAATATTTTCTAAGATAAATTAAATTTTTAATGAAAATCAATAAGCGTTAGGATATATCCAAAATCATATTTGGGCACTGTTTTTTTACTTCGTTTTGAAGTTCAACTTCTATTTATCAGTTGAAGCAGAGAACAGAACCATTCAAATAGTTTAAATCAATCAGTTATAACATGAAAAAATTTCTACCACAAAACCTGCATAGGGTCAAATATGCATTTATAGGAATTTCTGTTCAGTGTTTTTTAGTTGGAGTAGCACAGGCATCTGTTACACATTTTCAACCTAAAAGCACTTCTGAAATCAACCTTCCACCTGAAAAACTGGAGCTTCAGGTTGATAAGCAAACTGCTCCCTGGCAGGATAAAGTAATTACTGGAAAGGTAACATTAAGTGATGATAATCAGGGTGCACCTGGTGTAACCGTATTTGTAAAAGGTACAAATATTGGCACCACTACCGATACAAACGGAAACTATACCCTAAATCTATCATCCCCGAATGCAATATTGGTTTTTAGTTTTATAGGCTATGTTACTAAAGAAGTAGCTGTTACAAACCAGACGCGGATTAATGTTACCCTTTCAGCCGATGTTAAAACATTGGAAGAAGTGGTGGTAGTAGGCTATGGGGAACAGAAGAAAGAAAGTGTAATTGCGGCCATTACGCAAACCAAAGGTGCAGTGTTGGAACGGGCCGGCGGTGTACAAAGTATTGGAGCTGCCTTAACCGGTAATGTACCGGGAGTAATTACTACCTCTAGTACAGGTATGCCCGGAGAAGAAGATCCTAGGATTTTGATTCGTGGTAGCAGTACCTGGAATAACTCTTCGCCGCTAATTCTGGTGGATGGTATTGAACGGCCCATGAATAGCGTGGATATTAGTTCAGTGGAGTCAGTATCTGTATTAAAAGATGCTTCCGCTACCGCGGTATATGGCGTACGCGGAGCAAACGGTGTTATTCTGATTACCACCAAAAGAGGTGTTGAAGGTAGAGCTTTAATTCGGGCAAGGGTGCAAACCACCGTAAAAACGCCTTCTAAATTGCCTGGTAAAATGGATGCTTACGATACTTACCAAATTCGCAACCAGGCCATAGAAAACGAATTGTCGCTCCGGCCAGAAGCTTGGACCAGTTATGTGCCTCAAGCCATCATTGAAAAATACCGCAATCCGGCCGATCAGGCAGAAAGAGAAAGATATCCGAATATAGACTGGCAGAAAGAATTATTTAAGGATCACGCCATGGCTTATAATGCCAGCCTGAATATCAGTGGCGGTACCAAATTGGTAAAGTATTTTACCAGTGCCGATTTTCTGCAGGAAAAAGACCTTTTCAGGGTGTATGACAATCACCGCGGGTACGAAGGTGGTTATGGTTTTAACCGCATGAACGTGCGAAGTAACCTGGATTTTCAGTTAACGCCTACCACGGTTTTAAAAAGCAACCTTTCCGGTTCGTACGGGGTGTCAAAAAAACCAATGGCCAGGGCTAACGAATTTTATATGTGGGCTGCTGCCTACAGTAATGCCCCGGATGCCTTTTATCCGCAATATTCAGATGGTTCGTGGGGGTATTATGCACCTTTGATCAGTAGAGCCGAAAATTCGATGCGGACCGTGGGAATTAGTGGTATTGAATATATAACCAATACCCGCCTGAATACTGATTTTACCCTGGAACAGAAATTAGACAAGTTGGTTAAAGGCCTGAAATTTGCCGGCACCATTGCTTTTGATAATGTATTTGTAGAAACCGGAAGAGGTATTAATGATGCTAACAACACCGCCCAGGAAAAATACATTTATCCGGAAACCGGCCAGGAAGTATACCGGCAGGCATTTGATACCAGTAACCGGTTTGATTTTCAGGAAGCAGTAGCCTGGACCACCGCTCCGGGAGCAATTGATAATGGTGCTACGGCTCGCCGGCTTTTTTACCAGGCACAATTAAACTATGGCGTTACCCTGGGGCAAAAGCATAATATTACCACCCTGGGTCTGGTTAACCGCAATGAAACTGCTACCGGAAGTGAAATTCCCCGGGTTCGGGAAGACTGGGTGTACCGGGCTACTTACAATTATGCCGGCAAATACATGCTGGAATACAACGGGGCTTATACCGGTTCAGAAAAATTCAATAAGGAAAACCGTTTTGCCTTCTTTCAATCGGCCGGCCTTGGTTGGATGCTCTCCGAAGAAAACTTTATGAAACCAATCACCTTTCTGAACTATCTGAAAATCAGAGGTAACTACGGGCAAATCGGAGATGACAATATTAATGAGCGATTCATTTTCATGTCTAATTGGGCATATGGCGGCGCGGGACGGTTTGGTGTAGTGGGTGAGGGTGGCGAGAATAGCCCTTATACTTGGTACCGGGAATCTACGGTTGGAAACCCGGATGTGCATTGGGAAGTGGTAACCAAAGCAAACATTGGTCTCGACTTTGAATTATTTAAAGGATTGCTAAGAGGTAGCGTAGATTATTTTAACGACGAACGTACCGATATTCTCCTGCCTGGAAATAACCGTGCGGTACCTTCTTATTACGGAACACGGGCTCCGGTTGCCAACTTAGGAAGAGTAAAAAACAAAGGTTATGAATTTGAACTTAACTTCAACCACTCCTTCGCAAATGGCATCCGCCTATGGTCTAATGCCAATATGACCCACGCCATAAATAAAGTGCTTTTTGCCGATGACCCGGAACTTCTCCCTGATTATCAGAAAAGAGCAGACAAGCAATTGGGACAAGCTTATACTTATGTGAGCCAAGGCTATTACAATACTTGGGATGAACTGTATGCCAGTACCATGCATAACCAGAATGATGCCTGGAAAATACCGGGGAATTACCACCTCATTGATTATAACGGCGACGGGGTAATTGACTCCCGCGATAATGTTCCTTTCGAATATTCCGGAAATCCGCAAAACACCTATAATACTACGGTGGGCTTAGACTGGAAAGGGTTTAGCGGCTTTGTGCAATTCTACGGCGTAAATAATGTAACCCGCCAGGTAGTGTTTAACAGTTTGGGTTCTCAAAACAATGTGGTGTATGAGCAAGGCAGTATCTGGTCGAAAGATAATCCCAATGCCGATACTCCAATGCCGCGTTGGCTAACCACGCCCGCCGAATATTACCGGGGCAGTCAATATTTTTATGATGGTTCTTATATCCGTCTGAAAAATGCCGAGCTGGCTTACACCTTAGAATCTAAATCTTTAAAAAGATTCGGACTGAATAATATTCGGCTTTTTGTGAACGGAAATAACCTGCTGTTATGGACCAAAATGCCGGATGACCGGGAATCTAATTTTGCGGGTACCGGCTGGGCCTCCCAAGGAGCTTACCCTACGGTAAAAAGGTACAACATCGGGGCTAATATTACTTTTTAAGCTGAATTCTCATGAAAAAAATTATAAATATAATTTGTAAGGGTTGCCTTGCATTGAGTTTAATTTTATTATCCGCTTGCGAAGATTACCTGGAAAGAACCCCTGAATCGGTAGTATCGCCGGAGGATGCTTTTAGGAACTTTGTTAACTTTCAAGGCTTTACCGAAGAGCTTTACCATTGCGTTCCGGATTTTACCAATGCCTACTGGACAAATTCGTGGAACTGGGGCGAGGACGAAATACAATCCACGGCGCAAACTTTTCACTATATAATTAAAATTGATAACGGCGATTTTTGGGGCTGGCAGCAACAGTTTGACGGCTGGGGCGCTGGCTGGATGGATGGTAATGGAGCGGCTGCCAATCCGGGATCAACCGACCGGATGCAAAAAAGATTATGGCCCTTAGGCTGGTACGGCATCCGGAAAGCCAATATGGGCCTGGAAAATCTGGATAAAATGACGGATGCCACAGAGGAAGAGAAAAAACTGATTAAAGGTCAATTGCTTTTCTTCCGGGCCTGGTTCCATTTTCAGTTTATGCAGTACTTTGGCGGACTGCCTTATATAGATAAGGTACTTCCTTCCGACCAGCCGTTACGATTACCCCGGTTAAGTTATCACGAATCTGCCGAAAGAGCAGCTCAGGATTTTAGAGAAGCAGCCGATTTATTGCCCATTAACTGGGACAATACCACAGCCGGCAGAAGAACCCTGGGTAAAAACTCCTTGCGCATTAATAAAATAATGGCTTTGGGCTACCTGGGCAAAAATTATCTCTGGGCCGGCAGCCCCTTAATGAATAAAGTATCAACCGGAAGTATTACTTATAACCAGGAACTTAGCAAAAAAGCCGCTGAAGCATTTGGCGAATTATTGACTTTGGTAGAAAGTGGCCAAACGCAGTATGCCCTGGTTCCTTTTGCTAATTATTCCAGTAACTTTTACACGCAAGGCCAAAACTGGTTAATGCCGGGCAGTACCGAAGCTATCTTCCGGGCTCCTACCTGGGGGGCAAACAACTCCAACTGGAACACTTCTAAACAATACCAGCCATCTCCGCATTTAACCGATGAAACAGTCAAATTTTTGCCTACTTCTAATTATGTAAATAATTATGGCATGGCCAACGGATTACCCATTCCGGATATTACCAAACCAGACGCAGAGTCGGGTTATGATCCGGAATATCCTTGGCGAGGCCGTGACCCACGTTTCTATAATGATATTGTATACGATGGGGTTAAAGTAGTGCAGGGCAGCTTGCCGGCCAACGTAGATCAGAGTATTCGCTATGCCAACCTGTTCACCAGCGGTAATTACCGGAACGTGAATTCGGGTAGCCGCACCGGGTATTTGAATTACAAATTTATTCCCCTGAAGGCTAACCGGTACGATGGTGGATTTGATTACGGTAACAGCTTACACATTAAAATTCCTTACATGCGCTTGGCCGATATATATATTATGTATGCCGAAGCAGCGGCTCAAGGTTTTAACGACCCGACCGGTAAATCTTCCAGTTTTACTAAAAACGCGGTAGAGGCTTTAAATGTAATCCGTGACCGGGCTGGAGTTGGACGTATTGCGGCTAAGTATCAAGGCTCTTTAGAGGCCTTTATGGAGGAACTAAGAAGAGAACGCGCGGTAGAGCTCTCTTTTGAAGGGCACCGGTTTAATGACTTACGCCGGTGGCTGCTGCTAATCCAAAGCCCTTATACCCTCAAAAAATCAATAGAATTTGACCGGGTAGGTACTTTTAATACTACCGATCCTAAGCAAAACCGGGTAGCCAACCTGCGGGAAGTGGTAATATTAGAACGCCGGTTTACGGAAAAGCACTATTGGTTACCCCTGAAAAATGCGGATGTAAACATGTACCTGGAATTTAGCCAGAACCCAGGTTGGTAAAACCAACTTTAATCCCATCCTATAAAGTTTAAAACTGAACTGAATTAATGAAATACATATATAAAAAAATAGTATTAGGCGCTCTAATCACGGTGGTGCCCGTGGTACTGAATGCCCAGACAACCAGTATGGTTTCTGCAAAGGCCATTGCCCGGAATGCTGAAAAAAAGCCCCGGGCCCAGGTTGTAGCCAGCAAGAAGCAGGAAAGTAGCAAAAAGATAGTTTCGGATTCTTTAATTACCACGGATTTAAATAAAGATTTAATTCCGGTACAAGTAGCGTTTCGGAAAGTAGATAAAAGAAATTTACCGGGAGATGTTACGGCTGTTAACGTAGCGGAAATGCTGGAAAGAAACTATTCCATTAATGCCTTGGAGAACATGGAGGGTTTGGCCAATGGTTATCATGGCAATATTTGGGGCATGGATGGTAATTTAGTGTTGGTAGACGGCATACCGCGTGAACCTGGTAGCGTAATGCCAACCGAAATAGAACAAATAACTTTTCTGAAAGGTGTTTCGGCGGTAGCGCTTTACGGCAGCCGGGCTGCTAAAGGGGTAATATTTATTACTACCAAAAGAGGAGAGGCCCAGGACCTGAAAATCAAAGCCCGGGTAAATGCGGGAATATTTGTTCCTAAAAGCGTTCCCAAGTACCTGGGTTCAGCCGAATACATGACGCTTTATAATGAAGCCCGCCGGAACGATGGTTTAGGCAATTTATATTCCGATGCGGCCATTTATAACCATGCTGCCGGGTTAAATCCTTACCGGTATCCGAATGTAGATTATTATTCATCCGAATATTTGAAAAAAACCTATAATCGGTATGATGGTACCGTAGAGATTTCCGGAGGTAACAAGCTGGCCCGCTATTACACCAACATTGGGTATAATTCAGCCGGCTCTTTGTTAAACTTTGGTGAGGCAAAAAACAATAATACATCCGACCGGTTAAATGTGCGCGGAAATGTAGATGTTACGATAAATGAAAATATTTACGCCAAAGTTGATGCCGCCGCTATTTACAATAACCAGCGGGGCGTAAACACCGATTATTGGCAAAATGCCGCCACGCTCCGCCCAAACCGGTTTGCTCCCCTCATTCCGGTAAGCTTTATTGAGGAAAGTGATGAAGCTTCGTGGCAGAAAATAAATAATACCAAAAACCTGATAAATGGTCAATATATTCTGGGAGGTACCCAACTAGATCAAACCAATCCGTTTGCCGCCATTTACGCCGGCGGTAACTCCCAGGTTACCAGCCGTCAGTTTCAGTTTAACACGGGGGTAGGAGCCAATTTAAACCATGTGCTGCGCGGATTAACTTTTGAATCTACTTTTGGGGTTGATTACGCCACTACCTATACCCAATCGTTTAATAATAATTATGCGGTATTTGAGGCTGCCTGGAATAATTATGCCGGTACCGACCAGATTTCCAGCTTAACCCAATATGGTACCGATATCAGATCCGGAAATTTAAATATTTCGGGTTCTACGTACCGGCAAACCCTGGCATTATCGGGCCAATTAAATTACCAGAATTCAATAAATAATAAGCATAATTTTTCTGCATTGCTATTAGCCAACGGTTACCAGCAATCTAATTCGGGCGCTTATCACAAAATCAGTAATGCAAACCTGGGGCTACACCTGGGCTACAATTTTCAGAATAAATATTATGCCGATTTTAATGGGGCAGTGGTACATTCTGCCAGATTGCCAGAAGCTAACCGACAGGCTTTTTCTCCCACCGTGTCGCTGGGCTGGCGCCTGAGTGAGGAGAATTTCCTGCAGAATTCATCTGTAGTAGATAACCTAAAACTTTCGGTATCGGCCGGCAGATTGCATACCGACCTGAATATTCCGGATTATTATTTATATACCAGTATTTACACCCAAACCGACGGGGCTTGGTACAGTTGGCGGGACGGGGTTCTTAACAGAACTACCGATTCCAGAAGAGGCGAAAATCCTAATCTTACTTTTGCCAAACGAGATGAGGTAAACGTGGGTATTAAAGCATCTTTATTTAAAAATTTGCTCACGTTTGAAGGTTCGGTTTTTGCTAACAAAGTAACGGGTAATGTGGTGCAGGCCTCTGTTTTATATCCAACTTACTTTTCTACCGGTTTTCCTAATGCTTCCTTTATTCCCTATGTAAACTACAACGATGATCAGCGCCTAGGCTTTGATTTTAATTTAAATCTGAACAAAAATATTGGGCGGGTAGCCTGGACTTTAGGATTGGTAGGAACCTACTACGAAACCAAAGCGCTGAAGCGTGCCGAAATGTACGAAGACGATTATCAGAATAGAGCAGGAAGGCCGCTGGATGCTATTTGGGGGTTAAAGAGTGATGGGTTCTTCATGAGCCAGGATGATATAAATAATGCCCCTACCCAGACTTTCGGTCAGGTAAAACCAGGTGATATTAAATACCTGGATCAAAACGGCGATGGTCTTATTAATGCGCAAGACGAGGTTTACCTGGGAAGAAACGGCATGTACGGTTCTCCGCTTACCATGGGCCTCAACCTAACCGCTAAGTGGCAAAACTTTACCTTTTTTGCCTTAGGCCTGAGTCGTTACGGCGCAAATGGTATGAAAAACAGTTCTTACTTCCGGGTAGCCGGAGAAAGTAAGTATTCGGAGGTAGCCCGTAACCGATGGACGGAAGAAACCAAAAATACTGCCACCTATCCGCGGTTAACAACCTTAAGTGCCGATAATAATTTCAGAAGTTCTGATTTCTGGATGTATAAAAACAACCGGTTTGATTTGGCAAAAATTCAAATCTCGTATGATTTGCCGCAAAACCTATTTGGGAAATCATTTATTCAGGAAATGGGGATTTACGTGAATGGCTTTAATTTACTTACGGTGGCCAAGGAGCGGGAAATTATGGAGATGAATGTTGGTAGTGCGCCTCAATCACGCTTTTATAATGTAGGCGTTAAAGCGTTATTTTAATTAGTAATAATATAAAAGTATGAGAAAGAAATTACTATTCTTTTTGTCGGTAACCTTACTATTTAGCAGCTGCGACGATTTGTTTGAACCGGCAAACCAGAATATTCGGGACTTAGATGCCATGTACGGCGAACCACTGTTTGCCCAAGGAATATTGCTGAATGGGTATGCCCGTATCCCGACGAATGGCTATACCTTTAATGATGTGGCTACCGATGATGCGGTAAGTAACGATGTAAACAATAATTTCCGGCGAGCAGCTACCGGCCAATGGGCCGCCAATATGGATCCCTTTAGTCAGTGGCAAAATTCAAAAGCAGCTATTCAGTACCTGAATATTATGCTGAAGGAAGTGGATCAAGTGAAGTGGGCCAATAATCCGGAGGTAAGCCTGATGTTTAGAGACCGGATGAAAGGTGAGGCGTATGGGCTGCGGGCACTTTTCATGTATCATTTATTGCTGAACCATGCCGGTTGGTCTAACGGAGAATTGTTAGGAGTGCCCATCGTGCTGGAACCGGAAGATGCTAAATCTGATTTTAATAAACCCCGGAATACATTTGAAGATTGCATGAAACAAATCTACAGCGATCTTAAAAATGCCGAAGAACTGCTGCCCTTGGATTATAATTTGGTTACCAACATTTCTCAGGTTCCGGAAAAGTACCGTACGGGTAGTGAAACCGATGTAGTAAGTAACTATGATCGCGTATTTGGGGAATATGCCAAATTGCGGATGACCGCCCGGATTGCCAAGGCCATAAGAGCTCAGGTAGCCCTTTTAGCAGCCAGCCCCGCGTACAATACCGGCAACACTACTACCTGGGCCGATGCCGCAAATTATGCTGGCGAAGTAATAACCCTGAATGGAGGAGTAAACGGGCTGGATCCGAATGGCGGCACCTGGTACGATAACCGGTCTGAAATCGCCGCCCTGGGCTCGGGCGTTAGCCCGCGGGAGATACTTTGGCGAGCTGATGTTAGTGAAAGTAATGGCCTTGAACGCCAACATTTTCCGCCAACCCTGTTTGGTAGCGGGCGGCTGAATCCTACGCAAAACCTGGTTAACTCGTTTCCGATGAACAACGGGTATCCAATCGCGCATCCATCCAGCAATTTTAACCCGTCGGCACCTTACACTAACCGCGACCCCCGTTTAACCCGCTATATTGTAGTAAACGGCGGTACGGCAGGCGTAAGTAATACCGTAATTAATTCGGCCGCCGATAGCCCGACCAATGATGGGTTAAGGAAAGTAGAAACCTCTACCCGCACCGGTTATTATTTAAGAAAATTACTCCGGCAGGATGTTAACCTTAATCCCCAGTCAACCACCAACCAAAGACATTATCAGCCCCGCATCCGCTATACCGAAATATACCTGGCCTATGCCGAAGCGGCTAATGAAGCCTGGGGCCCTGCTGGTACCGGTGCGTTCGGTTTCTCGGCTTATGATGTTATGGCCGCTATCCGCAAACGGGCGGGTATCAGGCAACCAGATAATTATCTCGAATCTGTCAGGTCTAATAAAGAAACGATGCGGGAGTTAATCAGAAATGAGCGCCGTTTAGAGCTTTGTTTCGAGGGTTTCCGCTTTTGGGATTTACGCCGCTGGAAGTTAAATACGAATGAACCGGCTCGCGGAATACAGATTTCAGGCGGAAATCATGAGACGATAAATGTGGAGGACAGGGTGTATAGTGAATACATGAATTATGGACCAGTTCCCTACAGCGAAATTCTAAAGTTTAAGGCTTTAACCCAAAATAACGGATGGTAAGGAATAGTAAAAGCTATTGTGCCTACGAATAAATAATATAGCAAAAGTTATAAAAGATGAAAAAGATATCCTTTACATTTTTAATCATACTGGCCATGCTGACTTCATGCGAAAATCAGGAAGTAGTATTTCCGGATTTTGATTACCAGTCAACGTATTTCGCTTACCAGTATCCCGTTAGAACCATCACTTTAGGAGAAGATATTTTTGATACAACCCTCGACAATGAACATAAATTTCAGATTATGGCTACTACCGGCGGGGTTTATGAAAATAAAAAAGATGTTACCATTGGTGTAGCCGTAAATAACGAATTAAACCAGAATTTACGGTTTAGCCCAAACGGAAGCGAGGTAAAGACAATGCCCGACGGCTACTATAAATTAACATCAGACAAAATTATAATTCCAAAAGGTAAATTAATAGGAGGAGTTGAAGTACAACTCACTGATGCATTCTTTGCGGATCCGCTGGCAATAAAAAATACTTACGTAATTCCCCTGAAAATAACCAATGTTGAGAATGCCGATTCTGTTTTGACGGGTAAAGATTTTACCTTATACGCCGTGAAATATGTTAATCCGTGGCATGGCTTTTACCTGCGCCGGGGGAAAGATGTAATTGAAGGTAAGAACGGAAACACCTCTCTGAGTCAAACGATTGTCAGGCATCAACCCTATGTAGAGAAAGATGAACTTATTAAATTATCTACCCAATCGCTGAGCAAAGTAGAGGTGCCAGTAGTTTATAAAGACAAAGAAGGGAAAAATATTAACACTACTTTAATTCTAACCTTTGACGAGCAAGGTAACTGCTCTGTAACGACCAATGCTACTAATTACACCGTTTCGGGTAATGGAAAATTTGTGAAAAGAGGAGAAAAGAAAAGCTGGGGCAACACTGATCGGGATGCTATTTATCTGAATTATAAAATTGATTTGGAGCAAATGCAGGTTACTTCTACTGATACTTTAGTAATGCGGAATCGGGGCGTTGCCATGGAAACGTTTGTACCGGTGGGTAAATAATTTATAACGGTTAGTTTAAAAGAACATGAAGCATTTATATAAAGCAGTACTTTGCTTTACCGGATTAATATTGACATCCTCCTGTGATTATGATCCCCTTGAATTTAATGTTGAAAAACCGGCAAGTGTTGCTGCCCAGGAAGAAATTGACGCTTACGCCGACCTGAAAACTTATGTAAATAGAGCAACCAACCCCGGTTTTAAATTAGGTACTGGTGTAGCTTTATCCGATTATAACCAAAAAGGAGTTTTATACCGGCTTATCAATCGTAATTATGATGAAATTACGGCCGGAAATACTCTAAAGCACGGCGCAGTAGTGCAAGCAGACGGAAGCCTTAACCTGGCTAATGTGAAAAGTTTACTTGAAATAGCGGATAAGGCCGGCGTTGCTGTTTATGGCCATACGCTGGCTTCGCACTCTAATCAGAATGCCACTTATTTAAAGAGTTTAATTGCTCCCACCATTATTCCCGCAACCGGACCCGGCGGTGGTAGTACCGGAACAGATGTAGTAGCTGATTTTGAAACGGATAATCTGGGTAAAACTTATCCGATGACCAGTGGCGGCAGCGGAACCGTGGTAAACGATCCGGTGGCAGGGGCATCCGGCAAGGTTCTGAATATTGTAGGCGTCCAGACGCATCCCCAATTTACCATTAACCTGACCAATGGTCGGACTTTAGGCAATTACGAATCGGTGACGATAGATATCTATGCCACGGGCAGTACTGGTTTGTTTGGTCAGGGTATGAGAATGAGTATAAACGGCGGAACCTTAGCCAACTTTAATTCTCCGTCGGCTTATGGCGCTCCGGACGGGGCTTGGGGAAGAGGAAAAATTGTGATGCAATTATCTAACCTGAACCTGACCGAAGCGCAAAAGAAACTGACTAGCTTCACCATTGCGCTCGGATCGGCTACCGGATCGGCAAATTATTATATTGATAATGTTACCATGCAATGGAAACTCACCGATATAATAGTGGAGAAAACGGTAGAAGAGAAGAAAACAATTCTAACCGATGCCTTGCAACGCTGGATAACCGGAATGGTATCTGCTGCTAAGGGTTCAGTAAAGGCCTGGAATGTAGTAAACGAGCCAATGAATGATGCAAACCCCACTGAACTTAGAACCGGAATTGGCAGAACGTTAGCAGCAGATGAGTTTTACTGGCAGGATTATCTGGGAAAAGATTATGGGGTAATCGCTTTCAAAATTGCCCGGGAAAAGGGTAATGCAACTGATTTGTTGTTCATTAATGATACCAATCTGGAGCAAAACTTAGATAAAACCAAAGGCCTGATCGAATATGTAAATTATCTGGAAAGCAATGGCGCGAAAGTAGATGGCATCGGAACCCAAATGAACCTGAACCTTAATACCGATAAGCAAAATATTGCAACCATGTTTCAGTTACTGGCCGCTACCGGAAAAATGGTAAGAGTATCCGGACTGAATGTTGCTGTTGGCGTTACGACAGATAAAGCTACTCCGGAACAATACCAAGCGCAAAAAGAAATGTACCAATATGTAGTTGGCAAATATGTTGAATTAGTGCCGGCTAAACAGCGCTATGGTATTACTGTTTCTAACTCCATGGATGCCTCCGAACCAATAGGATTATGGACGCAGGGATTTATCCGGAAGCCGGCTTATTCCGGTTTTGCCGAAGGACTGAGTGCATTGAAATAAATTGTTGTTCATTAATCAAAGGTTAGCAATGCAAATGAATGAAATTTCATTGCTAACCTTTGTTTACATTTTTGAATGAATGGTTACCTATTAAGTAATATTTATACCAATTTCAAATAGAAAATTCGCATAAGAACGAATTTAGTCATCCTGAGCTCGTCGAAGGATTTATAACAGCATCATAAAGGTAACTAATTTATATTTGGACAAGCTCAACAGGATTACAATAATGTAAGCGCATTTACCAATTGATAGTAGTATTATTATTTTTAAATGCAGTTATGAATTCCACCTCCATCATATTATAAAACAACATCATAATATAAAATTTTGATTATGGTAAAAGTAATATTTACAGCTCTAAACCTATTTTTATTTACTTTCATTAGTTGGGGGCAGCAAATTAAGAATGCAGCGCCTCCCGGATTTGACCAACCCCAAACTGGTATTTCGCAAGGGAAAATTGATTCTGTTAGTTATGATTCTAAAACAGTAGGAACCAAAAGGAAGGCATTGGTTTATACCCCGCCCGGCTATTCTAAAAAGAAGAAATACCCTGTTTTATACTTGTTGCATGGCATTGGCGGTGATGAATATGAATGGTTTAAAAATGGCCGGCCTCAAGTTATTCTGGATAATCTTTATGCCCAAGGCAAGTTAGCGCCCATGATTGTGGTGTTGCCTAACGGCCGGGCCATGAAAGATGATCGGGCAATAGGGAATGTCTTTGATAGTACAAAAGTGCAGGCATTTGCCAGATTTGAGAAAGACCTGCTTCAGGATTTGATACCACATATTGAAAAAACGTATCCCGCCTATACTGATCGCAAATACCGCGCTGTAGCCGGCTTGTCTATGGGAGGAGGCCAGTCTTTAAATATTGGCTTAGGAAATCTGGATCAATTTGCCTGGGTAGGAGGGTTCTCCTCTGCCCCGAACACAAAAGCACCAGCGGAATTATTGCCTGAGCCGGAAAATGCTAAAAAGAAACTACAGTTACTTTGGATTTCCTGCGGCCAAGATGATAGATTAATGTCATTCAGCAAACGTACCCATGATTACCTGGAGCAGCATGGGGTTCCTCATATTTTCTATGTAGAGCCTGGTGGTCATGATTTTACCGTCTGGAAAAATGACTTGTACCTGTTCTCCCAACTTTTATTTAAGCCGGTAAATATATCAAAATTCTCCAGGTAAACGGTTATTTGGATTTAAATATTTGTAACCTATTAAGGGTTAATAGTACATCTTTATTTGCGGTGCATGACATTAATACCTAGGGAAGGAGTAACCAAAAGCAGCATCTAAGCTACTGAGCATAGAGTGGGAAATTAGTTGTTTGTAAAACCTGGTTGTGAAAAGTAGGTCGCGAATGTTTTCTCTTGTGCTACCTATTTGTGGCACTTTTTGAGTAATAATATTATATAAATATGAAAAGCAAAAGATTTTTATTCGGTTATGTACTAACCGTTTTTCTGGTTATTTTTTTCAGTGGTGCGTGTAAAGTTGTAAAGCCCGAACCCGGTGAATTAAAATTAAAAGATGCCTTTAAAGGTAAATTTTATATAGGTACGGCGCTTAACACGGGGCAGATTACAGGGCGCGACACGGCCTCTATTAGGGTAGTGAAAGCGCATTTTAACTCCATTGTGGCCGAAAATATTATGAAAAGTGCCTTGATTCAGCCGCAGGAAGGACAGTTTAGTTTCGATTTGGCTGACCAGTTTGTGCAATTTGGTGAGCAAAATAAGATGCATATTCATGGCCATACACTTATCTGGCATTCGCAGGCGCCCCGCTGGTTTTTTACCGATAATCAAGGGAAAAATGTGTCGCCGGAAGTATTAACCCAACGCATGAAAACCCATATTTCTACCGTAGTTGGTCGTTATAAAGGGCGCGTACATTCCTGGGACGTGGTAAATGAAGCGATTCAGGACGATGGTTCGTGGCGGAAAAGTAAGTTCTATGAAATTCTGGGAGAAGATTTTGTGAAACTGGCATTTCAGTTTGCCCACGAAGCCGACCCCAACGCCATATTGTATTACAACGATTACAACATGGAAACTCCTAAAAAAAGAGAAGGCGTGGTGGCGATGGTGAAGAATCTTCAGAAACAGGGAATAAAAATAGATGGAATTGGGATGCAGGGGCACGCCAGCCTGAAACATCCCACCATAGAAGAGTTTGAAAAAAGTATTCTGGCTTATTCAGACCTAAAGGTAAAAGTTTCTATAACTGAAATGGACATCAACGTTTTGCCTACTACCTGGGGAAATGTTGGGGCCGAGGTGTCTGCCAGTTTTGAATATCAGCAAAAAAACAACCCCTATACCAACGGGTTACCCGATTCGGTAACCACGGCTTTTAATGAGCGCTATTTAAGTTTATTTAAGCTTTTTGTAAAGCACCACGATAAAATTGAGCGGGTAACGGTTTGGGGTGTAAATGACGGACAATCCTGGCTCAATGGCTGGCCGGTTCGCGGCCGGACCAACTATCCTTTGCTTTTTGACCGAAACAATCAACCCAAACCAGTAGTCAAGTCTATTCTTGAAGCTGCTCAACAGAAATAATAATTCCCAGGCATCCACCCATAAATCACCTATCCATGACTTACAATCTAATAAAATTTACTAAAACGTCCATGTTGGTCGCTTTACTATTTTTTGCTGCTTCCGCCATAGCGCAGGATGGCACCATTTATCCACTTAAAGCCCCGGCAGAGCCTAATGCCATTAAGCTCGGCACGGGCGGGGTGGATGGCCAGAAAGCCCCCGAGACGTGGTTCCGTCAGTGGGGCGACCCGATGGCGCGCAACATCTCCACGGCAACCCTCACCCCCTTCCTGCCAAAACCGGGTAAGGCGAATGGCGCAGCCGTAATTGTGGCACCTGGCGGCGGTTACAGATGGCTTTCGATGGGCAACGAGGGATGGGAAGTCGCCCAAGCGCTGGCGGACCAAGGAATCGCCGCCTTTGTCCTAAAGTACCGGCTCCACCCGACTCCGGAGTCGCTCGAAGAATTTACGGCCTGGATGAATCGACCCCGGCCTGCCCCGGCCGCGTCTGCCAACAATTCGCCAGGTGCAACGCCACCGAGCCCGCCGCAGTTGGACTTGTCTGACCAGCTTGAGGATGCTGAGGCGGCTTATGCCCTGATTCTCAAAAGGGCCAAGGAGTGGGGTGTCGATACGGATAGAATAGGCATGATCGGCTTCTCAGCCGGGGCCGGCCTCACCATGCACGCAACCCTTAACTCCAAAACCATGAAATTGGCCTTCATCGGTCCGATCTACGGTGGTATGGGCCCGGTGGAGGTGCCGAAGAACGCTCCGCCCATGTTCAATGTGATCGCCACCGATGATTTTCTTTTTCGCGGCCAGTTTGGGGTGGTTGAATCCTGGTACAAAGCGGGCAGACCAGTCGAGTTCCACCTTTACCAGAACGGCGGTCACGGTTTCGGCCTTGGCAATCCCGACCGAACCAGTAATCGCTGGTTCGATGCCTTCACCCATTGGCTGAATGTGAACAAATTTCTCACCGCCAAGACTGGGAAATAATCAGACGGGCACTTGAGGATCAGCTTTTAAGAATTTGATTAAATAAACAGCTCTAATCGACCAGTTTTGAATTACCGGCTGATTCAAAACTGGTCGATTAGAGCGCAAGTTACAAGTCCATTGATTTGATGCTTATTAATTACGCTATACAAAAAGCTGAAAGCGATTTAATAAACAGTTACCAGATTAAGTTTCCGCGACCTTTAAGGAGCACTGTACAAGTTTATTAAAGCTTTTTGTAAAGCACCACGATAAAATTGACCGTGTAACAGTTTGGGGGTAAATGACAAACTATTCTGGCTCATTGGCTGCTGGCCGGTTCGGGGCCGGACCAACTACCCTTTGCTTTTTGACCAAAACAATCAACCCAAACCAGTTATCCAATCGATAATCCAAATTGCTAAATCATAAATATTAGATGAGTTTTAAAAAGTTAACAATTAAATTTCAGTATTTTATTCTTTTAATGATTTTCATATCCGGTATGGCGCAGGCTCAGGACAACAGCACGGTAAAGAGTCCGGACGGGCAATTGGAGGTAGAAGTGTTGCTGCAAAATGGTCAGCCTTTTTACCGGGTTATGCACGGAAAAAAGCCAGTTTTGGAAAATTCCCCTTTGGGATTAGTAACCAACCTGGTTAATTTATCTGGCGATTTATCCTGGGTAGGCACCAAGCGAAACACCATTGATAAGCGTTATCAGCAGCAAAAAATTAAGCGGTCCGAAATTCACTACCAGGCAAATGAGTTGGTTTTCTCTTTTATCAACAAAGACAAAAAGAAGTTGGATGTGGTGTTCCGGGTTAGTAATAATAATATTGCATTTAGGTACGAAATACCCGAAGCAGGGGTACCCCTGGCACTGGTTGTTGAAAAAGAAACTACGGGTTTTAATTTCCCGCAGGAAGCCAAAAGCTTTCTAACCTCCCAGTCTAAATCTATGGTTGGTTTTGCCAGAACTAAACCCAGTTATGAAGAAGGCTTTAAAATAGAGCAAGATATTTCTTCCCGGTCTGCCAATGGTATAGGCTATACTTTTCCGTGTTTATTTAAAGTAGACGACCGCTGGGCGCTTATTTCGGAAACCGGGGTAAGTGGCTTTTATTGTGCTTCGCATTTAAGTGACCCTACTGCCGATGGAATATATTCTATTGCTTTTCCGGACAAAACAGAAAACAATGGTTTTGGCAGCACGGGAGCGGCTATAGGATTGCCCGCCGCTACTCCCTGGCGAACCATAACGGTCGGGAAAGGGTTAAAATCCATTGTCGAAACCACTATTCCGTATGATGTGGTAGAGCAGTTGTATGAGCCTTCCAAAACTTATGAATTTGGCAAAGGAACCTGGAGCTGGATTATGTGGCAGGACCAGAGCATGAATTATGACGACCAGGTAAAATATATTGATTTAGCCGCTCAATTAGGTTATAAATTTATTTTAATGGATGCCTGGTGGGATAAACAAGTGGGCTACCCGCGCATGGAAGAATTAATTAAATACGCCGGTTCTAAAGGAGTTGGCGTATTTCTGTGGTACAACTCTAATGGGGTAGCTAATGATGCACCCCAGGGACCAAAAAACAAAATGCATACGGCTATTGCCCGAAAAAAGGAAATGCAGTGGATGAAGCAAAACGGGGTTAAAGGCATTAAAGTAGATTTCTTCGGTGGCGATAAACAGGAAGTTATGCGCCTCTACGAAGACCTATTATCCGATGCCAACGATTATGGTTTAATGGCCGTTTTTCACGGGACAACCTTGCCAAGAGGGTGGGAGCGGATGTTCCCGAACTACGTGGGCAGCGAAGCTATTCTGGCCTCAGAAAACCTGATGTTCAGCCAAGGGTTCAATGACCAGGAAGCTTTTAATGCTACTTTGCATCCTTTTATCCGGAATGCTGTAGGAGCCATGGAGTTTGGCGGGGTGGTTTTAAACAAGCGCTATAACCGGAACAACAATGGCGGAAATTACCGAAGAACAACGGATGTATTTCAGCTGGCTACCGCCGTTCTATTCCAAAACCCGGTACAGTTTTTTGCCTTGGCCCCTAATAATATGCAGGACGCTCCGGCTTTTACTATCGATTTTATGAAACAGGTGCCTACCACCTGGCAGGAAACGAAATTTATTGACGGATACCCCGGTAAATATTGCGTATTGGCCCGCCAGCACGGCGATAAATGGTATGTAGCTGGCGTAAATTCCCTTTCGGAGCCATTGAAATTGAAAATTAACTTGCCCATGTTGTCGGGCAAAGAAGTAAAGTTTTACGGCGATAATACCGACGGCACCAGCTACACAAAAATTGTAAAGGTGAATAAAAATGGCAGCCTGACCATTACCATGCAGCCGAAAGGCGGCGTGGTTCTAGTGCAATAACCATCATGTTAAGAGGAAGTACATACATTTAATTCTAAGTGAATTTTAAAAAGATGAGGTGTAAAAAAATATTTGGACTATTGGTGGTTTTGCTCACCCTCCAATCAACTGCTTTTGCGCAGAATCCTAATTTCTATATATTTCTGTGTTTTGGGCAATCAAACATGGAGGGCCACGCTAAATTCGAACCCCAGGACACCACCGCAGTTAGCAGGTTCAAGGTATTAGAAGCTGTTGATTGTCCTAACCTGGGCCGAAAAAAAAGCGAATGGTACCCGGCTGTCCCGCCATTAGCCAGATGTAATACCGGCCTGACACCTGCCGATTATTTTGGCCGGACATTAGTAGCCGGCCTGCCGGAAAATATTACAGTAGGTGTGATTAATGTGGCAGTTGGCGGTTGCAAAATAGAGTTGTTCGATAAAAATAATTATCAGTCTTATGTTTCAACCGCTCCTAACTGGATGATGGGTGCCCTGGAACCTTATGACAAAAACCCGTATGGGCGGCTGGTGGAAATGGCAAAACTGGCTCAGAAAGATGGGGTAATTAAGGGAATATTATTGCACCAGGGCGAATCAAACACCGGTGATGCGCAGTGGCCACTAAAAGTAAAAGGGGTATACGATAACCTGCTCCAGGACCTTGGCCTAAATGCCAAATCTGTTCCGTTATTAGCCGGGGAATTAGTTAGTAAAGAAGAAGGAGGTGCCTGCGCCAGTATGAATGCCATCATCGCCAAACTGCCCGAAACAATCCCAACTGCCCATGTTATTTCTTCGGAAGGTTGTACGGCCGTACCAGACCACCTCCATTTTACGGCCGAAGGCTACCGCAAATTAGGCAAACGATATGGAGAGAAGATGCTGGCCTTATTAAAAAACCAAAAAGCTTCATCTAAATAGCCCGATATACTCCAAGAGGAAAGTGCCTGTTTTTAAACGACAACCAAAGAATCAATTCTGATAAATCAAAAATCAATTTAATTTCAATACTTACAATATGAATATATCAGTGATCAAATTTTCTTTTTTAGTAGTTGCCTGGGTAATGTCTTTTACTGCTTATGCACAATCTAACTTCAGTAGTAAGTTAATTGGTATGGGTGTGGTGGTGTCTGATGTGGAACGCTCTTTAGACTTTTATGTAAACGGCATTGGCATGGTTAAAGCCTATAGCTTTAAAATAAATGAAGATTTTGGGAAACGTTCCGGACTTTCGAACGGGGCCCCTACAGAGGTAACCGTTTTAAAACTAGAGAATAGTCCGGAAGCCAATGAATGGAAGCTGATGAGCTTTGGCAAAAAAGCTACACATTCTAAATCAAAATTTATCCAGGATGACACCGGGGTCCAATATATTACCATCAATGTAAAAGCCCTGAAACCGGTGATAGAAAGGATGAAGGCAAAAAATGTGAAATTCCTGGGAAGTACGCCTATTCCTTTAAACCAGAAGTCGCACTTTGTGTTGGTGCAAGACCCCGATGGGACTTTTGTTGAACTGATAGGACCGATGGAATAAGGAATTATTTAAAGGACTTTATACCTTTTAACCAAACACCTATATACCATTAACTTTCTCCGGTTGCTTTATTTAATTGAGAACCCACCACACGAATGAATAAAAAGATTTTTCAACTCGGATTTCTTACCCTGATTTACTTCTGCCTTAACTTGTCTTCGCAGGGCCAGGGTGCCAGGAACCCGATTTTATTTGCCGACTTGCCCGATATTTCCATTATTCGGGTGGGAGATTCTTATTATATGAGCAGTACGACCATGCACATGAGCCCTGGGGTACCAATCATGAAATCAAAAGACCTGGTCAATTGGCAATTGGTAAGTTATGCCTACGATACCTTGGCCAGTGTTGACGAACTAAACCTGGAAAATGGGAAAAGTACTTACGGCAGAGGCTCCTGGGCCAGCAGCTTACGCTTCCATAATGGGACTTACTATGTTACTACCTTTGCCCAAACCACCGGCAAAACCTATGTGTACACGACCAAAAATATTGAAAAAGGCCCCTGGAAAGCCACCTCTTTCTCGCCGTCTTATCACGACCATACCTTGTTTTTCGATGATGATGGCCACATTTATCTAATCTGGGGGGCAGGTAAACTCCAGTTGGTAGAACTTAAGAGTGATTTGTCCGGCGTAAAGCCAGGTACGGAACGGGTTCTGATAGAAAATGCCACCGCACCGGCCGGGCCCAATGTAGGCCTTCCGGCCGAAGGCTCGCAACTATTCAAAGTTAACGGGAAATATTACCTGTTTAACATTGCCTGGCCCAAAGGCGGTATGCGAACCGTTATTATTCACCGGGCGGATAAAATAACCGGGCCGTACGAAGGCCGAATTGGTTTGCAGGATTTGGGAGTTGCGCAGGGAGGATTGATTGATGATCCCAAAGGCAATTGGTATGCTTATTTGTTCCGCGATTTTGGGGCCGTTGGTCGTATTCCGTACCTGGTTCCGGTAAAATGGGAAGCTGGCTGGCCCGTACTGGGCGTAAACGGCAAAGTACCCGAAACGCTGAACCTGCCGGCTAGCAAAGGGGTAATTCCGGGTATTGTCGCTTCCGATGAATTTAGCCGTAAAAAAGAGGAAGCTGCCTTGCCGTTGGTGTGGCAGTGGAACCATAACCCGGATAACAAGCTTTGGTCGGTTACAGAAAGGCAAGGGTATTTGCGCCTGAAAACCGGCAGAATCGATACCACTTTCCTGTTGGCCAAAAACACCTTAACGCAACGCACGATTGGTCCTGTCTCTTCGGGCAGCACTTCACTGGATGTATCGAATATGAAAGACGGCGATTTTGCCGGATTAGCTCTTTTGCAAAAAAATTATGGTTTAGTGGGCGTTAAAGTAAATGGCACCAGCAAGAATATTGTAATGATTAATGCCAGTAACGGCAAACCGGTGGAGGCACAAAGTATTCCGCTGGCTCAAAAAACAGTTTACTTTAAAGCGGAGTGTAATTTCACGGATAAAAAAGATGTAGCTAACTTATTTTACAGCCTCGATGGAAAATCATGGAAACCCATCGGTACCCAACTTAAAATGGCTTATACTCTTCCGCATTTTATGGGTTACCGCTTTGGCTTGTTTAATTATGCTACCAAAAATATAGGCGGCTATGCCGATTTCGATTATTTCCATATCACGGACCGGATTACTAATTTAAAATGAGGAACGCTCCTGACCAAATAATCTAAATGAAATGAAAGCTGGCTTTCTCTTGTCACCGATATTATTATTGTTAAGGCATAAATGCCTTTAGTTAACGGAAGGTCAAAAAGGTTAATGCTTGAATACTTTACGCGTAACAAAATGAAAAAAATACTTTTTGTCTTTTTGCTAATAACCACCGTTCCCGGCTTTTCCCAAAATAAACCCGGTTTAAAGTTATGGTATAATAAACCATCGGGCACCACCTGGGAGAATGCCTTACCCATTGGCAATGGTCGGCTAGGAGCAATGGTTTACGGGAATGTAGAAAAAGAAATTATTCAGCTAAACGAACATACCGTCTGGAGCGGCAGCCCGAACCGGAATGATAATCCTCTAGCGTTGGATTCTTTAGCCAGAATACGCCAGCTCATATTTGCCGGGAAACAAAAAGAGGCCGAGCGTATTGCCAATAAAGCCATTATCACCAAAAAATCGCATGGACAGATGTTTCAGCCGGTAGGTAACCTGCAACTTGCCTTCGATGGCCATGGTACCTATTCCGATTATTACCGGGAACTGGATATTGAAAAGGCAGTTACCAAAACTTCTTATACCGTAAACGGCGTAACCTATACCCGCGAAGCCCTGGCCTCCTTCCCGGACCGGGTAGTGGTAATGCGCTTAACGGCCAGTAAACCGGGCAGCCTTTCGTTTCAGGCTTCCTTTACCATGCCCTTACCTAAAACTGCGGTTAAAACCACGGCAGCCAAAGAGTTAACCATTGCCGGCACCACCATGGACCACGAAACGGTTAAAGGTATGGTAAATTTTAAAGGCATTGCCCGGATTAAATTAGATGGTGGGGCACTTACCGCCAACGATACCTCGCTTATTATTAAAAATGCCAATACCGCTACCATTTATATTTCGATTGCCACCAACTTTAATAATTACCACGATGTAAGTGGTGATGCAGATAAAAGAGCAGCCGAATATTTAAATAAAGCTTATCCAAAAACTTTTGCGACTATTTTACCGGCCCATATTGCCGCTTATCAGAAATATTTTAACCGTGTTAAATTAGACCTGGGCAGTACCGCCTCTGCAAATTTACCTACTGATGAACGGTTAAAACAATTTGCCTCCGTAAATGACCCGCAAATGGTAACGCTTTATTACCAGTTTGGCCGGTATTTATTAATTTCTTCGTCGCAGCCGGGTGGCCAGGCCGCTAACCTGCAGGGCATTTGGAATAACAAAGTGCGGCCGCCCTGGGATAGTAAATATACCATTAACATTAACGCCCAAATGAATTACTGGCCAGCCGAAAAAACTAACCTGCCGGAACTGCACGAGCCATTCCTGCAACTGGTAAAAGATTTATCGGTAACGGGCCGGCAAACTGCTAAAGATATGTATGGTGCCAGGGGCTGGGCAGCGCACCATAATACCGATATTTGGCGGGCTACCGGGGCGGTTGACGGCGCTACTTGGGGCATATGGAATGGGGCCGGAGGCTGGACCAGTCAACATTTATGGGAGCATTATTTGTATAGCGGCGACAAAGCTTTCCTGGCCTCAGTTTACCCGGTTTTAAAGGAAGCCTCCACTTTTTATGTTGATTTTTTAATCGAACATCCGACCAAAAAATGGCTGGTAATTAACCCGGATATGTCGCCGGAAAATGCCCCTGCGGCGCACCAGGGATCTTCGCTGGATGCCGGTACCACCATGACTAACCAGATTGTTTTTGATATTTTCAGCACGACCATGAAAGCAGCAGAAATCCTGAAAAAAGATGCTGCCTTTGTTGATACGTTAAAACAAATGCGAAAACGTTTGCCTCCAATGCAAATCGGGCAGCACGGGCAGTTGCAGGAGTGGCTCGATGACATTGACGATCCGAAGGATAATCACCGCCATATCTCGCATTTATATGGTTTGTTCCCGTCTAATCAAATTTCGCCGTACCGCACTCCACAATTATACAGTGCGGCTAAAACTACTTTAATTCACCGCGGCGATATTTCTACGGGCTGGAGTATGGGCTGGAAAGTAAATTGGTGGGCCCGGATGCTCGACGGCAACCATGCCTATAAATTAATTCAGGCGCAGCTTTCGCCGGTAAAAGTAGGTCGCGGACAATTTGGGGAAGGCGGCGGTTCTTACAATAATTTGTTTGACGCCCACCCGCCGTTTCAGATTGATGGTAATTTTGGCTGCACCTCGGGAATTACCGAAATGTTGATGCAAAGCGCCGACGGGGCCGTGCATTTATTGCCGGCGCTACCTGATGTTTGGCAGGGCAGTGGCAGCATCAGTGGTTTGCGTGCCATAGGTGGGTTTGAGATAGAAAGCATGCAATGGAAAAATGCCAAGGTGGTAAAGGTAGTTGTTAAATCAAAGTTGGGTGGTAATCTACGGTTACGCGTTCCCAATGCTGTTACGTTAGTGGGCGGCTCCTTAAAAAGGGCTTCCGGTAAAAACACCAATACCTTTTACCAGTTGGAGGAAACGCCGGCTGCCTTGATATCTGGGCAGGCAACCATTACGCCAGTGAATCTGAAAGAAACCTTGCTGTATGATGTGCCCACACAAGCTGGGAAAACCTACACGCTTACTGCATTATAAAGCTCATATATAATTCATAAAATACAGGCTCTTGTGTTTAGTCAAACCAATAATGCAGGGTATTCATCCCTCTCTCTATGGCGCGGAAGTTACTTCCGTGCCTTTCCTAAGAAGCCAACCGAGCACGGAAGTAACTTCCGCGCTAGAAAAAGCCAGCTAATTAGGCTTGACTGAACACTAGCAAGAGTTGGTGTCTGGTTAAGCACATTACCTACTAAAATAGTGGTTCAATTGCAACAACTGCATTCATTGCATAAAAGCTAAAAGTAAATAATGAAAAAAAACAAGTTCAAATTTTCTTTGCTGCAAAAGCGGCGCATTTTAGTATCCCTGGTTACCATTTTATTATCTTCTTACGCCTGGGCACAGGAAACCAAGAAACCATCAAAAGATGCCCCGATTTTCACGCAGTTTACCTACCGGGGTGATGATGATATTTACAAGAGAAACCCGCTACAGCCCGACGAATTTTATACTCCTATTCTGCAAGGCTGTTATCCTGACCCAAGCATTACGCGCAAGGGGAAAGATTATTACCTGGTAAACTCTTCTTTCGCCATGTTTCCGGGAGTACCGATTTTTCATTCCAATGACCTGGTAAACTGGAAACAGCTCGGGCATGTGCTGGACAGGACTTCTCAGTTAAAAGTAGAGACTTCGGGTATTTCGGCGGGCGTGTATGCGCCGGATATTAAGTACAACAAAAGTAACGATACCTTTTACATGATAACCACCCAGTTTTCCGGGGGCATGGGCAATATTGTGGTTAAAACAAAAGACCCGGCGAAAGGCTGGAGCGACCCGGTAAAACTGCAATTTAATGGCATCGACCCCTCGCTTTTTTTCGAGGATAATGGTAAAGCCTATGTGGTACACAACGATGCGCCGCCCAAAGGTACGGAACAGTACGAGGGGCATCGGGTTATTAAAATTTGGGAATACGATGTGCAAAATGATAAAGTAGTACCCGGCACCGACAAAATTATTGTGAATGGGGGGACCGATATTATCCAAAAACCCATCTGGATTGAAGCGCCGCACATTTACAAGAAGAATGGTCGCTACTACTTAATGTGTGCTCAAGGCGGTACCGGCGACAACCACACCGAAGTAATTTTTTCCAGTGACAACGTAATGGGGCCTTATGTACCGGCTAAAAACAACCCGATTCTTACCCAACGGTATTTCCCGAAGAACAGGCCGAATAAAATGGATTGGACCGGGCACGCCGATTTAACCGAAGGACCGGATGGTAAATATTATGCCGTGTTTTTAGGTATTCGTCCGAACGAAAAAGACCGGGTAAACGCCGGGCGTGAAACCTTTATATTGCCGGTGGACTGGAGTGGCGAGTTTCCGGTTTTTGAAAACGGGCTGGTGCCTTTGAAACCTAAGTTGAAAACTCCGGCGGGCGTGAAAAATCAGACCGGGCAGAACGGTTTCTTCCCGAACGGCAACTTTACCTTCACCGATAACTTTACCGCTAAAAATTTAGATTACCGTTGGATTGGTATGCGGGGCCCGCGGGAGGAGTTCATTAGCACCGGCAAAAACGGCTTGCAAATAACACCTTTTGCCAAAAATATTAAAGCGGTAGCGCCCATATCTGCGCTGTGGCATAGGCAGCAGCATAATGCCTTTGAGTCAACTGTAACCCTGAAATATACCCCAAAATCAAATAAAGATTTAGCTGGTCTGGCTTGTTACCAGAGTGAAAAGTTTAACTATGTATTAGGTGTTACGAAAAAAGGGAACGACAACTATCTGGTGCTAGCCAGAACTGAAAAAGGGAATACTACCGTCTTGGCCAGTGAAAAAATAGATGTTCGGAAACCTGTTCAGTTGCAAGTGGTGGCGCAAGGAGATGATTACAAGTTTAATTACAGCACTGATAATAAAAATTTTAAAAATATTGGCGGTACTGTTTCGGGAGATATTCTTTCTACCAACGTGGCCGGTGGTTTTACCGGTGCTTTAATTGGGTTATATGCTACTTCTGCGAACGATATTCAGCTATAAAGTTTGACTTCCCTTTTAAAAATGGTGATTAGTTTATCGCATTCATAATCTTTCATCTTAAAACCAAAGCAAATGAATTTAAAAACTTTAGCTGTCTTATTTTCCGCTGCCTTAACCAGTGGTGTGGCGTTCGCGCAAACGAACCAAGCTGCCGTAGTGGAGGATTTTAAACCTTCCGTTTTAAATCAGCCGGGACAAGAATTTCCGCAAGTCAATTCGCAGGGTTATGCCAAGTTTCGGATTAAGGCGCCCCAAGCCGACAGTGTTCGGGTTAGTTTGGGCTTAGGTGGAAAAGGTGGAACGCGGCTTACTAAATCGGCTGATGGTTTCTTCACCGGCACCACCGCCGGTCCCATGGATGAAGGTTTTCATTATTATCGCCTAACCGTAGACGGCGGCACTTTTAATGACCCCGGCACCTTAAATTATTACGGTTCTACCCGTTGGGAGAGCGGCATTGAAATACCGGCGCATGACCAGGATTTTTATGCGCTGAAAAATGTGCCGCACGGCCATGTGCAGCAAGTATTATTTCGTTCCAAAAGCACCAATACGTCGCGCCGGGCCTTAGTTTACACGCCGCCGGGATACGAGAAAAATACCAAAACCAAATATCCGGTATTGTATCTGCAACATGGCTGGGGCGAAGATGAAAACGCCTGGAGCAACCAGGGACGGGCTAACCTGATTATGGATAATATGATTGCCGAAGGCAAGATAAAGCCCTTTATTATTGTCATGGCTTACGGCATGACTAACAATATAAGACCAGGCACACCGGGAGGTTTGAGAAGTTTCGATATTAAACCTTTCCAAACGGTTTTGCTGGATGAATTAATCCCTTACATTGATACTAATTTCCGCACCATCGCTAATCGGAATAGCCGGGCTATGGCGGGCCTTTCGATGGGTGGATTTGAAACCCATACCATTACGCTTAACAAGCCTGATGTATTCGCTTATTACGGACTGATGAGTGGGGGCGTTTATACGCCGGAAGAAATTATAGATAAGACTAAAGTAAAACTCATTTTCCTAAGCGCCGGTAGTAAAGAAAATCCGGATAGGGTAAGAAAAGCAGCTGCAGATTTGAAAGCGGCCGGCTTCAACGCTGTTTCTTATGTTTCGGAAGGCACCGCTCACGAGTTTCAAACCTGGCGACGCAGCCTTAAAGAACTTGCCCCGCTACTTTTCAAGAATTAAATAACACATAGGTCTGCCATAGTTTAGTAAGTCAGTTTTAATTTTTCCATTGCTATTCATAATAACAACTGCGATTAGAAAAATATTTGATTTAGTAAATGTTGAAGCCTTATTTATAATACCTTAATTATTAACCTGATGTGTTGGATGGTCTTTGCTGGTTTTCGGTAAGGCCACCAACGCACCAACGGGAACTACAGATCGAATTAATACTTGTATAAATTAAAATATTTGAACCTTGCCGTTAAAAAGATAATAAATAATCTTATAGACAGTTTATCAGGAAAAGGAATCGATATCAATAAGTTGTTTGCAAATAAAAAAGCACTTACAAGTTTTACCTTATAAGTGCTTTTTTTGTGGAGAATATCGGAGTCGAACCGATGACCTCTTGCATGCCATGCAAGCGCTCTAGCCAGCTGAGCTAATCCCCCATTTGATTTCTACCGCCGTTTGCGATAGTGATGCAAAAGTAAAATAATTTTTTTAAACTTCTAATACCTGTCAAAAAATATTTTAAATAAAAAACCCGGAGCTAAGTCTAGCTTCGGGCTTTTTATAATAAAACAACCAACCCGATAGATTAGAAGCTGTAACGCAGGCCTAATTGCATCCGCCAGGTAGTAGTGTTGTTAAAAGTATTCCGGAAAGGCGTAGTAGGCAGAACCGTTTGGCCTTGTTCGTTTACCACGGTTATCATGTTAAAAGTAGGAACACCTTCAGCGTTTACGCTGGCAACATTTAATAGCGGATAGTTAAAGTTAGAACCACCATTTAATTGCTGGGCAATTCCCCACGGCAGGTTAAAAAAGTTTCCAACCAGGTTACCCGCATTCTGAACATCAAAACTTAATTGTAAGGTGTTCCGGCGTTCGCCAATGTTAGTAAATACATCCTGTAATAACCGGAAATCGAAGCGGTTTAACCAGGGCATTAAGCCGTTATTACGGAGTACATAATCACCTTTGGCATCGCTTAATTGTTTGCTGTTTTTCACAAATTCTTCGTAAGCGGCCCGTTGTTGTTCGGCGGTAAAGGTTACGCGGTTTACCGTTCTGGTAGCAAAATTAAGTTGCGAGGCATTCTCCGGGATGTACAATAAATCCAGCGATACGCCGTCGCGGTTCAGGTCGCCGTTAGTGGTATAAGAAAAACGGCCCTGGTGCGCCCCGTTATAAAATAAAGAAACCGTAGTACCCAAATGGCCTAAATATTCCTGGCGGTAAGAAATATTACCCACAATCCGGTGCGGGATAGCAAATTCCGAAATACCCAATAACTGCTCGTTCGCGTCGTTTACAGAATAATTACTTTGCCATACAGAGGAAGCCGTAGAACCCGGGTTACCGGTAATATCGCGGGCATCGGTATAAGTATAGTACAGCGAGCCAAAGAAGCCGGTTTGACTAGGTAAAGAAAGCCCTACCGTTGCCGTCATCGAGTAGCCTTTATTGGTGTTTGATAAAACCGTGGCAAAAGGACCGGTGGCCGTATTGTAGAGCGCATTGGCACTGCCATTCCAGAAATCGCGGTTATCGCCGGCGTAATTCATTTGCAGGGTAGCCGGCTTGCGGTTGGCATTAAACTGGTAAATACCTTTTATGTCTTTGGTATACAAGATATCAGTACTGGCTACCAGCGGGGTGCCTGGTATGGTGTAATCCACACCTAGGCTGCTCCGCCAAATTTGCGGCATCCGGAAATCTTCATCCACCAAAGCAATGGCGCTGGGCGTTCCGCCGGCCGGTGATTTTAAGAAAACGTTTTCGGGTCCATTGTTCAGCCAGTACATGGGATCCGGGTTGAAACGGATATTGGTTAATGCGCTGTTAGGAACTGGATCTAACGTATTCGTAATTAAACCGGTAGCGCCCGGCATGTTGGTTAAGTAAACAAACGGAATCCGGCCGGCAAAAATACCGGTACCGCCGCGCAGTTTAAAGGTGCCA
This sequence comes from Adhaeribacter aerolatus, assembly GCF_007991635.1. Classification (GTDB taxonomy): domain Bacteria; phylum Bacteroidota; class Bacteroidia; order Cytophagales; family Hymenobacteraceae; genus Adhaeribacter; species Adhaeribacter aerolatus. The sequence continues at coordinate 148,670 of NZ_BJYS01000004.1, read as the reverse complement.
TCGGCCAGTGCATCGTAGTTAAAACCAACGCGCGGCGACCACATTACCCTGGATTTAGGCCAGGTTCCACTTTTATAGGTAGTAGGCTTGCCATTCTGGTCCAGCAGTTCCAGTTTGTCTATTTGGGGGTTAGAACCAATTTCGTTTAAATAAAGCGGTAATTCGCCCCGAATACCAAAGGTTACGTCCAGTTGGTTGTTAAAAGAATATTTGTCTTGTAAATACAGACCACCTAAGCCAAAGCTAACCCGGGTATAAGGGTCCTGGCCCGGATAGGCATACGACAAACCAAAAGAAGTCGGCTGGGCATTGCTAATAAAGGCATCTACCGATGGGTAGCGGTAGTAAGAGGTCGCATTGCGCAAGAATAAGTTACCGTATTTAATGAGTTCGTAACTGGCCCCGGCGGTAATATTGTGCTTGCCGGCCTGGTAGGTAAAGTTATCAATAAAGGTATAATTGTCGTTTATCAGGTCGTTGGCGCCGGAAAAAAGCTCGGTACCAAAGCTAATGTAATTATCGCCGCCCTGCCAGATATCCACGAACGGGAAAGTTGTACCGGGAGTAGTACGGGTAGCCTGGTTAAAGCTGTAAGTGGCTAAAATTTGGTTCGATATCCGGGAGGATAATGTACTGTTTAATTCGCCGGTAAGCGACCATACTTTATTTAAAAAGCCGTAATTCGCGTTTTGGAAAGCCAGGGCATTCGGTCCTATCCGGGCGGAACTTCCGCGGGGGTTTGGCGCAGAAGTTGAATTTACGGTTTGGTCGCTGGTACCTTCGGCGTAGTTAAAGCGCGTGGTAAACCGGTGGTTCTGGCTAATATTCCAATCCAGGCGGGTTAAAAAACGGGTGCTTTTATTCTGAAATTCGTTGGCGTAATTTTCGTAGGCCCCTGGGTCGTAGTTATACGTGTTAATCAGGTGCTGGCGCACTCTTTCTAAATCAACGGCCGTTGTTCTGGATACGTTGCCGGTAGCGCCGGGACGGTTGGCTATCCAGGTTACGCCCGGGAATATTTCTTTTTCCCGCTCCAGGTTACCGAAGAAGAATAATTTGTTTTTAATGATAGGGCCGCCAAAACGGGCGCCGTATGTTATGGTGCTGTTATCGGGTTGCGCCGGCAATTCCCGTCTGCCCACCAGGGTGCCTCTTAAATCCTGGTTTCGGAAAAATGTATAAGCCGAGCCGGTGTAAGTGTTGGTACCGCTGCGGGTAATCGCATTAATGCCAGCCCCGGTAAAGCCCGACTGGCGTACATCGTAAGGGGCAATATTTACCTGAATTTCTTCAATGGCATCAATCGAAACCGGGCGGGTGCTGCCGCCGGGCAATAAATCGCTGGAGCTGGTACCAAAAGCATTGTTAAAGTTGGCGCCGTCAATTTGAATGTTGTTGTAACGGTTATCGCGGCCGGCAAAACCTACGCCGTTGGCCTGCGGGGTTAAGCGGGTAAAATCTTCGAGGCTGCGGGTAACGGTGGGCAGGCTGCTCAGTTGCTCCGAACCAATATTGGTGGCAGCGCCGGTTTTGGTCGCGTTAAAAACTTCGGAGCGGTTAGCATTTACCACTACTTCTTCCAGCGCGGTACCGCCCTGCGAAATGCGGGCATCCAGGGAATAAGGCACCCCCAACGATAAAGAGATATTATTATAGGTTTGTGACTGGTAACCAATATAACTTACTTCTACGGCATAAGGGCCACCAATCCGCATGTTCTGAATTTGAAAACGGCCATCGGTATTGGTGGTAGTACCATACACGGTACCGGAAGGCTGGTGAGTGGCTTTAACAGTAGCGCCAATCAGAGGTTCGCCGCTGTTATCCCTGACCGAGCCGGTAATACTACTGGTTGTTACCTGTGCGTACAAGCCAACCGCACACAGCAACAAGATAACTGTAGTGAGTATGAACTTCTTCATAAAGGGTTTTTGATTTGTTTTGTTTGTTTATGTGAAAAAGGAAATAATTGGGTGTTCGAAATAAAGTACAGGAGTAAAAACGTTTTTCTGGCAACTATGTTTTTATCTATTTGCTTGTAAACAAGTGGGTTAGTGTTTTTGTAAAAGCTAAAGTTTACCGCAGAAAACTTCCGGTACCAGCGTTTCTGCTTTTTTGGCTGCACAAAAATAATCTAAAACAAATCAGAATTTGTTAAAAAATAATTAACAAAATGCCCATTGTGTTAGAATAATAAAAGCACGGAGGTTTCCGCGCGCAAAGATAGGAAAAATTTAGATGCGGGGCCGAACCGCTTTGATGAAAATTTTCTGATAATAGTTGGAGTACAAATTGTCTTCTTTTACTCCCAAACTGGTAGAGGCATGAATAAAAAATACTTCGTCGCGGCCTTTTACATCCGTAATCATACCTACGTGCGTAATTTGGCGGCTGCCGCCGGAGGCGCCGAAAAAGACCAGATCGCCGGGACGTAATTCTTTCGGCCGCACCCGGCGGCCAAATTCACTTTGCTCGTTCGAGGTGCGGGGCAGGTCTACGTCAATGGCTTTAAAAGAAGTACACAGCAACCCGGAGCAATCCATGCCAATGCGGGTGGTGCCACCCCAACGGTAGGGGGTGCCCCGGTAAGAGCGGGCTGTACGGATAACCCGCTGTATTTTTTTGTTGGTGTGCGTGCGGGCCATGCGGCCGGTGCGGCGTTGCTGCTTAATCAGCTGCTTTTCCTGTCTTTTAAACTCCCGTTCCAGCACCCGTTGGTCGGTATCGGCATAGGGATTATCCGAAACAGTGCCGGACCGGAAACCGGTATACGATTTCTTACAGGATACCATCAGGCACAGGGCCAGGCAAGACAACATTAGCTTCAGATTAGGGTGCAGCGAACGCCAAGTCATAAGCATAAAGGTTTGATGGAAGGATGAATTTAAGGCAAAGAAGAGTTTTAAAAAAGACGTGGCCGGAAAATCGGGGTGTTTTTTTCTTAACCTTTTGATTCCCAAATCATTTCTTTTAAGACTGGGCATGCCAGTAAATTTGCCTTCCCAAAGGGGCGTAAACAAAGCGTTTTCTTTCCCGAAGCCGATTTGCTGAAACCCTAGAACCGGTAAAGGCGTGGGCTGTCTTCAGCTGTTGCTGACGCGAGATGGCCGGGAAACCTGCGGTTAGGAGTTCATATAAAATAATTCAGCGCCTGGTTGCCAGTTATCAAAATAGTTGAAGTTTACTTTCCGAACTTACGCTTCTGCCTGCAACACCAATATTATATTAGAGTAAATACAGGATAAATAATAAATTTACGGCCAATATGTGTGGAATCTCTGGTATTTATGCTTTCAGCGACATCGGGCGCGATTATTTAGATAAATTAAAAGCATCTACGGATGCCATTCAATCAAGAGGACCCGATTCGCAGGGGCATTTTTATTTTGATAAGTGCGGCCTTGGCCACCGCCGCCTGGCTATTCTGGATTTAACCGCCGATGGCGCGCAACCCATGACCGACGAGTCGGGGCGCTATACCATTGTGTTTAACGGCGAGATTTTCAACTTTCCGCAACTCAAAAGAAAATTAAAAGAAAACGGTTATACTTTTTTTTCCGGCACCGACACCGAAGTGCTGCTGAAATTATATATAAAAGAGGGCAAACGGTTTCTGAAACGCCTGAACGGCTTTTTTGCTTTTGCTATTTACGACAAAGAAGAAGACTCTTTGTTTATTGCCCGCGACCGGATGGGCGTAAAACCTTTGCTCGTTTACAAAGACGAAGACAAGCTGTTATTTGCATCCGAGATGAAAGCCATGCTGGCTTTTGGCATTAACCGTAAAATCGATTACGTATCGCTGTACCAGTACTTACAGTTTAATTATATTCCGGGACCGGCTTCTATTATTAAAGGTGTAAAAAAACTGGAACCCGGCCATTATTTGTACATCATAAACGGCAAGGTGCTGAAAAAAGCCTGGTACCGCATTCCGTACGATAAAAAGAAAGTTAAAAACAACCCGCTCAGCTACGAGCAGCAACAGCAAAAATTAGTAGAGCTGCTCGATGCCTCGGTGCAGCGCCGGATGATTGCGGATGTGCCCTTAGGCGCTTTTCTGAGCGGCGGCATCGATTCTTCGGTTATTGTGGCGCTGGCTTCCCGGCACACCGATAAGCTGAATACTTTCTCGATTGGTTACCGCGATGAGCCCTTTTTTGATGAAACCCGTTACGCCAAACTAGTAGCCGATAAATATAAAACCAACCACACGGTATTTTCGCTCACCAACCAGGATTTGTACGATCACCTATTTCAGGTGCTCGATTATACAGATGAGCCTTTTGCCGACTCCTCGGCCCTGGCCGTTTACATCCTGAGCAAATATACCCGGCAGCAGGTTACGGTAGCCTTATCCGGCGATGGCGCTGATGAATTATTTGCCGGCTACAACAAGCACATGGGCGATTACAAAGTGCGGCAGGGCGGCTTTTTGGCCGAAATGGTTACGGGCCTGGGCCCACTCTGGGATATTTTGCCTAAATCACGTAACTCAAGTCTAGGCAATAAAGTAAGGCAATTGCAACGCTTTTCCGAAGGCATGATGGCCTCCGCCAAAGACCGTTATTATAACTGGGCCACTTTCGCCGACGAAGAAGAAGTCCGGCGGCTGTTAACTAAAAGAAGCCGGCAGTTTATGGCCAAAGGCGTTTATAAAAAGCGCAAGCGGCAGATTTTGAAATATATCCACCAGGATGGCGACATCAACGAGGTGCTGTATACCGATATGCAACTGGTGCTGCCCAACGACATGCTCACGAAAGTAGATTTAATGTCTATGGCCAATAGCCTGGAGGTGCGTACGCCTTTTCTGGATTACAAGGTGGTCAATTTCGCTTTTTCGCTGCCGCAGTCGTCTAAGATTGATAATAAAATGAAAAAGAAGCTGGTGCAGGACGCTTTCCGGCCTATGTTGCCCACTGAACTGTACAACCGGCCCAAGCACGGCTTTGAAGTACCGCTGCTCAAGTGGTTCCAGAACGAACTGCGTCCGCTGATTACCGACAATTTGTTGTCGGACCAATTTATAGAAGAGCAGGGAATATTTGAGGTAGCCGAAATCCGGAAATTAAAAGCCAAAATATTTTCGAAGAATCCCGAAGATATCCATGCCCGTATCTGGGGGTTAATTGTGTTTCAGCACTGGTACAAGAAACATCTTGTATAATTTACAATAACTTGATTATTAAATATTTATCTATATTTGTTTTTAATTTTACAACTAACCTATATTTTTGTACGTATTAAATATTAAACAATATATATAATTAAATATTTATGAAAATTGCCATTGTTGGAACCGGATACGTTGGACTGGTTACGGGAACCTGCCTCGCTGAAGTAGGTATGGATGTTACTTGTATTGATATTGATACCAAAAAAATTGAAAACCTGAAAAACGGTATTCTGCCCATCTACGAGCCTGGCCTCGAAGAAATGGTGCTGCGGAATACCCGCCAGGAGCGCCTGCATTTCTCCGATGATATTGCCACCAGCATTCAGGATGCCGATGTAGCTTTTATTGCCGTAGGTACGCCGCCGGGCGAAGACGGCAGCGCCGATTTAAAATATGTGCTGGCCGTGGCCCGCAGCATTGGGAAGCACATGAACAACTACATGGTGGTGGTTACCAAAAGCACTGTGCCGGTGGGTACCGCGCGCAAAGTGCGGGCCGCCATCGAAGAAGAAATTATTCTGCGCGAAGAACCCCTGGAGTTCGACGTAGCCTCTAACCCGGAGTTCCTGAAAGAAGGCGCTGCCATCGAAGATTTCCTGAAACCCGACCGCATTGTGATTGGCGTAGAATCGGAGCGGGCCGAAGACATCATGACCAAGGTTTACAAGCCTTTCCTGCTGAACGGCCATCCGATTATTTTCATGGATATTCCCTCCGCCGAAATGACGAAGTACGCTGCTAACTCCATGCTGGCTACCAAAATCAGCTTCATGAACGACATTGCCAACCTGTGCGAAATAATGGGCGCTGATGTAAACATGGTGCGCAAAGGTATCGGCAGCGATGCCCGTATCGGCAATAAATTTATTTACCCCGGTATTGGTTACGGTGGTTCGTGCTTCCCGAAAGACGTAAAAGCCCTGATTAAAACCGCAGCCGAAAATGGTTATGAAATGCAGATTTTAAAATCAGTAGAATCGGTAAACGAAAACCAGAAATCGGTCTTATTTAATAAGATTCAAAGGCACTTTGAAGGCGATTTAACCGGTAAAACGTTTGCCATCTGGGGGCTCTCCTTCAAGCCCAAAACCGATGATATGCGCGAAGCGCCTTCGCTCGTGATTATTGATAAGATTATTGCCGCCGGCGGCAAGGTAAAAGCCTACGACCCGGTAGCCATGAAAGAAGCGCAACACCTGCTGGGCGACAAAATAGAATACGCCAAGGACCAGTACGATGCCCTGATTGATGCGGATGCGTTGCTGGTGGTAACCGAATGGCCCGAATTCCGGTCGCCGAACTTTAAAGTGGTAGCCCGCTTAATGAAAGACAGTATTATTTTTGACGGCCGTAATATTTACGACATCAAAGAAATGGAAGAATCTGGTTTTACCTATTACGGTATTGGTGTAAAACCACGTTATCACTCGGCCATAGACTTAGCTTAACTCCTACAAATGACTCAGAAACGAATTTTGATTACCGGCGGGGCCGGCTTTTTAGGGTCTCACCTCTGCGACCGCTTTATTAACGAAGGTTATTACGTTATTGCGATGGATAACCTGATTACCGGCAACATTGCCAACATCGAGCATTTATTTAAGCTGCCGAATTTCGAGTTTTACCACCACGATGTTTCCAAGTACGTGCACGTACCAGGCCAGCTCGATTATATTCTGCACTTTGCCTCTCCGGCCAGCCCGATTGATTATTTGCAGATTCCGATTCAGACGCTGAAAGTAGGTTCTTTGGGTACGCATAATTTATTAGGTCTGGCCCGCGCCAAAGGTGCCCGGATGCTTATTGCTTCCACTTCCGAAGTTTACGGCGACCCGGAAGTACACCCACAGGTAGAAGAATACTGGGGTAATGTAAACCCCGTGGGCCCGCGTGGTTGCTACGACGAAGCCAAGCGTTTTCAGGAAGCGATTACCATGGCGTATCACACGCACCACGGCCTGGAAACCCGCATTGTGCGCATATTTAATACCTATGGTCCGCGGATGCGCCTGGACGACGGCCGGGTATTGCCGGCTTTCCTGAGCCAGGCTTTAAGAGGCGAGGAGCTTTCTATCTTCGGCGATGGTTCCCAAACGCGCTCTTTCTGTTACGTCGATGATTTAATTGAAGGCATTTACCGCCTTTTATTCAGCGATTACCCGTTGCCGGTGAACATTGGCAACCCCGATGAAATTACCATAAAAGAATTTGCCGAAGAAATCTGCAACCTGACCGGTGTGCCGCTTAATTTAGGTTACCAGCCGCTACCAAAAGACGATCCGCAGAAGCGCCGTCCGAATATTTCGAAAGCCAAAGAAATATTAGGCTGGGAGCCCCAGGTTTCCCGCGCCGAAGGCCTGCGCCGCACCCTCGAATATTTTAAAGAAAAAGTAGAAGTGCTGCAGAGCTAAAATCTGTTAAGCACTAAAAGCTTGACTTATTTATTATAATACTAACAATGCCTTTCCACCTAAATCAGGGAAAGGCATTGTTTTTAGTTGTTCTTTACTAGAAGGGCTAAGTTCTAAGCTAAATAATACCAGTTAGTATGAATGACCTTCCATAGCTGAAAGTATAAATCATTTCCTCCACACCCGTCATTCCGGAGGAATCTTCTGCATAGAAAGCATAACAGGCAAATACCAGACTTGGTTTATTACCTGTTTACCCAATTTATGCAGAAGATTCTTAACAGAATGACAAGTAAGAAAAGCAGGTTGTTATGCTGTTATGGAACAGTATATTTACTATTTGGTATAAGCCATAGTGAATATTTTGTTTGGCAGCATAGGCAACCAACTTCTACAACAAATCAGCCCCAAAGGGGCGTAATATATCAGCGATGGATGAAACCCATCGAAGAGAATAAGCATTATTATACTTTAAAGGGCGTAATTGCTTGGTGAGAGGTTGTCATTAATATTCCGCGTGTGGTGATTTGCTTTTATTTCCCCAGGGCTGCACCCTGGGCTGAGATAGGTCGCGCCTTCAGGGCTTTCACAAAAGTTCTTTTCTGGTATAAGCGTTCAGGGTTATGCATTATAGGTTAATTTAGCCGATTAAATTTTTAATAATATAAGCTGATGATGATATTTTCTAATCACTGCTTTTGCAATTCACCAATCAAAAATCGTAGTTTATCCCGGAATTCATTTCTGTATCAACTTCCATTTACAGTTTAGCTTATTACTTTCATCAGCTCCAATACAACCTTGCAAGTACCATACTTATCTTTTGACGCGCAGAACGCTCTCATCCGGGAGCAGGTACTGGCGGCCATGGCGGCGGTTTTCGATTCTAAGTGGTATATTCTGGGTAATTACCTGCGTTCATTCGAAGAAGCTTATGCCGCTTTTTCGAATACTAAATATTGTGTAGGTGTTGGTAATGGCTTTGATGCGCTGCAAATTGCCCTGAAAGCTTTGGTTATTGGCCCCGGCGACGAAGTAATCGTGCCTTCTCATACCTTTATTGCTACCTGGCTGGCGGTTTCGGCGGTGGGCGCGAATATTGTACCCGTAGAACCCGATGAACGAACTTATAACATTACAGCCGAAACCATCCGGAAAGTTATTACTTCCCGTACCAAAGCCATTATTCCGGTTCATTTGTATGGGCAGGCCTGCGATATGGCGGCGATTATGTCTTTAGCCGCCGAATTTAATTTACAGGTAATTGAAGATAATGCGCAGGCCCAGGGCGCCACTTTTAAAGGCCGGCCTACCGGTAGCTTCGGGAACCTGAATGCCACCAGTTTTTACCCGGTAAAAAACCTGGGAGCCCTGGGCGATGCGGGTGCGCTTACTACGGATAGTCCCGAATTAGCTGAAAAAGCCCGCTTTCTGCAAAATTACGGATCTTCCCAAAAATACCACCACGAAGTTTTAGGCGTAAATTCCCGTCTCGATGAACTCCAGGCGGCAATTTTAAGTCAGAAGTTGCCTTGGTTAAACAAGTGGAACGAAGAACGGCAGGCTATAGCCGGCCGCTACCAGGCCCACCTCAGCAACTTGCCCGATCTGGTGTTGCCCGTGGTTGCACCCGGTGCTACCCACGTATACCATATTTTTATGATCCGGACGCCCCGGCGGGATGCGTTACAAAAATATTTAGCTGGAAAGGGGATCGGTACGGCTATTCATTACCCCATACCACCGCACCGGCAAAAAGCGTACGCATACCTGGGTTTTGCCCCCGAAGACTTTCCAATAGCTAATTTAATTTCGGCGACCGGTTTAAGTTTACCGCTTTGGCCCGGTTTAACTCAGGAAAAAACAGATTACATTTGCACCGAAATTATAAATTTCTTTAACCAGCTATAAACCAATAGGTTTTCCGGAATAAATAGATTGATTTTTAGATGCTTGTTAAAAAAGTAATTTTGATGCTTTAAAGGTAGTAAGTTAAAGTAGGAAGCGGTTTAGTATTTCTGATTGTAGCATTCTCTCGCGCCATTAAAGGTGTTATCACCGCTTTTAAATGCTAACCAACTATTTATGATAGTAAAGGCTCACCTGATTATCAGGGGAAAAAGGGGTATTTTAAGACTATAATAAATATTAATGGTGCTTAAGGATACCCGATTGGTCAACTTGAGCCTGGTAAAGAATCTATTACTTTTATATATACTACGATTATCAATACGTTAATGCGCTTACATTATTGTAGTCACATTGAGCTTGTCGAAATAGGTGAAATTTGATTTATAATGCTGTAATAGATCCTTCGATAAGCTCAACAGGACCAAAACTTGTTTTTAAGCGCATTTTCAGTGATATAAGTAGATTCAGCTATTTCGGTAAACGGAACAGGGCTTGTGAAATTAAAACGCATTAGCTACCTGCTGTTGATTGAGGCTGTAGTGAGAAAACGTTTTAACGATAACCAGGGCTTGGGCAATAATAGGCAACGTAAGTGCTACAATTAGGCAGAAGGGGAAAATACCCGTTGGCTTTTTTAAACTTTATAAAAAAGCTTATATAAAATGTTTTTTATCTTAAAATAATATTGTTATTTCGCTATATAGATAAAAAAGAACATCCGGAAAGAATTTTGCCAATGATTATACTTAACCGCGTACTTTTGCAGCGGTATTACGTAGAAGGGGAGGCTTTTTGCCTTGGTAAAATACAGGCGGTGTTCTTTCCGAATTGAAATTATAATAGACGATAAAAATTAAATGAAAAAAAAGGTTGCTTTAATAACCGGTGTAACCGGTCAGGATGGGGCTTATTTGTCCGAATTGCTTTTGGAGAAAGGCTATGAAGTGCACGGGGTAAAAAGAAGAACCTCGCTTTTTAACACCGACCGCATCGACCATTTATACCAGGATTTACACGAGAACGACGTTCGTTTTAAATTGCATTACGGTGATTTAACCGATTCCACCAATATTATCCGCATTATCCAGGAGGTACAGCCCGACGAAATTTACAACCTCGGAGCCATGTCGCACGTGAAGGTGAGTTTCGATACGCCGGAATATACCGCCAACGTAGATGGCCTGGGTACCTTGCGTATCCTCGAAGCCGTACGGATTTTAGGTCTTACTGAGAAAACCCGCATTTACCAAGCTTCTACCTCCGAGTTGTACGGGCTGGTGCAGGAAGTGCCGCAATCCGAGAAAACCCCTTTCTACCCGCGTTCGCCGTACGCCGTAGCCAAAATATACGGTTACTGGATTACCGTTAATTACCGCGAAGCCTATAACATGTATGCCTGCAACGGTATTTTGTTTAACCACGAATCACCGTTACGCGGCGAAACCTTTGTTACCCGCAAAATTACCCGCGGTGCGGCCCGTATTGCGCTGGGGCTGCAGGATAAAATTTATTTAGGTAACCTGGATGCCAAACGCGACTGGGGCCACGCCAAAGACTATGTTGAGGCCATGTGGTTAATTCTGCAGCAGGATACCCCCGAAGATTACGTGATTGCTACCGGTATTACCACCACCGTGCGTGACTTTGTGCGCATGACTTTTGAGGAACTGGGTATTGAGTTGGCTTTTGAAGGCGAAGGCGCCACCGAAACGGCTAAAGTGTTACGTTGCACAAACCCGGAGTACCAGTTACCTGTAGGCAAAGAAGTAATTGCCGTAGACCCGGCTTATTTCCGTCCCACCGAAGTAGAACTACTTATCGGCGACCCGACCAAATCCAAGACTAAATTAAACTGGGAGCCCAAATATGATTTGCCGGCCCTGGTAAAAGATATGATCGAAGCCGATGTGGCCTTGTTTAAGCGGGATGCCTACCTGATGGAAGGCGGTCATAAAATATTTAATTACCACGAATAAATTTTAAAACCCGGCTGGTTTCTGAAACCGGCCGGGTTTCTTTAAGTACAAAGGCGGCCCTCTAAAAGGCCAAAAGCAAATGGAGAAAGAAGCGCGTATTTATATAGCCGGCCACCGGGGCATGGTTGGTTCTGCTATTTACCGGAAGTTAAAAGCCGAAGGCTACACCAATTTTATTTTCCGCACTTCCCAGGAACTGGATTTGCGGGATACCCTGGCGGTTCAGGATTTTTTTGCCGCGGAAAAACCGGATTATGTATTTCTGGCGGCGGCTAAGGTAGGGGGCATTCAGGCCAACAATGTTTACCGGGCCGATTTCATTTACGATAACCTGATGATTCAGAACAACGTGATTCACCAGAGTTACTTGCACGGCGTGAAAAAACTGTTGTTCCTGGGTTCTTCCTGCATTTACCCCAAACTGGCGCCGCAGCCTTTAAAAGAAGAGTATTTGCTGACCGGCGAACTGGAGCCCACCAACGAACCCTACGCCATTGCCAAAATTGCCGGCATTAAAATGTGCGATGCCTACCGGAGCCAGTACGGGTGTAATTTTATTTCGGTAATGCCTACGAACCTGTACGGGCCGAACGATAACTACGACCTGAACAACTCCCACGTGCTGCCGGCCTTGCTGCGCAAAATGCACGAAGCCAAAATCAGTAATCAGCCCACCGTAGAAGTTTGGGGCAGCGGTACGCCCAAACGCGAATTTTTACACGCCGACGACTTAGCCGATGCCTGTTACTACCTCATGCAAAACTACAACGAACCCGGCTTGGTCAACATCGGTACCGGCGAAGATGTATCCATCAAAGAACTGGCCGAACTGATTCAGCGGGTAGTGGGCTACGAAGGAAAGATTGTATGGGATGCCACCAAACCCGACGGTACGCCCCGCAAACTCATGGACGTCAGCAAACTCGCTGCCTGGGGCTGGCGGTATACCACCAACCTGGAAACCGGTATTCGTAAAGTGTACGAAACGGAATCCGTTTTTCAGGCCGAACCTATTTCCTGATAGGAAAAACCGCAGGATCCTTCGTCTGAAACCGGTAAGTTCATAAAGCTTTCCGGTTTTATTTTTTTACCGACAACGCCATACCTTCCTGGAAAAACAGGCGTGTAAGTTACGGACAGGCTAGTTCCCTATGGCCGTCCTATATCAATGAGGGGTTAAGCTTATCGAAAGGGCATACATTATCATTTAAGCGCTGAAAGCCCTAACAGCAATTCTCAGGAGGTAAATTCTGGTTAATATTCCGCCCATTCAGGGCTTTATTGGTGTAATTGTTTTTCCCCAGGGCTGCACCCCGGGCTGGGATATTTTGCCCCTTCAGGGCTGTAAGAGAGAAGGTTAACTAAGGAACTTCGAGTCTTTACTAAAATATATAATACCACCTCCAAAGAGGTTTTTTCCAGCGATAATCCAGCCCTGGCATTCGTTTGGTGTTAAGGTTAATTTAAATCAAATCATCTTAAGCTGATTCCATAGTACGCTAGTTAATGTGATATAAATAACTTACCCAATCTACTGTCTGTCATTCTGGAAGAATCTATTGATTAGGTAAGGCAATGGAAGCTTCCAGAATGACAGGGTTGGGTAGCATTAATTTACCTTTTATGGAATAGAATTCCTGTGATTTGGTATTATATCTGTCCAAGGGTATTTTATTTTCTTCAGTGTATTTGCTGGTTTTCGCCTGTGTGATGGGGCTTCACTTTTCTTCTGGATGAGCTTAACCCTTCCGCCCTCCGGGCACCTTCCCTGAATCAGGGAAGGAGTTCGGCCGAACCGGAACATTATGGAATGGATTTGTGGCGGAGGCTTATTAATCGATGATTGAACCTGGTGGGGCAGTAGCTAAACGCATACTACATCAGTTTGGACGATGAGGGCCTTCTAAGGTTGTGGTGCTTTAGCATTCCGACGTAGGAGGAAAACAAGCTTAGACAGCCCGAGTGGCCAAACGGGGCCCGCCGGCCGGGAGGCTTCTTAGACTGGTGCAAACAGGTAGCACTAGACCATTGAAAGATGGAATCTTTCAAAAGATAAACAGATGAAAAAGCCTACCATTGTGGTTGAAGCTTAGATTACTTCATTTACAGGGTGGTATATCGCTGCCTGTAAATATAAATCCCCAACCATTTGGCTGGGGATTTATCCGTGCGTACCGCTTAAAACTCAGAAGCGGCAAAGCATTAGCTATCTTTTAAACAGAATCCGTTTGGTTAATACCTCCTTATCCGTTACTAACCGAATCAGGTAAACACCTTTTGCCTGGTCTGGGGCATTCAATTCAACTGACAACTGCTCGTCGGGCTGACCTTTGCCGCTGGCGATGGTTTTCACTTTCGCCCCGCGGATGTCATATAAATCCAGGGTGTAATTACCGCCTGCGGCCAGGTTAAAGGAAACCGTAGCCCGATCGGTAGCCGGGTTCGGATACGCCAGCAAACCGGCTGCTTTCACCGGGTTCAGGCTGATTTCCTGGCCGGGTTCTCCTCTTCTGCCCGCGATGGCCGGCATACCAAAGCCCGAAACATTTACCGAAGCAGTAGCAGTAGCCCCGGTGGCATCGGTTACGGTTACCATGTACATTCCCGGTGTTACCTGCGGTAAATCTTCGTTCCGCGAACCGGCATTCCACTGAATGCTGTACGGCATCACGCCTCCCATAATGCTTAAATCAATGGAGCCGTAACCACCGGCCCGCATCACGTTCTGGTGCGCAACCGAAAGGGTTAAAGGTGCACCCCGCTCGCCTACCATTACCGAGGTCATGGCTTGTTTACCCATCGCATCAGTTACGGTTACGGTATAAGTGCCCGCTGCAACCATGGTTAAATCCTCGGTAGTAGCCCCGTTGCTCCACATAAAGGTATAAGGGCCGGTACCGCCAATGACCGATAAATTAACCGAGCCGTCCATGCCGCCACCCGCGGTAGCATCTATATGTGAAGAAGTTAAAATCATTGGATTATTTTTCTGACCCACGTATACGCTGGTCATGGCACTACAGCCGGTCGCATCGGTTACAGTTACGGTATACAAGCCCGGCGAAGCCGCCGATACATCCTGGGTCGTTACCCCGGCATTCCACTTATAAGTATAAGGAGCAGTACCACCCGTAACGGTTAAGTCAATAGAACCGGCCCCGTTCATGACGCCCCACATCGGCCACCAGGGCTCCGCCTGCATGGTGGTAGTTGTTAAAGCTAAATTACAGCCATTTCCTTCGTTCGGGATAGGCTCGTTAACCATTATAGAAACGGCTGCGGTTAAACCGGCTGCACAGTTTTCAGAACTGCCATATTCTACAAAAAAGATATTAGGAGCGAAACCGGCCGCAGGATTTCCACTATTGCTTAAATCATTCCACTGGCCAGTCACATCCAGCATCAGGTAATCTTCATCACCAACATTGTTCGGTTCTCCTGGTGTCCAGTTGCTGTAAGTAAAAGGCATACCTGCTTCCGGACCAGTAACCCACTGCCATGTACCTTCCTGTGCCGCATCACTTCCCCCTAACCAGGCGCGAACCCCCAATGAAGCATTTTGCAGCATTTGCCGGATGTGTTCATTTTCCTGGGCTGATATTACAGTTGCTAAATAACCCTTCTGCCCATTATAAGATTTGGAAGCAGCCTGAGCCATAGCGTCCTGCCAGGTTATATTAGGTTGTACCTGAACTTGCTCATAATAATGCGCCTCGCCGTTAATCATCAACGGAGCGCCCAGGCGGGTGTCCGGTTCTCTTGTTAAAGTGTAAGTGAAGGTCATGGGGCCACTTGAACCCGGGTCCGGGGTATAAGTAAACATTTGGGTAGCGGCATCAAAGGTTAGGGTTCCGCTGGCCGGCTGCGTAAAACTTTCTAAAGCCAGGGCTTCTGCATCATTACCAGTTAAAGCCGCCAATGAAAAGGACAGGTTATTGTTATTGTTTACCGGACCAATCTGGTCATTATTAGCAACCTGAACGCAGAAACTTTGGGCATGAGCCCCATAACAAAGTAAAAATAAAAGAAATAAACTAAATAAACACTTGGTGGTAATTTTCATACATCAGTTTTAATTTTTGTTTGTGTGATTTATAGGTTTTCTTCTAACATATTGGACCAGCAGTCAAATATTTAAATACTTAATAAAGTAGGTCCATACGGGTGGGAGAGCGTATTACTAAGTATCTAGTCTGATACTTAAATGGGCATAGTTCTGTAATTTTATTTATGCATAAGCAATTTATTATTAAATTTAAAATATATTAATTCTATACAATCCTAAAGCTAAATTATTATATTAAATAAACCAATTATTATACGTATAGAATAAAATTAAGTAACACTATATTTGAATTTTTATAAAAGTTTATTTTAATCAACCTTAGAATGCTAACAGGGTATAATTAGGTAGATATTCAGTTTAAAAAAAATATCAACTTTCATAATTAATGTGTGTTTCAACTATCATAAAGTGTAGTTATCAATACAATCCTCAAGTCCAAAATGAATGTTTCCAGTTTTTACTGCTTCAATACTTAGTATTTAACGGGGAAGTAATCGGTATTAAGGGAGGTTCAGACTTTTTTTACTGAAAATGTACTACCTTTGCGGCGGCTCACGTAAAAGCACTCTATTGGAATTAGAGTAATTAGGTGAGATAAAGGTGTCTGAAGATAAGCTAAATGCATCTTTTGTCAAGGTTTAAGGAAGTAGAGAATAAATTTTAATCAGATTGGAAACAGCAAAAGCGTTGTCGGTTCCGGAAGTGAAGCAAACGAATAAAACAGTAGGCGAAGAGTGGACGGAGGTTATTGAACCAAAAACTAACTTGTTGGATCTAGGACTGCGGGAAGTGTGGCGCTACCGGGATTTAGTGATGTTGTTTGTGCGGCGGGATTTTGTATCTACCTACAAACAAACCATTCTGGGGCCTATCTGGTTTTTCATTCAACCCTTACTCACTACATTAACTTTTATCGTAATATTTGGGAATGTCGCACAGCTCTCGACCGATGGTTTGCCTATGTTGGCGTTTTACCTGGCCGGGGTTACGGTCTGGAATTATTTTGCGACTACCTTAACGGCTACCTCCACCGTATTTACCACTAATGCCCAGATATTCGGCAAGGTGTATTTTCCCCGGCTAACCATGCCCTTGTCGATAGTTATCTCTAACTTAATTCGGTTTGGTATTCAAATGGCTTTATTTCTGGTGGTCTGGCTTTATTATTTATTAACCGATGACGCTATTCAACCTAATGGGTATGTATTACTGACTCCTGTGCTGGTAATAAGCATGGGGTTGCTATCATTAGGGTTAGGGATGATATTTAGCGCCTTAACCACCAAGTACCGCGATTTGGCTATGCTGCTGACTTTTGGCATTCAGTTGCTCATGTACGCCACGCCGGTGATATATCCTATTTCCAGCATTCCGGAAAAGTACAAGTGGCTGGTTTTAGCTAATCCCATGAGTTCAATTGTGGAAACTTTCCGGTTTGGTTTTCTGGGTTCGGGTACCTTTAGCTGGGGGTACCTGGGCTACAGTTTTGTTGTAACTCTGGTTATTCTACTCATTGGGGTTATTACTTTCAACAAAGTACAAAAAAGCTTTACCGACACGGTATAACAGCAGCATTTAACAGCTAGCCACAACTATAGCCGGCTAATAACAAGCAAAAGCAATTACATGAGTAATATTGCCATAAAAGTAGAAAACCTGGGCAAGCTTTACCGCCTGGGAGAAGTAGGGACAGGCACCTTAAGCCATGACTTAAACCGCTGGTGGGCGCGGATGCGTGGCAAAGAAGACCCGTTTGCTAAGATAGGCGAGACCAACGACCGCACCGCTAAGGGAAAAAGCGATTACGTGTGGAGTCTGAAAGACATTAATTTTGAAGTAAAGCAGGGCGAAGTATTAGGTATTATCGGCCGTAATGGGGCCGGTAAATCTACCTTATTAAAATTATTATCAAAAGTAACAACTCCAACCACCGGTCGAATCAAAGTAAAAGGACGCATCGCTTCGTTGCTGGAAGTGGGTACGGGTTTTCACCCGGAGCTGACGGGAAGAGAGAATATTTTTCTGAACGGTGCTATTCTGGGCATGACCAAAGCCGAGATAAGTAGCAAGTTTGATGAGATAGTAGATTTTGCCGGCGTAGAGCGCTACATTGATACGCCGGTAAAACGGTATAGCAGCGGCATGTACGTGCGGCTGGCTTTTGCGGTAGCAGCCTTTCTGGAGCCGGAGATATTGATTGTGGATGAGGTGCTGGCGGTAGGCGATGCTGAGTTTCAGAAAAAGTGTTTGGGCCGCATGAAAGATGTGAGCGTGAATGATGGACGAACCGTTCTCTTTGTAAGTCATAATATGGCGGCTGTTAAGCAATTATGTAGTCAAGGAATAGTGTTGCGCCAAGGTGGTTTAGTGTTCGAAGGAAATCAATTAGAAGCGGTATCTTATTATCAAAACTCCGGTGAAACAATTTCAAATTTTAAACATACTGGCCCATTAGATTATGCTCCAGGGAATAATCACATTAGGATACTCAATTTTGAGGTAACTCCATTGCAAGGAAATGTTCTTTCCATTTCTTCTGGATTGGAATTTCAACTTCAATTCTTAAATAATAGGGAAAATATAAACCTAGATGTAACTTTTGAACTACGAAACCTTGACGAAATTCCGGTTTTTCATAATGGAACTTTTATTAGTAATAATGAAGATGCAAAAAAAGGAATTTATACAATAAAAGGTAAGTTACCACCGTACCTTTTAAATGCAGGTTTTTATCAGTTTAAAATAATATTTGGTCAGAATCAACGATATGCCCTATTTATAGCCGATGACCTAATTCAATTTGAAGTTTTAAATGAAGCTGTGGGTAGTAATAGTAACATATTACCGGGTGTAATCAGATTAAATATACCTTATGAAACATCTTTTAGAACGATAGCCAATGAGCCTGCAGGATGTTAAATTAATCAACTTGCCTAAAGTTTTAGATGAGCGAGGAAACTTATCATTTTTTCAGAATAATGATCAAATTCCTTTTGAATTAAAACGAGTTTATTGGATTTACGATGTGCCTGGAGGGGAACACAGAGGAGGGCATGCTTATAAGGATTTACAGGAAGTAATAATAGCATTATCGGGGAGTTTTGATGTTGTATTGCATGACGGAAAAGAAGAGAAAGTTTATTCATTAAATAGATCATATTATGGTTTGTATGTTCCCCAAAAAATTTGGCGTAGTATGGAAAATTTTTCAACAAATTCATTAGCCTTTATTGCTACGGATGCTTACTACGATACCCAGCAATATATCCGAGATTTTGAAGAATTTAAGCTTCTAACAAATGAAGGATAATTATTCTGTATTTGATTGTCATATTATTCATTTTCCAAAAATTAGTAATAGGGCAGGTGCTATTACACCAATACAAAATAAAATTGATGTTCCATTTGAGGTGAAGCGGGTATATTACTTATATGATATTCCTGCTGGAGAGTCGAGGGGGGCACATGCTCATCAGATATTAGAGCAAGTGATTATTGCTGCAAGTGGAAGTTTTGATGTAACCCTAGATGATGGGAGGAATAAAAAGACTGTACAACTTAACCGCCCAAACCTAGGCATACATGTTCTGCCAGGTATGTGGCGAGATATTTATAATTTTTCTTCAGGTGCGATTTGTTTGGTCTTAGCATCAGAACTATACGACTCCAGTGAATATATACGAGATTACGATAGCTTTATAAAATATAAGAACTATGATGGAGTTACATTTAGCAGATTTTAAACTTCAATTAGTTAGTGAGGCGGATGCTGAGTTTATTGTAGAGTTAAGAAGTAATCAAAATCTAGCTAAACACCTACATCAAACATCATCTAATGTCGGAACTCAAAGAGAGTGGATTAAAAGGTATAAGGAACGGGAAGCTTTAGGAACAGAATTTTACTTTATATCAGTAAAATATAACGGTGAGAAACTAGGCTTAAACAGAATTTATAATATTAAACCAGATAGTTTTGAGTTAGGAAGCTGGATTTTTAAAAAAGGGATTGAAGAGGTAATTCCTATATTATCTGATATAGCAGTAAGAGATTTTGCTTATAATAAGCTTGGTTTGCAAAAGTGCTTTTTTGATGTTCGTAAGAATAATAAAAGTGTAATTCGATATCATCATCTTTTTGAGCCGAAGGTAATTGATGAGGATGACATGAATTATTATTTTGAATTAGATTATTCCACGTATAATATAAATAGACAAAAAATTTTAAAGTTAATTGATTATGGATTATAATTCATTCATTGAAAATTTTAAAGAACAGTTTATAGATGCTGACGAGATTAGTGTAGACTTAGGTACAAAATTTCGGGATTTGCCAACTTGGGACTCATTAACTGGCATGTCGGTGCTCGTGATGATTAAAGACGAATATGAAGTGGACTTTTCGGCTGATGAATTGAAAAGATGCAACACAGTACAAGAAGTTTATGATTTAATTAAAGAAAAGCAACAAGCATGAAAAGGGCAGTAATAAAAGCTCTTGATTATTATTTGCCCGAAGCTATCCTTACCAATGAGCAATTGGCATCCGAGTATCCTGAATGGTCTATAGATAAAATTTCAGCAAAGACAGGAATTTATAAGCGGCACATTGCGGCTAAAGATGAGTTTTCTGGTGACATGGCAATAAAGGCTGCCAAAAATTTATTTAAAAATCACAATATAGATACTGGTAGTATTGATTATGTTTTGCTTTGTACCCAAAGTCCAGATTATTTCTTACCTACTACCGCCTGTATTATTCAAGATAAGCTTAGATTGTCTAAACGGTGTGGGGCCTTAGATTTTAATCTGGGCTGCTCAGGCTTCGTTTATGGTTTAGGTTTAGCGAAAGGATTAATTCTTTCAAATCAAGCAGAAAATGTATTACTCATTACCTCGGAAACTTATTCTAAGTTTATACATACTGCTGATAAAAGCAACAAAACGTTATTCGGCGATGCTGCTGCTGCTACTTTGGTTTCTATTGATGGCGAAAATGGCCTAAATGGCGAAATCCTGCAATTTGAATATGGTACAGATGGTTCAGGTGCTAATTCACTAATTGTTAAAAATGGTGGAGCTCGATCAAATTTTATGCGATCCCAAAACGTTTCTGCAACAGAGCCCGGAGATGACAATTTGTATATGGATGGGAAAGCTATATTTGAATTTACAGCTTTTGAAATACCTGGTTTAGTAAAAGAAACTTTGAAAAGAAATAATGTAAGTATTGAACAAATTGATTTATTTGTTTTCCACCAAGCGAATCAATTTATGTTAAATACTGTCCGAAAGAGAGCTATAATTCCGGAAGAAAAGTTTTTTATACATTTACAGGATTGTGGGAATACTGTTTCATCTACTATTCCAATCGCATTGAAAGAAGCAGTAAGTCAAAATAGAATAAAAAAAGGAAATAAAGTATTCATAGCTGGTTTTGGAGTGGGTTTATCAATGGGAGCCACAATTTTACAATTTTAATTGAAATTATGCAGTTACCCTTTTTGTCTTTCGAATCAACTAATAAAGAAATAAAGAAAGAAATCCTTCAATCCTTTGAGAGTTTTTTTGACCGAGAATGGTATGTACTAGGTGAGGATACTACTCATTTTGAAAAACAATATGCAGAGTTTAACAAAGTAAAAAATGTTATAGGTGTAAGTAATGGTCTTGATGCTTTGCATTTAGCTTTGAAGTTATTAAATATAGGGCCAGGACACGAAGTAATTGTGCCCTCCAATACATTCATAGCTACCGTTTTAGCCATCTCTTACGTAGGTGCAACTCCTGTATTTGTAGAACCAAGAATAACCACTTATAACCTCGATCCAAATAAAATTGAACAAGCAATTACTTCAAAAACAAGAGCTATAATGCCAGTGCATTTATATGGCCAGGCTTGTGAGATGGAACAAATAATGCATATTGCTGAAAAGTATAATTTATTTGTTGTTGAGGATAATGCTCAAGCCCAAGGTGCTTGCTATAAAGGTAAACTTACAGGTAGTTGGGGTAATGTAAATGGTACAAGTTTTTATCCTGGTAAAAATTTAGGCGCTTATGGGGATGCAGGAGCTATAACAACTAATGATGCGGAAATAGCTAAAAAAGCAGCTATTCTGCGCAATTATGGTTCTGGTAGAAAGTATCATAATGACGTCATTGGTTATAATATGCGCCTTGATGAATGTCAAGCCGGCTTCTTAAATGTAAAACTTAAGTTTTTACCTAAATGGACAAAGCAAAGACAAGAAATAGCATCCTGGTATAATGAAGCTCTTAAAAATATTGGAGATTTGATTTTACCTATAATTGCTGAAGAAGCTTCTCATGTATACCATTTATATGTTATTCGAACAGAAAAAAGAAATGAGTTACAACAATATTTAAATGAAAGAGGAATTGGAACATTAATTCATTATCCAGTTCCGCCTCATTTGCAAGAAGCATATATTAATTTAGCATTTAAGAAAGGTGACTTCCCTATAGCAGAAGAAATAGCAAATACTTGCTTAAGCCTTCCTATTTGGCCTGGATTAAAAAAGAACGATATTGATAGAATTGCAGCTATTATTAAATTATTTTACAATGAATAGGAAGGTTCTAATTATTAATTATTTCCTTTTTATTGGAGGTGGTGAAAAGCTCTTAATCGAATTAGTTAAATTCTGCTTAGAAAATGGGATTCAACCAGAAGTTCTTATTCCAGAAAGAATAATTGCAGGTGATAATAAGAAAGAGGAATTTTATGATAATTTCTTAAAAAAGAGAGGAGTTAAAGTTCATAGAGTTCCGGTTTTTTTCAAAGCTTATAATTTTGATATTTTTAAATATTGGTATTGGCAATTTAAGTTAAATAACTCTGATAAATTTTATGATTCAGTGCACGTCTTAAATCTTAACTTGTGTGATAGTATTTATGAAAAATTAAAGAATAAAAACAGGTATTTCTGGCATATTGTTAACCGTGTTCAATTTGAAGGGAAGAAATATCCATACCGTCAAAGATTAGTAAGTAACCCTAATGATAATATTATTGTTATAAATAAGTACCAAGTAAAAGAGATGCAAGAGTATTTTTATAGGATTTCATCTAAAGTTCTTAATTTTAAATTATTTCTTAATAATTAGGGATGATTGTTTTTAATATAGTTGCTAGAGTTGCAGATGACAAAAATTTTTTTGATTCTGTTTTAATTTGTGTTTCAAAAATTAAGAATAATATTGGACCAATTAAATTGAATATTATTGGGGAGATACAATCTGAAACTATTTTTAATAAGCTAATCGCAATGGCTTTGGAGTTAAATATATTAGAAAATGTGCTTTTTACAAATAAATCTATTAGATACGAGGACTTAGATGAAACGTACCTTAGTGGGTATTTTCTTAATTTTTCAGTAGGTAACTTCGTTGGTTATTCTCCAATAGAGGCAATTAGCTTAGGATTGAAAACTATAATAATTAATGTGGATTCAGATATTTATGAATCTGGTGTTACAGATATTTCATATTGTAATAATATGGAAGAACTATATGAGTTTGCGGTGAACGTTTTTCAAAATGAAAGAGAAGTAAGTAAGAAAGTTATTGAAGAAAATTTGATCCGTAAAAATTGTTTTTATCTTAATGAACAGGAAAGTAAAACTTTATTGAATTATTTTAAAGGTATATAGTTTTCCATTTTTAAATTTTATTAATATGATGACAGGTGTTTTTCTACGGCATTTAAAAAAAATGATTATATGTCATCTTTGGTTTCTATTATAATGCCAGCTTATAATTCAAGTAAGTTTATTGGCGATTCCATTCAGTCTGTACTTGCACAAACATATTCATTTTGGGAATTAATAATTGTAGATGATGGTTCAACTGATAATACTAAAGAGATTGTAGATACCTTTATAAAATTAGATAAAAGGATTAAATATTTTTGGCAGCTTAATGGCAAGCAAGGAAGAGCTAGAAATAAAGGTATTGAATATTCTACTGGTGATTATCTTGCTTTCTTAGATTCTGATGATTTATGGGAGAATGATAAATTATCTTTCCAAATAAATTTAATCAATGAAATGAAAGTTGATTTAGTGTTTGGCAATTGTTACTTATTTGATGACCATAATAGATTAGGTGTAACAAATATTCAAAAAAATATATATTTTGGTGAGCTAGGAATAAAAGCTTTTATTCAGAATAACCAAGTCTCAATTTTAACTGTATTATGTAAAAGAGATATTGTTGTAAATGTAAAAGGATTTTCTGAAAAATTGGATATTCAAAATGCTGAGGATTATCATTTATGGTTACGTTTAATGTTATCGGGTTATACATTCTATTCTGATGATAGGGTTATAGCCGGGTATCGGCAACATTCGGGCTCTATTACAAATGAAGATAAGACAGCCTCCTTGCAGGTTATCAATGCGCTGTTGGATGTATCAGTATATAATTTGAAATGGCAGAGTTTCATATATGATTGTATAAGTAAAAAGCTTAAGCGGTATTTATACCATCACAAGCTTAACACCCAGGAAAAGGTACTTCTGGTGTTGAATCAAATATACCAAGTTAAGAATGGTTTATTGCCATTAAGGTTTTTATTAATTCTCCGCAATGTTATTGGTGAGAGGCTTTTTAGGAAGCTGCTTATAGGATACATTTAAATCCTAATAAAATTTAAAAGGAATAATATAATGAGTTTAGTCTCAGTAGTAGTTCCCTGTTTCAACCAAGCACAATATTTGTCTGAAGCGGTTGAAAGTATAATAAATCAAAGTTATTTAAATTGGGAATGTCTTATTATAAATGATGGTAGTGTAGACAATACTGAAACGGTTGCTTTGAAGCTTTGCAAAAAGGATGCACGTATAAAATATTTTAGAAAAGATAACGGAGGTTTATCGAATGCTAGAAATTATGGTATTATACATTCAAATGGGGAGTTTATTTTGCCGTTAGATGCCGATGATAAAATTGATATAGATTATTTGAATTTGGCAGTAAATAAATTATTAGAGAATTCACAAATAAAAGTAGTTTATTGCCGTGCCGAATTTTTTGGAACCCAAACAGGGGAGTGGCGGATGCCATTATATAATTTTAAAGAATTATTATTATTTAATACCATTTTTTGTTCTGCAGTTTATCGACGGAAGGACTATGATAATACACTGGGTTATGATGAAACACTAAAATATGGAGGGGAAGATTGGGACTTTTGGATTAGCCTTTTAAAAAATGGTGGGGAAGTATTCCGGCTTGATTCAGTTCAATTTTATTATCGTAAGAAAGAAATATCAATGCATACCCAATTAGTGGGTGATAAAGCTAAAGAACAGTATACAAATAATATTATTTTCAATAAGAATTATGAATTATATCAGCAGTTTTTTGATGATCCTATTTCGGTATATTACAAAGCATATGAACTAAGTAATGAACTTGAAATTATTGGTAAAAGTAGAATTTACAAAGTAATGAAAAGCATGTGGCGTATGCGGGAAAAATTTTTATGGTCTTAAAGTTTATATGTATTGTACACCTATACTATTTTTAATTTTTAATCGGCCAAATACCACTTACCAGGTATTTGAGAGTATTAAACAACAAAAACCATCCAAATTATTTATTGCCTCTGACGGCCCCCGAACGCAAGTTCCAACTGAACGGCAGATAGTAGAAGCCTTACGTGAAGATATTGTAAAGAAGGTAGATTGGGATTGTGAAGTATTTACTTTATTTCAGGAAAATAATTTAGGTTGTGGTAAAGGTCCCGCTGCGGCCATTACTTGGTTCTTTAATCATGTGGAGAAAGGAGTTATTTTGGAGGATGATATACTTCCAGAGCCTTCTTTTTATTCATTTATAGAGTTGATGTTGAATAAATATGAAAATGATGAATCGGTTTTTCATATTACCGGCCAAAACTTACTATTAGGAAGAAAAAAAAGCCAATCAAGCTATTATTTTTCAGCTTATCCTTTAATCTGGGGCTGGGGAAGTTGGCGAAGAGCGTGGGCTGATTATGATTACTCTCTTGAAGTAGTGAAGGAGGAAGATGTTCTAGGTATGCCTGAAGAATTTGTGTCTATTTACCACCAAATGAAGGCTAATAAGATTGATACGTGGGATTATCAATGGACCTTTAGTGTTTGGAAAAATAAAGGAAAATGCATTGTCCCAAATGTAAACCTTATTCAAAACCTGGGTTTTGGTAAAGACGCTACTCACACGCATACCGTACCTGAATGGTACCCTAAAGTGGTAAGCGGCAGCCTTGAACAATTCATTCACCCTATAAATTCTGCTATAGATTTTAAAGCTGATGAATTATTTATCCAGAATATAGGTTTCGGATACCATTCCAGGCGTGTTCTTTACAACTTAAGAGACTCAATTTTTAAGTATATTAAGAAGATTTATGCAATCAGATCTTAAGTGTGTGGTTGTTATACCTGTTTATAAAAAATTTAATCAGTTAATAGTGTCTGAATTAGCTTCTTTGCAGCAGGTACTAACTGTTTTTATAAAGAGGGATATTTTCTTAGTCGCTCCGAATCTACTGGATTGCCAACCCTATTTAGATTTAGTTAAAAAATTAAAAAGGAATGTAGGTGTCCTTCGTTTTGATGATCATTTTTTCAGGAGTACAGATGGCTATAATGAACTTATGTTGAGTTTGGATTTTTATGAGTGTTTTACTAAGTACGATTATTTACTTGTTGCACAAACAGATAGCTGGGTTTTTAGAGATGATTTAGATTTATGGTGTAGTAAAGGAATTGATTATGTAGGAGCTCCATGGCCCGATGAGGATAATTTGTATAAAATAATTAATAACAAAAAAAAGTGGTTTTTTCGTTTTTCAATGCTAATTCAAAAAGCTATTGGAAGAAAAAATGATTGGCGTGTTGGCAATGGTGGCTTTTGCTTGCACAATATACAAAGTAGCATTAAAGTTTTAAGGTGGTTTAATAAACTAAATTTAAGGTTTAGCGGGAATGAGGATTTGTTTTGGGGAATCTATATTCCGTTGATTTGGCCATTTTTTAAGGTGCCTGATGAGCTTGAAGCCGTAGCATTTGCTTTTGAAAAGAATCCTGAGAAATACTTTAAACTAAACAAGAGTAAACTGCCGTTTGGTTGCCATGCATGGGAAAAGTATAACCCAAGCTTTTGGAAACAATGGATTTATTTTGAAAATTAGGTATTGTCTAAGGAAGTGTGTAAATTGGTTTAGGCGTGGTTTTTAGAAATTACATTGGTTCAGGAAAAAAGTTTCATATTGGTTGAGGATAATACTCCAATTCTGTAGTGGCTAGTTCCACTTCTTTGTTATTACTATTAAGGCTAGGAACATTGCCTTTTATAAGAAATTATCAACCGGAATAGCTCCTTTCTCTTTGGTACACTTACGGATTCTGCCGTTGAGATTTTCAATCAGATTGGTGATGTAAATGATCCTTCTTGTTTCTAAAGGGAAGTCAATACCAATACAACATTTACAAATATTTAAATTTGCAGCTGATATTCTTTTGCCCGTACAAGTAATCATTTATACTTTTGCGGCATGAACTATCCCGCTTTAACTGGCTTACGGTTTTTAGCCGCTTTTTACGTTTTCATTTTCCACATCCACGTCCGCACCCCCTTATCTTTTTTGCCCTGGTATTTTCAGAATATAGTCAATAAAGGGGCTTTAGGTGTTACCATCTTTTTTGTACTGAGTGGTTTTATTTTGACAGCCAATTACTACCAAAAGGATATGAACTTTTTAAACTTTATCAAAAAGCGATTAATCCGAATCTACCCGGATTACCTTGTTGGTTTACTCCTATGCCTATATGTAAATATTTGGCTTAATATTAGCACCCCATTTCCAATTATTTTGGCTAATCTATTTATGGTTGAATCCTTGACCTACCCCATTGCAATGGAGTGGTACGGGGGAGGTGCATGGTCTGTAAGCACGGAAATGTTTTTTTATTTTTGCTTCCCTTTGCTTTTGCCTTATCTCCTCAATCTTTCTCAAAAAAGTGTATACTGGTTATTAGGACTAGTAATAGTTGCTAGTTCTATTCCGGGATTTTTATTTCATTTTGGATACTTAACATTCAATGTCAGTTATGCATTCCCTTTATCCCGCTTGCCCGAATTTGTGGCCGGGATGTTACTAGGCATTTTGTTTTTCCGGTTTAACGTGCGCCCAAATTTATTAGCAGCCTCCGGAAGCATTGCTTTTGCGGTGTTTTACATGGTTTACTTTTCACCATCTTTTTCCGGGTATACGGCACACCATATTTTTATTTTACCCGCTATCTTGTTTTTAATCCTGCTGTTAACGGTAAAGTTTAATTGGTTAGGCTCAAAGCCAATGGTTTATCTGGGAGAGATTAGCTACGCCTTTTACATTGTTCAACTCCCTTTATTGATTGCTTTTGATAACTTGGTTATACAACAAAAAATAAGTCCTGCTAATTCTTTAGCCGGGGTTGTCTTGTTTTTTATTAATTTATTTTTAGCTGTACTAGTATTCCATTGGGTAGAAGTACCCGCTATGCGCTATTTTAAGCGACGTTAAACCGGCACGCCTTCAAAATGTAAAGTATGGTAACCAGCGCTTAAACTGGATTTCTTTTATCGTTATGAACTCATAATTATGTCCCCGTCAAGATTATTAATGGTGGTCTAAGTTGTTATCTAAATTCACATCAAACTTCAAGTCCGCGCTGTTATGGGTCGGTCCGTATACTGCCACCGAGCTTCCCGTAACATTAAAGGTTGTTATACCTTCCGCACCTTGATCCAGTTACTTGCAAGTGCCGCTATTATAGGCGGAAGGGTTAACTCCAATGCTCCAATTGCCTTGAAAACAATACCAGCCTCTGTTTCTGGGTAAGTAACAACCTGCCCGGAATTTTTGAAAGAATTAATTAAAACCGGCTCCATTGCTCTTACTTTCTTATTAGTACAACTGATAATATTATTATAGGTATCTAAATTCTCCATAATAATCGGACCTCATACAAACCTATTAATTTTGCCGCCACTGGCAACGTTAAGTAAGGGCCTGTTGCTTGAGGTTAAGACCATCTGCACAAAAGCGGATTTAATAATTAATTTCTCCATTGAGGCTCCTTTGACTATAATGTGCTGGGTTGTATAATTACTGCTCTTATCGAAAGATCTGTTTCCAATATTACCGTTTTAATAATGGTGTCGTTCTGTAACCTTTCCGAAAAATAGGACAGTTTAGAAGGCGAAATTCCCTATCTTTAAACTGTTGATATGAAAAAGTCAATCATACTGAATCCCATATAATAAAAGCCCTTAAGGAATATGAGGGTGGCCGGGAACAAACAGATATTTGCCAAGATTTGGGCATCCATAAATCCATGTGTCTTACTTTATTCCCCTACTAAAGCGCAGAAATAACTTAATAATTTTTTTATCTACCCGTGAACTGGAACTTAGCAGCCGCAAACTTAATAACTGGTTCTTAAAGGTCTTATTTTCAATAACCATGTTTTCCACCGGCCCGTTACAAGCTATCTGGTAAAAGGGTGTAACGGAGTTAGCCGTATCGTAAAAATCATCGGCAATTATGGCGATGCCACTATCATGGGCAGTGATAATACCCCCTCCAAGAGTAACCTCCTCATAATGCATATCCGCGTGAATGCATACGGCATTGAAAGCTCCGTTACCTCTTACATTTACTGTAGCAGTTTGTTTACTTAATTTTAAATCTAAACCCTATAACCTAGTTTTACAAAAGTTATAATGTCTTTTGTAAGATTAACCTATAATATAGATTTTTAATCAAATGAAATTTTTGAACTTAGTCTTTTGAAATTCCTTTTAATTCTACCTTTATAATCACTAG
The DNA here is from genome assembly GCF_007991635.1 of Adhaeribacter aerolatus. Classification (GTDB taxonomy): domain Bacteria; phylum Bacteroidota; class Bacteroidia; order Cytophagales; family Hymenobacteraceae; genus Adhaeribacter; species Adhaeribacter aerolatus. Next base: position 119,245 of record NZ_BJYS01000004.1, on the reverse strand, counting down.
GCATCCTCTTAGCTTTCCAAACCATATCTTCTAAATATAAAATTAAATCTGCTATAACAGGGCTTACCTTATTATCAATCAAATACTTTTTCCTGAAAAAGGTCATTGGCTTTGTATAATACCCAAAATTATTGTGAATTACTGGTTTAGCCCCGCCACAAAAATGTAATACTGTTGGATTGGCAATGTTAACTGCGTTTTCCTCCACGGGGAAAGATTCTACCATTTGGCTAATTTCATAGTCTGGAACAATGTATTGAATATCACTAATTCCAACTTTTATTTTACCTTCTTGTTGTCCTTTAAAAATCATAAAATTGAGAAAACCCATCTCACCATATTTGAAAATGTTCGGATATTTATCCCTCAGGTTTAGAATGTCTATGTAATCTTCAATTGAGAAAATACCTCGTTTCGCAAATGTTACACCAGTACAATAGTAAGGGAAATTTCTAAAGTTAAAATCAGGGAAGAGGGTTTTTATAAGATGTATGTCGAAGAAAAATTTGTTAATGGTATCATCAGAACATAAGTTTCCTGAACCTGCTACAATTACATCATTTTTCTTGAAATTAATATCCTTAAGAATATTTCCCCAAATGCAAGTATCAGCATCTAGAAGTAAAAAGTACTCAAAAGGACTAAACCAAAAGGCATTCATTTTGGTTACTCCCCATCCGAAACTTCTATCTTGCAAATCTTTATTCGTTATATCTTTTTTAGTTATAACTTTAGCATTATATAATTTAGCTAAGGATTTATAATCGAAATCGCCATCAACCAGCAAACATATTGGTGTATTGCCTAAGTAATAACGTATACTAGCACAACATCCTTTAGCAAATAAAAAGTCACTTTTAGAGCATGTAACTATAACTCCGAAATCTTTTACCATCATCCGTTTTTTAATTCTATCTTTTTTAAGTAACACTTAGAAGCAAATTTCATAGTGTATAGTATTATAGTTATGTAATACTCTTAAGTCTACAATCAAATTCTTCTGGATCCAAAATAACGGAATGATCATCAATTCTTTTTTCATTTGGAAGCGGTATTGGTGCATAATTACACAAGATGTAATTATACTCTACTTTAAAGTACGGACTTAGGGTAAAAAAGCAGGTATACATATGATTTACCGCTGAAGGCCTTATTTCGATAACTTTGCTATTTTCTGATAAAAAGGCCAGATTTGTTAAACCAGCGCCGTGTAGTCCCATAATAACTTTAGCATGCTGACATATACTAATTTGATCAGCTAAACTATAATCCTCAAAATATATTGTCTGAAATCCATACTTGTTAAGGATTGGCTCTAAATCAGGCTCATTTAGAATCTTTCTAAACCTGGCTTTGGCTCTGGAAACATAAAGTCTGTCTCCAACTCTTTTACTGCTTTTTTTCAAAGCCTCACTTTTTAACCAATTAACGCCTTCGGTTAGTGGGATAGGTTGAATATAAAAGGGATTGCCGGCGCGAGTGGGTAATATTAACTTTTTTAAAAGATAGTTCTTGTCAGATTTTACTTCCAGGAATTCTTTCACATTTAGGAGCTCGAAAAATTCAGTTATAAAAGGCCAGTATTGGAAGAAATAATCAGGTATAGCAAATTTTATTTCTGGTAAGTATTGCTTTGCCATCCACAACCGAGGCAAAATATCTGTTATCCAGTGAAAATATCCTCCCGTGGAATAGCCGTCGAGACACCAAAGAACCGGTTCGTTAACAACTGTATTCTTTCGTATAAATCTCTTTACTTGAAATTTTAGTTTATCCTTTGTAGTACCATACAGTTTGTCTTTTAGCCAGGGCCAGGCGAAAGCTTCTGGTAGCATTTCATTATTTTTCCATAAGATTAATTCCCGGTTTGCATAAACATAATCTAATTCCAGAACACTACAGGATCTAATACTTCCTTCCAGAGACATATTGTAATATTCTTCTTCTCCGGGTATACAATTAGCCGGTAAATTAATGTGAATGGAAGATTCCGGAAATGAAATATTGTATTTATCAGGCATATGTTTAATCTTCAGTTCCCCTTTAATATTTCTTAAGGAAATAGGTTTACTTATTTAATCTTACTGTTAGAGCGTCTCAAATATAATTTATAGAAATATTGTAAAGGCTAAACAATTAAATTTTAATACCTTCGTATGTATTTATAGTTAAACAAAGTTAATTGTGGAATCACAAAGTAAACTATTTTACCCAAAGATTTCTATTATAACACCTTCTTTTAATCAGGGCCAATATCTTGAGCAAACAATCCTTTCAGTTGTAGAGCAAGATTATCCTAATCTAGAATATATAATAATAGATGGTGGAAGCACTGATAATTCTGTAGAAATTATTAAAAAATATGCCAATAAAATTACTTTTTGGGTAAGCGAGCCTGACAAGGGGCAGAGCGATGCCATTAACAAGGGTATGAAAGTGGCAACTGGCGATATTATTAATTGGCTTAATTCTGACGATTATTATGAGTCTGACTCGCTTTTTAAAGTTGCGGAAGCCTTTGATAAGCCTGGTACGCAGATAGTTGCAGGTAGAAGTAAGATTTTTAGTGGACAAAATGAGGTTCTTTACACCTCACAGGGAACCGATATTTATAAAAATAATTTAGCCAAAACAATTGGATGGGCAAGAATTGATCAGCCTGAAACATTTTTCAGAAAAGAGGTTATCGAGAAGATAGGACCACTGGATAATCGATTGCACTATATAATGGATAGAGATTGGTGGATTAAGTATTTATTTAATTATGGTTTAGATAAAGTTAGTCAAATACCTGATATTTTAGTTAATTTTAGGTTACACCAGGAGTCTAAAACAGTATCTCAAGCCTCTGGCTTTTGGCGTGAACGCGATACTTACTATTATGCATTAGCCAAAGGTGCTGGATTAAAGGAGCAGGCAAATGTATTAAAGAATAATACTTACGTGAATGAGGACTTTGAACTAAATAAGTCTTCTTTTCTAAATGAGAAAATTATCCCTAAGGTCTTGAATTATTATTATTTGCTACGGGCTAATGAATTTTACATTCAGAATAATAAAGCGAAAACAAAAATATTTTTACAAAATATTAGAATTGATTGGCTAGAAGAGGCCGATAAACAGGTATGGAGAAAGCTTTATTACAGGAACCGTTACGTACCAACAAGTATCATAAAGTTATTTAGAAAGTAGGTTTTAGGTGAAAGTTAGTGTAATAGTTCCCACTTATAATGGTGTAAACAAGGTAAGCAGATGTTTAAATGCTTTAGCAAAGCAAAGTTTTGTTGATTTTGAAGTTGTAGTTGTAGTAGATGGTTCTACAGATAACACAGAAGAAGTCTTAAGCAACGAAAACTTTAACTTCCAAAAGTTTACAATATTAATTCAACAAAATAAAGGCCGAGCAGCTTCCAGAAATGCTGGTGCACTTGAAGCCTCTGGCGATTTGTTGATATTTTTGGATGATGATATGCGTGCGGATTTTAAATTTTTGGAGCTTCATTTAAAGCATCATACAGAATTTAAAAATAGTATCCTGGTCGGCGCTCAGTTAGAAGATTATAATGTGTTAACTTCTGATATACAAAGGTATAAAGCCCATTTAAGTAGAAAATGGTTCCAGCCAATTAGCAATTTAAACAAACCTCTTTCCAAAGATCAATTATTTTTAACCGCGGCTAATTTCTCCATAACAAAAGAATTATTCCGCTTTCTTGGGGGCTTTGATGAGCGTTTGAGGGATGCGGAAGATTTTGATTTTGGGGTTAGGGCGTATTTAAAACAAATTCCCATTTACTTTAATGAGAGGGTTTTAGCTTGGCATGATGATTTTATTACCTTTAGTTCATATGTCAAAAGATTAAAGGAATACAAAGCGGCGCACAAAATGTTAATAGAGTTGAAACCTGCTCTTTACGAACAGTTTTCTCAACATCAAGTAAAATTGCCTGCCTTTCATAAAAGAATTATATATAGAATGTTATCCAGCAGCGTATTTGCTAAGCTAGTAGAACGTGAAAGCTTAAAAAATTTATTATCAGAAAAGTTGCGGTATAAGTTTTATGATATAGTTATCACCTCCCAAATTATTTAGAATTATATTTTAGAGCTTCCTTTTAATTTATTGTTAAAATTTTATGTTAGACCTGTTAAAGAATAAAGCTAAGAAATAAGTTATAAATTAAGTAGAAGTAAAATAAAAGTTTGGAATAGCAGGTTCAAATTTTAAAATGTCTTTTTTGGTTTAGAACTTCATTTTCGGCCTTTGTATGAAAGTTGTAAAACTATTGTGCAGGATAAATAACATAAGTTTTGCTAGAATGTAATTAAACTCGATAATATTTTTACTCTAATAATTAAGTTTATTATTTATATGAATTGTTTATTAGATAATAGCTTCTTTCTAAGCCTATAATGGAAGTTTTTGTTATTAATCTTAAAAGGTCATCAAATCGAAGGCAAAGGATTCAAAGAATGATGAAAAAGTTAAAAATAAATTTTACTTTTTTCGAGGCCTTTGATGGTCATAGCTTTTCCGAGGATGAGTTAAAGAAGCATGTGAAACCTAATCATGGCTATTTAAGAGAATTTACCCCTGGCGAAGTAGGTTGCTTTTTAAGTCATTATAGTGTTTTAAAAAAAATCGTCGATAAGCAAATTCCTTATGCATTAGTACTAGAAGATGATGTTGAACTATCTCCCAGGTTTCCTACCTTACTGAACCAAGTTGAAACGGAAATTAAACAGGGGGATGTAATTTGTTTTTACGTTTCTGTGCCTGAGCCATGTAGGTTTTATAAAGAAGACCAAATTGACAAAGATTATTTTTATATTCGACCTTTCCAGGAAGAATTGGTAGTTGGTGCTGCGGCGTACTTAGTAACCAATGATGCAGCCCAAAAGCTAGTTCAAAATATTGTTCCTATGGATAATGTTATTGATGATTGGAGAGCATGGATACGCAAAAAATTTATAAAAGATTTTAAAATTGTTTTTCCTCATCCGGTTGATTTATCTGACGTATATTCCGATATAAATGAACCATTTGGAGATTTGAAACTTAGGTTAAAAAAAATCATTTTACATTATGAGGTGCCTTTTTTATCTACTTATATTTTGAATAGAAGAAAGCGCAAAAGATTTGAAGATAGATTTAACAAAATTATCATTAACGACGAAAAGCCTGATAAGCTTTTTTTATGATAACTAAAAATTAAAAACACTCACACCTATCCGTAAGCGAAGTAATATCTGTACTTAAACTAATGGTTTTCTAATCTAGATTCTACTTAGCAATTTTGATTAATTTGTATCCTTGACTAATTTGAGAAAATCTGTTGTTTATATTATTTCTGATATTGATAAGGCTTTAGCTTTTGAATGGGTTGCCACTTATTTAGATAAGCAGAAGTTTGATTTGTCTTTTATTTTAATTAGCCCTAAAGAAACTGTTTTAGAAAAATATATTCATGCATTAGGATTAAATGTTTATCGTGTAATTTCTAACGGAAAAAAAGATTGGCCAAAAGCTATCTTTCAGGTTTATGGGTTGTTAAGAAAAATTAATCCTGCCGTTATCCATTGTCATTTAATTCAAGCCAATATTATTGGATTAACAGCTGGTAAACTTGCCGGAGTAAAGAAAAGAATTTATACCCGGCACCATTCATCGTTTCATCATGTGTATTTCCCTAAAGGAGTATTATGGGATAAACTCTCTAATATCCTAGCTACGCATATTGTAGCTATTTCGGGTAATGTAAAAGATGTTTTAATAAATTGGGAGAAAGCAGATGAAAATAAAGTTACGGTAATCCCACATGGATTTTTATTAAATGGCTTTTTGGAAGTACCGGCTGAAGGAGTTATTAGTTTAAAAAAGAGACATAATTTAGAGGATACGGATATAGGTAAAGTAATAGGCGTAATATCAAGGTATACGGAGTTGAAAGGAATTCAATATATTATTCCTGCATTTAAAAACATTTTAAAATTGTATCCTGATAGCGTACTTGTACTAGCAAATGCTACCGGGGATTATAAAAGTGCTATACAGGAGTTGTTAAAAGAAATCCCTGAAAGAAATTACCGCGAAATCACTTTTGAGTCAGACATTATGGCACTCTATAAGCTTTTTGATGTTTTCGTACATGTGCCTATTGATTCCCATTCTGAAGCTTTTGGCCAGACTTACGTAGAAGCTTTAGCTGCTGGTATACCTTCTGTTTTTACCTTATCAGGCATTGCCAATGAATTTATTAAGGACCAGGAAAACGCCCTTGTAGTAGATTATCAGAATGCCGAGGCCATTTATATAGCCATTTTACAAATATTGGAAAATGAAGATTTGCGAAATAAACTTATTCAGAATGGAAGAAAAGAAGTTTTTAATCGGTTTGGTTTAGAAAGGTTTATACAATCGCTGGAAGAATTATATTTATAATATTTAGTAGGAATTTTAAATCTGATCGAATGGTTACCTTTGGCCTCTTTAATTTTTCAAATTAAAAAACGGGGTGGTATTAAGGCATAAAAGTTAATTTTATTTATTCAAAGCAGCGATAAGCAAATTCAAGACATTAAAGGTTGAGGCTAAAGCTTTTTGATGTTATTCTTTATCTTTGCATAAAATAATAAAGCTGCAACTTTGGTCTCCGTAATAATTCCCTGCTATAATGCCCAATATTTTATAGGTGAAACGATACAGTCGTTACTGAACCAATCTTACCAGGAATTTGAAATTATAGTTTTAAACGACGGGTCGAAAGACAATTCGGAAGCCGAAATATTGAATTTTTCAGATTCCCGGATTTCTTACCTTAAGAAGGATAATACCGGGGTATCTGATACCCGCAATAAAGGTTTAGTCTTGGCTAAAGGCGAGTATGTTTTGTTTCTGGACGCGGATGATGTGCTGGATAGATTTTTTTTAGAAAAGCGGGTGGAACAATTAAGAAGAAATCCGGAGGTTTTGTTTAGTTGTGGGAAAGTGGTGAAAATAAATGAAGCGGGGCAGCCTATGCCGGGCTTTTTTAGGGGCACTGCGGATGAAATTTACCGGGACATCCTTTTATACCACCCCGAAGTAATTACCTGTCCTTCTAATTATTTATTCCGGAAGAGTATTCTGGATAGATACCAGCTTACATTTGATAACTCCTTATCCAGTACGGCCGACCGTTTTTTTTTAATAGAACTGGCTGCTTACGGGAATGGGGCTTACGTGGCTGAGGGAGGAGAATTATATTACCGGGTAAGCCAATCGAGTATGTCGCATCGCATTACCATCCCTTTGGTGGATGATAATGAGGTTTTTTATAAAGCTTTGGTTCAAAAGAAGAAAAATATTCCGGAAGCGTTATTCCGGGAATTTGCTTTTAAGATAAACTATATTTTAGGCGCCGCTTATTTAAGTCTGAAAATTTACGATAAAGGATTGCGGTATTTCGTTAATTCATTTTTTTGTAATCCAAAAGATTTTACTAATAATTTGCTCCGGAAAGTAATCTGACATTATTTTTTACTGCTAAGTTTTGTTTTAAATACCTATGTGCGGAATTGCCGGGTTTGTAGATTTTACCCAAAGTTCGTCTCAGAACGATTTGGAAATAATTACTGATTGCATTGCCCACCGGGGGCCCAATGCCGCCGGTTATTTTTTTGACGGTACCATTGGGTTAGGTCACCGGCGGCTCAGCATCCTGGATTTATCGGCCGCGGCCAACCAACCCATGTACGCCGCGAATGAGCGCTACGTTATTATTTTTAATGGCGAGGTTTACAATTTCCAGGAGATAGCCCCGGAACTCGGGGTTCCATTAAAAACCACCTCCGATACCGAAGTGATTCTGGAAAGTTTTGTAAAGTGGGGACCGGATTTTGTGCACCGCTTGAATGGCATGTTTGCCTTTGCCATTTATGACAAGCAGGAACAGCAGTTTTTTCTTTACCGCGACCGGATGGGCATTAAGCCGGTTTATTATTATTACGATGGGCAACGTTTTGCTTTTTCGTCGGAGCTGAAAGTGTTGGTAAAATTACCGTTTTTAAGCGGAAAATTGACGCTGAACAAGGAAGCCATCAGCCAGTTTTTGTATTTAGGTTACATTCCGCGGCCCAACAGCATTTATACCGAAATTAAGAAAATGGATTCGGGGTCCTATATGGTGCTGGATAAGCAGGGCCTGCAAACCGTGTCGTATTGGCAACTGACGGACCAGGTACAAACCGAGATTCTACGGGATGAGCCCGAAGCTAAAAGACAACTGCGGGAACTGGTACTTAGCTCAGTTAAGTACCGCATGATTAGCGATGTGCCTTTTGGCACTTTTCTGAGCGGAGGCATCGATTCGAGTCTGGTAACGGCAGCAGCCCAGCACGTATCGGATAAGCCGGTAAAAACGTTTTCGATTGCGTTTGATAACCCCAAATACAATGAAGCTAAATTTGCGGCCGCCGTAGCCAAGCACCTGGGCACGAATCACCACGAATTTACGGTAACCGAAAAAGAAGCCCTGGCCTGGGTGGACCAGTTAACCGGCATTTACGATGAGCCCTTTGCTGATTCTTCGGCCATCCCGACTTTGCTCGTGTCGGAGCTGGCCCGGAAACACGTTACCATGACCTTATCGGGTGATGGGGGGGATGAATTATTTCTGGGCTACGGCATGTACGGCTGGGCCAACCGGTTGAGCAAGCCTTGGGTAAAAACTTTCCGCAAGCCCATAGCAGCAGTACTGCCCTTTTTGGGCGAACGCTACGAGCGGGCCGCCCAGGTATTCCGTTACCAAGATATTGCCCGCCGCAAAAGTCATATTTTTTCGCAGGAGCAATACCTGTTTAGTGAATCCGAAATAGATAACCTTTTAAGCCCCGGCTACCAGCAGCCACCGTTAATCCGGGAGAACTGGAATATACCCACCAGGGCTTTAACCCCCATGGAAGAGCAGGCCTTTTTTGATATGCAATATTATTTACAGGACGATTTGCTTGTGAAAGTTGACCGGGCCACCATGCGGCATTCGCTGGAAACCCGGGTGCCTTTGCTGGATTACCGGATAGTACAGTTTGCGCTGAACTTAAGCCCGGAATTAAAGGTGAAAAATGGGGTGGCCAAATATTTATTGAAGGAAGTCTTGTACGACTTTGTGCCGAAAGAAATATTTGACCGACCTAAGTGGGGTTTTTCGGTACCGCTGGGGGCCTGGTTGCAGGGGGATTTGAAATACCTGCTGGATGACTACCTGAATGAGCAGATTATAAATACCTACGGCATAGTGCGCTACCCGGAGGTAAAACGTTTAAAGGAAAGCTTTTTAGGCGGTAAAGGCTATTTGTACAACCGGGTGTGGTTGTTAATTGTGCTTCACAAGTGGTTACGGGAAAATATTTAAGGGTATTTGCTCTTATTAAACTTAATGAAAAATACGTTTGTCATTCAGGAGGAACCTTTGTAGCAGGTAGCCCAATAGGTTCCTCCTGAATGACAGGTTTGGGCTCAAGATACCAAAATTCCATCTTTCCCGAATTGTTGCGTAAAATCAGTTATTAAATTTAATACTTCTTATAATACGGTGGTTTTTAAAACTTTATTTTAAAAATAAGTTTGTTATTCCGGGAATCCAAGGATTCCTGGAGGAACCTATTTGGCCTATTCAAGGTAGGTTACTACTATGGTAAAGGGTAATTACTTTGTATATATCATTACCAATCCTAATAAAACGGTATTGTATACAGGTATGACGAATAATTTACAAATAAGGCTTCAACAACATTTGGATAACCGAGGCAATGTGAATTCTTTTGCTGGAAAGTACTTTTGTTATAAATTGGTTTATTATGAACGCTTTTCAGATGTAAAGATGGCTATTGACCGAGAAAAGGAAATTAAAGATATGAGCCGGGAGAAGAAAATGGAATTGATAAAAGCATTGAATCCTTACCTTGACTTCCTGGTAGCTGCCGGCCTTGGATAGGCTAAAAAGGTTCCTCCTGAATGACAGGTTTGGGCATCAAAAGCGTAGAAAAAATGTGTTTATGATTGCCATGTAAATAACCTGATAAAACTTACTACTTAAAACTTAATACTCATTACTCCTTCTGCATGGTTGAAAAATCAGTTTTATTTATTTCGTACGATGGCATGACCGACCCGCTGGGCCAATCGCAGGTACTGCCATACCTGGCCGGGTTGAGTAAATTAGGTTATCGCTTTACCTTGTTGTCGTGTGAAAAACCGGAGCGTTACGCGCAGCATAAAGCCATTATCGAAGAAATAACCCGGGAGCATAATATCCACTGGCAGCCAATCTCTTTTACTGCCAGACCGCCGGTTTTAGCTAAATACTACGACATTTACCGGCTAAAGCAGAAAGCCATTGCCCTGCACCGCCAAAAGAAATTTGCTTTAATTCACGCACGCAGTTACGTGAGTGCGGCTATTGGCATGGAACTGAAACAAAAGTTTGGTATTAAGTTTTTGTTTGATATGCGGGGCTTCTGGGTAGACGAGCGGGTAGACGGTGGTGCCTGGAATTTACAGAATCCGTTCTATCGGTACGCTTACCAGCAATACAAAAAGAAGGAGGCTAATTATATCGCCCAATCTGATGCCATTATTAGTTTAACGGAGGCCGGCAAACGCGAAATGCAAACCTGGCCCAGTTATGGGAAAGCGCCCATTCAGGTAATACCTTGCAGCGCTGATTTTAATTTGTTCGGGTTGGTTACCCCGGCGCAGAAAGCGTTATCACGGACTTCCTTAGGCATTAAATCCGATGCTTTGGTAATTAGTTACCTGGGCTCGGTAGGAGCGTGGTACCTCTTGGATGAAATGCTGGCCTTGTTTAAAGAGGTGAAAAAGGTTTATCCGCAGGCTGTTTTCCTGTTTATTACCCCGGAACCGGCCGAAGAAATTCTGGCACCGGCTCGTAAATTGGGCCTAAACCCGGCTGATTTTATCATTCGTTCTGCTACCCGCAAAGAAGTGCCGGTGTTTACGGCGTCCTCCGATATTAACCTGTTCTTTATCAAACAAAGCTATTCTAAAATTGCCAGCTCTCCGACAAAATTAGGCGAAATACTGGCCATGGGTTTACCGGTAGTTTGCAACTCCAGAGTAGGCGATGTGGCCGAAATTGTGGCTAACACCAACTCAGGGGTAGCGATAGATGATTTTAGCCCGGAAAGCTATAAGAAAGTAGTAGCCAAAATACCCGAATTATTAAAGAAAAACGGTGCTGCCATCCGTAGCCGGGCCATTGATTATTATACCCTGGATAATGCTATTCAGAAGTATGCGCAAGTATACAGCTATTTGCTTCCGGAACCCGGCAAAAAGGTTGATGCGTTTTTGAAAACGGTTGGTTAGGAATGAATATACTTTTTGTGGTACCCTACCCCCAGGACAAAGCGCCTTCTCAGCGGTTTCGCTTCGAACAATATTTGAGATTTCTGGAAGAGAAAAACTGGTCTTATAAATTCGCCTCCTTTCTGGACGAAAATACCTGGCAGATCTTATACAAACCCGGGCATACCCGCCAGAAAGTTTGGGGTATCTTAAAAGGATTTCTAAAACGGTTCTTCCTGCTGTTTTCGGTGCCGGCGTATGACTACGTGTTCATTCACCGGGAAGCGACGCCTATTGGTCCGCCTTGGTTTGAGTGGCTAGTGGCCAAAGTACTCCGGAAAAAAATTATTTACGATTTTGATGATGCCATCTGGATACCCAATACTTCGGAAAATAATAAAATAGTAGCGGGTATTAAATGGCACCACAAGGTAAGCGCTATTTGCCGGTGGGCTTACATAGTAAGCTGCGGCAATAATTATTTAAGAGATTACGCCCGGCAATTTAACCCCAATGCGGTGGTTAACCCTACTACCATTGATACGATAAATCTGCACAACCGGGTGAAAGACCAGCGTACGCCAGCAGTAATTATTGGCTGGACCGGCACCCATTCTACCATGAAGTACCTGGACCAGGTAGTACCCGTGCTGCAAAAATTAGAGGAGCGGTATGCTTTTGAGTTTTGGGTAATATCGAATCAGCAGCCGGACTTGCCGGTAAAATCGCTGGTTTATAAGCCCTGGCGGAAAGAGACGGAAATTAAGGATTTAGGGATGTTTAATGTGGGTTTGATGCCGCTGGAAGATGACCCCTGGGCCAAAGGTAAATGTGCTTTTAAGGCTTTACAATATATGGCATTGGGAATACCGGCCTTGGTTTCGCCGGTAGGCATGAACACCGAAGTAGTGGAATCAGGTGTAAACGGTTATATTTGTAATTCTTCTGATGAATGGTACGGGGCCCTGGAACATTTAATGCAGGACCCGGAAGCCCGAATCAGACTGGGCCGGGCAGCCCGGCAGAAAATAGAAAAAGATTACGCCGTAACCGCTAACCGCGATAATTTCTTAGGCCTTTTTGCGTGAGCCTGCATGATGTATAAACCCGCCATATAAAAGGGCATCAGTGGAATTTTATATCGGACCAGCGTACCAAAATTGCCACTATTGGTACCCACCCCAAAGGCCAGCACCAGGGAAAAAACAAAGCAGAAAATAAGAATGGGTTTAGAACCGATGAATTTAAGTGTTTTTATAAAGCCGGTTCGATAAAAGAAGCGCAAGGTTAAAAATATAAAAATACTTGCCTCTATCGCCGAAAGTAGCATCACCGGGTTCCTTACTTCCCAAATAAATGGCCGGTACAACGATACCACAATGGCTTGCGGGCCTACCGTCAGCATACTACTTAAACTCCCGTCAAAAATGCCAATATCGTACGCTGAACCAGTAGCCACCTGTTTGGTTAAATAAATGGCATTAATTTTAGAACGCTCTCCAATTTTGTCAATGTCGTACCGTGCATCTCCTTCGGTGAGCCGGGTAGCTCCCAGGTAAGCCATCGCTAAACCTGCTATTATAAAAAAAGGCTTAGCCAGCATCCGGATGCCCGGGTTTTTAATTTTTCTTTGATTTTCGAGGAATATCCAGAATAATGCCGGCGGTAGAAATGAAAGTAAGATGTAAACCTTAATGGAATATATCAGGTAAGCGGCTACTAGGATTATTACGGCCGATTTAAAAATATTTCGTTTTTCAATAAGTCCCTGGTAAAAGCCGTAAAACAACCAGCCTAAAAAGCCGATGGTAAGGGAGTCTTTCATTAAGCCGGAACCCCAGAAGAATACCGAGGGTAAAAAGAAAACTGCAATGGCAAACTCTTTGTACAGGGTAGGATAGAGTTTTAAAAAGGTACGATACATTTGCCACATACCGGTAAAACTTAAAAAAGCAAAAAATAAGCCTATAACAGTGTAGGTGTTAAAGCAAAGTAAAGAGAAAAAAGAGCCAAATTTGATAACAATAAACTCCGTGGGGGAGCGGTACCACTCCATCCGGACCGAATACTTGTAAATTTCATTATCAAACTGCCCGGAAGAGAGCATCAGCTTCAGCCACAGGTAAGGCGATTCCTGAAAGGCCGCAAACATGATTTTGATATGGTGAAAGTAATTAAAAGTATCGCCGCCGCCGTAATAAAATTGGTAAATTAAACCCAGCCCAATTGCCCCGATTAGTTTAACCGTTAAAGCCGGTATAAAATACTTCCGCGTAAATTTATTCGTCAATTTTGGGCGCAGCCAGTAAGCCAAACCATAAATGATTATTAAGTATACCGGGGTTAATAAAAGGTCTTTAAATTCCAAAGTTTATATGCTACGTAGTTTGTCAGTTTAAATCAGTTATAAGTAGTAAGTTTTAAGTACTAAGTCTATAAAATAATTATAATATCCCTATTTAGTAGTTCATGTGTTATCTACAGGCGTCCTGTTGAGCTACCATTTCTAGTTGTAAAAAAGGGATACGAGCTACAAGCTCGCACCAGCCATTGTATTTCCCTTTTTCCTATAAGATTAGCTCCAATGAAGGACTTTAGAATAATTTTGCTAAAGTGCTATTTTAATTGTATTCCTAAAACTTATAACGTACTACTTACCACTTTTAACTTGTTACACCTTCCGGTACTTCCTTAAATAAGTCTTCGCCTCTTTCTCTGCCCGTTTATCATCATCGGCCAGGTCTTTTACCATTTCGTAGTATTGTTTGGCTTGTTTAATGTTGTTCTCTTCGTGGCTCATGCGGGCCAGGTTGAGGTAAGCGTGGACGGCATAACCAGATTTGCTTTCGTCGGTTTGTTCGGCAAAGGCGATGGCTTGTTGGTAATATTCTTTGGCTTTGGGTATATTTTTCCGGTTTTGGTTGATGTATCCTAAAAAGTAGGCGGCATAGCGACCGCTGATTGATTCGTAGCCGGGCATTTTGCGGTTGAGCTTGTCCAGGATTTGCAGGGAAGTTCTTTCGGTTTCGGAAAGGTTGCCGATGACAAAAGAGAGCCGGGCGTAAAAACGCTGAAAGTAAGCGTTATCGGGGTACTTGGTGGCCAGGAAGCGGGAAATGGGGTAAGCGCCCATCTGGTTGTTTTCTTCATTCGCCAGTATTTTCATCAGGAAAAATTTGGCTTCGAGGCCGGTATAAAAACCGTTATCGGCCACTTCTTTTAATTGGGTGAGGCCCAGTTGTTTATTCCCATCCGGAAAGAAAAGCAACACGGGGCGCAGCAAAGGATAATTCTGGCCAATCCAGACGGCGTAGTAATTATACAAGGCTTCGCCAAACATAAATTCCGGGCTCAGGCCGTTGGCTTCTTTGGCTTTGTTCATGAAGTTGAGGGCGTGGCGGCTGTGTACGGTAGCTTTGCGCCAGTTTTTCCGTTCGGAATGCAGACGGGCAGCAAAGCCGTGGGCAGCGGCCAGGAAAAAGGCTGCTTCGTAATTATTCTTTTTCTTTACTAATAATCTTTCGCCATAGGTAATGGTGGTGTCCATGTAGGCAAAGAAAGCATTGTCGTACTGCTTCGTTAGAATATTCGTCGGCACTATTTTCCACCACTGGCTCAAACCCAATAAAAAATAAGGCATGGGATGATCGGGGTAGCGGCGGCGCAACGAACGGAACTGCCGCTCGGCCCGGGCGTACTTAAAATTATACAGGTTATCGACGGCCCCGGATAATTCATTTTTGATGCTTTCATCCAATAACAGCCAACCATCCGTGTCGATAACTTCCGGCGTAACATTTACCGAGTCGATGACCATGTGCCGGATAACCGAATCGATGGCCGCCTGTTGTTTGGGATCGGTGGTTTGGGCTTGGGAGAAAACGCCCAGGAAAAGCAAGGGAAAAAGGAATAAAAAAGTTTTTTTCATTTTATAGAATGCCGGGACAAAGTTACAACTTCTTCATTGTTAATTTTTAAGCCCAGGGTACTGGAAAAAGGAGATTCCAAGTTAATTTAAATATTAATATTTTATATATTCCGCTGCAGTATTTTATACCTGACTTTCACAAAGTTGTTGTTTTAATCTTTAAATCCACCTTCCTAACCATCCAAAGAGAGGCTTTTTGATAAATTTGCGAAAGTGACATTAAATATTTCTGAAAGATTAAAAATAGACTTCCTTTATTTTAAACGAGAATTTTAATTTTAAAAGTTCATTGGGCAGCGGCTCTTCCGAACTATTTTTTACAGCTTACCTTGCGTATGATGCCTTATCCCGGTAAAAAAACACTGGTTCTTTTATTTTTGCTCGCTTTTACCCTAAAATTTCTAACGGCCATTTTTCTGCGCTACCTGTTAAGTTGCGAATCGATTGGTTACCACCTGGATGAACTGGTAGTAAGGGGGCACGATTATATCTCGTATCATGCCGCCATGGAAAATTACATCCAGACCGGCAAGTATTATTTTTTTAATGGGAAAGAAAATGTGTATGCCAGCCGCCTGCCCCATTTTAGCTTGTTATACTTGTTTTTCCGGCAATTCTTAAATATCGCCCTGGCCGATTTTATGGTAATGGTGGTACAGCTTGGGCTGGAATGTGTGGCCATCCTGGTTTTGTCGTGGCTGGCCTTACGGCTTACCGGTAACTGGTTCGCTTTTTACCTGACTTTTGCCTTGTGTATCATCAGTTTACCCCTTACTTATTACAGCATCATTGTATTACCCGACAGTCTTTCAGTTAGCCTCTTAATTGTATTTGTTTTTAGCTTTCATAGTTATTTAAAACGCCCATCCGGTTGGCTATTGCTGTTATCCGGTCTTCTTTTAGGCTTGGTGGTGGTGTTAAAACCCTATTTTAGTTTATTGTACCTGGGCGTAGGCTTGTTTTTTCTGCGGGAAACCAGGCAGGTATTTTCGGGCCTGGGCTTGGTAAGGGTAGGCACCAAAACGGTTGTTTTCTCGTTGCCTTTGCTGGTAATGTTACTGCCGTGGGTTATTCGCAATTACCAGATTTACCAGCGGTTTATTCCTTTTCAGGTAGATATGGTGGCCGGCTATGATTACACAAAAGCCGATTTGGCCTGCCGGCAGTACCTGCAGACGTTTGGGGAGGATTTGCTTTACTGGGAGGTAGAGAGTGCGGGCTATTATTTTAGAAACTGCCGGGATAACTGCACCTACGAATTTCCGGATTATATATTTACCCCCAACAACACCAATGCCCGAATGGAGGCCGTACGAGCGGATTATCAAAAATTACAGCAAAATTTCGACACCGAACTGGACCAGCAGGTAGCGGCGGCATTTAATAGTTTAACTCTAAATTTCGCCCGGGAAAGGCCATTTCGTTTTTATATTGGGTCGCGTTTGGCTTCCCTGCAGAACTTTCTGTTGCAGGCGGCCCCTGGTTACCTGCCTATAAATAAAAATGCCGGTTGTTTCCGGCCTTACCACCTGGTTATATATTACGGGCAGGTAGTGCTGTATTGGAGTACCCTCCTGATTGGTTTTACCGGTTTATGGCTGCTCGGCAGAAAAGATGTGCATCATATAATCCTGATAGCGATACCTGTTTATCTTCTGCTTTTATTACCCCTTGCCCTGCAGTTTATTGAAGGCCGGTACTTCCTGCACAGTTATCCTTTTTTGTTAGTAGGGTTGGTTTATATAATAGAACGCATACGCCGGAGGTTTGTAGCTGTTAAAATTTAATAGGAATTTCGCAAAGTTATTAAAAAGTCCCTCTTTGGAGGGGGCTACCATTAGGACACATGTTGTGTAAAAAACTGGTTTTCAATTAGTTATAAAATATTGAAATATTTTGTAAAATGTTGATAATAAGCAGTTTATAAAACAAGTGTCCTAATGGTAGCTTTGGAGGGGGTAGGGGGAGGAAAGATTAAAACAACAACTTTGCAAAAGTCCTGTTTAACTTCGTTATCTCTGCACGGCTACTTTTATTTTGTTTATAACTAAATCCTGGTCGGCCCGGCAGAGTTCATAATAGAGCGGTAATCTTAACAAGGTTTCGGAATACTTATCTGAAAAAGGCAATGTTCGGCCATCATGGTACGGAGCATAAAACGGGCTTTGGTGCAGCGGCAAATAATGAAATACGGCCAGAATATCCGCAGCTTTCAGGGCGGCAATAATTTTATCTCGTTGGTCGGAGTTATGGCAAATCAGGTAAAAAATCTGGGCATTGTTCGTAGCAAAGTCTGGTATAACGGGCAGCCGGAAGTAGCCAGCCGCTTGTAAAGGGCTAAGGTGTTGGTAATAATATTCCCAAATTTCTTTTCGCCGGTTCTGAATATTATTTAATTCCTGGAGCTGAGCCCAGAGAAACGCCGCCGTAATTTCGGAAGGCAGAAAAGAGGAGCCTACATCAACCCAGCCGTATTTATCTACTTCGCCACGGAAATAAGCCGAGCGGTTAGTCCCTTTTTCCCAGATTATTTCAGCCCGTTGGATAAAGTTTTCGTCGTTAATGGCCAGTAAGCCGCCTTCGCCCGAAATAATATTTTTGGTTTCGTGGAAGCTGAAAGCTGCCAAATGACCGATGCTGCCGAGTGGTTTTCTAATTCTATCTGCTCCGGTATAATAACTGTCGATGGCTTGGGCGGCATCTTCTACTACAAACAAGTTATATTTTCGGGCTAGCGCCATTATTTTATCCATATCGCAGGCCACGCCGGCGTAATGCACCGGCACGATAACTTTGGTCCGGTCTGTAATCAGCACTTCTATTTTGTCGGCGTCCAGGTTCGGGTGTTGTGTTTGGCTGTCGGCGAAAACAATTTTAGCGCCCCGCAACACAAAAGCATTCGCCGTGGACACAAACGTATAGGAAGGCATAATTACTTCGTCGCCGGGGCCAATATTTAAAAGCAGGGCAGCCATTTCGAGGGCATCGGTACCGGAGGAAGTAAGCAAAGCTTTTTTGAAGCCGTACTTTTCTTCGAAAAAACGCTGGCATTTTTTGGTAAATTGGCCATCGCCCGAAATTTTACCGGAGGCAACAGCCTGTTGGATGTATTCGAGTTCCCGGCCTACCATATAAGGTTTGTTAAATGGAATCATGTGGGCTAAAGCCAGAGGTGATAAATAAATAATTGGTGGTGCAGGCTTAAACCAGCGCTTTGGTATAAGCTATTTGCCGGCTCGTTAATGCCTTGCGTTCCGACCCGGATGGCACCACAACCCAACGTCGATGCTCGATGGCAGGCCATTTGCAATAATTTTCTACCGTAGCCTTGCCGCTGAAACGCGGGTAATACCGCTAAAAGGCCAATAAATGCTCCGGAGTTATCTTTTCCCAAGGTAATCATGCCGGTAATGGCACCCGCCGAAGTGGTGCTTACCCAAACTTCGGCGGCCATTTCGCCGGTAACCGATTTATTTATCCAGGTGGTATATAGTTTTTCGTATTCCTGGTGCTTAAAATAAGGATCGCGGGCGAAACGGGAATATTTGCCGCTTTCCAACGCTAGTCGGATTAACTCCGGGCTTGCTTCGGGCTTGGTATAACGGACGGTACTTTCGGCCGGGAAATCATCAGCAGTATTGGTTGCCAAGTCTTTCCGGAAAGTTATTTTGTTATCCAGCACGCCAATTTTAAATGGATGGTTCGGCGCGTCAAAAATTGAGATTTTTGTTTCTGATTTCAGGTAAATTAATTTATAGCCGGCCGATTGGGCATTCTTCAGGGCCTTTAATAATTCCGGTTCACGGCCGGTATAATTTAGCTCTCCTACCGGGTAGCCAAAAAAACTGCTGTCCCAGGCCAATTTATTTACCTCAGGCTGGTTCATCGGTTTTCTCCGCAATTATATAAATGGGCCGGGCTTTTACGCCTTCAAAAGTTTTGCCCACGTACAGGCCAATCACTCCCAGGATGCTGATAATCAGGCCAGATAAAAACCAGATAGACACGATAAGGCTGGTATAACCCATTACTGAAATATAACCTAAGAAGTACCGGACCACTGTAAACAGGGCAAACACCAGCGAGAAAAATGAAATAAATAAACCGGCTTTTATAGTCAGGCGGATAGGTTTATCGGAATAGGCTAGGCTAATATCGAGGGCCAGGTTAAAGAGGCGCTTAAAATTATAATTGCTTGGTCCGTGCAACCGGCCGGCGTGCGCTACCGCCACAGTGGTAGCTTTAAATCCAACCCATTGCACCATACTCGGAAAATACCTAACGCTTTCGCGTAGGGAACTAATGGCTCTAATGACCTGGTAATGATAAAGACCAAAGTTAGCTATGGTGCCGTCTTGTTTAATACCGGTTAAATAGCTTAAAATTTTATAGAAAAATAAAGAAAATAGCTTTTTTAAAAACTGATCCTGTCGGTTTTGCCGCCGGGCCTGTACTACCTGGTAACCTTCCTGGGCTTTAGAAAAAAGCTTCGGAATTTCTTCGGGCTGGTCTTGTAAATCGCAGTCCATTACCACTACCCATTCGCCGCGGCAAGCATCCAGGCCGGCTGTAATGGCATAATGCTGCCCGAAATTGCGGCTGAGCTTAATGCCTTTTATTCGCCCGTCTAATCGGGATTCTTTTACAATTGCTTCCCAGGAGCAGTCGCGGCTGCCATCTTCTACGAGTATAATTTCGTAGTCGTCGGATATGGTGGGCAGTGCGGCTTTTAACCGATACACTAACTGGCTCACCATTTTTTCGGCCTGGTATACCGGACTTATCACGGAAAGAAAAGGTGTTTTACTCATTAATAAACAACCGATATTAAGCAATAAAATATTTCTACTTGGTTTAGGAACTCAATTCTGTCATTCAGGAGGAAACTTGTTAGCAGGTCACGAACAAGTTTCCTCCTGAATGACAGAATTGAGCTCAAGGCTGCTGAAATTAGATATCTTTAATTCTCTGCGTAACATAGAGAATAATAAAGTGCAAAATTAGTATTGCGACGCCGCTTTGGAGATAGATTCATTTATTCTTCGGAACAAATAAGAGCCAAAATTAAGAAATATATTACATAGCCTCTAACCAACTTCTAGCCCTTGGGGTATATACCCGAAGTTTAGGAAGTTTTGTTCAGGCTAAGTTATTATCAAACATGAAAAAGGATTTAAACAAAGGTACTTTACAACCTAGTAATTATCGTCTTTATTTACTTCCCTTATCTTTGGCTCTGATTTTCTTAATCAGGATGAATAATTATAAATGAAATTATGAAACTACTCGAAAAATTATGCCGGGTACATGCGCCTTCGGGCAACGAAACCGCAATGACGGCTTTTCTGCTAAACTATATCCGGGAGAACCAGCATACCTGGAAAGTTACGCCCGAGGTAATAACAGGCCGTGAATTTCAGGATTGCATTTTGCTCGTTTTCGGCCAGCCGCGTACCGTTATTTTTGCTCACCTGGATTCCATCGGGTTTATGGTACGCTACGGAAAGCAATTGATTAAAATTGGTGGACCAGATACCGAAACGGGCTACCAGTTAGTGGGGCGCGATGACCAAGGCGAGATTGAATGCACCCTGGAAGTATCGGAAGAAAACGGCCGACTGAGTTACGCCTACCACCGGGAGATTGAGCGGGGCACGGAGCTGGTTTTTAAGTGCGATTTCCGGGAAACAGAAGAAACGGTGCAATCTTGCTACCTAGATAACCGCTTGGGGGTGTGGAATGCTTTGCGGGTAGCGGAAACTTTAGAAAACGGTATCATTGCTTTTAGCTGCTGGGAGGAGCACGGCGGCGGCTCGGTGGCTTATCTGGCCAAATTTATTTACGAAAAATACGGCGTAAACCAGGCACTTATTTCCGACATTACCTGGGTTACCGACGGCGTATTTCCCGGACAGGGACCTGTCATTTCGTTGCGCGACAGCCTGATTCCGCGGCGTAGTTTTGTGATGAAGCTCATCGATATTGCCAAAAAAGCTGGTATTCCTTTTCAACTGGAAGTGGAAAGTGCAGGTGGCAGCGATGCCAAGGAATTACAGCACAGCAGCATTCCGTGGGATTGGTGTTTTGTAGGAGCACCCGAAGATAATGTGCATTCACCGGACGAAATCGTGCATAAAAAAGACATTGAAAATATGGTAGCCTTATACCGGGTGTTGATGAAAGAACTTTAAAAATTCTGTTCAAATATTGCAGATTAGGTTTTGCTGCTCGTTCAAACTTTAATAAAAGAGATTTATTTATGCGGGTTAAGGTATTTAAAAGCTTTTTTGCGGTTACCAGGGCTATTGTTTTTAAGATTTTAATTTGTATGTTACGCCCATTATAGGTTAAAAACGTCCACTATAAAATTTTAAATCCAAAATCATAAAAAGCTTTAAATGGAAAACATTATTTACGCAATTCCTGCTTTCGGAATCGTTGCTTTGCTGTACACCGCCGTGAAGTCTGCCTGGGTAACCAAGCAAGATGCCGGGAGTGAAAAAATGTCAACAATTGCCCGTTATATTGCCGAGGGCGCCATGGCTTTTCTCAAAGCCGAATATAAAGTACTTGCTTATTTTGCGGTTATCGCCTGTTTGTTTTTAGGGTACCTGGGTACTGTAGGCGAAAATTCCCATCCCCTTATTGTTGTTGCTTTTCTAATTGGCGCAATATTTTCAGCTCTGGCCGGTTTTATTGGCATGCGCATCGCTACCAAAGCCAACGTGCGCACGGCCCAAGCGGCCAAAACCAGCTTGTCTAAAGCCCTGGATGTTTCTTTTGGTGGTGGCTCCGTAATGGGTATGGGCGTAGCCGGTTTAGCGGTGTTGGGTTTAGGCAGCTTGTTTATCATTTTTAAAGCCATTTTTGTGGGCGATACCTACAATGCCGAGGATATGGAAATTGCCCTGGAGGTATTAACCGGGTTCTCGTTAGGCGCCGAAAGTATTGCCTTGTTTGCCCGGGTAGGCGGTGGTATTTACACCAAAGCAGCCGATGTAGGCGCCGACCTGGTTGGTAAAGTAGAAGCCGGTATCCCGGAAGATGACCCCCGCAACCCTGCCACCATTGCCGATAACGTAGGCGATAACGTAGGCGACGTGGCCGGTATGGGCGCCGACTTGTTTGGTTCTTACGTAGCTACCATTCTGGCTACCATGGTATTGGGCCGGGAGATTACAGCGCAGGATAATTTTGGCGGCATTTCACCAATATTATTGCCCATGGTAATTGCGGGTATGGGTATTATTTTCTCCATGATTGGTACTTTGTTTGTGCGGGTAAAAGAAGGCGGCGACGTGCAGGCGGCTTTAAACCTGGGCAACTGGTCGTCGGTAGTATTAACCGCTATTGCTTCTTATTTCCTGGTTAACTGGATGCTGCCCGAAACCTTGAGTTTACGTGGCTTCGACTTTACCCGCATGGGTGTTTTCTGGGCAATTATCATCGGGTTAATTGTAGGTACCCTCATGAGTATTATTACCGAATATTATACCGCTATGGGCCGGCGGCCGGTTAACAGCATTGTGCGCCAAAGCAGCACCGGTCACGCTACTACCGTAATTGGCGGGTTAGCCGTGGGTATGGAATCGACGGTGATGCCGATTATTGTGCTGGCTGCCGGTATCATATTTTCTTACGAAGTAGCTGGCTTGTACGGCGTGGCCATTGCGGCGGCCGGTATGATGGCAACCACAGCCATGCAATTAGCTATTGATGCCTTCGGGCCGATTGCCGACAACGCTGGTGGTATTGCCGAAATGAGCGAATTGCCCAAAGAAGTGCGCGAACGGACCGATATTCTGGATGCTGTAGGTAATACCACGGCTGCTACTGGTAAAGGTTTTGCCATTGCTTCAGCGGCGCTTACTTCCCTGGCTTTATTTGCGGCTTTTATGGGTACGGCTAATATTACGGTAATTGATATCAGCAATGCCCGGGTGTTGGCTGGGCTTTTTGTGGGTGGCATGATTCCGTTTATTTTCTCGGCATTGGCTATTTCGGCGGTAGGCCGGGCAGCTATGGCCATGGTAGAAGAAGTGCGCCGGCAGTTTCGCGAAATACCGGGTATTATGGAAGGTACCGGCAAGCCGGAATACGATAAATGCGTAGCTATCTCTACACGCGCCGCTATCCGCGAAATGATGCTGCCGGGCGCTATTGCCTTGATTGTACCAATTATTGTGGGTTATACCATGGGTCCGGAAGTACTAGGTGGCGTTTTAGCTGGCGTTACGGTTTCGGGTGTTTTGATGGCCATGTTCCAATCTAATGCCGGTGGTGCCTGGGACAATGCAAAAAAATCTTTTGAAAAAGGGGTGATGATTAACGGCAAAATGGAATATAAAGGCTCCGATGCGCACAAGGCTTCGGTAACCGGCGATACCGTGGGGGATCCATTTAAAGATACATCGGGCCCCTCTATGAATATTCTGATTAAATTAATGTCGATTGTGTCTTTGGTTATTGCGCCTCACATTGCGGTAACCGATACAGCCGGTACTACGCAGGCTCCAACCGCTCCGGTAAATACCATAAAGGTGGAACAAGTATCGGTGCAGCCAACCGCTTTAACGGCCACCACCGAAGTCGTTACCGTTCAGGCGGCACATTAATGAATCATCAATTCAAAAGAGAGCCCTTCCGGAACCGGAGGGGCTTTTCTTTTTTATCCTTTTTTCGGCCGCAATGGCGTGGGTTGTTTTTAATTGCAAGTTTTAAGGTATAACTTTCCGTCTTTAACGTACAGCTATGGCCCCCAAACGCATTACGCTCCACGACAAATCTTTCGCCATAAATATTCCGGAAAATAAAATTCTGGAGGCCATCCAGCAAGTGGCAACCCAGATTAACGCGGATTATAAAGATAAGAAGCCGCTTTTTCTGGCTATTCTGAATGGGGCTTTTATGTTCGCCTCCGATCTGATGAAGGAAACCACCATTGATTGCGAAATTTCTTTTCTGCGGGTATCATCTTACCAGGATATGCATAGTACCGGACAAGTAAGTGAAGTAATAGGTCTGAAAGAAGAAATAAAAGATCGGCATATTATTATTCTGGAAGATATTGTGGATACCGGCCATACGGTTTATGCCTTGCTGCAAAACCTGACCGCCCGCCAGCCGACTTCCATCGAAATTGCTGCTTTACTCCTGAAGCCCGATTGTGTGCAGCATCCGTTGCAGGTAAAATATATTGGTATGGCCATTCCGAACGATTTTGTAGTGGGTTACGGATTAGATTATAATGGCCTGGGTCGTAACCTGCGCGATATTTATAAAGTTGTGTAGCCCGATATATTTTCGAAAATTTTAAAACTTATGCCTAAGTGATAGTAAAATATATCGATAAGTCTTACTTTTACTGTTTATTTATTAAACTATATGCTAAATATTGTATTGTTCGGCCCTCCGGGAGCAGGTAAAGGCACCCAAAGCCAGAAATTAATAGATACTTACAACTTAATTCACTTGTCTACCGGCGATTTGTTACGGTCGCAGATTGCGGCTGGTACAGAACTAGGCTTACGGGCTAAAACCCTGATGGATCAGGGCTTGTTAGTACCCGACGAAGTGGTAATCGGGATGATTGACAGCAAATTAAAAGAAAATAAAGAAGCGGCTGGTTTCATTTTTGATGGCTTTCCGCGTACGGTACCCCAGGCCGAGGGGCTGGACCAGTTAATGACCGAAAATGATACCGCTATTACCTGCATGATTGCCCTGGAGGTAAGCGAAGAAGAACTCACCAAGCGGTTGCTGCTCCGCGGCCAGACTTCGGGCCGGCCCGATGACCAGGACGAAAGTTTGGTGCGGAAGCGGGTGCAGGAGTATAATACTAAAACAGCGCCGGTTGCCGGTTTTTACGCCCAGCAAGGCAAATACCACGCGGTTAACGGCATCGGCGAAATAGAAGAAATATTTAACCAGACGTGTGCCATTATCGATAGCTACCTTACGCAACCCAAAACTGTATAAGTTATAGCCAGCCAAGTTTTTAAGGCTGGTTTTTATTTTTAACCCAAAATAGGAAAAAGAGTAAAAGATAAACATTTTAGCTCTTTTCTATTTTTCAGCGCAAGATGGCTTCATCCAACTTTATTGATTACGTAAAAATTTGCTGCCGCTCCGGTCACGGCGGCCCCGGCTCTTCGCATTTACACCGCGACAAGAAAAACGCCAAGGGCGGTCCGGATGGCGGCGACGGCGGACGCGGCGGCCACATTATTCTCAAAGGCAACAAACAACTCTGGACCCTGCTGCACCTGCAATACCAGAAGCACGTGATTGCCAAACCCGGCGAATCGGGCGGGGCAAGCCATTCTACCGGGGCTGATGGCGATGATGTAGTGCTGGAAGTGCCGATTGGGACCATTGCCCGCCATGCCGAAACCGGCGAAAAAATGGCCGAAATAGTAGAAGACGGACAAATAGAAATATTAACCCCCGGCGGTCGCGGCGGCCTGGGCAATGCTCACTTTAAATCATCTACGAACCAAACGCCCCGTTATTCGCAACCCGGCGAGCCCGGCCAGGAAGAATGGGTAATTCTGGAATTAAAATTGCTGGCCGATGTCGGCTTGGTTGGTTTCCCGAATGCCGGTAAATCTACGTTGTTGTCGGTGGTGTCGGCGGCCAAACCCAAAATAGCCAATTATCCATTTACCACCTTGGTACCCAATCTGGGCGTGGTTCCTTACCGCGATTACAAATCGTTTGTAATGGCCGATATTCCGGGTATAATCGAGGGGGCTTCGGAGGGAAAGGGTTTAGGTATCCGGTTTCTGAAGCACATCGAGCGCAACTCTATCTTGTTGTTTATGATTTCGGTAGAAAGTCCGGATATTGCGGAGGAGTACCGGGTATTATTAAATGAACTGGAAACCTTTAATCCGGAACTACTGGATAAGCAACGTTTGTTAGCCATCACGAAAACGGACCTGATAGATGATGAACTGGAGAAAGAAATGCGCAAAACTTTACCCAAAGATTTGCCTACGGTTTTTATTTCCAGCATCACCCAAAAAAATATTGTCCAGCTAAAAGACTTAATCTGGCAAACTTTAAATGCAGAATAAATTTAATGTGCTAATTAGTTAATGTGCTGATGTGATAATTTGGTAATGTAATAATTCGACAATGTGCAAATTTGAGAGTTTTCTAATTTAGTTAATTTTCAAATCTTCGCATTTATAAATTACCACATTAAACCATTAGCACATCAGCACATTAAACCATTAACACATTAAAAAATGTCAGTTTGTCACGAAAAGAGGTTTGGCAAACAAATTGATTAGTAAGATTGGCAAGTATAACCGAGAATAAGATAAGCTATGTCAGCAGATAAAAATAATTTACCAGAAGAAGAACAGCAGGGAAATAACGCATCGTCAACCGAAACCTCAACCGTGGAAGAGCATAGTTTACCTGACCACGGCGAAGCGGCTACCGATCCGGTGGCGAAGCTGGAAGAGGAGTTGAGCGATATGAAAGATAAATACCTGCGCCTTTATTCCGAGTTTGATAATTATAAGCGCCGTACTTCTAAAGAGCGCCTCGATATGCTTAAAACCGCTAACCAGGAAATGGTAGTGGCTTTACTTCCCGTTATCGACGATTTTGACCGGGCTCGGCAATCTATGGAGCAAGCGCAGGATGTGGCCGCTGTAAAAGAGGGAGTAGATTTAATTTATAATAAATTATTTAGCATACTGCAGCAAAAAGGGCTGAAGCCGATGGAAGCCGTTGGGTCAGCGTTTGATGCGGATGTACACGAAGCTATTACCCAAATTCCGGCTCCCGACGAAAGCCAAAAGGGTAAAGTGATTGATGAAGTAGAAAAAGGATATTATTTGCACGACAAAGTTATCCGGTTTGCAAAAGTTGTAATTGGAGCGTAGGTCATGGCAAAAAGAGATTATTACGAGGTATTAGGGGTTGAGAAAGGTGCCGGCGCCGATGAAATTAAAAAAGCTTACCGGAAAATAGCCATCAAGTTTCACCCGGATAAAAACCCCGACGACCCGACGGCTGAAGATAAATTTAAAGAAGCGGCCGAGGCCTACGAAGTGCTGAGTGATCAGGACAAGCGTGCCCGTTACGACCGTTTTGGTCATCAGGGCGTAAACGGTGGCGGCTTTGGCGGCGGCGGCATGAACATGGAGGATATTTTCTCGCAGTTCGGCGATATTTTCGGTGGCGGCCAGGGCAGTCCGTTTGGCGATTTCTTTGGTGGTGGTGGCCGTTCCGGTGGCCGGCGGGTACGCAAAGGTTCTAACCTGCGCATTAAGCTGAAACTAAACCTGGAAGAAGTAGCCAACGGGGTAGAGAAAAAAATTAAGGTGAAGCGCTACGTGGCTTGTAATGTTTGTAGCGGCAACGGTTCTAAAAACGGAGCGGCGCTGCAAACCTGTACTACTTGCCAGGGCTCCGGCCAGGTTCGCAAAGTAGTAAATACCATGCTGGGCCAAATGGTTTCTACAAGTACTTGCCCTACCTGCGACGGCGAAGGCCAGAAAGTAAGCCAAAAATGTGAAGCTTGTCACGGCGAAGGTCGCGAACTGAAAGAAGAAGTAATTTCGATTAACGTGCCGGCCGGCGTAGCCGATGGCATGCAACTATCGATGAGTGGCAAAGGCAACGTACCCGAAAGAGGCGGTGTAGCCGGCGATTTGCTGATTCAGATAGAAGAGGAGCCGCATCCATTCTTAAAACGCGATGGCAACAACGTCGTTTTTGACCAATATATCAGCTTCGTGGATGCCGCTTTAGGGGCTAACATAGAAGTACCGACTATTGAGGGCAAGGTTAAAATTAAGATTGACCCGGGTACCCAGGGTGGTAAAATATTGCGCTTACGCGGTAAAGGTGTTAAAGATATTAACGGCTACGGCAAAGGCGACCAGTTGATTCATATCAACGTCTGGACGCCGAAGCACGTGAGCAACGAAGAACGGGCCATGCTGGAGAAACTTCGTACTTCCGATAATTTTACACCGCACCCGGGCAAGCACGAAAAAGGCTTCTTCGAGAAAATGAAAGAATATTTTGCTTAAGCTTCTTTAGTATTACAGAATTAAAGAAGTTAAGCAGAAAAAAAGAAAGCCACCGGTAATATTTACCGGTGGCTTTTGTTTTTCAGAATATTCCGAAGTCTAATAATTTCCTGTTTTAAAACCATTCGGGTTTATTCTTGCAGTTGCTAACTTATCCTGTAATTTTGATTCTTTTAACGAGATAAGCCTTGAGTATTCTTAAAGTAGTAGGTGTGTCGAAGCAATATGCTAACCACCAGGCCCTGCAGGACATTAGTTTCGAAATTCCCGCCCAAAGTATTTTTGGACTACTGGGTCCTAACGGTGCCGGTAAAACTTCGCTCATTCGCATTATTACCCAGATTACGGGTGCTGATACCGGCGAAATATTTTTTAAAGGAGAGCCCTTGCGGCCCGATCATATTAAAAATATGGGCTACTTACCCGAGGAACGCGGCCTGTATAAAAAAATGAAAGTGGGCGAGCAGCTATTATACCTTTCGCAACTAAAAGGGATAAACAAAGCCGAAGCCACCGCTAAAATAAAAAGCTGGGCAACTAAGTTTGATATTGGTTCCTGGATGAATAAAAACGTGGAGGACCTCTCGAAAGGGATGCAGCAGAAAGTGCAGTTTATTGCCACCGTGCTCCACCAACCCGAATTAATTATTTTGGATGAGCCTTTTTCGGGTTTCGATCCTATTAATGCCAATATTGTAAAAGACGAAATTCTGGAACTCCGCGAAAAAGGCAGCACCATTATTTTTTCGACACACCGCATGGAATCGGTGGAAGAACTTTGCGATAATATTGCTTTAATCAACCGGTCGCGGAAAGTGCTGGACGGCTCCGTAAAAAATATTAAAGATGTGTACAAAACGGCTACTTACCTGGTAGAAGGCAAAGGTCGTTTATTGATTTTATCACCAGATTTTGAAGTAGTGGAGCAATCGGAAAACCACGGTTTTTTCCGGGCCACTATCCGGTTAAAAAATAACACCAACCCCAACGACTTGCTGCGTTACTTAATTGCCCACGTAGAGGTGCACAGTTTCCGGGAAAAAATACCGAGCATCAACGATATTTTTATTCAGAAGGTAAATGAAACCTTGCAGCCGGAGGGAACACGGCTGGTTTAAGTAAGCCAAGGCGGTTGCGGTAAGAATGCTCCTTAATCTTAATTTGTAAAGTATTTTGCATGAAGAAATATCTCTTTGCTTTGGATTTAAAAGATGATCCGGCTCTGATTGCCGAATACGAATATTGGCATAAAAGCGAAAATGCCTGGCCCGAAAACCTGCAGCATATCCGGGAAAGTGGCATAACCAGCATGGAAATATTCCGGACAGGTAACCGTTTGTTTATGATTATGGAAACGGATGATGCGTTTTCGTTTGAGCGGAAAAGCGAGATGGATGCAGCAAATGCCAAGGTGCAGGAGTGGGAGAAATTTATGGACACCTTTCAGCAACCTTTACCCTGGGCCAAAGCTGGCGAGAAATGGGTATTGATGAACAAAATATTTACTTTATAGGATTCTGAAAGAAGTTGTTGCTTCCTGTTTCAGATTATATCAGAATTTGCAGCTATAACGCCATGGGTGGTGTTATCACCGCCCATTATTAAAGCTTTGACTTAAGACTGGGAAAACACACCACAAGAGCAGCGGCTTAGACCAATTTATATAATGTTAAACAGTTTCGAAAGCTAAACGCTCTTAAACCAAACCCGTTAGCCGGTTAAATTTTTTACCCAGAATCGCGTCGGCATCTGAAGCTAGCCAATTATCCAGAATAGTGGCGTAAACGCTCCGAAAATCCAGTTGATGCCGCAAATCGCCTTCGTCGAGGGTAGCTAGATCCGGGGCTTCGTTCAGGATGCCTGCTCTTTTTAAGCCGCCGCCCAGCAAAAACAAGTTATTGGCCGTACCATGGTCGGTGCCGTTGCTGGCATTTTGTTTTACCCGGCGACCAAACTCCGAAAATACCAGAATAAGTGTATTATTAAATTCGTTTTTACTTTTCAGGTCCTGCACAAAAGCGTATAAGCCTTCCGATAGCTCGCCCAGCAAGCGGCCTTGCTGCCCAACCTGGTTGGCGTGGGTATCAAAACCTGGCAGCGACACATAGAATACCCGGGTATCGGCACCGGAGCAAATTAACTCGGCGGCGGTTTTCAGATTCCGCGAAAAACGCGAATCCGGATAACTGGTTTTCGATTGGTATATTTTAGCTTTCTGGTACAGATAATCGGCCGAAGCAGTCGTTTCGATGACAGTTTTATACAGGTAGTCCAGCTCGCTGTTTGTACTGCCGGGCTGGGGTAAATGCTGGTAAAGCGGGTCCGAAGCGGTTTGGTATAATTTTTTGGCATTCTCCAGGGCCAATCCTTTTTTAGAGCGCCCTTTCATGGCCAGGCTCAGGGTATCATCTACCTCAATGCCGTTAAAAGAAGTAGCGCAGGCGGCACAATTAGAATCGAGGTAACGGCCTAGCCAACCCGTAGACAGGTATTCGGTGGCGTCGCTGCCCGTATGCCAGATATCCATCGACCGGAAATGGGACCTATCGGGGTTCGGATAACCTACGCTGTTGAATATTCCTACTTGCCCTTCGTCGAATAATTTTTTTAATCCTTCCATAACCGGATTAAAGGCCAAATCTTTTTCCAGCGATAATAACTTGGTAGAAGGCAAGGCTATGCCGGGCCGGGCGCGGTAATATATATCGTTTTGGTAAGGCACTACGGTATTCAGGCCGTCGTTGCCACCGCCCAGTTGTACCACCACCAGCCGTCGGCCATTGGCATCTGCTATTCGGGCCAATCTATCGGGGTGATTTATTGCCTGTAGAAAATTTGGTACAAAAAGTAAACTGGAGGCCAGGAGCGAGGATTTAATAAATTCGCGGCGGGATTTAGATTGCATCTTACTCAGGTTTATTACCTATTTATCTAACAAAGTTGGTATTCGGGTAAAGAGCTAAGCCGCAAGGCCAGCGCATTCAGGCGATTCTCGGGGGTAAATTCATCGGTGTCGTTTTGCAGCATGGTAGTTAACTGGGCGTTTAGCGGTACCTGCAACAGAAAAGCAGCTGTTTGGGCCACGATTGCCCGGGGCGGCACTTTGGCCAGTAATTCCCGGAAAGGCTGCAAATTCACATTAACCCGTAGGCGCCGGTTAAAAGTCCGTTCCTGCTGCGATAATTGCGGCAACATATCAATATCATCGTCTTTCAAAGAAATATTTAAGCTGGCGCCGGCAAAAATGGTTTGGGGCAATTTCATGCGAAACATCAACGAGGAAGAGTCTATCCAGTTGCGCCCGCCGGGCCAACCGCCAACATTGGGCGGATACAACAACACCTGGCCGAGTGCCCGCTGCACCACCAGTAAACCCGGCGCATCCTGGAACTGAATGGCAAAAGCCCGCTGCAAACCCGTAAGTAATTCTACCGGCGATTTAATGCGCGTTCCTATATTAGCCGGGGCGTAGAACCAATCGGTGCTAAATATTTTCTGCAGCAGGGCTTGTATATCGTAATCTGTAGCGTAAAACTGCTCTGATAGTTGTTGGATAACGGCGGCATCGGGGGTATCATTTACAAAAAAGCGATAAATTTTAGTTGTCAGGAATTTGGCGGTCTGGGGTTGGTCTAAAATTATCCGGAGAATATCTTCGCCCGTAAAATTGCCGATTTTACCCAGAAAGGTTTTAGTCCCGGCATCGTGTTGCCGTTCCCGGAAAACGAACATACCTTCGGCATCGTAGCCCCAACCCGTAAAAGCCCGGGCCGCATTTTTAATATCTTCTTCGGAATAATGGCCGCGGCCCAAAGTAAATAATTCCAGCAATTCGCGGGCAAAGTTTTCGTTGGGTTGCAGTTTCCGGTTTTGTTGGTTGTTCAGGAATTGCAGCATGGCCGGGTCTTTCGCAACGGCCATTAATAAATCGCTGAATTTACCTAAAGCATGCTGGCGCAGCAGGTTAACCTGGTTTAAAGCGAATTCGGGCCTTTGGGTACGACAGGCAAAATGACCATGCCAGAAAAAAGCCATTTTCTCGCGGAGCTGGGCCGGGCTGGTAGCCATGGTTTGGAGCCAGGTGGTATTAATTTTAGCCAGCTCCCGGCGGGCTTGCTGCATTTGCCGGCGCCGCTCCTCGGGGCTCAACTGCCCTTTGGGTAGGCGCGAAAAATCAGTTATTGTTAGGGGCAAAGGAGCGTAGCTGACTGATTGGCTAAATACGCCTTTTACGGCTTTGTTTAAATTGCCGGGAGCCTGCTGCATTTGTGCCGGACTAGGTCCGAAACCAGTTCGCCAGTATAAGTGCTGCAATTGTCTTTGGTAGGTATCGGCTTTCATAGTAGTGTGTCTCCTTTTGATAACCGAAAGCAGCTAAAGTTTAATGGCAGGTATAATAAATATTACGCATTAGCTATTTATTTAAAGTTGCTATGCCTGGTATTTATTACCTGGTTTAATGGAGAATATTTAATTAAAGCAATCCGCAATTCCGGCCAAACGTGTGCAAAAGGCCATTGGGTGATTGATTAGGACAATATATTATACCAAATCTCTTGCACGATCTTCCTAAACAGAACGATGGTTATACCGGTTGCAAAAACCTCACAGATCTTTAAGACCTGTGAGGTTTTTATCTATGGCAGCTAGTTTATGCGATTTGGTATAGTGCTGAAGTTATATCAGAAATGCACTCCGTAAATATTTTTGCGGTTAAAAATGAGTAGCGGCAGGGGAGACTGATTAAATTAATCACCAGCGGGACGGCGGCTATTGCAATTGGTGGATATCAATGTTTTGGCGATACTGATAAAAGGGTTTGTAATGCCTGAATTTTCTACAGCCAGTTGGTCGCAATAGCTTAACTGGAATCTTCAATCTAGTGCTACGGTAGTAGAAAGAACCAAACCCTGAATATTTTGGGTGAGCTGGCGCATCCGGTAGATACGTTCAACGGCGCTGTCGGTGCGTTGGTCGGGCGGACAGATGAAGTTGGCTTCGTAAGGAACTACGTGGTAACCTAAACGGTGAGCCAGGCCAAAAACGTAAGGCCGCCAACCCCAGCCAATATCTTCCTGCACCCGGTTCAGGTAGGGCGCTAGTTGGTGGTTCATTAGAAAAGGGCCGTAGGTGTAGTCTACCGCAGGGCCCATTATTTCGGCGCAGCACGCGTTGATCGTGGTTTCGGTGTTTTGCTGGAAGGTTGGGAAAGTGGCGAAGCCTGCCGCCGAACGGGAAGCTAGTACGACTCCGGTAGATTCAGCTAGTGGGGCGGCAGAGAGAAAGTTGGGTAAAAAGTCCCGGAAGAATAGCTGTTTATCCGGTTCAGTGTAAAGTATAAAAGATGCTTCGGTTGCAGCGGCAGCTAATACACTGGTGCGTGCCTGCGCCCAAACGCCTTTGCCCCTTGGGTTTAATATAGTAAAATGGGGGAAGCTACGCAGAAAATCCAGGAAGCTGCTCTGGGAACCGCCGTCGGTAATAAAAACCAGAATATTTAACCCGGCCAGTTGGGTTAAGGATGCCCGCAATAAATTTTCTTCCTGCGCATCGCGTGCCCAGGAAATAGTGGCAATGGCCAAGTTATTTCTATCCATGTTGAGGTAAATAGGCATGAAAAAGTAAGTCAATTTCGCGGCTGTTAGCCGGAACCCGAATGTCTTATTTTCTTTCTACGCCAGCCCGCTTGTCGTTAATAAATACCGGGTGAATCATGTTCTGGAAAGAATAAATCTCGTCCCATTTGGCTTGCGTGAGCAGTTGCCGCTCCTGTACCACTAGTTGGTGAATGGATTTGCCGGTGGCCAGGGCTTCTTTGGCAATAGAAGCCGTAGTTTCGTAGCCCAAAATGGGGTTGAGGGCGGTTACAATTCCAATGCTGCGCATAACCATATCGCGGCAGCCTTCCACGTTGGCTTTAATACCCTCCACACAACGGGTGCGCAGGGTAGTAACGGCATTGGTCAGGTAGTTGATAGAAGTAAATAAGCTGAAGGCAATAACCGGTTCCATTACGTTTAGCTGCAATTGGCCGGCTTCGGCGGCCATCGTTATTGTTACATCGGCCCCCATGACGTAAAAAGCCGTTTGGTTTACCACTTCCGGAATTACCGGGTTTACTTTACCCGGCATAATAGAAGAGCCGGGTTGCATGGGCGGCAAGAAAATTTCGTTAAAGCCGGCGCGGGGACCCGACGAGAGCAGGCGCAGATCGTTGCAGATTTTAGAAAGCTTGACGGCACTGCGTTTCAACGCCCCCGATACCTGCACAAAGATACCGGTATCCGAAGTAGCTTCTATTAAGTCACCGGCCAGCGTAAAGGACAAACCGGTCAGTTCGGCCAGATACTTGGTGCAAAGCTCGGGGTAACCTTCGGGGGCATTAATGCGGGTGCCAATGGCCGTGCCACCCATGTTGCACTCCAGCAGCATGGCCTGGGCTTGCTTCAGTTGCCGAAATTCATCGCCCAGCGTAGTGGCAAAACCCTGAAATTCCTGGCCCAGCGTCATGGGAACAGCATCCTGCAATTGGGTGCGGCCCATTTTTATAACTTCCTTAAATTCTAGGCCTTTTTTGGCGAAAGCATTCTGCAGGGCCGTCAAGGTTTCCAGGTAAAAATCCAGCTTCCGGTGCAAGGCCAGCATAATGGCCGTGGGGTATACGTCGTTTGTCGATTGCGAAAAATTAACGTGATTATTGGGGTGCAAAAATTCGTATTGGCCTTTTTGGTGCCCCAGGTATTCTAGGCCAATATTGGCAATTACTTCGTTTGCATTCATGTTAACCGAAGTGCCGGCGCCGCCCTGAATTAAATCGGTTAAAAACTGATCCCGGTATTCGCCGGCAATTAATTTATCGCAGGCAAAAATAATGGCTTCGGCCAGTTTGGGTTCCAACACGCCGCAGTCACGGTTGGCCAAAGCGGCCGCTTTTTTAACGTAGCCCAACGCTTTAATAAACAAGGGCTCGGTGGTGTTGGTAATGCCGGTAATATTAAAATTTTCTAAGGCCCGCATGGTTTGTACGCCATAATAAGCCGTATTGGGAATTTCTTTGGTACCCAGGAAATCGTGTTCTACTCTAAAGGAATTTTCCATCCGGAAGATATTTATATATTCTGTTTTTAGAATGAATCTGTAGACTAAAGTACCCGCTTTAACCAAACTTTGTTTTGGTATGAGTAAAAATTGTTACGGAACTACCAGGGAAACCACCGTTGGAGCGGCACTGAAAAGATTTATAATTTAGCGGTTCATCGAAAAAACCGTATCGATGTGATGCTGCTGCAAAAATGTTAAAAATTGCTGCTGCAGGGCTTTGCGGGTTTGTTCCTGTTCTTTCCGGTCGCTCAGCCGTACTTTGTACTTATCTTTTTCCCGGAAAAGCTGGAGGTGCTGTTTTTTTCCGAAGCGTGGCGTACTCACCGAATCGGCTTGTATGCGGGCAATGCGGCGCTTGTTGTTACCAAATAGTACACTCAGCACATTTACATCCATGTTTAATTTAGCCGGGCCGCCCATGGTATAAGTGCCACTCAGTTCAAAAGCCGTCAGGTTGCTGTTTAGTTTTAAGCCTGGCGTTATAAACTGATAATCCCGCATCAAAAAATTGGTGGTGGCATCTTCAAAATATAAGTGGCTGGTACGCTCTTTCCGCAGAAAACGGAGCGCATTCTGAATGGGCGCTACCTCTATTAGCTCCATGTTCCGGAAACTGGCTTTGGCATAGGCAATGGTTCCGGCAAAGCTCGGCGAAAACGTATTATTCAGTTGCGTGTAAACCATCAGGTTACAATCGGCCGTGCCTTTTATGCTCTGGCTGCTCAATACATCCAGCTTCATCGATTCGGCAAAGGCGAAAACCTGTTGCAGATTAATATTATTTACCTGGGAGCGCAGCCGCAACGGAAAACCACCTGCTCCACCGTCGAGACGCATTTCGCCGCGGGCGCTGATTTTTCCGCCGAAGGCTTCTAAGTTTAAATGGGCCAGCCGGGCCCGGTTTTTATTCAGGTTAGCTTCCAGAAACAAGTTGGTGCCTTTTAAATAAAGGTATTCCAGGTGCCGCGCGCGTACCTGCAGGTTTAACCAATATTTTTTCTCCCGGAGGGTATTCAGGTTTTCCTGGTTCCGTTTGGTTTGTGCTTCGGTGGCAGTTTCGCTTTTGGGCTGGTTTTGCTCGTTTAAGGACGCTAAATCCTGCATAAAAGCCTGCAAATTTAATTTATCATATTGCAGCTTTACACTCAGGTAAGGTAAGGTTATACCCCCTGTCACTAGGTTAAACCCACCGTTAGCCGAAGCCTGGCCCCCCCCCGTAGTGGTGAAGTGCATTTGGGTTAATTTTACTTTTTGGTTACGCTGATTTACCTGTACCGATAGGTCTTTGATTTTTTCGCCGCCGGGTAAACTTACGTTGCCTACCCGCAGATTTACCTGCGTTTGGGTATTTTCCCAGGGGTTTTCGCGGTACCGGCCCGAATATTTATTTAACCGCTGTTTTTGCACAAGGTGGTAAATGGGCGTTTCTGGTTTTTTACCGCCTGCAACCGGAACGGAAATATTTTGGGGTGAGCTAATGGCCGACGAAGGAGCAGTAAGTAAACTGGCCGGCCGGGCAGGTAAAACCGCGGCAGCGTTTGGGCTATTCTGGTAAGCCAGTAAACTACTGTTCAGCCAGTGGGTATCCAGGTGCTCGGCGTAAATATCGGCGCTGGCCTTAATAAAACCGGGCTCGTTAAACAGGTAAGAAAAGTAATTTTGAATGGAAGCCTGCATTTTAAAAGGCCGGCCGCCGAGCGTACCGCTTAAATTTTGCAGCCGCAGAATTTTGCCGGCAAACTCCAGGCGACTATTTACTGCGCGGCAGTTTACTTTTAAGCCCAGCGGCCTAAACCCGGCTCCCTGCATCTGCAACGTTCCGTTCCCGAGCCAGTCAGAACTGGTGTGTTGTATGGTGTCCGGAATATTGCCGCTGAAATTTAAGTTGCCCGAAACAACGCCTCCCGAAATATGGGTAAAAGGCAAATTTATAAAACCTGCCACATCGGTTAAAGCTATTTTTCCCTGCCCCTCTACTTTAAAGGTAGGTTTGGTAAAATCTGATACCTGTAGTTGTAATTTAATCTCTCCCTGGTCGGTGCGGGCCGATAAACCCGATATAGTAAACTCGCTGGTTTGCAGAGAATGACCTGGGCCGTTATTCATTTCGCCGGTTAGCTGCACCTCCCGGATATATTTTTTACTAGCCGGTAAATAAAATTCGCCGTTTTTTAAACGAAAGGCGATGCTGTTACCGGGGCGTTGCAGGGGGCCACTGTCGCCGTTTATCCGCAGTAAAAAGTGTAACTGGCTTTTGGTTTTAAATCTTTCCAGAAAGGGCTGCGTCTGCGGCGGTAATAATTGCCGGAATAAATAAACCAGCGGCTGGTAACCTGCTACGGTAAAATCTAGTTTGGCACCGGGCCCGGTTGCAAGTTTGGTATGCGTTCCTTTAATCGATATTTTATTGTTGTTTACCAGCGCGTAGGTATTATAAAAAGTGCCGGTTTTCTGCTTTAAAGCGTAAGTGTAATGCACATTGCCCGTAAAAGTCTGGTTCCGGAAAAGGCTTATCTTATTGTTTTTTATTTCCTTAATTCTTCCGTTTAAATCGCCAGCCAGGGTTAATTGCTGATTGCGTAAGCGGGCCGAAAGATTAGCTTGGGTTATATCTAAGGCAAAGGAGCTGTTCTTATACTGGTTCTGACTAATAATGCGGGCTTGCGAGATATTTACCCGGGGAATAACAAAGGGGAATTTGCTGCCGGTTGTATCGGCGTTTGCTGTTTGTTTAAACCGTAAACCAACTTTATGGCCGCTGCTATCGACGCGTTGGTAAAATAAAACCTCCTCAAGTTCTACCTGACTTATTTTAAGCCGGTTCAATCGCAACTGACCCAAGGGTACGGTTACGGCGGCCCGCTTCACCCAAAATACCTGCACCGGGGTAACGCTGCTGGTATCGAGGAGCGAAATATTTTGAAAAGAAAAAGTTACGTTTGGAAAATGCCGCCACACCGATATTCTGGTTTCGAAAGGCTGCAAAACCATGTCCGACTGCTGGGTAAACTGCTGTCGGAAATAAGCGGCGGCATGTTTCTGGTAAACCCGCGACATTACCTCCAGCCCGATCAGGCTTAAGCCTATCAGCACCAGTATGCCAATAAATATTCTTTTAAAAAATTTAGAAAGGTGCATCTGACAAAGAGTGCGGCTAATTAAGTAGCAGGCCGCTATTTAAACGCTCTTACCTGAATAACTAATATAATTAAATAAAGTTGGAAGCTTTTACCTTTTCTTTTTACAAAAGGTAAATTATAAATTATTCCTTCTTGCAGGAAGGTAAAGCCAAGCTGTAATTTAGAGGGTAATTCCGGAGGTGGGAAAAAAATAAAAATATTTTAGTTAAATACCAAAAGGGTGTAACCATCCGGAAGAATTGCCGTAAAAGATATATGTAAGCTAAGACAAAAGTTTTATAGACGATTGTTTAAGTAGACTAAGGAAAGCCAGACTTGAAACGCCTGGCTTTTTTTATGCGCGAGAAGTAAGGTTTTACAAAAAAAACATTATCGGCCACCCGGCGGGCAATGCTGTTTTAAATAATTTGTAAACAAGGTAGCTAAGTGTTTAGCGGTGCCTTCGCCTTCTGATATACTGTGCGTCCGGTTTGGATAGGGCATTACCTGAAACTGCTTGTTATATTTTATCAGCTCATTAACCAACAGTTCGGCATTGTTGTAGTGCACATTATCGTCGCCGGTGCCATGGATGTAGAGCAGGTTTCCGCGCAGGTTTTTGGCGTGCGTAATGGGCGAGCCTTTTACAAAATCTTCTAAATTTTCCTGGGGCAGACCCATGTAGCGTTCCTGGTAAATATTATCGTAAGTGAGCTGGTTACCCACGGCAGCTATGGAAATACCGGTTTTGTAGATTTGCGGATACTGGAAAAGGAGGTTGAGCGTAGCCGAGCCGCCGCCGCTCCAACCCCAAACGGCTACCCGCGACGAATCAGTATAAGGCAGTTTTAATATTTCGCGGGCCGCGAAGGCCTGGTCTTTAATATTAACTACGCCAATTTTGCGGTAAACACTTTTCCGCCAGGCGCGGCCTTTGGGTACGGGCGTACCTCGGTTATCAACCGATACATACAGGTAACCATCCTGGGCCATATTGCCCTGATACAAATGATTATTGCCGGTGCCGTAGCTGTCTTTCACGGTTTGGCCCCAGGGCTCGGTATACACATAAACCACCACCGGGTATTTTTTGGATTGGTCGAAATTTTCTGGTTTTACCATCCAGGCATCCATTTCTACGCCTTCGTTGGTTTTAACTTTAAAAAACTCCAGGTTGGGCTTGGCTTTACTTCCTTCGGTTATTGCTTGTGCCACGGCACTGGTTTTATCCAGTGGATTATGGTCTGGCAGCGATACCCATTCGCTAATGGGCCGGGTGTAGTAGTTCGAGAATTTATGTTGGGCAAATTGGGCATTGGGCGAAAATTCGTAATCGTGCGTGCCGGGTTGCGAAGCCGGTGAGACGCGCTCTAATTTGCCTTTGCCATCCAAACGGGTGCGGTACAGGTAGGCTTGCGTGGCATTTTCGGGAGAAGCGATAAAATAAAGGAGATTGCCCGGTTCATCTATTTTTATAATTTCCATAACATCGTAGTTGCCGCGGGTTACCAGCGTTTCCTTTTTGCCGTTGCGGCTTACGCGGTATAAGTGACGCCAGCCGTCTTTTTCGCTGGCCCACAAAAATTCGCGGCCGCT
Organism: Adhaeribacter aerolatus; assembly: GCF_007991635.1. Taxonomy (GTDB): domain Bacteria; phylum Bacteroidota; class Bacteroidia; order Cytophagales; family Hymenobacteraceae; genus Adhaeribacter; species Adhaeribacter aerolatus. The sequence continues at coordinate 79,099 of NZ_BJYS01000004.1, read as the reverse complement.
GTTCAGCCAGTCCCAGCCGCCATTGGCGTACTTCTGGTCCCAGGAAGGTAAAATATCTATCCAGGCGGCATCTTTTTCCTGATAAATCTGGTTAACACGGCCGCTGCTGGCCTGACCAATATATAAGCGGCTTTCGTTTTGCTTGCGGTTCAGTTGCTGTAAAATAATTTCGTCGGAATTGGCGGCCCACTCCAGGCGGGGGACATAATGTTGCCGGGGATCGCCGGGAATTTGCAGCCAATTAATTTTAGATGTAGTTACCTCTATTACGCCAATTTTATAAGGCGAAGGGGCTTCGCCGGCTACCGGGTACTCCACGGGTTGCACCACTGGGTAAATAGAATCGGTGTGATTAATCATCAGGTAATCTTTTACCTGCGTGGCATCAATTTGCCAGAAAGCTATTTTTTTGCTATCGGGGCTCCACCGGATACCATTGCGACAGAAAAATTCTTCTTCGTAAACCCAATCAAAGGTACCGTTAATCAGTTTGCGGGTGCCATCGGTGGTAAGTTGTTTAGTGGTTTGGTTGGTTAAGTCATCTACAAAAATATTATGCTGGCTCACGTAAGCCACCTGGTTGCCATCCGGCGAAAATTGCGCAAACATTAAGGAAGCGGATGGCTGTTTTGGGCCAACCTGTTGCAGGGTTTGGGAGGCCAGGTTATAAACCCAGTAATCGCCCCGGGTATCGAGCCGCCATACTTTTTGGGTATTGGTATAAATTAATATTTTTTGCTCATCTTTTGATAAAGAGAAGCTGCGGATACGAAGTGGTTGGGATTGGCCGGTCGGAATTAATTTTTCTTTGGCCAACAACAATTGTTTTTCCCGCGAGGGCAACGTAAATTTTACAATATTGCCGGCTTCCTGCTGGGCAAAAGCATTGCCGGCTTTTAACCAGTATAAAGTGCCACTGTTTTGGCCCCTCACCATAAAAGCCTGAAAGCATAGCTGAAGCAGGAGTACGCCAATCAGTAAAGGTTTTAATCTCATAGAGTAGATTAGGTTAAATGTTTTAGCTTTTTGGATAGTAACTGAGAAAGGTAGCAGGTTTTCTGGAAAATATAGAAACTGGTCTTTGGTTAATATGTTAATATTTGGAGTTAGGCTGAGGTTAAGCTGGAGAATAATTAAAAATTTCTGAAAATTATTTCGGCTATTAGTCGTAAACAAGGCCTGAACTAACTTGTGTACTCATGCGCGATATTTCGGAATACATATACGGCGAAGACTACGCCGAAAGAAACAAGGCTTTTGAAGAAGAAATGTCCCGGATAGAAGACCGCCACGCGGAATTTTTTAAAAGCCGGCAGCCGGTAAACGAAACGGAAGAACACGATAGGCTGCACCATCATTATGCATTGCGCACAGCCAGCGGCCAGGTTTCCTTTACTTTTAACCAGGGCTCTGATTTACCAGAAGATATTCGCCAGGAATGCAAAGAAGCTTTTCACCGCATCTGGAAGTACGAATAATATTAAACTAACCTCTATGACCCGGCTGTACCGAACCAGGAATGAGGTTAATAACTAAACTTTAGCTTAAAATTGTATCCGCGGGTTTAAACTGATCTGGTTTTTATTTATAAAGTAAGCTGTTTTACTCTTTCGGTAACTCTATAAAAAAGGTAGTGCCCTTGTTTTCTTCGCTCGTCAGCCAGATGCGGCCTTGGTGTAAATCCACAATATTTTTTACAATACTTAAGCCAAGTCCCACGGTTTCTTCGCCCCGCAGGCCGGGCCGCCGGGCTTTGGTAAATTTATCGAATACCAAAGGCTGCAAATCTGCGGGTATGCCAATACCGTCGTCCTGAACCGAAAGCAGCACGGATTTTTCTCTTTCGAGTAAAGTAACAGTAATGGTACCGCCTTCGTGAGTGAATTTTAAAGCATTGGCAATCAGGTTGTGTATTACTTGTATAAACATTACCTCATCGGCCACTAAAAAAATAGGATCGTGCGAAGAAACCAGTTTGATGTTTTTCCAGGCATTAAAATCGGCTTGCCGAAACATGGTTACAGAGTTCCGGGCTTTGTCGAGCAGGTTAAACCTGGTTTTCCGGAGGGAAACGCCCGCTGATTCCAGAAATTCATTGTTTAGTAATTCTTTAATAAGCGAAATACTTTTTTTGGTGGTTTCCTGAATGTAGCCCAGGGTTTGGCGGACCATTTCGGTATCGGTTTCTTCGCCTGCTAACGAAGCCGATAAGCCCTGAATTAAAGCCAAAGGCCCAGCCAGTTCGTGCGAAAAGCTGTGCAGAATGCTGTTTTTTCGTTCGCTGAATTTCAGAAGCGTATGTTGTTTTTCTTTTTTGTCGGTTACATCTTCGGCGAAGCCGGCTACACTCCAGCTCTTATTGGCGTTATAAATAGAATACGCCCGCACCGAAATCCATTTCTCCTGCTGGTCCGCTGTTAATATCCGGAATTCGCTTACTTGTTGCTCGCGGTTTATAATGCGGTGGTAACTGTTACGGACATATTCCTGGTCTTCCGGATGAATGGATTCGAGCAAACTGGCCGGATTAGTTATAATTTCCTGGCGGCTACGGCCCCAGATCTGATCAAAACTTGGGTTCAGGTAACGAATGCTTTGGGTTGGAATATCAATAATAAAAAAAACCTGATCAGTCTGTTCGGCAATTTGCTCCAGAATATGCAGGCTTTCCTGATTTTCACTAAGGTTCATAGGAACGGAATTAAAGCTATTTTTTACTTGCTTTATTAATTAAAGGTAGCAAAAAATTTAAAGAGAAATTTAAAAACTAACTAGTTTCGTAAGTACGTGGTCTTTCATAAACTGGTTTAGGCCTGATCTCCCCCTATCGTTTGCGCTACCGACATGGCCTTTAATCAAATTAGCCGGGAAGCATAATATTAAACCGGCCCTGGTTTTTTAATAGGAAAGATAAGGTTTGGTTAAAAATAAAATAACCGGCCGGCGTTTGTTAATCTGCTGAATATTTAAAATTATTATCTCTATTTTTGATTTTCTTTTGCCCCGGCAATTTTGCGCAAGTACGCTCTAACCCCGATAAATTTTGATTATAAATATGAAATCTGAAACGGCTGCCTTTCTTAAAAAGAACAAAAAGCGAATTTTAGAAGCCTGGGTGCAAAACCAGATGAGTGATAGTACCCTGCGGGATGATTTAATTTCGAATGAAGAATTAAGCAAGCAGTCGGATGATTTGCTGGATACTTTGCTGAAGGCTGTTGGCTCCGGCGAATTAAACCTGGAATCTGAAAGTTTTCAGGGCGTTACAGATATTCTGAGCGAACTTTCTATTACCCGCGCCCGCCAGGGATTTTCGCCCCGCGAAACCAGCATGTTTGTGATGAGCTTAAAAAAAGCTTTTTACAGTTTATTGGATGCTCAATATAAAGACGACCCGGCCACCTTGTACCAGGCTTCGGTGGAACTGAACAACCTGCTTGACCACATGAGCATTGTAACCATGGAAACCTTTATTCAGGGGCGGGAAGAAGTTATTCTGCGGCAAACCGATGAGATGAACGAAATCTCTACCCCGGTAATCCGGGTTTGGGAAGGTATCCTGGCCCTGCCTATTATTGGTACCCTCGATAGTGCCCGCACCCAGATTGTAATGGAAAACCTGTTACAGCAAATTGTGGAAACCGGCAGCCGCATTGCCATTTTAGATATTTCGGGTGTACCCACCGTCGATTCGCTGGTAGCGCAGCATTTAATTAAAACCGTAAGTGCCACCCGTTTAATGGGAGCCGAGTGTATCATTAGTGGTATTCGCGCCGAAATTGCCCAAACCATTGTGCACCTGGGTATTGATTTATCTAACATCAACACCAAAGCTTCGCTGGCCAGTGCGCTTAAATTGGCCTATAGCATGCTGGGCATTGAGGTAAGAAGAACCGAGCGTAAAACAATTTTTTAGGAAGCAGGGTTATTTAGTAAGTTATAGTAAATGGATAAAATTCCAATCCTTAAGATGGGCGAGTTTTTACTCGTAACCATTCAGGTAGATTTATACGACCGCCTGGCCCTGGCTCTGGAGAACGATTTGATTAACATGGTAAGCAAGACCGAGGCCCGTGGCGTGTTGATCGATATTTCGGCGGTAAGTATTGTAGATTCTTTTATGGGCCGCATTCTGGGCAATATTGCTTCTATGTCGAAAATAATGGATGCCGAAACCGTAGTAGTAGGCATGCAGCCGGCAGTAGCCATAACCCTGGTAGAATTGGGCTTAACCCTGACCGGTGTGTACACCGCGTTAGATGTAGAAAAAGGTATGGAGCTTCTTCGGAACAAAATTGGTTACCAGCCCAAAGAAGAGGAAGATCTGTATGATGACTTTATCTAAGGAAACCTTAGCCATACAGCGGGAACCGGATGTTATTTACTTTAGAAATAAAGCCAAAGAGTACGCCGTAAAAATAGGCATGAGCATGGTAGGCCAGACCAAGCTCATAACGGCTGCCAGCGAACTGGTCCGGAATATGCTGCGTTACGCCAACGGTGGCAATGCAATTCTGGAAATTGTAATCCGGAACAACGTGAAAGGTGTGCGCCTGACCTTTACCGACAAAGGCCCCGGCATAAAAGACGTGAAACAAGCCATGCAAGACGGTTTTTCCACCGGACGAAGTTTAGGCCTAGGCTTGCCCGGCGCTAAACGTTTATCCAACGAATTTGATATAAAATCGGAGGTAGGCAAAGGCACTACCGTAACCATTATTCGCTGGAAAAATGGACTTTAAAGCCCATACCCGGTTTTCGCTAACCGACCGCACTTTTCAGAATATAATTAAACGGGATATTACCAGGCTGGCCGAAAGTTATAAATTTAGCGAGGCAGAAGTTGGCCGCATAAATATTATTGTTTCCGAAATGGCCTCTAACCTGATAAAGCACAGCGCCGTGTCGGGGGAGTTTCTGGTTAAACCGTTTGGCCGCCTAAATTCCGGTTTCGAAATTATTTGCTTAGACCAGGGCCCCGGCATGAGCGAACCCTTGCGGATGCAGGAAGATGGGGTTTCTACCGCCGGTACCGCCGGCGAAGGATTGGGCGCCATTAAACGCCAGTCCGACGAATTTGACCTTTACTCGGCCAAAGGCGTAGGCACGGTTATTTTATCGCGGCTTTATAAAAAAGGGTATAAACCAAAACCAAGAGCTCCCAAAAAATTTGATGTAGGCGTAGTAATGGTGCCGAAGAACGGCGAAAAACACTGCGGCGACGGCTGGGCTATTTACGAAGCAGTTGATTACTGCCATTTGCTGGTAGCCGACGGTTTAGGCCACGGCGAACACGCCGAAGTGGCCAGCCAGGGAGCGGCAGAAGCATTTTTGCAAAACACCAACCTGGCGCCCGTTGAGCTAATCAGGAACTTGCACGGCGCTATAAAAAAAACACGGGGAGCCGTAGCTAATGTTACCAGTATCAACGTTAAAAATCAGGAACTAACTTATTGCGGCGTAGGGAATATTGCGGGCCGGGTTATTTCGGGCTATGAAAATACTAAAAGTATAATTTCTTACAACGGTATTTTGGGGCACAACATACCCAATACCCTCAATAACCATGTTATTCCCTGGGTAGGCAATAATTTATTGGTTTTACATTCCGATGGCCTGAAAAGTAAGTGGGATTTTAGCCGGTACAAAGATTTGCTGCGGCACGATACGAGTATTATTGCAGCCGTATTATACAAAGATTTCAACCGGGGCACCGACGACACCCTGGTGCTGGTAGCCAGAACCAGATGCTGATGAAAGAAGCGCAGGAATAATGGATAAAGATATTATCAGGATACAAATACAAAACGAACTGGATGTGGTGCTGGCTTATAAAAGGGCCATGCAGCTATCGGGTTTATGCGGCATGGCGACTGCCAACCAAACCAAATTTGCCACCGCCGTTTCCGAAATTTGCCGCAATGTGCTGGAACACGTAGGGCAGGGGCAAATTAAGTTTGGTTTGGTAGAAGATAAGGGCCGTTTATTTCTGGAAGGTTTTATCGCGGATCGGGGCCGGGGAATTCCGGATTTGCCGCATATATTTAACCGGGGAGCGCAGGAGGGGCAGCGCGGCTCGGGCCTGGTTAACTCCAAAAAGCTGGTAGATTCTTTTGAAATCCAGAGCGACAGCGAAAAAGGTACCCGCGTGCAATTGCGCAAACTCATCCCGGCTAATCACCCGCCAATAAATAATGCTATTATAAAAGGCTGGGTCGAATATTTCGATTCGGAAAAGGAATTTTCGCCTTACGCCGAAATCAAAAACCAGAACATGCAGTTAATTGAACTGCTGGAAGAAGTGCGCCTGAAAAATATCCAGACCGAAACCCAACTGGCCGAAATTACCCGCCTGAACGAAGAACTGCAGGTTTCTAACCAGGAGATTCGTAACCTCTTGCAAGAAAGAAGTATAGCCAACCAGGAACTTCTTAATATTAACAAAGAACTCGACCAGTTTGCCCACGTGGTTTCGCACGATTTAAAAGCGCCGCTGTATAATATTATTGCGCTCTCTTCAATTATTGAAGAATGCCTGGGGACGGGTAATCTGACCGAAGCCAAAACTTCTATTGGCATGTTAAACGGGCAGGCCAGCCACCTGGATAAATTAATAACCGATATTTTACTTTATTCTACCGCCGGCCGGCATAACTTACCCCGCAAAGAAATAAATGTAAACCAGTTAATCCGGGGGCTTTTGGCGGCTTACCCGGTTAGCCCTACTATCAAAGTATTTATTCAACCAGATTTGCCTACGCTTTTATCCGAAGAAATATATTTGCAGCAGGTTTTTGGTAATTTGCTCAGCAATGCTTTTAAATATACCAACCAGGAAAACGGCATTATTTCCATAGCGTACCGGCAGGAAAAAAAGTTTCTGGAGTTTGCCGTATCCGATAACGGCCCCGGCATTCCGCTCGCCGATCAGGAAAGAATATTCCGGATATTCGAAAACAGCAGCCTGCACCGCAACACCAGCAGCGGCATTGGGCTCTCTATTGTAGATAAAATAATAAAAGTAAAAGGAACAGCGGTTTGGGTAGAATCTAAAGGATCGGGGGGTGCCACTTTTAAATTTACCTGGCCCGTTAGCGAATTAGTAAATAAGGTAGCCGCCTGATTAATTTGTCCGGATTACCGGCTATTATCCCTCAAAATATTCCTGTAATATTTCCCGCACATCGGCATTGGTCAGGGCTTTGGAAATATGCTTCTTTACTTTTTTAAAGCTTTTCAGACGTTCCAAATCGTAGAAGCTGGCCGAGGAAGTCAGCATCATGATTATGATTGGTTTGTCGTTGCCCAGTTCCTGTCTTTCGTAAGCTTCCAAAAAGGTAAAGCCATCCATTACCGGCATTTTAATATCTAAAAATATTAAATCCGGATTAATTTCACGTCCCCCGGCGGCAGCATTTTGTAAATAAGTTAATGCTTCCTGGCCGTTAGTCATTATTTTAATTTCTTTGGCTACATTCAGGCTGGTAAGCAGGCGTTTATTTACGTAGTTCGTAGTTTCATCGTCGTCTACCAGTAAAATCAGGTCCAGGGTTGGCATAGGTTATTTAGGTTATAAATCCGGAATCAATATATAGATTTAAGTTGTATTTAGGTGAAATGAAAAATTATCTAACTTAATTCCCGATTCGTTAAAAATGTTAGAAAATAATTTTTTACCCAAGCTATTAGAAACACGCACAGAGAAAAAAGCAATATTTTTTACAGTTAACCAGGTAAACCGCTACCCGCAAATCTTAAATTAAAAACATAAAAATTGTTTAAAGGAATTGTTCTATATATTAAAAAATATTTATATTTAGGTGTTTATATCCTGCTCCTCAGAATTATATCACTTTAAATATTTATATATGGAAGAAAATTCTACCACAACACAATCTTATCCATTTGTATTCCACGGTAAGGGTACAGCCTATTTCGAAATTCAGTTAGCCAACTGGGTACTTACTTTTATTTCGCTGGGGTTTTATTATCCGTGGGCCAAAGCCAATTCGCTGCGGTACCTTTACAGTAAAACCGAATTTGCCGGCAGCCGCTTTACTTTTCATGGCACGGGTAAAGAAATGTTTCTGGGCTTTATTAAAGCCATTGGTATTTTTATTTTGCTTTACGGTGCGGTAATGGCCGGGGCGCTTTCCGGTTCCCAAACCTGGTTGTACGTAGGGTTAGGGGTTTTCTATGTAGGTTTTATGGCGCTTATACCCCTGGCCATACACGGGCGCATGCGGTACCGCATGTCGCGTACATCGTGGCGGGGTATTCATTTTGGTTACCGGGGCCAGTTAATGCGGCTATACGGACTGTTTATTTCTAACCTGCTGCTAACCATCATTACCTTTGGCATTTACGGCTCGTGGTATACGGTAAACCTGCGTAAAGAAATTATCGGTAATATCCGGATGGGCAATGTGCGGTTTTCTTATGAAGGTACCGGTACCGAATTATTTATAATTAACCTGAAGGGCCTGGTGCTTACGATACTAACGTTGGGCGGGTATTTATTTGCTTACACCCGCGATTTGCATAATTATTACCTGAACAATGTTTACCTGGAGCAAAATGGCCACTATTCCCGCCTGAGTTCATCGGTAACCGGGTGGGGTTATTTTAAGTTGGTTGCCATTAATTTATTTATTGTCGTATTTTCGTTGGGCATTGCAGCGCCTTTTGCCACTATCCGGACCATGCGGTTTGTGCTGCAAAATGCCGAACTGGTAGGCGAATTTGATGCCGATAACCTGCTGCAGACCGAGGATATTTACAAAGATGCCACCTACGAAGACGTATCCGACATGCTGGATATTAGTCTGGTTTAACTAAACTGAATGCCCGTTTACGAAGGAATATATTTTGATGGAAAATCGTCGCAGCCGCACCGGGCCCAGGTAAGCCTGGAACCCAGTGCGCTGCAGATTACCTATAAAACCCAGGACAACACCTTGCCGGTTACAGTTCATTGGCAAAGTCAGCGTATAGAGCAAGAGGCATACACCGAGGAAGGTAAAACAATCCTGCGGTACGGCAATTACCCGGCTCAATCTTTAGAAGTCTCTTACCCCGATTTTCTGCCCGCCCTGAAGAGCTATTATACCGCTGCCCCACCGGTAAGCCAAAGCGGACCCTTGCCAAAATCCGGAAGTGCCTACTGGGTTTGGCTCATAATTATATGCTTGCTGGCCTTGATTCCGGTTACTTACTTTTGGGTACTACCGGCGGTAGCCGATTTTGCAGCCCGCCAGATACCGCCCGCCTACGAGCATAAATTAGGCAAAACCCTAGCCACTCAAATAATTGCAGAAGACCAGGATAGCGCCCGAACGGCTAATTTGCGGGGCTTCGCAAGGCAGTTAAATTTGCCGGCACCTTACCCATTAACCTTTACGGTAATCCGTAATGCGGAACCTAACGCGTTTGCCATACCGGGCGGCAATATTGCGGTGCACGAAGGCATGTTTAACCTAATACAGAGCCCGGAAGAATTAGCTGCTTTGCTGGGGCATGAGTATGGGCATATAAAATTACGCCACTCACTACGTTCTCTGTTCCGGAGTTTGTCAGGGTATATTTTTATTTCCGTTATAATCGGCGATGTAAGTGCTATTACGGCGGTGTTAATCGAAAATGCCAATGCCCTGAAATCTTTGGAATATAGCCGCAATTTTGAGAACGAAGCCGATTTATTGGGCTTGCAGGTGATGGAGGCGCACCAGCTTAATCCCGAAGGCATGGTGCAGCTATTCCGGCATTTGCAGGAACATAGTAAAGCGCGGGGACAGGATCTGGAATTTATCAGCACACATCCGGCTTTATCTTCCCGCATCCGCAATATTCAGAACCGAATAAAACAAAAAAATAATTTTCAGCCGGCTTCTGATTCATTGCAATATTACTGGCAGCGGCTAAAAAATATGCCGGCCAAAAAATAAAAGCACTATCCGTTCCCCCGTTTATATCCGTAAAAAATATAAACGGAAGCGCAATACTTGTACCGGCTCGGTATTTCTACCTAAGCCCTCCCTGATTATATACCATTTTTATAAAACTACCGGCTCCGTTAGCATCGCTTTAGCATAAAACCTTTATTTTTATATTAAAGATAAATCAGACCGCGCTTTTTAAATAAAAGGTAGCTGATTTATTCCTGGTTTTTAAATAATTGCTATGGCAGGTCTTCCTATTACACAAGCTCCTCCCCCGGTTTTGCCGGTAAGCGCCGGAAGCGCCGTGGGTACGGGAGTTTTCGATAAAGATTTCCGGATTTATGGCTGTAACCATCAACTTCGGGCGCAGCTTAGCGATAGTGCCGGGTACCCATCCGGCCTATTTATAACCGAATTATTTACGCAGGTACAGGAGATAGATTTGTACCAAAAGGCGCATCAGTCAGATTATTTTGTTTTTCAATCGAATAATTTTATCCTGGAGTTTTCTTTTTTTTACGGCCAGGATCAGGAATTTTCCGGCGGAACGTTTACCATAACACCAATGAAATCCGGGGCAGCCGGCTTTCTGCCGGAAGAGGCGAATCCTATAATCCCGCAAACCGATTGGAACGGAGAAAACTCTTTACTTTCAGCAGAATTCGATCAGGTAGCGTATGATTCGACCCTTAACCAGTTAAAAAAAGAAGTTGAGCAGCAAAAACTGGTAAATGCGGCGTTGCAGGTGGCCAGCAATCAATTGGTAGAATACGAGAACCGGCTGAAGTTAGCCTTACAGGCGGGCCAGATTGGCATTTGGGAATGGGACATAAAGAAAAATAATATTTACTGGGACGAGTTTAGTCACGAAAAAGCGGAACGCAAGCCCGGTTCCTTTTTGGGCACTTACCAGGAAGTAGCAGCTTTAATTCATCCGGAAGATCTGGACCGGGTAAGCAAAGAAATAAAAAGAGCCATTCGGCAACACGCTAATCTGGTGGTTAATTTCCGGGTTTTACGCGAAGATGGTACCGTACAGTTTATCAATACGCGGGGTTTAACTTATTACGACGAGGCCGGACATCCCCTAAAAATGTCAGGAGTATCGATGGATTATACCGATCAGGCCAACGCCGATGCAAAACTAGCCGATACCCGGTTTTTGTTGCAGCAAGTAGCCGATGCTATTCCGGATACGCTTTACCTGCTAGATTTAAAAGAAAAGAGAACCATATATGCCAACCGCAATATTGCGAATACGCTGGGTTATACGCCCCAGGAATTAAACCAGATGGGTGTTTCGCTGATCGACCTGATTTTGCACGCAGAAGATCAGAAGAAAATTGCCGAGTGGGAAGAAAGGCTAATGCGGGCAAAAGATTACGAAGTAATAGCAACCGAATACCGGAACCAGCATAAAAACGGCGAGTGGCGCTGGATACATACCCGCGAACGTGTGTTTAAGCGCGATGCCGACGGTAAACCCTTGCAAATAATTGGCATAGCCGAGGATATTTCCGATAAAAAAGCAGCTATGCACGAACTCCGGTCTAAAACCAGGCTGCTAAATGGCATTCTGAGCCATTTGCCCATTGCAGTTTGGCGAATTGATGCGGAAGGATACATTAGGGAGGCAACAGGAGCGGGGCTGGAAGTATATAATAATGGACTTAAAGGTTTAAAAGGCGAAAATTATTTTAAATTATTCCCGGACTTAAGTAAGGAAATAAATCTTGTTCTATCCGGAAAGACCCGTTCGTTTTTAAGTCAAACGGAGAAAAACGGCGAGCAAAGATATAAGCAGAATTATTTTTACTACGATTTGGAAAGCCGGCAAGCGGTAGGTTTTTGCCTGGATATAACCGAGTTAAAACGTACCCAGGAGCAGCTAAAAGCCCAGGCCGATTTTACCCTTAACCTGATTGATAACAGCATCGATGGTATTTTTGCTTTCGACCAGCAAGGCCGGGTAAATGCCTGGAACCGGGTGATGGAAGAAAAATATCCGCTGCAAAGAGCGCAAATCGTTGGTAAATCTTTGGAAGAAGCAGCGGCCCTACTCGACTTGTTTGCGGAAGTAGAAACTTACCGGCAGGTATTAAAAGGTAAAGTTATCCGTTATCAGAATAGGCCTTCGAAGTTCTGGAATGGTTATTTAGATGCTATTGTGTTGCCCATGTTCGATGAAGAACAGCAGGTAACCGGTGGTATTGCTTTTCTGCACGATGTAACCGAACGCGTGAGATTAGAACAGGAGCGTACCCGGTTAAAGTTGCGACGCCAGAAGGAAATTCTGAATGCCATACTGGAAACCCAGGAAGAAGAACGCCGCCGCATTGCCGAATCGTTGCACAACGGAGTAGGGCAGATTTTATACGCTACTAAACTAAGCCTGGAGGTTTTACAAAGTCAGTTAGAGAAAAAAGACGGCGAAATAAAAAACCAGAGCAACCAAATATCCGCTTTGCTGGAAGAGGCCATTAAGGAAACCCGGGCGGTTTCTGTTGAATTGGTACCAGGTATTCTCCGCGATTTTGGTTTGCAGCGCGCCTTACTGGAGTTAAAACAAAAGCTGTCCCACACCAGGTTCGACCTGTATTTTTATTTAGAAGGATTAGAAAAGCCGTTAAAAAAAGAATACGAAACCGCCATTTACCGCATTATTCAGGAGTTGTTAAACAATGTTATTAAACATGCCGCCGCCACCGAAGTGCACCTGCATGTAACTAAATCGGGCCGTAAAGTAATGATTACAGTAGAAGATAACGGGCGCGGTTTTAACCAGAACGACCCGCAAAACCTGCTGAATGGTATTGGCCTGAGCAGTATCCGTAATCGGGTTAAATTGTTTAACGGTACTATGAATATTAACTCCCAACCCGGCAAAGGCACCATTGTGGAAATAGACCTAAAGCTGATTTAAAAATGTTAATGGTTTTGGCTTTTAAGTAAATAAAAAAGGAGGGCTTTTGTACCTCCTTTTTATTTGAGCTGTTCGCTTATTTTAGTTATGTTAAAGCAACATCGTATTGTTCTTCTTCCAGGTTATCTTTAATGGTTAAAATGGCATCTAAACCCAGGTAAGAGAATACCTTGCGCACCCCGGGCCGCAAACCATAAAAAATCAGGTTGATTGCTTTCTCTTTAAACGCGGGCAGGTTAGACAAAAAAACACCCAGGCCCGCCGAAGAAATATATTTTAAGTTGCGGCAATCTACCAGCACATTCTTTTTCTTGCTTTTAACGGCCTTCTTTAAAATATTATCTATTTCACCAGTATTATTCCCATCGAGGTTGCCCGATAATATTAGTACGTAAGCCTGCGCTTTTATTTCGTGGTATAACTCCATTACCTAATTGTTTAATTAATCTAACTCTTGTATTATTATGCCAGACAGATCTTTTAAAGATGGTTGTAAAGTGAGATAATGCTCTAACCCGAGTACTGAAAATACCGATTTAAGTTTCGGTTTCAGGCCGTATAAGGTCAGGCTGATTTTATACTTTCTCAGGTTTTGTAAATGCGAGATAAAAACGCCTACACCAGCCGAGGATAGGTATTGTACTTCGGAACAATCAATCCATAAATTTTTTAACGGTGACCCATATATTTTGTTTATTTCCGAATCAACTAAAATAGAGGTGGTCGCATCAATATCCCCCTTAATGGTAATTACAAAACTATCCGGGGTTTTCTGGTGGGTTACTTGCATGGTGTTGTAATTAAGGGCTCTATAAAGGGGTATAATTATTTCGGGTAATTAACTAGCGAGCGGTTTGTAGAATCGGTTAAACGATGAGGTAAATATCAACATATCAAAAGTTTATGAACTTTACAAGAGTTTAAATCATGATAGATTTATCGCTGCATGGTAGCCAGGGCTCTTGCCTCATGCAGGCTGGGTGCAATATATATTACCTTGGCCAGTCCGGAATCTTCAAAAGCCGCCAGTACGCTGCTGTTTACCTGGTAAAGCGCCAGCAACCGGTGCAAAGTCTCCAGCTGTCCGGCGTAAGAAAGTAATAACCGCTGGCCGGCGGCCGTTATATTGTGCAGGTCTTTTAAATCTATTAGTACGAGGCGTTTGTGGCTGCTGATACCCCTTTCCAGAACTTCCTTCAATTCTAGGCAGTCTCCATCCTCAAACCTCCCGGAAGGTTTAATGATAAAGCCTTGCAACTCTTCGAGAATTATTACCTTCATAAAAAAATTAAAAATGCCTTCCAACCGAAAAAGTAGCAAAACCGGGAAATAGTGAGTCGTGAATCTATTATTTCAAAGTTAACCTTTATATTTTTCCTTTGAAATGTATTATTTACTGGTTTTTTACGGCTTTTAATGTAATTCTTTGCGTATATATACCCGGCAACTACGTACTATCGCTTAATTTTTTGTAAGAAACCGGTAAGGAGTTGCCTTCTAATAATTTATCATCTATACTTAATTGTTTTTTTTAGATAACCTTAAATTGTTAGAGGCCGTTGTGTCAGAAGAATGCGGGTGCATACAGGAAGGTTGAGGAATTTTGGTATTTACACTTAATAGATATTTTATGGTGGAAACAATGCAGGAGAAAGAGCTGATAAAGGTAATATTGGTTGATGATCACACGATAATTCGGGATGGCATAAAAGCACTGCTCCGGGATAATGATGGTGTGCGGGTGGTAGGAGAAGCGAGTAATGGTAAAGAACTGGTAAACCTGCTGCCTACGCTGGAGGCAGATGTGATTCTGATGGATATAAACATGCCCGAAATGGATGGCTTCGAGGCAACCAATTACCTACGGGAAAAATTTCCGGACGTAAAAGTGCTGGTGCTTTCTATGCTGGACCATGAAAGCTACATTTCTAAAGTTTTTGAGGCAGGCGCCACCGGTTACTTACTCAAAAACACGGGCCGCGAAGAAATGGTGTGCGCTATAAAAATAGTAGCCAACGGCGGCCGGTACCTGTGCTCCGAAATTGGCCTTAACCTGCTGAACAAGTTAAAGACAACCGGTTTTAAACCGGCTGAAAATATGGAGGAAAAGCAAACCCGCGATTTATCGCAGCGGGAAATTGAGATTCTGAAATTAATAGCCGATGGTTTAACCAATGCCGAAATTGCCGATAAAATTTTTACGAGCAAACGCACTGTTGAAACACATCGGCAGAATATTATTGAAAAAACAAAAGCCAAGAATACGGCGGCACTCATTAAATACGCCATTGGTAAAGGTATTATAACCTAAGTACTACATTTAAGCACTTATTACAGCAAAAGGCTGTTGCGGATATAACTGATTGAGCTATATCTGCGACAGCCTTTAATATTTTTAGACAACCGCCGGTTAAAAAGGACCGCAGGAAGCCTAGCTTTAAAGAAAAATCTTTAAGCACCTTTAAACCTTTAGCTACTTTTATTGTCCATCTATAATTTAAGCAATGATTACTTGTTTTTAATTATAGGTGTTAAAAAGATAAATGTATTGTTTAAAAAGTATGATAATAAATCTTTATTAAACTTTAAATTTATCCCGAAATAAAGGCAAAGGTGGGGGCCTGAAACTTCCTAAACTGGCTGATTCGCGAAAAACAAATTTTCTACAGATTTGTCTTTTATTTTGGTGCTCTTTCCCCCAGATTCAAAAGATTATTACTACACTATAAAAGATGAAATTAAAATATATTATTTACCTCTTACTCGTAGTTGGCTTCGCGTATTTAGTAGTTAACCGGATTTCGGCTAATAAAAAAATAGCGGAATCCGGCGGTGGGCCAGGAGGCGGTCGTGGTGGGGCCGGCGGCGGAAAAGGCGGTGGTGCGCCAGCAATGCGGGTAAGTGGGGTGGTGCTGCAGCCGCAGGAATTTGCCAATACTTTAGCGGTAAACGGTTCCATCGAAGCCAACGAACAGGTACAAATAAGAAGTGAAGTTTCGGGTTTGGTTAGGAATATCTCTTTTAAGGAAGGCAGCAATGTTACAAAAGGGCAGGTACTGGTAAAAATAGACGATACCGAACTGCGGGCGCAACTATCGCAGGCCCAAACCCGCCAAAGCCTGGCAGCCGAAAACGCACGGCGCGCCGGCTTGTTGTTAGAAAAAGAAGCGATTAGCCGGGAAGAAAATGACGTAGCCCGGGCCGATTTGCAGTCGGCGCAGGCTCAAACCCAATTGGTACGGGCCCAATTAGCTAAAACTACTATTCGGGCGCCTTTTTCGGGCCGGATAGGACTAAGGGCAATATCGGAAGGCGCTTATATTTCGCCCGCAACGGTTATTGCCAATCTGGTAAGTACCGACCCGGTTAAGATTACCTTTTCGGTGCCTGAAAAATACGCGAGCCAGGTAAAATTAAATACCGAGTTAACGTTTATGGTAGCTGGTTCTAAAAAAGAATATCCGGCTAAGGTTTATGCCATTGAACCTGGCATTGAGACTACTACCCGTACGTTGCAACTACGCGCCAGAGCGGCTAACCCCAACGGAGAATTATTGCCCGGTTCTTTTGCAAACATTCAGTTGCCCTTAAATGTTATACCAGATGCTTTGTTAGTGCCGACCGAAGCCGTAATACCGGTACAAAACGGGAAAAAGGTGTTTGTTACCCAGAATGGGAAAGCCAAAGAAGCCTTAGTAGAAACGGCTACCCGCACCGAGCGCGATGTTTTAGTAACTTCTGGTTTGCGGGCGGGCGATACGGTACTGACTACCGGCGTGATGACGTTAAAAGATGGTGCCCCGGTTAAAGTAAAAGTAACGAATAAACAAAACGAGGGTTAAGCATATGAGTTTATCAACCACCAGTATCCGGCGGCCGGTTTTTACGATTGTAATTAACCTAATGCTGATTTTGTTCGGCGTTATCGGGTACACCTTCTTAGGTATCCGGGAATATCCGTCCATCGACCCGGCTATGGTTTCGGTGCGCACCAGTTATGCCGGCGCCAACTCCGATATTATAGAATCGCAGATAACCGAACCGCTGGAAAAAGCCATTAATGCCATAGATGGTATCCGGAATATTACCTCTACTAGCAACCAGGGTTCCAGTAACATAAATATTGAGTTTAACCTGGATAAAGATTTGGAAGAAGCGGCCAACGACGTGCGTGATAAAGTTTCGCAGGCCCAAAGAAGCTTACCCGAAGACCTGGATTCGCCCCCGGTAGTTTCCAAAGCCGATGCCGACTCGGACCCGATTATTGTAACCACTCTCCACAGCGATATCCGGAGCCAGTTAGAGTTAAGCGATTTCGCCGAGAACGTAGTTTCGCAGCGATTAGAAACTTTGCCGGGCGTCAGCAGCATCCGGATTTACGGCCAGAAAAGGTATGCCATGCGCCTGTGGCTCGACCCCGCCAAACTGGCCGCATATGGCCTGACTGTAGGCGACATTCGGGCGGCTCTGAACCGGGAAAACGTAGAGTTACCTTCGGGTAAAGTAACCGGTGCCGCTACCGAACTTAGTGTAAGAACCCTGGGTAATCTTACGAACGAAGAGCAGTTTAATAATTTAATTGTTAAAACCGAAGGCGAAAATATTATTCGTTTCAGCGATGTAGGTACGGCTACTTTGGGGCCGGAGAACCTGGAGACCCGCATGACAGAATCGGGTAAACCAATGGTGGGTTTAGCCATAACGCCACAACCCGGAACCAATTACCTGGAAATTGCCGAGGCTTTTTACAAAGAACTCGACCAAATCCGGAAAGACCTGCCCGAAGATTTGAAATTGGAAGTAGCCTCCGATAGTTCTCTTTTTATCAAGCAATCGGTTTTGGAAGTGGCTGAAACCATTGCCATTGCGCTGGTTCTGGTAATACTTATTATTTATTTATTCTTCCGCGATTGGAGTATTGCTTTCCGGCCATTAATAGATATTCCGGTGTCCTTAATAGCCACTTTCTTTATCATGTACCTGGCCGGCTTCTCCATAAACGTGCTTACGTTACTCGCCATCGTGCTGGCTACGGGTTTGGTGGTAGACGATGGTATTGTAGTTACCGAAAACATCTTTAAAAAGGTAGAAGAAGGGATGTCGCCGATAGAGGCAGCAGTAAAAGGGGCCAACGAAATATTTTATGCAGTAATTTCCATTTCTATTACCCTGGCTGCAGTGTTTTTGCCGGTAATTTTCCTGGAAGGTTTCGTAGGGCGGTTGTTCCGGGAGTTTGGGGTGGTAATTGGCGCCGCCGTACTTATTTCGGCTTTTGTGTCTTTAACGCTTACTCCCATGCTTAACGCTTACCTCATGAAAAGCGGTACGCACAAAAAGTCCCGGTTCTACGAAGTAACCGAGCCTTATTTCCAGAAGATGAACAGCGGCTACGCCGAGTCGCTGAAAAGCTTTATGAAACGGAAATGGTTAAGCTTTCCGATTCTGCTGGTTTGTATTGGTTTAATTGGTTTGTTTTACTCTATCCTGCAAAAAGAAACGGCCCCGTACGACGACCGCAGTGCCTTAAGGGTGCAGTCTACGGCTCCCGAGGGAGCCAGCTACGAATATATGTCGCGGTTTATGGATGAGTTAACCGAATTAATAAACGATTCAATCCCGGAAAAGAAAGTAAACCTGGTGATTACCTCTCCTGGCTTTGGTGGTTCCGGATCGGTGAACAGCGGTATGATGATTATGAGCCTGGTGCCGCCCGATGAGCGGGAACGCTCGCAGAAGGAAGTATCCGACCATATCACCAAACTTACCCGGCGCTATCCCGAAGCTCGTACGATGGTAAACCAGCAACCTACTATATCGGTTAACCGGCGCGGCGGCCAGCCCATCCAGTTTGTTATCCAGGCCCAGAATTTTCAGAAGCTGGAAGAAAAAGTGCCGGTGTTCCTGGAAGAAGCCATGCAGGATCCTACTTTTACGAACCCCGACGTTAACCTGAAATTTAATAAACCAGAGATTAATATTTCTATCGATCGCGAGAGGGCGCAAACTTTAGGCGTGTCGGTATTAGACGTAGCACAAACCCTGCAATTATCTTTGAGCGGGCAGCGCTTTGGTTATTTCCTGATGAACGGGCGGCAATACCAGGTAATTGGCCAGTTTGAAGAAGTAGACCGCAACGACCCCTTGGATTTATCATCGCTGTACGTGCGTAGCACCAGTGGCCAGCTTATTCAGTTAGATAACCTGGTAACCATCAGCGAGCGCAGCAGCCCGCCGCAGTTATACCACAACAACCGTTATATGGCAGCTACTATATCGGCTGGTTTGGCGCCGGGCAAAAGCATCGGCGACGGTATTGACGCCATGAACCGGATTGCTGATAAAGTACTCGACGATACCTTTACCACCGATTTAGCGGGCGAGTCGCGCGACTTCGTAGAGAGTGGTTCCAACACCATGTTTGCCTTTGGTCTGGCGCTCCTGCTCATTTACCTGATTCTGGCCGCCCAGTTCGAAAGTTTTGTGGACCCTTTAATTATTATTTTAACCGTACCGATGGCGGTGGCCGGAGCCATGCTCTCGTTGTGGTTATTTGGCCAAACCTGGAATATATTCAGCCAGATTGGTACCATTATGCTTATCGGGTTGGTTACTAAAAACGGTATCCTGATTGTGGAGTTTGCCAACCAGCTACGCGAAGAAGGGAGACCTAAAGCCGAGGCCATTGTGGAAGCGGCAGAAGCCCGGCTGCGTCCTATTCTGATGACCAGTTTAGCTATTGCCTTGGGTGCGTTGCCCATTGCCCTGGCCTTGGGAGCGGCCGCCCAGAGCAGAATTGGTATGGGGGTAGTTATTGTGGGTGGCACCATGTTCTCTCTTGTTCTGACGCTTTTTGTTATTCCGGCGGTATATGCCATGTGGTCAAGGAAGCGTACGCACCATCCGGAATTTGATAACCTGGAGGAACTGGAAAAGGAAAGCCCGAAGCACGTTACCCAGAAAGAATTACAAACCAGTTAAACCTGTTTTTATTTATGAAGCAAAAGTTTGCTTTCCTGTTCAGCCTGCTTTTATTAACCAGTGTTTTGGTTAATAAAAGTCAGGCCCAGGAGCTCTTAACCCTGGAAGATGCCGTTAAAATTGCCCTGGAAAATAATTATGATATCAAATTATCGAATAATGATCTCAGAATAGATAAGAACAATGTAAATCTGGCCAATGCCGGAATATTGCCGGCGGTAACCGGAAACTTAACGAATAACAACAGTATTCAGAACAGCCGGCAGGTTAGAGCCGATGGCGAAGTGCAGGAAAGAAATAATGCCCGGAGTTCTAACCTGAATTACGGAGTGGGACTAACCTGGACGGTATTTGACGGCTTTGGTATGTTTGCCCGCTATGATCGCTTACAGGAATTTCAAAAACTCGGCGAAGCTAATCTGCAGTTAACAGTTCTGGCCCGGGTAGCCGATGTGATTACGAATTACTTTGCCCTGGTGCAACAGCAGCAGCAGTTGGAAGCTAATTTAAAGGCAATTGATATTTCCCGGTTCCGGATTAAAACTGCCCAGAACCGTTTTGTTATAGGTAAAGCAGCGCGGCTGGAAGTGCTGAATGCCCAGGTAGATTTAAACACCGATACCACCAATTACCTGCGGCAACAGGATCTGTACCGCAATACCCAGATTGCCCTGAATGAACTGCTGGCGCGGGATGTAAATGCGCTGTTTAAAGTGGCCGATACAGTAATTATTGATAATAATCTGACCTTGGCCGAGATGTCGGAGCGGGCTTTGCAGCAAAACCCTGCGTTGCAGGCTGCCCTGGTAAGCCGTCGCATTGCCGAACTGGATCTAAAGCAGGTGCGGGCCAATCGCTTTCCCCGGATAGGCTTAAATACAGGTTACAATTTCAACCAGTCGCAGACAGCCCTGGGCTTTGCTACCCAAAATACCGGGCGCGGCTTTACCTACGGCGTTACTGCCTCGGTAAATATTTTTAATGGATTTTTACAACGCCGCAACGAACAGAACGCCGAAATAAATATCGATAATGCCCAGCTAAACCTGGGTAAAATAAATCAGAGTATAAAAGCGCAGTTAGCGGGCGCTTTCCAGACGTATAACACTAACTTGTCGTTGTTGAAAATGGAAACCCGCAACCAGCAAATTGCCCAGCAAAACCTGGATATTACCCTGGAGAAATTCCGGTTGGGTAGTATTGCGCCCATCGAACTCCGCGAAGCCCAGTTAAACCTGGTGGCGGCCCAGGTGCGCTTAAGCAACGCGATGTACCAGGCCAAGCTGGCCGAAATTTCCTTAAAAGAAATAGCCGGAAATATCAATTTATAAAATGAAATGAGGCCAGGTTTTCGCGGAGAAGCCTGGCCTTTTTATTTTACGGTTTGTACTTTCACGCAAATTATTTCGTCTATGCCAGCCGGAAAAGAAGATTACAGTTTTTTCGAGAATGTTTTTGAAGTGGTAAAACTCGTGCCGCCTGGCCGGGTAACTTCTTACGGGGCAATTGCAGCTTACCTGGGCAGCAAAGGTTCGGCCCGGATGGTGGGTTGGGCCCTGATAAGCTCGCACCAGCATAATATTAATGTGCCGGCTTACCGCGTGGTAAACCGTAATGGCTTATTAACGGGTAAGCAACATTTTGCCACCCCTACGGCCATGCAGGAGAGCCTGGAAAATGAAGGTATTCAAATCAAAGACGACCGGGTGGTAGATTTTGATAAGCTTTTCTGGGACCCGGCCAGGGAGCTTTTATAACTACTAAGCACGTAGAAAATTTTAAGTAATAAGTTTTAAGTATGTAAGATATTGGAATAAAGTATTTTGCCTTGGTTAGTATACCAAAGTAATTTTGTTTCCTTAATTATTAAATTTTATACTTTCTTCCTATTATAGCTTAAGCCAATGCTGGATTTCTATGGGAACCAATATTTACGAGGTGGTATTAATACGCTACAAATAACTCAGGAAGGGGTTATTCCGGTGCCGGGCTTTATACTTCGCGAACCATTTGCATAGCGGGTACAGCAGCAAAAGCACCAGCGCCCAGAAAACATAAACAGAACCCAGGCTATAACCAAACCCAGCCGGCAAAGAGCCAAAGTTTTGAGAAGTTTGAATATCGTGCCACGTGTAGCCTGAAGCTAAAGCTGTGAAATAGGCCAGCGCATGAATAAGATAAATATGCAGCACGTAAAAGAATAAAGGTACGCGCCCAATGGTTACCAGCACCACAGCGACCTTAAAACGAAAGTTCTCTGAAAGGGCGAGGAGCAACAAAGCCGGACCAAGCGTCATCAGTAAGAAATGGAACGAGGGCGGGTATTTGGTGGTGTTTAAAAAATCGTAAACAGATTTCCAGATAGCGGATTGGGACTCAAACTCCTGGTTATCGCCGTAAGCCTGGGTAAACCTTAACAATAAAAAAAGCGCCATACAACCAAGTCCCGCCATTATCAATATTCTCCGGCGTAGCCTTGCATCAAATCCAAACTGGTATAATTTGCCGGCATAAAAACCAAGTGCCATTAATCCTATCCAGGGCAAAACCGGGTACACCAGAAAAACCATAAAATCCGGGTCCGGATGTAACATACCGGGTACGTGCAGGGCCGACCACAAATAGTTGAGAGGTGCTGTCGTTACTTGAACAGAGTCGAGGAGATTATGACCGATTACCAGCAGTACGCCGAAGGTAAGAATAGCTGCCCGTGGCAAAAATACCAGGCCCGCTAACACCACCATGCTTACACCAATGGCCCAAATTACCTGCAAAACAAACATGCGGTAATAAATATCAAACGTCAAGCCAAAGGTGATTATGGTAATTTCAAGGAACATAAGCCAAAGGCCCCGCGATAATAAAAACAAAGAAAGCTCTTTGGTAGAACGGCTCTTTTCCCCGGCTTTATACGCTGAAATACCCGATATAAACACGAAGGTTGGGGCACAAAAGTGGGTTATCCAACGCGTAAAAAATAAGGCTGGGGTAGTAGTGTCCATATTCATCGGGTCCTGAATATGAGCATCTACATGAAAGAAGGCTCGCACATGATCCAGGACCATAATTACCATAACCAGCCCCCGCAAAAAATCAATAGAACTAATTCGGGTGGCGTTTTCCAGCCCAGTTACCGGGGCCGCCAGTGTTGATTTTTTAAGGCTTGCAGTAATCATATCAGTTTCTAATTAAGTCATTGGGTATAAAGGATTTAAGTTAAGATTATTGCCGGATTATTCTTAGTGTTTGATGAATATAAATATCAGGTATAAAGAAGCTTCTAGAAAAAGATGAGAGCCGGATAAATAAAATAATAAAAGGAAATCAGCATTCCGGAGTCTTTGAAATGAATAAACTAATCTCAATATTATTGTTAATTTGATAATATACTAGAAATATAAAGGTGATATTTATTGTAGGAGTTGATAGAATTAATGCAAATAATTGGTGGTGGTAATGTTTTAAAAGTAATAATGATGTTGTTTAATATTGATAAAGATTAATAATGAAAAATTATAATCTTCTATTATGTTTGTTGGAGGTGAATATGTTTTTAATACGGATTAAAATATATAGCGAATATCTTTAAACATACTCCTGAATAGTTTTTGACAAAATTGATTATTCGAAATAGTTATATTGTTTTATATTTTAAGGTGTTTATTATTTATGTAATGTTGTTAAAATAATATTTTCATGCATTTAGATAATCTCGAAAATAAACAAAAATAATATTTTAGCTAAACTATATTATAGCGGAAAAATTATAATATATTTATAGCTGAAAGATGCAGTGTGTTCCAAGTTCTAGCGAAAGTATATCTGTAAAATCATATTATTAGTTTTAAAGTTTTAGCCCAATTTGTATGAAAATACATCTACCTTATTACTTACCTGTTTTACTCTTGATTTCAGTTTTAGGCAGTCCTCTTTGGGCAACTGCCCAAACCAACCGTTACGTTGCGGTTGGCGGCACCGATGCCGGTAACTGCCCGGCCGGTAGTCCTTGTGCCACCATCGATTATGCTGTTCGGGTAGCTGACCCGGGCGATATTATTAGGTTGGCGGCCGGTACGTATCACCAGCAGGCTTCTATTAGCAAATCAATTACGTTGCAAGGAGCCGGTGCCGGTACCGACCCGGCGCTGCATACCATTATCACGGGCGCTAATCCAGCCCTTCCGGGTAGAGGCATAACCCTGGACGCTGGTATAACCCATATTACCATTAAAGATTTACGCGTACAGGATTTCGGTTCGGGTAGCGGTATTTACGGCAGCGGCAGTAATAATAATTTAAGCATCCAGCACGTGCAGGTTTATCATAACCTGGGTGGTTCCAGCGGCGAAGCCGGCATCCACCTGAATGGGCCTATTGCGAATGTAATGCTGCAGGGCATCGATGCCCAATACAATAGCACCCGTGGCATTGTTATCTGGAACGGCCGGAAAGAAAATATCTCTATCTCGGATTGCACCATCGGTAATAATAGCTTGTCGGGCCTGGAGTTGCAGGATGGAACCGCTTCGGGTGTAACCATTACGAACAACGTTATTCAAAATAATAAAGATTCGGGCTTGTCGCTGGTTGGCTTATCGGCGGGGGCCGGAGCTAATCTTATATCGGGTAATACCATCACCGATAATGGCCGGTTTGGTATTGAGGTAAAATTACCGGTCGGTACCGGCCTTGAAACCGGCGATGGCAGTATTGTGTTGGAGAACAACCGGGTAGCACGGACGGTGCCCATTGCGGCTACCGAATTGCGCGATTTAGCCGGCATTGCCGTATATCGCCGCAACTGGACAACCGCCAACGCCGATATACCCGAAGGCGTGGTAATAAAGCTTAATACCGTAGTTGGTTACCGGCAACCCAGCGCCAGCGATGGTTTTGGCATTGTGGTAGAAGGTAGTAACATGCAAGTGCTTAATAATACCATCCGGGATTGCGATGTAGCCGTTCAGTTGCAGGCCGGCCATTTGCCATACACGGCCTTAACATCTACCGACGGGGACCAAAGTAACCTGACCGATGAATATTTTGGCCGGGGTAATACGCCGGGTAGCAGCGGTGAAATTAAAAATAATATTTTTGAAACTAACAGCATTGATACCCGTTACGTTGGGGTGCCCGAGCCGCCTGCTTTTGACCGAACCTGGGTAGGTACGTTATCGGCGGAATGGGGAGAAGAAAATAACTGGCAGGAAGCCGCCGTTCCCAATGCCACTACCAGTGTGATAGTACCTGCCGGTACGCTTTACTCACCCGTTATTTCGGCGGACCAGGCGGTTGCCAGTATTCAGATTGCCGACGGCGCCACGCTGGAAGTGCAGGAGGGTAGCTTGCAGGTAAAAGGCGACCTGCAGAACAATGGTATTTTAAAACAAACCGGAGCCGGCGAGGTAACTTTTACCGGGATTCAGCGGCAGACTTTGGGTAGTACCAAAATATTGGAGGTCGAGAACCTGCAGGTAGGAGCGGCTGGTCTGGAGCTATCAGGTCCGGTAAATATTAAAAATAGATTAACGCTGAACGGTACATTATATACCAAGGGCTACCCGCTAACGCTTTTGGCCGATGCTACCGGTGAGACCCAGGTAACCAGTATAGCCGGCGGCAAAGTAGAAGGACCTGTAACCATGCAACGGTTAATTACGGGCAGCCCAGAAGAACATTCGGGTTACGAAATGCTGGCTTCACCGTTTACCGATGCCTCGCTGCTGCACCTGCTGCAACCCGAAGTGCCGGAAAACCAAATTTTAACGGAAGCTACTATTTTTGAAGAAAGCCGGGTTGCCGGAACCAGCGCTCCTTTTGAATCCGGTTGGGTGCCACTTGCCAGTTTTAACGAAGCGATAGTGCCGGGCAAAGCTATCCGGGCCAAAGTAGCCAAAAACAAAGTGCTGTCACTGACCGGTAACCTTCAAAATGGCGCGGTAGAAGTAAACGGATTAACCCGCGGTAGTGGCCCGCAAAGTGGCTGGCATTTGCTCGGTAACCCGTACGCATCTGCGCTGGATTGGCGTAAAGTAACCATACCTGTGGGGATGGGGCACGCACTGTATACCCTGAATAGCAACGGAAATTACGGAAGTTATGTAAACGGCTTAAGCACCGGATCACAAGCAAACCTGGTTTTGCCCATGCGCGGATTTTTTGTACGGGTACAGGAAGGTATGGTTAATCTGTCACTGAACCAGAATCAGTTGGTAAATCCTTCGGAAAGTAAAAATAAAATTGAATCGGAAAACCGGCCGCAGGTGCACTTGCAAATTACGGCCGGGAATAAAAAAGATGCGGCTATCATTTACTTTGAAGAAGGCGCCACGGCCCAGGCTGATAGTCGCTACGATGCCTATAAATTGCCGGCCAATAGCCCTGCTATACCCATGGTTTATTCAAAAACTGACAACGCAAATCTTTCAATCAACGGTTTAGGCAAATTGAAACCCGGCCAGGAAGTAGTAGTGCCGCTGGGCATAGCTGGAGCAGCGAACGGCAATTTTACTTTAGAGGCCAGTCAGCTTTTAAACTTTGAACCGAATCGCTTTATACTGTTGGAAGATCGTGAAACGGGCTTGTTGCAGGATTTGCGGCAGAACCCCGTTTACACATTTAATCTGGGCAGCCAAGGTGCGGACGAACGCTTCTTTATTCATTTTACCCAGAATAAAATATTAGCCCTGGCCGGCAGTGCGCAAGTTGCCGTTTACCCCAATCCTAGCAAAGGGTTTTTACAAATTTATTTAAGCAATTTAAACCAGGAGCAAAGCGCCGAAGCGTTTTTGTATAATAACCTTGGGCAGCGGGTTTATCAGCAAAACCTGGCGGTCCGGAACGGGCGCGTAGCCGAAAGCTTAAACCTGCAAAATTTAAATAAAGGCGTTTATGTGCTGCATTTGCGCACCCAGCAAGGTTCGGTGAAACGTAAAATTGTGCTGGAATAAACAGAAAACCAATCGGCGAATATTATTAAAAGTAAGAAAACCCGATAGTTTAAGATTGGTATTCAACAACAAAGCGCCCGGCGGATAAGTTATCGGCCGGGCGTTTAGTTTGAGATTTATTCCTTTCGTAATTAATGTTAAACCAAAGCTGCCCGGCGGGCCAGAATAGTATTTACAATCTGGTCGGCGTGTACGCGGGAGTTTTCGATAAACCACACGTGCGTATCCATACCGCCGCAAATAACCCCGGCCAGAAATACGCCCTTCAGGTTGGTTTCCATGGTTTCGGGGTTGTAAAAAGGATAGCGTTTAAAATCCGGACTTAAGTGTACGCCAATCTTTCGCAGAAAATCAAAATTTGGCTGATAACCCGTCATGGCCATTACATAATCGTTCTCTAAAGTAATAGCGCCCTCCGGTGTTAAAATATCTACTTCGGTTTCCCGGATGGCGGTTAATTTAGAATTGAAGTAGGCTTTAATAGAACCTTCGGCAATGCGGTTCTCCAGGTCGGGTTTAGTCCAGTATTTAACGCGACCCAGCTCCGCCTCCCGGATTACCATGGTTACTTCCGCGCCTTTGCGCCAGGTTTCCAAGGCCACGTCGGCCGAGGAGTTGTTAGCACCCACCACCAATACTTTCTGGCGGTAGTAATAATGCGGGTCGAAATAATAATGCCTTACTTTGGGCAATTCCTCGCCCGGAATATTGAGCAAATTCGGAATGTCGTAGAAGCCGACGGCAATAATAACGTGGTGCCCCCGGTAGGTTCCTTTGGTAGTTTGTACCCCGTACTGCTCACCCAAAGAAGTAATATTCGTGACTTCCTCAAACAAATTAATATTTAGCTTCTTTGCATCTGCCACCCGGCGGTAATATTCCAAAGCTTCGGAGCGGTTTGGTTTCGCGTGGATGGAAGGAAATGGTAAATTGCCAATTTCCAGGCGATCGGCCGTGGAAAAGAAAGTCATATTAAGCGGGTAATTATAAAGCGAATTAACCAGGCAGCCTTTTTCCAGAATTACGTGACTTAAGCCGGCATTCTGGGCGGCAATGCCGCAGGCCAAACCAATAGGACCTGCCCCAATAATTATGATATCTAAAGTTTCTGTCAAAGCAAATGGTAAATTTAAAATAAATGTGTACCGTAATTATTTACGAACGGGTTGCACAGGTATTAATTTATAAAAAACGAAGAAAACCGGTATTTTATATCCGATAGGCATTTAACCGGCGATTACCCATATAATTCGGTTCGGTTTATTCATCAGGTTTCTTATTATTCGAGAACTTTCATGGTGATGTATATTTCCTGGCTGGGCCAATCGTGGGTATCAACGGGCACCCGGGCAATTTTATCTACTACGTCCATGCCTTCCAGCACTTCGCCGAAAACAGTATATTTCATGTCTAAAGTAGGTACGCCGCCTTTGGCTAAATAAGCCTTTTTTTGCTCCGGGGTATAGTTAATGCCGTTCTTCTGGCTTACCTGCTGTAATTCGGCCTCCGATACCTTGGAGCCTTGCACCATGTAAAAATTATCCGGCGAGGAGGCCTTGGTTGGGTTAAATTCATCGTCGTAGCGGGCCATGGCCAGTGCCCCCCGAACGTGTACAAACTCGGGTTTCACTTCCGAGGGCACGCCATACTTACCTATGTCTCTTTTGGGTTCGCGGGAGTCGCCGCCCTGTACCATGTGCCCTTTAATTACCCGGTGGAAAACCGTACCGTTGTAATAACCCGCTTTGGCTAACCGAATAAAATTGGCCCGGTGCAGAGGCGTTTCTTTATACAATTTTAGTTTTATTTCGCCCATACTGGTGCTGAGCAGTACCACCGTTTCGGGGTTTTCTTTACCATATTTCAGAAGCACATCCCGCACGTTTTCGTTCGTAAGGGGGGGCAGCGGAACGGCCTTATCTGTCTGGTTACAACCAGTTAGCGAAAAAAATATCAGCAAAAAAAATAGTGGAATAAAAGAAGATTTTTCGCGCAGCATGAGCATCCGGTAAAGTTTAGGTCAAAGATAATAAATCAGCGTGTTTTCCGCTTATTCGAATATAATCTTATAAACATTTTAGCTA
Organism: Adhaeribacter aerolatus; assembly: GCF_007991635.1. Classification (GTDB taxonomy): domain Bacteria; phylum Bacteroidota; class Bacteroidia; order Cytophagales; family Hymenobacteraceae; genus Adhaeribacter; species Adhaeribacter aerolatus. The sequence continues at coordinate 50,226 of NZ_BJYS01000004.1, read as the reverse complement.
TTTGTTGTATGTAAAAGATATAAATTCTATAAATATAGTTTTATTTATGATATAACTTAATTTATAAATAAGGGCTCTAGGGCAGTTTAAATTGTACTGCTGTGCTTGCAATCCTAAAAGTATTTAATAGTTTTGCGCCGGTTTAATTAACTCACTATTAAATATTTAGAATTTCTATTAACTAAAAAATGCAAAACAAAAACCTTATGAGTGCCACCCGGCTGGCCCTCTTCACCACCCTGGTGACAGCATCCTCGGGCTTATTTGTGGCCTGTTCCGATAAAGCTACCGAGACCGTAGTTCCCACTGAAAGCCTTACGGACACCAACAATGCTAAAACAGATGATGGCATTCCGAACCGGTATATCGTAGTTCTGAAAGAAGAAGATGCCACCTTGGGCTTAGCACCCGAAAGTTCTTATGAAGAACGGACCGGTAAAGTAAAGAATTACGGTCAGGCTTTACTGAAGCGGAAAAATATAGGTCCGGAAAAAATTAAAATGGCGTATGGTAAAGCCATCAAGGGTTTTGCCGGTGAGTTTACGCCCGCCGAAGCAGCCCTGTTGCGCAAAGATGAGCGGGTTGCGTATGTAGAGCAGGACCGTATTATTTCTTTGGGAAAGCCCATTAAAGAGCCAAGGAATCCTAAACCATCGCCGGAGCCTACGCCTGAACCAACACCCGAACCTACACCGGAGCCTACTCCTACGCCAGATCCAACTACCAGTACCCAAACCATTCCTTACGGCATTAGCCGGGTTGGTTACGGCGATGGAACCGGGAAAACTGCCTGGATTATCGATTCTGGTATTGATTTCGATCATCCGGATTTAAACGTAGATGCTACCCGGAGCCGGTCTTTTGTTTCGGGTTCTTATTCGGCAGATGATGCCAACGGACACGGAACCCACGTAGCCGGTACCATTGGGGCAAAGAATAATACTTACGGGGTAGTTGGAGTGGCCGCAAATGCTACTTTGGTAGCCGTGCGGGTACTGGATGCCGGGGGTAGTGGTACCTCATCGGGCGTTATTGCCGGTATTGATTACGTTGCTGCCAACGGTAAAGCCGGCGATGTAGCCAATATGAGCTTAGGTGGTGGAGCTATGCAAGCCATTGATGATGCCGTGTTAAGAGCTTCTAACCAGGGCATTTTGTTTGCCGTAGCGGCTGGTAATGCTGGTGATAATGCCAATTATTACTCACCGGCCCGGGTGAACGGCGCTAATATTTTTACCATATCGGCCATGGATAGCAATAACAACTGGGCCAGTTTTTCTAATTACGGAAATCCGCCGGTAGATTATTGCATGCCGGGTGTTTATATTAATTCTACCTGGTTAAATGGTTCTTATAATACTATTAGCGGAACGTCTATGGCTACGCCGCACATGGCCGGGGTGCTGCTCCTGAAAGGCAAAAGCTTCACCATTCTGGGCTATGTAAACGGCGATCCGGATGGCACCAAAGACCCGATTGCGCATTTATAATTATCTTTTATAATTTAAGGGAAAGGCTGCATTTAATAATGCAGCCTTTTTTATTTGTTTTTAGCCGCTTTAAATCAGAAATTTACCAAGCATATAACCCGTATGAATTTAATACTTTTCTAAATATGTGTTCCCCAATTTAGCCCTTTTTAAAAAGTGGTATTTTGAAACATCCCAGATCCCGTACTTATTTCCGCCGCAAAATAATTAACCCGTTGCTGGCTTTGCTTACTATGGGCATTACGCCGCAAAAACTGGCTATTACGGTAGCTCTGGGATTGGTAGTAGGTATTATGCCCTTGTTTGGGTTAGCTACGCTCCTTTGTACGCTGCTGGGTTTGTGGTTGCGGTTAAATATTCCGGCTTTGCTGCTGATTTGTTACCTGGCGGCCCCGCTGCATTTGCTGCTTTATCTGCCTTTTATCCGGGCTGGTATTTTTATATTCGGGGCCGATGAATTTCGAATGACTGTGGAGGAGTTGCTGACTGCGTTTCAGGAAGATTGGTTGCGGGCCTTAAAAAAAGTTTGGCTGGCTAATTTGCTGGGGGTTGCGGCCTGGCTTATCATGAGTATTCCAATTACCGGTTTGGTTTACGTTAGCATGCTCCCGGTTTTCCGGAAATATGTACGGGTTCCGGAAACCAACCCCGACCAAGAGGATATCTTGTAAAGTGTTCGCAACTGTTGCCGGATGCTTTCTCTAGTATTTCCTACATTGGAAAATCGGTACAAGTTTAGTTGCCTGAATCTGGTAAATTACTTTAAAGCTTTCTGCATTACATAATCGTTCATCCAATAAGGTCCAATCGGGATATCTTCTTCTTTTATTACTTTAAAGCCGGCATGTTCGTATTTCTGGCGGGCCTGGTTAAACCGGTTCACATTCAGAATTAAGTATTCGCCGCCTTGGTTTATAACTTCCTGCTCTACGTGTCGGATGAGCAAACTGCCGTAGCCTTTTCCCTGGTAACCAGGCTTCACGTATAATTTATTTAGTTTATAGGTATTAGTTTCGTGCGGGGAGTAGGAGGCAAACCCAGCGGGTACTTCGTTTTCATATAAAATAAAAAATTGCTGCCCTTCGTCTATTTGCTTTTCCAGCGCTTCGGTCCGGTAAATCTCCGCTTGCATATAATTAATTTGCTCCGGCGTTAAAATAGCCCGGTAAGATGGTTCCCAGGTATCCGCTATTATGTCCTGAATAGCCGGAATATCGTGCTTGGTTGCATTTTTTATGTTAAATAGATGCATATTCAAAAGTTTTATATGGCAGCCGGGGTAAGTTGCTCCACAATAATCCTGTCGCCTACTTTAAGCTGGCGGTAAAAAGTATCTGGTATAACATTTTGCCCAAACAAAATTTTGTTTTTACCCGGAACAGTGCGGTAAGTAGCCAAAGTACGCAAGGGCTCTGGACTTTTTTGCGCTGTATCCTGATTAATGGTAGTTACCACGCAACGGGCACAAGGCTTTACGCCCCGGAAAGAAAGCTCACCAATAGTAAAACGCTGCCAGGTATCTTCGGCAAAAGGCGGGCCGCCGGTAAAAACCAGACTGGGCCGGAACCGGTTCATCGGGACTGGCTGAGCCAGGTGGCTGTTTAAATCATGTAAAGAATTTTCCCCGATAAGCAATATGGGATAACCATCGGCAAAGCTTACAATATCACCGGGGGCAGCATAATCTAAATCGGCCTGGCGCTGCGTAGTATCAGGCATATATACTAAACGGCAAAACCGGCCTAAAGCAGCCGTAAACCATTCGTTCGCATTTGGGCTTACCTCTATGGCCTGGCAAGTATCATCCCAAACCTGTACGGTTAAAAGATTAGCTGTGGCAGGGGCAAACGGGATTACCAGCGGGGTAATATTTTTAATTTTGTGGCGTACTTCCAGGCCTTCGGGTAGCAGCGCAACCTGTAGCAAAGCCATTTCGGCGAAAGTTCGTTGGGTTAAAAACAGGCCGGCCTCGTCTACCAGCATCCAACGGCGGTCGTACTGCAAACCGCGGGGCTCTACCGTGGCCGCATTAACCGAAATACCTCCCAAAGATTTTATCGGGTAAATATTAATCTGGCTGAGCGTTAGCGTATCTTCCATTTTTTTATTCCACCAATTCGGGAGCGAAATAGTTGTTTTTTGGTATTAATCCAGGGGGTTAGGTTGCAGGTTATGGTTGAATTTAGAAATTTGGCGAGGTGCCAGTCACTAGCTTCTTGCTGGCAAGAAATTAGTGACTGGCACCTCGCCAGGTAATATTCTAATCAGTTGTTAGGGAATGCCGTATAAAAAACTAGCCTTTCTTGGGAATAAACGCCGTTTCCCAGCTAACTGCTGACGGTCACTTTTAAACTTTCTTGGGCGGCAGGGCAAAAGCAACGGCGTTGTGCTCGAAGTGGCCCTTGTGCGAGGCATCGCAAAACGGTTTGTTTTTCGACATGCCGCAACGGCATAAAGAAACAACGGTGCGGCCACCCAGGTCGTAAGGGTTACCGGTTTTATCTACAATTTCAAAATCGCCTTCTATTTTAAGCGAGCCATTATCGTTTACGGTGATGCGGGTTTTCATAATCTGTGTTTAATGAGTTTGCAAATTTAAACGCCGCTTTGGTAAATGTGTTATGCCGGCCGGTTTTAATTGTGCCGATTCAGAAATTAAGGCCTGCTACTTACTGTACAATTTCGAGCCAGCCTTTTTGGGTGGTGCAGTTGCCGGCACTTTGCACGAGGTAAAAATAGGTGCCGCGGGTTAAGCTCCGGCCATCCCAATTGTTTTGGTAATTATCGTTTTGGTATACCAAGGCACCCCACCGGTTAAATATTTGCAGTTTGGTATTCGCCGCCATATTCCGGATAACAAAATAATCGTTACGGCCATCCCGGTTGGGGGTAAATACGTTGGGTACTTCCAGGTTTGCTAAAGGGCTGGCTACCGCAACACTATCCGTAATCACGCAGTCGCCGTTGCTGATTTGCACGGAATAGGTGCCGGGCTCTGTTACCGCAATGGTTTGGGTAGTAGCGCCCGTCGACCATAAATAATTAAACCCGGCATTACCGGCATCGAGGGTAACCTGCTGGTTGCATAAATAAGTAATTTCTTTGGGTAAAATGTGCGTGGGCGGCGCCACAACGGTAATATTTATAAAAGTAGAATCCAGGGGTACACAACTAGCCGGATTACCAGCCAGCAGCTTAACCCGGTAATTGCCTGGTTTTTGGAAAGTGTGGGCCGGATTGGTTTCGGCCGAAGGAGAGCTGCCATCGCCAAAGTTCCAGGAATAGGTAACGCCGTGCTCGGTATTATTATTAAACCGAACCGTATAAGGCGCGCAGGAAACCGGCGGCGTGTCGGCTTTCGCTTTTACCTGGTTAACGGATACCGGCGTAAACTGAAATTTAGCTACGGCCCCGTCGGGTGAGTTAAAATATAAGCCATCGTACGCACCGGCCGTAACCGGCTGATCCCGGGCGTACGTGCATTCGATCTGGTAAAGGGTGCCATCGGGAGTAATTAAACTAGAATTAGCCAGGTGGGTGTGGGGCTGGTTTTCGGTGCCGCCCAGGTAGCTGCCGTAAACCAGCTTCTTGGCGTCAGTATCCAGGTGGCAAATGTACATGGTTTTGCGGGTTCGCTCCAGTGCATCCGCAGACAGCGGGGCACTGGTTAAACCATAACCGGCCAGGTAAAGATTACCGCATGCGTTTACCCGAAAGGCCGTAGGTACTTTTTCGACAAATGAATTATTGCCGCCCAGGTGAGTAGAATATGCGGTGCTGGTAAGGGTACTATTTATTTTATGAATAAAATAACCGCCGGTGCTGTTGGCCGTGCCATAGGTGCCGGAAGTAATTGGGTAAGAGCCGGTGGTAGCCCCGGCCACATAAACATTACCGTCCTTATCAAAATCTACGTATTTCGCCAGGTCGGTTTGCCGGGTACCAATATAAGTAGCTGCTTCTAATCGGTTACCATTGGACCCGATAATACCCACAAACCCATCCCGCTGTCCCAGCCGGTCTTCTGACAGTACGCCGCGGGTAGTGGGGAATTCGGCACTGTGGGTACTGCCGGCCACGTAAACCGTACCCGAGGCGCCAACTTTTAGGTCGTATATCAAATCTTCGGCCTCGCCGCCAATAAAAGTAGACCACAGCAACGACATTAACGTATTGTTTAATTTACAAACAATTCCATCAACCCCACCCTTTTTGGCATTCTGAAACCCGTTAACAATCCGAAAATCGGAAGATTGGGAGCAGCCGCCCACAAAAATATTGCCGGCTTCGTCGAGGGCCAGTTTAGCGGGGGTACTGCCAATAACGCCACCTTCTTCGGAACTGCCACCCAGCAACGTGCTGGCTACCAAAGTTGTGCCGTCTGCCGAAAACCGGGAGATAAAATAATCGCGAATGCCGCCTAAAGTCTTATCCAAAGCCGAGGCCGAGGTTGGAAAATCGAAAGAATTGGTATGGCCCAGAATAATTAACTCGTTTTGTTTATTTACCACCAGCGACAGCGGGTACTCGTCGCTGCCTGTGCCGCCCAGGTAAGTCGCATATATTAATGCCGTACCAGTAGGGTTTAGTTTAGAAATACCCGTATTGTTACCGCGCCTAATGGTTTGGTAAGCGCCCGGCGTAACGGGGTAAACCGGGCCCATGGTGCGGCTGGCAAAATAGGTATTACCCGCTGCATCGGCTGTAGCACAGTTAGCCGACAAGCCGCTGCCAGCCCCTGCATAGGTCATAAAAATTAACTCCGGATCAATAACCAAAGGCAGATTTGGGTTATACGCGCCGGTAATCTTAAAACCCACGGTATTATCCTTCAGGGTAAATTCGCAGACGACTTCTTTTTTGGTACCCGCAATCTCCTGGTAGGCAAACGGCTTTTCTTCTATTATTTCGTTTACCTGCGTCTGAATATATAACCGGCCGTTGCGTAATTCCAGCTTTTTAATGCCCTCGTATTGCATTTGGATGCGCGCCACCGATGCCTGCGGGGCTACCATATAATCGTACTTTAAACTTGCCCCGAAGTTGTAAAGGCGTAAATCAATAGCCGGAAACAAGGCTTCGTATTTTATTTCCTGATAAGCCGGAACCCCGGTGGCCCATTTACCCGGTTGCTGCCCGATAAAATAATTGCGGTAACCCGGTAACTGATTTACCGGCATAATTTGGGGCTGAGGATTGGCGTTAACAAAATTTATCCGAAAAGCATGCCCGTTGTATAGACCCGCTTTTTGGGCTGTTTCAGGGTTTGTTTCTTCCGTATTGAAATAAGCTGGTTCTAAAAAGTTATAGGTTAAGCGGTTGTGTTCCAGAAACAACCAGCCTTGCGGCAAACTGGCACTAAACAAAACCGCCTGGTTCCACTGGTTCTTATTCTGAATAAATTCAATGGCATTTCCGGGTACCGGCGCATGGGCAAAAGCGTGGTTAAGCAAAGTTAAATACAACAGGAAGCATAAGGCTGGCCGCATACCTTTGGTTCAGAAAAGGGTTCTGTTCAGGGGAATATTTAAAACAACCAAATATAAATTTTTTCTGCACTTTTTCTTTAAAGATGTTTAACAGAATAGGGATGACTAAGCCTTTGAATAAGAGGAGTGACCCTAATGGTTGAATTTTTTCTTCAGGGGTTGGAGTAATATGCTGTTGCGGGTAATCGGGTAGCACCGTCCCGTTGCGGTGAAGAAGAGTATTAGAAAAATAAACGCTAACCCATCACAAACCAGTGATAGATTCCTGCTAATGGGCGGCATTCTAGTTGTAAGCTTCTTTATTTATTAAATTGCCCGAAGTGCCACAGGATTCCGGAAGGATCGTGTAAAAAACATTCTTTGCCCCATAGTTCTTCCCGAATTGGCGTTAGTCTTACGGTGGGATATTTTGCCGGCAGGTTCAAAGCTTGCAGTTCCTGCCAGTAATAGTTTACATCTTCCACTTCCAGGAAAATCATGGTATTATTGATCCAATCCGCTGCGTAAAAGTTTTGTAAATAAAATCCTAAGCCTGCAGTTGCAAAAAGCGACATGTCCGGGCCCAGAATACTTTCCTGAAAACCTAAGTCCAGGTAAAAATTACGCGATAACCCAAAGTTTTTTGCACCAATAAAGGGTCGGATTGATTTAGCTTGATGCTTCATGGTTCTTTAGGTTTGGGCTGCTAATAATGGTTTGAGTAAAGCTAATCAATTACCGGTACAAATGTGTCGGCACAAATGCAATACATCTGTTGGAAATACAGCTGTGCCCAATATTGGTTAGTATAACAGCCTTTAAAGTACTATAGTTTTATATTCATTATTGGCTGAAGGTCTGCCTCTGTTTCTGGTAATACTTTTTCCTTTCCTGTTTTAACCCTTGATAAAATTGATTCCAGTACCGGCAGCATGTTGTTTAAATTATTTGTTTTGATCAGGAAATTCCAAACCGGCTCAAACTTCTTCCAGCCACCTGTATAGAAAAAGTGCTTCAGCTTATGCTTGTGTGAGGCGTGATTTAAGCTGGACTTAAAAATGTTGGACCAACTGTAAAATTCCTGATAAGCCCAGTCGTAACCGTTTTTAAGTTCTTCGGCGGTCAGGTTTGTAGTTCGATAAACCACATTTCTGGTATCGTACAAGTCCCAGTTCCTGGTTAAAATTCGCCCCTGCTGTTCCAGGTCTTTAAAAAGCTGCGTACCCGGGTAAGGCGTTAAAACGTGATAAGTAGAAGTGGTAATGGCGTTGTTTACGGCCCAGTCCACCGTTCTTTTAAATACATCGGCATCGTCGTCATCAAGGCCGAAAACAAAACTGCCGTTTATCATGATACCTAATGAATGCAGCCGGTTTACGGCTTTCTGATAATCTTTTTCCAGGTTCTGTTTTTTGTTGCTTTGTTTCAGGTTGGCCGGCGAGAAAGTTTCGAAGCCCACGAACAGACTTCTTAAGCCGGCCTCCGCCGCTTTTTCTATTAAGTTTCCTCTAAGAACAGCATCCACCGTGGCCGCACCCTGAAAGACGCGGTTCATCCCTCGCATGCCGGCAAAAAGCTCGCCGGCAAATTTTGTGTTACCGAGTAGGTGGTCATCCAGGAAATAAAGGTGACGGCCGGGCAGCCGATCTATTTCGGCTAAAGCATCATCTACCATTTGCGTGTAAAAACTGCGGCCACCTTCAAAAAAGGCGTCTTTATAACAAAAGTTGCAATGGTGCGGACAACCCCGGGTAACCACAATAGAATTCGGTACCAAATATTTATTGCGTTTAATAAGGTCCCTTCTGATGGGCGGTATTTTGTCTAAAGACCGGATACTGGAGCTATAAACTTTCTTCGGGTTTTTATTCCGGAAGTCCTGCAGGAACTCCGGAAAAGTTGCTTCGCCGGGACCCAGGAAAATGGTATCGGCGTGGAGTGCTGCCTCCTGGGGAAGCGAAGTAACGTGCAGTCCGCCCAGTAAAACATAAGCCCCCTGAGCTCGGTAATGGTCAGCAATTTTGTAAGCCCGGTAAGCATTGGTTATATATACCTGAATAATGACAAGATCGGGATTATCGTGCAGGTTTAACTTTTCAACGTGCTGGTCTTGTAAGTCAATTTCGTCGTCAGGGGCGAGGTAGGCGGCTAAAGTGGCCAGCCCGAGCGGGGGAAACAACGAATATTTAATGGGCCGCCAGAAGGGACTTTCGGCTTCGGTGAGGGCGGGTAATATTAGTTTTACTCTCATGAATGAAATTATTTGGAATTAGAAGCGGCTAACCAATGGCAGGTTCCGGTGTTTGCCTTCTGGTGTAAACCCGCCGCCCAGGCACCTGTTGCAGCATTAACTAAAAGTTGAAATGCAGGCCGGATTCAGTCCTTTTATGTACCTGGTGCGGGTTTACCTCCGGTTGTAGAAAAAGTAGATGCCAACTTTATTTAAAACCAAAAAGCAGCGGAAATAAAAATACGACCACCATTGTCCAGATAAAGTAAACCGGTAAGTACAGCACAATGGCCTTACCAACTTCGGTAATAGCCGCTTTCTTTGTTACGGTTTTATACAGCATAACCGTTACGATTAGCAGATGAACCAGCATTAAAACATTGCCGCCCAGCACCGCCACCCGGTTAGGGGTAATGCCCCACTCCGAAATCCGGAAGGAAATAGCGGAAAGCGCAATACCATTTACCACCACCGTAAAAACCGACAATAACAGCAATACCCAGATACCCGAAGCTGCCGTTGATTCTTTTGAACTTTCGGCTACGGAGAAGAATATCAAAGCCATTACCCCAATCAGAAGCACGTTAAATAGCAACAGAAATTCCCGGTCGTTATAAGGGTCTTTGCTGGAGAAAATAATGGCGCCCAGGTAAATTATCAGCATGACTAAAACCAGCGGACTGAATATTTTAGCAATTACCGGCGATACTTTGTTTACCAATTGCGGATTGGTTTGGGTAAGGAAAGTTGCCACAATAGGAACAGCGGGCAACCCAAAAGCGATTACGTACTCACCATAAAATTCTTCTATCTGCAGACCAATCAGGGAAAATAAGTTAATGGTGATGGCCGTCATGAGGCCGCCGGCTATTACCAGCAGCGCGGCCATTACTGCCAGGTCGCCGTTAAACCGCAGGAAGCTCAGACGTTTTTGGTAGTTACTGAGTTCATCGCCCGAGAACGACACGCCTAATATAGCCCAGAGCAGCAAAGGCAAATGGATGCAGGCCAATAGGAGGGTGTCGCTTTTGGGATTATCGGGCAGAAAATTAATGTATACCAGACAAACAACTACAATACCAGCCAAATAGGTTATTTTGTTTGCCGGTAGCTTGTTTTTCCAGGCGAAGTAAGCCGCTAAAAACGGAAACACCAGAAAGCCAATATTCCGGGGGTAAAAGAACTCTTCGCTGATGTTGAAAATAGCCGGCAGTTTAGAGAATAAACCTGCCACCAAAGAGGCAATCGCCACAAACAGTAATTCATTTCGGGAGCCCCAGGAAATATCATCCGATTCGTAGTTCAGACGCTCGTACCAGTAATCGGCCAGCAGGTTGCCTTTTAGCTCCGGATATAAATGGCTGAACTCCCGCTTAAAAGGCGCTTTGTCCCGCCGGTACAGCTTCTCCAGTCCGCCGGGGTTTTTTAGGTTAGAAATTATTTCGTCTCTCATGGGTGTATGGGTTAATGCTTTTTAGCCAGAATTTTAAATTTTAATTTTTAGCGCTTATTAGTCCCACATTGTGCCGTCTAAACCCAAAACAACACCCAGCCATAACCCAATGAGGTATACCACAATGCTCAGGAGAATAGCCAATGTTCGATTGAAACCGCGGGAACTTTGGTAGTTCATGAAAGCGTAAAATGCGCCACCGGTGGCACCGGCTAAAGGCGTAATAATTAAAGGCCTAATCATCCAGAACTTTCCCCATTCCGGGTGAGGTTTATCCAAGCCAAAAACAAAAAAAGAGATAACGAGTAACGCAATGCCGGCACCTACTAAAACGGGTTTGACGAATGTGGCTGGATGAATGGGCTGATTTTGTAATCTGTTTTGCTGTGTCATGATTATAAAGTTTAAGTTGGTGAATATTTGTTTATATTTAAAGTACTTTGAATTGCAAAGTTTAAAAGCAAAAAAATATTAGTTGTCTTTCCGGTTACTTAAAATAAGCTTCTCCAAAGCATCTAAATGGCTTTTAAAAGCTTCGCGGCCGGCTTCAGTGGCGTGGTAAGTCGTATTAGGTTTACGGCCCACAAACTGTTTTTCTACGCCCAGGTAAGCTGCCTCTTCCAGTGCCCGCAAATGGCTGGCCAGGTTGCCATCGGTCAGTTGGAGGGTTTCTTTCAGGGTGTTAAAATCCACTTTATCTTCCACCATCAGCACCGACATAATGCCCAATCGTGCCCTACTCTCGAAGGCTTTGTTTATATTATCTAAATAGTCTTTCACCGGTTTGCTAGCGTTCGTATTTAAAGTACACCAGCGCGCCGTATACAATGTGCAGCATGCCAAATCCTACGGTCCAAAGCGTTAGCCCGTAGCCCACAAAAATGCCGGCCAGCAAGCCCAGTATTATCTCAAAAAAGCCCAGATAGCGGATATCGCTCAAAGTATACTTGCTGGCGTTTAACAGAGTCAGACCATAAAAAACCAACATAGCAGGTGCTACCAGGTATAATAAGTTATGATAGATAAGTATAGCACAAAAAGCACCACCGGTAGCCAACGGTATTGCCAGATTCAAGAGCAACCGCTTCGATTGGCTGTCCCAGATTCGGTGGTTTTTTTTGCGGGCATTCCGGACCGTAAAGTATATAGCCATACAAAAGCCCAGAATAAGCACCCCGGCCGCTACTGCTAACAAGAAAAAGATGTTCTCGCGGGTTAAGGAGCGGTCTAAATCGTGGTAATAGTTAATATTCCGCTGGCTAAAGTACCACTTAACAACCGCCGCACCCAGTAGTGCCGACAAACCAGCCGATACGCCCGACAACCCACTTAATGAAATAAAGCGGGAGGAGCGATCCATGATGTTGCGGATCTCATGCAGGGTTTCTAGCTGGTCTTGCTGCTGGTTCATGTTAAAGTACTTTGTATTTCAAAGTTAAAAACAGTTTACGGAATAGCAAGCGTAACCGCTGAAATATTTTTGAAAATTGTTGCTTAAGAATTTTGTTTAGTAGCCCTTAGTAACGCAAGAACCCTGATATTAACCAGTTAAACGCGCACTTTTAATCTGCTGCTGGCTGAAAAGTGAGATTTTCAAATCAATTAATGAAAGTAGCAGAAGTATTAACTAACGCTATTATAGGTTTAAGCGGCTATCCTTATCTTAATTTAAAGAAAGATGATGAAATGGTTCTGCAGAAGCTTATGCACCGGGAAGTAGCGAGTATTATCTTACATCGTCCGAGAAATGTCCTTGGTGTTTGCCTTTTGAAAATTTTACGGTATTAAAATCAGAAGATTTTCCTTTCGGAATAGTTAAGCTTTGCCAGTTATCTGATTTTACCATTTTGCCGATATATACCAGCTGCCCGATATGATAAGCATAATGGGCGAGTTGCCGGTTAATGGCATCCATAACAGAATGCGACTGGTTTCGGATGTAAACTTCTGTATTGAAGTTGTCTTTATTTATCGAGTCCAGCGCTTCGAATAAGCAATTCCAACCTTCCTCCCATTTTACCTGTAATTCCTGCTTTGTTCTGATGACTGGTTCAAATTCCAGGTCTCTATTTCGCCACTCCTTTTCACCATCCGCCGTCAGGAAGTCTGTCCACCTGGATTTCATATTTCCCCAAAGGTGATTAACGATAATGGCCATTGAATTCGAATCTTCATTATACTGCCAGAATAAATTCTGGTCATCCAGCTGCGCTATGGTCCGCTCGCCAAGCGCTTTGTAATATTCGAATTGTTTCCGGATGCTTTGTAAATATGCTGCTTCCATTTGCTGTTATCTAAAATTTGCTATTAAATACGCTATGCTCGCTTGGCAAAGCTGCCGGACAACGGTGACGTGCGCCCCGTACCGCAGGGATATATTTTTATAAGAAATATACTCAGAATATCCGGTGGGTGCAAATGCTTTAATCTGCAAGTGGGTGAAGCTAATAAAAGGCCGGGTTGGTACGCTTACATGTGTTTTGATGTTTTTGTTGAGTGAAAAGAATATTACGATGACTCAGGCAACGGCCTTACTTAAAAGTTGCGTAAAGTTTTACATACGAACCACTTATTAAACGCTGTTACGGGCGGACCTCACCCTAAATCCCGCTCCTGAAAAAGGAGAGGGACTTTGATTACTCTTTCAGCTATTAAAATAATATTGTATTCAGTTTGTAAAGAAGGATTAAAAGAAAATGAAATAGCTTATCCTTATAATACCTGACAGTGCATTATTTCTACTTTTATTAATAGCGTTTCCCTTAATAAATGCGTTACCGGAGCTCCCCTTCGCCCAGAGGAGAAGGGGCTGGGGGATGAGGTGCTGCTAATTTGCTGGAAGCGGTAAAGCGATATTTCGGCAGTCTTGTAGATTACGATATTTAGTAGCAGGCTATAATAATATTTATTATATTCAGGATGTTTTAGGGATGATTTTCTGCCTTTAAGAAATAAGCTGTACTTCTGCGGAGGAACTATGAAAAAACTTTTACTCTTTATTTTATTTTTATTTTGGCTGTTGCCCGGGTGGGCCACGCATATTGTGGGTGGAGAGTTTGGGTTAAAATATGTATCGGGTGCTACTTACCAGGTTACTCTCAATATGTATTTCGATAAAATTAACGGTAATCCGGGCGCTATCGACCCAGTTATTACCGCCAGTATTTTCGAAAAAGGCACTAACCGGCGGATGGGTGACTTTAACATGTCCAACCCGAGCATCACTCCGGTCGCTTATACTTCCGTAGTTTGCACCAGTGGTTCGCTGAGCACCGATAAAGTGGTTTATACCCGCAATATTGAACTGCCGGCGGCTCTGTTTAACAGTCAGAATGGGTATTATCTGGTTTGGGAAAGGTGCTGCCGTAACGGTGTAATTAATAATATTTTAAACCCGGGCGCTGCCGGGCAAACTTTTTACCTGGAGTTTCCGGCAGTAAGCCGCAATGGGCAAGCCTTTATAAATTCATCGCCGGAGTTGTTTCAGCCGGTGAGCGATTACGCCTGTATTAATGAGTTGTTTTATTACGAGTTTGGCGGCAAAGATCCGGACGGCGACTCGCTGGTGTACGAAGTCATGACGCCGCTAAATGGCAACAGCAACCAACTCGACCCGGCCCCACTTGCTTTACCCGGACCTTATATACCCGTACTATGGACCGCCGGCCTGGGCACGAATAACCAGATTCCGGGTAACCCAACCTTAACCATAAACCAGCAAACCGGCCAGCTTCGGGTTTTGCCTACCCAACTGGGGCTGTTTGTTTTTGGCATCCGGTGCTCGGAATACCGGAATAAAGTTAAAATAGGGGAGGTGCGGCGCGATTACCAGATGCTGGTGCTCAATTGTCCCCGCAACGAGAAGCCGGGTATTAAGCTAAAAACCGGCGGCGCAACTACTTACTATAAGGAAGGCGATGTCATTACCATCGGTCCCAACGATAACCGCTGTTTCCAGTTATTTATGACTGATCCGGACGCAAACGAAGTATTGACCGTAGAGGCCCGGGGCGTAAACTTTAACTTAACCGAAAAAATATTGAGTATTTCGGGTGGGCTGGTAAACCGGAACGGCATACCCGATACGCTTACCTCTTCGGCTTGTTTTAAACCGTGTCTCGATTCGAAAGGCAAACCTTTTATGGTAGATTTTATTGTGGGCGATGATGGTTGCAGTTTGCCCAAGAAAGATACGGTGCGGGTATCGTTTGTTTTTGTGCCGGAGCCCGACGAACCGCCGGTAATTTCTACTTCCGCACCGGCTGCTCTGCTCAACGCCAAGGTAGGCGAATTAGTCTCTTTTGATGTACTGGGTACCGATGCCGATAAAGACGAAATTACCCTGAGCGTAAAAGCCCGCAATTTTGATTTAGCGTCCCAACCGATTAAGTTTACCCCCAAAACAGGTACCGGCAGCGTAACGAGTCCATTTAACTGGCAAATAGATTGCGGGGCACTGAGTCAGGCCTCTTATATCCTGGATTTTACGGCAACCACCACCAAGTGTGGTACGCCCGTTACCAGCACCACCTCCATCGAAGTAAACCTGGCATCGGAAGTACCGGTAACTTTTATTCCGGCCAATATTTTTACGCCGAACAACGATGGCTTAAACGATTACTTCCAGATGCCGACCCTGCCGCCGGATTTTTGCAAAAGTGTATTCTCCGATATTAAAATTTATAACCGCTGGGGCGGCCTGGTATACAAAAGCACCGACCGAACCTTTAAGTGGGATGGAAAAAGCGTAAGCGAGGGCGTTTACTATTATGTAATTACCTACACCGATAAAGAATTTAAAGGCACCGTTACCAAAGTGCGGTAAGCCTCAGCAGGTAACTTGTTGGCAACTGGCAAAATTTTTAGTCATAACAAGATAGGTAAGAGCGCAATTCGGGCCGCTATGGGTGGGCAGAATGCTAAAACCAGCCTGAATAAATGCTTTGCCAACGTTAAATCTTTTAGCAAAAAATTGAGCCGCGGATATGCGGAAAGTGTCTGATTTACAGGTGTGTTGTCATGCGATTATGGCCGCCAATTAGTTTTATAAAAGGCTTTAAATAGGGAAGGAGTATAAAATATTAAAAAAAAACAATATTTATTAAACAAAAAAAGATGGCAGTAGTAAAGTAAATAGTAAAGGTAAGCTAATCAAGGGATTGAATAAAATTTACAAATGCGATGCTTCATTTATTAAAGAAAGCCCAAACTGGGGTAAGAACCCGTGAAGATGTGTACACGGAATTTAAGACATTGGTAAATATGTCGCCGCTGGAACTGGAAAACTGGCTGGAAACCAAAACCTCCCGCACGCCCGGCCAGGACACCTGTGAATCGGAACTGGTAATTGATAAGAAAATTTCGCGGAAGC
The DNA here is from genome assembly GCF_007991635.1 of Adhaeribacter aerolatus. Classification (GTDB taxonomy): domain Bacteria; phylum Bacteroidota; class Bacteroidia; order Cytophagales; family Hymenobacteraceae; genus Adhaeribacter; species Adhaeribacter aerolatus. The sequence continues at coordinate 34,214 of NZ_BJYS01000004.1, read as the reverse complement.
TGATTAAAATATTACTCAAGAAAAAAATAATGCTTACTAAGGGCGAGTATGAATGTATGGATACTATCGTAAACCACATCAATCAGCTTTACAACCATAAACCCACCAATGATATATTAGTATCGAACTGGCGCTACGCCCTCATGAACCTGGGTCACGATCCATTAAAAGTACTCGAAAACTGATTTATGTAGCGGCGTGAATAGCTAGTTTACTTTAAAAATTAACTGTTCAAAATGAGTTAATAATTACCGGAACGGAAAAGCTGCTTAACCAGAAAATTAAATAACCCCGAAGTCACTATTTAATAGTGGCTTTTTTATTCCTGAAACTCTTTTTCAATTCCGTTTAGAGTACCAGGTGGCCCTATTGATAGTGTTAACACCGCTAATGCTAAAACTTCTATCAGTCTAATCAAGAGTGTGTTGCATAACTTATGGCATCTTTCCAAATAATCGTATCCAATGAATGGCAATCTCTATTAAATGTGCTTAAATTTTCTTTCATAATTTCTGAAAATAAGAAGTACTGGGTTACTGGAAACTTAGTAAACAAAAAAGCTTTAAGTTCAATAGCTTTTTGGTTTTGTTATACTGGTCCTTAATTCAAAACTTTATGCTGGATTTTTACTCATTAAGTTAGTAGAGAAAGCTACTATTTGTGTTTGCGTTTTACACCAATTTATTTGCCTGAAAGGATTTCTAATGCTTCTGTAGTGGAAGTTACAAAGTTGATATGCCTGCTTTGGTTGCTTTCATGTATGAAGTGGTTTAAACTTCTGCTACTGTATTTAGAAAAATCTCCGACTATAGCCAAACGGACGCGATAAGTTGAAAATTTTTGAAGTATTTCTCCTGCCATTCCAGTTTTGAGGTCAAAGAAATCAGGCGAAATATTTTTTTCGTGAATTACAACCTTGTCAAAGCCTTGATAGTATAGGTTTCCTAACAAATTCAAACCGTCTTCATTTTGGTTTATTATAATGTCATTAGAGGTTACTTCGGCAATTTCTATGTTGTTAATAATATGCGGTTCAATTTTCATCTTGTATTCTCTGTTTTTTACATTGTGGTCCTTTTACGGGCAAGGGTTAATATTTAAAAAGCGCCCTTGCGATATTACGAGGGCGCTTTTCTGCTTTTCCTTCCTTTACAAAAAATCGTGGCTATTCTTGTTTCTGGGTTTCAATACCATCAACTTTCCGTTGCCTGGGCCGCTTTGCGGTTGATGTTATTTTTAGCTAAATCGTTCAGTTTGGTATCGGTGTTTTGCTCTTCCTGTAGCGTTTGGCGGAGCAGTTCGGCCACTACCTTAAAACCTAACCCATCGGCCAGGTGGGCGGCGGTTCCGTAACCCGAAATTTCGTAGTGCTCAATTTTTTGCGCCCCGCAGATTAAAGCCGCATCTAAAGCTTCTGGGGTAGCGTCTTTGTGCATTACTTTTTCGCCTTCGGCAATCAAACCTTTCATGCTGGGGTTCTCATCGCCTTCTACCTTAATATTCAGGAGTTCGGCGGCCTGCTTCAGGCGTTCCAGCTGTTGCTTCGTTTCGTCGAGGTGCTGCGTAAAAGCTGCTTTTAGTGAGCTGTCCTGCGCATTTTCTATCATGCGCGGCAAGGCTGCTACCAGCAATTCTTCGCCGGCGTATAATACCTGTATTTCATGGTATAGCAAATCATTCAAATCTTTTAATCCACTCATAGTTTTTATCGTTTTTAATCTGACGTAAAAATAAGCCTTATATGGTACGATAGGCGGTGCCCGGGGTTAGTAAAGAATTTATTATTTTTATTTGCCCGGTAGCCTGGTTAATAATCGGGTAGATAGTTGTAAACACAAGGGTAATTATTTATCTTTCTGATATACTATGAATTAACAGTTTACCCTGCGGCCGTTTTTTATTAAGGCTGACTGGTTGTGCCTGAAGATAAATATTAAATTATCGGGATAAGGTCTTTCTTCTGATTAACAAGTTTAGTTATGTCACCTAATACAAATTGTTTCTTAACAGGAAGATGCCTGAATGCCCTGAAAATTAGCTGTTTACTCTTTCTTTTGGTAATTACTTGCATGCCAAAGGCAATGGCACAGGAAGAGGAAAGAATTAGGGTAAAAGTGGGCGGTAATATTCAAAGTAACGACTTTGCTGCCGCGGCTTACCGCTATCCTGCTTTTAAAGAAAGTATTATACATTATACCACCGGCGGCCTGGCCCAGGGCAAACTCAATTATCATCAAATACTCGGCGAAATGCATTTTATTGACCCCAAAGGCGACACGCTGGCGCTGGATAATTTATACCTGGTAAAATTTGTGGCCATTGGCGAAACGAAGTTCTACTACGATCCGGAAAAAAAAGGTTTTGGCGAAGAAATCGCCGATTATAAATCGGTGAAGCTGTTGTTAAAGCAAAGATTTAAACCATCGGATAAGGAGAAGGGCGTTGCTTACGACCAATATTCGAATACTTCGGCCACGAGATCTTATGGTACCATTACGGTTAATGGCCAAATGCAGCGGCTAAGTCCTAACGAATATATGGTGTATGCCAAAATGGCTAATTATTTCATCACAGACCAGAACAATAAATTTTATCCGGCTAACAAAGCTTCTGTCCTGAAAATATTTAACAAGAACAAATCTGTAATAGAAAAATTTATAAAAGAAAACCAGATCGATTTTCAGAAAGAAGATGATTTAAAGAAGCTCCTCAGCTTTTGCACGCAGTTAGTCTGAAAATTGCCGGAAAGCAGCGGTTGAAGACAGGTAATTATTGCCGATTTTATCTACTTTAAATTATTTTATTCTTCCGCCAGATTTTTTAGAATGCCTAATAAATTTAATTGAACCATAAAAGTACTGGTTTCGGAACGGGAATAAAGGTAGGTGGCGTCGCCGTTCTGATCTACCAGCACATCTCCTTTTTTTACATAAGTGGCTAAAGGGCTTTCTAAATAAATCAGCCTGATATCAGCGTAAAAGCTTTTCCGGTTATTAACTGCAACCGAAAAGCCGGCCGCCAGTCCGTAATTAAATACGGTGCTGGTATGCCTGCTCACCACAATGGGGTCTTCATCGCGCAGGGAGGTAAATAAATCTTCTTTTATTTTGGTACGTGAGTTAAAAACCGTAATGCCAGCCAGGCCATCCAAATAAGGAGTAACCGTGCTTAAACGCCGGGGCTTAAGCCGTACCAGCGCGTGCAGCGGCACCTGGCTGTGGGTGGTTTTAAGTGTGTAACTACTACTACCCGTACCAACCGGCTGCTTTTCTATGCCAAAAGGCAAATAACTTACCTCGGCCCCCAATTCAATAGGCGCCGTACCGGCTACCGGCCTAACCGTGAACCCAAAAGTACCGCCTTTGGCGTGCCCGGTGGCGTACGTTTCCCGGAAACCAGCGGTTGGTAGCGTATAGCCTAACCCGATAAAAACCGAGCCAATGGGCGGACCCGGCGCAGGCCTTTGGGCCATTACCAGGCGGCAAAGTCCTAGAAACAGGAACAGGTAGGTTAGGGTAAATTTCATATTGTAAAATTAATTATTCTGCGGGGTAAGTCCTTTTTAAAAGTTCTTAATAGTTTTGAATAAAAATTAACCCAACCTGCCGGCCTGCGTTTTATTGGTAGTATTCTTGCTTTAGGGTTAAGAAATAAAGATAAACCACCTATATTTATATTTTGTCCCTCTCCGGAGGATAGTTAATTATTTATGATAAAATCAACTTATATTTTAGCCTTTGGCTTGCTGTTTAACCCATTTATAAAGCCGGAGGCAGCATTGGCCCGCACCACTTTTACCGGCGGTAAAACAACCCCGGCCGATACGCTGGCCAAAGCGCCGGCCAATTGGTTTAACCTGGATCCCCAGGAAAACCAGGTAATGGGGGTAAGTACCGAAAAAGCTTACGAATATTTAAAAAACCGTCCGTCTAAAACGGTAGTGGTGGCAGTAATTGATAGTGGTATTGATATTGCGCACGAAGATTTAAAAGATAAAATCTGGCGGAACGAAAAAGAAATACCCGGCAATGGTCAGGACGACGATAAAAACGGCTACGTAGACGATATTCACGGCTGGAATTTTATTGGGGGCAAAGATGGCCGCAACGTAGAACACGACACCCAGGAACTTACCCGCCTGTACGTGCAGCTGCGCGATAAATTTGAAGGTCCGGGCGGCGCTAAATTGCAGAAGAAGCGCAAGGAAAAAGAGAATTTTGCCTTGTACCAGAAAATCAAAGCCGATTACGAAAAAGAGCTGAAAGAAACCCAGGACCAATATTCGCAGTTTCAGCAGTTGCAGGGCGCTTACGAAAATGCCACCGCCATTCTGAAAAACCAGCTAAACAAAGAAGACTTTACGCTGGAGGATCTGCAGCAGTTAAAATCTACGAACCAGCAGGTAAACCAGGCCAAAGCCATTATGCTGTTTATGGCCGAAAATAATTTCACGAAAGAAACCTTTACCGAAGGCGAGGATTACTTTATGAATAAATTGAAGTATAACCTGAACCTTAACTATAACCCGCGCGATATTGTAGGCGACGACTACAGCAATGTAAAAGAAAAGCATTACGGCAACAACGATGTAACCGGCGCTTTTGCCGAGCACGGTACCCATGTGGCTGGTATAATCGGCGCCAACCGCACGAATAATTTAGGTATAAAAGGCATTGCGGATAATGTACGGATTATGGTGGTTCGAGCCGTGCCTAACGGCGACGAGCGCGACAAAGATGTGGCTAATGCCATTTATTATGCCGTTGATAATGGCGCGCAGGTAATTAATATGAGCTTCGGGAAGGAATATTCGCCGCAAAAAGAAGCCGTTGATGCGGCTGTTAAATATGCTGCTGATAAAGGCGTGGTGCTGGTGCATGCGGCCGGTAACGATGGCAAAAATATTGACCAGGAAAAGAATTACCCGAGCAAAGTATTAGCCAACGGCAAAGCAGTGAACAACTGGATAGAAGTAGGGGCTTCTTCGTTTAGCGGCAGCGGTAAGCTGGTAGGTAACTTCTCTAACTATGGTAAAAAAAGTGTCGATGTTTTTGCGCCGGGGGTAGATATTAATTCTACTATTCCAAAACAAGGCTACAAGGAAAATAGCGGCACGAGTATGGCTGCCCCGGTTACCAGTGGAGTGAGTGCGTTGCTTTTGTCTTACTTCCCTAACTTAAAAGCGGAGCAGGTGCACGATATTATTCTGCAATCGGCTTACAAAGTACAGGACCTGAAAGTAAATAAACCCGGGGCCGAAGGCGGTAAAGCGGAGCAGGTAACATTAGGCGAACTATCGGTAACCGGTGGCGTGGTTAATGCTTACGAAGCAGTAAAATTAGCTGAGAGCCTCAGCAATAAGTAATAAACTTTGGGTTTTTACTTCTGTTAAAAATGAGAAAGGTTACCCAACGCGGGTAGCCTTTCTCATTTTTAATTAAAGGCTGCTGTTAGGCGAGGACCTCACCCTAAATCCCTCTCCTGAAAAAGGAGAGGGACTTTGATTACTATTGCAATCATTATAAGAATGTTGTCTGATGTTTCTTTATAGAGTTTATAAGGTGAATGAATAGCAACTGATGGTAATTGGATGGCAGTAATAAATGTGAAAGTAGTTTTAAAGGAATTTACTACATCCGCTATAGGATAATATGATAAACTACATCACAATATTTCTCCTGTTTATAAAAGCGTTTCACTTGAAATAAGCGTTACCAGAGCTCCCTTTTGCCCGAGGCGGAAGGAGTTGGGGATGAGGTGCCTTCCTTTTTGCCATTATTACTATGCTGCGTAACATCAGTTAATAACTACGTGCCCGGTTTTAATAGCGTACAATACCAATCCGATTCTGCTTTTTACCTGGAGTTTATCAAATAAAGCTTCGCGGTAGCCATCAATGGTGCGGGGCGCCAGGCACATAATATCAGCAATTTCTTTATAAGTTAGTTCTGTACAGGCCAGTTTCAGAAACTCACTTTCGCGTTCGTTTAGCTTAATTAAATCAGCGGCTTTCTTGTTGTTTTCCGGGTCACGGCTGAGCGAGTTCAACAGCGTGCCACTTACCAGTTCGGAATAGTAAAATCCTTTTTTTATGAGCGCCTGCAAGGCCGTTTTGAGTTCCTGCGGATCCGCATCTTTTAAAATATGCCCTTTGGCGCCGGCGCGCAACATTTTAATAATTGCCTCCTCGTGGTCATACATCGATAAGGTTAAAACCAAAACTTTCGGGTAGTTTTGTCTCAGCCAGGCCGCCGTTTCGTAGCCGTCCATTTCGGGCATATTTATATCCAGTAGCACTATGTCCGGAGCAGTTTCGGTTTGAAACTTCTGGATGAGTTCCCGGCCATTATTAGCCTCCCAGATTACATGGTAACCCGAAAAATTATTTACTAACTCCACCATTCCCTTGCGAAATAATTTGTGGTCGTCGACTAAAGCTACTTTAATTTTTTCGGCTGGTTCCATAAGACCTTTATCGTTTAATGGGCAGGGAGAGCTGCGTTAAAGTTCCTTTGCCTAATTGGCTTTGAATAGATAAATCGGCGCCCAGCAGGCGGGCACGGTGGTACATATTGCCCAGGCCGGTACCTTTTTCTTTTACATCCGGATTTTGCAGGGCCGCTAAATCAAAACCAGTACCATCATCCTGTATGCGCAGCTCTAATCCTTCGGGCAGGTATTTTAGTTCTACCCAGATACAGCCGGCTTTGGCGTGTTTAATAATATTCTGCAACGCTTCCTGCACCATGCGGTAAAGAATTAATTGCTTTTGCGGGTCAAACGGTTCTTCGGTCCCTTCCACATGCAAGCTGGTTTTAAAAACGCCGGTTTTTCCAATCATATCCAGCTCTAATTGTAAAGCTTCCGAAAGCTTCTTTTGGCTGATATGGTCGGTATTTAAAGATTTGGACAAATTACGCAAATCCTGAATAGCTTTGCCCACCAGTTCTTTGGTGGTATTTATTTTAGGAGCCGCCGGATTATCGTCGGCCAGCAGAATGGTATTTAAGTTAAGTTTTGCGAGCGAAAGTACCTGCCCGATATTATCGTGAATTTCCTGCGAAAGGGTATGTAGTGTTTGTTCCTGCATTTCGAGCTGCGCCTTTAAAATCTCCTGCTCAAATGCATTTTTTATTTCTTCTTTTTCTTTTAAATGCTTGTTGTACTGGCTCCGGTGAATAAAAATAAATACTACCACAAAAGACGAAACTAACAGCATTAATAAGGTACTGCCAATTACGATGACTATATCATCTGCGAGCGCCTGCATAGCATTCCTTTAAAAAAATAGCCGCACATAACCAGAAACAGTACATTATGTATTGGCCATAAATACCTGATGCCGCTATCATATTTGCTGTTGCTTTGCATTAAATAATTAAAAGTAATAAAAATAAAAAAGCTGCTCGCATAATAAGTTAGCAGGCCTGTAACATACCAGAAATCAACCGATTTAACAATATTTTTGGTGGGGTTTAATAAATTTTGCAAGTAATACAGGAAAGCGTAAACGACCACAATAAAGGCCGCCAGCCCATACATGTTGCTATTAAACTGGTCGATGATGTTTTCGAACTGGAGGGCATTAAAGATGAGCACCATCAGGAAGAGCGCCAAAACCCCGGTAACTACTTTTTTAGTGTCTTTAAACTGGAGAATGCTGGCAAAGTAAGCCGATAAGATTAAAAAAGATAAAACACAGTTAATATTATACACCACCAGGTTAGAACCATTGTAACCGAGGTAAATTATTTTGGAAATGGTGTTTAACAGCGTTTGAACGGCTAAATACCAGAAGATGTAGTCCTGCCGGAAAGTTACCGGTGCGCTGGCCAATGCAAACAGGAGTAACAGGAAAGGCGGAACTACATCTAAATATTTCGAAATTTCAAGTAGCATTATTTAAAATCCAGCAACGGAGGATACAATACTTAACAACCAGGAGGGTTGGGGCAACCACCTAGCTGGGTGGAGGGGGCTGGTGCTACCTTGGCGGTAAAGGCTTCTTTAACGCTTATGTTCTGGAGCGTACTACCGGGCTCAAACCGGATGGCCCGGGCCTGAATGCCATCCTGCGGCCGCTCTAAATTAATGGTAATGGCTATCCGGTTCTGGTCCGGACCAGATTCTGCAATAAGTTTCCGGAGTGCTTCTTTGTCGAATAAATATTCTTGCATAGCTAATCTGTTTGAAGGTGAGGAATTATTTAGGTTGAAAAAAAATGAATATAAAGGAAATTAAGGTAAACCCCGGCTTTACAACCGGAACTCGCAAAAGCCGAAATGCTTTTTACTAAAATAATGGATTTTAGCTTTTTGTAAATAAGAAACTAGTAACCCGATAAAACAACGGGAAAAACCCGGTATTTACCGGGGTTTAACACCGCTTTAATTCCGGTATAAACCCATTGCTATTATTTATATAAATAATGCAAATTTGTACCATCCTTAACGCACAATAGTAAATCAGTTGCTTAAAAGGGTAGTGGAGTTGTATAGGCATCCATTTAGTTAGCGTGCCACGTGCGCTGCCAGCAGCAGAATTAGCTTACTCTATTTCCTGACTAACTTTTATCAACCTGAACGATGAAAACTACAAACCTTTCCAAAACTGCATCCCCAGCTGCCGATACTTTTCAGAATTTATTTTCTGTTTGGCAAACCCAACCCTTTGTGCCCGATACTAATCTGGTAAACTATGAAGACCTGGGGCATTCTAACCAGGCATTAAGTATGATTCTGGGGCATGGCCCGTGTATTACCTGGGTTCTGGATATTCGTACCCAGCAGTTCGTTTTTATAAGCGATAATACCCAACAACTAATTGGGTACGAATCTGGCTTATTTAGAAAGGATGGCTATGTAGTGTTAGGTAAGTTAATGCAGCCGGAAGATAGAAAGATATTGGCCGACCAGACCCTTAAACTCTGGAAAAATATGCTTTTGTTACCGGTCGGAAAACGACAGGGTTACTGTTTTAGCCGGAAATACCGCATCCGGAAACCTGACGGAAGCTTTGTTTGCCTGTTCGAACAAAACAAAGTTTTACAAATAGATTCTAATGGTAATATTACGCATGTGTTAGGTACTTGTACCGACATAAGCGAACTGGTAAAACTACAAAACTTTGAAGCTACGGTGCAGGTAGTGGCAGACGCCGGTGTTGCCCGGCCGGTACCGCAAGAAGAACAGGAAACTGCTAAAACCAAGTTAAGCGAGCGCGAAAAAGAAATTGTGCGGTTAGTTGCCGAAGGTTTAAGCAGTAAATTAATTGCCGATCAGTTGTTTATCAGTTTTCATACGGTAAATACCCACCGCAAAAATATTATCTGTAAAACGCACAGTAAAAATACCGGCGGCTTGGTTCAATACGCCATTAGTAACCGCATTATTTAAATAGCATTACCGTTTAGGTGGGGCAGGGCGTAAGGTGGTGCGCGCCTGCTCCCCGGCGGCTTTTTCTTTTACCCGTAGTAACAAAAGTTTCCCCGGAGTTTCTTTTTACGCTTATTGCTTATAAAGTCTGCCTGGGTTGGGTGGCGGCATGGTTAAATAAAAAATATTTAACTTTGCGGCTTATAATTTTTGCAGCCCAACTTTAGTATGAATTTTTCTCCCCAAGCTTTAATATTTGATTTAAACGGTACCATGATAGACGATATGCACTTTCATGCCAAAGCCTGGTACCAGATTTTGAACGACGATTTGAATGCCGCCCTTACCTGGGACGAAGTGAAAGTACAAATGTACGGTAAGAACGGCGAAGTGCTGGACCGGATTTTTGGCAAAGGACGGTTTTCCGAAGCAGAAGTGCTGGAACTTTCGGTAGAAAAAGAGCGGCGCTACCAGAAAGAATATTTTCCGCACCTGAAACTGCTGCCTGGTTTAGCTGATTTTCTGGACAATGCCCGGCAGGCCGGTATAAAAATGGCGATTGGCTCCGCGGCTATTCCGTTTAATATAGATTTTGTTCTGGATAACCTGAATATCCGGCCTTATTTTCAGGCCATTGTGAGCGCCGATGATGTAACCGACAGCAAGCCCGATCCGGAAACTTTTCTGAAGGCAGCCGAACTGCTTGGGCTAGCGCCATCGGCTTGCGTGGTTTTTGAAGATGCACCCAAAGGGGTAGAAGCAGCCCAAAATGCCGGTATGGCCTGCGTGGTTTTAACCACCGCCCACGAAAAAGAAGATTTTGGTAAATACACCAATATTCTGCGGTTTGTGAAAGATTATACCGATTCGTTTCTTCAGGAAATATTGCCGGTTCGGGTATAGATACTGAAAGAAACAAGAAAGGACATACCGGGTATGTTCTTTCTTTGTTTGGTAAAGCCTGCTACATATAAATCACCCGAAAATATTGCCGGTAAAATTGACTTTAATCTTTGCCTGAAAGTTGCGGATGGTTTTGAATATTTCGATGATGGTTACCTGCTCAATTTTGGTGAGGCTGGTAATGTTCATAAAGTTTTCAGGCTCCCGGTTATCGTTAATTATTAAACTCGCTTGTTTCTTCAACCGGATGCTCATCAGGTAATAATACGACTGAATTAGTTCGAGGTATTCGGTTTCGGAAAAAATGCCTTGGGCTTTCAGGGCATCCAGGCGCTCGCCAGTGTTGGTTAAAAATATGCGGTTTTTTAGCGCGTAAACCCGTACCAAATCTACAATGGGCGTCATGGCTTTTTTTATATCAAAAACTTCCTGCGAGCCTACGGTAAAAGTTTTAATATTTTTAAAGAAGGTAAGCGGCGGCTCGTATTGCAAGGCATTATTGGCCATGTGGAAAAACAGCTTTTCGTGCGGCTTCTGTAATTCCTCGTTCAGAAATTCCTGCAACTGGTTTATAATGGTGCTATCGCCGTAGAGGTAGCGGCAATCGAAAAAGGTAGAAAACTTAATTACCGTTTCGGGTAAGCTTTCCTCCATCCAACTAATGTAATTGCGCTTCCAATGCGATAAGGAATGCGTCCATTTAGGATTTTTAGCCATATAGCCCCCCGAACAAAAACTAAAGCCAATATAATTCAGCCGCTCCGAAACCGTATCGGCAAACCTCAGAAAATATTCCCGCACCAGTTCACGCTGTTCGTTGGCTTTGTCTTCGTAAATAATGGCGTTGTCCTGATCGGTTTTCAGAGTTTGTTCCTTGCGGCCTTCGCTGCCCAGCACCATAAATACAAATTTGGCCGGCGGCGTACCCATCTCTTCAATTACATCTTCTATCACCTTCAGGGCAATACTATCGGCAACGGTGGTAATTACCTGGTTTACAATTTCGGCCTTTACGCCCCGGCCCAGCAGTTGCGTAACTATTTCGGGCACTTTCTTCCATTTGCTTCTTAGCTCGTCGTCGCTCAGGGCCAGTTTCACCGATTGTATAAAGACAAAAGGCGATTGTGATTGTTCGCTTAATAATTTATTCCGACTGACGACGCCCCGGTATTCTCCATTTTCTTCTACCAGTAAATACTGGGTTTTGGTGCTGAACATCAGTAGTATGGCTTCATACACAAATGCATGGCAGGTAATAGAAACAATCGGGTTATCCATGATGCTCTCTACTGGCTGGCGTGCATCTACTTGTTGGGCCACTACATTGTTCCGGAGGGTAATATCGGTTATATAACCAATAATTTTTTGCTGGACATCCGTTACAAACAAACAGCTTATCCGGTGTTCGCCCATCAGGCGGGCCGCTTCGTAAATAGGCGTACTGCCGGCGCAGGAAAAAATATCGCGGTACCCCACGCTTTCCACTTTGCGGGAGTAAAGCTGGTCGGTGGCAATGTAGTTTTCTTCAAAAAAGGTGGGGTGCTTTACAAAATGGGCGAAATCATCGTCGAGCATGCGCCGGCCAAATTCCTTGGTAAAATAATGAAAGAATTCTTCGTAAGCCTGGCAAAGTCCCCGGAAATCGCGACGAGGCAGAAAATATACCCGGGTGCCTTTTTTGGCAATAACCGTGCGTAAGGACCTTTTCCGGTTAAGAAGCACCGATACACCTCCGTATAATTGCCCCGGATGCAGGTCTTCTAATATTCTTTTATTCTGCTCGCTGTCGTAAAAGAAGGTTTCGTAAGAGCCTTCCACCAGAATATCAACCCCTTTTAGTTTGGTAACCTGCTGGTGATAAATAACACTTTCTTTCTGGTGGGTTACTTCCTGCAGCAGGTCCGCCACACCCTCCAAAACATCGTCGGGCAGTAAGTTAAAAGGCGCAACTTTTTTCAGAAACGAGACTTTATCGGTCATGACCAAAGCGAGAACAAATAAGTTAAAAATGAAATCAGGAATGCCAGAGCGCCGCACCCCCAGCCCGAAATAGCGTTGCCCGGTTGGGTTTGGGCTTGCTGTTGCCGGGTAATTTTTTCTTCTGAAATATCGCCTAGTTTTAACATTTCGAAAAAACAGGCGGCGGTTGCGGTAGCATCGGTAAGCGCCTCGTGCTGATTTTTTAAATCTTTTTGAAAAAGAATATAATATAAACGGTCGAGGCGCAGGTATTTGGATTTGGGATTAGAAACGTATTTGGACGTAGCCAACATGGTGCAAAATTTAGGCAATTCCTGCAAAGGATTTTCTAACCCGAGACGGTAAAAATCGGCCCCTATCATATGAAAATCGAGTTGCAAAAAATGCGCTACCACCAAGGGTTGGTATTGTATAAGGTCGGCCTGCAGGCGCATTAAAACTGTTTGCCGGCTTTTGCCGTGTTGCTGCAGAAACGCTTTTGAAATACCATGAATTTGGTAAGCTGCCGGTGAAATCTCGAAATCATCTGCCTTAATATAATGGTTTTCTCTTTTTATTTCCTGCCCGTTTTTGTTACAGATTACCCAGGCAATCTGCACGGAGTACGGCCAGTTATCCTGATCGGCGTAAGACACCTCCCATTTTTTAGGCAGGCCGGAAGTTTCCGTATCAATAAACAGCAGGTAATCTCTCACAAATAATTCCAGCGTAGGGCATGAAAAAGATTTTTCTCCATCGTACGGGAGTATAAAAAAAGCGGGCCTGAGTAGCCCGCTTTTTTTATATCTTCTAAGTTGTTTACCAGAACCTTACGTACAAGGCAGTAATAATTAGCATGGTAATTACAATTAAAGCCATGGTAGAGTTAGAAACCCGGAACATGGTTTTGTCCAGAGCGAAGGCCTTCGGATTTACTCTAGGACCAGCTAAACTTAAAGCAATCATCACGATCATGGTAAACATAAACGCCAGACCCATGCAAATCAGGAATGGTATTTCGTAACCACCTTTACCGTTGGGGTAAGCGGTATACAGGAAGGTTTCGTTGCCAAACCAGGCTGGCGCAAAGTTGTTAAATACCACCGATAAAATAAAGCCGGTTAACAGACCCGCAATGGCCGCGGTACCGGTGGTCCGTTTCCAGAACATACCCAGCAAGAACATGGCAAAAACCCCCGGAGAGATAAAGCCGGTATATTTCTGAATAAAGGTAAAACCACCTTCGCCACCAATACCCAGTAAATCGTCCCAGGTCAGGAAAATAGAAAACAGCATAGAAGCCATAATGGTAAGCTTACCAATCCAGATAAGTTTCTTTTCGTTGGCGTCTTTGTTTATGTATTTGTGGTAAATATCGAGGGTGAAAATGGTGGAAATACTGTTGGCTTTACCGGCCAGGGAAGCCACAATGGCAGCGGTAAGGGCGGCTAAAGACAAGCCTTTCATACCGGTAGGCAAGAAGCCCAGAATAGCCGAGTAAGCGTTATCAGCGTTAAAATTCCCACCCGGCGCCATTTCCTGTTGTAATTCGCCGTTTTTATAAAGTACATAAGCTGCAATACCGGGCAGCATTACAATAACCGGCATCATTAATTTAATTAAACCGGCAAATAAAATACCAGTACGGGCGGTATGTAAGTTAGCGCCTAATGCCCGTTGGGTAATGTATTGGTTACAACCCCAGTAGTTCAGGTTTACAATCCACATACCGGCAAAATACATTGCAATACCGGGCAGCATCAGGTATTTGTTAATATCGGCCTGCGAGGATTCAGGAGTTGGTTTATCCATAATCATACGGAAATGATCCGGCGCGTCTTTTATGAGCATGTTAAAGCCGGCAATCACATCGCTTCCTAAGCCAAATTTTTCGCTTACCAGGGTTAAGGCTGTGTAGGTTGTTGCCAAACCACCCAAGATCAGTACGGTTACCTGAATAACATCGGTATAACCAATTACGCTCATACCACCCAGGGTAATAATAATGGCGAAAACAGCCAGTAGAATAATAATCAGGTGGAAGTTGGTGCCACCGGATAAGTTGCTGATAGCCAGCGCACCTAAATAGAGAATGGAGGTAAGGTTAACAAATACGTACAAAAACAGCCAGAAAATAGCCATAATTAAGGCTACCGTGCCGTTATAACGCGTTTGCAGAAACTGCGGCATGGTAAATATTTTGTTCTTCAGGTAAACCGGAATAAACCATACCGCTACTATAATCAGGGCAATGGCCGCAATCCATTCGTAGGCCGCTACAGCAATACCCACCACAAACCCGTTACCACTCATACCAATAAACTGCTCGGCCGAAATGTTGGAAGCAATCAGGGAAGCGCCAATGGCCCACCAGGTAAGGGAACCCTCGGCCAGGAAATAATCTTTACTGTCGGCGTTTACGTTGCGATCGCGGCGATATACCCATATACCGTAACCTGCTACGATAATAAAGTAAACGACGAAAATTACATAATCAATGGTGGCGAATTTGCTCATGCCAGGAAATTACATTAAGGTGGATGGTTATAATTTTTTGGAGGTGTAATTTAGTTTAAAAATTAATAGGCCTCCAAAAAAATCAGAGGCCTATCAAAATAAAATATTAAAATCTTTTGTTTATCTGGTAATAAACTTCGCTCCAGCGCAGTTCGTTGCGGAACTGGTTTAGCTTGGTATCTTTGTCAATCAGCACACATTCAATACCAGCCATTTCGGCAAAATCCTGTAAATGTTCGGAAGTTAAATTCTGGCTGTAGCAGGTGTGGTGCGCTCCCCCGGCCAATATCCAGGCAGCAGCGCCGGTTTTCATATCGGGTAATGGTTTCCAGAGTACGCGGGCTACCGGCAGTTTTGGTAAATCGTGCTGCGGTTCTACGGCTTCTACTTCGTTTACCAATAACCGGAAACGGTTGCCCATATCTACTACCGAGGCATTCAGGGCCGGACCGCCAGCCACATTAAATACCAAACGCACCGGATCGGCTTTGCCGCCAATACCCAGCGGGTGTACTTCGCACGAAGGCTTGCCGTTCGCAATAGATTCGTCAACTTCCAGCATGTGCGAGCCCAGCACCATGGCATTATTCGGCTCAAAATGATAAGTATAATCTTCCATAAAAGCATTACCGCCTGGTAAGCCGCTACCCATTACTTTCATGGCGCGTACCAAAGCGGCCGTTTTCCAGTCGCCTTCGCCGGCAAAACCGTAGCCTTTGCCCATCATGCGCTGCGAAGCAATGCCCGGTAGTTGGGCCATGCCGTGTAAATCTTCAAACGTATCGGAGAAGCCTTTGTAATTGCCGTCTTTCAGGAAAGCATGCAAACCTAATTCAATTTTAGCGGCTTCTCTTAACGATGAATATTGCGCGCCGCCTTTGCGTAAAGCTTCTACTACAGCGTAGCCTTCTTCGTATTCCTGGGTAAGTTGGTCTACTTCGCTATCACTGATCTGGTTAATAACTTTTACCAGGTCGCCGATGCCGTAGGTGTTTACCGAGAAACCCAATTGCATTTCGGCTTCTACTTTATCGCCTTCGGTTACAGCCACGTAGCGCATGTTATCGCCAAAGCGTACAAATTTAGCGCCTTGCCAGTCGTACCAACCGGCAGCAGCCCGGCTGAAGGTATTAATCTGGTCCAGTACTTCGGTATCTTGCCAGTGGCCTACCACTACTTTGCGGTTAATGCGCATCCGCGAAACCATAAAACCAAATTCCCGGTCGCCGTGGGCGCTTTGGTTCAGGTTCATAAAGTCCATATCAATAGAACTCCACGGAATATCGCGGTTAAATTGGGTATGCAGGTGCAGTAATGGTTTCTGCAATACTTTTAAGCCGCCAATCCACATTTTAGCCGGCGAAAAAGTATGCATCCAGGCAATCAGGCCAATACAGTTCTGCGCCACATTGGCTTCCTGGCAAATCCGGAATATTTCTTCCGGCGATTTAACGGTAGGTTTAAAAACCACCCGTACTGGTATTTGCGGTGCCTCATCGAAAGATTTGGCTATTTGCTGCGAATGCTTGGCAACCTGCTTCAGGGTGTCTTCGCCGTATAAATCCTGGCTGCCGGTTATAAACCAGACTTCAAATTGTT
The DNA here is from genome assembly GCF_007991635.1 of Adhaeribacter aerolatus. Taxonomy (GTDB): domain Bacteria; phylum Bacteroidota; class Bacteroidia; order Cytophagales; family Hymenobacteraceae; genus Adhaeribacter; species Adhaeribacter aerolatus. Next base: position 17,862 of record NZ_BJYS01000004.1, on the reverse strand, counting down.
TTAAGTCAATCATATTTAAATGTTATAGGTCGGTTAACGTTTAGGTTAGTGTTAGTAATTAATGCGCAAACCGGAAAAGGTAAAATCCGGTGCAACAGTTTTGCTTTAACTTAAATTAGATAGCGTTTTATAAGGTAGCCTCTGTTAAGAATTATTGCCCGTAGTAAGAATTTGGTCCGTGCTTCCGCTCAAAGTGCTTGCGGATAAGCGAATCCTGCAAACGCGGAACCTGTGGCCGAATTTGTTCGGTAAGGTAAGCCATGCGGGCAATTTCTTCTACTACCGCACTGTTGTAAACGGCTTTGGCCGCGTTTTTACCCCAGGTAAAAGGCGCATGGTTACCTACTAAAACCATCTCTACTTCTTCGTAGCTCATACCTTTATGCGCCAGGTAATCCATTATCTGAAAACCAGTCTGGTATTCGTAATTACCCTGAATCATTTCGTCGCTCATGGGCGGGGCACAGGGAATATCTACCGTGTTGTGGTCGGCGTGGGTAGTACCGTAAATCGGAATATCGCGCTGGGCCTGGGCCCAGGCAGTGGCGTAGGTAGAATGGGTATGCACAATGCCGCCAATTTTTTCCCAGTGTTTATATAATACAGCGTGGGTTAAGGTATCGGAGGAGGGGCGGAGGGAACCTTCTACGGTTTTCCCTTCAAAATCAACGATTACCATTTTTTCCGGCGAGAGGTCTTCGTAAGGCACGCCGCTGGGTTTAATGGCGAAAACACTTAAGCTCCGGTCCGCGGCGCTAACGTTGCCAAAAGTAAATAATACCAGTCCCAATTTGGGCAATTGCATGTTGGCTTCGTAAGCCTCCTGCTGAATATGCGCGTATTTACTCATTTTTATTTAGTGTCGTTGGTAGAAGTTGTTTCTAGGGCTTCTTCTTTCTTTTTTTCGGCTTCGGTGTGCGGCTCCTGGGCTTTGGTGCCGGTTTCGGGCAAATCCGAAATAAGCGGCGATTTGGAGTTGGTTATATGATCTTCTAAGAAGTCGCCGAGTTCGGAATATTTCTGGTAGCGTTTGGCGTAAATTTTGGCCCGTTCGGCATCCGGAAAATATTCAGCATCAAAACCCTGACCCATTGCCGCCATGGCATCTTCTACTTTGGCGTAAATACCCGCGGCTGTCGCCGCAAACATAGCTGCCCCAATGGCGCAAGTCTGTTCTGATTTATGAATTCGGATCGGCATATTCATCACGTCGGCCATCATTTGCATGATAAACGGCGATTTTTTGGCTACACCACCCAATCCAATTAATCCTTTTACTGGTACGCCCTGCTCGTTAAAACGGTCCACAATTTTTTTAGCGCCAAAACAGGTAGCTTCTACCAAGGCCCGGAAAACCCTAGGCGCATCACTGCCTAAACCTAAACCCGAAATGGCGCCTTTTAAAAGCTGATTCGCATCGGGCGTCCGGCGGCCGTTAAACCAATCTATCGCGTATTCATTATTTTCGGATAAAGGTATCTGGTCGGCTTGTTTGCTCAATTCCGGAATTATTCTCGCCGATATCTCATCCAGCAATGACTTAGCGGTTTGGGCATCTATCACTTGCGATTGCGCTAAGAACTGCTGCAAAGGCCACATTAATATTTTTTTAAACCAGGCGTAGGTGTCGCCAAAAGCGGACTGTCCGGCTTCCATGCCCATCATACCCGGAATAACCGAGCCCGGAACCTGGCCGCAAATACCATTCACCAGTTTATCTTCCACTTCGTCGATGGGTGCTACCAGCATGTCGCAGGTAGAGGTGCCCATAACTTTGCTCAGGTGGTACGGCTCTATTTGTCCGCCTACGGCACCCATGTGCGCATCAAAAGCACCTACACCTACTATTACGTCCGTCGATAAACCTAAACGCTCCGCCCATTCAGGACTTAAGTTGCCGGCTGGCTGGTCAGACGTATAGGTATCTGTAAATAAACGGTTGGTGAAACCTTTAAGCACGGGATCAAGACTGGCGAAAAAATCTTCGGGTGGTAAACCGCCAAATTCAACGGCCCACAAAGATTTATGACCCGCTGAGCAAACACCCCGCTTCATTTGGTGCACATCGGTACCGCCGGTAAGCAAAAACGGAATCCAGTCGCAGTGCTCTACCCAGGAGTAAATGGCTTCCCGTACTTGTTTATCGGCCCGCAGGGTTCGCAGTAACTTAGCCCAGAACCACTCCGAGGAGTAGATACCACCGACGTATTGTAAATAATTAGTATCGAATTTTTTGGCGTGCTCATTTATTTCGGCCGCTTCGTTTACGCCCGTATGGTCTTTCCAGAGCACAAACATGGCGTGGGGATTTTCTTCGAAGCCCGGCAATAAAGCTAAAGGCGTACCAGTTTTATCTACCGCTACCGGCGTGGAACCAGTAGTATCTACGGCAATGCCTTTTACCGTCTGGGCAATATTGCCGCCAGCCTTTTGCAAACATTGTTTAATGGTATATTCCAGACCTTCTATATAATCCAGCGGGTGCTGCCGGAACTGGTTTTCGGCCGGTACACAATAAGCGCCGGCTTCCCAGCGCGGATAATTAAAAACCGCCGAAGCCACTTCTTCGCCGTTCCGGGCATTAACCAGTACCGAACGTACGGAGTCGCTGCCGTAATCGACTCCTATTACAAAAGTATCTTTTTCCATAGCTAAGTTAAAATGTCAAATTAACGCTTATTATTTATAGAAAAAAAATATTCTTAATTTCTTTTAACGCTACAATTTAAAATTTTGATTATTTAGTCTGAACAAAGTACTGCATTGGGTTGTTGAGCAGTGTTCGTTTTGGAAAAAGCCTTGCCTTACGGTGATTCCAGCTTCTGTTGGGTATAATCTGGTAATATTCCGCTGGCTTAAAAAGGTTGAATTGTCAGGAGAAGTTGGCGGAGCCAGTTTAGATATTCGCCTTCACTAATTCAGTAACCGACAGGTAGCCCCGGCCATCTTTGCGCACTACCTGCCAGCCCAGTTTTCTTAAGTAACGGCGGATAAAAATATTAAGCACGCCGTGCGCTACAAGTACCGTTTTCTTTTCTTCATGGGCGTATTGCTGCAGCTTCTCGGCGCATTGGCGGGCACGCACCCGGGCTTCCTGGTAGGTCTCGATGCCCTGGCTGTTCAGGCCCAGCAGCCACAATGCCCGGGCGCCGGCCAGCCATACTTTAATGGGGAACCGGAGTAGGGGCAGCGATAATATTTTGCGTTCACACTCATTAAATATTTTATCTTCTACCAGCTCCACCTCGGGGCCGAAAATAGCTATCGCCGTTTGTTTGGCGCGCGGCAACAAACTGCAATGTACCCGTTTTACTTCGGCAAAAGGCAGGCCCTGGGGTTTGTTGATAATAGCTTCTATGCCGGCGGCATCGTATTCCGAAATAAATTGCGTAGCCTGGGAAGCATTGTACAAGTCCTGCTGACCCACCTTGGGTTTGTGGTGCCGGACCAGGAAAATGTGCAGTTTTGCTTCCGCAGTGCTCATGCCGTCTGGTTTAGTTTAAGCTATTTTTAGAACAGGAAACCGGCTCTTAACAAAGGCATCCGGCTTTCTTTAGAAATAGCATATTCCGCGGAAAGAACCAGCATATTTACCGGCGAAATCCAGATGCCGCCGCCGTAGCCTCTGTGCCACTTTTTGGAATCTTCGTTTTTCTCCCAAACGCGGCCAACATCGTGGAAGCCCAGAATACCCAATGAACCCGGAAATAAGTAGGTCTGAAAATTAAAAAGTTTCAGGCGGGCCTCGGTGTTGTTATAAAAGCTGCTGCGGCCGGCAAAGCGGTTCTGGCGGTAACCACGCAAATTAGAAAGGCCGTCGAGCCGGTTAGCCTGGAAAAACTCGTAATCGCCGTAGTTTTTAGCCGCTCCTACCCGGTTAGCAATGGTGAGTCGTACAGGCACCCGGAAAGTACGGTAAAAACTAAACTCTCCCGAAAGCCGGTTAAAATCGGCAGCATCACCGCCCAGCCCCTTGTATAAGCCGGGCCCTAAGGCTAAATAAACCCCCTTGGTGGGCTGGCTGGCTTTATCGCGGGTGTCTAGTTGGTACCGGAACTCCAGTCCTCCGTAGGTTTTGGCCTCGAACAACGAATAATCGCGGTCCTGCTTCCAGGCAAAATCAGTAATAAAACGTTCGGGCGTTAGATTCAGGTTAACCCGCTGGTACGAGGGGCCAAAGAGTAGCATTTGGCTCTTACCGATTTTGCGGCCAATCAGGGCATTAAAATAATATTGCCGCGAGGTATAACGATAAAATTTAATTTCTTCTTTATCCTCGTCGTACTGCGTTTCGTTGCCTAAGCCAAAGAAGGTAGTGTTAAAATTAGGAGCCCGGATATCCAGGTTGAGTTGTAAATCGAATTTTTTAATGACATCGGTAAAAAAGCCTGCATAATTAAATTTATAAGAATTCGTGCGCAAAGCATATTTCCCAATAAAACGATGAGAGGCGGCAAACGGTTCTTTTTTAAAGCCCTGCTTTTTTATTAAAACACCCGCGCCTAATTGTATGCCGTTGTCGCGGTTAAACTCAATAGCACCCAGCGGACCCAGGTAGTCGTACACGAAAGCTTTGCGGTCGTATTTGTTTACCTCTGATTTTTTCGAAGTCAGGTTTTTTGATTCAGGTCCCAGTTTTAGCTCGTTTTCGGTGCGGGTGTCATACACGTAGGTTTTCTTCCAAAGGCCGCCTACTTGGGAGTTGTCGGTTATTTTGTCTTTATCATCACCACCGATAATCCGTACTTTTATGCCCTTATTTACTTCTCCGGTAACCCGGAACTCGTCTTCGCCGGCCAGGCCGTAGAGCCGTATTTCGTCGGTTTCATACGTTTTAAATTGCCGTTTATAAAGCTCCTGCTCCAGCTCGCCGTCTTTGTTTATTTTTCGCACCGTTACGAGGGTATTTTCATCGTCCTGCCGCTCTATCAAAAATAATTCGTTTTTGTCGCTGCCTACTACATCCACCGCTTTGGCCAAAAATTGGTAATATTCGGCGGCATCGCGGGGTAACGCGTCGCGCCGGGCTTTCAGGTCCGAAATAATACGGGACCCTGACAAGCGAAACACCGGTTCGGGCAGTTGCTTAATGGCCTGTTCAATATCCGCATCACTGATAGTACTTTTCAGATCGTTGGCTACCTCCAGCCAATCAGCCAGGATGGGTTCGGTCAGAAAGGTGCGATCGAAGTAGCGGGCATTAAAGTTAAAACTGGCTATGTCGCGGATATCATCGTCGAAACCCTGGATTTTAGGCATTAACCATTTGCGGCTGGCAATATTGGGTATTACGCCTTGGTTTATAAAAAACGCCATGTCGCGGTCGCGCGGAATGGGCCGGAAAATATCGCCTTTCTCTTTTTGCTTTTCAAAACTGGCCCAGCGCCACTGGTCGTCGTGCCGGTCCCAATCGCCTATTAAAAAATCGAATAAACGGGCCCGTATAACCGATTTCTGATCTACTTCGTTGTCGTTGTCTTCCTGTAACTTTTCAAGTACTTTATCCGTGCCTTTCACATTTTTGGAGTTGCCAAAGTGCGGCGCATCCGATTGGTCTTCGTCGGGCCTTTCTTCAAATAAACCAACCGTTTTGGCAAAGCCTTCACGGTATTTACCTAAGCGCGGGTCGTCGGGTATGTAAAAATACTGCGGATTGGTGTGGTATATTTTGGCCGCATCGGCTAAGCTGGACAAGGTTAGCGGCCCGTAAGGGTGCGAGGCCGAGATCTGGTCTTTTACCACATCGGCCGCAATGGTTTTGCGCAACGGCCGGGGCAAGGCCGCGGCCGGGTATTTTTCTACGGAGCGCAGCACGTATTCGCGCCCGGTAGAGTCGGCCAAACGCAAGGAGCGCGTCTGAAAACCGCCGCCCTGCTGTACCACCTTCAGACCACCTTTCATTTTACCTATATCAAAATAAGGCAGTTTTACCGGGGTGCCCCATTCGTCGCGGTAGTTTTTGCCCATCAGCCACTCCCGGAATGGGCCGGCTTCGTAATCGGTGCTGGCGCTTACAAGGGCGGTGCTATCCGAGAAATCAATATCCAGGCCTTTTAAAGAGGCATTAATCATGGCCTGGGTAGGTTTGCGCATCAATAAGGTGCGGTAAGCTACTTGGCCGGACGAGTTATTTTCGGTACCACCCGTTACCAATTCGAGCCAGGCTTCACCGTTTTTATAAAAGTTTATCTTAGCCAAACCAGCAGTATTAGCCGAGAATAAAACCTTTTCGCCTTTAGGCGGTTCCACCTGCCCGGCCTGATTACCAACCGAAACGTAATGAATGCTATCGGAAAAGCTGTGCCGCAGGGCGCTGCCATTATTTTCGATGTAAATTAAACCCGGGTGCTGTTTAAAGAACTGAGCAAAGTTCCGGCGCAGGTATTTATATTCCATGGCCTTTATATCTGCCGGAATATTAGCAGCCACTACTACTTGTTTTTCGTCGTAGCTGCGCAAGATATCATCGAGTAAGGCAATTACCTGCGAAGGCCGGGTAGCCGGACAAGTGCTAAACTCATCGGTTATTTCGTGGCCGGGCAACAGCCGCTTCGTATCTAATATAATAAGTAATATATCCGGATTTACATGAACTTCGAAAGGGCCGGGGCAACCACCTTCGGGTACAAATATTTTGTCGTTTTCGAGGAAAGTGGCAATAAATTTTTCCTGACGGCGGTAAGCTTCATCATCTCTTTCGGTCTTGCGACCCTGGGCACCCGGTATAATCATGGCCGTTCCTTCGTATTTGGTTAAGGGGGCCAATTGTTCTTTTAGCTCTTTTTCATCGGCGGCCCGGTTTGCGGTATTTTCTTTGGGCAAAACCTGGGGATAAAGCGGATTGCCAATAAAGATGGCGCTGCTGTTTTTGCCGGCGGCCGGCAGAAGCTGGCTAAGAATAGGCGTGATTGTTTTCTTAGCATTGGCTTCGCCGGTGTTGCCGGTTACCAAAACCGAATAAGTAAGTTCGCTACCGGGGGCAGCTGGTAAATTTTGCGTTTGGCTTAAAGCGGGTATAGAAATAAATACAAATACAAATAATTGTACATATTTGTGCAGGTGCAAGTACATTTTTTTTAGCGTTTCTGAATTTAGGTTACGTGTAATGGAATTCCAAAGAAACCGGTCTCGTGTTTCTTTTAACAGGAGGTAATATTACCCGACTACACGTACGTTTAAACGCTACTGAACGTTTGCCTTGGTGCTTTCTAAGGCAAAGGTCTGGTTTTCGCAGGGTACTACCTTAAACAGGAGTTGCCGCCGTTGGTCTAACCACACCAATTCTTCGCCCTTAACCTTAGCACAGTTGGTGTTTAATATTTTTTCCCACTGTTTTAATTTTTCGTTCGGATAAATGCTTACGGTTTTTTCGCATTTTTCGTCCCGGAAGTAGCAAATCAGAAACAATGATCCGGCTTCGGCCTGGTTACTCCAAATACTCATTTCCGGCAAGTCAACAATCAGGGAAGAAGATTGTTTGATAGAGCTGATGTATTTCTTTTTTTTGCCAATCAGCTCCTGGGCAAATAAGGTAATGGGTAAACAAATTAAGAGGAGGGTAATGATTTTTTTCATAAGCCTAAATGGTAAATAATCTATAATGTAATTTTCTGTTAAAATTATTTTAACAAAAATAAGTACAGATAAATATATTTCCTAAGCAATATTTAAAGCTTATTTATAAATAAAATTATAAAATTCAGCTACAGCAAGTATGTTGTGTAATTTGAAGTATAGTAATAAAGGAGGGTGGCGTTTCAGATAGGTAAAAATATTTTTTAATGAGAAGCGTGAAAGGCAGCAACATATTTTGATAAGGTTTAACTACTGCGTATTTAAGGGGAAAAGCGCGTACTGTACTGCCAATATAATTGTCTGGTAAAGCTATAAGCCGCCATATTAATGCCGGACAAACAGCAAATCATCAGCCAGATGTTTTTGATTATGCTTCATTAACAGCTTCGCCCAGTTGTTAATCTAAAATGAATAGCCGCTTGGTTTCGGAATAACACCTTAGAATTGGTAAACCCGGCGGAATCTTGCAAAATCCGCCGGGTTATGAAATTTAGCACCAAGGTTTTATTTATCCAATCCAGGATAAACCAACGGAACTACGGGTATATGGTCTTGGCCTGAGACTAATTAATATTAATATTTGAGAAGCAGGTATTCCTTTGTCCGGTGTAAAAGATATCTCCAGGAAAGTCATAACCATCATCTGAAGCCAGTAGCTCTATTTTCCGGTTGGTACCAGGTCCGGATAAAATTTGTAAAAGCGTAAATTTTAACCTATAACTAATCTTTGAATACGATTCTTAATTTTACGGATAAGGTTTTTTATTTTACCTGCTTCGGCAGGCGATGGCTGCAGGCTCTGCAGGTATCTTAAATAATCCAGACACCTTCCTATATCAAGGGTATCTAACGAGTCGGGCGCCGGCAAATTTAGGGTTGAATCAGTTTGGGTTTTCATGGCGTTTTAGGTTGGGTCGTACAATAAAAATAATCAAAATAAATTTTACAAGCAACTGAAAGATATTAAGTTATAATATTAAATCCCAAATGCTTCCTTCACCCGGTTGTCAACTAAAACGGTGTGTAAAATTGTAACTGTTGCGATTTAGATAATTTTAGCAAGATGAAACCGCTTTCGGTTTCATTAACTGCACAAACCTCTTTTCGAGTTTATCAATATTAACTTTGTTTTCGGCCGATTGCAGGGCGGCTACTTCTAAGGTTTGTAAATAGCGCATAAAAGCAATGCATTCGCGGATATTAAACTGTTCTAAATTGTCTACTTTAGATAAAATGTAAGGTTGTGGTTCCTTTTCTTGTAACATCACTAAAATATTATAAAAGATGTTTAAATGTTAATAATTGTTTTGATTAAACCTATAACACCAATTTGCAGATAAGATTCAAAAGTTCTTATAAAATTGCTGATTTTTAAGTATTTATACCTTTTTTTAAGTAAAAGCCGAATTCCAGACTTGCTTACACCGCTCGCCAATTGAATAAACAGGCATTATATCTAAATATCAGCTACGTTTAACCGGGTCTCACGTTTTATCTTCAGGCTGTTTTTGAAGGCGTAACTCTTAATAAAATGGGAGGCTGATTAATGCGGGCGGTTTATATTTATTGCGGCCGCAAGACAAATCTTAAAAGAATATTAGAACATGTTTAAAATTTATCCTTTGGGCTGCAAAGGCTTGCTATTGGAACCTGAATCTGCCTATTTTTCGGGCCGTAGCGCTGCTATGCCCCTCAAAATAAGTCTCGTCAGAACCCAATAGCAATCCTTTTCGCTCTCAAAAACAAAATTTAAACAAGCTCTTAACAGCTAACCTGGCTGATTATGGTGTAGTTTTTGCGCTTTACATTTTTTAACAAAAAATTTAAAGGCAAGCAACCAAAGTCCGGTTATAATACTCTTGTAAGTAGAAAGAAGGCTATAACCATTGGTTTCAAAATATATAAGTGATGAAAAATACTTACTGCAAACGTTTCTTTCTGTTTTTCCTGGCTGGAGTGCTTTCCTTGGCAGCCTGTACCCAAAAAGAAGACGCCGTAATGCCGCAGGAAAATTGCGACACATTGGCGGTTGTACAGTATGTGCCGAGTTGCGGCTTACAGTTACAACTGGAGAATAGCCAGGTAGTAGTGCCCCTGAATGCCTCCTACACAACCGGGCCTGCCAATGAGCTGGTTTTTAAAATTAAAGATTTTCCGGTAAGAGTGGGCCAGCGAATCATTGTAGGCTATCTGAAATCGGACGTAGAACTAGGCGCAACGCCTTGTAACGTAGCAGGCTATGGAAATAACAATTTAGTAGAGATTACCTGCATCGCCGGTATTGAGCAGGGTACTTAGCTTAACCCCAAATTATTGCTGCCGGTTGGTTTTACACAAAACAAGGCAGGCTTAAACCGGCGTAATTAGCAGCTTAAAAAAAATTATTGGCGTATGGCAAAGGCTTTACTTATCTGCCTGGTTTTATCTTTTTCCAGCAGCTTTTGCGGCGCTCAATCATTACCGGGTACACGCCAGGCTTACTCCCAAACCCGCATTGTTAATGTAAAGCAGCCCTTAATAATGATAGGTGCTTTAGAAACAGATTACCATTCTTTAATTATCGACCGGAGCAATCTGGAAATTATAAAAACCTATGAAGACTCTCTGGAATTGGTACCTTTTGGCGAAAAAGGCAAAGACGGGATTATTCTGGCCCGGCTAAAAACCAATACGCCGCTTCTAAGACTAGATGAAGTACTGGATTATTATAAGGTTCCTGCTTCGGATCTCCGGTTAAAAGTGCTGGTAGATAAAAGGGGGGTAAATCCGGATTTGTTTCTAGCCGATGTGAAAAGAATAAAAAGCATCCAGAAAACAAAACAGGACCTGACCAGTGTAATGCGGTATAGCTTTAACCCCGATGAAGAATACTTGAATATCGAAACTGTAAAGGAGTAATGTACCCGCTTCATTACAGGTAAAGCCTAGCTCTTTTTCGAATGCCTGCGTTAACGGTTTGGAAGTAAGTCGCCATATTATTATACTGTAACAACACTTTTTTAATCTATTAAGCCCGAACAGCCTTTAAAATGTGTTGCGGAAGCTCTGGGAATATACCATTTAGCAGGGGAGCAGCGTTTACAGGAACAGAAACGTTGGATTCTGGTAAAATACCATTTCTTATAAATTTGGCAATAAGTTTGCTATAATAGTTAAAGCAGATTAAAGCCTATAAGTTTCTGAATTTAGCTGCTTGGTTTGCTTTTAATAAGAGAGAATAAAACAGGGAAAAAGATAAAAGAGAAAGTTATGCGAAATATTATAAAACAAGGCCTGGCCTGGTTGGTGGTGTTAGTATCGTTTACGCAGGCTCCTGCTGTAACTGGTGCCGCCCTGGCTACAACAGCATTTAATAAGGTATCTGAGGCCGCTTATGTGGCGCCGGGACCCCGCGATATTATAAAAGAAATTATTGATGTAGTAGGGCTGAAACCGCGCTTTGAAGTGCGCGAAGCAGAAGTAGATAACGCGGCGGCCGTTATTTACAATGGCCAGCGCTATATATTATACAACCGCCAGTTTGTGGACGCCGTGAACAATGCCGTTAAAACCGACTGGGCAGCCGTGAGTATTCTGGCCCATGAAATCGGCCACCACCTGAACGGGCATACATTGTCGAGAAGCGGGAGCAACCCGCAGGACGAACTGGAAGCCGATGAATTTTCGGGGTTTGTATTACGCAAGATGGGCGCCGGTTTAGCCGATGCCCAAGCCGCTATGCGCCTGCTATCCGACGAAAGAGGTTCTGCTACGCACCCCGGCCGCAGTGCCCGCCTGGCCTCCATCAGCAAAGGCTGGCAAAGTGCCAACGAGCAGATTATTGCCAGCGCTAAATCAAATGGCGCGGTAGCCCGGCCGGTTACGCGTCCGCAGGTAAGGCCGGAAGAACCCGTAGTAGCTTCGGCCCCAACCCGTACCCCGGTTCGCCGGACCAGCGCCCAACGGGTGGTTTTAACCCAGAACGATATTTTGCGAAAAGTAACCTTTAGAGCTGTACCCGGTGAAAAATTTTACCTCACCAAAAACCTGGCCCTGATTCATGTGGACGATAATGGCCGGGTAGAGGTAATTGGCAAAATGGCCGACACCAACAGCCGCAGTTATCCTTTTGTGTTACAAAGCTCTTATTTCGATACTATTTTTGTGGGTAATAACGGTGTGCTGGTAACCGAAGACGGCGACCGGGTAGGTTATTTATCTTAAAATTTAGAAATATTCCGAAAAAGAAGTAATCATGTATAATAGTGCTGAAGCCCTGAGCAATCAGGGCTTTTTTTATGCCTGGGCAACTTATACCAATTAGTACTCCAACAATTTAAAAATTAGAAATTATGAATTAGAAATTATCATCAATTTGAACAATAATGTTTTATTTAACGAATGAGTTTTCTGAAAATAAATTGGTGAAGCATTAGTGTAAAAGACTTTTCATAGCTGATAATATAAATCATTCCCTCCCCACCAGTGATTCCTCCGGAACGACCGGCTGGAAAACCTTTTGCTGGGCTGTTATGGAACGCAATATTTACTTTTTGGTATTATGGGTATTATTTTGGTTGCATGTAACTTTGCCAGTTAACAATCAGCACTTTCTCTTCCGGCAATAACAGGTAGCCATACTCGTAACAAAAGTTATAAATATTACCCTGCCGGGTCTGGTACTGGTGGGTATAATATCTAAAATCAAAGCCTTGTATTTTTAGGTATTCCTGCCGGATAGTGGTTTTACCCATCGGGCTTAACGTTTTCAGAATGCTGCGGTTTTTACGCAACGTGCGGTTAATGTCGAGCATCAGCCGTTCCCCGGTATCAGCTTTTTTCTTTACATTATGCACTTGGGCCCGGCATTGGTCCGAGCAATATTTTTTATCGCTGCGCCCGATAACGGGTTGACCACAAACCGGTCTCTGGCTAGGCCTGCGTTGCGGCCGGGGAACCTGAGAACTATCCGCAAGATAAAATATTATTGATTAGAAAGGGCATTCCGGCACGAAATTGCAGCAATGAGGCTTAGCCAGTGTTGGGTGAAGGTGCTATTTCTTTAAAGCAAGAATCTCAAAACAGCCAAAATTAGGGTCTTGGTTAAATTCTTCGATTTCATCCGCGTGTTCAAGTAGTATTTTAGCGATTTCGTCTGTTTTCAAATTTCCTGTTCTAATCCAAATTATCTTAGGAGGAAAACCGAAAAGAGAATTCAAATCATTAAAATCTGAATCTTGAGTTACAATTATGTAGTCGTTCTTTTTTGCGAATTCCCAAATCGCTCTATCTGAACTGTCGATAAGCTTTTGGCTTTTAATAGATGTTGAACCGATATATTCGTCGGGTAAGATTTTAAGTATTCGGTGTGAAATATTTTGGTCAAACAACAATTTCATACAGCAATTTGATAGATTTTATTTTCCCTATCTGCTGCATAACTCAGAGCTGCAAAAATATCTTCTTGTGTTAGTTCATCAAAATCCGCAATGATGTCAGGAATTGACATTCCTGAAGCCAACCAGCTCAGAATATCATTGACACTGATTCTCATACCTCGAATCGTCGGTTTTCCACCCCGCTTTCCAGGTTCAATGGTTATTATTTGTTTATAGTCAATCATGTTGATATTTTTTCTAAATGTACAAAAAAGAAGCGATGATATTTTACTCTCCGATTTTTCTGCACTTTCACCCAACTGGCAGGTAGCCGGAAGATTTTGCATGGTTAAAGGTTAGCCGTGTTTATAAGCGGATAGTTACGGATATATACGCTTATAAAAACACAAAAGGCTGAAAGCAGTTATATCTTCGGGTTCCAACGCTTTTTATAATGCACCCATCGGTATTACCTGTACTGTACCTGAACCGCCTGGAGCACCAGGGCAAAACGTAAATAAAGTTCTGGCATAAACCGCATCCGGTTATCAGCCAAAAACTAAAAACAGCTACTTGGGTTAAATACAGCAAGACGTACAAGTGCTACGTAATGCACCATTCGCCGCAAGCCATAGCGCAGATTCAAAGTCATTTTGCCGGAATAACACAGATAAATACCCGTTACCTGTACCACCAAAGCCGCCTGCCGGCCGGTAAAACCGTGCTTACCAGCGGCCAGGCCCCAGTGTTAACGGCTTTACCAAAGCCTGCGGGAAAGCCGCCCTTAAAACTGGTGCCCCTACAGCACGAAGGGCAAACGTACCTGCGGCTGCAATACCCGCCCGAAAGCAACCTGTATCCCCAACTGAAAGAACTAAAACAGGTGAAGTGGAGCCGTACTTACCGCTGCTTTCTCACCTGGGCGCAGGCCGATAAACTGCATCTGTTAGTAGATGAATTGCTGCCGCTGGTGCACCTGGCCTTGTCCCAGCAAATACAGGTGAAAGATTTAAGTTTATTGAAAAAGCTCTGGGAGCAGTTATACCTGGAAGACCAGCACTTTTTGCCTTGCCCCCTGGTTTACCTGGAGAAAATGCAGCTTTTGAACTACAGCCGCCGTACGATGCGCACCTACCATGCGCTGCTGCTGCGGTTTCTGAATACCTATACGGCACAGGGTTTAGACGTAATCAATACCTTTACCCCGGAGCAGGTGAACCAGTATCACATGGCCCTGCAGGCCAAAGGGCAATCGTATACCTATATAAACCAGTCCATCAATGCCATTAAGTTCTATTACGGTAAACTGCTGGGCCGCCGGGATATGGGATTGGCCGAGGTAAACCGGCCGGCACAAGAAAAGAAATTACCTAAAGTATTAAGTAAGGAAGAAGTGGCCGCTATCCTGAAAGCGCCGGATAACCTCAAGCACCGGTGTTTATTGCTCCTGTTGTATTCGGGCGGCTTACGCATTGGCGAAGTGGTTAACCTGCGGTTAACCGATGTACAATCTAAGCGACGTCTGTTGCTGATTCGGGGCGGTAAGGGCTACAAAGACCGCACCACGCTGTTATCGCCCCGGCTGCTGGAAGAACTGCGGCTATACTACCAGAAATACAAGCCCAAAGATTGGTTATTTGAGGGCCAGGACGGCGGGGCTTATTCCGTGGAGAGTATCCGTAATGTGTTTCGGGCCGCGCTGCAAAAAGCCGGTATCAGGCAAGCCGCTACGCCGCATACGCTACGGCATTCTTTTGCCACGCATTTGCTGGAGCAGGGAACAGATTTGCGGTATATCCAGGCGCTGCTGGGTCATAATTCCAGCAAAACTACCGAAATCTACACCCATATCACCCAGCATGGCTTAGATAAAATAATCAGCCCGCTGGATGGTCTTAATATTTAAATTTTTTAATATATTGTGCAGGAATTAAAACCGATCGAAAGAAGAATTACCTAAAATTCTGCAACCGTAACTGGCTAAGCGAATATGAAAAGGGTAAAAAAAGGTAAGATAAAGAAAGCCAATAAATTACAGAAATATAACCGCCTGCTCTCAAAGGCGATATAAACGTAATAATGGTGTTTACATAATAGTTAGTAGCAACCCGGAGACGACCGAAATCCTGAAGCATAAAATCTATTCACATGATAAATAATTCGTCAAAAGGTAACTTACTAAATAATCATTCTTTAGGAGTTTTAAGTCGTGCGCTCGAAACTAGTTTTTGGACAAATAGAAAATTGAATCTTCCGACAAGTTTTCAATTGGAATTTGATTGGACAGATTTATACTTCGAGCCAGTAAATAGTTTTGAAGCACCTAATACAGCAATTTCAATAGACTTTATTAATCCTAAATCCATTAGTTTACTTTCAACAAAAGAACACGAGGAGAAAGAAGATTTAGTCGAGTTTCTGTTAAAAAGAGAAAATTTCAGTTTAGATTGTAGAGAAAAGTACTTCACGTTTACAGATAATGGATTAAAGAAGAGAATAATTGCTGAAATGAAGTCGGTTATTACTGTCCACGGTTATTCGCCAAATGAAAATATCTTTTTAGTGGAAAATTGCTCATTGGTTTTTATTGCTGAAGATTACGGGCTTGCAATATCTGCGGAATCGATAAAACTTTTTGCTTGTTCAGTTGAGGTAGAACTTAATAAAATACCTGAGATATATGACAAGTGGGTTAATTATTGGGCAACATATTGTAAATTAGTTGATACCAAGAATCCTTTGCCAAAAGATGAAAGCTTCGAAAGAAGGTATTTTTATGGAACTTAAATCAGAAGGGCAGCTACTAACATCAGGTTTAAATTATGCCCAGGCGACGTGAATCTCGTTCCTTTTTGTGCTTTTTAACTACTTTAGTGCTGGGCGACAGTGAAGTGCTTTTAAGCGGGCACAATTCAAACCCTTAACCGTTAGGTGTCAAATAGAATTATAGAAAATGTTTTAATGGAATTTATAGGCAGTGTTTTACAGGTTATCATAGGAGTTGTTGTTGTCTATTACATCATCAGGCGTTTTACTGGAAGCAAAGACCAGATATTTAATAAAAAGTTCTTCAAATACTTTATAGCCTTGCTTGTTGCAGCCATCGTATTTGAACTTGCTATTGATTGGATGATGGCCAAGCCAGAAGTAGTAACTCAAACTGTTGAGCAACTGCAAGCAGACCCTGAAATAAGAAGAACCATCGGAAAGAGCACAGGCTTTGGTTACAATCAGAATGAAATCAGTAAGATTGAAAAATACCCTGCAACTGTACAATTCTCACTGTATGGAAGCAAAGCAGACGTGGAGTTATCAGTTCTGATTGACTCATCAGCAAATGTTTTCGAAGTGAAAGAGTACAAAGTGGAAAAGTTGACTGAGAAATAAATTCGTCACCTAACAAGACATATACTAAACCCTTGCTTCGCTGCGGGCTCAGCATATACAAGCCGTTACAAGCAAGCATAAAACCATACGACAACGACTAAAATGACCTCAAGTAAGACGTCTAGACGAAGTAAACTCGCAGGACTTTTCATCATGATTTTTCTTTTCTCAGGAATGTTTTTGGGGATTTACGGTTTTGACAAAATTGAAAACTACTACTTCCCATATATCTATAGTTTTATTTGGATTTTTCTCGGACTAGTAAGTGGCTATCTGCTTTCTAAATCAATTCAGCCGTATCTTCATTTTAATAAAAAGCAATTAAAGAATTACTGGTTTGTAGCGATGTGTCTAATGTTCGGTATGTGCGGACTTTTGCTAACTGTAGGCAGCCTAATAAATTGGACTGCTTCTAAAAAAGAAATTTGTGACGGCTTTTTGGTAATCGACAAACAAAAAATTGAGTACAGGTATAGAAGCCAGCCAGGTGCTAATCTTCTTTTTGTAAATATGCATGGGGTTACAGAGCGACTTAGGTGCAAAAATAGCTTTTGGTCAAGTACAAGCGTAGGAGACAAAATAAGTCTTTGTGTTTATGACAGTCCATTAGGATTTGACTTCATTGAAATTTCTGAAGAATAAATGCCAGCTTGTAACATGGGTTTTGCAAAAATGGCGGGTGATGTTATTCTCCAACTTTTTCTACATTTAACTAAGTTTGTGCTAGATGACAATGAAGTGCTTTCTATCCGCCATCTTCGCAAAGCCCTAAACGTTGGCACACATTGTAAAAGAAGATGAAAAAAATAATCTTTCTGGTTTTTGTTACTGGCCTTACCTTGTTTCTTCTTTTTAGGAAAGACTTAAATAGGAGACTACAGGCTAGGACTGCTGAAAAAAGAATTAATGAATACTTACTGAGAAAATACCAAAATGGAGATATAATTTTTCATGCCTCCAAATCAAGCCAAAGTAAAGCAGTTCAATTTGCGACAAATTCCCAGTATAGCCATATGGGTATAATCTATGAGAAAAATGAGGAATTGTATGTTTATGAAGCAGTGCAACCAGTAAAATTGACAAAGTTTGAAAACTGGATAAAGAGAGGAAAAGATTCACATTTTGTTGTAAAGAGACTAAAGGAAAGCAATAGGGTTCTGAATACGGAAAATCTTATAAGGCTTAAAAAAGCCGGAGAAAAATATAAAGACAAAGACTATGATTTATATTTTGGGTGGTCAGATGATAAAATTTATTGTTCTGAGTTAGTCTGGAAAATGTATAAGGAGGCATTAAATATTGAATTGGGCAGTCTACAAAAATTAAAGGAATTTAACCTGAACAATAAATTTGTGAAAAAGAAAATGGAAGAAAGGTATGGGAATAAAATTCCTTTAAATGAAAAAGTTATTTCCCCTTCTGCAATTTTTGAATCAAATAAATTGGAAACGGTTATTTAAAATAAAAAACAACGTGTGCCAACCCAATGTATACTAAACCCTGGCTTCGCTTCAGGCTTAGCATACACGCGGACGTTAGCAGT
>NZ_BJYS01000003.1 GCF_007991635.1 Adhaeribacter aerolatus | reverse complement strand
TTACAACGCAATAGGTTAACTAATCACAAAAAAACGAATTTTCAATAAACTTCTTTAAATCATCGCCTTAATCGCGAAACATTACAAAATTTTTAAATATGGCAAAAGTTATTTTACCCGAAGCAGCATGGGATGTTTTGCTGAAAAAGCTAAAAAATGTAACGCCGGAAATATTCGATAACGAAGGCAGAATCTTGAATTTAATTGCCGGCGAGTGGAAAAACCCGGGTCGGGGTAGACATTATTTTTCGAGCATTGATGGTACCGAGCTTGGTAAATTACCCATGCTCAGTTTGCACGAAGGTTACCAGGCGGTAAAAGCGGCCGCCGCCGAGTACGATAGCTGGCAAAAAGTAAGTTTAGATAACCGCAAAGACAAAGTAAAAGCCTGTTTGGATCTGCTTAGAGAAAACAGCCAGTTACTCGCGTACCTGCTTACCTGGGAAATTGGTAAACCCTATCAGCAATCGATGGTAAGCGTAGACCGGTGTATTACCGGCGTAGAATGGTACCTCGAAAATATTGACAGCATGCTGGCCGGTCGTAAACCGCTGGGCCTGATTAGCAATATTGCTTCCTGGAACTACCCCATGAGTGTATTGATGCACGCCATGCTGGTACAAGCATTAGCCGGAAACTCGGTTATTGCTAAAACTCCTACTGATGGCGGTTTATTTTCTTTATCATTGGCTTGTGCGCTGGCCCGCCGGTGCGGTATTCCGGTTTCACTGATTAGTGGTTCGGGCGGTGAGTTGAGCGATGCCCTGATTCATTGCCAGGAAGTATCGGCACTTTCTTACGTGGGCGGAAAAAGCCATGGCCGCGGAATTGCTCTGAGCTTGTTAGATACGCACAAACGGCATATGTTGGAGATGGAAGGCGTAAATGCCTACGGTATCTGGGATTATGATAACTGGGAAGAATTGGCCGGACAGATTAAAAAAGGCTTTGAGTATGGTAAACAACGTTGTACGGCTTACGTGCGGTGGGTGGTGCAGCGCGAATTATTCCCTAAATTCCTCGATACGTATATTCCGGCTATAAAATCTCTGAAAGTAGGTAATCCGCTATTGGTAGAAGAAGGCCAAACTGAGTTGCCAAAATTAGATATTGGCCCCTTAATTAATA
Source organism: Adhaeribacter aerolatus (assembly GCF_007991635.1). Lineage (GTDB taxonomy): Bacteria > Bacteroidota > Bacteroidia > Cytophagales > Hymenobacteraceae > Adhaeribacter > Adhaeribacter aerolatus. The sequence goes on along the minus strand of NZ_BJYS01000003.1, from coordinate 225,679 downwards.
CGGCTAAAGTAGAAGAATTGCGCGGGTACTACGGCGATGCGTTAGGCAAAGGCGCTATTGGGTTATACAAAGGCGAACTGGATGAAAGTATGTTTACGCCTAACCAGGATATTTCGGCTTACTTTGCCCCGGCCACCCTGCTTAATGTGTCGCGGGGCAGCCACCTGTATTACAACGAACCGTTTGGCCCCTTAGATACCATTCTGGTGGTAGACAGCGTAGATGAAATGATTGCCGAAATGAATGTTTCTAACGGTAATCTGGTATCGTCGGTGGCTACCGACAACAAGGTAGTAGCCGGGCGGATGGCATCGGAATTGCGTTCTTTTAAAGTGGGTATTAATAAAGTGAGAAGTAGGGGCGACAAAGAAGAAACTTTTGGTGGTCTGGGTCAAAGCTGGAAAGGCTGTTTTGTAGGCGGTAAATATTTGGTTTACGCCGTTACGCAAGGCCCCGCTAACGAGAAACTACCTGGTAACTTCCCGGATTATACCTTATTGCCGTAAATTTTTAATTTTTTGTACTGGTATATAGTCGGGAAGGATTGCCTTTTTTCCGGCTATATACCAGAATTAACTTTTCCCGGCTAGGAACGCCCGACTGAATCTGCTAATCCGAAGCACAGTCGATCTTTATTTTTTAGGCAAAAAACTTACCTTTGTAATATTGATGCCTATAATTACAGCTCTAAGTATACTTTCCCGATCCCGACACCCGGCTTTAGTTGTAGTTTTTCTCTGTACTACATTATTTTCTTTAAGCCAACCGGGGTGCTTTTTATCTCAAGCGCCTTACCTGGTCGCTGCCACCACAATAACTAAAAAGCCTCTTTTCCTATGTAAAGCCAAAGAACTAAAAGGCAAACTTTCTTCTGCCAAGGTACCTCGAAAAAAAGTATCGCTGGAGGCGGCTTTAACTTTTATTCACATAACTTTTCGGTCTCAGATAATTGCCTGGCAAATTTTTGGACCGGCTTATTTTTTTGTTTCACAGCAGCCCAAAATTTCTTTACATGGGACCAGGCTGTTCGGGGTAAGTTTTACTTCCCGTATTTTCTTCTTTACCATTCAGCCCAACGGTCCTTAGAAAATATTTTCTACTCTTTATCTACCAGGCTTTTTTATTTACCCGATTTCACTGTGCCGGGCAAATTACCTTCTTAACTTTTTGGCGTCAATTTTTAGCATATAAAGCAAGCCCTGGCGCAGCTAAATAAAGATTATTCATAGTTTATGATACATGTTCCTCAACTTATTGTTGACCTGGCTTTTATTTTAGGGGTAGCGGGTGCTACTACTTTAATATTTAAATGGCTTAAGCAGCCTTTAGTGCTGGGGTATATAATAGCGGGTCTGTTAGTGGGTCCCAACTTTCCGTTTATTCCTTCCATTGCCGAAGTAGAATCTATTCAAATCTGGGCCGAGATTGGGGTTATTTTCCTGCTCTTTAGTCTCGGGCTGGAGTTTAGCTTTAAAAAATTAGCCAAAGTAGGAGGCACCGCCACTATTACCGCTGTAACCGAAGTGGTAGGAATGCTGGTGCTGGGCTATATAACAGGGCAGCTATTGGGCTGGTCTTTTATGGATAGTATTTTCCTGGGCGGTATTTTATCTATTTCTTCTACTACCATTATTATCCGGGCTTTCGATGAGTTAGGCGTTAAAAGCCAGAAGTTTGCCGGTTTAGTGTTTGGTATTCTGGTAGTCGAAGATTTAGTAGCCATATTATTACTGGTTTTATTATCTACGGTGGCAGTTAGCCAGCAATTTGGGGGGGCTGCTATGCTATCCTCCGTAGTGAAATTAGCCTTTTTCCTTTCGGTCTGGTTTTTAGGGGGTATTTACCTCATTCCTACCTTTCTGCGGAAATCTAAGAAATTAATGAACGAAGAGACTTTGCTGGTAATATCGGTAGCCCTTTGTTTGTTAATGGTGGTACTAGCTACTAATGCCGGCTTTTCGCCGGCTCTGGGCGCCTTTATTATGGGTTCTATCCTGGCCGAAACCGTTTATGCCGAAAAGATCGAACACCTGACCAAATCGGTAAAAGACCTTTTTGGTGCCGTATTTTTTGTTTCCGTAGGTATGCTGATAGACCCCATAATGCTCCTGGAGTATGCCGGTCCGGTTATCCTGATAACTTTTATCACTATTTTCGGCAAAGCTTTTACCAGTTCTTTAGGGGCTTTGGTTTCGGGGCAGCCATTAAAACAATCCATCCAAACGGGGCTTAGTCTGGCCCAAATCGGGGAGTTTTCTTTTATTATTGCTACGTTGGGCTTAACCTTAAAAGTAACCAGCGATTTCCTGTACCCCATTGCGGTAGCCGTATCGGCGCTTACCACTTTTACCACGCCTTTCCTCATTCGCTTTTCCGAGCCTTTTTACTATTGGCTGGAAAAACGATTGCCGGAAAGCTGGAAGAAATTCTTAGCCAATTACAGCTCCGATGCGCAAACCGTTAGCAGCGTCAGCGACTGGCAATTGGTTTTACGCTCTTTTGCCCAACCCATTATTACCAACTCCGTGGTACTAATCAGTATTTTACTCATTAATACCAATTTTCTGGCGCCCTTTATTGCCGAATCGATTTTAGCAGGTTCTTGGGGACGTGTTTTAACCGCGTTTATTTCCTTAACCTTTATGGCGCCTTTTATTTATGCGCTGGCAATTAAAAAAGTAAAGAACCGGGCTTATTCCCGGTTATGGCAAAATAAAAAGTATTCCAGAGGGCCATTGGTAGCCCTCGAAATCGGGCGTATTGTGCTTGCTTTATTTTTTGTGCTATTCCTGCTGGATCATTTATTTTCGTACCAGGTGGCCTTATTGTTTGCGGTTGTAGTGATAGGTGTATTATTCCCCTTATTCAGGAAACGCATCCGGAGCGCCTACGAACGCATCGAACATCGGTTTATGACCAACCTGAACGCCCGTGAAGCAGGAGAATCTGCTAAAAAGCTTTTGCCCTGGGATGCGCATTTGGCCCACTTCCAGGTAAGTCCCGAATCGGAGTATGTAGGAAAAACGTTGGCCGATCTGGGCCTCCGGGAAAAGTTCGGGGTAAGTATTGCCCAGATAGAAAGAGGCCGTCTGACGCTGCCGGTTCCGGGAGGAAACGAAATGTTATTCCCGGCCGATAAAATTACGGTAATTGGCACTGATGAACAGTTAAGTAATTTTAAGCCTTTTATTGAAGTAACCACGCCGGAGGAGATTAACGCGGCAGACCAACCCGAAGTAGGACTCCGGCAAATAGTGGTAGATGCCAAATTCCCTTACCTGGGTACTACCATCAGGGCCTCTGGTATCCGGGAAAGTACTAATGGTTTAATTGTAGGTATTGAGCGTAACGGCGACAGAATATTAAATCCGCACCCAAGTACCACCTTTGAGATTGGGGATATTGTATGGCTGGCCGGTGAACAACGGTTAATAAGAAAAATAGAGCAAAGTTCTTTTGTGCCAACTCCTGAGGGTACTATAAGTGCCTGATTTAAGGTGGTTGAAGCACCTCATCCCCCAACCCCTTCTCCTCTGGGCGAAGGGGAGCTCCGGTAATGCGTTTTCTATGGGAAACGCTTTTAATATCAGGAGAAATGAGGTACTGTCATGTATTCTATAGTGGATCCAGTCAATCCTTTAAAACTAATTTGACCTTTATTACTGCCATCTGAATACCAGCATGAGTTATTCCATTCTTATTATAAACTTCCTTAAGAAACAAAACAACGTTATTGTAAAAGCTGAAAGCGTATTCAAAGGCCCTCTCCTTTTTCAGGAGAGGGATTTAGGGTAAGATCCTCCTGTAACAGCAATAAATAAAAAAGCCTCCAAAACATATTTGGAGGCTTTTTTATTATTTATCCTCATAAGGTTTCTTCAACCTAGAGAATAAGTTTTAATTAAGTATTAAGAACGAACCCTTTCTGTAGTTGCTAACTTGGGCGTAACCGAAGCAGGCGCAGTTGGTTTGTTCGATTCGTCGTTAGTGGTATCTACCAGTAGTGGAGTTGCAATAAACAGAGTAGAATAAATACCCGAGATTACCCCCACGAGCATGGCAAAAGAGAAACCACGTAAAGTCTCGCCGCCAAAGATGAACAGAATAACCACCACAAATAATACGGTTAAAGAAGTAATAATGGTCCGGCTTAACGTATCGTTCAGCGCCGGATTTATTACATCTTTCATTTTCATGCGAGGGTTATTACCTAAATATTCCCGGATACGGTCATAGATTACTACGGTATCGTTAATAGAGAAACCAATAATGGTTAAGATAGAAGCAATGAACACCTGATCCATTTCGTAGCTTAAGCCAAATATACGGGCAATAGCAAAGAAAGCAATTACCATCAAAGCATCGTGAATCAAGGCGACTACCCCGCCCAAGCTATATTGCCATTTCCGGAAACGCAGCATTACGTAGAGGAAGATACCGGCAAATGATAACAAAACAGCAATTAAAGCGGTGTTCTGGATATCATCGGCTACAGTAGCGCCCACTTTCGCAGAACTTAAAATTTGGGGATTAAGCGAAGCATACTCCTTTAATCCGGCTTGCAAAGCTGTTTGCACTGTAACATCGGCTTCGGTGGCTTCCTCTTCTGCCAGGTAGCTGGTGGTAACTTTCAGGCGGTTAGAGGCGCCGTAAGTTTTTACTTCGGTACCTGCGTCTTTAAATTCATCGTTTAGGGCTGCCCGCACATCCGAGGCCGGAACGGCTTTATCGAACTGCACCACGTAAGAACGGCCACCTTTAAAGTCAACCCCCAAGTTAGGACCACCCTGCAACGCCATCGCTACAAAGCCAAGCGTGATTACGGTAGCAGAGCCAATGTAAGCCACTTTGCGGTGTTTAAGGAAATCGAAATTAAAGTTTTTAAATAAACCTTTAGAAATACCGGTTGCAAAGCTCATGTTTTCGCCATTTTTGCCGGAAATCCACCATTCAATAATTAAACGCGAAATATAAACAGCTGTAAAGAATGAGGTGGCAATACCAATCATCAGGGTAATGGCAAAGCCTTTAACCGGACCGGAACCAAAGAAGTAAAGAATAATACCAGCCAGTAAGGTGGTAACGTTAGAGTCGAAGATAGAACTGAAAGCCCGCTCATAACCTTTATTAATGGCATCGCGCACCGTTAACCCGCGCGCGAGTTCTTCCCGGATACGTTCAAAAATAAGTACGTTCGCATCTACCGACATACCAATGGTTAACACAATACCCGCAATGCCCGGTAAGGTAAGCGCTGCATTAAACTGCGCCAGAATACCCAGAATAAAGAAAATGTTGAACAACAAGGCTAAGTTGGCTACTACCCCGCCTTTGCTGTAGTAGAACACCATGAAGAATACAACCAGTACTAAACCAGCTAGCGTAGAAAGCAAGCCTTGGTTGATAGCTTCTTTACCCAGCGAAGGTCCAACAATGGCTTCTTCTACAATACGGGTAGGAGCAGGCATTTTACCGGCTTTCAGAATATTGGCTAAGTCCTGGGCTTCTTCAATGGTAAAGTTACCCGAGATAGAAGAGTTACCCCCGGCAATTTCTGATTGAACTACCGGCGCAGAATATACATAATCATCGAGTACGATGGCAACCTGGCGGCCAATGTTGGCGCCGGTTAAACGCTGCCAGCTACGGGCGCCCGTGGTGTTCATGGCCATGGTTACTTCGGGCTTACCGGTTTGGTCAAAATCCTGGCGGGCATCACTAATATATTCGCCGGTTACCGGGGCTTTACCATCGCGGCCTTTTTTAACCGCATAAAGCTCTAAATATTCTTTGCCATCCGGACTTTGGATGGGCTTTACTCCCCATAAAAACTTCAGGTTTGGCGGCAAGATAGCCTTTACATCAGAACGGTTAAGCAAATCGTTAACCCGGGCGGTATCGCGCAGGTTGGCACCTAAACCACCTGGTAGCGGTACAAATAAACGAGCCAGCAGGCTGCTTTGATTAGCACCCAATGAGTCGGCCTGAGTTGAATCAGCAGGGGCAGTAGTAGCGGCAGTGGCGCCAGAATCGGCTACCGGTTTGCCGGTAAGCGGATCGATAGCAGGCGTTTTGGTAGCAGCAGCACCGGTTAAAGCGTCAGTTGATTTTTTAGCTGGGGCATTTAATTTATTCGCAGCTTCCTGTTTAGCCAGGTAGGTGTTTAATTGACCAAAATACGGCGAAAATTCTTCCGGGGTCCACACTTCCCAGAACTCCAGTTTAGCCATACCTTGTAACAATTTCCGCACGCGGGTAGCATCGGTTACGCCGGGTAATTCAATCTGGATACGGCCGGTACCTTTTAAGCGCTGAATATTGGGTTGATTAACGCCAAATTTATCAATACGGGTGCGTAAGATGTTAAAAGACCGATCAATGGCGCTTTCTACTTCTTTGTTAATTTCGGCAATTACCTGGTCGTTGGTAGAACTAAAAGAGATACGGCCTTTGTTAGCGGCATTCGCGAAAATGGCACTTAATTTACCATTGGGGTTAATTTCACGATAAGCCTGGGCAAACAAGGTAGTAAAGTTTTGCTGGCTGTTGCGCTGTAACTGTTGCGCCCGTTCCAAAGCTTTCAAAAAGCTGGGATCTTTGCTGTTGCCCGCCATCGATTTAATAATCTCTATCGGCGACACCTCCAAAGTTACGTGCATCCCGCCTTTCAGGTCGAGGCCTAAACCTAATTCACTATCCTGAATTTCTTCGTAGGTATATTCTGCCCCTAAGAAGTTAAATACCGGCTCCTTGCGGATAGAATCGAGGTAAGCATTTTTTTTGTTGATATCGACGTTGCCATTAGCGGCCGTTGCAAAAGCTTCCGCCTTCTGCTGTACATTCCGCGATACCAGGCTAAATGACAAATAATAAAGGCAGAGCGCTGCCACTATTACCGTCAGGACAAAAATTACGGTTTTGTTACGCATTATTTAGTACTAAATTATAATATTAATTAAATGATGATTTCTGATTAACACGCTGCTGGGCAGAGCTACCGGCCGCCAAAAACACGAAACAATATTTTAGGCAGCGTAATTCCTTAAAAAGAAGAAAAATCAGGGGGCGTTGACCTGAATAGAGGTAGAAAGGAGGGTTTTAAAGTAACGCAGCACAATACCAGCGGGGTATTGCGGCGTAAAATGCAGCAAAACCGGTTTTACAAAGCTGAAATAGGATAATTCCGGAACAGCGGCTGCTTGTTGCAAAACCACGTAAGAAGGCGTGGCTTCAAAAGATATTTTCTGTTTCACGGTGCCGTGGCGGTCAGCGGCAGCCGATTTATCTACTTGCTGGTGGCCGGCTTTAGTGGCAGGAACAAGCGTATAGGTGGTTACCTCACGGTTATTCAGTCCTACCATTAAAAGCAGGGTGATGGCCGTAAGTACCACGCGTAACTGTTTCGCTATGTTAACCGGAAGAAGCATGAAGTTGTAAAGGTATGTATTTTAATAAACCCGTAAAAGAAAATTCCTGTTCTTAAATCGGTTGTTTTCGGTAATTCTTCACTTTTCCTGCCAAAAAAGATACCAAAACTTCCAATCCCCGCTCAAACTGTTGGTTATTCGGAATAATGATATCGGCATCGTCTTTATAAGGCTTAATATATTTCTCGTAAGTAGGCGCTACGTGGTTTAGGTACCGGTACAATACATCGTCCAAGTCGTAGCCCCGTTCTACTTTGTCGCGCAGAATGCGGCGGTGCAGTTTTACGTGCTCTTTGGCATCAATATAAACCTTTAAATCCAGTTGCCGGGCTACCTCTTCAAAGTAAAATACAAAAATGCCTTCTACAATAACCACCGGCGCCGGATTAAAAACTAACTCTTGCGGAACAATATTGGGGTTGTTAAAGGTATACTCGGTGCGGGTAAAGCTTTGGCCCTGACTAATTTTAAAAACATCCTGCGCGTAACCATGGGCATCTATACATGAAGGTAAATCAAAGTTAATAACGCCTTTCTCGTCTTGTAGCTGGTTTTCCCGCGGATGATAATAATTGTCTTGCGAAATAAGGCAAATATCTTCGGGCGCAAAAGAACTAATAAGTTTGCGTAAAAACGTGGTTTTGCCGGAGGCGCTGCCACCCGTAATGCCTACCAGATAGGGCTTCTGCATGTATTAGTTAATAATTAAAATACAAAAGTAATGGTTTGTACTCGGGCAACATGATTTCGGGTAAAATAATTTAAAAATGCGTAAAATTCTTATTAATTGGCTTCATTTGGATAAGATAAAAATAGCCGCCAATTTCCAGATTCAGCATACGCCTTAATTACCGCGTTCCTTTCTTCCAGCAAATGAAGCATATATTTTTCCAGGAAAAGCTTATTAGCTAAGGTGCCAAGCAGCCCGAAAGGTGCTTCGAAGTAGAATTTATCCTGCATTTGGGTGCCATTTTCGGTTGGCGTAAAATGATGTTCATGCCGGAAATATTTAAATGCCCCGCTTACCATTTGGTCTTCAAAATAAAATGGATAATTGAAGGCGGTAATTTTAGAAGTAAGCTTTTGCCAGACGCCAAAATGTTTTGCTCGCCAGGTTACGGTTTCGTGCAATTCTATCAGCCCGGTTGTTCTGCCGGCAATAGCCTTTTCGCCGGTTTTCTGAGTAGATAGCTGATGAAGGTCGATGCTGCGCGAAAGATCGAAACAAATCTGGATGGGAGCCTTAACAAACGTTCGGATATTTATTTCCGGCATAGGCGGCTAAATTCTAAGATTGGTGCTGCTTCAGGAATGTGGCCAATTCCTGCAAAGCCCGGCCCCGGTGACTGATGCTGTTTTTTTGTTCCGCACGCATTTGGGCAAACGTTTGGTTGAAGCCATCGGGTATAAAAATCGGGTCGTAACCAAAGCCCTTTTCGCCGTCGGGAGTTTCGGCAATGGTACCCAGCACAATGCCGTTGAACTGGTGCACCCGACCATCCAGGATTAAGGTAATAGAAGTGCGAAACTGCGCCCGGCGATTGGGTTTACCGGCCAGATTTTCTAAAAGCAGTTGCATGTTGTCCAGATTATTCCGCTGCGAGCCGGCATAGCGGGCCGAATAAACGCCGGGTTCGTTGTTCAGGGCGGTTACCTCCAGGCCGGTATCATCGGCAAAGCAACTAACGCCGTAGTTTTGCCAAACATAATTAGCTTTCTGGTGAGAGTTCCCTTCTAAAGTTTCCTGTTCCTCGGGTAATTCTTCGTGGCAGCCAATTTCCTGCAGGCTTACTATTTCGTATTGGCCGCTTAATATCTGGCGTACTTCGGCTAATTTGTGTTCGTTATTACTGGCAAAACAGAGTTTCATATATTTTTACTTTATTATTCCAACTACTTAGATTCCGGTTGTACGTATTTCGATTACCTACCTTACTATAAACCTAAAAATAGTCAAGCATTAAACCAGGTACCAGTTAGTTAGGTGACTCACTTTCATTTTTGCCTCAAGTTAAACCTGCTAAAGCGTTTTGAACAACAAAAAAGGTAAAATAAAGAAATTTGAAAACAGAATTCTTAAGGGGCTCAACCTTTATAAGCAATATTAGAACATGTTTGCTTAGGCCATTCTAAGAGAATGCGCAATCTTTCCGAAACTTAAAAAGCCTTCTTCAGGTGTTTTCCTATAGTTGATTCTGTTATCCTATTAATTATTTTCTTTTCTTGTCTGCTACCGGATTAGCCTTTTATTGGAGGATGAATTGATAGTTACGAAAGCCTGTTAAGTGAACTTTAAATAGATAATAAGTAGTAATAGAACTCAGAATCCGGATTAGTAATGTAAAATATTCCATAAAATAAACTAATTTACTTCCGGCGGTAATCAAATATTGCTTGTCGGAAAATGAGCAGCTATAAAGTATATTATATAAACTAAATAAGTTTTTAGGCGCTGATTCCGACCTGCTTCGGGAATTAGTAAGAAATTATTTAATAAAAGAAGAATACGAACAGAACCTGGGAAAGCGTATTAGCCACGAAAAAGAAGCATATATTCGCAATGGATAAAAGAATAAATATAGCTATTTTTCATCAGTCAAATTTAAAATGAATTAACATGAAACGGATTCAAATTTTAATTACGGTATTGCTCACCTGCCTCCTGGTAACCGGCGGCTATGCTCAGAAAAATTCAAGATCAAAAGGTGGTGTATCGCTTTTTAACAGTAAAGACCTGACGGGCTGGAAGGTACATGGCACCGAAAAGTGGTATGTAGAAAATGGAGAATTGATATGTGAAAGCGGACCAGATAAAGAATACGGGTATCTGGCTACAAATAAAACCTACAAAAACTTTGAATTAGATCTGGATTTTAAGCAGGAAGCTGATGGCAATAGTGGGGTGTTTTTCCGATCGTCGCTGGACGGAACAAAAATTTCGGGCTGGCAGGTAGAGATAGCTCCCAAAGGCATGGATACCGGTGGTATTTACGAATCTTACGGACGGGGCTGGCTGGTACAAATTCCCGACGAAAAAGAGAATATTTTGAAGCAGGGCGAATGGAACCACATGAAAATACGGGTAGTGGGCGAACAGGTAACAACCTGGTTGAATAACCAGCAAATGGTTGATTTTAAAGATGAAAAAATTGGGCAGGCCAATGGCTCGATAGCGTTGCAGATTCACAGCGGCGGGGGAATTAAAGTGCGCTGGAAGAATTTAAAGGTGAAAGAAATAAATATGTAAAACTGCCATTTTGGTTGTTGGTGAATAAAGAACAGGGGCAAGGAGCGGCACGGATAGACAGGTATTTAGAATTTTCCGGCAGGAGGGCAGTTGTCTGGCACCAAAGTTTGAAAGGAAGTCAGAATATTTAAAAGTAAAGTTTACAGTTAACTGATTGCTGAACCCTGGTTTTGTTAACCCAAATTTAGTAGAACCAGCCAGGCTACCCGCTAGGGTGATGTGCACCCGATAACCATTGCTCAGAGCGCGCGCACGTCCGGCGGTGGTAATATTACTATGGTGCCAACCCAAGCCATTTCGGCTTTCCCGGTTTCAACCAGGAAAGCCGAAAAATTATTTATCTGGTAGGCCGGTATGCACGATACTCCGTTCGGGCAACGGCTATCTACTTATATGATCTCCCAGAATATTCCGGATGGAGCGGTACCCATGTCTTTGTTAGCCGACCATCCGAATGCGCAGTTTGATTTTTACCGGCCCGGTTTAGGTACTGGTGCAGTAGAAAGGCATTAGGCAAGCCGCTTTTATTAAATTTGGCTGAATATAATTGAACGATTATCTATGCAGCAGTTTAGCTACCTCCTGATTGATTAGCTGGCTTACCTGTTGGCCCTGGCTAATCACCATTAAGTGCTCGCCCCCGGCTATGGGCGTATAATGGCGAATGTATTTAACCGGGAAGAGTTTGTCGTGGGTGCCGTGCACGTGCAAAAGGCCGGGTATTTTGGTTTTTTTGGACCAGGTACTTATCTGATAAAGCGCCCATTTTACATAGGGTATATCCAGCTCCCGGATAATTTGATGGAGAAGGGTAGCTTCTTCCCGGGTTTTGGCCCCGAAAATATAAGCCTGTAAGCGCGGCATAGCTTTTCCTAAACCCAGCGGTATCAAGTAGGGCAGGCGCAACCCGCCGGCCAGGCGGTAGTACCAGGGCAGTTCCTGGCGGGTTTTTACGCTCGATATGATAATGGTTTGTACCGGATTTAAATGTTTGGCCAGTTCTACCGCTATTATACCGCCAAAAGAAATACCTATTAATATTAAATTATTTTTCTGCGGTAATTGGTTGGCCAGGCGGCTGGCATAATGTGCCAGGTTCTCGTTTGGTTCCGGTGGTATCCAGCGGATAATGGTGCGGGTAAATTGTTTACCAATGGCCAGGTTCTGGAATATTCTTTCGTCTACACCCAACCCCGGAATCATAACCACGTGGAACATGCAAATGCTTAAACGTTAATAGATATAAATATTTATCCCCACTAGATAAGTTATTTTACGAAGTAGGTATAAAGCATTTAAATTAAATAAGCGCCAAAACGCTCCCCGTCGGCTAATACTACCCGGATGTGTTCCTGCAGGGTAGTAGATAAAGACAAGCCTGTGTAGGTGGCATTTATGGGATAGAGCGTGTGATGGCGGTTAATTAAAGTTACGGTTTCAACTTTTTTAACTTCGGTTTTTAAGAAAGCCTGCATGGCATAAGCCAGGGTTTTGCCGGTATTTAGTACATCATCTACCAAAATTACAACCCGTTGCTCCAGGGGTATATTATCTGGTTGTACCAGAACAGGGTGATCCAGGGGATGGATTTTATTCAGGGTAATGCTGGCCAGTTCTATTTTTACCGGGGAAATATGGTGCAGTTCTTTGGCCAGCAACTGGGCCAGCAAATAACCGTTTTCCTGGATACCGGCCAGTAAAAAATCTTTTTCTTCAAAATTGTTCTCGTACAGCTCGTAAGCTATCCGTTTAATTTTTTGCATTATCTGGTTGCGGTCCAGAATCCGGTTCTTCTCGTCGAAAGTAATATCTTCCATATAAATATTGAGGCCAGGTAAATTGCCCAAATATGCGGTACTATTATTAAAAAGAAAAATACGAATAGCAGTTATCTTTTCACCTGGCCAGTACAAACCTGGTAAGCGGCCGGGTATTTACCGAATATCTTACTTTAACTACCAGTAAAAGCATCGGCTGCTACCAGGTAATTATACTGCTTACCAGGATGGCGTACGGTTGAAATGCAGGCAGACGAATGATGTAATACCCTTAGGTTAGCAAATTGGTTTTTGAAAAATGCGCTCGTTAAAAAGGGAAGGGAACTAACCGGTAACATTAAATATTTTAAAAGGAACCGCTAATCTTCAGAATTGATCCAGAATTATACTTTAGATTTGTTAGAAATTTACGAAACCTGTTCTGACAAGATTTTGTAAAATTATATGCTGTTAAAAGCAGACCGAAGTATAAATTTTGGTAATCAAAATTTAATACAAGTTTTTCTAGTAGCGTGGATATAACGGACAGATTTTACTATATTCGCAGCTTCAAAATTCAAAAGCGCCTAAATAAAGGAAAGTTAGTATAGAAAGTATTACAAAACATGAATCGAAATTGGAGTTTCTTTTTTGTATTTTGCTTTTTAGTGCACATGCTCGTCTTCTCCTTTTTCCCGCGCAAGCATGTCTTCGACCGGCTACCAGATGCCATTATTAATGAAGTACTAAAAGATAATGCCGAAGCACCAGCAACTGCCCATGCGGAAGAAGAACTAATCGAAGTTCTTTTGTGGGAAGTGATGGAGCTTTCCGAAAATTTTAGCGGCATTGAACAACCTAATTTCCATTTGCGGCCGCACCGCGTAATGCGTTATTCTTTCTCGGTGCTGGCGCGGGTTATTAAACTGGTTTATTTAAACCAGTGGATCGAAACGGAGCAAAAACCGGCCGGAGAATATTCTCACCTTATTCCCCTATTACCCGAATACTACAGTTTTCTTTTCCGGCTCACGCCGTTCTAATTTCAAATCATTTCTTGTTGCAGGCGAGTTAGCCTGTTAATTATTTAAATTCTGCTAAACAGGCGTTTTAGGGGCTGGCTATGCTTTTAGCCGGTTCCGGAGCGGTTTGGATGGCAGCAAAAATGGTTTTGTTAAAAATTAGATTTAGAAAAGAGATATGAAAATTTTTAAAAATATTAGTCTGTTATATGCATTAAGTGCCGGTGCCCTTTTGGGCGGATGTGTGGCCAAAGGAGATGTAAATGAAAAACAGAATGCCATACCGGTAGTGCCGGTAACGCGGCTGGTTACCCACGATACCACCTTGCTCAACGAGTACGTGGCCCAAATTCAGGCGGTTCGCCACATCGATGTGCGGGCGCGGGTTAATGGCTTCCTCGATGCCATATTAGTAGACGAAGGCCAGACGGTTAAAAAAGGACAACCACTTTTCCGGTTAAGCTCTGCCGAGCACCGGGCCGAACTGGCACGAACCAAAGCAAACCTGAAAACTGCCATTGCCGAGGCCAAAGCGGCCGAACTGGAAGTAGCACGGGTGCAGCTTATGGTTGATAAAAAAGTAATTTCCAAATCAGAACTGGAAGTAGCCCAGGTAAAACTAAGTGCAGCCAATGCCCGCATCGACGAAGCCCGTTCGGCCCAGGACAATGCCCAAACCAAGCTTTCTTACACCAATATTAAGGCGCCCTTCTCCGGCGTTATCGACCGCATTCCGTTTAAAACGGGTAGTTTAATTAGTGAAGGTACTTTGCTAACTACTTTGTCGGACTTAAAAGACGTTTATGCGTATTTTAACGTATCGGAAAAAGAATATTTAAACTACCTGAAATCGGTACAGCAAGGTACCAATACCCGCAGCAGTGTGGTAGATTTGGTGCTGGCCGATGGTAAAAAATACCCACTGAAAGGCAAAATTGAAACCGTGGAAAGTGTATTTGAAGCCAACACCGGTTCTATTGCCTTCCGGGCCAAATTCCCCAACCCCCATAAATTATTAAAACACAATTCTACCGGTACCGTGCACCTGGCCAGCGACGTAAACGATGTGGTAATGGTGCCGCAGAAAGCCACTTTTGAGGTGCAGGATCAGAATTTTGTGTACGTAGTTGATAAAGAAAACAAAGTAAAAACCAGAAATTTTAAACCTAAAACCCGCTTCTCCCACTTCTACATTGTGGATTCCGGCCTGAAACCCGGCGATAACATTGTGTACGAAGGCGTGCAGGAGATCCGCGACGGGGAGGTTATCAAACCTTCCTTTATCCCGATGGACAGCATTCTGGCCACTAATCCTTAACAGGGGTTTGGTTTCCGGAGACAGAATTGTGTCGCCTCTTGGGGGTGACCTGGAAGGAGTTTGGTTTTAATTTAAGAAATAATGGTTAAAATGTTTATTCAGCGGCCCGTGTTGTCGTTGGTAATATCGCTTATAATTACTTTGTTAGGCGCTTTGTCGCTCTTTAACTTACCGGTTACGCAGTTCCCGGACATTGTGCCGCCCTCAGTAACCGTAACGGCTAAATATACCGGCGCCAACGCCGAAGTATGTACCAAGGCTGTAGCCACGCCGCTCGAAAGAGCCATTAACGGGGTGCCCGGCATGACGTATATGTCATCGGTATCCAGCAACAATGGTATCACGCTGATTCAGGTATTTTTTGAAGTAGGTACCGACCCCGATTTAGCGGCGGTAAACGTGCAGAACCGCGTTACCACTATTATAGATGAGTTACCCGAAGAAGTTATTAAAGCCGGGGTAACTACCGAGAAAGAGGTGAATAGTATGCTGCTTTACCTCAACCTGATGAGTGAAGATCCAGCTGCGGGAGAGCAGTTTGTATATAACTTTGCCGATATTAACGTATTGCAGGAACTGAAACGGATTGACGGGGTAGGTTTCTGCGAAATCATGGGCTCGCGCGAATATTCGATGCGAGTGTGGCTAAAGCCCGACCGCTTAGCGGCTTATCAAGTTTCGACGGATGAAGTAATTAACGCTATCCGGGCGCAAAACGTAGAAGCCGCGCCGGGTAAAGCCGGCGAAAGTTCCGGCCAATCGCCACAAATGCTACAGTATGTACTCCGCTACACTGGTAAGTTTTTTGAACCCAGTCAGTACGAAAATATTGTGTTGCGCGCCGAACAAGATGGTTCCGGCTCGGTGCTGCGCCTGAAAGATGTAGCCGACGTAGAGTTTGGTTCGATGAGTTACGGCATGGTATCGAAAACCGACGGCCGGCCATCCGCTTCCATCATGATTAAGCAGCGCCCGGGTTCTAATGCCAAAGAGGTAATCGAAAACGTAAAAACCCGCATGGCCGAACTGAAAGATTCTTCTTTCCCGCCCGGCATGACCTACAGCGTTTCTTATGACGTATCGCGGTTCCTGGATGCTTCGATGAGCGAAGTAATCCGGACTTTGATCGAAGCCTTCATCCTGGTGTTTATCATTGTCTTTATCTTTTTGCAGGATTTCCGCTCTACGCTTATTCCGGCGCTGGCCGTACCGGTAGCCCTGGTGGGTACTTTCTTCTTTATGCAGTTACTCGGGTTCTCGATTAACCTGCTTACGCTGTTTGCCTTAGTACTAGCTATTGGTATTGTGGTAGATAATGCCATTGTGGTGGTAGAAGCCGTGCACGCCAAAATGACCGAAAAACACATGCCAGCCAAAGAAGCGACATTGGAAGCCATGAGTGAAATCAGCGGTGCGATTGTAGCCATTACGCTGGTAATGTCGGCGGTATTTATTCCGGTTTCGTTTATGTCGGGTCCGGTAGGTATATTTTACCGGCAGTTCTCCCTTACGCTGGCTATTTCCATTGTAATTTCGGGTATAAACGCGCTTACGCTTACCCCGGCGCTTTGCGCTATTATGCTGAAGCACAGCCCGGCCAGTCAGAAGCAGAATTTATTACAGCGGTTCTTCAATAAATTTAACCGGGGCTACAATTCGGTGGAAAATTCCTATAAGGGATACGTGCAACGGCTGGCTGGCAGACGTACCGTTACCCTGGGATTGTTGCTGCTCTTTTGCGTGGGAACCTGGGGCATGACCAAATTATTGCCGACCGGCTTTATTCCGACCGAAGACCAGGGCATGATTTACGTAAACGTGACAACGCCTGCCGGCGCCACCGTAGAACGAACCGAAAAAGTGCTGGACAATATTCAGGCAGCTACGAAAGGCTTGGATGCGGTAGAATCGGTTACCACGCTGGCCGGTTATAGTTTACTAACCGAATCGGCGGGCGCTTCTTACGGCATGGGCATGATTAACCTGAAAGCCTGGGAAGATCGGGGGGAATCGGTAGATGATATTATTGCGGTACTGGAAGAAAAAACCGCCAACCTGAAAGATGCTACCATCGAGTTTTTCCCACCGCCCACGGTGCCGGGTTTTGGTAACTCCAGCGGTTTTGAATTACGTTTGCTGGACCGGGGTAAAAACGATGACCTGCAGGCAACCGCCGAGGTAACGAACAAGTTTATCCAGGCTATGCAGGAAACGCCCGAAATCAACACGGCCTTTACCAGCTTCGACCCCAACTTTCCGCAGTACATGATTCACGTGGACCAGGATATGGCCGCCAAAAAAGGCGTTACCATCGATAACGCCATGAACACGCTGCAAACCTTACTGGGTAGCTATTATGCGTCTAACTTTATCCGGTTTGGGCAAATGTATAAGGTGATGGTGCAGGCTTCGCCCACTTTCCGGACCCAGCCCGAAGATGTATTAAAACTGCATGTGAAGAACGACCAGGGCGAAATGGTGCCTTTCTCAACGTTTGTAACCTTGGAGCGCGTGTACGGTCCGGAGCAGCTGACCCGCTACAACATGTACACCTCGGCCATGGTTAACGGCAGTCCGGCGCCCGGCTTCAGTAGCGGCGATGCCATTCAGGCCATCGAACGCGTGGCCGAAGAAACCTTGCCCCGTGGCTTTACTTACGAGTGGTCGGGCATGACCCGCGAGGAAATATTATCCGGTAACCAGGCGGTTTACATCTTCCTGATTAGTTTGCTGTTTGTGTATTTGCTGCTGGCGGCCCAATACGAGAGTTTCCTGTTGCCGCTGCCGGTAATATTATCGTTACCAACGGGTATTTTTGGTGCCTTCTTCTTTTTACAGTTGCTGGGCCTGCAAAACAATATTTACGCGCAGGTATCGCTGGTAATGCTTATTGGTTTGCTGGGTAAAAACGCCATCCTCATTATTGAGTTTGCCATTCAGCGCCAGAAAGAAGGTTTAACAGTATTGCAGGCAGCCGTAGAAGGAGCCGCTTCCCGTTTGCGCCCTATCCTGATGACTTCCTTTGCCTTTATCGCGGGTCTGATTCCGTTGTGTATTGCCAGCGGCGCCGGTGCCATGGGTAACCGTTCTATTGGTACGGCATCGGCCGGCGGAATGCTCATTGGTACCTTGTTTGGCATTATTTTGATTCCGGGCTTGTACGTGCTGTTTGCCAAAATGGGGCAGCCGAAGAAAAAGAAGGAGTTGCAAACCGCCTAGCCCTCAAATTTTTAATTAATTTAAAAGCATTTAAATGTATCTTCCTAAATATTTATATAAATTTTTCTTATTAGCAGGGCTACAGGTACTTTTCTGGTCCTGTAAAGTAGCCGGTCCGGTTACCTTACCCATGAGCCGGGCGTTGCCTGGTACTTTTGGCACCAGTGCCGATACCACCAGCACAGGCAATATTGCCTGGTCCGCTTTTTTTACCGACCCTAATCTGGTTAGCCTGATTGATACGGCCCTGCGTCAGAACCCGGATTTACAGGTGACTTTACAACGTGTAGAAATGGCCCGGGCCGGCGTGTTGCAAAGCAAAGGAACTCTAATGCCGGCGGTGCAGGCCGAAGCTTCCGCCCGGTTCGACAAATACGGCGATTATACCCTCAACGGGGTCGGTAATTACGATACTAATTTATCGCCGAACATCAACGAAAACCAAAAAATACCCGACCGTGTAGTGCCCGAATATTTTTTAGGGGTGCGCAGTACCTGGGAACTGGATATCTGGGGAAAATTGCGGAACTACCGCAAAGCAGCCTATAACCGGTATTTGGCTTCGGAAAACGGTCGGCAATTGGTGCAAACCGCTTTAGTAGCCGAGGTGGCTAATTTATACTACGAGTTGGTGGCACTGGATAACGAACTCGAAATAATCGACCGGAACCTGAGTTTGCAGCAACTGGCTATTGACCTGATAAAAATAAAGAAAGCCGGCGGCCGGGAAACCGAACTGGCAGTGCAGCAATCTACCGCGCAGCTGTTAAATACCCAAAGTCTGCAGGCTGAGAAGAAACGGCAAATAACCGCCACCGAGAATTTGCTGAACCAATTACTGGGGCGTTTTCCGCAGCCGATAACCCGCGGAAAATCTGTCCGGGAACAGCAATTACCGGAAAATATGCAGACGGGTATTCCCACGCACTTATTGCGTCGCCGGCCCGATATTCAGCAGGCGGAGTGGGAGTTGGCGGCTGCCAAGGCCGATGTTGCCGCTGCCCGCGCCGCTTTTCTGCCGTCTTTTACTATTTCGCCGTATGCCGGTTTAAACGCTTTTAAGGCTTCCTTGCTCATGACCACGCCGGCCTCGCTGGCTTACGGTTTGCTGGGTGGTTTATCGCTGCCTATATTTAGCCAGAACCAGCTAAAAGCGCGGCATCGGTATGCCTCTGCCGCTACTAAGGAAGCTTTCTTTAATTACCAGAAAAGCATTTTTAACGGGGTGCAGGAAGTAGCTACCGGTTTAAATGCCATTCAGCGGTACAAAGAAATACAGGAACTAAAGGCGCAGGAAGTAACCACTTTACAGGATGCGATTACTACTTCCAACGACTTATTCCGGGCCGGTTACGCCACTTACCTCGAAATTATTACAGCGCAGAAAGGTGCCTTAGCCGCCGAACTGGAGCTGATAAATATTCATAAAGCGCGGCTGCTTTCTACGGTAGATTTATACCGGGCTTTAGGGGGCGGCTGGCAATAATTGTGTAGATAAATGAATATTAACGAGGTTGTTAAAAAAGCAATATTCAGTTGGTTACCAATAAATAAAACGAAGGGGATTATTTTAAGCTAGGGGTTTCTATGGCGCAGATTTACTTCTGTGCCTTTTCTGAGTAGCAAACCAAGCGCTACAAGCAGAAAAAGTAAGCTGATATTTTTTGCTAATGCACTAGGGGCAAGTTAGTTTTGTCTGAAATAAATTATTACTAAAGCATTAGGTAAAAAATAAAAATCTCCTTATTTTTGCAGTCCGATTCGAATTTAGCAGTTTTAACATATAAGTACCCATGAAAAAAGATATTCATCCGCAATACCGCGAAGTAGTATTTCAGGATACATCCAGTGATTTTAAATTTATTACCCGTTCTACCATGACTTCTAACGAAACCATTACCATGGAAGACGGCAAAACTTACCCGGTTATTAAAGTTGAAGTTTCTTCTGCTTCTCACCCGTTCTATACTGGTAAGAACATCTTCGTGGATACTGCCGGCCGGGTGGAAAAATTTCAGAAGCGTTACGCGAAGAAATAATTTCCTTAGCATTTACCGCCATTTTATTTAAAGTCTTCCCGTATATCGGGAAGACTTTTTTATTTTTGCATCATGAATATTATCCTTTTCGACGATAAATCAATTCGACCGAATCTGCTGCCGCTGACTTTTACCCGACCGGTAGCCGAAATCAGAACCGGAATTTTAACCATTGCAGAAAAGTGGGGCCACTTTTTTAAAAAAGAAGTATCATTCCTGACGCAGGATTATCTCCAAAAAAAATTTCCTTATAAAACCAGTGCCGAAGGTAATGTTTACGTAAATGGCGCTATTTGCCCCGATGTGGCTTTAGTGGTAAAGATTAAGAATTTACAACCCGGCAAAGTTATTTTTAAGCAAGGCACTTTAGTAGCCTTCCATGCCGGTACCAACAACTTTAATACCTTAGCCGACCTGCATGATCATCATTTTGATAAAGCGGGAGAATATAACGAGGATATTTACTTTATAAGAGAAATCTGGCATATCTTCAAAAACAATGGCTCCCAAATCCGCAGCGATTTTGAGTTAATTACCGCCGGGCGTAAAAGCCAACCCATTACCGATCCGCACACACTGGTTTATAACCCGGAAAATATTTTTCTGGAAGAAGGAGTGGAGTTGCGGGCAGCTATCTTAAATGCCTCCGGTGGCCCCATTTATTTAGGTAAAAACGCGCAGGTACAGGAAGGCGCTATTATTCGGGGGCCTTTTTCGCTGGGCGAAGGCAGTGTCGTTAACATGGGTGGAAAAATGCGCGGCGATAATACCATCGGGCCATTTTGTAAAGTAGGCGGCGAAATTAGTAATTCTGTCATATTTGGCTATTCCAACAAAGGCCACGATGGTTTTATGGGCAATTCGGTGATGGGCGAGTGGTGTAATTTGGGCGCCGATACCAATACCTCTAACATGAAAAATAATTATGCCGAGATAAAGCTGTGGAATTATGCCAAGGGTGGCTTCAAAGTTTCCGGTTTGCAGTTTTGCGGCCTGATAATGGGCGACCATGGAAAGTCCGGCATTAATACTATGTTTAACACTGGTACCGTAGCCGGGGTCGGAACCAATATTTTCGGTGCCGGATATCCGCGTACTTTCATCCCGTCGTTTTCGTGGGGTGGGGCCAATAGCTTTGAAACCTACCAGTTGCGCAAAGTTTTTGAGGCCGTAGAAAAAGCCATGGAACGCCGCGGCAAGGTGTTCGATGAAACGGAACGCAATATCTTGAGCAATATTTACCACCAGGAACGCGAACACCGGTCCTGGGAACGGTAGGTTCGTTGCTCGTTAATCTTTATTCCTTTAGCGGTTAACCTGAAATTCCTGCTAAACCAATTATTCAGGAGTAGCAAGTTGGTTAAAATATGCCTGTTCATTTTGGCTGATAGTCTGTTGCGTAATTATCTAAATTAACATAAAATTATCGTTTTCGAATCGAACAACGATTAACGAATAACGAATATCGAATAACGAAAATGTTTTTCTCCCAGATACCGGGCCACCAGGAAACAAAAAGGCTGCTAGTAAAATCGGTGCAGAACCAGCACGTGGCGCACGCCCAGCTTTTTATGGGAGCAGATGGCAGCGCTAACCTGGCGCTGGCGCTGGCCTATGCCACGTACCTCAATTGCGAAAACAAAGGCGAAGAAGAACCCTGTGGAACATGCGCCAGTTGTACCAAAATGAATAAACTGGTACATCCGGATATGAACTTTGTGATGCCGGTTACTACTACCAAATCGGTGACCAAAGATGCGTTGAGCCAGAATTTTTTAGCGGATTGGCGGGAGTTCCTGCTGGAAAATCCTTACCAAACCCTGAACGACTGGATGCAGTTTATCGGGGCCGAAAACAAGCAGGGTAATATTTCTAAGGACGAAAGCCGACAACTGGTACGTTTTGCTTCGCTCAAAGCTTTTGAGGCCGAATTCAAAATAATATTAATCTGGTTACCGGAACTCATGCATTCGGCGGCGGCTAATGCTTTGCTCAAACTGCTCGAAGAGCCGCCGGCTAAAACCATATTCTTATTGGTTTCTAACGCTTCCGATAAACTACTCGCCACCATTTTGTCGCGAACCCAGAAAGTACCCGTAAGGGCTTTCTCCGACGAAGAGGTCATAAATTATTTGCAGGAAGAATTGCAGGTAACCGAAAGCGCTGCGCACCAGATAGCCAATTTGGCCGAAGGCAACCTGCAGGCTGCCCGCAAACTGAGTCAGGAACTAACCAGCAATTATTTCGAAACTTTTGTGAGGTGGATGCGGAGTTGCTACGCAAATAAATTTGGCGACGTGGTGGACATGAGCGATGAGTTTCAGAAGTTGGGCCGCGAAAACCAGAAAGCTTTTTTGCACTACGCCCTTAACAATTTGCGCCGGGTAATGCTGTACGGCATAGATGCCCAACTGGTACCTTTTATTCCACCCGCCGAGGTTGATTTTGTGAGTAAATTCTCGAAGCTTATAAGGCCCCATAATGCAGCCTTACTAACAGAAGAATTAGGGAATGCACATTACCACATTGAACGGAACGCCAACCCCAAAATTGTTTTTGTAGATTCCTCTATCCAAATTGCCAAATATTTAAAAATGAGTTAGGAGGTTAATGTGCTAATTATTTAATGTGCTGATGTGCTAATTAATTGGAGGATTTGAAAATTGAAAACGAATGGTTTTCCTAAATTAGATAACTAATGTTCTGGAGATTCGATTTTAAATTAACCTATTTTACAGCTAATATATTATCAAATGAGCACATCAGCACATTAAATAATTAGCACATTAAATATTTTAAAACAGAAAAAATGTCTGAAAATAATAAACCTATCCGGATTGGAACCCGGGGTAGCCGACTGGCCCTTTGGCAAACGCATTTTGTAGCCGAGAAACTACGGGGTGCCGGCCTTGAAGTAGAAATCGAAATTATCAATACCAAAGGCGATATAGTACTTGACCGGTCGCTTGATAAAATAGGCGCCAAAGGTGTATTTACTGAAGAGTTGGAAGAAGGATTACGGGCCAACACCATTGATATTGCCGTACACAGCGCCAAAGATTTGCAGTCGCAAATACCCGAAGATTTAGAGATTCTGGCTTTTATGGAGCGCGAGCAGGTAAACGACGTGGTTATTTCTTTTGATTCGCAATTTTCGCTGGAGAAAGAGCAGATTGTGGTGGGAACTTCGTCTACGCGCCGCCGGGCTTTGCTGAGCCGGTATTATCCCAACGTAATTGCCGCGGAGTGCCGGGGCAATTTACAGACCCGCTTGCAGAAGCTGAAGGATGGCCAGTACGATGCCATATTGTTGGCATATGCCGGCGTACACCGGATGCAGTACAACCACCTGATTACCGAATTTTTGCCAACCGATAAATTTGTACCGGCCGCCGGGCAAGGTAGTATTGCCATTGAGTGTGCCAAAAGCTTGCCGTTGCCCCGGAAAGAAGCCTTAAAAGCATGTCTCGACCACGAAGAAACCCACTTTTGCCTATTAGCCGAACGCTCTTTTTTACGCACCATGGAAGGCGGTTGCAGCATTCCATCTTTTGCTCTGGCCACCAAAGCGGGTAACGAGGTGAGTATTACGGGCGGGGTGGTCAGCCTGGATGGTCAGCAAATGATAACCGATACGTTAACAGCGCCTTCCGACGAAGTAATTGCCCTGGGTGAGCGATTGGGTAATAACATTTTGCAAATGGGCGGCGATAAAATATTAGCCGATATCCGGGCTGCCCGCGCCTAAGCTATTGCTTATTTAATAACAGCACCTTATATTTTTAACAAATGATGGTTAAATATTTAGTCCGACTTTCTCTTGTTCTGAGTTTTTTGACCCTGAGCAACACAGTATTTGCCCAGAAAAAGCCTTCTAAAAAAGATATGCTGGTTACCATCTCCACCAGTTTCGGCGACATGAAAGTAGTGCTGTTCGATCAGACGCCTAAACACAAGGAAAACTTTCTAAAACTGGCTAAAAAGGGTTTTTACAACAATACTACTTTCCACCGGATTATTGATGGCTTTATGATTCAGGGGGGCGATGCCAACACCAAAGACGAAGACCCGAATAATGACGGTGCCGGCGATATCGGGTACCGCGTACCGGCTGAAATATTCCCAAACCTGAAACACGTACGCGGTGCGGTAGCCGCCGCCCGGAACAACAATCCGCAGAAAGAATCCAGCGGCTCGCAGTTTTACATTGTCGAAAACCACAACGGCACCCCCTTTCTGGATAATAATTATACCGTGTTCGGGCAGGTTATCTCGGGTTTGGAGGTAATTGATAAAATAGCGGAGCAACCCAAAGGCCCTATGGACCGGCCCACAACGCCCATCCGGATGAAGGTAAAAGTTGATAAGGTTAAAAAGAAAAAGATTACCAAAGAATACGGTTACGATTACGCGCAGGCTGCATGAGGAAGAAAGTTCTAATAACGGGCAGCAATGGTCTGCTGGGGCAGAAGCTGGCGCAATTGCTCATTCACAATGCCGATATAGATTTAATAGCTACTTCGCGCGGGCAAAATAAACTGGCGCAAGCGGTACCGGAACTCCATTTTATTTCATTGGATGTAACCGACGAGCAGCAGGTTGAAAAAATAATATCGGTAGAGCGCCCCACGCACCTAATTCATACGGCTGCTATGACCAACGTAGACGAGTGCGAGTTGAACCAGGAAGCATGCTGGAAACTGAATATGGAGGCCGTGCAGTATCTGGTAAAGGCCTGCGAAAAATATAATGTTCACCTGATTCACCTGTCCACCGATTTTGTGTTTGATGGCGAAGCCGGACCCTACAACGAGGAAGCCCAACCCAACCCCATCAGCTACTACGGGCAAAGCAAATTAGCTGCCGAAAAGATTGTAAGGCAAAGCAAAGCGAAATGGGCCATTATCCGGACGGTGCTGGTTTACGGCGTGGTACACGATTACGGCCGCACCAATATTGTGTTGTGGGTGAAAAACAGCCTCGAAGCTCAGAAAACCATTCAGGTAGTAAACGACCAGTTCCGGACGCCCACTTTGGCCGAGGATTTGGCTATGGGCTGCTGGCTGGCGGTGCAACACGACGCCAAAGGTATATTCCACATCTCCAGCAAAGAAATTTTAACGCCCTACGAAATGGCCTTGCAAGTAGCCGAATATTTTAACCTAAATAAATCTTACATCAACAAGGCCGATGCCTCCAACTTTTCGCAGCCGGCTAAACGTCCGCCCCGTACGGGCTTCGATATTAGCAAAGCCGAAAAAATATTGGGCTTTAAGCCACATAATTTTAGCGAGGGGATAGCCGTGATAGCCAGTCAGTTATAATAGGTGTTAAAAAAATGCTTCTCTTTTAGGTGGTATGCCGTTCCAAAAAGGCAGAACGCTTAAGTTTATATTTGGTGGTTCAAAACTTTACCGGTTCATTAATATTTTACCGGAATACTTAAAGTATAGGTATAAATTAATATCTTTCAGTTTAAAATATTCTGAATAATTAATATATGAGTGCAAACAACGAGTCCTGGGGGTCGCGGGTTGGTCTTATTTTGGCTATGGCCGGAAATGCGGTGGGCTTTGGCAATTTCCTGCGTTTTCCGGTACAGGCAGTGCAGAATGGGGGTGGGGCTTTTATTATTCCTTACCTGGTCTGCTTTTTATTAATGGGCATTCCCCTGCTTTGGATCGAGTGGTCTATTGGCCGGTTTGGCGGTCGCTTTGGCTATCACTCCACACCCTTTATTCTTAACTCCCTTGATAAACGCCGCTTCTGGAAATATTTAGGCGTATTTGGCGTCTGGACTAACATTGCCGTAGCGGCTTATTATTGTTACCTGGAATCCTGGACGCTGTCTTACGTGTACCATTCGCTGGTAGGTTCCTTTAGCGATTTATCCCAAACCCAGATTGCCCAATTTTTTAACGATTATGTAAATCTCTCGGTCTCTACTTCGGGCATTCCGTACGAGCCCATTTTTTTCTTTGTGGTGTGTCTGGCTTTAAATACGTGGGTTTTATCGCGTGGCTTAAGCGGTGGGGTCGAAAAAGTAGCCAAGATAGGTATGCCCTTGCTCATTTTATTCGGGATGTTCCTGGCTTTTAAAGGCTTTACCATTACAGCCGGCGAAGATGGGGCTATTAACGATAGTTCGGTGGGGCTAAATTTTCTCTGGACCCCCAATTTCGATTCGCTCTGGAGCCCCAAGGTATGGCTGGCCGCAGCCGGACAAATATTCTTCACCTTATCGGTGGGCATGGGTTCTATTCAGTGCTATGCTTCGTACATGCGCTCTAAAGACGATATTGCCCTGAGTGCGATGTCGGCGGGCTGGATGAATGAATTTGTGGAAGTGGTGTTGGGCAGCTCCATTATTATACCCATTGCGGTGGGTTACCTGGGCATCGATAACGTTATTGAACTAACCAAGTCGGGTGGTTTGGGCTTAGGTTTCCGGACACTGCCGTACCTGTTTTACCAGTGGGGCGATTTGTTGGGGGCGCTTTCGGGGGTAATGTGGTTTGGGCTCTTATTTTTTGCCGGTATTACTTCCTCGCTGGCCATGGGTACGCCGTGGATGAGTTTTCTGATGGATGAGTTTAAGTGGAAGCGTGAATCGGCCGCCTGGTCGTTTGGAATAATTGTATTTGTGCTGGGCATGCCTACCGTATTGTTTTTCAACTACGGCGTGTTCGATGAATACGATTATTGGTCCGGCACGGTGTCGTTGGTGGTGTTTGCCATGATAGAGTCTATTTTATTTGCCTGGGTGTTTGGCATCGATAAGGGCATGCGCGAAATTAATGCGGGCTCCGATATTCAGGTACCCAATATTTACCGGTTTATTATTAAATATATTACGCCTACATTTATTTTGCTGGTTTTCCTGAGTTCACTGGTTACTCCTAAAGACGGTAATTGGGATGAGGCCTTAAGCGGGAACTGGGTACTGGATGATAGTTCGATTATCCGGAAAATAACCAATGCGGGTTTAAAAGAACAAATTACCGCTGCCACCGATGCCGCTACCAAAGCCAACCTGGAAGATACTTTAATGTTTGTAAACGGCTCGCGGTTGCTCCTGGTAGTACTATTTCTGAGTATTACCTATCTGGTTTACGTAGCTTATAACAGAAGATTAAAAGAGGGGGAAATTTAAAAGATGAATACTTTAGCGCTGAGTGTAATGCTTTTCACAATGATTAGCGTAACTGTTGTTACCATCTATTTTTTTATTCTGGTATTAAAAACACCACCCCGGCCCGAACCAGATTCTTATTCCGAAAACGACGACGAACCCCGGCCATAAGCTTTTGGTAATATTGGGCCTATGAAGCAAATAAAATATTGGCTTCGGAATTATTTTGGGTTCTCGCAGCGCGAAACCAATGGCTTTTTGTTTTTGCTTTTGATAACGGTGCTGGCGGCAGCCGCACCGTTTCTTTTTGATAGTCTAATTAAATCTACGGGCTATAATCCATTAAAAGACCAGGCCGCGCTCGATAGCCTGGCGGCGCAATTAGACCATGTGGCTCCGACCGGCCGATATGCAACGAAAGACGCACCGGGTGCATCAATTACCGCGCCCATCCGGCTGCACCGGTTTAACCCCAACACCGCTACCCAGGCCGATTTAGTGGAATTGGGCATTAGCCGGTACGCCGCCGGCAATATTATTAAGTACCGCGCTAAGGCTGGTGGTTTCAAGTACAAAGAGCAACTGCAGCGCATCTACGGTTTACCCGACGCGTTATACCAGCAGCTTTACCCGTACATAGACTTACCGGCCCAACCGGATAAGCAGAATAATGACCACCGTAGCAGACCTGCCGACAACCAGGTTTACGCCAATCGCCCGTCTTTTAAGACCGAACGCCCCGATTACCGGCTACAGCCATTTGATATTAATACCGCCGACACTACGCAGTTAAAAAAGATTAAAGGCATCGGGACTAAGTTATCGGCCCGTATTGTAAATTTTAGAGATAAGCTCGGCGGCTTTGCGCGACCGGAACAGTTAGCCGAAGTGTATGGCTTGTCGCCGGAAGTAGTGGATAGCTTGCATAAATATACTTTTGTTCAGCCGGATTTTACGCCGCGCCGAATTGCCTTAAATACGGCTACGTTAGAAGAATTGCGGGCGCATCCATACGTAGGGTTTAACCTGGGCCGCCTCATTATCGCTTACCGTACCCAGCACGGCCAGTTTCAGTCTCCCGAGGATATTAAAAATATTAAGCTGGTAAACGAAACTATCTACCAAAAGCTTAGACCTTACTTAGGCCTGTAGCTGTGTCTGCCCGTTTTAAAGGTGCTTTACTTTCGTGCGTGTCCTGCGTATACTGGTTGATAAATTAGTGCGTGCCTATGCTATTTAAGCTATTTACGGTTTATGTTTTTCTCGAAACGTTATTTTGTGGTTGTGCTGCCGATAAGAAACAATCTGGTTTTTTGGTGAGAACCAAACAATATAAAATAGAAAGGATAGGCCGGATGGCCAAAGATGAGGTGCCGGAAAGTTCGGGCCTGGCCTTGGCCGCTGATAAAAATTTATGGACCCATGGGGACAGTGGAAACCCGCCGGTATTATTTAAGATAAACGAAACTGGAACGCTGTTGCAAACCCGGGAAATTCAGCGTACCCATAACCAGGACTGGGAAGATTTAGCTAAAGACCAGGCCGGCAATATTTATATCGGCGATTTTGGAAATAACCAAAACAACCGGCGCAACCTCCGCATTTTCCGGATACAGGAAAACGACGGAAGCCAGGTCGATACCATCTTGTTCCGTTACGCCGACCAGAGGGGTTTTCCGCCACCCAAAGAAGCACTTACCTTTGATGCCGAAGCTTTTTTTTATTACCAAGGTTACCTTTATATATTTTCTAAAAACCGCGGCCCTAATAAAAAGGTTAAGCTTTATAAAATACCGGCCCAGCCCGGTACTTACGAAGCCACCATTGCCGATAGCATCAGAATAAACAATATGATTACCGCCGCTGATATAAGTCCGGATGGTAAAAAAGTGGCCTTACTGGGTTACGGCAATATTTATGTATTGGAGGTTGGCCCCAATGGCAACTTTTTTGCCGGTAAAAAATATTGCCTCTCCTTTGGTAAGTCGGGCCAGGCCGAGGGGCTTGTTTTTATTAATAACACCGATTTTGTTTTCAGTAATGAGGGTGGTAAAATATTTAAAGCCGTAAAAAGAAATAAGTAATTTGGGTTTAGTTGGCCTAAATGTTAATTAACCAGTAATACAACAATAAACTATACAGATAATAACTGGAGCCGGATTACCTGATTAAATGGCGCCATCCTGTAAAATAAAAAACTATGAAAGAAACCATTTTAGTAACGGCTGCTAACGGCACCGTTGGCAGCGAAACCATCAAAATTTTGGCAGGTACCGAATTCCGCGTCCGGGCCGGTGTACATTCGCTTATTAAAGGCGACAGGTTCCGGGGGTTACCGCATGTAGAAATGGTGCACCTGGATTTTCACGATCCGGAATTGTTGCGCGTGGCACTTACCGGCGTAACGCATGTTTTTCTGATTACCCCGTTTACCCAGGATCAGGTTGAAATGGCCAAAAAGTTAGTTGATGTAGCCAAAGAAATTGGTGTCCATCATATTGTGCGTTTATCAGCCAGCGGCGCCGATGCCGAACCGGGCATTCAGTTAGGGAGAGATCACCGCGAGGTAGAGATGTACCTGGAAAGTTCAGGCGTACCTTACACTATTTTGCGGCCAGCCGGTTTTATGCAGAACTTTTTAATGGATGCCGATAGTATCTGTAATAATAACAGCCTTTATATGCCGCTGGGTAACGCCAAGGTAAATTATGTAGATGCCCGTGATGTTGCAGCGGTAGCGGCAACTATTTTAACCCAACCCGGCCACGAAAGCAAAGTTTACGAAATTACCGGTCCGGAAGCTATTTCGGTGAACGACGTAGCCCATGCTATAACGGTAGCCACTAATCGGTTAATTGCTTATGTAGATGTGCCCGAAGAGGCTGCAACAGCTACCATGCTGCAGCACCACGTGCCCGGCTGGATGGTAAATGCCATAGTGGAGTTGAATGGTGTTTACAAAGCCGGCTACGCCCAAAATATTACCGATACCATTGAGAAATTAACTGGCCGGCAACCCCGCAGCATAGTGGATTTTGCACAGGATTATAGCCAGCATTTTCAGCCGAATTAAAATGGTATTCAAACAAAAAGGCTTCCGATTACCGGAAGCCTTTTGTCTTTTTATTAAATATTTACCTTAATCATCATATTCATTACTGCCGCGGTAATGATTGCTTCTTTCGTTCCAGCGGTTATTATCATCGTCATCTTCCTGGCGGCCCGACCGGTAATTACTTTCGTAACCTCTCTGCTGGTTTCTGCCCCTGGTACTGTTGGTATCGTTAAACTGGTTTCCTTGCCATGGCGAACGGTAATCATCGTGGCTGGCATTATCGTAGCCGCCCCGGTAATTGGTTTGGCCTCCTTCCCGCGATGCGCGGTAACCTTGTTCGTTACCATAGGAATTTCCCTGGCCGTAATTACTGCCACCTTGGTTCTCGTAGCCGCCCTGGTTGCCGCGCCGGCTGTCTCCGGACCGGTATTCATCGTTATAAGAGCCGCCCCGCGAGCCGAAGCCCCCTTGCTGGTTATAACCGCCCTGCCGGTCTTGCTGATTGCCGTAGCCGCGCTGGTTGCCGTAACCATCGCTCCAGCCACTGGTGCCACTGCCCCGGTAAGATTCATGGTGCTGCTGGTCGTTATCCATGCGGCCGTAGCCGCCCCGGTTACCACCCTGCATGTTGTTGCGGTTCCAATCTTGGTCTTGCTGCCAATGCCAGTCCGACGACCGGTTTTGGTTACCACCCTGGTTTTGCTGCCGATTCCAATCCTGGTCTCCTTGGCGGTTGTGGCCATAGTTATTATTATCGTTTCGGTTGCCATAATCCTGGCGATAATCGGAGCCGCTACCGTAGTTACTCCGGTAACCGGAGCCTTCGTTAAAGTTGCTTTGTCCGTAACCACCGCCGCTTTGGTGACCGGTATGGCCAAAACCGCCCCGTCCGGCTGATTGGTAACCGCTGCCTTCGTTGTTGTATGGTTCGTAGCCGTAGCCTCCCCGTTGATTAGACCGGTTTTGGTCATAACTATCATTACTTTGTCCGTAGCTGCTTTGTCCAAAGCTGCCCTGGTAGCCCGGCCGGTTCTGGCCATAGTTACCCTGATAGTCCTGACCACCTTGGCCATAATTGCCCTGGAAGCCTTGATTACCATAGCCACCGCCATAATTTCCGGACTGATGGCCATAGCTGCCGCCCTGGTTACCCCAGCCACCACGTTGGTCGGTGCTGAAATTATCATGGTCGTTGTAATCGCGGTTATTGGTGCCTCCCCACTGATTACGCTGCTCCCGATCATTATCCTG
Organism: Adhaeribacter aerolatus; assembly: GCF_007991635.1. Lineage (GTDB taxonomy): Bacteria > Bacteroidota > Bacteroidia > Cytophagales > Hymenobacteraceae > Adhaeribacter > Adhaeribacter aerolatus. The sequence goes on along the minus strand of NZ_BJYS01000003.1, from coordinate 194,212 downwards.
GTTGCTGCCTTGGTTCCGGTTAGCCGTGTTTTCGGAGTTTATACCCATATTGGTATTGTTCTGCGAAAATTCCGAAGTAGCCGATTTGTTCTGGTTATTGTTTGTGTCAGAAGCTTTATTTTGTGCACTAGATTCTGATTTGTTCTGAGCACCTGCTTTGGCATCTTTAGTTGTTTTGGCCGTAGTTTTAGAGGTACTTGCCGCCATAGTAGCGTTATTTTTGTTATTTCCCGTAGTGCCTTTGCTAGTGCCCGAATTGGTCTTGGCAGTCGCACTTCCGGTTTCTTTTTTCAGCGTTGTGCTGCTGGGGTCGGTGGCCGAAGAAGTTAAGTTTTTATTGCCGGCATCTTTGGCCTGATTCGGATTGGTCCCCCAGGGGTTAGACTCGGTTCCGCTTTGCGGTGATTTATTTTTATTTTGGTCGCCGACTGTTTTTTCTGTGTTACTGGCCGATTGACTGGTATTTCCGGTTAGCATATCAGTAATCGTTGAAATTACGCCTTTGTTTTCACCGCTTTCATTTTTTTTGTTCTCTTCCATAGGTTTATTTTTTAGGTGAATAATTTACTTATCGGGTAAACTAGCTTCGATTAAGGCTGCCTGCCGGATAAGCATAAATAAATTTTTATTTACTGCATATAAGATATACGAGGCCTAAAGCCTTATGTTTTTGAAGGTTCTGGAAGAAGTGGTAGAACGCCGTAGTAAATATTTGCGATTATTTTAATATTTATTTTAAAATAAAGGGAATTTTAAAAAACCTTATTCTGAAAGAAATGTATATTGCAGCATTAGGTTTTAAAATTAAATGCCTATATTTGTACCATTATTTATTATTAATTTTTATGAAAACAGGTAAAGTAAAATTTTTCAACGAATCTAAAGGATTCGGATTCATTGTTTCTGATGATAACAACCAAGACATCTTCGTTCACCAGTCTGGTTTAGTTCATGAGATTCGTGAGAATGACAGAGTATCTTTTGAAGTTACAGAAGGCAAAAAAGGATTGAACGCGGTTAACGTAGAGAGAATCTAATTTTCAAATATACGCTGATAGCTCCAGGCTATTATTGTTATTCGAATCCCGTTTAGGTAAACTAAACGGGATTTTTATTTTTAACCATTAAAGATATTTCTTCTCTGGCTTATGGTTGTTTAATACACCACCTATAAATAAAAAAAGCCCGGGTAGTTCCCGGGCTTTACTTTTTAATTTTCCTTTACATTTTCAATTAATTCCTGGGCTTCGGCCTTTTCTTCCGAATTAGCTTTGGGTGGATCGTGCTCATCGGCTTCCTGCGGTTCATAACTTAACCGAATCAGAATCGGAAAGTGATCGGAGCCGAAACCCCGCAACCGCTTTAACCGGATTAATCGAAAGGCCGGATCATAAAAGATATGATCGAGCGAGTACCGGAAAAAAGGAATTAAAGCGTTATAGGTATTATAAAAGCCCCGGCCAATACGCGGATCGAGTAAGCCACTTATTTTTCGGAATAAATTAGTAGAATGAGACCAGGCTACATCATTTAAATCACCGGCCACGATAGAGGCATAACGGGAGGCTTTTGCCATTCGCGCTACCTGCAGCAATTCTCCTTCGCGGGTATCGGTATTTTTATCGATGTGCGGGGGCTGGGGATGTACTGTATAAAAATCAAACATTTTACCGGTAGGAAGCTCCACAATAGCATAAAACGACGGAATACCTTCTTCTACTAAAAACCTGATTTCTTCGTTCAGCAATTTAAACTTGCTGTAAAACATCATGCCGTAGGTATTCTCCAAGGGGCATTTTATACTAAAAGCATACACGGTGTCTAATTCGGAAATTTCCTGGGCCCATTTATGGTCCGGTTCGTTTATGAGTAAAATATCCGGGTCATTTTCACGTACCAGCTTCAAAAACCGGTTATAATGGATATTCGACATCCTGACATTGGATATCATGATGCTGAAGGTATTTTTAGGTGCTTTCAGGTTGCTCCGCAGGGCTTCTACCGGGTACAGAATTGTGAACTTATAAAAGTGCAGCACCTCGTTTACCAACGCCAGCCCCAGCAAAAACAAAAATATTTTTTCGGGCAGGGTAGTGGCCCCGTACAGATAAAGGTAAGATCCTAAAATAACAACCAGGAAAAAGGCAATCTGAGGTCTGGGAAAATCCAGCACCCTAATCCACCAATACGTTGATTTAATAAGCGGCAAAAACGAAAAAACGATCATAATAGATCCGAAAACTTCTAAAGCAAGTTTCATAAGGCTTTGCCGGTCATGGTAATAAAAAGAAGTATTATTTGTGTTAGATTATTGTTCAGAAGCTATTCAACAGTTACTACTTTAATACCCACTGCCATAATACCGGGTAACGGATTTTTGCGCATATATTGGGTTAACCTTAGCGTATAAGTGCCTGGCTTTGAAAAATGTTGATTTTTCAAAGCCAGAAATGAGTGATCAAATAAATCTCCGGCGCCTTTTCCCAGGGGCTCGCCGGTTTTTTTATCCATCAGGTACATCTCGTGCAATTTATTATGCACCTTCTGCCCAGCCGGATCAAGCAGCGTGGCGCTTACGTACAAATTATAGAATTCATAAAACAGGGCATTCCGAATGTTAAAAAATACCTGATAAGTTTTAGTAGTATCGGTTATCTCGAACCGGAATTCTTTGGTGTCGTTAATCCGCCAGTTATTATTTGGGATATCTATATTCTGCTCGTATACCCGGTTACTGCTGTCACAAGCCGATAAAGAAAAAATACTTACAAGAATTATTAAGAATAATAACTGCTTAATCATGTATTAACAGGTTTATCTGGCCGGTTGTCGGTACGGGGCGGACGGTTATCGCGGAAAGGCCGCTTGTGCTGCTTTTTCTTTTGTCCCTGGCCACCATTGCCATTTGCCTGCGGTTTATTCTCGTTGCGGGCACCGTTTTGTTTTAACTCATTGCTTTTAACCTCCGGTACGGTGGTTGCAGCAGCGGCCAAAGCCGGGGCCTGACCATTTTTATTTTTCTTCTTTTTCTTTTTCTTCGATTTAAACTTCTCGTCCAGGCGCTCCAGGTTCCCTTCCAGTTGCGCTACCAGTTCCACTTTTTTCTGCTGCTCCGCTTTTTCTTCTACCGTCAGCGACTCTACTATTATCCCGCGGCTATTCAGTTCCAGAATTTCTCTTACACGTTCTACCGGGGCCGGATACCAGTTATTGTCGTTTTTGAAGCCAAACCACATTACCCGCTTAAATATATCTGTCTTTTGCAATATAGCATCTCCCTTTTGTAATTGCAAGGGTTTTGTTATAGTCGGAATATCTTTTAAAGCGTCCAGGTACGTTTCGAGTTCGTAGTTCAGGCAGCATTTTAAACGGCCGCACTGGCCCGATAATTTGCTGGGGTTGAGCGATAAATTCTGGTAACGCGCCGCGGTAGTAGAAACGCTCTTAAAGTCGCTTAGCCAGGTAGAACAGCACAATTCGCGGCCGCAGGAGCCAATACCGCCTAACCGGCCGGCTTCGTGACGCAAGCTAATCTGGCGCATTTCTACCCGCACTTTAAATTCATCGGCTAGCTTGCGAATCAGATCCCGGAAATCTACCCGGTCATCGGCGGAGTAATAAAAAGTAGCTTTGGAGCGATCAGCCTGATATTCTACATCCGATAATTTCATTTTCAGGTCAAGTTCCTGAATAATGCCGCGGGCGCGGTACATGGTACTGTTTTCCAGATCCTGTACAGCTGCGAATTTTTCAAGGTCTTTTTCGTTAGCAATCCGGTAAATAGCCCGGATTTCTTCGCTGTTATCAACCTTCTTCTTCAGCATTTGCAGGCGCACCAGTTCCCCCTTCAGCGAAACATACCCTACGTGGTACCCATTGGGCACATCTACCACCACCGCATCGCCGGTAGTTAAAACCAGACTATTGCTATTCCGGAAAAAATCTTTCCGGCCTCCTTTAAAACGTACCTCTACAATATCAAACTCCTCAAACGACGTAGGTAAATCCATATCGCTGAGCCAATCAAATACATTTAATCGGTTACAGCCTCCGGTGCTGCAGCCGCCGTTGCTTTTGCAGCCTTTGGGGCTACAACCGCCACTAGAACATGAATTACATCCCACAACTAGTACTCCTTTATATGTTAATTCTTGTTTTCTAACTAATGATAAGAGACAAATATACTAAAATCTCCCGCACGCGATAATATTCATTTAGAAATTACCCCAGCCCTAATACTACTATATTTAACGGACATTCTGCTGTTGTTAAGACAAATATCTGCCGAAAAAGATTCGTATTGCTATCTGAACGAGTAATGGCAACAAGCCAAAAAGGAGCTAATCCTTTGTTTGGACTAGCTCCTTCTGGTAAGTAATATAATAATTATCAGATGTTTACGGCTTTAATACCACCTTCACGCAATTATCTTCTTTTTTCTTAAATATCTCGTAGCCTTGCGGCGCCTGGTCGAGTGGGAGGGTATGGGTAATAATATCGTCCAGACGAACTTTGCCAGACTGCACCAGTTGCATCAGGTGGTCAATGTAAATTTGCACCGGGGCCTGGGTGCCCATCAGGGTTACGCCTTTATCGAACCATTTATATATTGGGAAATTATCGAAAGCAGAACCGTAAACGCCTACTACGCTTACTACGCCGCCTCGGCGCACGGCACTCAGGCAGGTTTCCAAAACTTTTGGCGTGCCTTTTTCTACGTTAAAAACAGCTTTGGCTTTTTCCAGAATACTCCGGTCCGCCTCCATGCCAACAGCGTCAATGCAAACATCAGCACCGCGCCCTTCGGTCATGCTGCGGATGATTTCTACTACCTGCTCCTGGTTTTCCCACAAAATAACTTCAGCATTGGCCGCTTGCCGGGCCATTTCGAGGCGGTATGGCTGCAGATCAATGCTGATTACCCGGCCGGCTCCCATTAACCAAGCCGATTTGGCGGCCATAATACCTACCGGGCCAGCGCCAAATATGGCCACTGTTTCACCACCTTTTATCCTGCCCCAGTCGGCAGCCGCCCAACCGGTCGGGAAAATATCGGTCAGAAATAATACCTGTTCATCGGTAAGGCCATCGGGTACAATGCGCGGACCAAAGTCGGCGTAGGGTACCCGCACGTATTCGGCCTGACCGCCGTTATAGCCGCCGTATAAATCGGTATAGCCAAATAATGCCGCGCCTTTCTGATCCATAAAACCACCTTCGGGGCCATATTTAGGGTTAGAATTCTCGCATTGGGTGGGCCATTGGTGGGTGCAAAAGTAGCAGGTGCCGCAGGCAATCGGGAACGGTACTACTACCCGGTCGCCTTTTTTTAGATTGCCCACCCCCGAACCTACCTCTTCTACAATGCCCATAAACTCATGGCCGAGCACCATGTTGCGCAACTGCGGTACAAAGCCATCCAGAATATGTAAATCGGAGCCGCAAATGGCCGTTGATGTTACCCGGATAATGGCATCGCGGCTTTCCTCTATCTTGGGATCTTCTACATTTTCGACGCGTACATCATTAATTTTGTGAAATACCAGTGCTTTCATCTTTTTCTTAGTTTTATTAATGGTTTAAAATGGCAGGCTGTGGCTTTTAGAGAAGGGCTAAACAGCAGCAGATAAAAGCTTTAACGGATACAATCCGGTAAATGGTTATGATCCAGCATTAAACCAAAGCAGGTAAACTAGAAAATTGGCAGAAAAAGAGAAAATGACTTACTTCAGAGAATAGATGTCGAAGCCGGCGGGCGTAAAAAGATAGTAGAAATTTTCGCCAACTAAAGCCTTTTGATAATTTTTCCCGGCGGGTAAGCTGATGGTGCGGGTTTGCTGGGTATACAAATGTAAAAACTGGAGCTGGTTTTCTTTTATGTAATAAAGCTCATTGCCTTTAAAGCCCAGGTAGTTTAATCCGGTTAAGGGTAGTTTTTTTTTGTAGTTGCCCATGTTATCGAAAATATAAACGCCGGACAGCCGGTCGAGCAAATACAGATTATTCTGATATTCCCGCATAAATTTAAGGTCGCCGGCGGATTCGGTTAAAATCTGATTCAGTTGGGTCTTAAGTACAGCATCGGGATGCCGGATGTCTATTTTACTAAGGGAAATATCGCTTTCGTTCAGGAGCCAGATACGATCGTCGGCAGCCAACGTAGCGGCGCGGATAATGCCAGAGGTAAAGTCGGAAAGGCGGGTAGCAGTAATGGGGGTGAGAAAGCGATCCAACAGGGTTATTTGCTGCCGGTCATCGTAAAACAATAAAGTTTTTACCGTATTCCAGGCTTCTACAGTGGCCACCTGGCCGGTAGTAGGCGGCGAAAAGGTTTGGCTTAACTTACCTGCTGGGTCGTATTTGTAAAGAATATTTCGCGCATCGGCCACGTAAATATTAGATAAACGGTCGAGGGAAATAGCCCCGGGCCGGTCTACGGGTACCGAACGGATGAAAGTTAAGGATTGCGCCGTTGCGCCGGCTAATAAAAATAACCAGAGCAGCCCGGTTAGCATCAGCCGAATCGAAATATCAGGCTTCAAAATATTCGAGCTTAAGCGATTGACCATCATACGTAGCATAAGAGCAATAATTAACCCACTCTCCTAAATTTACGTACCGGCTGTTCTTATTTATTTCTAAATCCAGGGGTAAATGCCGGTGTCCGAAAACATAGTAATCATGGTGATGGCTTTTTTCCATTTCGGTGCAGTACGTTACCAGCCATTCTTCGCCGGGTTTAAATACTTCGTCTACCTTGGTGTTTCGGATGCGGCTTTTCCGCGACCAATAATTAGCCACCCCAATACCCAGATTAGGATGAACGAGGGCAAAGAGCCACTGGGCCAGCTTACTCGCGAATATCTTTTTTAAAACTTTGTAGGTGTAATCTTTGGGGCCTAAGCCATCACCGTGGCCGATATAAAATTTACTTTCGTTAATTTGGATAGAAACTGGCTTGCGCAGTACCGGAATATTTAGTTCCTGGGTAAAATAATCGAACATCCACATGTCGTGGTTACCCGTGAAGAAATAGATGGGCAGCCCGCTATCACTTAACTCGGCTAATTTGCCTTGCAGCCGGATAAAGCCTTTAGGAATGGCGTGCCGGTACTCGAACCAGAAATCAAAAATATCGCCTACCAAAAACACCATTTGGGCATCGTGTTTAATGGTATCGAGCCAGCGAACAATCTTTTTTTCCCGGACTAAACTCGATGCCGCATCGGGCACACCCAAATGAAAATCAGACGCAAAATATACTTTTTTACCGGGTAAAAGCTGACTAATGGATGGTATCATCAATCAGGAATAAAACCAACTCTTTGGGACCGTGGGCACCCATCACCAGGGTTTTCTCGATATCGGCAGTCCGGCTGGGCCCGCTTACCAAAGACAACATGGAAGGAAATTTTTTATACTTCTGCCGGACGTAAGCCAGACCATCCTTAATATCAGGCACTAATTGGGAAGCATAAGCCAACACTAAATGTTTTTCCGGGTAAATGCTTAAGCGGCGGCCGCTTTCGCTGGCGCCACTCACCAGAATGCTGCCGGTGCGGGCAATCAGCGCTTCGCAGGTAGTAAGGCTGGCTTCCGCATTTTTTATAAAAGAAGCTTCGTCCTCGTTAAAATCAATGCCACCAGCCTGTAAATGGGCTTTTAATTCTGGTTCCCACACATACAAGTGCTGTATATTTTTTTCTTTTTTAAAAACATACAAATGGTCGAAGAAATTTTCGTCGGAATCGCAGTAAATAAAAGTGCCGCTGTTTCTTAAAAAAACAGTGGCGAAAGTTATAGATAAATCTTCATCGGGCAGGGGATGCACCGAAGTGGCAAAGTCGGGGGTAGAAGGCATAAAAGGCGCTGGTTTAGCCAGCGCCTCTCTTATTTTGCCTAAAATTATATCTTTAGACCTTGGTTCGTACATAAATTATTGGGTAAGCGCCATTAAACATCGAAAGAATAAGTAGAGCCGGGCGTAGCGCCTTCGCTTTCCTTTTCTGGTTCTACTTGCTTTTCCTGGCCGTTTTGTTTGCCGTTATCGTGGGCAACCGGAATCGGATGGTTTTCCTGCTCTACTTCGCTCAGGGTTTTACTGCGATCGGTACCAGCCGTATGGGCCTGATAGGTAGTTAAGGCGGCAAACGGCCGCGGACCTACCAAACGTTCCAAATCAGTCTGGAACAAGATTTCTTTTTGCAATAATTCCCGTGCTACAATTTCCAGCTTATCTAATTTATCTGTCAATAACTGCTTGGTCCGCTCGTAAGCATCCGAGATAATTTTGCGAACCTCGTTGTCGATGGTTTGGGCAGTAGCTTCCGAGTAAGGCTTGGTAGTAGAATATTCGTTTGCACCTTTAGAGTCGTAATAAGAAATATTACCAATCTTATCGTTCATGCCGTACATGGTTACAATGCTGTAAGCCATTTTGGTAATACGCTCCAAATCACTTAACGCGCCGGTTGATATTTTACCAAAAATTATTTGTTCGGCGGCACGGCCACCTAAGGCCATACACATTTCATCTACTAACTGCTCGGTGGTATACAAAAACTGCTCTTTTGGTAAATATTGGGCGTAGCCCAAAGCAGCAATACCACGGGGTACAATACTTACCTTAACCAATGGGTCGCAGTGCTCCAGGAACCAGCCCGCAATGGCGTGGCCCGCTTCGTGGTAAGCCACAATCTTCTTTTCTTCCGGCGAAATAATTTTGTTCTTCTTCTCCAAACCACCAATCACGCGGTCGATGGCGTCGTTGAAGTCCTGCATTTCTACCTTCTTCTTATCGCGGCGAGCTGCAATCAAGGCTGCTTCGTTACATACGTTGGCTATCTCGGCTCCGGCAAAACCAGGCGTTTGGGCGGCTAATTTCTTGGCATCCACATCTTCAGATAAAGCCAGCGGACCTAAGTGGACTTTAAATATTTCGGTACGTCCAATAATATCTGGTTTATCAATGCTTATCTGACGGTCAAAACGTCCTGGTCTTAAAAGGGCCGCATCCAGTGTATCAGGGCGGTTAGTGGCTGCCAGAATAATTACCCCGGAGTCGGTAGCAAACCCGTCCATTTCTACTAGTAAGGAGTTCAGGGTATTTTCGCGTTCGTCGTTACCGCCCGGCACCTGGCCCCGGCTCCGCGAACGGCCAATGGCATCAATCTCATCAATAAAGATAATACAGGGTGCTTTGGCTTTGGCTTGTTTAAATAAGTCGCGTACCCGCGCAGCACCAACTCCCACAAACATCTCCACAAAATCAGAACCCGACAGGGAGAAGAATGGTACATCGGCTTCGCCGGCAACGGCTTTGGCTAATAAAGTTTTGCCGGTACCCGGAGGTCCTACCAGCAACGCACCTTTCGGAATTTTTCCTCCCAAAATAGTAAACTTGCTCGGGTTTTTCAGAAACTCTACAATCTCCTGGATTTCTTCTTTGGCTTCTTCCAGACCGGCCACATCTTTAAAGGTAATTTTCACTTTGTTTTCGGCATCGAATAAAGCGGCCCGCGATTTACCAATGTTAAATATCTGGCCACCGGCACCACCGGTTGTAACCCGGCGCATCAGGAACCAGAAACCAAAGAGCATTAACAAAATAAAGCCCCAGTTCACGAAAAATTCGGAGAAGCCGGTTCTTTCTTCTATGCTGTAGCCAATACGCTGGTCTTGCGGTACTTTTTCCTGCAGTTTGGCTAAGTCTTCTTTAAAGCTTTCGCCGGAAAATATAGGCAGGTAGAAGTGTGGGCCTTGCTCCAGGGTAAAAGCGCCCCGGCTGGGTACAATTTTCCGGTACTTCTCATTTTCCAGTGCCGCCGGGTTCAGGGTAACTTCTACAATCCGTTTGTTCACTACCACTACCAGCCGTTCTACATCACGGCTCAGAACCATGTCTTCAAACTGCTGCTGGTTTATTTGTACGGTAGCGTTACTGCGGTTAAAATAAGCAATTCCGAATATTAAAAACACCAGCGCGGCCAGCACCCACATTTGCATGGTAGGCCGGGGAGGCGTGTTTGGCATGTTTATCTTCTTTTTCTTAGGCGTCTTATTATCTGTCATCTATTCTAAAATTCAATTAATTTTAAGAACATCAGGTAAACCAAAATGTTCAATTTAGATACAAGTTTTATTATTCTTCAATGTACCGGATGGGAGCATCGCCCCAAAGTTCTTCGAGGGCATAAAATTCCCGTTTGTCTTTCAGGAAGATATGCACCACCACATCTACGTAATCCAGAAGAATCCATTCTTTGTTTGTACGGCCTTCGCTCTGCCAAGGATTTTGGTTTGTAATCTTAAAAACCTCTTCTTCTACAGCCCGCGCAATGGCATCTAATTGGGTATCGGAGTTAGCCGAACTTATTACAAAATAATCTGAAACTGCGTTGTTTAAGGACTTAAGGTCAATTACGCATATATCGGAGGCCTTTTTGTCCTGCATTCCTTTTACGACCAGCTCTGCCAATATGTCCGAATTTTCCTTAATCTTCGTTTTTTTCATTTGATATAACTAAATTTGAACTACAATATTATAAAATTCTTTGCAGAAAATAGCTCCAAATACCTTATTTACAGGTAAGCAGGTAATATATTTACCACAATGCGACTCCACTAACCGTTTTGCGCAAAATCTTATCAACAAAAATGAAGCCACAGAAGGCACCGTTGTTATAACAGATCGGCAGACGCACGGTCAGGGGCAACGGGGTAATACCTGGGAAGCCGAGCCCGGCAAAAATATTACCTTGTCGCTCATTTTAAAGCCGCAGTTTTTAGCCGCTCAATACCAGTTTAACCTTAATATTTGTATTTCGCTGGCCGTTTTAAATTTTGCCCAGGCGTATTTGCCGCCTCTTCTGAAGCTAAAATGGCCCAACGATTTGTATTACGGAAATAAAAAAATTGGAGGTATTTTAATTCAGAATTCACTCTATGGCCAATTAATACAACATGCGGTCGTCGGAATTGGTTTAAATATTAACCAGCATTTGTTTACGGCCCCCGCAGCGAGTTCCTTTGCCCAGATTACCGGCAAAACCTTTGATTTGCGCTCCCTAATTGAGCGGTTACTGGAGTTTATAGAAGCCCGTTATTTGCAACTAAAAGCAGGGAAGGCGGCCCTGCTCCGGTTTGAATATTTACAGAACTTGTACCGGTACCAGGAAGAGCATACTTACCAGGTTGGCGGGCAGTTGGTGTCGGGGACCATTATTGGCGTAGATGATGCCGGGCGATTGTGCCTGCACGTGGGCCAGGAGGTTCAATATTTTAACCTTAAAGAAATTTCTTTTATCCAAAATTCGGACTAACTGTAAACTGCTTGTTCCCAAATACAACAAAAATAAATTAAAATATTTGCAACAGATAAATTTATTCCGCTACCAATATCAAAGATTTTGTTGCAATTTCGGGTAGTTGAATGTGAATATTGTAATATTTGAGTATTAATGATCTTCTCTGTAACTTATTTGGCAGTTTCAGGTATATTCTCTATATTTAAGCTGAGCTATTTTCTACTCTCCGCCTGATTTCTGGCAGAATTTTTGTCTTGTATTATTTTAGATTAAATTTTGTTAACCTGCTGGGTTTTGGTGTTTACCAGATCTTAATATTTTGTATAAGGTTGATAAATAACACATTGGGTTAACTTAAATATATCCTAGCTTTAATTTATTTTTGGCTGGTTAAAAATATAGGTGTATATTTGAACACCTGAATTATTGTTGATTCTAATTTTTAGATAAAATATGATATGAAAACTTTTACTAAATTATTTATGGCAACGGTCTTGCTGACTGCTTATATAACGGGCTATAGCGCTAATCTTGCTTTCGATTTAAAAGGAGAGGGCGTATATATTCCTAAAAGTACAGCGGTTGCATCTGCCAGTGCCAGTAACTGCTTAACCAGTACCGCTTTTATTTCTAATTTTGATTTTGCAACGCTTTACAAAGGCCTTTCTAAAACCTTAAAAATGCCGGAACGGTATTCGTATAGCTTTACTGCCAGTGCTTCAAAAGAACCGGCTTTGGGCTTGAATGTGGTAAATCTAATGTCCTCTGTAGACGAGGGGCAAACCAAACCCACTTTAAGTGTTTACCCAAATCCTACTCGTGGTATTATTAAAATTCAGTTGGGCCAAACCAGCAACGAAGCCTATAAAATTACGCTTTCCAACACCATTGGGCAGGTAGTAAAAACCATTAAAGTGCCGGAGTCAGCGGCTAATTCCGAAATTAAGATCGATTTATCGTCTTATCCGGCCGGTATTTACTTTTACAGCCTCCTGGTGAACGATAAAATGGTAGAAACCAAACGTTTGGTGTTACAACAATAAAATCTGTTTTTTTGCGATATAAAATAGCCGGCCCGTTAAGGCCGGCTATTTTTTTAATTAATTTTTGGGCACTTCTTGTATAAGAGGTAATTTTCTTAATTTCGGGGATTATTTCTAAAGCAGTTTATGAGTAATTATAGCAGGATTAACAATATAATCGGTTGGATTATCTTTCTTATTGCGGCCACGGTTTACGGACTTACCCTCGAACCCACTGCCAGTTTCTGGGATGCCGGTGAATTTATAGCCTGCTCGTATAAATTATTAGTGCCACACCCGCCCGGCGCGCCTTTTTACTTACTCGTAGCCCGTATTTTCTCGATGTTTGCCGGCGATAATGTACTGCTGGTAGCCCCTCTGGTTAACTTTTTATCTGGTCTGGTAAGTGCTTTTACGGTACTGTTCCTGTTCTGGACCATTACTATCATGGCCCGCAAAATGATGGTGGGTAGGGTGACGGAGCCAACTTTTGGCCAAACTTTATTGATTATGGGCAGTGGCACGGTGGGTGCCCTGGCTTTTACTTTCAGCGATTCTTTCTGGTTTTCGGCAGTAGAGGCAGAAGTGTACGGTATGTCGGCTTTTTTCTCAGCCTTTGTATTCTGGGCCATGCTGAAATGGGAAGGGAAGGCCGACGAAGTTTATTCGGATAAATGGCTTATTCTAATTGCTTACATGGTGGGCCTTTCGATTGGGGTACACTTGTTAAACTTATTGGCTATTCCGGCCTTGGCTTTTATTTATTATTACCGTAAAACTGCCAAACCTAACCGTAAGGGTACTATTTATACTTTCCTGATTAGCTCTTTAATTATTGTAATAATATTATGGGGTATTATTCCGGGTTTGCCTTCGCTGGCAGGCTCTTTCGAGGTGTTCTTTATTAACAATATTGGTTTGCCGTTTGGTAGTGGTATTTTAATTTTCCTGGCCTTATTTATCGGCCTGATTATTTACGGCTTCCGGTATTCTTTCCGCCGGAACAACCGCTTTTTAAACACCGCTTTGCTCAGCTTTCTGTTTATATTAATCGGGTATTCGTCCTACATGATTATTCCGATTCGCTCGGCTTACGACCCAACCATCGACGAAAACGACCCGGAAAATATTGTAAGCTTTGTTTCTTACCTTAAGCGTGAGCAGTACGGCGATCGACCTTTGTTGTACGGTCCGCAGTTTACAGCCGAAGTAATTGACCAGGAACAAGGTGATCCGCGCTATGTAAAAGGCAAGGAAAAATACGAGATTGTAGATTATAAAGTAGAGCCGGTTTACGATCCCAAGGACATGAGCCTGCTGCCGCGTATCTACAGCAACCAGCCCATGCACATTCAGGAATACCAGAAATGGGTACCCATTCAGGAGGGCCGCAAACCTACCATGGGCGAGAATTTGTCATTCATGATGAAATACCAACTGGGCCACATGTACTGGCGTTATTTCCTGTGGAATTTTGTGGGCCGCGACAGCGACGTGCAAAATGCCGGGGTGCTTTGGCCAGCCGAATCGAGCCAGGGCTTACCCGAACGGGTAGCCGAAAGCAAAGCCCGTAACAATTTTTTCATGCTGCCACTGGCCTTGGGTATTCTGGGCCTGATTTACCAAATCCGGAAAGACCAGCGGGATGCCTTTATTGTGGGCCTGTTGTTTTTCTTTACTGGTTTAGCCATTGCTTTGTACCTGAACCAACCGCCCGTAGAGCCGCGCGAGCGGGATTATACATTTGCCGGTTCTTTCTTTGCCTTTTCTATCTGGATTGGCTTGGGTGTTCTGGCCCTGGCCGATTTGCTAAGTAAATTTATTAAGAGCGATGTAGCCCGGGCAGCGGTAGTAACTTTGCTGTGTTTAAGTGTGCCAATTGTAATGGCAGCGCAAGGCTGGGACGACCATGATCGTTCGGACCGCTATCATTCGGTAGATTCGGCCAAAAACCTGTTAAGTTCTTTAGCGCCTAATGCTATTATATTTACCAATGGCGATAATGATACTTTCCCGTTGTGGTACGCGCAAGAAGTAGAAGGTTTCCGGACCGACGTACGCGTAGCCGTATTAAGTTATCTGAACACCGATTGGTACATCGACCAGATGAAGCGCCGCTCTTACAAATCGGCGCCGCTGCCTATTTCAATGGAAATAGAAAATTACCGGCAAGGTACCAACGATTATCTGCCTTATGTGGAACGGCCCGAGGTAAAAGGCGGCATGGACCTGAAACGTTATTTGGCACTGGTAAAAGAAAACCACGAAGTATTGCAAGTAGCGGCCCAGAATGCCAAACCATTTTTATCGTTCCCGACCAAAGCTTTTACGCTGGAGGTAGACAAAGAAGCCGTAATCCGGCATAATGCAGTGCCAAAGGATCGGCAGGGCGAAATTCTTAACCAGCTTGCCTGGAATATTGGAAAATCGGCCATCGAAAAGAAACACCTGGTAATTCTGGATATTCTGGCTACAAACAACTGGGAGCGGCCGGTTTATTTCTCTACTACTACCAGTTCTTCGGATTACCTGAACCTGCAACCTTATTTCCAGCTCGAAGGTTTGGCTTACCGCATTGTGCCGGTAAAAAATCCGGACCCGGAAGAGGAAGGCTTCGTGCAGAAAGACATTATGTATAACAACATGATGAACAAGTTTAGCTGGCGCAACCTGGATGACCCTACTATTTTCTACGACGATAGCTACGTGAGCCAATTGCCGCCGAATACCCGCGATAAATTCTATCGCCTGGCTACGGCTTACCTTCAAGCCGGCGATAAAGCCAAAGCTAAACAAGTGATGGAGCGTTGCTTTACGGTTATGCCCGATAAATCTATTCCGTATGATTATTATACGCCGCAATTTATTGAGCCGCTAAATGCCGTCGGCGAACGGAAAAAGGCACTGGAAATAATGGATGTAATGGCCAAGCGGGCTAACAAAGCCTTAGCTTATTACGCTAACGACCCCAACAGCGCTTTGTTCGACCGGGAAGTGCAAACCAATTTTATGATTTTGCAGCAATTGGTTATGTCGGCGCGGGCGCTGGGTCTGGAACAAAAAGCGGCCGAGTTAGAACAAACATTTATGAAATATTACGGCAACCGTTAAACTAATTAATACCACACAAAAGACCGGTTCGGACAGAACCGGTTTTTTTATTTCCGTTAATAAGTAAACAGGTTATAAGTAAAAGCAACTTACCTATAGAAAATCAACTTAATTTTACGTTATTCCAATAGAGAATCATCCCGGCCGGTAACACATGAAAAAGACAGCTATTTATTTTATTTGCATACTGCTCTTTTCGGCCGCTTGTTCGCCCAAGCAAGTGTTGTACCGGCAAAACCTGAATTATACTTACCTGCCTGCTACCACCATTGCTTATGATTTACTCGCCGATAAAGACAGTTTACAGGTTTTTCTGAAGTTTGCGGATGAGGGTCTGTTTAAAGATGTACCCCAAGCGCAGCTCAAACTACTTTACACCATCAGCCTGAGTTACGAGCGGCCCGACATTATCCGGCGGGATTCGGTGCGGCAATTTGGCAAGCGATTAAGCTTTAAGGATAATTTTGCTTATGCTTCTTTTAAGTTGCCTACGGCTGGCATTACCTTGCCCTCGGTGTTGCAGTTGCAAATACCCCAGCACGTAGCCGAAGATGAATATTTGTGGCTCGATATTCCGTTACGGCGCGAGGGGCTTGCCAAAAGATTATTATTAGCCGATGTAAACACGGGCTGGCCTTTGTTCCGGTCGTACGTAAATACCTCCGATACCTTTCAGGTGGTATCAACCTTGCCCATTGTTTCCGTGCAGCTAAAGCAATACGAGACCGATTTTCCGGCAGCCCTGCCGCCATTTTCGCTAAGCCAAAAGAAAGTATCGCCTACGCTAAGCCTCATACAAACCAGTGAAATTCCGGTGGGGCAAAATGTTACTTTGGCGCGGGAAGGCCTGTATGTGCTGGATGCCGGGGAAGCCAGTACCAGCATTATTTCTGTAGCCAACCAATATCCGGAGCTCACCACCGCCCGCGAATTAATTGAACCTTTAATTTACATGACCAGTTCGGAAGAACGTAAAAAGTTGTACGAGGCCACCGAACCGAAAAAAGCTCTGGATCGTTTCTGGCTGGATATTGCGAACCAGGATCAGGCGTTGGCCAAACGCTTAATTAAAGAATATTACCAGCGGGTGAAAGAAGCTAATATTTTTTTTAGCTCGCACAAAGATGGCTGGCTAACCGACCGCGGCATGTTATATATTATTTTAGGCAAACCGAGTGTGGTTAACCGGAAGCAGGATGCTGAAGAATGGACGTATGTTAACCGCAGACAAGGTGGCGCAGCTTATAAATTTATTTTCATTAAAAAACCGAATACCTTTACACAAAATCATTACGAACTAATCCGGCGTCCGGAGTACGAGTTTGTGTGGTACAGCACCGTAGAAAAATGGAGAAAAGGAACTATACTAGAGGAGTAAACCCCCGCGGTCCGCGCCGCGACAATGCCGATAATATTCAAATGATATTTGGGTTACGGCCCATTACCGAAGCTTTGCTGGCGGGCAAAGGTTTGGAGCGGATATATTTGCAGAAAGGTCAGCGAAACAGCATGACCATTGAAATAACCGAACTGGCGCACAAAGCCAAAGTACCGGTAGCCATGGTGCCGCCCGAAAAACTGGATACCTTAACCCGGAAAAACCACCAAGGAGCCGTAGCTTATTTGTCGGCAATTACTTACCTGCCGCTCGATAATATTATTGCGGATATTTACGAGAAAGGAAAAACCCCGCTTATTCTGGTGCTGGACCGGATAACCGATGTCCGTAATTTTGGTTCGATTGCCCGCAACGCCGAGTGTATGGGCGTAGATGCCATTGTAATACCCAGTCGTGGTGCCGCCCAGATCAACGGCGATGCCCTCAAAACGTCGGCCGGAGCGCTGAATATTGTGCCGGTTTGCCGCGAAAACAACTTAAAAGATACCTTAAGTTTTTTACAGAATTCAGGCATTCAGGTAGTGGCCTGCACCGAAAAAGGCGATGTAGCTATTAACGCAGGCACCGTAGACTTAACCGGACCAACGGCTATTTTAATGGGAAGCGAAGAAGACGGTATTTCGCCGGAATATTTAAAGAAAGCCGATGCCCAGGTTAAAATTCCATTAGTAGGGCAGATTGGTTCGCTGAACGTTTCAGTAGCCAGTGGTATTATTTTATTTGAAGTATTGCGGCAGCGATTGGCAGTGCCGGGTTAGAACTATCTTTTGTTTGAGTAATTTATAAAATTTATAAGCAGCTGTAAAACAGCAAACGAGCGGCCGGCATATTTAAAATTTGCCGGCCGCTCGTTTTATTCTTCGCTTCTACGGGACTACCTGTTAATCAGCTTTACTCGTCCAGATTAATTCGGCATTGGTCAGGTTGGGGCAAGGGTCTTCGTTGGTACAAATAATTAATTCGCCGGTGCAGGTATAATATTGCGGTATGCCATCCACAGCCGGTCCGGTTACCCAGGTTACAATCTGCTGCTGGTTACCGGTATTAACTTTATAAACCTGCATGTAACAGGCATTATTATCGCACATATTGCTTTTCTCGAAGGCCTGGATTTTAGCTTTTAGCCAGGCTAAATTATTAACCGGATCTTTTATATCACAAGCTATTTCGGGGTTGTTTTGCTCACAGGAAAACAGGTTTAGTGAGAACCAAAACACCAGAACAGAGAAGCAGTTTTTCATGGGGTAATATTTTAATTTCTGTTTATAAGAGCCGGATAATAACTAAAGCGTTGCACTTGCCATTAAAATTATTTGCCGGCGTAATCTGGCATCCGCTAAAAACAAAAGAGGCATTAAAATTTTAATGCCTCTTTTGTTTAAGGTTACACATAATAATTAATTATAGCCGCTGCCTTTTTTCGATTTTACATCCGCTACAAAATCTTTTACGCGCTGCTCCTCGTCTTTCGGGCAAATCATGAGCACGTTGTCATACTCGGCCACAATAAAGTTCTCTAATCCGTTTATTACCACCAGCCTCTCCTGCGGCGTTTTAATAATGCAATTGCGGGTATCGTATAGCAGTACATCTCCGTCTATTACGTTGCCGGCGTTGTCTTTATTACCAATGCTGTACAAGGAGTTCCAGGTGCCTAAATCCGACCAGCCGAAATCACTTAATAGCACAAACACATTATCAGCTTTTTCCATAATGCCGTAGTCAATAGAAATATTGCGGCAGTGCGAATAGGCCCGGTTAATAAATTCTTCTTCCTGGGGTTTGTTCAGGTACAATAATCCTTCTTCAAATATTTCGGCAATTTCACCTAAATATTGCCGGAAAGCATGCAGGATAGATTTTACGTTCCAAATAAATATGCCCGAGTTCCAGACAAAGTCGCCGCTTTCCAAAAACATTTGCGCCAGCTCCAGATTCGGCTTTTCGGTAAAGGTTTTAACTTTTTTCAGGTGCTTACCTTCTTCAATAAACTGGATGTAGCCGTAGCCGGTATCGGGGCGGCTGGGGGTAATGCCTAAAGTAAGTAAGATGTCTTCTTTTTCGGCGGCAGCAACCGCTTCCTGAATAATCTGCACAAATGCTTCTTCTTTCAGAATTACGTGGTCGGCCGGCGCTACCACCAAAGTGGCATTCGGATTAATCTGGCTGATTTTATAACTGGCGTAAGCAATGGCCGGCGCCGTATTGCGCCCGATTGGTTCGCACAAAATTTGGTTTTGCGTCAGGTGTGGCAATTGTTCTTTTACCAGGTCGCGGTAATCAGCGTTGGTTACCACATAAATATTTTCGGGCGGACAAATATTCCGGAAACGGTTAACCGTCATTTGCAGCATACTGGAGCCTACGCCCAACACATCGTGAAACTGTTTAGGGTTATTGGTGCGGCTAAAAGGCCAGAAGCGGCTGCCAATACCACCGGCCATTATTACTACAAATGTATCTTTGCTTCTCATTAGATTAAGCCTTCTTTAAGTAAATCGTGTAAGTGTACAAAGCCGGCAAAGTTACCAGATTTTGTGACAATTAATTGGGTTATATTGCGTTTTTGCATTATTTCTAAAGCGGCTGTGGCGTACTCATCGGCATCAATGGTAAGCGGCGCCGCCGTCATAATATCGCTGGCCTGTATGGTTTGGAGCGAGTCGTATTTATTTAACATCCGGCGCAAGTCGCCGTCGGTAATAATGCCCGTTAAGCGGCCGGTATCTTCAGTTAATACTGCCGTAGCGCCTAATCTTTTAGAAGATATTTCGATTATTATTTCTTTTAAAGCAGCTGTTTCGGTTACCGCCGGGGCGGCATTTTGGGTATAAATATCGGTTACGCGCAGGTACAGCTGTTTGCCCAGTGAGCCGCCCGGATGCAGGTTGGCAAAATCGCGGCTGCTGAAATCGCGGGTTTCCAGCAAACAAACGGCCAGGGCATCGCCCAATGCCAGGGCAGCCGTGGTACTGGAAGTCGGCGCCAGATTATGCGGGCAGGCTTCTTTTTCTACCGAAGCATTTAAAATATAATCGGCTTGCTGGGCCAGATAAGACGTGGGGTTGCCTACCAATGCCGCTAATTTAGAGCCTTTGCGTTTGAGCAGCGGTACCAGCACTTTTACCTCGGGTGTATTGCCGCTTTTAGAAATACAAATTACAAAGTCTTCGGGTTGTATCATGCCAATATCGCCGTGAATGGCGTCGGCAGCGTGCATAAACAAGGCGGGTGTGCCGGTTGAATTTAAGGTAGCTACAATTTTGGCGGCTATATGCGCGCTTTTGCCAATGCCTGTAATTACCACCCGGCCCCTGGTATTTAAAATAGCTTCGGCGCAGGCTTCAAAATCATCATCTATAAAATTTACAAGTCGCTGAATGGCTGTTGCTTCCTGCTGCAAAACATTTTTCGCGATTAATTTAATATTTTTTATTATTTTCAATTTAAATTTGTATTGGGCTAGAGAATAGCTGAAATAAAATTAACCTAAATCTATTATTATTAAAATACCCTTAAAAAACAAATGTTAGTCACACAAGAGGTAAAGATTAAAGACAAATTAAAAGAAGTTTTTGGGTATAACCAATTCAGAGGAACTCAGGAGGCCATCATCAATAATATAATAAAGGGTAACAATACCTTTGTTATTATGCCTACCGGCGCCGGAAAATCGTTGTGCTACCAACTTCCCGCTCTTGTGCTTCCGGGTACTGCCATTGTTATCTCGCCGCTAATTGCGCTGATGAAAAACCAGGTGGATCAGTTAAACGCTTTTGGCGTAAATGCGCAGTTCCTGAACTCTACGCTTACCAAAGCGGAGATGAATAAAGTTAAAAAAGAAACCATCAGCGGTGAGGTAAAACTGCTTTACGTAGCCCCCGAGTCGCTGACGAAAGAAGAAACGTTAGATTTCCTGCAGAAAGCTAAAATATCGTTTGTGGCCATCGACGAAGCCCATTGTATTTCAGAATGGGGTCACGATTTCCGGCCGGAGTACCGTAAAATTCGGGGTATAATCGATAGTATTGGCGATTTGCCTATTATTGCGCTGACCGCTACAGCCACCCCCAAAGTACAACTCGATATTCAGAAGAACCTACAGATGGATGATGCGTCGGTGTTTAAATCGTCGTTTAACCGCACCAACTTGTATTACGAGGTTCGGCCGAAGCACAACACCAAGAAACAGCTAATTCAATATATTAAGAAACACAAAGGTAAAAGCGGTATTATTTATTGCCTGAGCCGCAAGAAAGTAGAAGAAATTGCCGAACTCCTGCGCGTTAACGATGTGAAGGCGCTGCCGTATCACGCGGGTCTTGAACCAGGTGTCCGGATGGCTAACCAGGATGCTTTCCTGAACGAAGATGCCGATGTAATTGTAGCCACCATTGCTTTTGGAATGGGCATTGATAAACCGGATGTACGTTTTGTAATTCATTACGATACGCCTAAATCTATTGAGGGTTATTACCAGGAAACGGGCCGGGGCGGTCGCGATGGCCTGGAAGGCAACTGCCTCATGTTCTACTCCTACGACGATATTGTAAAACTCGAAAAGTTCAGCAAAGACAAACCGGTTACTGAGCGCGATAATTCTAAATTATTATTGCAGGAAATGGCCGCTTACGCCGATTCGGCGGTTTGCCGCCGGAAACAACTGTTGCATTATTTTGGCGAGCATTTTGAAAAAGATTGTGGTTTCTGCGATAATTGTGTGCACCCAAAAGAACGCTTTGAAGCCGGTGATGAGGTTTTATTAGCCTTGAAAGCCGCCGTACAAACCGAACAGCGCTTCGGCATGGACCATTTAGTAGCGGTACTTACCGGTATGAAAGACCAGTACGTAGAAAGCTACGCCCACGACCAACTGGAGGTGTATGGCAAAGGCAGCGAGCACGATGCCCAGTTCTGGAATTCGGTTATCCGGCAAATTTTATTATCCGGGTTCCTGGAAAAAGATATTGAAAATATAGGGGTATTAAAAGTTACCCAAAAAGGCCTTGACTTTATTCAGAGTCCTCACCCGATTAAACTGGCCAAAGACCACAATTTCGAAGAAGAAGTTCAGAAAGAAGAAGAAAAAGAAGAAATTCAGTCGTCGGCCGGCCACGATACGGTGCTGTTTGATATGCTGAAAGCGCTCCGGAAAAAAATGGCTAACCAACTGAATTTGCCACCTTACGTGCTTTTTCAGGATCCTTCTTTAAAAGAAATGGCCACTACTTACCCCACCAAAAAAGAAGATTTAGCCCACATTAGTGGGGTAGGTATGGGTAAGGTGCAGAAGTTTGGCAAGCCCTTTATGGATCTCATTGCCAAATATGTAGAAGATAACGATATTGTTACGGCCGCCGATGTAATAGTAAAATCAGCCGTTAATAAATCTAAAATTAAAATCTACATTATTCAGCAAATAGATAAAAAAATGGATTTGGAAGAAATTGCGGCTTCTAAAGACATTACCATGGCCGAACTGATCGAAGAAATTGAGCATATTTGTTATTCTGGCACGAAGCTGAACCTGAACTATTACATAGACGAGGTATTGGATGAAGAGCGGCAGGAAGAAATTTGCGATTATTTTATGCAAGCCAGTACCGATAACATAGCCGTAGCTTTAAAAGAATTAGGTACCGACGATTACACTGAAGAAGACGTGCGCCTGATGCGTATTAAGTTCTTGTCGGAATACGCAAATTAAATGGTTGCATAGTTGAATTGCTAAATGGTCAAATTGTTGATGATTGAGAGCATTTAATATAGCCAAGACATAAAGCTGACTCATTTTGGGTCAGCTTTTTTGTTTGGGGCGGTTTATTTTCTATTAATTTTCCGGCACGAATACAGGAAGGCTTTTGGAAAATTGGTAACTTCGCCGCGCAAGCACATACTGCCTTAACAAGCCGTTTAGCAATTAAACCATTTAACAATTCAGCCATAATGAATATCTTAATTATCGGATCGGGTGGAAGAGAACATGCCTTGGCCTGGAAATTACGCCAAAGCGAGTATGCCGAAAGAATATTTGTGGCACCTGGCAATGCCGGTACGGCGCAGGTAGCTACCAATGTTGATATAGCCATTACCGATTTTGAAGTGCTGGCCAAGTTCGCCGACGATTTCGATATTATGATGGTAGTGGTGGGGCAGGAAGCTGCGCTGGTGGCCGGTATTCACGATTATTTTAAAAAGCTGGAAAATTTACGGCATATATTGGTAATCGGGCCTTGCAAAGATGGCGCGCAACTGGAGGGCAGCAAAGATTTCTCGAAACAGTTTATGCAGCGGCATAATATTCCTACGGCGCGGTACGCCACCTTTACCGAAGCCAATTACGTGGACGCTATTAGTTATTTAGAAAACCATAACTACCCGGTGGTGTTAAAAGCCGATGGATTAGCCGCCGGTAAAGGGGTAGTTATTCCTCAGAACTTTGAAGAAGCCAGCCGGCAACTGGAAGGTATGCTGCATTTGCGCCGTTTCGGCGAGGCGGGCAGCAAAGTAGTGATAGAAGAGTTTTTAGAAGGTATTGAGTTATCGGCATTTATATTAACCGATGGCAAAGAATATATTTTATTACCCGAAGCTAAAGATTACAAGCGGATAGGTGAGGGAGATACCGGTTTAAATACCGGCGGTATGGGCGCTATCTCGCCGGTGCCCTTTGCCGATGCGGCCTTTATGCAAAAAGTGGAGGAGCGGATTATTAAACCTACCTTAGCCGGGTTACAGGCCGAAAATATTTCTTACTCTGGTTTCCTGTTTATTGGCTTGATGAAAGTAAACGACGACCCGTATGTAATTGAATATAATGTAAGGTTGGGCGATCCCGAAACCGAAGCCATTCTGCCCCGCATTAAAACCGATTTGTTTGAGTTGTTCCGGGCCTTACACGATGGCGAATTAGACAATTTTAACCTCGAAATTGACCCGCGTACGGCGGCTACGATTATGCTGGTAGCCGGCGGTTATCCGGAAGATTACGGGAAAGGCGATGTGATTTCGGGCTTGGAAGCCACCAACGATGTTTTAGTGTTTCATGCGGGTACTACCCAGAACGATAAAGGCCAGATAACTACCAACGGGGGCCGGGTAATTGCTTTAACAGCCCTGGGAAATAATTTACCCGAAGCTCTAACCAAAGCCACTACTGCCGCCGAAAAGATTACCTGGAAAAACCGCTATTTCCGGAAAGATATTGGCTTTGATTTAAGGTAACATTTAACAGTAAACAGTTAACAATTAGCAGTAACAATAAACCTCTTTAGGGTTGATAATATTGGTGGGTTGGTAGAAAAAGAAGTTTAAATAATATAAAATAAAAAAGGGCTGCTGTTAAAGCGGCCCTTTTTTGTTCTGAAATCAACATGATCTAAAAATCAGCGCTAATCAGTGGTATTGTCTAGCAATATTCTTCGAAAGCGCCTTTCAGGTTGTCTACAATTCTAACCAAATCGTTGCCTTCAATGTGGTAGCGCTCAATCATGTGCACCAACTCGCCATTCTTAAATAAAGCAATCGACGGCGACGACGGCGGATATGGCAGCATGTGCTCGCGGGCTTTCGCTACGGCTTCAGTTTCCATACCGGCAAATACCGTAACAAGTTTGTCCGGGCGCTTATCAGCCGCTGACACTGCCATTTTTAAAGCCGGGCGGGCTTTTGCTGCAGCACAACCGCAAACCGAATTAACGGCAACCAATACCGTACCTTCGCTATCAGCAAGTGCTTTCTCTACTTCTTCTGGCGTCATTAATTGCTCAAAACCGGCCGAAGTTAAATCCTCGCGGATTGGGGCCACCATATATTCAGGATACATTCCCATGTTGCTATCTATTTAAAATTAAACTTAATACTTTACAAAAATACATAAACCTAATGTAACCCAAAAGGTTCAGGATCGGAATTTATATACAAACAATTGCAAAGGTAAATAAGATTCGTGCCGGCAAAATATATTAAACCGGCTGGCAGGGCATAATTTTTTATCCCAAATTAATACCAGTTGATTACCGGCATTTTTGGGAGAGCAAAGCTTTAGCTTTGCTATTTCCCAGTTTACTCGCCTTTTGCCAGCTTTCGCAGCTCGCCTGGCGGTGGCCGGTATTATACTGAGCCAAGCCTAACAAATAATAAGCCGCAGCATCCGAGGGGTTAAGGGCAACTACTTTTTGGAAATCCGGAATGGCTCCTTTGTTATCCTGTAGCAAACCTTTGGCCAGGCCGCGGTTGTAGTAGGCGGCAGCGAAAGAATTATTCAAGGCAATGGCCCGGGTATAATCGGCAATAGCTTCCGGTTGATTATTTAAACTGGCTTGAGCCAATCCCCGGTTATAATACGCTTCCGCATTCTTCGGATCCAGGGTTAAGGCTTGGTTGTAATCGGTTAAGGCCTGCTCAAATTTCTTTAAACCAGCCCTGCTGAGGCCCCGGTTGTTATAAGCCTGCACCAAATCGGGCTTTTCGACTATGGCTTTGGAATATTGGGTAATAGCAGCTTCGAATTGTTGTAAGGCAAAAAAACGGTTGCCGGCTTCCAGGTAACTTTTGGCTTTCTGGGCCTCGGTTGGGGTAGCAGCTAGTAAAACCAGGCATAGCATAGAAACGAAAAGGTAAAATTTCTGCATCTATAACTCCTTTTTTATATATCTGGCAATTTAAATATTTTTCTGATCAAAGCATAGGACCAAACAGGCCTTTAATTAAGCTTTTGCTCAGGTCCGGTATAAAAGCGCTTGGGCGCGCGGCCGTCTATATTTTCAGAGACTCCGCAAAGTTAATTTGGGTATTGGAAAGTGGGGTTTTGTTGATTAAGTTTAGGAGAAAGGCCTTAGCTTTATATTAATTTCTTCTTCTGGTGTCAATACCTATATTAATTGCGGAGGAATTGCCTGGCCGGACCTTAACCTCCGGCGGTCGGGAATATTTGTATTTTAGCGGTACTTCTTACCTGGGTATGTCCCGCAACGAGCAATTTCAGAAGTTGCTGCAAGCGGGCTTCAGGCAATACGGCTTAAATTATTCCAGTTCGCGGCTATCTAATGTGCAACTGTCCGTTTTCGAAGAAACCGAAAATTATCTGGCTACTTACACCGGGGCCGAAGCCGCCCTAACGGTATCGTCCGGATTTATGGCGGGGCAATTGGTGGTGCAGGCGTTTTCCGGTAAGGGTACGTTTATTTACGGTCCGCGTACCCACCCGGCTTTGTGGCAGGGAGTGCAGCCAATTAATCATCAAAGTTTTACCGAATGGGCCCATGATTTACCAGATATTATTGCCCAAACCAGCTCCGATAATATTTTTATCTTATTTAATTCTTTAGACCCCTTATGGGTTAAAAAACACCACCTGTCCTGGTTAAGCCAGTTAGATACTACTAAAAATATTACCCTAATTATTGACGATTCGCACGGCCTGGGTGTTACCGGCCAAAACGGTGCCGGTGTTTACCGCGATTTGGTATTGCCGCCGGCCATTAAATTAATTGTGGTAAGTTCGCTGGGTAAGGCGCTGGGTATTCCGGGAGGCGTAATTTTAGCGGAGGAGGCTACCATACAGTTTTTAAAAAATCATACTTTCTTTGGCGGTGCATCGCCGGTAGTACCGGCTTATTTAGCTGCTTTTCTGCAGGCGCCCGCCATTTACCAGGTTGCCCGCGAACAACTCTTCCGGAATATTAATTATTTTTTATCTTGCCTGGCAGAGCCTTCTCTTTTCCAGCGCTTTCCGGATTACCCGGTTTTTTATACGCCCCAAAATCAGTTGTACCAATATTTACTGGCGCACGATGTTCTGATATCCAGTTTTGCTTATCCCACCCCCCAGCACGAACCCGTTACCCGCATAATCCTGAACAGTTTACACACCCAAGCAGATATTGATAAACTGACCAGTTTGATAAACACGTTTTCGCCGGACTTAAGTAACCAGGCCACCGGTTGAAGCCTGCGGTTTAAGCCCGAACAGTAAATAAAAGTTTTACTCCGGTTTAAGTACTTTTCGGAAGAAGCAGTATCTTGTCGGCTATATTCTATTGACTTTTCTACAGCGTACATGGCTTTAAATTACCTCTGGATTGCCTTTTTCCTGATTGCTTTTGTAATTGCTCTTTTTAAGCTGATATTTTTTCAGGACACAGCTATTTTTCAGGCCCTGGTGACCAGCACCTTCGACAATGCCAAAACCGGTTTTGAAATATCGTTGGGCCTCACCGGCGTAATGACTTTGTGGTTGGGCCTCATGAAAATAGGGGAGCGGGGCGGTATTGTGGCTATTTTGGCCAAAGCCGTAGGGCCTTTTTTTAACCGAATTTTCCCGGATTTACCTAAAAATCACCCGGTTTTCGGGTCTATTCTCATGAACTTTTCGGCGAATATGCTGGGCCTGGATAATGCCGCTACCCCGCTGGGCCTTAAAGCCATGAAAGAAATGCAGGAGCTAAACCCCACCAAAGAGACTGCTTCCAATCCGCAGATTATGTTTTTGGTGCTGAATACGGCAGGTCTGACGGTTATTCCTATTAGTATTATGGTGTACCGGACCCAAATGGGAGCCGCCGACCCCACCGATATTTTTATTCCGATATTACTTACCACCCTAATTAGCGCTTTTTTCGGTTTAATTTTAGTAGCTATTTACCAACGCATTAACTTGTTTGATTGGGTAATTATGGCCTACTTGGGTACGGCTTTTTTGCTTATCGGGCTGGTTATTTATTACCTGGCTGGGCAACCTCAGGAACAGGTAGCTATTATTTCGCAGGTAGTCAGCAATGTAATCTTGTTTTCTATAATAGTAGCTTTTATCACGCTGGCCTGGTTGCGGAAAGTAAATGTGTACGATGCTTTTATAGAAGGGGCGAAAGAAGGATTTGGCGTGGCAATTAATATTATTCCATATCTGGTGGCCATGCTGGTGGCGATTGGCGTATTCCGGGCTTCGGGGGCATTGGATATGGTTGTAAACGGCATGGGCTGGGTTTTTGCCCAAATGGGTTTTGATACCGAGTTTGTACCGGCTTTACCCGTTGCTTTTATGAAACCCCTGAGTGGCAGCGGTGCCCGGGGCCTGATGTTAGACGCGATGAAAACTTACGGGGCCGATTCGTTTGTAGGCCGGGTTGCATCCTGTATCCAGGGCAGCACCGAAACGACTTTTTATATTCTGGCGGTTTACTTTGGTTCGGTGGGTATTCGCAATACCCGCTATTCGGTTACCTGCGGTTTATTAGCTGATTTAGTAGGAGTTACAACTGCCATTTTTATGGCTTATTTGTTTTTTAAGTAATTTGCGTATATAACTATGGCAATATGCATTTGGTAAGATATATACCTTACTTACTATTTATAAATTTAGGTTGTTCATCAGCTACTCAGCTACCAGATCGGCAAGTAGTTCTTCCGAATAAAGATAATTTATATAGCGGTACCAGGTACAAAAATATCCCTGGGGTATTAGACGAGCAAGGCGTACCACTTAAATCCATGCCTTACTTTAACTTTGAAGATTTCGCTGATTTTGATCCTGCTGGGTATATTATTGCAGATAAACCTTATGATAAAGAGAAAGATTTGAGTAAGATTCCGGATAATAAAGTAGGGCTTTATCACAAATTGGGTATTGATTCCGCTACAGTCCGGCATATATCTAGTTTACTGTTTAGAGCTAAAGAGCCTGTTTTAAATAACTTTTTTATAGGTAACGAAACTTACAGGTTTATACGAACCAGCGCATTTCATGATGATTTAATTATTAGGTTGTTCAGGCATTCTAAACAAGCTGAAATTCATATAACGAGAATAAATAAAAAAACAGGAGGCCTTGCAGAAAAAGAGATAAGTATTTCGTTGAAGCAATACGAAGAATTTAAGGAGCTACTAAATAACAGTAATTTTTGGGCTCTGCAACCTTATAAATGGGTTTTGGGGGTAGATGGCTCCCACTGGACTATTGAGGCACATGTACCCTATGGGTATAAAGTTTTAAGTCGTTTTCATCCGGGTTTGATTTATGAAGATGAATTACTTCTGAGAAGAGCAGGCCAATGGTTAATTAGTAAAAGTGGCTTAGATGTGAAGGAAAATTATTAATTAAAACTTATGCAAGTGCTCCCGTTCTTCGGCCTGTGCCCTCACGGCCCAAAACAAAAGCCCATTCTGAAGGTCTGTGAGGGTACAGACTTTAGAAAAGTATATGTTAGTGTGTCTTAGGAATTTTAATAGAAATTTTACTAAAGCAAAATTTCAGTTTACTGCCATTGGACATAAACCAATTACTTGCCTTTGAAATCCGGTTTGCGTTTTTGAATAAAAGCTTCCATGCCTTCTTTCTGATCGTCAGAGGCGAAAGCCAGGTAAAAATTTTTCCGTTCAAAATAAAGTCCTTCTTCCAGCGAACTTTCAAAAGAACGCAATACAGCTTCTTTGGCGAGGCGCACCGCTACCGGCGATTGCTGGGCAATTTCGGCGGCTAGTTTATAAGCTTCTTCCAGGTATAATTCTACGGGAACCACTTTATTAATTAATCCGTGTTTTTCAGCTTCTTCGGCGGAGATAAATTTGCCGGTGAGTACCATCTCCATGGCTTTAGCTTTTCCTAAAGCCCGGGTTAAGCGTTGGGTACCGCCTGCCCCGGGTAGTACCCCAATTTTTATTTCGGGCTGACCAAACACGGCGGTTTCGGAGGCAATAATCATGTCGCAAGTCATGGCCAGTTCGCAGCCGCCGCCCAAAGCAAAACCCGATACAGCCGCAATAATGGGCTTTTTCGTTTTTTTAATCTGGTCCCAGGTAGCAAATTGGTCCTGCAGCAGCATATCAATCGCTGATTTATCAGCCATCTGTTTTATATCGGCACCGGCAGCAAATACTTTTTCGTTACCGGTTAAAACAATTACCCGCACACTATCGTCCTGGTCCAGGGTTAGCAGGGCATCGCGTAGTTCGCTCATCAGTTGCGGGCTAAGCGCATTAAGTTCTTTAGGCCGATTAAAAGCTACTAAAGCAATATTTTCCCGGACCGGATTGGTAACTTCTATAAATTCCATGCGCTTGCCTTTTAAATTCTAAACAAACAATTTTTAACCTGATTTGCTATCTTATTTTTCCCGGCACACCAACTGAAACGTAGACCGGGTGCGTTGTTCGAGTAATATTTCTTTGCCGTTGGTCAGGTGATTAATGCTGTCTTCGGTATAATTTTTTATGGTATACAAGAGCAGCCCGGCATTGTAATGAAAAATAAATTGCTCCTGTAATTGTTCCTGCAGCAATTGCAGCCGGTCGGCATCGTAATCGGTACATACCGAAAACGAAATAGCGGAGTTTTGCATCAGGTTTATTTTAAAACGCAGTTCGGCCAGCGCATGAAAAATAACGCTTAAATTCCGCTCCGACACGAACGTAAAATCCCGTACCCCAAACGACAGCAAACATTGGTTTGCTTTCCGGATAAAAGCCGGTACCAGCTTTTCGTGTTTAGAATCTTTTATAACTGTACCGGGCTCTTGGGGCTGCAGAAATGATTTTACATATAGCGGTATGTGGCGGTTAGCCAGCGGCTTAATGGTTTTGGGATGAATAACGCTGGCCCCGTAATACGCCATTTCCACGGTTTCCTGGTACGATATTTCATCGTATTTATGCGGGTTCAGGAAAAATTTAGGGTCGGCATTTAAAAAGCCGGCTACGTCTTTCCAAATGGTAAGCGATTCGGCCCCAAGGCAATAGGCAAAAATGGCCCCGCTAAAATCAGAACCTTCGCGGCCCAGGGTGGTGGTACGGTTTTCGGTGGTACCTCCCAAAAAGCCCTGCGTAATTACTATTTGCTGCTCTAGTAAAGGCGCTAATTTATTTTGAATATTTTTTTCCGTGGTAAGCCAATCAACCCGGGCTTCGCGCCAACTGCAATCGGTGCAAATGCAATCGCGGCAATCGAGCCACTCGGCCGAAAAACCGCTTTGAACCAGGTAATAATAAAGAATCAACGAAGAAAGAAATTCGCCCTGGCTAACTATCTGATCGTAGTGTTCATCGGAGCGGTTAGGTGGGAGGTTCTGCAAATATTCGCGGATAGCGGTAAACTGGCTTTGTAAACGGGCAAATACCGGGTGCTGGCTATCGCTGAATAATTGGGCGGTTAATTGGTAATGGTAATTTTCTACCTGCTGCAGGGCAGGCTCGTAATCCTGCCGGTTTTCCGCGTGTTGGAAAACTTCTTCCAAAGCGTTGGTAGTCTTGCCCATGGCCGAAACCACAATTAAAAGCGGGCCGGGATGCTGCTGCACAATAGTAGCTACATTTTTAACGGCAGGTGCATCTTTTACCGAAGCACCACCAAATTTAAATACTTTCATATTTTTATTTTAAGGCAAACCTGTAGTATGAGCCGGTAAGTTATTTAAATATTCAGGATACAGAATAATCCGGCGGTAAAGGGCAAAAAAAAATCCTCTGCCGAGGATTCTTCTTTTATGGGGTAAAGCAGTTTGATTATTTGGTTTTAGTTGCTGTTTCTGTTTTATTTTCAGCCGTTTCGGGTTCCGGAGTGGTATTTTCTTCGGCGCCGGCTTCGGTAAACGGTACGTGTTTGCTCACAATATTGTACCAGCCGGTAATCTTTTTAATATCCGAAATGTAAACGCGCTCGCGATCGTAATCCGGTACAATGGTTTCCATAAACTGGGTCAACTCGGCATTCGACGATTTAGGGTTTACCTTTATCTCCTGGCCCTCTTGCCGGCGAATCCGATCGAAAACCTCCGCCAAAGGCAGGGTTTCTTCCGTATTTTGCTGGTAAACAGATATTTCGCTTAGTAAAGAGATCCGGTGCTTTGCCTGTGCGACAAAACGATTATTTTTTTCATCCAAAGTTTCCACCACTATACCATTGCGCGATGGACTTACCACCCGGTATAAGCCGCTCATACCGGCAATAGAAGCAATATCTTTTAAATCAACAGGCATAAATAAAATTTAAGTTTTAAAGTTTAAAGTTAATAGGAATACTTGTATTCAGGCTATAACCAGGGGCTTTAAATTTTAAAAGCTTCACCAGTCTTAAGGCTTCTGCGCCTAATCCGCCGCTGGCATCTTTCACTATTTTGTGGCTGGAGGTACTACCATCTTCGTTCAGTACAAAGCTAACAATTATCTGGCCGGCAATACGGTTACGCTTGGCCAAAGGCGGATACACCATTTCTTTGTTAATAAAAGCGTACATGGCTTCTTGTCCGCCTTCATAAAATTCTGCCGCCGGTACTTTGTTGGCAGGCGGAGGGCTTTGTAGTTTAACAGTAGCGGCCGGGGTAGTAGTCTGAGCTGAAACCGAAAAGCCGGCCAGCAGCAGCACAGCGCAAAAACTTAAAACTTTTAAATTCATAATTTTTAATCTTTTATAACGGGTTAACAACGACTTTTTACCCAATTTTAGTGCCAAAAATAATCTTTTATTTATTTAGTTCGGTGTTTACCGATTCTATAAAATCCAAAATCTCGTCGCGCCCTTTTTTCTCTTCCGATGAAGTTAGAAACATTTGGGGCAACTCCTCCCAGGTTTCCAGCAATTTCTTTTTATAAGCGGCTACGGCCTCCTGGGTTTTGTTTAACGATTGTTTGTCGGTTTTGGTAAATACCAGTACGAACGGTACGCCCAAGGTGCCCAGCAACTGAATAAATTCCAAATCTGATTGCTGCGGTTCGTGCCGCGAATCGATGAGTAAGAAAACGCAGGCCAGGTTTTTACGTTGCTGCAGATAAGCCTTAATCATCTTTTGCCATTTATCCCGCGATTCTTTACTCACCTTAGCCCAGCCGTAACCTGGTAAATCTACCAAAAACCAATTGTCGTTAATTTTAAAATGATTGATCAGCTGGGTTTTGCCCGGAAAAGAAGAGGTCTTAGCCAGCTTGCTCCGGTTTGTCAGCATATTAATCAGCGAGGATTTACCTACGTTGGATCGGCCAATAAAAGCATACTCCGGTAATTCCGTCTCGGGGCACTTGGCCACGGTGGTGTTGCTGCTGATAAAGGTTGCTTCTTTAATTATCATTATTTTTACCTTACTTTATATCTTTATAATATTCTTGAAAAATTATTATTAACCTATTTGTTTATATAGGCGCGATAATTTACATTTACTTCTGTTAAGCTTTATAAAATAATATTATTGTTGCTTTTGTTAAATTAATAATACAATTACCGATAGTAAATATATTTAGCTATATGTTTAATTTTGTTAATTAAGTGCAAAATAATGGAAGTAGTTTTTTAATGCACTTAAGTAAAAATATTTAAAAATATTAAAAAGCAATATCTGTTTAAGTAATCAATTCCGAAAACCAAAAGTATGAAACAGAACTACAAATTTATGATCTTGCTACTCCTAATAAGCCTGATTGGTTCGGAGGGGATGGCAAAACCAATTAAAAAAACCAGCCTGCAGGAAGCAGAAGCGGCTTATGCCCAGCGCAACCTAACCCAGGCCGAAGCGCTTTACCTGCAAGTGCTGAAACAAACGCCCAATCATTATTTAAGCAACGCCCGCCTGGGCAGTCTTTATTTAGGTTTAAACCAGCCGGCTAAATCTATTGAATATTTAAAGAAGGCGATTGAGGTAAATAAAAAATATGGTCAGGATCTGAATCAGCAGTTGGCGCTTGCCTATCAGCTGGCCGCCGATTATGATAATGCCATAACTATTTACTATGATTTGTTAAAGCGGGAAAAAAAGAACAGTACCCAAGTAGGCGTTTACCAGAAAAAAATTAACGAATGTGTCTCGGGCAAACAGTTAATGGCTGCTCCGCTAAAGGTTAAAGTAAATAATATGGGTGCCCTGGTCAATTCGGCCAGCGTTGATCATGTGCCGGTTTTAACTGCCAACGACAATACCATATTATTTACGTCGCAACGCTCTAAAGACCTGCGTAAACCAAAGGCTACCGCCGACGAAGATATTTTTATGATTAACCGGCAGGAAGAAAACTGGTCGTCGCCAACCCGCCTGCAAGAACCTTTTAATACCCCGGGGCACGAAGCTATTCTGGCCGTAGCCGCCGAAGGTAGTAAAATGTATTTGTACAGCAACAAAAAAGGTAAAGGCGATATTTACGAGAGCCAGAAAGTAAATAATAACGTGTGGCAGGCGCCGGTAAAATTAGACGGTAATATTAACACCCGGCACCACGAGTTGTCTTTTATCGTATCAGCCGACGGAAACTTTGCTTTCTTTTCTTCGGACCGGCCGGGTGGTTACGGTGGACTGGATTTATACATGAGCATTTCGGAAGGTAACGGCAAGTGGAGCGAAGCCATTAACCTGGGTCCCAATATTAATACGGCTTACGACGAAGACGCTCCTTTCTTGAGCAGCGATAACAATGTAATATACTTTAGTTCGAAAGGCCACAACACCATTGGCGGCTACGATATTTTTAAGTCTAACATTAACGGTACCGTTTGGTCGCTGGCGCAAAACATGGGAGTACCCGTCAACTCGCCTTACGACGATGCCTTTTATGTGCAGACGCAGGACGGCAAAACCGCTTACTTTTCTTCGGACCGGCCGGGAGGTTTTGGCGAAAGCGATATTTATGTTGTAGAAAAAGAAGAGATTATTTTGGCCGCCGAGCCGGAAGAAATGATTGGGCCTTATACCGCTATGGTGGGCGATGATGATTTAGAAGCTATTATGCCCTCGCTTACCAAGGCGCAGCAGGACCTATTGAACAAAACCCGGAAGTTAAAAGGCTATGTGGTAGATGCTAAAACCAACGATACCATTTTTGCCCGCATAACTTTACTCGATAAAACTTTATTTAATACCGACGTCGTGCTGGAAACAACCCCCGAAGGGTACTTTGAACTGGAACTGGAAAACGACAAAAGCTATGGTTTATTAATCGAGAGCGATGGTTATCAGGTTCGTTCCGAAGATTTAGCTAAGCTGGAAGATACCGGAGAAAGAGAACTGAATATGATGACTACGCTCCGCCGCGACAGTGTCGCTTCGTCTATAGCTTTGCAAAATATTCAGTTTTATCCTAACCACGATTATATAAAGAGTTACTCGGTAGCAGAATTGGATTGGTTATACACTTATTTATTGGATAACCCGCAGGTAGATGCCGTAATTACAGATTATCAGAATGCCGAAGATACCCTGCAGGATAAGAGGAAACTAACCCAGCAACGGGCCGGCAGTGTTATCAAATATTTAAATGCCAAAGGTTTAGAGCCGGGCCGGGTTAAATACAAGCCAATATACAGCAAAAACTTACCCGATAATAACACGGTTATGGGTATGGTCATAAACCTGGAAGCGACCGAAGCAGAATAAAATAGTTTGTTTGTTTAATCAGTATAGCGGGTAATTCATCGGAGCATGAATTATCCGCTTTTTTTGTGCTACAACGGCCATCATCAAGCGTTAATTTTAAATAACTTACGAGCACGCGGCAATTTTAACCGGCGGCTATTATAACAGCTTCTGGCCGCTAACTAAATAAATAATAATGAGGAGGAATTAAAAAGATAACCTGCCAGCTAAAACCCTTTAGATTAAAGGCTTCTATATAGACAAGGCTAATATTTTAGTTTAGAACATTTAGATTATTTTTTGTATATCCTTAAGTTTTCTATCTTAGCGCAGAATTAAAGGCAAAAAGGCCAAATAACCGCATTAAATGCAAATAAGCTTATTGGTGAATTTACTTGTTACTGCCTTTTCGGAGCTCGTTGGGTTCTTAAAATTCCGAAAAATACCTTTATCAATCTTGGAAAAATAGCGTATAGTAATTAGATATATAATTTTTTTTATTTTACACCTTCAAACTTTTGTTACTTAAAAACTTTAAGCTTATCTGAAAATAATAACTACTTCCTATGAATAATTTAACTAAAAAAGTTTTCAGGTTTTCTTTTCTATTCGGTCTGGCGCTCCTGGTGGCAGTTTCGGCAATGGCGCAGAGCAATCGGCAGTTAATGAAAAGAGGTAATAAGTTTTTTGATGATGAAAATTACCGGTCGGCTATTCCTTTTTACGAGCAGGTGCTGGCCAAAGACGCCGATAACGCGCAAGCTTTATTCCGGGCGGGGGTAAGTTACATCTCGTTCGATAAAGAAAAAGCCAGCGAATACATTTACCGGGCCCAACGGTTAAGCCCCAAGGTAGCCAAAGATGTAGAATACTGGTTAGGTCGCATCGATCACCTGAACTACCGGTTCGATGAAGCCATTGCCCACTACCGGGCCTATGATGCCACCCTGAAGAAGAACGATGAGCGCAAGCCCGAAATTGCCCGTTTAATGCAGCAAAGCCGGAATGCCAAAGCCCAGTTTAATAATGCCAAAGATATTTTTGTTAAAAACCTGGGATCAGAAATTAATACGGCCTATTCGGAGCACAGCCCCGTAATTGCTGCCGATGATAATTATTTGCTGTTTACCTCCCGTTCCGAAAACGTAACTGGTGGTAAAGCCGACCAATATGGCGAATATTACGAAGATGTTTTTGAAACCCGCCGCGCTGATCCTACTGCTACCTGGCAACAGCCCAAACCGGTTGGCAACATTAACTCACAGTTCCACGATGCGGCGATTCAGTTATTCGACAACGATACCAAACTACTTTTATACCGCGACCAGAACAACGGTGACTTCTTTTTCAGCACCCTCGAAAATGGTACCTGGTCGGCCCCGAAGCCTTTGAGCAATAATATTAATACCCGCGACTACGAAGGCGACGCTTACATTACCCCGGATGGTAAATTCTTATATTATTCTACCAGCCATTACTCTGAAAACGGCGACAAAGATATTTACGTGTCGGAACGCGATGCGAACGGCGATTGGGGTAAACCTAAAAGCATGGGTACTTTAATTAACTCTCAGGACGATGATGATAGCCCTTACCTGACCCGCGATGGCAAAACCATGTATTTTACTTCCCGGGGCCACAATAGCATGGGCGGCTACGATGTGTTTGTGACCAAGTTCGATTCGGTTTCGCGTCGCTGGAGCCGTCCGGAAAACATGGGTTATCCGATTAACACGCCCGATGATGATGCTTATTACCGCTTAAGCCCAGATGGCTCTTACGCTTACTTATCGTCTTACCGCATGGGTGGCTACGGCGAAAAAGATATCTGGACCATCAACTATATTAAAAATGTGGTAATCCGCGGCCACGTATACAACCTGCGCGATAAATCAGTTATACCAGGGGTAGAGTTAGTATTTAGCGGCCAGCAGGCCAACAAACAGGCCATTAGTTACCGCGATGTTACCAAACCCGATTCCGGTACCTATTCGGTTAGCGTTTTATCAGGTCGTAAATACCAGGTAAGTGTTTCGAAAGACGGTAATAATATTGCTACCGAAGAATTTGATATTCCGGTAGTAACCAACGATACTACTGTTATCGAGAAAGATTTTTACGTACCGTTTACCGATACCACAGCGGCCGGCCGTCTGGCTTTTGAGAAAATTTACTTCGATACCGACGAATATACCTTACGGGCCGAATCGGTAACCGAGTTGGACAATCTGGTGCGGATTCTGAAAGCGAACCCGGGTATTAATATATCAATTAACGGCCACTGCGACTCGCGGAACACTGATGAATATAACATTGTACTGGGTGAGAACCGGGCCAAAGCGGCTTACGATTATCTGGTTAAAAACGGCGTTGCGCAAAACCGCTTAGTTACCGTAAGCTACGGCGAGCGCCGTCCGGCGGCGCCAAACGATTCGCCGGAAAACATGCAGCTTAACCGTCGTACCGAATTCGTGATTATTCCAAGAGAAGGACAAAACCCGAACGATATTAAAATTGAGGGTGGTACGAATAATAACGGCACCATTACGCCGCAAAAATAAAAAACTATTAACTTTGGGCCTGGTCCCGAGAAAAAAAGGCTAAACCCAGGTTTAGCCTTTTTTTTTAAACCTTATCCTGCAATAAAAGTTAAGGGATTATTAGTTTTAGTGTTTCGTTTTCTACAATAATTATAGCATGTCGGTAGTTCCTTATAAAGATGCCCAGGCCGGTAAAAAATCGCAGGTGGCGCAAATGTTTAACAGCATTGCCGGCAAATACGATTTTCTGAATCATTTTTTAAGTGCGGGTATAGATATTTATTGGCGCAAACAAGCCGTTAAGGTAATGGGGCAAAACAAGCCGGCTTTGTTGCTGGATATTGCTACCGGCACCGGCGATTTTGCCATAGAGGCGTTGCAGCTTAAGCCACAAAAAATAATAGGGGTAGATATTTCGGAAGGAATGCTGGCGGTAGGCCGGGAAAAAATAAAAAAGAAAAACCTGACCGATAAGATAGAACTGCAACTCGGCGATTCGGAGAACCTGGCTTTTGCCGAGAATACTTTTGATGGCGCCATGGCGGCCTTTGGGGTGCGGAACTTCGAAAATTTGCCCCAGGGGCTCAGCGAAATGTACCGGGTTTTAAAGCCGGGCGGGCGGATTGTGGTACTCGAATTTTCGAAACCCCGGGCTTTTCCGTTTAAGC
Organism: Adhaeribacter aerolatus; assembly: GCF_007991635.1. Classification (GTDB taxonomy): domain Bacteria; phylum Bacteroidota; class Bacteroidia; order Cytophagales; family Hymenobacteraceae; genus Adhaeribacter; species Adhaeribacter aerolatus. Next base: position 155,843 of record NZ_BJYS01000003.1, on the reverse strand, counting down.
AGGTGTATAATTTTTATTTTAAAAATATATTACCCGTTTTTGGAAAGCTTATTTCTAAAGACCAGGCGGCATATACGTACTTGCCCGAATCGGTACAGGCTTTCCCGGACGGGCAGGATTTTATTAATATTCTAAAGCAAGTAGGATTTAAAAACACACAATGGCATTCTCTTACGTTCGGCATCAGTTCTATTTACACCGGGTTAAAATAATTTTTTCAACTGCTTTTTGCTTATTCCTGCTGGCTACCGGTTTCACTACCATGGCCCAGGATAAAAAATATATCCGCCAGAACCTGCCGAACCACGATGATAAACCGATGCACTACGGTTTTTACCTGGCCGGAAATACCGCCCGCTTTACCCTGGTACATTCCGATTATTACGTAGAACGGCTCCGCGACTCCATGTCGGTTAATCCTAAATTTTACCCGGGCTTTGCCATTGGCTTTGTGCTGAACCGGCGCATTACCGATTTTATTGACTTGCGGTTTTTACCCGGCGTAAGTTTTTACTCGCGGGGCATAGAATATAAAACCAGCACCAAAACCGTTACCCAGGAAATGGGTGCTACTTCGGTGGAATTTCCGTTGTTGTTTAAATTTAAATCGTTGCGGCGCGGTAACGTGCGCATGTATTTTGTGGGCGGCGCCAAAACTGGGGTAGATATTGGCAATAAAAAGAAAGCCAATGCCAGCTCCGAACTGGAAGTAAACAACCAGGATTTTGCGATTGAGTATGGTGTCGGGCTCGATATGTTTTACCCATTCTTTAAATTCGCCCCCGAACTTCGTTTCTCTAATGGCATTACCAACCGGTATGCATCGGGCGTAAATCCTTACAGCCGTAGTGTGCAGGCCGTCAGGTCCAATACCATTACGCTTTACCTGAATTTCGAGAACTAAGCCATGAATAAAATTGCATTCATTACGGGTGCCACCTCGGGCATTGGCCGGGCCACCGCCTTGCTGCTGGCGCAAAACGGTTTCGATATTATTGCTACCGGCCGCCGCGCCGGCCGCCTGGAAGAACTTAAGAACCAGATAACCACAGGCCGGGTTTTGACTTTGGAATTTGATGTACGGGATAAAGCTAAAGTAAAAGAACTGGTGGCTGGTTTGCCGGAAGATTGGCGGCAAATAGAGGTCCTGGTAAATAATGCCGGTAATGCTCACGGGTTGGCGCCCATCCAAAGCGGCGATGAACAGGACTGGGAGATGATGCTGGATATAAATGTGAAAGGTCTGCTGTACGTATCGAAAGAAATAATCCCGCTCATGATAAAGCAACAGCGTGGCCATATTATAAATATTGGCTCGGTGGCCGGTAAAGAAGCTTACCCCAACGGTAATGTTTACAATGCTTCTAAGTTTGCCGTAGATGCACTCTCACAAGGCATGCGGTTCGATTTAGTGAAAGAAGGCATTAAGGTATCGGAAATTAACCCGGGTTTGGTGCAAACCGAGTTTTCGGAAGTACGGTTTAAAGGCGATAAAGGCCGGGCCGAAGCCGTTTACCAGGGTTTTCAGCCCTTGGTTGCCGAAGATATTGCCGATATTATTTTGTTTATGGTTACCCGGCCGGCCCACGTTAATTTGGCCGAGGTGTTGGTTTTTCCGGCCGCGCAGGCTTCGGCTACGGTGGTACACAAAAGTTAAAGCAGTATTTTAATGCAGTTCCAGGGCATAAAAGAAACTTGTCTTTACGTAAGCGACCTGGCACGCACCAAAGAATTTTACCACGGCCGCTTAGGTTTCGAACTCATTGGCGAAGTACCGGGGAGGCATGTGTTCTTCCGGGTAGGTTCCTCGGTTTTGTTGTGTTTTATTTCCGAGGCCTCAGAGCAAAGTAAAATATTACCGCCTCATTATGGCCAGGGCAATCTGCACCTAGCATTCGAAACAGCTCCCGAGGATTATGATAGCCGCAAAGCCGAGATAGAAGCCTTGGGTATTCCAGTTGAACTGGAGTACGATTGGGGCCACGGCTTTAAATCTTTTTACTTCCGCGACCCTGATGGCCATTTACTGGAAGTTGTCATGACCGGCATGTGGGACTCCTGAATCTAACCGGTTGCCCATTGAAATTGTTATTCGCTTACATCAAACTTTTTCTTTAACCGGCTTCTGTTTATCCTGGTTAAATAGCATAAAATCAACAATTTACCTTGTTTATGTACAGCTAAGCCGGGAGCGGGTTTCGGGTAACTTACAGCCCTAAATTATGCCGCGTAAATTGTAGCGGCAACAGTGCGCTCACCGATTCACAGCGGTACACCTGGCCATTATCGGCCTGCATGAGCACTGTAATGGGAGCTTCTTGCTGGTTTTCGTACTCGGACATTACCTGCCGGCAGGCGCCGCAAGGCAGTGCCAGTACAAACGCTTCCTGGTTGGCCCGTTGGGCCGTTACCGCTATTTTACTTATCTTTTTATCCGGGATATTAGCCCGCATACCAAATAAAGCGGTTCTTTCGGCACATAAGCCGGAGGGAAATGCGGCATTTTCCTGGTTATTGCCCAAGTGTATGCTGCCATCTTCTAAAAGCAGTGCGGCCCCTACCAGGAAATTAGAATAAGGTGCATAGGCTTTCCGGGTGGCAGCCTGGGCTTGTTGCAGCAGGTTTTGTTCGTCGGCGGGTAATTCCGTAGCGGAAGAAAATACGTTAATGGAAATCTTTATTTCTAAGGTATGGGCCATTTAATAAGAGTAAGAATATTATTCAGAAAATAAAAATAAACTTAAATTGGTAAATACTCCAAAGTGGGTTGGCAATCCCATACAAATATTAATATTTCACCGGCTATAACTTTAATCACGATGCCCCATATAGTAGTACTCGGTGCTGGTCGTTCGGCTACAATTTTAATTTCTTACCTGTTCCAACAGGCCGGTATCTTGGGGTGGCGGGTTACTGTGGCTGATTTATTCGTAAATCACCTAACACCGCCGGACCAGGATCACCTCCGGATTATTCCGTTGAATATTCAGGATGAAGATCAGTTAATTTTAGAAGTAAAGGCCGCGGATTTAATTATTTCGATGCTGCCGGCTTTCTGGCACCCAAAGATTGCCCGGCTGTGCGTGCAATACCGGAAAAACCTGATTACGGCTTCGTATGTTAGACCCGAGTTAAAAGAATTGCACCAGGCAGCCAAAGAAGCGAACTTGTTGTTTTTGATGGAAGCCGGCCTGGACCCGGGCATCGATCACATGTCGGCCATGGCTATATTAAACAATATCCGGCAAAAAGGCGGAAAAATTATGTCGTATAAATCTTACACCGGCGGTTTGGTATCGCCGGAATCGGATAATAACCCGTGGCATTACAAATTTACCTGGAACCCGCGTAATGTAGTGCTGGCAGGCCAAGGAACCGCCAAATATTTAGAAGATGGTTGCCACAAATTTATTCCGTACCATCAGTTATTCAATCGCGCAGAGTCTTTGGAAATACCAGATTTGGGAGCCTTTGATGGGTATGCGAACCGCGATTCTTTGCTGTACCAGGAGCCGTACGGGTTACGGGAAGTGCAAACTTTAATTAGGGGTACTTTGCGGCGGCGGGGTTATTGCCAGGCCTGGCACCTGCTGGTGCAATTGGGCCTTACCGATGATGCTTACCAATTGCCGGAAAGCCGACATCTAACTTACCGCCAGTTCCTGGAAAGTTATCTGCCAGCCGCACCACCACTACAAACCAGTTGGTTAGCCCGGATAGCTTCCTATTTAAATATTGCGCCGGATAACGAAGCGCTCTCTTTGCTTGAATATTTAGAATTTCCGGAAGAACCTATTGCCCTGGAACAGGCTACCCCGGCCCAGGTACTTGAAAAACTGCTGCTGCAAAAATGGCAACTCGAACCCCACGATAAAGATATGGTGGTGATGCAGCACCTGATAACTTATGTGCTAAACGGAGAAACCAAAGAATTAACCTCATCCTTGGTAGTAAGGGGGGAAGACCAGACCAATACGGCCATGGCCAAAACCGTGGGTTTGCCGGTGGGCATGGCGGCCAAATTAATACTAGAAGGAAAGCTTAAGCATACCGGCATTGTTATTCCAACACACCCCGATATTTACGAACCTATCCTGCATGAACTGAAAATTTACGGAATCTATTTTACGGAGGAGGAAAGAACTATTTAGAAAACTAGACCCGATTTATTCAACCAGCTTAAAATATTAAATAATATTCCCGAAGCAGTTGCTGAAAAGCTGGGGTATAGGAATTATCAGGGTTGCGGATAAATAAATCCTGGCTCAAAACGGAAGTGGCCGGATTTCGGCTAAACTCCTGAACCGTGCGGATGTGCTTGCCATTGGTAGCGGTAAATATTTGCAGGGCCGAATGCAAATGTAGGTTTTCGTTTTCTGCTAAAGCAAATAAATGCCGGCTTTCGGCAGGTGGAAGCAGAACAAATAAGCACCCGTTTGGAGAAAGAAAGCGCTCGGAAAAATGAACTAATTCGGCTAAAGAAAATTCGTGGCTGTGCATAGCCAAATTACGCGCCTTATCCGGTGATTTGTGAGAAGCAGCGTAAAAAGGTGGATTGCAAATAATTACATCAAATAAGGTCTGGTTATGCTGTGCAAATTCTTGTAACGATTGGTGATAAACGCTTATTCGGTCGGCCCAGGGACTAGCCGCAATATTCTCCCGCGCCTGCACAGCAGCTAGCGCATCTATTTCGATGGCCTGGATTTGTGCTTCAGAACGTTGTGCCGTCATGAGGGCGAGTAAACCCGTACCAGTGCCAATGTCTAGGATAGTTTTGGCTTCCGCAACTGGTGCATAGGCTCCCAGAATGCAGGAATCGGTGCAGACTTTCATGGCGCATTTATCCTGTTTTACCAGAAACTGCTTAAACCGAAAATAATCGTTGGGCACCGGAATTAAGGATTAAGCTTCACGCTGGCTTCGTAACCGTGGTCGATGAGCAGGTTGGGCGAGAGGGCACTTTGTACCGCCAGTTGGTCGCAGCGCTCGTTTTCGGGGTGGCCGGCGTGCCCTTTTATCCAGACAAAACGCACCTGGTATTTGGGATATATTCTTAAAAACCTGGTCCAGAGATCGGCATTGGCTTTACCGGCAAAGCCTTTCTTCTGCCAGCCATACACCCATTTTTTTTCGATGGCATCTACCACGTACTTGGAATCGGAATAAATGGTAACCGGAATGCCTTCGGTTTTAATAGCTTCGAGACCTACAATAACGGCCATTAATTCCATGCGGTTATTGGTGGTAAGCCGGAAACCGGCCGTTAGTTCTTTTTCGTGCTGCTTGTAGCGTAAAATGGTGCCGTAGCCCCCCGGCCCCGGATTGCCCCGCGAAGAACCATCGGTAAATATCTGTATCATTAACTAATTTTAGAATGGCGAAATAGAATCTTCGGTAAGATTTTAACCCTCCATCCGAAGATTGGTAATAAATAATTTAATGGCGATGGCCAACAATATAAAGCCAAAAACTTTGCGGATTACTTCGGTACCGGCGTGCCCCAGCTTTTGCTCCAGCCAGCCCGAAGCCTTAAGTACAATGTAAATGAACACCAAGTTTAATAAAATACCCACCAAAATATTGGGTAAAGCATAAGCCGCCCGCAACGATAGCAAGGTGGTCATGGTGCCGGCGCCCGCAATTATCGGGAAAGCCAAGGGCACAATAGAACCGGTGCTGGCTTCCGGGTTACTTTGAAATAAATGAATACCCAGAATCATCTCCATCCCGAACAGAAAAATAATAATGGCTCCCGCCAGCGCAAACGACTGAAAATCCAGGCCAAATAATTTTAATATTTCCTGACCCAGAAAAAGAAAAACAACCATCACAATGCCGGCCACCAAAGTCGCTTTTCCTGACTGTATGATGCCTTCGCGTTTGCGTAATTCTATTATAAGCGGAATGGAACCCAGAATATCGATTACGGCAAATAAGATAAGCGTTACCGACAGTATTTCTTTAAAATTAAACATCGTTCTAAAAACCTGGTTCTTAAGCTTTACTCGTAATTAGAGAGCAGAAAATGTTTTAATATTTTGAATTCATCGTCCGAAATAGCCGGGAAGTTGGCAATCCGGAAGGTGTTTTTAGCCCAGGGACCATAACCGTTACCCAAAACAATTTCGTTCCGCAGCGCGTTGCGTTTCATTTCGTCGATTAATTTTTCGGGCCCCTGTATGGTAATAACCGTATTCGAACGCACCTCCGGGTTGGTGACCAGCGGGGTAATAGAAGAAAATAAATCGAAAAATTCGTACAAATCCTGGCTGCGCTTGACAATATCGTGGTCGATGGTTTTAATAGGCGCCCGTTGTTCCATCACCTGCTGCAGGAGATAGATGCCCAATACGTTGGGGGTATTAGTGGTTTGGTAATTGAGCATTTTTTCGTAAAGCATAACCATACTGTTGTAATGCCCGCGCTCATTTATTTCTTTCGCCCGGAAAACGGCCCGCGGCGAGCATACCATAATGCCTAAGCCTGCCGGTAAGCCAAAACACTTCTGTACCGAAGCGTACCACACATCGGCTTTAATATATTTTAAAGAAATACCGGCCATCGAAGAGGTTGCGTCTACGGCAATCAAGGCATCGCGGTAGCGGTTAAACAAGTTCAGAATGGTGGTTTCCTTTATCTGCGTACCGTTAGATGTTTCGTTCTGGGTAATGCAAATCAGTTCGGGTTCTGCTTCTATTTCCAGGTCTTTTACCGGTATTTCTTCGTTCACCCCAAATTTAAAACCTTTGGCCTGGGGCTTTATTTTTCGCACATACTGGAGCCATTTTTCGCCAAAAGAGCCATTGTACAAATGAAAGCTATTGTGGCGGGTCAGGCTTTGGGCAATAATTTCCCAGCATTCGGTAGCCGACGAAACAAAGTAAATATGGTAATCCTGCGGAATATTTAACTTCTTGCGCAACAAAGCCACTACGTTTTTGCTGAGTTGCACAAAACGGTCGCTCCGGTGCGGAATGCTCAGGATGCCTTCGTCGTAGGCCATGGCCATATAATCTTTTACCTCGGGGTAAACTTTAGACGGACCTGGATAAAATGTGAGCATGCATTAGTTGGTGTAAGGTTGAACAGAGGTTTAGCGTAAGCCGGCTTAGAGCAGTAAATAAATTACCACTACGTATTCTTGATTTCGAAGCCAACTCTTTTGGGGCGCAGGCTTAAAAAATATTGCAGCGCCAGGCGGTAGCTTTCGAGCCCAAAACCGCAGATACTGCCCTGGCAGCGGGCGGCAATCAAACTTTTATGACGAAACGCTTCGCGGGCGTAAATATTGGAAATATGCACTTCAATTACCGGGGTGGTAATGGCCGCAATGGCATCGGACAAAGCCACCGAGGTGTGGGTATAAGCCCCGGCATTTAAAATAATGCCTTTGTAGCTGAAACCGACTTCGTGTAATTTATCAATCAGCGCACCTTCGGTGTTCGATTGAAAATATTCCAGTTCCACATCCGGGTAAGTGGTTTTCAGTTCCTCGAAATAATTTTCGAAAGAGCGATTGCCGTAAACCGATTTTTCGCGTACGCCCAGCAGGTTCAGGTTGGGGCCGTTTATAATTAAATATTTCATTTTCTGAAATTGCCGTTAATTAAAATTATAAGCCAGCAAAGGTACGTACCTAATATTTAAATACCGTAATTTACGGTTTATATTATATGTAAAGAGGAAGCAGTTGTGCTGATTAACGGCTTTGCCGCCCGTTTTACCATTAAAGAATTAAATGAACTGGTCTACCCTGATAAAACAATTTGAAGCTTACCTGCAACTTGAAAAATCTTTGTCGGGGAATTCGGTAGAGGCTTACATGCGCGATATCAGGAAGTTAACCCAGTTTCTGGACCTGAAAGGTTATAAAGTTAATCCGCTGGATATGCAGCCGGTTTTTATTCAGGAATTTTTAGAATGGGTAAATGAGTTGGGTATGACGCCGCACTCCCAGGCCCGCACTTTATCCGGTATCCGGGCTTTTTACAAGTTCCTGATAATGGAAGATTTGCTATCGGCTGATCCCACCGAAACGATAGAAGCACCTAAACTTGACCGCAAGCTGCCCGATACTTTAAACGTGGAAGAAATTGAGCAATTGTTTAATGCCATTGATGTTTCTACACCCGAAGGCGCCCGCAACAAAGCCATGCTCGAAACCCTGTACAGCTCCGGTTTGCGCGTAAGTGAGTTGGTAGAGTTGCGAATCAGTAATTTTTACGAAACCATGGGCTTTTTAAAAGTAACCGGCAAAGGCGATAAAGAACGGCTGGTGCCCATTGGCCGCGATGCCCTAAAATATATCCGGATTTACTTAGACGAGATCCGATGCCATTTGCAGATAAAAAAAGGCAACGAAGATTTTATTTTCCTGAACCGACGTGGGGCTAAACTGACGCGGGTAATGGTGTTTACCATTATAAAGCAGCTTACCCAGAAAGTTGGTTTAAACAAACAAATCAGTCCGCACACCTTCCGGCATTCTTTTGCCACCCACCTGATAGAAGGCGGCGCCGATTTGCGGGCTGTTCAGGAAATGCTGGGCCACGAGTCTATTACTACTACCGAAATTTATACCCACCTGGACCGCGATTACTTAAAGCAAATTATCAAAGATTTTCACCCCCGAAGCTAATATTTCTGGCCCACTGAGTTTTTAGTCTGAGCAATTCAGACATTATTTGGTAGCGGCTTAGGCTAAGTTTCTTTAACCATTCAGGTTCGTTTTAAAGTTTTTAGAAGCCGACGGCAAACCTAAATGTAAAGTTTTTTGGTTCGCTTTGGTTAATACCCGGAGGCCGGCAGATACCTTCCTATTTATTACCATCCTAAACATTTGTGTTGTAACTTTGCGGCAAAATATTAAAGTGTTGCTGCGAGAAGTTTTATACCTGATGCAAAAGGATTTTGTGCTGGAGTGGAGGCAAAAATATGCCTTTAACGGCATGTTGTTGTATGTGGGCAGCACGGTATTTATTTGTTACCTGAGCTTTGGGTTGCGCGGCGGCACGCTGGGGGTGCCCGTCTGGAATGCTTTGTTCTGGATAATTCTGCTTTTTACTTCGGTAAATGCCATTGCCAAAAGTTTTATGCAGGAAAATAAAGGTCGGCTGTTGTATTTATATACGCTGGTTAGTCCGCAGGGCGTTATACTGGCAAAAATAGCTTATAATACTTGCCTCATGCTGGTGCTGGCGCTCCTCTGTTATTTATTTTACGCGGTGGTTATCGGTAACCCTGTGCAGGACGAAGGCATGTTTTTAGCTACTATTCTGCTCGGGGCCGTTGGCTTTTCTACTTCATTAACCATGATTTCGGGTATTGCCGCCAAGGCTTCCAACAGCAGTACTTTAATGGCTATTCTGAGTTTTCCGGTAATTATTCCCATGCTGCTGATGCTCATGAAGATGTCGAAGAACGCCATTGATGGTTTGGAGCGGGCAGCCAGTACCGACGAACTAACCACCTTGCTGGCGATTAATGCCATTGTGATAACGGTGTCTTATATTTTGTTTCCTTATCTCTGGCGGAATTAAACCTTTAGTTTTACGGTTAAGAAAGAAAAAATTAAGCGCAAATAATCAGGCCTAAAGCCCTCAGAAACAGAAAAGTAGACAGGCCGAGAAGGAAAAAAATAAAATAAAATATTGGCGCTTCGTGACAGAAGTGGTAAAAATAAAATAAAAACATGCAAAAAAACTGGTGGAAAGTGGTAACGGTGCTATTGTTGGTGTATACCGTAGTAGCCGGTTTTCTGAACGATGTACCGCGGCTGGCCATCCTGAATGAGAGCATCCGCAACACGTATTTTCACGTGCCTATGTGGTTTGGTATGATTTTGTTGTTGCTGATATCGGTAATTTACGCCATTAAATACTTAAAAACGCCTACGCTGCGCAACGATATTATTTCCACGGAAGCTGCCCGGGTTGGTTTATTGTTTGGGGTGTTGGGCATCATTACCGGCATGGGCTGGGCCAGCGTTACCTGGGGGGAGTTCTGGAGCAACGACCCCAAGCAAAATGCTTCGGCCATTGGCCTGCTTATGTACTTTGCCTACTTTGTGCTGCGTGGTTCTTTTGCCGAGCAGCAGCAACGGGCCCGTATCAGCGCGGTGTATAATATTTTTGCCTATGCCGCCTTAATTCCCTTGTTGTTTATTCTGCCCCGCCTCACCGATTCGCTGCACCCCGGCAACGGTGGTAACCCGGGCTTTAGCTCTTACGACATGGACAGTAAAATGCGGATGGTCTTTTACCCGGCCGTTATTGCCTGGACTTTATTAGGAGTCTGGATCTTAAACGTGAAATCACGCTTCGAAATTCTGAAACAAAAACTATACGAACATGCGCATGCTTAAAAATTGGGTGTTTCTGCTTTTGCTCACGCTCACTTTAAATATAAACAATGCCGCAGTAGCCCAAACGCCGGCCGCTGCGGAAGAAACTGTAATGATAGAAGCCAATAGCAAAGCGGCCGATATTGAAATGGCTGACCAGCTCCGGCGCGACGGCAAAATTTATGTGGTAGTGGGTTGTGTGCTGGTGGTGCTGGCCGGCGTGCTTTTTTACCTGGTTTCCATCGACCGTAAAGTTGGTCGCCTGGAAAAGGAATACAGAAGTTGATTATTGTCAGGTTTAAAACTGATAAATATTTTGCAAGTCCCGGATTTTTATACCCAACTTGCGTGTTAATATAAAGCTGCAGGTTCTAGATTTTAAATAAAATGAAGAAAACACACATTATTGGTATTGCGGTTATAGCCATAGCCATTGCCATTATTATAACCACCGCTGGCGATGCCAGTAGTTATGTATCGTTTAAAGAAGCCCGCGAACTGGCTCAGGAAGGAAATACCACCCCGGTACACGTAGTAGGCCGCCTGAAAAAGGATGCAAACAACCACATTGTGGGCATGCAGTACGATCCAAGGATAGACCCGAATTATTTTACCTTTACTTTGGTAGACACCAATCGGGTTGAACAACAAGTTGTTTACTATAACAACAAACCCCAGGACTTTGAACGCTCGGAGCAGGTAGTAATTATTGGCAAAATGCAGCAGGATAAATTCGTAGCTGATAAAATATTGCTCAAGTGTCCGTCTAAGTACGTCGAAAACGAGATTAAAACGGAATCGGCCGGCTTGTAAATGCGTGAAGAGTTAAAAGTTGAAGGTTAAAGGATAATCGACAAGTTTTAACTCTTTATTATAATGTAGTAAATCAGAAAGTTAAATACAGGTAAACAGATTTAAATATTCTCTAACCTTTAACTTTTAACCTTTAACTTTAAAAAATAAATCGTGATAAATACATTTATCGGAGACCTGGGGCACTTTAGCGTTATCCTGGCATTTGTAGCGGCGGTAGTGGCAGCGCTTTCGTATTTTATGGCCTCCTGGAAACAGCCGTTGGGCCTGGAAGATGCGAATTGGAAAAGGCTGGGCCGTATTGCTTTTTATGTGCATACGGTAGCGGTGCTGGGTATTATTATCTCCCTGTTTAATATTATTCAGAACCACCGGTACGAGTACCATTATGCCTGGAGCCACTCCAGCAACCACCTGCCTACCCACTTTATGATTTCGTGTTTCTGGGAAGGGCAGGAGGGTAGCTTTTTGCTTTGGATATTCTGGCATACCCTGCTGGGATTAGGTATTATCTGGTTTAACAAAAAATGGGAAGCGCCCACCATGGCGGTTTTTGCCTTTGTGCAGTTCTTCCTGACTTCTATGATTCTGGGCGTGGTTATCGGTGACCTGAAAATTGGTTCTTCGCCGTTTATCTTGCTCCGCGATTTTATGCCGGATGCCCCGGTATTTAAGCTCAACCCCGATTTTGTGCCGAAAGATGGTACCGGCCTGAACCCGCTGTTGCAGAACTACTGGATGGTGATTCACCCGCCAACCTTGTTTTTAGGTTTTGCAGCTACCCTGGTGCCCTTTGCTTTTGCGGTTGCCGGTTTGTGGAAAGGCGAATTTACCAAATGGGTGAAGCCCGCTTTACCCTGGGCTCTGTTTGCAGGCCTGGTATTAGGTGTCGGTACCATGATGGGCGCTTACTGGGCTTACGAAACCCTGAACTTTGGCGGTTACTGGAACTGGGATCCCGTAGAAAATGCGGTTTATATTCCGTGGCTGGTGCTGGTGGCGGCTATTCATACGCTGCTGATTTACCGCCGGAGCAAAGCCGGTTTACACGTTTCTTTCGTGCTGGTAATGGTTTCTTTCCTGCTGATATTATACGCTACTTTCTTAACCCGTAGTGGTATTCTGGGTAATGCTTCCGTACACTCCTTCACCGACTTAGGTTTGTCGGGGCAGTTATTTACCTATATGGCGGCCTTTGTGGTATTAGCCAGTGCTTTATTGGTTTGGCGCTGGAAAAAAATTCCGGCTACCGAGAAAGAACTGACTACTTACAACAGCGAATTCTGGGTATTTATTGGTGCGGTGGTATTGTGTTTAGGGGCCTTCCAGGTATTATTTACCACTTCTATTCCGGTATATAATGCGTTTATGGGCTTTATTGGCATTAAAACCAACCTGGCCTTACCCGCCGACCAGATTGCCCACTATACCAAATTCCAGCTCTGGATGGGGGTAGGTATTGCTGTTTTATCGGGGGTGGCGCAGCTAATGTGGTGGCAGAAAAACGACAAAGCCCGTTTAAGCAATGCATTGGCCGTACCGGCTATTCTTACTTTATTATTTGTAAGTTTAATATTAGTGCTGGGCCGTTTAGGTGTAGGTCCCAAAATAGATAATCCGGTTTATATTGTATTGTTACTGGTAGCTTTCTTTGCGGTATTTGCCAACCTAGGAATGATATTTACTTTGGTAAAACGCAAGGCGGTTTTAACCGGTGGCGCGGTGGCGCACATTGGCGTGGCTTTAATGCTGATTGGTATTCTGTATTCTTCGGGCTACTCTACTATTGTTTCCCAAAATACCTCCGGCTTGCTTTACTCCCGCGATTTTCCGGAAGAAATTAACCGCGATAATGTGTTACTTTTCCGGAATAACCCAATAGAAATGGGTAAATATAAGTTAACGTACGAAGGACAGTTCATGGAAGTAGATGATTTCCCGGAGTACGTAAACAAAGAATCGCTTTTCCGGTTGGCGCTGGATGAGCACCGTGCTCTGGCCCGTACCGATTTAAAATATAAAGACAAAGTTTATTTTAAAACCGGCGATACTGTTTCTATTACACCTGAAAATACCTATTACAAAATAGTATACCTGGAAAAAGGCACTGGCAAAACTTTTACCTTGTATCCGCGGGCTCAGATTAATGAGGAAATGGGCTTTCTGGCTTCTCCGGATATTAAAAATGGTTTAACCAGCGATTTGTACACCCACGTTTCGGCGGTGATGAATAACGAAGAAGAACGGGAGTGGAGTGAATTGAAAGAACATAATGTAGCTATCGGCGACACCTTATTCCTGAACGATTACGTGGCCGTATTAAAAGGTATTGAGCCGGTTCGGAAAGTAGAAGGCATCCAATTAGGTGAGAAAGATGTAGCGGTGCAAGCCGATTTAAAAATATTCGGCGAGAACAAGGAGTACCACGGCCATCCGTTATTTGTGATTAAAGACAACATGGTTGGTCGCATACCCGACGAAATCGAAGATTTAGGTTTGCGCTTAACTTTCATGAGCATTGACACGGAAAATAACCGGTTTACCATTGGCGTCAATACCACCCAGAAGGATTATGTAATCCTGAAAGCCATGGAAAAACCTATTATAAACCTGCTTTGGATTGGTACGATGGTTATGAGCCTGGGCTTTATAATGGCTATTTTCCGCCGCTCCGGCGAAGGTAAAGCCGAAAATATTACCACTGGTAAAGGCGCTAACCAACAGCGTTCCGGCGAAAAGAAACAAGTGGCAAAAGTTTAATATTTTAATCATGCCCGACAAAAAAGCTCCTTTGTTTAAAGGAGCTTTTTTAGTTTTATCCGGCAATACTTATACCAACTGGCATAAACTAGCTGCCATTGCTTAAAACCTCACAGGTTTTAAAGACCTGTGAGGTTTGTGCAACCAGAATAACCATGGTTCTCTTAGGGAAGAGCGTTCAAGAGGTTTGGTATTATTCTCTTAAATAAAATATTATTGCTAATGTTGGAAACTCCCATTTCTCATCCTCTAAAATTGGCTTTTATTGGCTCCGGACAGGTGGCCACGCATTTAGCTCTGGCCTTCGAGCAGGCAGGGCACCGGGTGCAACTAATTTATTCCAGGCAATTAGCCCATGCTACCCAACTGGCAAACCAGCTAACCCAGACCAGCGCCACCGATAATCTTAATTTTGTAGAGCAGCCGGGCTGTGATTTATATATTATCAGCCTCTCCGATGCGGCGGTAACAACCGTTATGGCCGCGGCCCAATTTCCAACTGATAGCCGGGTGGTGCATACCTCCGGCAGTTTGCCAATGGCAGTATTATTGCGGCCGGCCTTTAAGCTGCAGATTGGTGTATTTTATCCTATTCAAACTTTTTCCCGGAACCAACCAATTAATTTAGCCGAGGTTCCGATTGCCTTGGAAGCCCCCGAACCGGAATTGGCCGCTTTGCTGCAGCAACTCGCTGCAAGCATCAGCCGGAAGGTAATATTTATGGCAGGAACCGAACGGAAGAAACTACATCTGGCGGCGGTTTTTGCCTGTAATTTTACAAACCATTTATTGGGCATCAGCCACGAAATATTAGTTAAGAACCAACTAGCACCCGATTTATTGGAACCGCTGATTAGAACAACCATCGAAAAAAGCTTTCATAATCATCCTTTTAGCGTGCAAACCGGCCCCGCCGTGCGGGGAGACGAAAATATTCTGCAGGAACACTTACAAATGCTATCCGAAGAGCCACTTTACCAGGAAATTTACCTTTTACTTTCCCGCAGCATCCAGGCAGGTAAATGAAATAAGTATACTATTCAAAACAGATGATACCCGGTTGTTGAGCGGAAGTAGTTTAAAGTTTAATACAGCTGCTTTGCGTAGATATTAATCCAGTTACCACAACGCTCTATCTTGAAAGAATTAGTCTTTTGTATAAAAATAGTTTAAATTTTTAGGTGGGTAAGTGCTTCATAGTATAATTCCAGAAAATATTTTGGAATATTTTATTAATTTCGCTCTGAATAATAATTAGCTATTATGCCAGGAACGGGAAATTCCGAGAACATCAGTATAAAAACCTTAATCATCGACGATGATCCTTTTTCGGCTAAAGTGCTGGAGAAATTTGTTGGGAATACCGAGTTTTTAGAATTAGTAGGCATTTGTAACAGCAGTCTCGAAGCAGCTAAGTTTCTGCGGACGCAACCAGTAGATTTGCTGTTACTGGATGTAGAAATGCCTGAAATGTCCGGTTTAGATTTGCTATCGACGCTTAACCGCGAAGCTATGGTAATTATGGTAAGCGCCAGCCGCGAATATGCCGTGGAAGCTTTTGAACAAAGCGTAATTGATTACCTGGTTAAGCCGGTGAGTTACCCCCGTTTTTTAATTGCGGCGCAGAAAGCCCTCGATAAAGTAAAGTTAACCAGCCAAACCGCCGCTACGGATTTTACTTTTGTTAAAGTAGAGCAGAAACTGGTAAAAATTCCTTTCGCCGATATTTTTTACATAGAAGCTTTGGGCGATTACGTACATATTGTGGCAAATAATAAGAAAACCATTGTGTACGCTACCATGAAATCCATCGAAAATAAATTCCCTTCAAATAAATTTATTCGCGTTCACCGCTCTTTTATTGTAAACCTCGATAAAATAGGTTCAATAGAAGATAACAATATCATGATCGGCGATAAATACATACCCATTGGCGCTACCTACATGAAAGGCATTTTGCAGTTGTTAAACCGGTTTTAACAAATGCGGCTGTTTACCAGTTATTAACTGGAAAGGTAAGTAAACTGATTTGTTGCGATCCGTTCTTTGGTGCGTAGCCACTTACATAGAACTCATACCAAATAGTTCGGAGTACCTGCCATAGATAAGCAGAAAAAGTCTGAGCGGACGCTTGAACCAGGTTATTGATAGAATAGCCTTTAAGAGAGATGGTATATTTTAAGTAAACTACTATAAACCCACTAAGTAGCTTTTTAAATGCCATTTCTAACCTCCAGCAATATTTAGTCTGCCTGTTAAGCTCAACCGCAGCTTTGGTTGGTTTTGCGCAACCTACTTACCTCAAATCCTTTTTCGGCAATTTCCTGCACCAGCCGGGCGTATAGGGTAGGTGCCATGGCAGGTGTGCGGGAGAGAATCCATAAATTATCACGGTCGGGGGTACCTACTACAGCGTAAGAATAATCCTCGGCCAGTGCCAGTACCCAGTAATCGCCGGTAAAAGGCCAGAAAAATTGTACCTGCAGTTTGCTGTTATTGCTGCCCGGTACGGCAAAAGCCTTGCCTTTAATGCTTTTAAGTTTACCGGTTGGTTTATTTTTCCGGCAGGCATTAAATACTTCTACGTAGCCTTCGGGGTTTACCTGGTACTCGGCAGTTGTGCAGTGGCAACCTTTCTGAAAGCGTTGCGGAAAAGCGGCAATCTCGTACCACTTGCCGGCGTAACGGTTTAAATCTACGGCCGCCACAGTTGCCAATGGCGGGTAGTTCTTAGTACGGGTAAGCAAGAGGTAGGTAGCGCCCAGTGCTACCAAACCAGCTCCTAGCAGGTATTTATTTCTGGTTGTCATGTTATTGAATCTTCCTTAATATTTTCGGTCTGATAAAAAATATGGATGGTGCCGCAGCATAAAAGACGGGCTTCACTTAAAAACTAACAAACCATTTGTTGCGCAAATGGTTTGTTAGTTTTTAAGTGAAGCTGCCTTATTTATCTTCTTTTTTCACACAATTCGGTACTTTTTTACCTCCTTTGGTCTTCATTCCTTCTTTTTGATAACCATCCCAGCAGGGGTCTTTTTTTGAGTCTTCTTTTTTCGTTGCCATTTTACTGATACTTTGGTTTTGTAAGGTATACGGCTAAATTTGTTAAACCGGTTTATGATTGGGCATCGGCCGGTAGCAAAATAAGCTAAATGGCCGCTACAAAGACCCGCAAATTTCCGGATGGGCTAATTTGTAACCGTTATTACAAAAAAAAGGTACTTATAATCTGAGATAATTGCTGTAGACAGCAATTTAAAACCGCTCTGACTGGGCATTAACGGAAATTGTCGCCTTCCGGGCAGCTCCGTACCTGACACGTATTTTCATCAGGAAACTATAATTTGGGCCGTTTAATTAATTTATACTGGCGTTCGTTTTTCTGACTCACTTAAAATTAAACCGATTTCTGCGCATGAAATGGACCACTTATTTACCGCTGCTACTAGTTTTTACAATGTTTGGCTGTGGCCTCCGGCAACGGGAAGAACTGGTGCAAAAGCGGGAAGCAGAACTGGCCCGGCGGGAGCAGGAATTGCTGGTAAAAGAAAATAACCTGCAACTGAAAGAAACAGAATTAATAAAACGAGAGCAGCAACTTAAAACCGCGCCACAACCAGATTCTGTAGCGCAGCCCGTTGCCGGCGAAGTTAATCCGGCCCTGGTAGGAACCTGGAATGCCCGCATGGTTTGTACCGAAACAACCTGTACCGGCTCGGCGGTGGGCGATACCAAAACCGAAACCTGGGACTTGTCTTACCAGGGTAACCAGGTAATAGCCAAAGCCATGACCGGCGAAAACCTGACCCGGATTTATACGGGCGCTTATCATAATAATTTACTCGAATTAACCGAAAACGTGGAGCATACTGCCGCCGCTCCCGCCACCAAAATGGTAGTTCGGCTTACCCTGTTAAATCCAATCACCTTAGACGGGCAACGGGAAATCATCAGAGCCGGCGACTGCCGGATTGTTTATAATTTACAATTGAATAAACAATAATCAAGACAACTTCTTAAGCTAAAAGAATGATATTGTTAAGTGAATTAAACTTCGAGTTGCCTTTACGTAACCCGGTGATTATATTTTCCCTGGTACTTTTTATTATTTTATTTTCGCCTATCTTATTTAACAGAATTAAGGTTCCCCCCATCATCGGGCTGATTGTGGCAGGCGTAATTATTGGGCCCTATGGTTTAAATTTATTATTGCGCGACAGCAGCATTGTGCTGTTTGGTACTGTAGGCTTGCTGTATATCATGTTTACCGCCGGCTTAGAAATAGACCTGGAAGAATTTAGAAAAAACCAGTTTAAGAGCCTGGTATTCGGGCTGTATACTTTTCTTGTTCCAATGGCTATCGGGGTACCGGCCGCCTACTTTATTCTGGGTTTTAATATTCCCTCGGCTATTCTGTTGTCGAGTATGTTTGCCACGCATACATTGCTGGCTTACCCCATTACCAGTCGCTACGGCATTAACCGCATCCGGGCCGTTACGCTTACCATTGGGGGCACCATTATTACCGATGTGCTGGCCCTGTTGGTTTTAGCGGCCATTGTGGGCATGTATAAAGGCGATATCAGCAGTGCTTTCTGGATTCGGCTGGCCGTATCGTCGTTAATATTTGCGGCAATTGTGTTTTTTGTGTTCCCGTTAATTGCCCGTTGGTTTTTTAAGAAGTTCGACGATAATATTTCGCAGTATATTTTTGTACTGGCCATTGTTTTTTTAGGTTCCTTTTTAGCCGAAGTAGCCGGACTCGAAGCCATTATAGGGGCCTTCTTATCGGGCTTGGCCATCAACCGGTTTATACCGCACACCTCCCCGCTCATGAACCGCATCGACTTTGTGGGCAACGCCTTGTTCATTCCTTTCTTTCTGATAAGCGTGGGGATGCTGGTAGATTTTAGTGTGCTGTTTAAAGGCTTTGGCGCCTTGAAAGTTGCCGGCGTAATGATTGCTATGGCCGTAGCCGGCAAGTTTCTGGCGGCCTGGTTTACCCAAAAAACTTTTAAATTAAACAACCTCGAACGGCAAATGATATTTGGGTTGAGCAATGCCCGCGTGGGGGCAACCCTGGCCGTAGTTTTGGTAGGCTATAATGTAATATTAGGCGAAACGCCTTCCGGCGAGCCTATCCGGCTGTTAAGCGAAGATGTATTAAACGGCACGATTATCATGATTCTGGTTACTTGCACGCTTAGCTCATTTACGGTAGAAAAAGCTTCCCGCCAAATTGCTCTCGAAGAAAGTGCCAAACAAAGTTCTGCCGAAGATAAACACGACGAAAAAATATTAATATCGCTGGCTTACCCCGAAACCGTTAATAATTTAGTTGATTTAGCCTTGCTGATAAAGCCCAATAAAAGCAAGGCTCCGATTTATGCCCTGCATGTGCGCGATGAGGAGGATGAGCAGGACACCACCGAAAGTAAGCAGGCAACGGGCAAAAAGATGATGGAAAAGGCCATTACGCAGGCCGCCGCCACCGACAATACCATAGTGCCCCTTAACCGCTTCGATCTAAATATCAGCAACGGTATTATTTATACCATTAAAGAACATGACATTACCGATTTAATTATGGGTCTGCACCGGTTGGCCCACGCGGGCGACGGTTTTTTTGGGCCGGTAGCCGAAAAAATATTAGAACGCACCCCCGAAACCATATTTATTTATCATGCAGCCCAGCCCATCAATACTTTAAACCGGATAGTAGTAGCTGTGCCGCCTAAAGCCGAGTATGAGCAAGGGTTTCAGCACTGGTTTAAGCGTATCCAGACCATAGCCCGGGGCACCGGTCTGCCCCTGTATATGTATGCCGACGCCAGAACTATAAGAATGCTACAGGACATGAACGGTAGCGATAGTTCGCCGCTTACGATTGTTTATGAACCTTTCGAGAACTGGCAGGAATTTTTGATTTTTAGCCGCGAGGTTAAACCCGACGATTTATTCATCATTGTTTCGTCGCGGAGAGGGTATCTTTCTTACCATCCCGAAACCGAAAAGCTGCCTTATTACTTAACTAAGTATTTTTCGCAGAACAGCTATATTATTCTGTTTCCCGAGCAGTTGGAAGGCTTGGACGATCCAAACCTGCGGTCGCTGGAAGAGAATGCCCAACTGATAGATAAAGCCGGCAACTATATGCGTAATATATTTACTCCCGGCGAGCAACGGAAATAAAAGATATTAGGCCCGTATAAATTCTCGTTAGAGAAAGCAATATGATGCAGGCAGATAAAAAGAATAACGCGAAATTTTAAAGTAAAACATATTTTGGAATAACCCGGAACACCTTGTAACTTGCAGTTGTTTGTAATAAGTCTAAATAAGCGAAAAGTGCAGAAAACCCAGCGCAGTGTCAGAGATTTAAGAATTGGCGAGAAAGGCACTATTGCTGGCCTCCTCGATCCGGAAATGTCGTTGAAGCTACTGGAAATGGGTTGCATACCCGGCACCGAAGTAAAGCTCAACAGCAAAGCCCCATTGGGTGACCCCATAACCATTATTGTAAATGATTACACCCTTTCTTTGCGTTTAGACGAGGCAGAAAACATTATGCTTAAATAAGCGTCTATGACAGAAGTGATCGGATCGGTAGCGGCAGCGCCTGTAATAAACCCTGTAAAAAATAATATCTCCCGGATTGCCTTAATTGGTAATCCTAATTCCGGTAAGTCCTCTTTATTTAACCAGCTTACCGGCCTCAACCAAAAAGTAGGGAATTTCCCCGGCGTAACCGTTGATAAAAAAACCGGCATCAGCCACCTGACGCCCCAGCACAAGGCCCAGATAATTGACCTGCCCGGTACCTACAGCCTTTATCCCAAATCGCTCGACGAAAAAGTTATAATAGATTTACTGTATAATAAAAAATCGGCCCTTTATCCCGATATTTTAGTTATTACGGTAGATGCCTCTAACCTGAAACGGAACTTGTTGCTTTACACGCAGCTTGCCGACTTAGGTATTCCGGCAGTATTGGGCCTGAACATGACCGATGTGGCCGAAACACACGGCGTTAAAATTGATGTAGCACAACTGCAACAGGATTTAGGCGTGCCCGTGGTACCTATGAATGCCCGCAACGGCGTAGGTATTGCGGCCCTGAAAATTCTGGTGTCGCAGCAACTGGAAAAACCTACCCGAACATTTTACCAGATACCCGACGAACTTGTGGTGTTGGTACGCCAAATAAGGTATTATTTTGAGTTGAAAAACGATTACTTGGCGCTGCACTACGCGCACCAGTACAAGAAGCTGTCGTTTTTAAGCGAAGCCGATAAAAACTACATCGAAGATTTGCGGCAGCAATACGGCTTTAATTCCAACGCCTTGCAGGCTGCCGAAACCATTCAGCGGTATACCTTAATTAGTGATTTACTCCTGGATTCGGTA
Organism: Adhaeribacter aerolatus; assembly: GCF_007991635.1. Taxonomy (GTDB): domain Bacteria; phylum Bacteroidota; class Bacteroidia; order Cytophagales; family Hymenobacteraceae; genus Adhaeribacter; species Adhaeribacter aerolatus. Next base: position 134,515 of record NZ_BJYS01000003.1, on the reverse strand, counting down.
AAAGTAAGCCGCGCCGAATCGAACGAGAAATTCAGCAACAAACTCGACCAGGTTTTAACCCATAAGGTTTGGGGCTATCTTATTTTCTTCGGGGTGCTGTTTATGATGTTTCAGGCCATATTTGCCTGGGCCACTTACCCCATGGACCTGATAGATGCCGGCATTGCCTCCTTAAATGCTTTTATCCAGAGTAAGTTTGATGGGCCGCTCGTAGATTTGCTGACCGAAGGCGTAATTGCTGGTTTGGGTGGGGTACTGATATTTATTCCGCAGATTGCTTTGCTCTTTGCATTTATTGCAATACTGGAAGAGACCGGTTACATGGCTCGCGTTACGTTTATGATGGATAAAATCATGCGTAAGTTTGGCCTAAACGGTAAAAGTGTGGTGCCGCTTATTTCGGGGGTGGCCTGTGCCGTACCCGCCGTCATGGCCGCCCGCAACATCGATAACTGGAAAGACCGGATGATTACCATCTTCGTAACGCCGCTGATGAGTTGCTCGGCGCGGATTCCGGTTTATACGGTATTAATTGCGCTGGTAGTACCCGAAAAATATTACCTGGGTTTTTTGAATTTGCAGGGTATTGTGCTGATGGGTTTGTATTTACTCGGTTTTCTGGCTGCCATATTTTCGGCGTTGGCTATGAAAGTTATTTTGAAAGCCAAAGAGCGCAGTTACTTTATTATGGAGTTTCCGGTGTATAAAATGCCCCGCTGGAAAAACGTAGGTCTTACCATTATCGAAAAAGTAAAAGCTTTTGTGTTTGAAGCCGGTAAAGTAATTGTAGCTATCTCGGTTATTTTGTGGGTAATGGCCTCTTACGGCCCTGGTAACGCCTTCGAAGCGGCTGAAACGCAGGCCAGGCAGGAAGCCGCCACTCAAAACTTATCTGAAGCCGAAACCAACAGCTTAATATCGGCGCACCAACTGGAATCTTCTTACGCCGGGGTATTCGGTCACGCCATCGAGCCGGCCATCCGGCCGCTGGGCTTCGACTGGAAAATAGGTATTGCTTTGCTTACTTCTTTTGCGGCCCGCGAAGTATTTGTGGGTACTATTTCTACCATTTACAGCGTCGGCGACGAGGAGAATATCAGTACCATTAAAGAAAAATTACTAGCCGAAAAAGACGATGCCGGCAACCCATTCTTTACCCCGGCCCGCGCTTTCTCGCTGCTCATATTTTACGTGTTTGCGATGCAGTGTATGAGTACGCTGGCCGTGGTTTACCGCGAAACCAAGTCCTGGAGATGGCCTATTATGCAACTCTTCTACATGAGCGGCCTGGCCTACGTTAGCTCTTACATTGTTTACCAGTTATTTAAATAATAAATAAACGGTTAAATATTTTAACAGCTTTTTAGAATAAATATTAAAGGCGCGGCAGCTAGTTCGCGCCTTTTTCATGGCTGCGTTTTCACGGTTAAATAGTGAATTTATTAAGCCAGATATGCTTTAAATATTGTATTTTAGTAGCCCTCGTATTTAATAAAAAACAAAATGCCCCTGAAAAGAATTTTTACCTTTTTACTGTGCCTGTTCAGTTTAGCCCTGCAGGCGCAGGATTGGAATAAAAAGCAAAGCGCAGTTGTCCTGACTTATGATGATGCCCTGAATGTGCACTTGGATAAAGTTGTCCCAGCCCTGGATGCCGTGGGGTTAAAAGGCACGTTTTACCTTACAGCTTCATCGGCGGCTTTTACCAAACGGCTAAATGAATGGAAAAAAGTAGCCGCTAATAAACACGAATTAGCCAATCATACGCTTTTCCATCCCTGCGATGGCAGCCTACCCGGCCGCAGCTTTGTAACCCCAGATTATAACCTGGCTACTTATTCGGTGCGCAGAATTACCGATGAAATAAAAATGACCAATGCGGTGTTACAAGCCCTTGATGGGAAGCAAGAACGCACCTTTGCTTACCCGTGCGGCGATACCAAAATTAATGGTGTATCTTACCTGGATGCCTCTAAAAACGAATTCATCTCGGCTCGTGGGGTAAAAAGCGAAATGGTAAGTAAAGGCAATGTAGATTTATATAATATTGGCAGCTATATGATAAACGGCCAATCCGGAGAGGAACTAATAGCACTGGTGAAAAAAGCCATTGAAACGAACAGTATGCTTGTGTTTCTGTTTCACGGCGTAGGCGGGGAGCATAACTTAAACGTATCGCTGGAAGCCCACAATCAGTTACTGCGTTTCCTGAAAGATAACGAGAAGAAAATCTGGGTGCCCACTTTTGTGGAAGCTTCTAAATATTTGAAAGCAACAGGAGCAGGAAAATAAACTAAAGAGTTTTGTTACTCTGCTTTATTTTCTTTATCTAATATATTTTCCAGCATCTTTTTGTTTTCCGCCAGATGGTCTTTGGCTATTTCCCAAAGTATGCTGTTATCTATTTTATGATAATCATGAGCTGAAAGGTTTCATAAATATTTTACCTGGCTAAGAATACTTTCCTTCCACTGTTTTCTTAGCGAGTTCTCTGTTACCAAGTCAACCTTCCTGCCCAACACCGATTCTAAATAATCCTTCAAGTCAAAAAAAATCCACCCAATCCCCCTTTTACAAGTTACAATAATATCCACGTCAGAATCTTCCGAAAAATCACCTCTGGCAAAAGAACCAAAATAGCCAATTCGGTCAACCAGGAATTTTTTTTGGAGAATAGGCTTGACTTCTTTGATTTTTTGTTCTATTTCTTTAGAGGATATCATTTTAAAAATTGGTTTTAGTTATTGCTTGTTTTTCTCGTTTTGTCAAAAATATAAGGAATATTTTTGTTATCAATTATTAAATAATATTCCTCAATAAATGGTGTGCCATTATGCTTAAACCTGCAAAAGAAGTGTGGTTACATAAAATGTTCATCTCCATTTAAATCATAAATAATTAAATGTTCATAATTAATAATTTTTTTAGCGCAGAAGTTACTTCCGTGCTTGGGTTGAAGGCACGGAAGTAACTTCCACGCCATATAGATATGAATTCCTACTCTATAGTTGTAACTTAACCGAACACTAGCGGATTAGGTATTGACGAAAACAGGTAATTTCAAGATTACCGTTGACTAAAATTGGAGGGGTTTGTTTACGTCAGCCGAATAATATTGCGTTAGCCCCGCTTTTAATAATGCCTTGTTGTTGCTGTTATTCATTGTTTTTTCGTAAGGATTGTTTTAAAAGGCTTAAAATATAGTCAATATCCTCAAGGTCTGCCAATTTAATTTCATAAGCCCCATTACCCCAATGCCCAACGTTTGAGACATCACGAGAAACATTCTTTTGGTCTTGTAACTCGCCACTTTTCAAATTTAGATAGATTTTTAATCCTTTACCTTGTAACACAATATCACAAAAAATATTGCTATTTACTTTAAAACCGATTGTTTGTTTTTTTGGTTGAACGGTTACATTGTCGTTCATATTTAATAATCTGTCTTTTAATTGTTCATATAGCTCACGTGTTTCAAAATCAACCTTACTAAGATGATCTTGTTCAGTATAAACCTTCACTTCTTTACTTACAGCTTCTACAGTATCGTCTGTGCGTGAAATGGTTTTTATACTTTCTTTAGCTGATGCTTTTTGAATTTGCTCAAAAGAAACTGTATCATTCTCAAATTTTTTGACCTCCCACAGTTCAATCGGCAAGTCTTTAAAATTTATAGCTTCTCGCTGATAAGTTGTAAACAATGGTGAAACAAAAATTACTTTAGATTGTGTCCAATCAACATCGGTCCGCTTTAAACTTTGATTTTGGCTTTCGTTATATTCCAAAATAAAGTCAGCCTTATTATTGAGCATTAAAGATAAGTAAGCATACCCTTGGTCGATAACACTAAAAGTTTTGTCTCGCTTGTATTCAATAATAACAAATGTTTTTGCTTCCGGATCAAACGCTAATGTATCAATTCGGAAATTGTTTAAAGAAAATTCAGAACGTATAAAGTTTAAATGTAATAATGCACGTAAATTTTGTTCTGTCAGCCGTTGTATTTCTCTTTCAAATTTAAATGAGGTTTCTTTAATGTGTTCGAGTTGCTGTCCAATTTTATATAATGGCATACTTTGTCAGTTTATATAAAGGCACTTAGCTTATTGCTGTACCAAAGCATTAGATTGATTTATCTTAAATAAGCGGATAATTCTTAGATAATACAACAAAAATTTTATTCATTAGAATTAAATAATTGAATTATTTAAAGCTCTCGAAAATACCCCCTGTACTTATTTATACAACAGAAACACTGCCGGCTGCTTATGTAAATCCGGTAAATTCTTCTTCCAGTTGGCAATGGTATCGGTGCGGATGAATTCGTTGGGGGCGGTAATATTGGCGGCAATGCAGAGGCGGTAACTAGGGGTGAGGTGCTGCATTAAATCCTGGAGAAGTTGGTTGTTGCGGTAAGGCGTTTCCATGAAAATCTGGGTCTGGTCTTTCTGCAGCATTTCCTTTTCTAAATTCCGGATAGCGGCTATCCGGTCTTTTTTTTCTATGGGTATATAACCGTGGAAAGCAAAGGACTGGCCGTTAAAACCCGAAGCCATCAGGGATAATAATATGGCCGAAGGACCAACCAGCGGCTTTACTTTAATACCTTGGCGATGGGCAAATTTTACTACTTCGGCGCCAGGATCGGCTACGCCGGGGCAACCGGCTTCCGCAATAATGCCGGCGCTGATACCTTCCTGCAGGGGCAGCAAAGCTTTCTTTACCTCAGCTTCCGACGAGTCTTTGTCTATTACCACTATCTGTAATTCTTCAATTACTTTTGCAGGCGACACGGTTTTAATGTACCGCCGGGCCGTACGCGCATTTTCTACGATAAAGTAAGACAAACCAGCCACGGCCGAAATTATTTCGGGGGGAATAACGGTCGTTGCCGTATCTTCGGCCAATACCGATGGAATTAAATAGAGAGTACCTGTCGTCATAGATTACTAGGTAGCCAATAGCGCGGAGCCGAAGTATTTTTGGTAACTAAGCCGCTTGGCCCTTAATAAATAATTACCTAAAAAGTTTATTTCAGGAATTCGGTAACTAAATTAAAAACCTCCTGCGGGGCTTCGGCGTGTACCCAGTGGCCAGCGTTTTCTACGGTTTTAATCTGGGCGGCCGGAAATAATTTATGAATCGGTTCGGTATCGTACTGCGGTTTTATATAACCCGAACGGGCGCCTTTTATAAATAATACGGGTTTGGTATAGGTCGTATCGGATTGTGTTTCTTTGCCCACTTCTTCAATATTGGCTTCAATCGAGGCTAAGTTCATGCGCCAAGCAAAAGTATTTTCTTCGGTCCGGTACAAATTCTTCGATAAAAATAGCCGTACTTCTTCTTCCGGAATATATTGCGCCAAAGCCTGGTCTATCTCGCCCCGGGTTTTAACACCGGCAATATTCACCGAGTTTAAAGCATCAATAATATCCTGATGGTGTACGGGGTAGGGCCGGGGAGCAATATCTACCACAATTAGCCGGGTTACCAGGTTAGGGTAGGTTAAGGCAAATTCCATGGCCACTTTGCCGCCCATCGAATGACCCATAATAGCGGCTTCGGCTAGCTGCAGGTCTTGCATAAAAGTATGCAAATCCTCGGCCATCAGGTTGTAATTAAACTCCGTACTGTGGGGCGAGCGGCCGTGGTTACGCAGGTCTACCAGAAAGACCCGATATTGCTGCGATAAATATTTGGCTAAGGTTTGCCAGTTATCCGACAAACCAAATAAACCGTGTAAAATAACCAGCGGTGAGCCGGAACCCATTTCCCGGAAGTGTAATTTCATAGTGCAGAATTTAAATAAAGCAGATTGATTTATGCTCGACCTGGATGCGATTGCTGTTTATAAATTTAGTAAGCTTATCCAGCGGCATCAGCAGCGAGGTTAAAGTTATTAAACTGCCGTTTCTTATTTCAAAGGTAATATATTCGTAATTACTCCAGAAGAACTTCTTCGATCCGCATTTTACGCGGGTGGCTCGCACAATATCTTCTTTGCGGTAAAAAAGTTTATTCCGAACATCGTAAATTTTAAACGATTCGTTTTTTTTATCCAACTCTACCAGCTTCTGAAAATCGTTAAAGAAATATTGAATATGGAGTGCAAAAACCGGTAACGAAAAGGCCGCCAATATTACGCCAACGGTTAAGAGCAAAGCGGCTTCCAACGGCGACATACGTGGCGCCGCAATATAAGTAACCACCAACGGGCCGGCTATCATCAGGCAAAGCAAAGCCCAGAATAGCATAAAAAAATGCCGGCTGGGGTCGGGTACATAAACACTCCGTTCTTTGGAGAGCAGCGTAATTAAAAACCGCAGCACGTAAAGAACAACGGCTACAAAAGCAAGGGTCTTTATCAGTTTTATATAGATGGGCATCAAGGCTTTATCGGGATTATTTTATGGTTATAAATGGTTCCGAAATATTATGGCGCGGTTGTAATTTACCAAACGGTTTTAAATTCAGGTTATAATTCCTGAATACCTGCAACATTTCTGCGCGGCCTTCTGGTTCAACGGCAACGAGCAAACCGCCACTGGTTTGCGGGTCGCAGAGTACTTGCTTCTGGTAATCGGTAAGGGCGCTTATTTTGTGGCCGTAGCTGTCGAAGTTGCGGGTAGTACCGCCAGGGAAAGCTTTTTGTGCTAAATATTCGTCTATTTCGGGTAAGCGGGGTACTTCGTCAAAATATATTTCGGCGGTCAGGTTGCTGCCTTCGCATACTTCGGCCAGGTGGCCCACCAAACCGAAGCCGGTAACATCGGTTAAGGCTTTTACAAATTTTGATTTTCCCAGGTCAGATCCAATTTTATTTAACCGCATCATTTGCTGGGGTGCTAAATCGGCATGTTCTGGTTTTAATATTCCTTTTTTCTGAGCCGTGGTTAAAATTCCAACCCCTAAAGGTTTCGTTAAATATAGTTCGCAGCCCGCCGTAGCGGTATTATTTTGTTTCAGGTTTTCGATGGCTACCATGCCGGTTACCGCCAACCCGAAGATAGGCTCGGGACTATCGATGCTGTGGCCGCCGGCCAACGGAATACCGGCTTCGGCGCAAATACTTCGGCTGCCTTCTATTACCTTTTGGGCTACTTCGGCCGGGAGTTTATCTAGTGGCCACCCCAGTACCGCAATAGCCATTAGCGGCGAACCGCCCATGGCGTACACATCGCTGATCGCATTGGCAGAAGCTATCCGTCCGAAATCGTAAGCATCATCCACAATCGGCATAAAAAAATCGGTGGTACTGATTATGGCCCGGCCATCGCCGATGGCGTACACGGCGGCATCGTCGCGGGAATGGTTACCAACTAATAAGTTGTGGTTATCGGGAGCTTGGGTAGCGGTTTTAAGAATGGTGTCTAATATTTTGGGAGATATTTTGCAGCCGCAACCAGCGCCGTGGCTGTATTGGGTAAGTTTAAAGTCGGTCATGTTTGGTTGTTTGTGGTAGATTTAAGTGGTTAGTAGTTAGTAATTAGTTATTAGTTGCGTATAATTAATTCTTAACTTTTTTTTTATTTACTTAACTTAGCTTTTCTGTTCGCAAGTTTCCGCTTATGGGGCGGGTACTTACTTTCCTTTTTAGAATTAACCCTTCTGTCCTCCGGGCACCTTCCCTAAATAAGGGAAGGAGTTGCAGAAGAGCCAAAGCTAATCAAGCTGGCTATAAGTCTGAATTACTACTTGCTTTTGCTGTAGTAGCTCTAATATTTGCTGTGCATTTTCCGATGCGTTGGTACCAGGTAATGGAATGGTAATAAGTTGTTGTGGATTCTTATTAGCCAACTGAAAAGAATAAGCTTTGTCGTAATAAACCAGGGCCAGTTCTACCATTTTCTCCATGTCGCCGGTTTCAATGGCTTGCAGGGCTTCTTTGGTAGCCAGGCCGCCCAAACGTTTTTTTATGCGGAGGATACCTTCGATTAGCAAAGCTTTGTCGGCCTGACAATATTCTATGGCAAGTTTCCGGATGCGTTCGGCTTTGGGAACTTCTATTTTTATTAAGGTGGCGGCTTGCATCTGGTCGTAAAAAGGCTTGGGAATATTTACTTTGCCAATGCTGATGCCTTCGTCTTCGAGCCAGATCCGCTCCGGGTTATTTTGCCCGTAGAGTGCCAGGGCTAAGTCGTTCTCGAATTGTTCAGTACTGGTTTGCGGCGGTTGCCCGATAAGGCCAAAAGACGATCCTTTATGATGCGCCAGTTTTTCGAGATCAATAATGCTTTCATTGGCTCTTTGCAATTGGTGTAATATTTCGGTTTTGCCGCTGCCGGTCATGCCACCTAATATTACTAAAGGATATTTTTTTTCGAACTGGGCCAACGCAAAATGGCGGTAATCTTTGTAGCCGTGTTCCAACAGGTTTACGGTAAAACCAGCCAAATCCAGGAGCCAGGCCACGCCGTTGCTGCGCATGCCACCACGCCAGCAATGTAGCAGTACTTCTTTCTGGGGCGCCAGCTTGGTAGCCATTTTCACAAACCCCGACATTTTAGGTCCAAAATAATCCAGCCCGATTAAGATAGCTTTATCGCGGCTTATTTGTTTGTAAGCAGTGCCTACCTGCTTGCGTTCTGCATCGGTAAACAACGGAAAGCTAAGTGCCCCCGGAATATGGCCGGCTGTAAATTCCAGCGGCGCACGCACATCCAGCACCGGCAGCGAAGCGGTTTTTTCTAAAAATTGTTCGGTGGTGAGCTTGTTTATCAAAGGCTACTGCAACTGTCTTAAATAAAGCTGAACCGTATTTTCGAGGCCCAAATACAAAGCATCGCAGATGAGCGCATGACCAATAGATACTTCGAGTAAACCCGGAATATTCTGCTTTAAATATTTAAGATTATCCAGATCTAAATCGTGACCGGCGTTAATACCTAAGCCTAAAGCAACTGCCCTTTGAGCGGCTGCGGCGTAGGGGGCTATGGCTTTGGCAGGATCTTGCAGGAAGTTTTTAGCGTAAGCTTCGGTGTATAATTCAATGCGGTCGGTACCGGTTTGGGCGGCGCCTTCCACCATTTCTACCACCGGATCTACAAATATCGAAACGCGGGTACCAATGGCTTTTAAGTCGGAGATAATTTCTTTTAAGTAAGCCTGGTGCTTAATAGTGTCCCAACCGGCGTTGGAGGTAATGGCATCGGGCGCATCGGGCACCAGTGTAACCTGCTCGGGTTTAACTTTTTTCACCAGCTCCAGAAAGTCTGGTGTCGGGTTGCCTTCAATGTTAAATTCGGTGGTAACTACCGGTTTCAGGTCCAGCACGTCCTGATACCGGATGTGGCGCTCGTCGGGGCGGGGGTGCACTGTTATGCCTTGCGCCCCAAAACGCTCGCAATCCAGGGCGGCCTGCACCACATCGGGGCGGTTACCCCCGCGGGCATTCCGCAACGTGGCAATTTTATTTATATTTACACTTAGCTTGGTCATAGTTAGTGGTTAGTTTATTGGTAATTAATTCTTAATTATTAAAAATTAATTAAATAAAAGAAATATTTTCCGGCATAACTGATTTTAAGGCTTGGCATTTAATATTTAACGGTGTACTAATAAATCAAAATTAATACCTTTTGTTAAGAATATTTATTTGCTTTGTGGTTATTCTCTAAACCAGTTTAGGGTATTTTATCTGTATAACTGTTAAATATAAAACTATGAGTTTAAAAGAAAGAATAGAAGCGGATATAAAGCAAGCTATGCTGGCGAAAGATAAAACCCGTCTGACCGCTTTGCGCAGTATTAAGTCTTTGATATTATTAGCCGAAACCGAAAAAGGCGCTCCCCAGGCTTTGACACCCGAAACGGAACTAAAATTATTAAACAAAGCGGCTAAACAGCGCCGGGAGTCGGCAGAGGTTTATTCAAATCAGTTCCGGAGCGATCTGGCAGAAACCGAACTGGCTGAACTGGCCATCATTGAAGAATATTTGCCGCAGCAGCTTTCTGAAGCCGATTTGGTAGAGAAACTGGTAGAAATTATTCAGCGGGTAGGTGCCCAGGGTCCATCAGATTTGGGTAAAGTAATGGGAGTAGCCGCCCGCGAACTGAGCGGACAAGCCGATGGCAAAGCTATTTCGTCGGTAGTAAGTCGGTTATTAAACAACACCAACGCCTAGTACCTTGTCAACGTTCGATATTTTTCTGCTGATACCTTTGGCCTTTGGGGTTTTTCAGGGCTTCCGGAAAGGATTGTTGCAGGAATTGCTGGCCGTTATTGCGCTGGTGCTCGGGTTTATTCTGGGTTTAAAATTATTAACCACTGTTATTCCAATAGTACAGCAATATATAGGCAATGCCTACGGGCTGTTGCCGTTTGTATCGTTTTTATTGGTATTCGTTGGCGTTATTTTGGGCGTAAGATTATTGGGTACTGTGCTTAAAACCGCGCTGGATTTTACACCTTTTGGCGTTTTTGATAATATACTGGGTGGGGTGCTGGGTGGCCTTAAATTTTGTCTGGCTTTAAGTTTGCTGCTGAATGTATCGCGCCTGGCCGGTATATCGGTTTCAGACAAAATGGCCAGCGAATCGGTCATTTATCCGGTGGTGCTGAAGGCTACGCCCTATGCCCTGGATATTATGAGTTTTCTGATGCCTTTTATAAAGGGTATGCTGGCTACGCTGAAAGGTTTGTTTTAAGCCACTGAAATATTTTACAGCGCCAGGCAGCCTTTGGGCCAGAATAAACGTGTTGGGTATAGTAAGGTGATATTGCTGCTGGATAATTTTGATTCGTATACCTATAATCTGCTCGATTATTTCGGGCAGTTAGGCATACAAGCGCAGGTGGTCCGGAACGATGTGCCCCTGGCAGCTTTCGAAAAACTGGATTTTCAGGCCATTGTGCTGTCGCCGGGGCCGGGCGTACCCCAGCATGCGGGTAATATGCTAGCCGTGATTCATAAGTATCACCAGACCAAACCCATGTTGGGAATCTGCCTCGGACACCAGGCTTTGGGCGAATACTTTGGGGCTACGCTGCAGAAAGGTATACGGCCCATGCACGGTAAAATATCCGAGATAATATGCCGGAAAGACGCTATATTTGACAACCTTCCGGATAAAATGCCAGTTGTAAGGTATCATTCACTGGTAATAAATAACGAAAGTCCGGTGCTGGTTCCGCTGGCATATACCGCCGATCAGGAACTGATGGCGTTCCGGCACGTATCATTACCGTTGTATGCCTTGCAGTTTCATCCGGAAGCTATTTTAACTACCTACGGATTAGACATCTTGCGCAACTGGGCCCGGTTGGCGGGTATAAAGTGAGCTTAAAAGGCCACACCTTATTTTTAATTAAATTTAGCCTTCAGGCATGGATATACAAATTAAAGAAGAAGGAGAATATCAGTTTATAGATGAAGGACAAGGCGAAGTGTTGTTGCTGCTGCACGGGTTGTTTGGCGCGCTGAGCAACTGGGGTGGGGTAGTAGAAGCCTTTTCTAAAGAGTATCGGGTAGTTATACCATTAATGCCTATTTACGAAATGCCGCTGCACAAGGCTAGTGTGCCGGGCCTGGTTAATTTTGTAGAAGGATTTGTACGGTTTATGGGCCTGCAGGATCTTACCTTGCTGGGAAACTCGCTGGGAGGGCACGTGGCATTGGTGTATACCCTCGATTTTCCGAACCAGGTAAAGCGCCTGGTGCTTACCGGTAGTTCCGGCTTGTTCGAAGATTCGATGGGCGGATCTTTTCCGAAACGCGGCAATTACGAGTACCTGAAAGAGCGCGTTGAGTATACTTTTTTTAAGCCCGAAACGGCTACGAAAGAACTCATCGATGAGGTTTTTAGTATAACCAACAGCAACTCTAAATGTATGCGGATTGTAACCATTGCCAAATCGGCCCAGCGTCACAACATGGCCAAAGATATTACCCGCATCCAGGTGCCAACTTTACTTATCTGGGGCTTAAACGATACCATTACCCCGCCGCACGTGGCGCACGAGTTTAACCGGTTAATTAAAAATTCGGAGTTGCATTTTATTGACGAATGCGGGCATGCGCCCATGATGGAACAGCCCGATACCTTTAATAAAATATTAAGAAAATTTTTGCAGAAAGAAGTGAAGCAACTGGAGCAAACCCATTGGCTTTAAACAATAGAGATATTATATTTTAAGATAGTTTATTTATTAGTACAGCGATTTATTAGGTTAATAAAAGCAATAATAATGCAGTTGCCCGGTTAAAACTGGTATATAACAAACCAAAACATGATTGCCGAAGAGCTCATCAACCAAATGATTCCCCCTCTTAAAATTTCCGATTCCGTGGAAAAGGCGGTGCGGTGGATGGAAGAGTTCCGGGTAAATCAGTTGCCGATTGTAAAAAACCGGCAGTACATGGGCATGATCACCGAGGACGATATTATCGAGAAAAACCTCTATGGCGTAACCCTGGATACTTTAGAACTTGGTTATAAAGAAGCTTTTGTGATGCATTACCAGCATTTTTATAGCGTAATGGAGGTAGCCATCCGGAACAAAATACAGGTAGTGCCGGTGCTGGATGAACACCAGGAGTTTTTTGGGGTAATAACCGTTAACGATACCATTGCGGCTTTCGGGCAAATGTCGGCTTTGCAGGGGCAGGGCGGCATATTGATACTGAGCATGAACGAGCGCGATTATTCTTTAGCGGAGATTAGCCGGCACGTAGAAGAAAACAACGCTAAAATATTAAGTGCTTATGTGTCGCCGGACGAAATGGATGACTATAAAATAAAAGTTACCCTCCGCATTAACCGCACCGACCTGAACCGTATTATTGCTACCTTCGAACGTTTCGATTACCGGATAGTAGCCCAGTTCCAGGATGCAGCCGAAATAAAAGACGATCAGGACCGGCTGGATTTGCTGATGAAATATTTAAATATTTAAATTCCGGCAATTTTTAATTTCTTAAACCAAGTAAGCCGGGCCAGCCACCCGATACCGGCAACCTAAATTAAATTAAAATGAACTTGGCTGGCCGCGCGGATTACCTGCAGACATGAAAATAGCAATTATTGGAAAACCCTTTGCCGAAAAATTAGTGCCTTACATACAAGGTATGTTTGATGAACTGGTCCGTCACGAGACCGAAATATTAGTAGGCGAAGAATTTAAAGTTATTTTGCAGGAGCATATTCAATTGCCGGACAACCTGCAGTCGTTCCGGCGGGGCGACGCGCTTCACGGCGTTAGTTTTATGCTTAGTATTGGCGGCGACGGCACCCTGCTGGATGCCATTACTTACGTTGGGGCCCTCCAAATTCCTATTCTGGGCATTAATACCGGCCGTTTAGGCTTTCTGGCTACGGTTCCGTACGACCAAATTCCCACGGCCATCGAAGCCTTATACAAAGGGCATTACAGCCTGGAAGACCGATCTTTGATCCGGGCCGATACCGATCAGGAAGTTTTTAATGGTATTAATTTCGGACTAAACGAATTCTCCATTCAGAAATCTGATTCTACGACCATGATTGTGGTGCACACGTACCTGGATGGCGATTACCTTAACTCTTACTGGGCCGATGGCTTAATTGTAGCCACGCCTACCGGTTCTACCGGTTACTCACTTAGTTGCGGCGGCCCGTTGCTGCACCCCCAAACCAACAATTTTGTGATTTCGCCCGTATGTCCTCATAATTTAAACGTTAGACCCCTGGTCGTATCCGACAAAAGTGTCATCTCGTTTGAAGTAGAAGCCCGGAGCCATAATTTTCTGGCTTCACTCGATTCGCGCTCCCAATCGGTAGATACCAGGGTGCAGATTGCCGTGAGGCGGGAAAATTTTAATGCCCGATTAGTAAAGATAGCGCAGGTAAACTTTTTAAATACCTTACGTAGTAAACTAAATTGGGGACTCGATAAGCGCAATGCCGAATAAATATATGCAGGTAAGCTGTATTACTTTTTTTATATAGCATTTTGTTGTTAATTTAGCGCCCTACGGGTAAACCTCATCAGCATAAAAGAGTTTAGTAAAGAAATTAACTGGTTCAGTATGAAGAATTTTGTCGCATTATTTATTCTTGGCGTAATATTGTTATCGCTGGTGCCTACCGACGCCGAAGCCCAGCGCTTTACAAAAAGAAGAAGATACGCCAGTATTGGGGTTAATCTTAACGCCATGAACTATTTCGGGGATATTGTTCCGGAAGCAGATTTCACCAGTTTGCGTGTTAAATCAACCCGGCCCAATATCGGTATTGAGTATACCTATCGCATGTATCCCCGGTTCTCGGTGCGTGGGAACATGTTTTGGGGGCGTATAACCGGCGACGACCGGAAAAGTGCCTCGCAGAATGAAGAAGAAAATATTCCGCGGTACAAGCGTAACTTAAATTTCCGGAACGATATTAAGGAGTTAAGCGGTACCATGATTTTTGACCTGTACGAAAACCGGGGCGCTTATACCCGCCGTCCGGACTTTACGCCTTATGCTTTTGTGGGAGTAGCCTTATTCCATCATAACCCCAAAGCCTACCACGATGGTGGTCAGGATTTAGCCGAAGGTTATTATGAGTTGCAGCCTTTGGGAACGGAAGGCCAGCAAGTTGGCGGTAATGGTTATGCATCGCCTTATAAGAAAATACAGATTGCTATACCAGCGGGCATTGGTTTTCGTTATAAGCTAGACCGGTTGTGGGATTTAAGTTTTGAGATTGGCTGGCGTAAAACCTTCACCGATTATTTAGATGATGTGAGCGGCCAGTATGCTTCTAAAGCCGATTTATTATCGATGGGTGGCGAAAAAGGCAAAGCAGCGGCCATTTTATCGGATAGAAGCGGACAGTCTGGATTTCCAGGCGCTATGGCCGACCCAAGCGGTACGCCGTATTCGCATTTGCCAGGTTATGGCGTAAAGGGCGAACAGCGGGGTGATGTTACCGACGACGATTGGTATATTATTACCGGATTGCACCTGACTTATATAATGCCTGTACGGACCAGAGGGCCTAAATTCAGGTAATAAGTTTAGCTTAGGCTAGCTTATGGTATATTTAAATTAAAGCATGATTCAAACTCGTTTCTTATTTACACTCCTTATTTGTAGCATTCAAGTAGGGAGTGTTTTTTTTGCTCCAAGTGCCAAGGCGCAGTCACAATCTTACCGGACCAGTGAATTAGGGATAGGGGTAGGTGCAACCACTTACAAAGGTGAGGTATCGCCCAACTACCGTTTTGCGAACAACCGGCCGGCTTTTAATATTTTTTATAAAAGAGATGTATCGCAGGCATTGGTGCTGCGGGGCGGATTGCTGCTGGGCCTGATGCGCGCCAAGGACGAAAACGTAGATAGGCCTCTTAACCAATACCGCTTGGCCGACATGCGAACCAACCTGATTGAATTATCGGCCGGAATAGATTATAATTTTTTAAATTATTATGATCAGAAACGGCGCATCCGCTGGACCCCTTATTTTTTCCTGAACGCGGCGGTTACCAATTATAACAACAAAGTAGTTTTGCATAATAACACCATTAAACCTTTCGAAAACGGTTTTGTACTAGCTATTCCGTTGGGGGTAGGTTTTAAATATGCCTTATCGCGGCATTGGAATCTGGGGTTGGAAGTGGGGGCCAGGAAAACCCTGCTGAAAGGCGGTGATAAGGTAGATTACCTGAAAAAGAAAGATCATGAATCGAATCCGCCCGAGGAACTGCCTTTTACCAATCCTTATGATAAAGACTGGTACTACTACAGCGGGGTAAGCATTTCTTATACATTT
Organism: Adhaeribacter aerolatus; assembly: GCF_007991635.1. Taxonomy (GTDB): domain Bacteria; phylum Bacteroidota; class Bacteroidia; order Cytophagales; family Hymenobacteraceae; genus Adhaeribacter; species Adhaeribacter aerolatus. The sequence goes on along the minus strand of NZ_BJYS01000003.1, from coordinate 118,777 downwards.
TATAAACTTATTTGCCCTGAGCCTTACAAGGGTAACAAAAGATTACTGCAGTAAACACCTGTTTTAATCCTTACGCAGGGCTTTTTAGCGCGCCTTGCATAGCTTCTTTAAGGCTAATTAATTATAAATCCGCTTATTAAAACTAACAAAAGACTTTGGGTGTTCTGAAAATTGGGCAGGTTTTTATAACTTGCAACGAAATTTTGTTTGGATGAACCTTCAGGAAAAAATTGATTTAAACAATTTGCCGAAGCATGTTGCCGTTATTATGGACGGTAACGGTAGGTGGGCAAAGAAAAAAGGTGGGCTTCGGATTTTTGGTCATCAGAATGCAATAACAGCCGTACGCGAAACGGTAGAGGCAGCAGCGGAACTGGGCATTGGTTATTTAACTTTATATGCTTTTTCGACGGAAAACTGGTCGCGGCCGAAGCTGGAGGTAAATGCCCTCATGCAGTTGTTGGTAACAACTATCCGGAAAGAAACTGCTACTTTAACTAAAAATAATATCAGATTAAAAGCAATTGGCGACATGGATTCTTTACCGGATGCCTGCCGGAAAGAATTAATGGAAGCCATAACCCTGACCGAATCAAATACCCGCATGACCTTGGTGCTGGCGCTTAGTTACAGTGGCCGCTGGGATATTACCCAAGCCATAAAAGCCATCGGCCAGGATTTGGAAGCTGGTAAATTAACGGTAACCGATATTCGGGAAGAAACAGTAAGCAATTATTTATCTACGCGTAACATGCCCGATCCGGAATTATTAATCCGCACGAGTGGTGAGCAGCGAATTAGCAACTTTTTGTTGTGGCAACTGGCTTATTCAGAATTATACATTACAGACTTATTATGGCCTGATTTTCGGAAGCAGCATTTATATGAGGCATTGCTCTCGTTCCAGCGAAGGGAAAGAAGATTTGGTAAAATAAGCGAACAACTTACGAAATAACGTTAAATGATTAAAAAGGTTATGTTGCTGTTATTTTTAACGGCAACGGTGCTTACAGCAGGAGCACAAGTAAATTTAAATCCTTCCGGCAATGCTACTCCGTTGGATTACGCCAATCCTAAACGGTACCAGATTGGGGGTATTACGGTGAGCGGGGCTAAATTTCTCGATCCGAATACGCTTATTTCCATTACGGGCCTTAAAGTTGGCGATCCGGTTACGGTGCCCGGCGAAGACCTGGGTAAAGCCCTTAATAAGCTATGGGATCAGGGCATTATTGGCGATGTGGAGGTTTTTGTTACCAAAATAGAGGGCGACAAAATATACCTCGATTTTTTCCTGACTGAGAGGCCACGATTGTCGCGGTTTGTTTTTAATGGCATAAAGAAAGGCCAGGAAGACGAACTAACTAAGAAAATAAGCTTAATCCGGGGCCGGGTAGTTACCGATGCCTTAATGAACACGACCAAAAATGCCGTACAGAAATATTACCTCGAAAAAGGTTTCCGGAATGTAAAGGTAAATATTGTACCCCGGCCCGATTCGGTGCTGGCGAACAGTGTGGTGTTAAACATAAATGTAGACCGGGGCGATAAAGTTAAGATAGAAGATATCACCTTTATCGGCAACGATGCTATTCCGGATAAAAAGCTGCGGAGCAAAATGAAGAACACCAAAGAAAAGAAGTTCTACAAAGTACTCACCGCTTCTAAGTTTCAGCCTGCTAAGTTCGAAGAAGATAAAAAAGCTATTATAGATTATTATAACTCGCAAGGGTACCGCGATGCCGAAATTATTTCGGATTCGGTGTATAATATTTCGGAAGACCGCTTAGGCATTGCCTTGCGCATTAACGAAGGTCAGAAATATTATTTCCGGAATATTACCTGGCGGGGGAATTATGTGTACGACGATAAGCAGTTGTCCAGCGTGTTGGGCATAGAGCGTGGCGATGCGTACAGCAAAGAGCGCTTAGAAAAACGTCTGCAATACGATCCGGCCGGCGGCATGGATGTTTCATCGTTATACATGGACGATGGTTACCTGTTTTTTCAGGTTAACCCGGTAGAAGTGGCCGTAGAAGGCGACTCTATTGATATTGAAATGCGTATTTACGAAGGTGCACAAGCCAGAATTAAGGACGTAACCATTGCGGGTAATTCCAAAACCAGCGACCACGTGGTATTGCGCGAACTTTATACGGTGCCCGGACAAAAATTTAGCCGGACTAACCTGATTAACTCCCAGCGGGAAATTGCCGGTTTGGGTTATTTCGACCCGGAACAAATTGGCATGAACCCTATTCCGAACGAAGCCGAAGGTACCGTTGATATTAAATATACCGTAGTAGAAAAACCTAACGACCAAATTACGCTATCGGGTGGCTGGGGTGGCCCTTATGGCCTGGTTGGTACGGTAGGTTTGGTGCTGAATAATTTCTCGGCCCGTAAAGCTACCGATTTCAGGAACTGGCGGCCTATTCCGAGTGGCGATGGCCAGCGGCTGGCGCTTAACATTCAGGCCAACGGTTTGCGTTACCAGTCTTACTCTTTGTCCTTTACCGAGCCTTGGTTGGGCGGACGTCGCCGTAACTCTTTTAGCGTAGGTATTAATAAAACCATCTCCAGAAGCATTACCGGCGATAACCGCGAACAAGGAGCAATTATTATTAACGGAGCTAATATTAGTTTGGGTCGTCGTTTGCGCAAACCCGATCAAAATTTCTCTTTATCGCACTCGCTTAGTTATAACCAATACATTACCAGCGGCGATTTTATTAACTATTATAATTTTGGTAATTCTGACCCGAATGCTACCCAAGCATCGGCCAACAGTATTTCCTTTATTAATACTTTATCGCGCAGCAGCTTAGACCAGTTAACTTTCCCGCGGCGCGGTTCTTCTATTAGCTTAAGCCTGAACGTAACGCCTCCTTACTCGCGCTTATCCGATAATTTCGATAAAAACAAATGGATTGAGTTCCATAAATGGATGTTTGATGCCTCCTGGTTTACGCCATTAACGGCCGGTGGTAAGTTTGTACTGAATACCCGTGCGCACTTTGGCTTCCTGAATACCTTTAGCGACAAACGCGATGTTGGGCCTTTTGAGCGCTTTAAGTTAGGTGGCTCTGGTATGGGGGTAGGTAATTTTATTGTGGGTACCGAGTTTGTGGGTTTGCGTGGTTACGAAGACCAGTCGGTATCGCCGGTTGATCCGAAGACCGGGCAGAATAATGGCGGTATTGCTTTTACCAAGTACGTGGCCGAAGCGCGCTTCCTGGTATCGCCTAACCCGGCCGCTACGGTATTTGTGCTGGGCTTTGCCGAAGCTGGTAATAACTTTGCCTCTTACCGCAATTATAATCCTTTTAAATTATACCGGTCGGCTGGGGTAGGAGCCCGGATATTTATGTCGGCCTTTGGTTTGCTGGGCTTTGATTATGGTATACCTTTTGATCAGTACCCAGGTAGTGAGAAGAAAGGACAATTCCACTTTATGATTGGCCAGCAAATCAGGTAATAGAAACTAAATTGTTTTTCTTTCTTTTTTGTTATTTAATTAAACCGGGCAAATTTAAAACTGGATTAATTATTGCAAGATTTAAAACTACTAAGTGAAAAAGGAACTGATTTAGCTTAAAACTTGCTTTAAAGCAGATGCCATTTTGAATAAAATGAAAAAGATAGTATTTTTAGTTTTGAGCTTGGTTTCGCTGGGGCAAGTGGCTTACGGGCAAAAGTTCGGCTACGTAGACTCAGAATTTATTTTGAGTAAGATGCCTGCTTATGTAGCTGCACAGAAAGAGATAGACAAGATTGCTGAAAACTGGCAGCGGGATATTGAAAACCGGTATAAAGAAATAGATAAACTGCATAAAAGCTACCAGGCCGAAGAAGTACTTCTGACAGAAGAAATGAAGAAAAAACGTCAGGCCGAAATCGAGTCGCAGGAACAGGAAGTAAAAGAGTATCAAAAAAGAATATTTGGTTTTGAAGGCCAGTTGTTCCGGCGGCGGCAGGAGTTGATTAAACCGGTGCAGGACGAGGTTTACGATGCCATCGAGAAAGTTGCCAAGCAGCGGCAATTACAAATTGTTTTCGATAAATCGGGGTCTTTGGTAATGTTGTATACCAACCCGGTGCATGATTACACCGAATATGTTTTAGAGGCATTAGGCCTCTCATCGCCGGAGAAAAATACGCCGGGTACTAACCGGCCAACTGTGAACGCCAATGATACGCCCGGGGCTGGCGTGCAGCCGGACGATATAACAGAAGAAAAGGCGACACAACCTGCCGGAACTGGCACTAACCGGAAGCCAACAACAAATAAAGCACAACCTAATAAAACCCAAAGTAAAAAAAAGTAACACAAACGTAATTATTTAAGCAATGAACAAATTTAAAGTTTTAGTGGCAGTAGCATTTTTAATGACTGTGGGTGTTTTTTCCTCGCGCGCACAAGCCCCTGCCTCTCTCAAAATCGGATATACGAACGTAGAGTATATCCTGGCCTTAATGCCGGAAGCCAAACGGATAGAATCAGATCTGAAAGCATATAGCACCCAATTAGAGTCTCAGCTACAGGCTAAGTATAAAGAATTTGAAACCAAAGGCGAAGCTTACCAAAAAGGCGCCTCTACCATGACGGAAGTTGTGCGGGCCGATAAAGAAAAAGAATTAATGGGTTTGAGAACCTCTATTGAGGAGTTTCAGAAGAATGCCGAAGTTTCTTTACAGAAAAAGCAACAGTCTTTGCTGGAGCCGGCTTACAAAAAAATGCAGTCAGCTATCGACGAAGTAGCAAAAGAAAATGGTTATACCTATGTGTTTAACTCCGATGCTGGTTACGGAACCAACGCTATTTTATTACACGCGCCGGAAGATGGTAATATCTCTGACCTGGTGTTAAAGAAAATGGGCGTAACGCCGCCGGCAAAAGGTACTGCTGGTAATACTACCACCTCTCCGGCCGCTAACAACACTACGCCAAAGGCTACTACTACGCCGGCTGCTACCAAACCAGCTACCAACACTAAAAAGAAAAAATAATAAGTTTTTAGTTTAACCAGAAGCCGATGTGTGAACCACATCGGCTTTTGTTTTTTACGTAGTTTTGTGTTTCTTTTTTATTTCGGGTTTTACCCATTAGGGTAATTAACCGCTGATAATACAGGCTGCTTTCTATGGATACAGAAAATATTGATATTACTACGGCTGATTCGGATGAGCTTTACGAGCACCACCGGATTGTGGTAGATAAAGGCCAGGCCTTATTGCGAATTGATAAATTCCTGATGGATCGGTTGCCTAATGTTACCCGTAACAAACTCCAGAGTGCTATCAAAGCCGAGTCGGTGCAGGTAAATAATGCCCCGGTTAAGGTCAGCTATAAGGTAAAGCCGCAGGACATAATTACCATAACGCTCCCAGACCCGCCCCGCGACACGGATATTGTACCCGAAAATATTCCTTTAAATATTATTTACGAAGACGATGAGTTGCTGCTGGTAAATAAACCCGCTAACATGGTGGTGCACCCGGCTTATAGCAACTGGACCGGTACTTTGGTAAATGCGCTAACTTATTATTTACAGAATTTACCTACGTCCCGTAACGGCGAAGGTCGGCCTGGCTTGGTTCACCGCATCGATAAAGATACCTCGGGTTTATTGGTAATAGCCAAAACCGATTTAGCAATGGCTTACCTGGCACGGCAGTTTTTCGACCACAGTATAGAGCGTACCTATTATGCGTTGGTCTGGGGGGTACCGAAAGAAGCGCAGGGTACCATAACCGGGCACATTGGCCGGAGTATTAAAGACCGGAAAGTAATGGCTGTTTATCCGAACGGCGAACAGGGTAAACACGCGGTTACGCATTACAAAGTTTTAAAATCTTTCGGATATGTGTCGCTTATCCAATGTAACCTCGAAACTGGCCGTACACACCAGATTAGAGCCCACATGAAGTTTATCGGCCATCCGTTATTCGGCGATGCTACTTACGGTCTTAACCAAAGCAGTTACGGTAAACACACCGCCTCCTTTAAAGCCTTTGTACAAAATGCTTTAAAGATAATGCCCCGGCAGGCGCTTCATGCCAAATCATTAGGTTTCCGGCATCCGGTTACCCACCAGTTTATGCAGTTCGATTCGGAACTGCCCGAAGACTTTGTACAAGTGCTGCAAAAATGGGAGGTTTATGCCGAGTAATATCCCCTTGCTTGGTGTATCATGTGCCAGATTAGGTAAACCCGTTGGGCTTTGCATAGCGCTGGCTTAGAAATTTATTGCCCCCCGCTTCTTGTATTTAATTAGATAGTAGCCAGGTCTATTCTAAATAATCATCTTTTAAAAAGCTATATTCCTAATGGATGGCTATGTGCAGGAGATAAGAAGAATAAAAAAGGGCTGCTTTCAAAAAAGCAGCCCTTCTATTTTTAAGATACGAATCAGGTTATCTTCTGGCGCCTTTACTTAAAGCATCCAGGTTAGCTAAACCAGTAGTCGCCTCTTTATTACTTGGGTCTAGTTTTTTAACTTCTTGCCAGTACTTACGGGCAGTAGGATAATCCTTTGCTTTATAAGCATAGAAGCCTAATAAATAATTGGCCGGAATTAAATAACCTTTATAAGACTCAATTTTAGACGGATCTTGGTTCACAACTTTTATAAACTCTTCAAAAAGTGGTTTTGCATCGCCGGATTTATCTGTGTCTTTTTCATCGGCAATCTGAGCTCTTCTGAAAATACCGTGCGCATAAGTAGGATTTGCCTTTAATACAGCGCCGTATAGTTGGTCGGCTTCGTCCAGGTTGTTATTGGCAAAGAGCGCATCAGCTAACCTTACGTTATAAACGTTTAGGTTTTTAGGATTCGAAGCAATAATCTTTCTGTACAAATCAATGGCTTTGGCATAATCTTTTTGTTTCAGGTAGAACGAAGCAATGTCATCCATTAGCTCTATGTTGGTTGCATCCATGGCCAAAGCTTTGTCGAAATTTGTCTGGGCTTCAGCCGCTTTGCCCCCTTCTGCCAACATCCGGCCGTAGTAGGCATAATCCGAGGCTAGCACTTTGGTTGGATCGGCTACTTTAAAGTAGTTTTCCATGGTAGTTAAAGCCTCCGCATTTTTTTCAGTTTCGTACAGCGAGTAAGCCATAACCCGGTTCATTACTGCGTTTTTCGGATCCCGCTTTAACACTTCCTGGGCTTCCCGAATGGTACCAGCATAGTCTTTGGTTAAGAAAAGGAAGGAAGCATATTTAGCGCGGGTATCCGGCGTATTCTCTGCCATGGAAATATATTTCTTCATATTCTCCAAAGCCTGGTCATATTTACCGGCGAAATAATACATTTCGGCTAATTCGCGATAAGCAGGTGCATAATTGGCATCGGCCGCTATGGCTGCTTGCAAAGCCGTTTGCGCTTCGTTGAAGTTACGGGAACGTACGTAAAGTTGACCTCGCTTGAAATGTGCTTTTGCATTTTTGCTATCGATTTGCAAAGCCCGGTCGTAAGCTGTCATAGCCGGGCCACCGCCGTTTGGCTGCAGTTGCTGCACATCACCCATAATAATAAATACTTCCGGATCTTTGTTTTTGGCTAGCTCATTGGCTCGATTTAAATATTCAATCGCCTTGGTAGCATCTTTCACATTGGCATCGGCGTAGGCCTGGCCAATCAGCTTGTAAATTTGCGGGTCTTTTTTCCTGGAAGCTTTAATCGCATCCTCAAATTTACTTTCAGCTTCGCTTGCGTTACCTTTGAGTAAAGCTGCTTTACCGGCAGCAACCATACCTATAGCCGATTTTGCATTCATGCCGGCGGCCTGGTTTAAATAAATAGCGGCAGAATCTGCTTTGCCGGCTCTTAAGTAAGCATCAGCCAAATAAAGTGCTGCTTCTTCGTTGTTCGATTTACTTAAGGTCTGCAGGGTCCTTGTCGCTTCTTTGTAGCGCTCTAAATCAGTTGCGCGTTGCCCGTCTTTCACCGATTGCGAAAATGCAGTCGTAGCCACGAAAGAGGCGCCAATCACAAGGACATATTTCCAGTTCTTAATCATTGGTTTTACTTTTAAGTTGTTATAAATTTAAAGTTATTGTTTGTTATTCTCTAATATTCACCAGCCTGATAGGCATCGTTGCCGGTACTAGTCCCGACTTTAAAAATATGCGCTGACCTTTATCGCCTGCTACAAAAGATGCAAAACCTGTGCCAAGACCTGCCCGTGCTTCCCGGCTTATAATATACAAGTTGCGGCGGAGCGGATAAGTTCCTTCGGCCAGATAGCCTTGAAATGGCTGATAGTAAGTGTCCGGCGCAGCTGGATTTATATTACGACCCACTGCTACTACTTTTATCTTCTTTAAAAAGCCAATCGCCGTCGAATCATCAAAATCACTTATCCAGTTTACACCAATTACACCAATAGCATTCCGATTGTTGGCTACGTAGTCTACCAGTTCCGGGTTAGATTTAGCGGCAAAAGCTTTTGCCGGCAATGGCTGTTTTTGATTGATTGAATCAATAACGTAGCGGGCAGTGCTGGAATTGCTATTGTCAAAAACTATTGTAATATCGTCTAGCGCCGACTTTGCGTTAATTTTTTTCCAAGACGTAGTTTTACCGGTAAATATATCTTTTAGCTGGGGAATAGCCAAAAGGGTATCGGTATTTTCGGGATGTACAATTAGAGCTACCCCATCTATGGCTACTTTGGTTACCCGTGGGGTAATTTTTATTTTTTCAAAAACCTGCATTTCCGTAGGGGTAAGTTGCCGGGCTACAATTACTAAGCGGGCACTATCCTGCAGTAAGTCTTTCATTACTTCGCCTTCAGGCTTATAAGCAGCATTTACCTTAGCATACTTATACAGTTTCTGAAAAGTATAAACATGCGAATCTATAATGGGCGCAAAAGATTCATCTACGCTTATTTTCATGGTACCGGAGGTAGGAGTATCGGATATTTCACCCGATCTATTACACGCACCCATGGCAGCACAAACAAAAATCGCCCAAAGGAGTAAATTAAAGCAGTTTTTCATTTTCTTATTACCTAAAATTGTAAGTGTAAAACAGATAAACCTAATCAAACAAACAGCTTTTATTTACTTTATCTTTTCTCATTTAAACCCAAATAAATATTATATACGATATTTATTGAATTTAGCCTATCATAATTTTTACTTACTACTAGCTTTCCATGATAGCAGATGCTAATCGTTTTGTTCTGTGGTTCTGTTTGCTTTAAAATAGCGCTGGTAGGTACGGTAAAAACGATAGATACCATACAACATAAGCATTACACCTACCCCAATTTTTGCTTTAGGATCCAGGGCTATTTGTTCCGGCGAAGATAACAGCAAATACAATCCCAAAATTGGGTAAGCCAGCGTCATGAGGAGTGAAAAGTATTTCAGTACCTTTTGGGCAGTGGTTTCCGGTGTTTTTTCAAATTGTTCCCTCATTTTTCTCTTCTTTATTTTTAATGATTGAAAAAGGTTTAAATTCCATAAAGAACCAACGGAAATATTATTACCAGTTTAAAGGTTGATTTTATAACTGCTACTATACATGGGGTTCTTACCTGTTTTGGTAAGAAAACTTGTTAGCAATTAATGAACTGGTTTCTGCCGGAATCCTTAGAATTCCAGAATGACAGATATTGCACAACAATTTCAAAAACAAAATTTGCTGGCTGAAATCAGAAAATGACCTGGAAATTTATAAGGCGGCAATAAAAAAAACCGAAGTTTTAGTTACTTCGGTTTTTTTTATTTTTAAATTAATTTTTTATTGTAAACCAAAACGAACTGGTAAAGTGTACCGGAAGCTAACAGGTCTACCGTTCTGCTTGGCTGGGGCAAACTTGGGCATCATTTTCACAACGCGCATAGCTTCTTCATCAGTTCCGCCGCCTAGTTTTTTAACTACAGCTACGTCAGAAATCTCGCCTTCACGGTTTACCACAAACTGTACTACCACCAAGCCTTCCAGGCCATTCCGTAAAGCGGCTGGCGGGTATTTCAGGTTCTTTTTGATGAACTTGTTCAGTTCGCTTTCACCACCCGGGAAAGATGGTTGCTGCTCCACAAAGGTAAAGATTTTGTCTTCTACTACTTCGCCTACTTCGCTAGGCGCTTCAACCACAGTTAAAACCTCTTCCTTGGTGTTTCCTTCTACTGTTGCCGTAGAGATAACCACATCTTCCAGTTCCTTCTGATCCGGAATTTTTTCTTCCTTCCGTACCTCTTCGTCTTTTTTAATAACGGGAGGGGTAAATTTTACCGTTGATACCACTGGTGGTGGCGGTGGCGGCAAATCAGGTGGCGGCGGTGGCGGTGGTTTATTTTCCAGGGCCGGTGGCTCGGTCAGCTCAACTACTCTTTCTTCTTGTAAAACTACTTCTTCTTCATCGCCACCCAACAGGTTGGCAATAAGCGGAGCACTAATAAAAAGAATAAAAATAGCAATAGCGATAAATGTTGCAATGGTTACGTGCTTGTTGTAAATCTTGCGAAGAAAATAAGCACCGTAAGCCTTGTTCCGCGTCTCGAAGACAATGTCATTCAGCGACGCGGTTGAATAATCAAGTTTAGTTTCCATTTCCTATTTTCCTTCAGCTTTTGCTTGTTCCACTAACTTTTCATCCCGCGGGTCCACATCCACAATCGCATACTTATTAGATTCAGTTATGTTCATTTCGTCAAGCAAGTCTACTAAGTTCTTGTAGCGCGCTTTTTCCATGGGTTTAATCAAAACTACTAAGTCTGGATTACTTTTACGATCAAGTAATATCTTTCGGATACCATTTGCCGCATAAGTTGTTGTTTGTACCCCCGGTTCGGCCGGGGCGTCCGGCAAACCAGCGTACCAGTATATCTTATCGTTCTCAGCCAATAATAAGGTAAGCGCATTGGAAGCTTTTAGTTCCGATTGCTCATCCTGGTTTTTAGGCTTTACCGGCATACTGATTTCCATCGTCTGTGGCTTAGCGAACGTTGTGGTAAGAATGAAGAAGGTCAGGAGAAGGAAACCCAAATCCACCATTGGTGTCATATCGATTTTGGTTGACTGCTTCTTTGCCCTTTTCTTCCCGCCTTTACCGCCACCGCCGCCTTTTTCTTGTATTTCTGCCATTTTCTTGCGGTTTAAATTCTAGGTTTTGCTTCCATATCGGTAATCAGGTTAAACCGGTTTACCTTTTTGTCCTGCAACGTTTTAATTACTTTTTTAATAGTAGGCACATCAGCGTCGCTATCTCCTTTAATGGCTATCCTAACTTTCGGATTAGACAAACGGGTTTGGTAAATCCAATCACCCAATTCGTTGTTAAGAGAGTCAGCCGGTATGCCAGGTTGATTAATATTTTTAATCTGGCTTTCAGATGCGTTTAATACTTGCTTCAGGTTGGCTATAGGCACCCCGAAACTTGCGGTATTCGAGAATTTTGCCTTTTCCGCTTCCGTGAAAGCAATGTTGTATTTCGCTGACATTTTATCAATTAATTCCCGCTTGGTATGCTGCCCTTCTACTCCGTAAAAAATGCGGCCGTTTTTATCTACCGTAATGGTAAGAATATCAGATTCCGGCAGTTTAATATCAGATGTAGAAGAAGGCGTATCTACCACAACAACTTCTTCAGGCGCAAATTTTGAAATCAGCATGAAGAAAGTTACCAGCAGGAAGGCCAAGTCCACCATGGGTGTCATATCCAGCGAGGGCTTGGCTCTGTGCGGTTTTACTTTTGGCATTTACTTTTCTTTTAAGAATTTTTAAATTATACGTTAGCCGGACGGTGTGTGGCATTACCAACACTATCGTGCTCGGCAGCAAACGTTTGAATGATACTGAAACCGGCTTCGTCGATGCTGTAAGTAAGGGCATCAATTTTGCTGGTAAAGTAGTTGTAAGCAATAATAGCCAGGGTAGAACCAATAATACCAAGAGCTGTGTTAATCAAGGCTTCAGAGATACCGTTGGCGAGTGCTACTGCATCCGGAGAACCGGCAGTTGCAAGAGCCGCGAACGCTTTAATCATACCAAGTACTGTACCGATCAAACCAACCAGCGTAGAGATAGAAGCAATGGTTGAAATAATAACCAGGTTCTTTTCTAACATTGGTAATTCCAGCGCGGTAGATTCCTCAATTTCTTTCTGAATAGCCAGAATTTTTTGATCTTTTGGTAATTCGCGGTCCAGTTCCATTTCTTTGTATTTGCCTAAACCAGCCTTAACCACGTTAGCTACCGAACCTTTTTGTACATCGCAGGCCGCAATAGCACCATTAATGTCTTTTTGGTTTAATTTCTGACGGATAGTCCGAACAAACTGCTCGATGCCTTTGGTGCCTTTGGCTTTGCTGATAGTTAAGAAACGCTCAATAGCAAATACTAAAACCATTAGGTTAAGCGAAATTAACATAGGTACGATAATACCACCTTTGTATACTACACCTAAATAGTTACCTGGCAGCGGGTGATTTTCCGGATTGCCACCTTCGAAGTTAGCAGGGTTACCTAAAATAAACATGTAAATTAAAAACGAAACCACAATTGCTACTGGAATAACAATACTGGCAAAAACAGAACCCGCTTTACCATCAGATTTATCAGTTGCGGTATTAACTGCTGGTTTTGGAGCATTGGTACTTACTACATTCTTTCTTTCCATTGTTGTTGTAAATTTAAAGTTTAGTTGTTTGTGTTTGGGTTTTTAAAATTTTAATTATCCTGCTATAAAGTTGTTAAAATGTGTTTTTACTAATTATCTTTTTAACTATTAAATAACCAATGTTTATGCAAATATGTAAAACGGATTGAAATTTCAAAGCGGTCAACCGGATAAATATGCTTTTTTTACATTATTTGCTTTGCCTTCTCTTTACAAACCTAATTAAAATCAAATATCCCACAAAACACCGCTTTTCACGTTTTCATTCATAATTTAACAAATATAGAAGAATTTTACTATTGTACTAATAAAAGCTAATTTATATTAGTAAATAATCTAGGATGGTGGAAAATATTTATAAATTTTGTAAGTAAGCCAAATATATTATTTAATAATTTGGAATAAAACAAGTATTTATTAAAGTATTTTACTATGTTGTAGCTGCTAAATCTAAGGTATTCATCAGATTTGTAACACTTTACAGACATTAACGGCTGGTGTGCGTTAATGTTGCTTGGCTCTTTCCCAATAAACATCCATTTCGGCCAACGACATCGTAGCTAAATTTTTTCCTTCCTTCGCCGATTCTTCTTCCATGTACTGAAAACGTTTAATAAACTTTAAATTCGTTTTCTCCAGCGCTTCTTCGGGGTTAATCCGGATAAAGCGGGCAAAGTTTATGAGCGAAAACAGCAAATCTCCAAATTCACCGGTAGCTTTCTCTAAATCTACCTGAGATGAATCGGGACGGTTAAACTCATGCTCAAACTCCCGGAGTTCTTCCTGCACTTTTTGCCAGACCTGCTCTTTTGCGTCCCAGTCGAAACCTGCACCGCGGGCTTTTTCCTGAATACGCATGGCTTTTACCAATGCGGGTAACGAAACCGGAACGCCCCCTAATACCGATTTATTACCTTCTTTAATTTTAAGTTTCTCCCAATTTTGTTTTACCTCCTCTTCTGTATTTGCGGTGGTTTCGCCGTAAATGTGCGGGTGCCGGAATACCAGTTTGTCACATAAGGTATCAAGCACCTCCGCCAAATTAAACGTGTTCGTTTCGGAAGCTATTTTGGCGTAAAACACCAGGTGCAACATTACATCGCCTAATTCTTTTTTCAGGTCCTGCATATCGTTGCGTATAATAGCATCCGAAAGCTCGTAGGTCTCTTCAATGGTTAAATGCCGCAGGCTGGCAATGGTTTGTTTCCGGTCCCAGGGGCATTTCTCCCGCAGGTCGTCCATAATATCCAAAAGCCGGTTAAAGGCCTGCAACTGTTTTGCTCTTACTGATTCTTTTCCTTCTTCAGTGTGTTCCATTGTTTATAAATTACATTACTGCGGTATTGCTTCGTTTTTAGGGTTAGCTAACGTTTTAAATAGCCGCATTGGTGCAATTTATACTAATAAGATGCAGCGCTTTCGAAATTCCATAAATCTTTTCTAAAAAAATCCGAATTTAATTTTGACCGGCTGGGGCGGTGGGGAGCGCATGTTAATTATAACCGGGCCAAGTGAATTTTTCGCGTGATATTATATTCTATTAACTACTTTTGTACAAAAATTAAAACAAAAGTGGCTTTAATAAAATCTATATCAGGTATTAGGGGTACCATTGGCGGAAAAGCTGGCGAAGCATTAACGCCGCTGGATGTTGTAAAGTTTACGGCCGCTTACGGAACCTGGATATTGCAGGCAGCGCAGGGAAACACCGTAGTGGTTGGGCGTGATGCCCGAATCTCCGGCGACATGGTTAACAAACTGGTTTGTGCTACCTTGCAGGGCTTGGGTATTAATGTAATTGATGTGGGCTTATCTACCACGCCAACTGTAGAAATGGCGGTACCGGCCGAAAAGGCAGCGGGCGGCATTATATTAACGGCCAGCCATAATCCCAAACAGTGGAATGCCTTAAAATTGTTAAACAACAAAGGCGAATTTATTTCGGATGCCGAAGGTAAACTGTTGCTGCAATTAGCCGAACAAGAGGCTTTTGATTTTGCTCCGGTAAACAAGTTAGGTACGTATACCCAAAACGACAATGCGCTGGAAGCGCATATTAAGGCTATTCTGGATTTACCCCTGGTAGATTTGGAAGCTATAAAAGCCCGCGATTTTAAAATAGCAATTGATGCGGTAAACTCTACGGGGGGTATTGCGGTGCCAATGCTGTTAGAGGCCCTGGGAGTTACCCAAATTGAAAAACTATACTGCGAGCCCGACGGTAATTTTCCGCATAACCCCGAGCCGCTGCCCGAAAACCTGCACGAAATTTCTAATTTAATAGAAAAAGGCCGGTTCGATTTGGGTATTGTGGTAGATCCGGATGTGGACCGCCTGGCGCTGATTTGCGAGGATGGTAGCATGTTTGGCGAAGAATATACCCTGGTGGCCGTTGCCGATTACGTGTTGCAACATACCAAAGGTAATACAGTTTCTAACTTATCATCTACCCGGGCATTACGCGATGTAACCGAGAAAGCCGGTGGCCAGTATGCAGCGGCCGCGGTAGGAGAGGTAAACGTAGTTACCAAGATGAAAGAGGAAAATGCGGTTATTGGCGGCGAAGGAAACGGTGGTGTAATTTACCCTGAACTGCACTACGGCCGTGATGCGTTGGTGGGGATTGCTTTATTCTTAACCTACCTGGCAAAATCCGGGTTAAGCACCAGCCGCTTAAGAAATACATACCCCAATTACCACATCTCTAAAAATAAAATAGAGTTAACGCCCAATATTAATGTGGATGAGGTGCTGGTGAAAGTGCAGCAGAAATATGCCAAACAGCCCATTAATACCATCGATGGGGTAAAGATTGAATTTGAAAAAGAATGGGTACACCTTCGGAAATCAAACACAGAGCCCATCATCCGGATATATGCCGAATCGGATGCCATTGTAACCGCCGACCATTTGGCCAATAAAATAATCACTGATATAAAAGAGATTATTAATAATTAAATCTGGAGAATCGTTAAAAGTTAAATGGATAAAGGTGAGATATGGAGGATTATAGAAAGCCTGTTTAAAAACCGGCTTATGTCTGGACGTTGTTCTCATTATAGTAATTATTCTAACCAGATTAACTTTTAACGATTAACTCTCAACTTTTAACTAATATATGCAGGTTTATCTCGATAATGCGGCCACCACACCTTTAGATAAGGAGGTGTTTGAAGCAATGGCGCCTTATATGCTGGAGCATTTCGGGAATCCGTCGTCTATTCATACCCACGGCCGGCAGGTACGCGCAGCTATTGAAAAAGCCCGGAAAACCATTGCTAATATATTAAATACATCACCCGCCGAAATATTTTTTACCTCGGGTGGTACCGAGGCCGATAATGCTGCCATTTTCAGTACGGTGCGTAGTCTGGGTATTAAGCACGCCATTAGCTCGCCCCTGGAGCACCACGCGGTGCTGCACTCTTTAGAGGCTTTGCAAAAAAACGGCGAACTGGAATTAAGTTTTGTAAACCACGATGATAAAGGCGGATTAGACCTGGAGCACCTGGAACAGTTATTAGCCGAACGGCCGCTGACCCTGGTTTCCATTATGCACGGCAACAACGAAATCGGAAATATTAATGATATTCAGGTTATTGGGGAAATTTGTAAGCGCTACGGGGCAATATTTCATTCCGATACGGTGCAAACCATGGGGCATTACCGGCACGATTTGCAGAAACTACCCGTACATTTTTTAGTGGGTTCCGCGCATAAGTTTCACGGACCGAAAGGGGTGGGGTTTATTTATACCAATGCCGCCGTAAAAGTGCCGCCGCTCATCCATGGCGGTGCGCAGGAGCGGAATATGCGGGGCGGAACAGAAAATGTTTACGGCATTATCGGGTTGGCCAAAGCCCTGGAAATTGCTTACCGCGATATGAACGAACAGCAAAAATATATCCAGGGCTTGAAGGATAGGTTAATTTCTCAACTGCTGCAGAACGTGCCCGACTTGCAGTTTAACGGCTATTCGGCCGAAGCTGATAAAAGTTTATATACCGTTTTAAATGTAAGTTTGCCGGCTTCGTCTATCAACGAAATGCTGCTTTTTAACCTCGATATAAATAAAATTTCGGTTTCGGGAGGCAGTGCCTGCACCAGCGGCTCCAATATTGGCTCTCACGTATTGCAGGCCATTAATACTGATCCAAACCGGGGAGCCATCCGGTTTTCGATGAGCAAGTACAACACCCCCGAAGAAATTGACTACGTAGTAGAAAAACTCGCAAAAATGTATAAAAAGGTAACAGGTTGATTACCAGTTGCCGTATAAGCAAGCCTGTTCTTTTTCCGGACAGGCTTTTTCTTTTATAATTTATTTAGCTTTGCGGCAATATTTAAATTTATGGCAGAATTAGGTACCGATATATTAAAGGCAGCAACTTTACTAAAGCAGCAGGAATTGGTGGCTATTCCTACCGAAACCGTTTATGGCCTGGCCGCCAATGCTTTTAACGAAGGGGCTGTTTTAAAGATATTTGCGGCTAAGAACCGGCCTTCTTTCGATCCGCTGATTGTTCATACCCACAGTATTCAAAACTTTACGCAGGTAGCCACAAATATTCCGGATATGGCTTATCGCTTGGCCGAAGCATTTCTACCCGGTCCGCTTACCCTAATATTGCCCCGGGCCCCGCAGGTGCCGCTGCTGGTAACCTCCGGCCACGATTCGGTGGGGGTGCGCATTCCCAACCACCCACTTACGCTACGTTTATTAAAAGAATTACCATTTCCGCTAGCGGCCCCCAGTGCCAACCCGTTTGGGTACGTAAGCCCAACCACGGCCCAGCACGTAAATCAGCAGTTAGGCGATAGAATACCTTATATTTTGGATGGTGGTGCTTGCCAGGTAGGCATCGAATCAACCATCATTAGCTTTGCCGCCGGCGAACCTGAAATATTACGCTTGGGCGGATTGGCTTTGGAAGAAATAGAAAAGGTGTTGGGCAAATCAATCCAACGGGTAAAAACCTCCAGTTCTAACCCCCAGGCACCGGGTATGCTCAGCAGCCATTATGCCCCGCGTAAAAAAGTACTGGTAGGTAATATTAAGCAGTTGCTACCTGCGTTCGATCCGGAAAAAATAGGCATTCTTTCTTTTTCCGAAACTTATGCAAGAGTTCCGCAGGCCCATCAGGTACAACTTTCTGCCACCGGCAATGTATTTGAAGCAGCCCGTAACTTGTTTTCCGGCCTCCGGTACCTCGATGCCCAGCCGGTGGAAGTTATTTTAGCGGAATTTGTGCCGGAAGAAGGATTGGGCCGGGCGGTAAACGATCGGCTGCGCCGGGCGGCTTTTTGATTTCGGGCAGCACCAGGTGGCTGTTTAAAACCGGAAAATCGGCGTTTAATGGTTTGGCGTAACCCTAATGCTTAATCTGCTTATAAGGTCTATTGCAAAGTCACGTACAAAATAATATTCTGAGCATGAAAAGTATTGCGGTATTCTGTGGGGCCAATAATGGTAATAGTCCGGTTTATGCGGCGGCGGCAAAAGCTTTTGGCGAACTGCTGGCCCGGGAATCAATAACCTTGGTTTTTGGTGGCGGTAAAGTGGGCCTGATGGGGATTATTGCCGATAGTGTGCTGGCCGCCGGTGGTTCTGCCATTGGCGTAATACCGCAAAGCCTGGTAGCCCGCGAGGTAGCCCACGACAACCTGACCCAACTGCACGTAGTAGAAACCATGCACGAACGAAAAGCTTTAATGGCCAGTTTGTCGGACGGGTTTGTAGCCATGCCAGGCGGCTTAGGGACCTTTGATGAGATTTGTGAAATTATTACCTGGAACCAACTGGGCATTCTGGTAAAACCCTGTGCTTTCCTGAATGTAAATGGTTATTTTAATCCGTTAATACAGATGTTTGATACCTGCGTTACCGAGGGCTTTCTGCGCCAGGAACGCCGCGACAGCCTGATTATAGAAGAAGATGGCGCAAAAATATTAGAAAAAATCCGGCAATACGAGCCCCTGATTACCGATAAATGGACCGATCTGAAAAAAGCCTGAATACCTTAACTTTAAATATTTTTGCTTCTGCCAAAGAATCTAATTTCACTTCTTAAATTAGCGAATCTTAATATTTAACGTTTCCTGATTTAAAGTTGAAAACATTATTTCTGGTACTACTACTGGTATCCCTGCCATTAGTGATCCGGGCCCAGCAGGGTGCCTTGAGCATTGGGCCCATACTCCACCTGAATATTGGGGAAAAAACCAACCGTCTGAGTTTTGGCCTGGAAGCCGCTTATTGGAATTTAGAAAAATTTCCGGCTGGTTTAGATGTGGGCATGGAGTTTCAGAAAGGAGCCAAGCGTTTTTATTTTGAAGGGCAGGTGGGCATTGGTTTAGCCGGATTATCTTTCGGGCCGGTATTCGAAAAGAGGAAAGACGATGTTATCCGCCTAGGGTTCCAAACCAATACTTGGGCTAATTACTTTGGCGGAATTAATTTGCGCTGGCGTCGAATAAACAACCAAAAAACTTTCGCTCCCGGTTTATATGCCAAATATCCTTTTATGTTTGGTTTCGAAGATGGTGGTGACCATTTGTTATATATTTTTAATAATTAGCCATTTTGTAAAATAACAGCGGCGGGTTTTACCCGCCGCAATTGTATATCTGTTTAATTCCGGAGTACCATTTGTTTAACGGCCTCTACCCACAATGGATGCGTGTTCAGGCTTTCTACCAGCTGCCAATGTTCGCCGCCGGCCTGTTCAAACAATTCTTTAAATTCCTGGCCTACTTCAATGGTGGTTTCGAGGCAATCGGCCACAAAAGCCGGGCTGTAGGCCAGCACATTTTTAATGCCTTTCGCGGGTAAATCTTTTAATATTTCGTCGGTATAAGGTTTCAGCCACGGGTCTTTTCCTAAACGCGATTGAAATGCCACGGTATATTGGTCTTCAGCTAAACCTAATTCTTTAGCCAGCAACCGCGAGGTTTCAAAACACTGGGCTCGGTAACAATAGCGGTTTAATTTATGATATGTGTTGCAGCAAGTACCTAATTTGCAATAATTGCGGGTACTGCCCTTTAAAATATGTCGTTCCGGCAAGCCATGGTAACTAAAAACCACGTGGTCGTACTTTCTGGCTTCTAAATGTTTGCGGCCAATTTCGGCAAAAGCCTTAATAAATAACGGGTCGTCGCAGAACGTGCTGATAAAATTAATACTGGGTACAATCCACCAGTCTTTCACAATTTCCATAACCATGTCGTGCGAAGTGCCCGTAGAGGCCGAGGCGTATTGCGGATAAAGCGGCAGCACAATAATACGTTCTACCTGCTGTTCCCGGAGTTCTTCCAAAGCGCTTTTAATGCTGGGGCTCTGGTAGCGCATCCCCAATGCCACATAATATCCGTCGCCTAATTCTTTTTGTAACAAATCGCGTAAATCGTGGCCGTAATACAAGAGCGGCGAGCCGCGCTCATCCCATAATTGTTTGTAAACTTTTGCCGATTTAGGCGCCCGGAAAGGAGCAATAATCCCGTTTATCAAAAAATAACGTTGCAGGGCCGGAATGTCAATTACCCGTTTATCCATTAAAAATTCACGCAAATATTTACGCACATCCGGCGTTTCGGGTGTATCGGGTGTACCTAGGTTTATTAATAAAACGCCAATTTTTCCGTAAGAAGCTGCCATAAATAAATTATATGTATTAAGCTAAGCGCAGTAAGGTGCCATTGGCCACTAGCCGTAAATGGTAGTTTCTGCTAACTTAAAATATTCTGTAAAATGCGCCCGCAAAGATACGCAGGTTCTGCTAATAATCTCCTCTTAAACAGCGTGCCTTAACAGATGTTCTTTTAGTAGGAATATTTTGTTCAGAAAGTAATATTTAGTTGGTCCTGAGTTTACTATTATTCCACAAATATTATAAATATTTAATTTCATGAATTTAATGCTATCATTATCCTTTAATCTCATCCTGCTGTCGCCATGAAATCGCTAAAGTTCTTACTGGTTTTTTTATTTCTTTTTCCAATCACCGTTTGGGCGCAGCAGGAGCAGTCAGTACTCTGGAAAATATCGGGGAAGGGTTTAAAGAAGCATTCCTATTTATTTGGTACCAATCATGTGGCACCGTATCAGGAACTCCAGCAATTTCCCAAAATCCTGAAAATTATTAAAAATACAGATAAAGGTTTGTTTGAAACTACCCCGTCATCCCCCATAAAACTAGATTCAACGCTGGAAAAGAAGATGAATCCGCCTTTAGATGAAATATTTACCAGGGAAGAATACGAAATAGTAGATGATTTCTTTTCCAAAACCATGTATGGCAGCATAAAACCACACAATCATAATGCTGATTTATTGGCAATGCTCTACGTGGTTATGACCATGAAAGATAATCCAAAGGCAGCAGAAAATATGACTTTTGATTATTGGATAATGAAATTTATGAGCGAGGATTTGAAAAAAGAGATCTTTCCGCTCGATGATCTAAATTTAGCTTATCTGCATCTTTCGGAATTAACAACTCCGAGGGGGATGGCCGTGGCTATGGTAAATCTTATTCAGGATATAGGTTTAACAGGTAAATATTTAGAGACGGAAATCGCGTCCTATATTTTAACCTTGAAAGCTGACTTAAAATTAAAGGAAGTTTCACTGGACAAACGAATGTCGGAACGAAATCAACTTTGGTTGCCAAAAATTGAAGAGCAGATTAAAAGTGGTTCGTGCTTTATTGCCGTAGGTGCCGGGCACCTGAAGTACGAAATTGGTTTAATTCAGTTGTTAAGAAAAGAAGGGTATAAACTTACCCCGGTTAAATTAAAAAGAAAGGAAAACTAAAATGTAGTTTGCCTTTATTTTAATTTCTCTTTTTGCCGGTGCCGGTTGCCGGCGTTGCGGTTGTTCTTAATAAATAAAATAGCTGCCGGAAATCCCGTTTAATTATTGTACTTTTGCCCCCTGATTCAAAACGGAGACGCTGAATTTTAAGTAATTAATAACAAAGCAGCCCTAGCTATGAGCGAAAAACCACACAAAGCCGGCTTTGTCAGCATCATCGGGAAACCGAATGTAGGTAAATCTACGCTCATGAACGTAATGGTAGGCGAGCGGCTTTCAATCATCACCTCCAAAGCCCAAACCACCCGCCACCGCATAATGGGTATTTTAAACGGCGACGATTTCCAGATTGTTTATTCCGATACGCCCGGCATCATTCAGCCTAAGTACGAGCTGCACCAATCTATGATGCGGTTTGTGCACATGAGTTTAGAAGATGCCGATGTTATTTTGTTTGTAACCGATATTTACGAAAAGCACGACGAAGAAGAAATAGTGCAGCGGTTGCAGAAAACCAATGTTCCTATTTTGCTGCTCATTAATAAAATAGACCAGGCCAGCCAGGACGATGTGCTGCTGAAAATAGAATATTGGAAAGATAAATTGCCGGCCAAAGAAATATTGCCTATATCGGCTTTAGAAAGAAAAGGCACCGACAAAATATTTGAACTGATTCTGCAGTATTTGCCCGAGCACCCGCCTTATTACGACAAAGATGAACTAACCGATAAGCCCGAACGTTTCTTTGCGGCCGAGATGATTCGCGAAAAAATATTCCTGCTCTACAAAAAAGAAGTGCCTTATAGCTGCGAAGTAGTGGTAGAAGAGTTTAAAGAAGAAGATACCATTATTCGGATGCGGGCTGATATTAACGTGGAGCGTAAAAGCCAGAAAGGCATTATTATCGGGCACCAGGGCGAAATGCTGAAAAAAGTAGGAACGCTGGCCCGCAAAGACATGGAAACATTCTTTGGTAAAAAGGTACACCTGGAACTGTACGTACGAGTTAACGAAAACTGGCGCACCAGTCCTAAAGCCCTAAACCGGTTTGGTTACAACAGCAGCGAGTAGGTTGTAATTAAATATTACATTCCTGCCATCAGTGATGCTTTCGCTGGTGGTTGTAAATAAATATTAAAGATAATACCCGGCGGACGTAAGGGTTTAAATTAGCGTTCCAGATTAAATATTTAGTTCTTCTCTTACGAAAGAGAAAAATAAGGTAGCCGGAGGTTGAAAAGCTGAGGCAAAATTTAAATAAATTTCTAAATCTTTTTCGGATACCCGGACGCAACTAAACCGGGCTGAAAAAACAAATTAAAGTTAATGGCAAATATTGTAGCTATTGTCGGCCGGCCCAACGTCGGTAAGTCAACTCTTTTTAACCGCCTGGTAGGTGAACGGAAAGCTATCATGGACAACGTGAGCGGTGTAACCCGCGACCGTCATTATGGTTATGGCGAGTGGTGTGGTAAATTTTATACCGTAATTGATACTGGCGGTTATGTGCACGGCTCCGACGATATATTTGAAGGTGAAATCCGGAAACAAGTAGAACTGGCCATAAAAGAGGCTACCGTAATATTATTTATGGTAGATGTGGATGCCGGCCTGACCGGACTAGATGAAGAGTTTGCGGATGTTTTGCGCCGTACCGATAAACCCGTTTTTATTGTAGCTAACAAAGCCGATACTAATTTACGGGCGCACCTGGCCGGCGAGTTTTACGCTTTGGGCCTCGGCGATAATATATTCCCCATTTCATCGGCTAATGGCTCTGGTACCGGCGATTTACTCGACGAAGTAGTTAAGCATTTCCAGACCGAAGATCCGGAAAACCCCGACGAAGGTGTTCCGAAAATTGCGGTGCTGGGCCGCCCGAACGTAGGTAAGTCGTCGTTTGTAAATTTATTGTTGGGCGAAGAACGGAACATTGTAACCGATGTGGCCGGAACTACCCGCGATTCTATTCACTCGCGGTACAATGCGTTTGGCAATGAATTTATCATTATCGATACAGCTGGTTTGCGCCGCAAAACCAAAGTACACGAAGATATAGAGTTTTACTCCGTGCTGCGTTCTATCCGGGCTTTAGAAGAATCGGACATTTGTATTGTAATGATAGATGCCACGCGCGGACTGGAAGCCCAGGACGTAAATATTATTGGTCTGGCCGATAAAAACCGGAAAGGCATTGTAATACTGGTAAATAAATGGGACCTAATCGAAAACAAGGCCACCAATACCATGAAAGAAATAGAAGAGCAGATCCGGGAAAAGCTGGCTCCTATGACCTATATGCCTATTATTTTTACATCGGTATTAACCAAGCAGCGGGTGCATAAAGCCATCGAAACAGCCGTGCAGGTATACCAGAACAAAACCCAGAAAATACCTACTTCTAAGCTGAACGATGTTATTTTAAAAGAAATTGAGGCTTATCCGCCGCCGGCCATAAAAGGTAAGTTCGTAAAAATTAAATACGTTACCCAATTGCCTACGCATAACCCTACGTTTGCTTTTTTCTGTAACTCGCCCCAGTACATCCGCGAGAGTTATACCCGGTTTTTAGAAAATAAAATTCGGAAGCACTTTGGTTTTGAAGGCGTGCCCATTAATGTGATTTACCGGAAAAAGTAGTTGTCCGGCCAAAACAGATTACTAAAATTTTGATTCGCCCCTGATAAAATTAAAATCCATGAAAACACTAATATTAACCAGCCTGTTGGTAGGCAGCTTTCTTTTAAGTAACGCTTGTAATTCTCCCAAAAAAGATAATGGTACTTATATGTCAGGAACGGATGGGGCAACCGAAGAGGCAACGGCGGCCGACCGGGCTGAAACGCTCGCCGCCCCTACTGATTCGACCAGGGTGATTATTTTAAGGGATTCGCTGCCGGGAGATAGTAGTGCGTTGTAAAGGTTAAGTGTTGTTTTATTTACTGAAGAGGCTGACCTTGGGTCAGCCTCTTTTTTATTTAAACTCTAGGTTAGCTTTAAAATATATTGGCTTAGCTTCAACCAAAAAAAAAATACATCGTTTAATCTAAATATTATTATAAGCCTATGCGCTTTTAATAAAAATTTATGAACCTAAAACTAAAACTATGAAAAAACTACTTTTAATGTTGCTGGCTACTGGTTTGTTTAGCTTTGCAACCACTTCTTGCGATTCCAGTCGGGAAAACAAAGCCGAAGAAAGGGCAGAAGCTGCGGAAGATGCCGCCGATGATGCAGATATGCCAGCCGCTGAGGAAGCCGCAGAAGAAGCAGAGGATAGCATTGATGCGGTTGATCCCCAATAGTAGTATTAATATCCAGAACCACCCAAAAATGCCGATCAGTTCTCTGATTGGCATTTTCTTTTTTAACGGTTTTGTTTTCGTTGCCTGAAAACCAGACAATACGTGCTATCTTTTTAACGTCTCTGCTAAAGCCCTACGATTAGGACATAGCAAAGCAAAGGTGTTCTACAGACGGATAACACTTCATTGCTGTCATCCTGCAAGGAACTATTGGGTAAAAAGCGTTACAGGTAAATTAGTAATATCTTTGTTTGCCTACTTTACTTTCTAAACAATAGATGCTTTCAGCAGGACAGGACATTTTCTTTGTGTCCTAAGCATAGCTCCTAAAGCCGTATCAATAATTCATTTAGTTTAAACGTTTGCTAAAACTTACATGGCTTATGTACACCAGCAATTCGCAGGGTCGGGTATAATTAACAAAAGCAGCTTGAGGTTTAAACTTAAAAAATAAAAAACCGTTGATTATTAACGGTTAAACTGTTTTTTATTCTGATTTTAATAAGAATTTACCTGCTATGAAAAAGATATTTTTAATGTTACTGGCCACCGGTTTATTTAGTTTTGCTTTTGCTTCCTGCGATTCTGCCAGCCAAAATAATACCGAAGAAAGAACCGAAGCCGTGGATGATGCAAACGAGGATGAAGATAAGCCAGACATGGAAGACGAAGCGGATGAAGTTGAAGATGGCAACGACAAAAATGACCCCCGTTAGAAATAATGTTCCTTAAAAAGAAAACCGCCTGTTGATTTCTCTGCAGGCGGTTTTCTTTTTAAGGAATATGAATTTTGGGCAGTACTAACCTAAGCGTTTTTGAATGAGGTTGCCTACCCGGTTAAAAAGCAGGCGGGGTTCCAGGGTCCGCCAGTTAATCTGTTCGAGAGTGCCGCCAAAATTTATATAATAATCCAGGTTGTATTGTTTCATTTCGTCCAGAACAAAGTCCTGAAAACAAATGGCCGCAATCCAGCCGTCTTCTACGTCCTCAAACCACTCTTCGTAGTAAGAATCGTCGGAACCGTGGAAATTAAAAACGTTTTCGCCGATTAAAATAAAATGGGTAATGCCTTCCTGTACCATCGGGTCGATGATGTTGCGTTTCAGGTGCATGATGTCGTTGTGGAGCGTATCGTTCCACTCGCCAATAAATTGAATTACGCCAAAACCCAGGTCGTAATCCACGAATAATATTTTCAGAAACAGCGTTTCGGATTCAATATCGTCCCATTGCGGATGGATATAGTAGCCATAAATATTATGGGTATATTCCATTAAATTATTTTCGGCTCCATAGAGCGGCGACCGCGGATCCTCTGTCGCGCTGTATTGATCTATCCAGTTATAAAAGGGCTCTATGGTATGCATATAAAGTCCAACATTTGGTTATTTTAAAAAGAATGTTCTTCATACTTACATACAAAAAAGAGGTTGTACCAGGTTTCCGTAAATACCTGAATATTCTATTTTTATTTCTGCCTACCATTAGCTGAAACACCGTAAAATTTAACAGGCCGCAATCGGTGGGTGAACAGAGCCTTTGCTTAACTGGCAGTATAATTATCAACCGCCGCCCGGACACTGCCGTATTGCTGCAATAATTTTTCGGCTTCGGCTTCGCTCACCGGTATTTCTTCCATTACCATCCGGATAGCCCGGTGCACCAGCTTATGGTTAGAGAGTTGCATATCTACCATTTTATTCCCTTTCACGTGGCCCAGCTGAATCATGGTAGCCGTGGTAAGCATGTTCAGGGCTAACTTCTGGCCCGTACCGGCTTTCATGCGGGTGCTGCCCGTCACAAACTCAGGACCGGTAATTACCTCAACCGGATAGTCAGCCACTTGGGCCACTTTAGAGCCGGCATTGCACACCACACAGCCGGTAGCAATGCTCGCCGCCCGGCATTTATCCAGGCCGCCTATAACGTAAGGTGTCCGGCCCGAAGCAGCAATTCCCACCACAATATCTTTTCTATTTATCTGGTGTTGTTCTAAATCTTTCCAAGCTTGTTCGGGATCGTCTTCTGCAAATTCAACGGCTTTCCGGATAGCGGTATCGCCGCCGGCAATAATACCCACTACCAGGCCGTGGGGAACGCCGTAAGTAGGCGGACATTCCGAAGCATCTACAATACCCAATCGCCCGCTGGTACCAGCCCCAATGTAAAACAACCGGCCGCCATTCTGCAACCGTTCTACTACGGCCTGCACCAACGCTTCTATTTGCGGAATGGCTTTTTCGACAGCCAATGGCACGGTTTTATCTTCCTGGTTAATATTTACCAGCAACTCATGTACGGTCATGTGCTCCAGGTTATCGAAATGCGAACGGGTCTCGGTGGTACTCATAGGTTGAATGGATTTTAGCTGTTGTTATCAGGTATCAGGTATTAAGAAACAAGTATCAGGTGTTAAGTATCAAATATCTAATATCTGGCTGGTATCAGGACAAAATTAGAAAGAATATTTTGGAGTACAGACGCCTTAAACCGCTCTGTAATATTTAGCAGCAGTTAAATAATCGCGGCTTTTTCTTAATGGTAAAGGGCTAAGCCGGCAATGGGGCTTTGCAGAATGCGGCCAACCTGAATGTGCTGACTTTTGGCTGTTTTGCGCAAAATATCGGCAAAATAAAAAGCAATGGAGCCTACAAAATGGGTGGGCAACATCTGGTAATCGGGGTATTTGCAAACGGTTAGCCGAAAGAAATCGAGAAAGTTTTGGTGCAGCAACTCGGCCACAAACGGGTGGCGCTGCCGACCCTGTAAGAATAGCGCAAATGAAGCTACGTAGCGGTTCGGAAATGGCTCGTTGTAAATTCGGTGCAATATTTCGGCTTGCGTGGCCGGATATTGCTTGCCAAAAGCTTCCTGTAAATCTGCGGGTAATTCGTGGTTCAGGTACAAGTGCAATAATTTTTTACCTAAATAACTGCCGCTGCCTTCGTTGCCCAACGTAAAACCCAAGCACGGCATTTGCGCTGTAATTATTTCGCCGTTGTACAAGCAGGAGTTGGATCCCGTACCCAATATACAAGCAATGCCAGCTTGATGACCGCAAGTGCCCCGGGCGGCAGCCACCACATCGCTCATTACCTGCACGTGGCTGCCGGGAAATACATTTAAAATTGCATCGGCTACCAGGCTACATTTGGCTTCGGTGCTGCAACCGGCGCCATAAAAATATATTTGTGTGGGCTGGTTGTTGCCTAATTGGGGCAGTAAGCTCTCCTGCAGTTCAGTTCTAATATTTTCGGCGGATTGGTAGTTGGGGTTAAAACCGACAGTAGTAGCCTGGGCAATTTCTCCGTCGGGCAAAAGCAGGCGCCAATCTGTTTTGGTAGAGCCGCTATCGGCAATTAAAATCATCTTTTAGGTTTAAAGGCTCCGGCAAAATACCAAAGGCCTGGTTTAAATTGTCTGTAAGAATAAAAATTGTTATCGCGGTAAAAATAATAATAGGCTATTTTAATAAGCCAATCACTTCAAATTTATCAAAAACATACTCGTCGTGCGGGGCATCTTTTAACTCATCGGTCAAGTCCTGGCCGGCCCAGTGTTCATAATGGTTACCCCGGCTCCAGAGGCGGGACTTTTTTACATCGTAAATCTGGCCTTTGTAGGCAATCCAGATTTCGTCACGATCCTGGCCATTGCGCAAGGCCAACTGGTTTTTAGTGTATTCTGGTAGTACTTTATCCTGCATCCGGTAAAATCTGGGAATATTTATTTGGTTAAAATAATGCTGATTTTAAATTAATCCTTTTGGTCGCATGCAACCAAAAACAAAAGTAAGGGTCATGTAAGTAAACTTAACCCACCTATGAAAACAAAAATATACGGCTGCTATCTTATTTTTTTAAATCTAATATTTTTACTAAGCAATTGCGATTTGGTTACCTGCGTGGAGCCAGGTATGGAAACCGGCGCGACGGAAAAAGTACGTCACCAGTTTCTGGGCGAATGGCAGTGGATTAAAACCCAGCATGGCTGGGGACCTACTGAAACCCCGGCACAGACTGGCTACACCGAAAAGATATTATTTGGACCCGATAATATTTATAAAAAGTTTCGGGATGGTCAGGTTATAGAAGAATCTGCTTTTTACATTAAAAAAGAGAAGAGCGCTGCCGGTGGCAAGGATTCTGTTTTTGTTTATTATCTGCAAAAAGATAATTCCCGACGACCGCTATACCTTATAAGTGCCGACACGCTCCATACCCGAATTGTTGAATCATGTAATGATTGCTCTGAAAGTTACTTTGTCCGGAAGAAAATTAGCGGGGCCAATTAAATAGCTAAGCCATACGGCCCTGCGTTAAAATCCAGCGGTTGGGTACTTCACCTTTGGAAGCGGACAGGTAATCGTCGTAGCTGCAAGGTACAATTTTAATATTCTTTTCGCCGCTCAGCCCTTCCACTTCCATCCACCACTTATCCGAAACCTTGCTTTTATAAAAAATCATTTTATTCGGGTTGTCGTGGAAAGCAATGGCGTAACGCACAAATTTTTTGCTCGTAAAGTCGGTTTCGTTTTTGCGGTGATAATAGCCTTCTACAAAATACCAGATCATAACGGCAATGGTCATAGCAGTTAAGCCGTGGGAGTCGTTCTCGGGGTGGTACTCGTACAAACCAAAAGAACTTAAGCTGTCGTTCAGGCCGGCGTACCAGCAAAGCTGACAGGCTTCTTCGCCGGTTAAGCCAAACGGGTTGCCGCCGGTATTGTTGGGCGCGGCCTGCGCGTTAATAGCCGATATATCAAAACTGATTAAATCGGCCTGCCGGATAACGGGCTCTGCCAACTGTAGGTTATGATGAATTTCGCCGATGCGTACGGTTTCAAAATGTAGTTTTTCCAGGGTGGCAATTACCTCCGGTTCTATTAAATAAGATTGATAGGCCACCTGGCTCAGGCTGAATAGGTAATTGGGCTCGTGCATTAAAATGCGGTGCAGGTGCCGTTTGTTTTGGTGCGGTTCGGCAGCACTTTCCTGCATATCAATGCAGCTATCCACGGTTACCAGGTTTACGGCTCTTTCCAGGTTTTCGTAGGCCAGAAATTGCCCGAAATCCAGATCGTGGCTACCCCCAATAACAATAGGTAAAGTTTGGTGAGCTATCAGGTTTTCCAGGATTTCTTTTAACCGGAGATAGGTGTCTTCGAGGGTAATGCCCGGCAGCAGGTTGCCTAAGTCAGCAATTTTGTAAGCGCCGGTTCCTTTTTTCAGGTTATACAAT
Source organism: Adhaeribacter aerolatus (assembly GCF_007991635.1). Taxonomy (GTDB): domain Bacteria; phylum Bacteroidota; class Bacteroidia; order Cytophagales; family Hymenobacteraceae; genus Adhaeribacter; species Adhaeribacter aerolatus. The sequence goes on along the minus strand of NZ_BJYS01000003.1, from coordinate 88,777 downwards.
TTCCGCCGGACTTCGTTAGCCGGGTGCTCGGCGCTTGTTTCCTGAGCGCTGCCCCGGTATTCGTTTACCCCAATCAAGGCAATATCGGCAGTGCGCCAATCCGGAAATTTATGGCTAAACAAACTAACGGCATTTCCTACTGATTTAGGATCGGCAATATAGGTATCGGCAAAATCCCGCAGGGGTTCAAAAAAGATAGATAAGTTCATAAACGAGCACCGGGCGTAAAGTCAAAATTAACAAAATTTAAGAAAGCGCGCAGAAGCAGAAACAAATTTGCCAATTTCTTAGAGCCGAGGTAAATGTTATGCGTAGGATACATAAATTTTTGGAAAAAAAGTCTTTTATTTAAGACGGTAAAAAACTGATCTGCCGATTGACATGGAAATAAAAAGAGTATTTGATGTACTGCCGTACCAGCTACAGCATTTTCCGCAAGACGATTGTATGGTGGCCAAAATTGAGGGGCGGTGGGAAAAGCAAAGTACGCAGGAGGTCATTAATACCGTAAATCTTTTGAGTCTGGGATTGCTGAAAGCCGGCATCAAGAAAAACGATAAAATTGCGATTGTGGCCATGAACCGGCCCGAATGGCTCATCGCGGATCAGGGCATTCAGCAGGTAGGGGCTGTAAGTGTGCCCATGTACCCCACCATTACCGTAGAAGATTACCGCTATATTTTCCGGGAAGCGGAAGTGAAAATGATATTTGTATCGGGCAGTGCTTTGTATAATAAAGTAATGGCCGCCACTGCCGATATAGAAGGCATTCAGGAGGTTTATACGTTTGATGAAGTACCCGGCGCCCGCCACTGGCGTGAATTGCTAGATCAGTCTGATTTAAAGGATATCTCCCAGCTGGAGCCAATAAAAGCGGCTATCGATCCGGAAGATTTATTTACCATTATTTATACCTCGGGTACTACGGGTAACCCCAAAGGCGTAATGCTGACCCATCATAATTTAATCAGTAATGTGCGGTCGTGCCAGCCTTACGTACCCGTAGATAACACCCACCGGGCTTTAAGTTTCTTGCCGCTTTGCCATATTTACGAGCGGATGCTGACGGCCTTGTATATTTCGGTAGGGGTTTCTATTTACTTCGCCGAGGGCATGGAAACCATTGCAGATAATTTAAAAGAGGTAAAGCCACACGTTTTTTCGACGGTACCGCGCCTGCTGGAAAAAGTTTACGACAAAATTGTGAGCAAAGGCATGGATTTGACTGGCGTAAAACGGGGATTATTTTTCTGGGCCCTTAATCTGGGTCTGCAATACGATAATCAAAACCGCACGCCCTGGTACAATGCCCAACTGGCACTTGCAAATAAATTAATATTTAATAAATGGCGCGAAGCGCTGGGCGGGAATGTAATAGCCATTGTATCGGGTGGAGCCGCCTTACAGCCGCGGCTGGCCCGGGTATTCTGGGCGGCGCAAATCCGGGTGATGGAAGGATACGGCCTGACTGAAACTTCGCCGGTAATTGCGGTAAACCGGCACAACCCCGACGAGAACGTAATTGGTACTGTGGGCCCGCTGGTAGATGATGTGGAAGTAAAGATTGCGCCGGACGGCGAAATATTAACCCGGGGTCCGCACGTGATGAAAGGTTATTACAATCGCCCCGACCTGACAGCCGAAGTAATTGACCCCGAAGGATATTTTCATACCGGCGATATCGGGGAGTTTGTGCACGGCAAGTACCTGAAGATTACCGACCGCAAAAAAGAAATGTTTAAGACCTCGGGCGGTAAATATATTGCTCCCCAAATGATAGAAAATAAGCTGAAAGAATCGCTGGTAATTGAGCAGGCGATGGTAGTAGGCGAAGGACAAAAATTTCCGTCGGCGTTAATCGTACCTTCGTTTACCGGCTTACAGGATTGGTGCAAGCTCCATAACATCGAATACACCACCAATACCGAAATGATTGAACATCCGGAGGTACTGAACAAATACAAAAAAGAAATAGCTAAATTTAACGAGCAGTTTGCCCAGTGGGAACAAATTAAAAAGTTTAAACTTGTGCCGAACGGCTGGACCGTGGAAAGCGGCGAATTAACGCCTTCGCTTAAACTGAAACGCAAAATTATTTACAACAACTACCGTGATTTAATAGAAGGCCTTTATAAATAATAGCGGCTGAGTCTGTAAAAAATAGTAGAAGTGTCTGTGTTGCTGCCCATCATCGGGTTAGCAGTTTTATTTATTGTACTAAGCACTTCGTTTTTAAAGTTCATCCTTTTGTTGCTGACTTGCTGTGAGCATTGCTGTACATTCGCTACCAAACGAAGCTCTAAACTAGTTTATTTGTAATGACCATTGGGACAGACACGCTGGTGGCTTCGCGCAAACGTTTCGTACTGCTGAGAAATTACTCAATTTAACATCCTTATCCTGAAAGAAGCTTACCAGGTTTTTATGGTAGTTGCTTTTCTGCAGGGCCTTCGCTTATATTTATTTTGCTGGACTATTATCTTTTCTGTTGTTACTATTAATCAACATCATCCGGTTAGTTGTAAAATAAACTTTATGCTTACATGCAGAATAAAAAATATAGAACAACTAGTATGCAAGCATAACAATTTTTATTATATTTAGTAAACCTTAAAAAAGCAAACGTGCTTAATTATGAAACCTGAAGAAACGGTAGATTATAATGTTAAGGTCTGCTGGCACGCTATTTCGCGGATGTATAACACCGAAGCGGCTCAGTTTGATATCACTACTTCCATTGGGTTTGTATTACTCAATATTAATCCGCAGGAAGGAACCCCCGCCACCAAAATTGCGCCCCTGTTGGGCCTCGAGGCCCGTAGCCTGACCCGCATCCTGAAAAGCATGGAAGAAAAAGGGCTGATTTGTAAAAAAGCAGATTCACAGGATAAGCGATCGGTGCGCATTATGCTAACCGATAAAGGCCTCGAAAAAAGAGAAATCTCCCGGCAAACCGTGCGGCATTTTAATAAAAAGGTGCAGGAAAAGATACCGGCCAAAGAACTGACTACCTTCTTTAAAGTAATTTCCCGGATAAACCGCATGATTGATAACAAAGAAATCTATGATTCTGCGAATCAAAAAAGCCTGCGGGAAGAAGCAAAAATCGAAAGATAAAAAGAAATTCTATCGAAGAATAAATACAAAGGATACAGCATAACTGAAAGGCGAACAATATGTTGTGTGCCTGCAGACCTGATACTCACTCCAGCCTATGAAAAGAAATATTAAAAAAGTTGCCGTACTGGGTTCTGGCGTAATGGGCTCCCGCATTGCCTGCCACTTTGCCAATATTGGGGTGCCGGTGTTGCTGCTCGATATGGCTCCCCAGGAACTAGCGCCCGAAGAAGCAGCCCGTGGTTTGACCCTGGATAGTCCGGCCGTAAAAAACCGGATTGTAAACAGCTCGTTGCAGGCGGCAATTGGCTCTAATCCGGCGCCACTGTACCAAAAGTCTGCTGCCAGCTTAATTACCACCGGCAACTTTACCGATAATTTAAAAGATATTGCCTCCTGCGACTGGATTATTGAGGTGGTAGTAGAGAACTTAAAAATAAAACAATCTTTGTTCGGGCAGGTAGAACAGTTCCGCAAGCCCGGCACCCTGATTACCTCTAACACCTCGGGTATTCCCATTCACCTGATGGCCGCCGGCCGCTCCGACGATTTCCGGAAGCATTTCTGTGGTACGCACTTTTTTAATCCGCCCCGTTACCTGAAGTTATTAGAAATAATCCCGACCCCGGACACCGACCAAGAAGTAACAAATTTTCTGTTGCATTACGGCGATTTATACCTGGGAAAAACCACCGTGCTTGCCAAAGATACGCCCGCGTTTATTGCCAACCGCGTCGGAATATTTGGCATTATGGATGCTTTTAACCAGATGCAGCGTTTGGGCCTCAACATCGACGAAGTAGACCGCATTACCGGGCCGGTTATAGGCCGGCCCAAATCGGCCACCTTCCGGACGCTGGATGTAGTGGGTCTGGATACGCTGGCTAAAGTAGCGCAAGGTCTTTACCAAACCGGCACCCATGACGAAGCCCGCGAATTATTTCAATTACCGCCTTACGTGCAGCAAATGCTCGATAAAGGCTGGCTCGGCGACAAGTCTAAACAGGGCTTTTACCAGAAAACCAAAAATGCGCAGGGCGAAACCGAAATATTAACCCTGAACCTGCAAACTTTAGAATACCAACCCAAGCAGAAAGTTCGGTTTGCGAGCATGGAACAGCTTAAGCCTATCGAAGGCCTGAAGCCCCGGCTGCAGGCCTTTTATAAAGCTACCGATAAAGCCGGTGAGTTTTTCCGGGCTACCGCCCACGGTTTATTCCGCTACGTATCCAACCGCATTCCCGAAATAGCCGACGAATTATACCGCATTGACGATGCCCTGCGGGCGGGATTTGGCTGGGATATGGGGCCGTTCGAATTATGGGATACTTTGGGCGTAACCGATACTGTACGTGTTATGGAGGCCGAAGACCAGAAACCGGCCGCCTGGGTGTATGAAATGCTGGAAAGTGGCAATAATTCGTTCTACAAAGTAGAAAAGGGCCAGAAGTTGTATTACGATATTCCTACTAAGACCTACAAAGGAATACCGGGCACCGAAAGCTTTATTATTCTGGATAATTACCGCGAAAGCAGTGTGGTCTGGAAAAATGCCGGGGCTACATTGTTCGATATGGGTGATGGCATTCTGAACCTGGAGTTTCATACCAAAATGAATACCATGGGCGGCGAAGTAGCGCAAGGCCTGAATAAAGCCGTGGAAATGGCCGAGAAAGATTTCAGAGGGTTGGTAATCGGCAACGATGCACCTAATTTTTCGGCGGGCGCTAACCTGGCTTTGTTGTACATGTATGCCCTGGACCAGGATTACGACGAAATAAACCTGATGATCCGGCAGTTCCAGAACACCATGATGCGGATGCGGTACAGTGCTGTTCCGGTGGTAGCGGCGCCACATGGCTTAACCCTGGGTGGCGGCTGCGAACTTTGCTTACACGCCGATAAGGTGCAGGCGGCCGCCGAAACCTATATGGGTTTGGTGGAGTTTGGCGTTGGTTTAATACCAGCCGGCGGCGGTACTAAAGAAATGGTACTCCGCACCGCTGATAGCTTCGAAGAAGGCGATCCCGAATACAACAGCTTGCGCAATACCTTTACCACCATTGCCATGGCAAAAGTATCAACTTCGGCGCACGAAGCCTTCGATTATAAATTTCTGCGTCGCGGCGACGAGATTACCCTTAACAACAATCGCTTAATATCTGAAGCCAAACAGGCAGCCATTGATTTAGCGGAAGCCGGTTACACCCAACCCATTCCGCGCCGAGATATTAAGGTATTAGGCCGGGGTGCGTTGGGCATGTTTATTACAGGAGTTTACGCCATGTTCGACGGTAATTACATCTCGGAGCACGACCGGAAAATTGCGAATAAATTGGCCTATGTAATGTGCGGAGGCGATTTGTCGGCTCCCGCGTCGGTATCGGAGCAATATTTACTCGACCTGGAACGGGAAGCGTTTTTGTCTTTAACCGGTGAACGCAAAACCTTGGAACGCATTAAAAGCATTTTAACGGGTGGCAAGCCTTTGAGGAATTAGGTTTGAGAGTTAAGAGTTGAAAGTCGAGAATTTAAGATTCAATAAGGAGACGACTTCATTGAATGATTAGGTTAAAAATTGTAATCTATTATAAAGTTAGCGTATTGTTGGTTTTATAACACATTAACTCCTCTTCAAGAACAATTTCAGCATAACTCATTCTACTTTCTCTGTCATTCTGAAAGAATCTTCTGATGAGCCTGAATACCAAAAGCTATGTAGATGTGGAACAAGAATTATTTCGTATATATTACCACAAACCCAAAGAAGACCGCTTATTACGTTGGCATGACGAATAATCTGGAAAGGCGATTAGAAGAGCATCGGGAGAACAAAGGAAAGCCAGAGACATTTGCCGGGAAATATTACTGTTATAACCTAGTTTATTATGAAAGACATACTACTGCTAATCATGCGATTGAAAGAGAGGGAGAGGTAAAGCTTATGAATAGAGAAGAAAAGGAGAAGTTGATAAAATCCGCGAATCCTAAATTGCTGTTTTTAAAAATCGAAGGTTAATTAAAGTGTACAGGTAATATTTTAAAAGTAGGGCTATTGAGATTCCGATCTAAGCAGAAGATTCTTTCAGAATGACGGGTGGGGATTACAAGCCGGGAATTAAATGTACTGCTAATTGGTGCAAGTGTAAGAAATCGAGTATCTAACTTCAAAAACCTAACATCTAAACTAAGAATCTAAAAATATGCAAAATGCTTATATCGTTGCCGGCTACCGGTCGGCTGTAACAAAAGCCAACCGGGGCGGCTTCCGGTTTATGCGCTCCGACGATTTGGCGGCTGAAGTAATCAAGCATTTACTGGCCTCGGTCCCGCAGTTAGACCCGGAGCGGGTAGACGACCTGATTGTGGGTAATGCCGTTCCGGAAGCGGAGCAAGGTCTGCAAATGGGCCGCATGATTGCCCTCCTGTCGTTACCGGTTAGTGTTTCGGGCATGACTGTGAACCGGTATTGTGGCTCGGGCATCGAAACCATTGCCATAGCCTGTAGCAAAATTGCCGCGGGGCAGTCCGATTGCATTATTGCCGGCGGTACCGAATCTATGTCGCTGGTGCCAACGGTGGGCTATAAAACGGTGCCTAACTACAATCTGGCGCAAAAACATCCGGAATATTTCCTGAGTATGGGTTTAACCGCCGAAGCGGTGGCCAAAGATTACCAGGTTACGCGCGAAGATCAGGACGAATTTGCCTATAACTCCCATCAGAAAGCCATTAAAGCCATGCAAGCTGGTTTGTTTCAGGAGCAAATAGTGCCCATAACTGTAGAAGAAACTTACGTGGACGAAAACGGTAAGAAGAAAACCCGCAGCTATACCGTAGATACCGACGAAGGACCCAGGGCCGACACCTCGCTGGATAAATTAGCCAAGTTGAAGCCGGTTTTTGCGTTGAATGGCACCGTAACCGCTGGTAATGCCTCGCAAACCTCCGATGGCGCTGCGTTTGTGCTGGTCATGAGCGAACGTTTAGTAAAGGAGTTGAACCTGGAGCCGATTGCCCGCCTGGTTACCTACGCTACCGGCGGGGTAGACCCCCGCATTATGGGCATGGGACCCATTGCTGCTGTTCCCAAAGCGCTGGCCAAAGCAGGTTTGCAAATGAAAGACATCGATCTGTTTGAAATAAATGAGGCATTTGCAGCCCAAACCCTGGCGGTGATTCGGCACTTGGATGTTCCGGAAGAAAAATTAAATGTAAGTGGCGGCGCAATAGCCACTGGACATCCGCTCGGCTGCTCCGGTGCCAAACTCAGCATCCAGCAATGGCACGAACTCCGCCGACGTAAGCAAAAGTACGGCCTGGTAACGGCCTGTGTGGGAGGAGGACAAGGTGTGGCGGGAATTTATGAGTTGTTAAAATAGATATTCGATGTTCGATCATCGCTTTTCGATTTTAAAACCATGCATAAATTTAAGGAACTGAGAATCTGGCAGGAAGCAATGGAGTTAACCAAAATGATTTATACTGCAACAGCAAGTTTCCCTATGGGAGAAAAATATGGGTTAACCTCTCAGTTAAACCGTGCGGCAGTATCGGTTCCCTCAAACATAGCAGAAGGTGCAGGGCGAGAATCGAATAAAGAGTTCCTGCATTTTTTAAATATTGCTTTAGGCTCCTCTTTCGAACTGGAAACGCAGGTCTTGTTGGCGCATTCCTTTGGATTTATTGCAGATGATAAATTTTCGGCATTGGCAGAGCAAATTGATAAAACCCAAAGAATGATAAGCAGTTTTCGTAGCACAATAACCAAGAAGTTGCAAGCTTAGAAATCATTTAAAAAGCTAATAATCGAATATCGAAATTCTAATAATCCAAAAGTAATGAACGTAGAACATAAAACCCTGAAAGGCGGTGAGTTTATCATCAAGGAAACCGAAGCTGCCGAAATATTTATTCCGGAGGAGTTCGATGAGGAGCAGCGCATGATGTCGGAAACCGGGCATCAGTTTATCGCGGCCGAGGTAACCCCGCTGCTCGATCGGCTGGATAACCACGAAGAAGGCTTAATGGAAGGCCTGATGAAACAAGCCGGCGAGTTGGGATTGTTTGCGGTATCCTTGCCAGCGGCTTACGGCGGATTCGATCGTGATTTTAATACGTCTTTGCTGGTTACCGAATCCGTGGGGGGCGGGCATTCGTTCCCGGTGGCCTTTGCGGCCCACACGGGCATTGGTATTCTGCCTATTCTGTATTTCGGCACCGAAGAGCAGAAAAATAAATATCTGCCCAAACTTGCTGCCGGCGAATGGATAGCTGCTTACTGCTTAACCGAACCGGGTTCCGGCTCAGATGCGCTGGCGGCTAAAACCAAAGCGGTGCTGGATACCTCCGGCGAAAATTACATCCTGAACGGCCAGAAAATGTGGATTACCAATGCCGGTTTTGCCGATGTGTTTATTGTGTTTGCGCAGGTAGACGGCGACAAATTTACCGGTTTTATTGTGGAACGAACTGCGCCGGGATTAAGCCTGGGCAATGAAGAACACAAAATGGGAATTAAGGGCTCCTCTACCCGCCAGGTGTTTTTTACCGATTGCAAAGTGCCCAAAAAAAATGTGCTCGGCGAAATTGGCAAAGGCCACCTCATCGCTTTCAATATATTAAACCTCGGACGGATTAAACTCGGTGCCGCTACCCTGGGAGCCGCCAAAAAAGTAGCCAATCTTTCGGTAAAATATGCCAATGAACGCGCGCAGTTTAAATTACCGATCTCTAAATTTGGCGCAATCCGGCACAAACTGGCCGAACAGGCGGTTCGGATATTTGCCATGGAATCGGCTTTGTACCGCTGTGGTAACGATATTTATCAGAAAGAGCAGGAGCTGTTAGCCGAGGGGAAACCTTTCTCAGAGGCTTTGCTGGGTGCCGCGAAAGAATTTGCCGCAGAATGCGCCATCCTGAAAGTAGAAGGCTCCGAGGTGCTGGATTACGTGGTGGACGAAGGCGTGCAGATTTACGGCGGCTACGGCTTTTCCGCCGATTATCCCATGGACCGCGCTTACCGCGACTCCCGCATCAACCGGATTTTTGAGGGTACCAACGAAATAAACCGGATGCTGATTGTAGATATGGTTTTAAAGAAAGCTTTGAAAGGGGAACTCGATTTAATGGGGCCCGCTAAAGCCGTGCAAGACGAACTGTTAAGTATTCCGGATTTCGGCGAAGAGGAAGAAGGTTTATTTATCGCTGAAAAGAAAATAATCCGTAACCTGAAAAAAGCCATTCTGCTGGTGGCCGGTACCGCGGTGCAAAAGTTTATGATGACCCTGGAGAAAGAGCAAGAAATATTAATGAATATTGCCGATATGATTATCAGAACCTATGTGGCAGAATCAACGCTGCTGCGGGTAGAAAAGCTGATTGGTCAGAAAGGGGAGGAAGCAGCTGCCCGCCAGGCCGATATGGCTTGTGTTACCCTGTATGAGGCCCTCGATAAAATTTATTTAGCCGGAAAAGAAGCAATCGGTGCCATGGGCGAAGGTGGGGACGAACAGAAACTTTTATTTATCGGGTTAAAACGTTTTACCAAAGCGGAATTTTATAATACCAAAGAGGCCCGCCGGCGCATTGCAGGCACTTTAATTCAAGCTAACCAATACGTGTATTAGCTTTAAAGATTTGAGTAAATTTCCGGTAATTAAGAAAGCCCGTTAGAGTTACTAGCGGGCTTTCTTTTTAGGCACGGCTATTTGTTTACTTAATTATTATTTTGCTTAACTGGAGTGCTTTGGATTTGCGGGAAGGTTTAAAAACGGCTACCAGGGTGTTTTCGTTTAACCAGGCGGTAAAATCTTTGAGGTAAGCTAATGGCTGATTCGTAGATACATTCAGCTTCAGTGGCTGCGGAGCAGCGGTGGTCCCATCCTTCATATTTATCTTGCGGCTAAATAAATCGGTTTTACCGTTTAGGGTTTCCAGGGTAATAAGTTGCAATTCATTGCCTGCCAAGTTTGCCTTATACGAAATACCGGTAAAACCTTCGGATGCCGGCGCTATCTGACTTTTATTCAGAATCGAGTGCCAGGTTGGGTTCAGAAATTCGTCGTAAGAGAATAAGTGTATTTCGCGGGCAGCAAAAGGCAGCTTCGGGCCTTCGTTGTATTTCTTTTCCGCCATTACCAGCACGTTTTTATCCGGGCTTACTACAATTTCCGAGAGGTAAATATCAGACAGGCGTTTTACCGCCGGGCTCCCGGTTTTATTCAGCTTGTTTATATCGGCAATATATTGGGGGGTAAACCTGAATTCCGGGGCGTATTTCATGTCGCCGGAGCCAAAATCAAATTTTATTACTTTCAGGCTATAGAAATCCCCGGTTTTTTCGTCGGCCACGGTAGCGGCGGCAAACATACTACTGTCCTGCTGCAATGCGAAGAACGTATCCAACACATAAACTTTCTTTCCCTCAAACACGCCGCCCACCTGAATATCCATGCCTTTTATTTCGGGACCAGCCTGGTTATAACGCCTTACCGAAAGCCGCGTAGCATTATTGTTGATTAGGGCCACGTACTGGTGGCCGGCATTATCAATTTTAACATTGGCCGACTGGATACCTGCTAAATCCTGGAAGCTGTAGGTGCGCTCCTGAACCTTGTTTAAACTGCCATCAAAGATGGTTGCCTGAATGGCTTTTAACCCGCTTTGCTGTTGCAGATAGTTGTAAGTCACGAGCTTCGTACCATCTTCGGAGAAGGCAGCTCCCAGCCGACGGCTTTTTAGGGGGGCTTCGGCTAATTTTTTTATTTCTGATTTTTTACCCGTTTTTAAGTCTATGGCATAACCAATTAATCCCTGGGTCGCGGTTTCCTGGTTTTTCCGGTGAATAAGAACCAAAGCATTCTCCGTATTCCGGGCAAAAGCTTCTACTTCTTCGGTAGCCGATAGGGGCAGGGCGGCTTCCCAAATTTTTTTTAATTCGTTGCTATAAAATTCAACTGCGTAAATGCCGGCGGCTTTTTTAGATAAGATAATAAAACCGGCCGTACCTACCGGCAACGTTTTTTGCTTAATGCGTTGGTTATACTGGTCTTCTGTTTGATCAGGCAGATAACTGAAAGGAACCGACCGGGTTCTGGATTGCGCTTGAGCAAAGCTGGAAACAACCAGAATGAGTGCCACTGTGAGTGCCACTGATAGAATAAAGCTAAACCAACTTTTACCTGAGCTACGCGTCATAACTACTACAAATTTAAAGAATAGTTTCTGCAAAGATATTATTTAGGATAAAGCGGTAAAAAGACGATTTAAAATTTTCGAAAATTTAACCATCAGAATATTAAAATTATTATTAATAATAGGATTTTAAATTCTTGTATTGTAAATTTGTTAAATAAATCCGAAAGCTTTTATTAAAATAATAATTTTGATTTATTTGGCTTAAAATATTTGTAACATTTATTTTTAATAGTAGTAAAAGTAAGCCCTGCGTAAGCAGTTTAAGAAACAGTTCATTTAAATAAAAAACATAAGAAAAACGAATACTAAAAGTGTAGGCACCAATTACTTAGATATTTTTCCTGGATGATAGAATAAAGGCAAATAAAATCCTTTACATAAACTTAACATCTTACGAAAGAACTAAGTCGTTAAAATACTAATCTACATCAATAGCATATCGGTAAATAATTTAAACTATGAAATTAGCTTTTAAAGTTTTGCTTTTGGTTGTATTGATAGTTATTAGCAAAATGGAAAAACAAAATCAGGTTATCAGTAAGCCATCTAAAAGTTTATATAGCCCCGTATATTCTCATAACACCGATGCCAACCTTAATCCAAAATCTCTTCAGGAGAATAATATTCAGAGAATATCGCTTAAGTATAATAACTACTAAAACCGGTTTTTAGCTAATCCGGCTCCAGTTTACGGTATTTTTACTTAATGACTGGATGTGCCGGCGCAGGTTTTCGTGTTGCGGCAGTTGCAGTTGCGGATCTTCTTCAATTATCTGTTGCGCTGCAGCCCGCGACTCCTGCAATATTCTGGCATCTTTAGATAAATCGGCAATGAGCAAATCTAAAACGCCGCTTTGCTGGGTGCCCATTAAATCACCAGGCCCGCGGAGTTTCAGGTCGATATCGGCAATTTCAAAGCCGTTGTTGGTGCGTACCATGGTTTCTAGCCGGATTTTGCTTTCTTTGCTCAGTTTGTAGCTGGTCATTAAAATGCAGTAAGATTGTTCGGCACCCCGGCCCACCCGGCCCCGCAACTGGTGTAACTGCGATAAGCCAAACCGTTCGGCGCTTTCGATAACCATTACCGAAGCATTAGGCACGTTTACCCCTACTTCTATTACGGTGGTGGCCACCATTAGCTGGGTTTCGTTTCGGACAAACCGTTGCATTTCAAAATCTTTGTCCTGGGGTTTCATTTTGCCGTGTACAATGCTGATGCCGTATTCCGGAAAAGCCCGCTTCACGCTTTCGTAACCATCCATCAAATCTTTATAATCCATGGTTTCGGATTCTTCGATAAGCGGATAGACGACGTATACCTGACGGCCGGCTTTTATCTGCTCCCGCATAAATCCAAATACCCGTAACCGGTGCGCATCGTAACGGTGCACCGTTACAATCTCCTTCCGGCCGGCCGGTAATTCATCAATCACCGATACATCCAGGTCGCCGTATAAGGTCATAGCTAAGGTGCGCGGAATAGGAGTGGCGGTCATGACCAGTACGTGCGGAATAATGGCCGGATTTTTTTGCCACAATTTAGAGCGCTGGGCTACGCCAAACCGGTGTTGCTCATCAATAATACATAAACCCAGATTCTGAAATTGTACCACATCTTCGAGCAAAGCGTGCGTACCTACAATCATTTTCATGTCGCCGGATTGCAGTTGCTCGTGAATAAGGCGGCGCTCTTTTTGTTTGGTAGAGCCGGTTAGTTTGCCTAGATTAATGCCCAGTTTATCGGCGTACACTTTTAAACCGGTATAGTGCTGGTCGGCTAATATTTCGGTGGGCGCCATGAGGCAAGCCTGCGCCTGGTTATCGGTGGCCATGAGCATGGTTAAAAAAGCCACAATGGTTTTGCCGCTGCCTACATCGCCTTGCAGCAGCCGGTTCATTTGCTTGCCGGCGCACAAATCTTTATATATTTCTTTTATAACACGCTTTTGCGCATTGGTTAAATCGAAACCCAGGTGGTGGTTGTAAAATTCGGTTAAGGTCGGTACGTTTTTAAAGACTTGTCCCCGCAAATCGGCTTTGCGCACGGTTTTTTGCCGGAGCAGCTTTAGCTGCACGTAAAACAACTCTTCAAACTTCAGCCGGAACCGTGCCGCATTTAATTTATCGGTAGTAGCCGGGAAATGAATCTGCAGCAACGCTTCCCGCTTCGGCAGCATTTTGTACTGATCGATAAGTTCGGGGGTAAGGCTTTCGGCAATATTGGGAGCGGCAGCTTTTAGCAATTCGGCCATTATTTTAGAAATGGCTTTGCTGTCGAGGCGGTGGTTTTTTAGTTTCTCGGTGGTAGAATAAACGGGTTGTAAATAGCTTTGGTCTTGCTTTACGTCGGTGGCTTCTTCCATTTCGGGATGAGCCATGTTTAAGCGGCCATTAAACAGCGTAGGCTTGCCAAATACAATATATTCGACGCCGGTTTTCAGGCTGGTGTTCATCCACTTCACCCCTTTAAACCAAACCAGTTCTATTTCGCCGGAGGCATCGGCTAAAACTACCGATAAGCGCTGCTTGCGGCCTTCGCCCAATAATTCTTTCGAGCGGATGCGGCCTTTGACCTGAATGTAGGGTAAATCTTCGTAGACTTCGGCAATCTGGTAGAACTGGGTACGGTCTAAATACCGGAAAGGGTAGTGCTGGATTAAATCACCATAAGTAAAAATATTAAGTTCCTGCTGCAGCAATAAGGCTTTTTGAGGACCGATACCTTTCAGAAACTCAATCTTTGTATTAAAAAACCCGGACACCTTACTTGAATTAAAAATTAGAAATTTTGAATTAGAAGTTAAACTAGAAAATTAAAAATTGTGAATAATTAATTTATATGTCTTCTTGTTAAGCGTTAATCATTTCTGATAACCAAAACTGCCTAATTATTTCACGATAATTAATTTCTAATTTTTAATTCATAATCTTTAATTCATTACTATTCCGTCCATTTAAGGGTATTGAGCAGGTGCACCATATCTTTTTTGATATAGTTGATAACCGGGGCAAGCGAATCGTTGGCGGTGGCGGTCCGGAAGTAAAGCGCGCCCCGGAAAAAATGTTTGGTGCTGTCGGTTACGTAAAACTGAAACTGGGTAGGCACCTCGCCGGTTAGTTCGGCTACATTTACGTTCATGCCATTCTTGGTTTTAATAATACCACCCTCAATTGATTCGGCCTTTATCTGGTGTTTAATGGTGAGCGTGCGGGCATCTTCGAGCAGTTTATTCAGCATTTGCCGGCCGTGGTTAACCGGGCGGTAAGTGAGCTGCACGTTAGCCTGAAACTGCGGGTAGTAAATGTTAATCCAGTGGGGCATAGCCGTGCGTGAAGAGTCGCGCAATATTTTGGCGTAAGCCGAATATTCAAACCAATAAGGATGCTTTTGGGTTAAGGGCTGGTATTTGGCCGGGGGTAAATCTATGCGGTTATAGCCTTTGGGTTTGGGAGTATAATCTTCGCGGCCGCAAGCCGATACCAGCATGGCTAAACAGGCTAGTGGCCAGGAGATATTTTTAATAAACTTAAATTTCAAAACGCTACTTGGTAACCCCCACATAAACTTTAACCTGCTTTACTCTTTTATTATCGGCCGATTGGATAACAAACTTACATACATCTAACTCTATTTCTTCGCCTTCCTGCGGAATTTTAGAAAATAATTCCAGCATGAGCCCGCCGACAGATTCGTTGTTTTTCCGGACAGATTCCAGCACTTCCGGCTCAATGCCGGTTACTTTGCAGAATTCATTCAACGAAGTTTGACCTTCAAAAATAAACGTATTTTCATCGATTTGCGCATATTCCACTTCCTCTTCTTCGTCAAATTCGTCTTTTATTTCGCCCACTATCTCTTCTACAATATCTTCAAAGGTAAGCAATCCGGCGGTACCGCCGTACTCATCTACCACTATAGCCATGTGCACGTGCATTTCCTGAAACTCCCGCAACAGATCGTCTATTTTTTTGCTTTCGGGCACAAAGTAAGGCGGGCGCAGTAAAGCTTGCCAGGCGAAATCCGGGCCTGCATCCAGGTGTTGCAGTAAATCTTTAATGTACAGAATACCCTCTATTTTATCGATGGTTTCGGTATAAACGGGTACCCGCGAATAGCCCCACTGGTTTATCAGGGGGAGTAAGTCGGCGTAAGATGTGCTGCTGTCGAAGGCAATAACATCTACCCGCGAGTGCATTACCTGTTTTACCGTGGTGGTGCTAAAATTTACAATACCCTTTAATATTTCTTTTTCTTCGCGGTTTTCGGTGGTTAAGGTGGCATCAATGGCGTTTTGCAGTTCATCTAACCGTTCCGAAGGTGGCCTGGACTTTGTATTTTGCTCAATCAGGTTACTCAGGCCCAACAATAACCCCGAAATGGGGGTTAGCAGCATGTCGGCCCAGTGCAGGAACCCAGCCATGCGGCAGGCGGTGGTTAAGCGGTTTTGCGTAGCCCTGATTTTGGGTAGTACCTCGCCAAAAAAAGAAATGGCAATGGTAAGTACAACGGCAATTGTTAAAACCGTAGAAAAGCCCAGGTAGCTTCCATTCAGCCGCATGGCCAGGTTAATAATAATCATAACCAATGCCACATTAATAATATTATCTATTACCAACATGGTAGTAAGTAGGCGCCGCGGGTGCTGCAATAAATCCAGAATACGCTTATAAGATCGCCGCGGATGCTGCCGGCAGGTAGCCAACTCGGCTTCGGATAAAGAGAAAAATGCTGCTTCGGCGCCGGATACCAGCGCAGAAAGCAGCAACAAAAAGATTATGCCGGTTGCAGCCAGAACTAAATCCAGGCTTAAAGGCGAGAAAAAGGCGGAGACCAGGTAAGTAAAATAACTCGGAGGGTCGCCGGCGTCGGTGGGTTCCAAATTTTAAAATTTAGTACAACAATCGTTTAAAACGGCAAGTCATCCGGCTCGTTTTCGTAGTTGGCGCTCATTTCGGGCTTGCCCGGGTTGCCACTGTTGTAAACGGCGCTGCTTTCCTGCGCGTTGTTTTGGCCCTGGCCATTGCTGCCCTCAGCCCGACTAAGCATCGTCATGTTATCGGCTACAATTTCAACGCTGTAACGCTGGATGCCTTCTTTATCCTGATAATTATTCGTGCGGATTTTACCCTCAATGTAAACCGACTGCCCTTTTTTCAGGTATTTTTCAGCAACTTCGGCCAGACCACGCCAGACCACAATATTATGCCACTCCGTACGCTCTACTTTGTTGCCGGTTTTATCTTTGTACGTTTCGGAGGTAGCAATCGGAAAACGGGCTACGGCTACACCGCCTTCGATATGACGAATTTCGGGGTCTTTCCCTAAGTTACCTACCAGTATTACTCTGTTGATGCTTGCCATTTATTTTAGCGGTTTTTTTTAAGGTTTACTTAAAAGTATTTAAAGGTAAATATAATTAAAAAACAGTAGCTTTCAAATACCGGTCAATCATAATAGCTTTGGGTAACTGCTCTATTTCGGATGCCGATAAAAGGCTCAAACCTGTGCTTTCTGTAACCTCCTCCCTTAAACGTGCGTGCAGCCCGATAAGATAAAACTTAGCGTATATTTTTTGGTGCGTAAGTACGTGCTTGTAAACCTCTGAAACTCCTTTTATTACCGGTTTAGTTTCCGCAGGCGCTAATAATTTTAATTCCTGCAGCAGGATTTCGTCGGGCAAATCCGGCGAATCGGTTTCCTGGAGATAAAAATCGTAGAGCCCCTGCCAGATATCGGTTTGGGTGCGCTTGCGTAAATAATATTTGTCTTGCCATTGCAGCACCAAATAATGGAAATAGCGTTTGCGGCCTGCTTTGGCTTTAGATTTGTGCGGCAAGGCGGCTACCAAGCCATTTAAAAAAGCAAAACAGGTTTGCTGTAAAGGGCAAAAAAGGCAGTCGGGCATTACCGGCGTACACTGTATAGCGCCGAACTCCATAATAGCCTGGTTGTAGGTATCCGGCTCGGCTCTGTAAATCAAAGAATCAGCCAGTAACTGAAAAGCTTTTTTGCCAGCCGGCGAAGAGATATCATCGGCCAAACCGTATACGCGGGCTAGTACCCGAAAAACATTGCCATCGAGTACCGCTACTGGTTCTTTAAAAGCAAACGAAGCAATGGCAGCGGCCGTGTAGGGCCCAATCCCTTTTAGTTTTAATAGTTCAGCGTAAGTGCCGGGAAATTTTCCGTCCAGTTCAAAAGAAATATATTTGGCAGTATGGTGCATGTTGCGGGCCCGCGAATAATAGCCTAGACCCTGCCAATGGCGGAGTACTTCATCTTCAGTGGCCTGAGCTAAATCTTTTATGGTAGGATAATTGCTTAAAAAGGTTTGGTAGTAAGGCAATCCCTGATTCACACGCGTTTGCTGCAGGATCACTTCCGACAGCCAGATGGCATAAGGATCGCGGGTTTCGCGCCAGGGCAAGGGGCGTTTGTGTTGTCTATACCAGTTAATAAGGGCATTGCCAAAAAGAGCCGGCTCGGGAGAAATCATGCTGTATATTTGAAAAGTATAAATTTATATTCCGGAAACAGATAAATCAGGCATCCGGATATTTTTTTAATTAAATAGTTTTTAGTTCTTCGGAAATGAGGTTACATTTGTGCCCGTTTAAAGCTAATAAACAATTTGTTAACGCTTTAAACGGGAAAGTAAAATTTTATATCAACCTATTTAACTGATACAGTAAAGTGACTAAAGCAGAAGTAATATCAGAGATTGCGGACAAAACAGGAATCGAAAAAGCTGACGTTCAGGCAACAGTAGAGGCCTTTTTTAAAGTAGTTAAAGATTCTATGTCTAACGGGAATAATATTTATGTGAGAGGTTTCGGTAGTTTTATAAATAAAAAACGCGCTAAGAAAGTAGCCCGAAATATTTCTAAAAATACCTCCATTATTATAGATGAGCATTTTGTGCCGAGCTTCAAACCCTCTAAATCTTTTGTTCAGAAAATCAAAAACAGCAAAAAAATTAAATCCGAAGTGGTATCTTAATTTTTGCTATCTTTGCATTTGTAAAGTATTGTAAATTAATTATTTCCAAGAACTTCTGAAAACTATCCGAGCACAAATACTGGTTGTTGTTGCCGCCCTGGTTCTGTTGGTGGTATTGTTTTCTTTACCCAAAATAATTATAAATAAAGAAACAGGCGCCGCTTTGTCGGGTGCTACCGCCACGGCCAACCGCGATAAAGCTGCCGGCGGAACAGCCGACGAACATGAGGGCCATTTGCATAACAGCGATGGTTCGGAAGCTTCGGCTGCACACGTGAAGGCCAGCCCGGAAGCATTAAGCAAATTAAAAGCTTTGTTGGTAGATTACCGGACCGCCGGAGAGAACGCTAACCGGGCTAAGCTGGCCGAAGAAATTGCCGTGCAGTATACCGCCATTGCTAAATTTGACAGTGCCGGTTATTATTACGAGCAGGTAGCAGCCATTCGGCCCGGTGAAAAAACTTACCAGAAAGCAGCCGATCAGTATTTTGAAGCTTTTAGCTTTGCTGCCACCGAAGAACGCACCAAAGAGTTAAGCGGAAAAGCCCGCGAATTATACAACAAAGTATTGCAGAACAACCCGGCTAACCTGGATGCTAAAACCAACCTGGCGATGACCTACATTGCCGCCGGCGAGCAGCCTATGCAAGGAATTCAGTTGTTGAGAGAGGTAATTACCACCAACCCCAACAATGAAAAAGCTTTGTTTAACCTGGGTATTTTATCTATCCAGTCCGGGCAGTACGATAAAGCCGTTGAGCGATTCAAGCACCTGGTGGAGGTAAATCCAAAGCATATTCAGGGTAATTTTTACCTGGCGGTATCTTTGGCCGAAATTGGTAAAAAGGAGGAAGCCCGGCAGGTATTTACAAAAGCCAAAACCTTGGATAATAATCCGGAGTTCCAGGCTTCTATTGATACAGAGTTGGAGAAACTTAAATAATATTGGCGTTTGCTTTAAACCAAGCAGCGCCACAAAATAAATTTTAAACACAAAAATATTTAAACTATGCCTTGCGGAAAAAAAAGAAAGAGACATAAAATCTCTACCCACAAAAGAAAAAAACGTCTAAGAAAAAACAGACATAAGAAGAAGTAACCCGCGGTTATTTTCTTTATAACCCACGTTGCCTAGGCAATCGTGGGTTTTAGTATTTTCTTTTTTACATAAATCATTACGACATTGAGTAACGAATTAATTATCAATTCTACTCAAGATGGAGAACGGATTGCCCTTTTACAGGACAAACGCCTGGTCGAATTTCACCACGAACGGAACGATACCAATTACACCGTCGGCGATATTTTTCTGGGCACCGTTAAAAAAGTAATGCCGGGCTTAAATGCAGCTTTTATTGATATAGGTTATCAGAAAGACGCATTTTTACATTATCACGATTTAGGCGAACATATAAAATCGCTTAATAAGTTTGTTAAAACTACCCAAACCCAGAAAAATATACCGGCCAGACTTAACGGTTTTAAGTTTGAGCCCGAAATAGATAAAACGGGTAAAATTGGGGATGTGCTTAAAAAAGGCCAGCAGGTTTTGGTTCAGATTGTAAAAGAACCAATATCTACGAAAGGCCCCCGTTTATCCTGTGAGCTGTCGCTGGCGGGCCGTTACCTGGTGCTCGTTCCTTTCTCCAACACGGTAAGCGTGTCGAAGAAAATAGTGAGCAAAGAAGAACGGCAACGTCTTAAAAGGCTTATTATGTCCATAAAGCCCGAAAATTTCGGGGTTATTATCCGGACCGTAGCCGAAGGCAAAGAGGTGGCAGAACTTGATAAGGACATGCGCAGCATGGTTGCCAACTGGGACGAAGGGACAAGGGTTTTAAGAACAGCAAAAGAACGCGATAAAGTAATCGGCGAATTAGGACGCTCGTCCTCCATACTGAGAGATATTTTGAACGAAAGTTTTGATAGTATAGTCGTGGATAGTCCGCAACTGTACGAAGAAATCAAAACTTATATTGACAAGATTGCCCCAGATAAGGCTCGCATATTAAAGCATTATACGGGCAAGGTTAAGACCTTCGAACACTTTGGCATCGAAAAGCAATTAAAATCGCTTTTTGGTAAAACAGTGAGCATACCCGGAGGCGGTTACCTGATAATAGAGCATACCGAAGCCTTACACGTAATAGACGTAAACAGCGGTAATAAATCTAACTCAGAAACCGACCAGGAAGCCACTGCACTCAGTGTAAACATGACCGCCGCCCGCGAAGTAGTAAGGCAGTTACGGCTCCGGGATTTAGGTGGCATTATTGTAACCGATTTTATTGATATGAAATCGGCAGAAAACCGGCAAAAGGTTTTCGATGTGGTAAAAGAAGAAATGAGGAAAGACCGTTCCAAATCCACGGTGCTTCCGATTTCGAAATTTGGGTTAATGCAGATTACCCGCCAGCGGGTTCGGCCCGAACAAAATATTGTAACCGGCGAAGTTTGTCCTTCGTGCGGCGGTACCGGTAAAATTACCGCCAGTATTCTGGTAACCGACCAGATAGAGTCCGCGATTGATGATTTAATAACGGTCCAGAATCAGAAAGAAATAACTTTGTACGTACATCCTTTTGTATATTCTTACTATACCAAAGGTTTGGTATCGAAACAATTAAAGATGTATTTTAAGTATTACAAATGGATAAAATTTGTGCAGGATACATCGCTGGGGATTACCGATTTCCGGGTATTAGATGAGCGGGGCGAAGAGATTGAACTGCACGCCACTAATATGGAACCGAATAATATACCCGAAAAGCTGGTGGAGGTAGAAACTGCTCAATAATTAACCGGTAAATAACAGAAAGCCCGTAATAATTTTATTACGGGCTTTTTAGTTGCGGTAAAGTGCTGAAATCAGAACTTAAGGCCCATATCCAGGGCTACATAGCTGTTTTTGATAGAAATTTTATTGTTGTTAAACTGGCCTTTATTTTCGTAAAAATTATCAACGTCTATCAGGCCCCGATGATAAGATAGGCCCCCAAACACTTTGGTGCTTTCGCCTAACTGTAGTTCCACACCCGAGCCCAGCAGCACACTAATGTCCAGAATATTAAAATGGCGGGTATATTTTTCGTCGTTGTTAGACAGTTTTTCATTGTTTACTTTAGCCGTAATACGCGGGTCCAGCGAGCCGCCCGCTTGGAAGTAGAGCTTCATATCGGTACCGATTTCGTTCGTGAATAATTTCAGGGTAACCGGTATTTCCAGGTATTGGATGGCAAATTCGTCGGATTTTCTTTGGTTAGTGGAGCTGTTGGGGTCGAGGTAAGAGACGCCGGCACCACGGGTATTATAAATAAGTCCGGTACTGATTGCGTAATTTTCCCGGAAAAAATAATCGGCAATAACACCACCGCCAAAGTGGGTTTTAGCATTCAGGCTTTTAAACTCAAAATTTTTGGGCGCTATTACCCGGTTGGTACCAATAGAGGGCGTTAATTTTATACCAATTTCCCATTGGGCGAAGGCCGTACCGCTAATTAAAAAA
This sequence comes from Adhaeribacter aerolatus, assembly GCF_007991635.1. Lineage (GTDB taxonomy): Bacteria > Bacteroidota > Bacteroidia > Cytophagales > Hymenobacteraceae > Adhaeribacter > Adhaeribacter aerolatus. The sequence continues at coordinate 66,956 of NZ_BJYS01000003.1, read as the reverse complement.
AGTAAAAAAGCTAAAGAGATTTTTTTCATAGAATAAGAAATTAAATTACAGGGCTAATATTTATACGGTTTTAAAAATCGTTTATAATTTTACTCAAATGTACTTACTTCATGCGTAAACAAATAGTACTTCTTTTTACTCTCCTATTCATTCTAAGTTGTGGTAAGCAAAATTGTGAAATAAATCCGGAGGTTGCCAAAATTGATGTTAATGTCCAGATAGAACGTTTAGAACAGCCTTTTTATGGTTTAAAAAACGAAAAGGAAGTGGCCGCTTTTTTAGAAAAGCACCCGGTTTTTGCCGATAAATATTTACAGCGCGGTGAATACCCCGGCGAAGAGCAGTTGGTTGGCTCTTTATTACAGCTTATCCGGGAGCCAAACCTGCAGAAATTTGCGAAAGAAACGGAGCAGCATTTTGGCGATATGGCCGATGTGCAGCAAGATCTGACTAACGCTTTTAAGCACCTGAAATATTATTACCCGCAGTTTGCAGTGCCGCAGGTAAAAACCTTTGTGAGCGGATTATTAGGCCCGGATATATTTTTATCGGATAGCCTGGTAATAATTGGCCTGGATTATTTTGCGGGCCGAAAAGCCAGTTACCGACCCCAACAACCCGATTATATTCTGCAGCGCTACGAAAAGGAGAATATAGTGCCGGCACTGGTTACGCTTATTTCATCGAAGTACAATAAAACCGACCAGAAGAATACCATGCTGGCCGAAATGGTGAACTACGGTAAATCTTATTATTTTACGAAGCAGATGATGCCCTGCACGCCCGATTCCTTAATTATTGGCTATACCGATCAGCAAATGGCCGATATTAATTACAACGAGGGTAAAATCTGGGCACACTTTATCGAGAAAAGCTTATTGTTCGAAACCAGCCATTTTAAGGTAAATAAATATACCGGCGAGCGGCCCAGCGTACCCGAAATAAGCGCCCGCTGTCCGGGCCGTATTGCTACCTGGGTGGGCTGGCAGATTGTTAAGAAATACATGGCCGAAAACCCGCAGGTAACGTTGCCGCAGCTTATGGCTGAAACAGATGCGCAGAAATTATTCACCCAATCGAAGTACAAACCCAAGCGCAATTAAATGTTCTGGCCGCTTCTGAATAGGCTGGATAGCTTGGTGGTAAGGCTACTTTATTCCAATATGGGGTTTAGAGGTTCCAGAGGAAACAACTGAACAAACTTTCGGCTTATTTTTTGGCGGGAGAACTGCTCTTCGGCCAGCATACGGGCATTTTGCTGGGCTTGTAAAAGTAACGGCGGGTGTTCGAGATAAGATGTAAGCTGTTCTACAAACTCACGGGGCTTTTCCGGATTGGCGTAAAAGCCACATTTATGCGTTTCTACCAGTTGTTGCAGCCAGCCTTTGGTATTTACAATGGTTAGCTTGCCCGCCGCGAGCGAGTCGAAGAATTTATTCGGGCTGTTGGTTTCCAGTATGGGGTGGGTATCAAAGGAAGTATAAGTGGCATGCGCCAGCGCCAGATATTCCCGCACTTGTTCCCGGTTCAGGGGGCCGGCCCAGGTAATATTTTCCAGGTTGAGATTGGCGGCTATATTCTGCAAAGTGGTTGCTTCGGCACCGGTTCCGACAATTATAAATTTAACCTGTTTTAAACCATGCTGCTGGCAAGCATGGGCAATTTCCAATAAAAAGGCCACGCGATTGGCCCGCCCCAAAGCACCGATATAGCAAATGTAAAACAGGTCGTTAAAGCTGTTCCGGGTAGGGCTGCCCGGATTATAATAATCGCAATCGGCCATGTTGGGTAAGAGGTAAATGGCTGAAGCAGGTTTATAGGGCTCGATGCGCGCCACTATCCCCGGCGATAAGCCAATTACTTTTTCGGCTTGCCGATACAGATAATGCTCAAAGGCATATAACCAGCGTTGGGCCCAAATATTCCGGATATATCCTAACTGGATAGGCGCCGCCGGCCACAAATCACGTACCTCAAAATAAAAAGGAATATTTTTAAATTTCTTTAAGGCTAAGGCTACCAGCCCTATGGTGAGCGGGGTAGAAGTAGCATAACACAGCTGAATATTTTTCAGACGGAAAGCTAGTTTGATGCTCCGGATGGTAAAACTCAGAAATGACCAGATCCGCTTAATGAAATTAAAATGATTATCGTAAGCCACCGGCAGATAATGTACTTCTATGCCATCTACATTTTCCTGGTAATATTTAAGTCCATTATGCGCGGTAAGGAGCACCACCGTGTGGCCGGCATTTACCAGGGCTTTGCCTAAATAATACGAGCGCAACGCGCCGCCTTGTTCTGGCTTCCGGAAATATTGGTGGATGTAGAGAATATGCATTAGCCAAAATTATGTCCCAGCCATTTCGCCAGTACGATTAAGGCCCAAAGCTCGGTGCTAAAATCATGACGGCTCCGTAAGTGTTTTTGAATTAAGGTTTGAGTGCCGGTAAAATCTATATAATTAAAAATAATATGAGCCGGGTTCTGCAGTTCGGTTAGCAAGTAGCTGTTCTGCGGGTTTCTTAACCAAAGCCCTAGGGGCATGCCAAAACCCTCTTTAGACCGCTGGGTAAACTCTTTCCCTTGTAGCTGCACCAGCAATTCTTTTAATACCCATTTTTGCCCGTGTCGGAATAAGACTTCTGGGGACAAACCAGACAAAAACAGATGCAGGTTATTTTCGAGATAAGGCGTTCTTACTTCCAGCGAGTGCCGCATGGCGGCCTGGTCGGTAAGGGCAAGTACGTCCGAAATTAAGTACTGGTGCTGGTCGTGACGCAGGCACCAGCGCAGCCAGTCGGTATTTTCGAGTGGGGTTTGCCCATTGGTGTGAGCAGTTAGGTCGGTTTGGCGGAGTAGCTGCTGCAACCGGTAATCCATGGCCGTAAAATTAAGGAAAGTTTGCCGCGGGCTTGCCTGAAGTTTATGCGCCAACTTGTGCCAGAGTAAGAATTTTTTCCGGAACGGATGGCTAAAACCAGTAGGCAACAGCGGAACCAAGGGTTTGGCTAAATTCTTAAATAACACCGATTTACCCTGGTTTTGTAAATATTTGTAAAATGCCCAATGGCGGTTATACCCGCCAAATAATTCATCAGCTCCGGCACCCGAAAGCACTGCATTAATATGGGGTTTTACCTGGCCCGACAGATACCCCGTTAACAAAGCCGCGCCATCGGCAATGGGCTGGTCCAGTTCCTGCACAAAGGCATCTGTACCGGTTAACAGCGAGTCGTCAATCTGAAAGATGGTATGATTGGCTTCGTACTGCTGGGCAGCTTTTTGGGCAAAACGGGTATCCTGGGTGCCAAAAGTGCCGGCAGTGGTTTGGTGCGCTATGGTAAATGCCGGGAAGTGCCGGTGCCCGGCCTTGTGCAGCAAGGCTAGCAATAAGGTAGAATCAATGCCGCCACTCAATAACAAACCTACCGGTACATCGGCTATTAAGTGCTTTTCCACGCTATCCATTAATAACCTTTCGGTATAATGCACTAATTGGGCAGGGTTATCGGCTTTTACAGTTGAGTGTTTGGAAGTGTTAAAGGCTACCAGGTTACTTTTACCCTTGGCATAATATAAGGATGTTCCTTCTTTTAGCTCATGAATGTGCCGGTAAAATGTTTGGGGCTTAGCGGCATGTTTATAATACAAATAATGCGCCAGTTGGGTCTCGTCTAATTCTTTCGGAACCAGATTGGTGCGAACGATGGCTTTAATCTCGGAAGATACCAGAAAGTAATCCGGGGTTTCGGCATAGTATAAAGGTTTAATGCCAAAGCGATCGCGGGCCAGCCACAGGTGCTGTTCCTGCCGGTCGTAAAAGGCCAAGCTAAACATGCCGTTTAACTGGCTTAAACCCCGCTGACCTTCCCGGATTAAAATTTGCAGAATTACTTCGGTATCAGAATTGGTCCGGAAGGTGCAGCCTTTCTGTTGCAGCGCTTTTCTTAACTCGCGGTAGTTGTATAACTCGCCATTATAGAGCAGCACGTAACGGTTATCAGCCGAAAAGAAAGGTTGGTTCGCATTATCCGAAGGATCAATAATTTTAAGCCGGTTGTGTCCGAAATAAATAACGCCGGAACCGTACGAATCAACCCGCAAACCGGTAACATCGGGCCCCCGGTGTGCTGTGGCAGCGGTCATCTGCCGGATAGTTTCCTCCGAAAGTTTACCTTTTTTATCAATTATCAGATTAATCCCGCACACAGGTTCTAAGGAGTGAATATTTAAAGAGTGATTGAATAGTGAATGCGTAAAGCTTTAATAATTGATAAGTAAATGGCCGGTTAGGTTTGCAAAGGTAGGGGGCACATGGGAGTAACCCAAATCAGGAAAGTAGGATTTATAATAATTTAAAAATTAGTTGCCTGCCAAAGGTTCCTCTGGGAAACTGTGTTAATTCCTTATCCTACCAGCGTCTATAGTGGAGGAAACTATGCTTTTAGCGTTTAGCGCTTCTCCAGAAGAATGGCCAGAAAGAGGTATTAAATGTTTATAAGAATTTCCGAATTATCTCACCTATTAAAAATTCATGCATTCAAAACTCCCTCATTCAGTATTCAATCATTCGCACATTAAAGTTTATTCTCCGGATCGTCGGGGAGATTGGGGTAATATTTCTGGTAAAACTCGCAGAAGAAGGTAAGCGGACATACTTCGCATTTAGGGCGGCGGGCCACGCAAATATAGCGGCCGTGCAAAATAAGCCAGTGGTGCGCCTTCGGCACCAGGTCCGTCGGAATATATTTCATCAACTGGTTTTCTACTTCGCGGGGCGTATGCGCATTTTTAGTAGCCAGGCCAATCCGTTTCGAAACCCGGAACACGTGCGTATCTACGGCCATGGCCGGTTGGTTGTAAATAACCGAGGCAATGACGTTTGCGGTTTTACGGCCTACACCGGGTAATTTCTGCAGATCTTCTACGGTGCTGGGTACTTCGGAATTAAATTTTTCGGCCAGCATTTTACCCAGGCCGCTCAAATGTTTGGCTTTGTTGTTCGGGTACGAAATGCTTTTAATGTAAGGCAATATTTCTTCGGGCGTAGCAACTCCCAGGTGCTCGGGCGTGGGGTAAGCTTCGAGCAAAGCCGGGGTTACCATGTTTACCCTTTTATCGGTGCATTGGGCACTCAGTACTACCGCTACCAGTAGTTCGTAAGCATTGCCGTACTGTAATTCGGTTTCGGGTTCCGGAAAATTAGACGTGAAATAATTAATTAAGTGCTGAAAGCGTTCGGATTTGCGCATAAAAAAAGTTTGCAGCTTTTAATGCTGCAAACTTAAATTTTTAGAATAACTTAAAATAGCACTTATGGTTTTTTCGCGGGGCCCTTTTTCTAATTGTTCCAGGTTGGCTTTCGCGATTAAAAGTTCGGCACATTGCTCGGCCAGATGTTGGTCCTGCAGCAGAGCGGTTTCCAGTTGGGTTTTAGCTTTTCCGTTCAGCTCGTTGTATACATACTGAACCAGTTCATTCTGAGTAAAGGTTTTTATCATAAATTTGAGGGTTAGTCATTTTCTTTCTCAAATTAATGAGGGCATACCGCATTCTGCCTAAAGCGGTATTAATGCTAACACCTGTGGTTTCGGCTATTTCCTGGAAGCTCATATCGGCGTAGTGCCGCATAATAAGCACCTCCTTTTGGGCTTCCGGTAACTGCTGAATTAACTCCCGCAGACGATCATGCGTTTCCTCTTTAATCTGCAATGCTTCGATTGACTCTTCTGAAAACGACAGCGTGTTAAAAATATTGCCGTTATCTTCGATATTTATCATCGGATTGCGTTTTTCTTTCCGGAAATAATCGATCGCGAGGTTATGCGCTATCCGGCAGATCCACGAGGAGAACTTGCCTTCTTCGTTATACCGACCGCTTTTCATGGTATGAATAGCCTTAATAAAAGTGTCCTGCAACAGATCTTCGGCTGTTTCAGTATCTTTTACGATCAGTAAAATAGTAGTATAAACTTTGTTTTTATGGCGGTTAACTAAAAGCTCAAAAGCGTTTTCGTTACCTGAAATATAGAGCGAAACTAAAGCGGAATCGCTAAGTTGTACAATATTCATTTTAAAGCTACATAAGGATTAATGTAGAGCTTTATTCATGCGGGTTGCGGTTAAAAGTTTATGTAAATTTTATTTTGTCTTTATTCAAATTTATGTAAGTATTATCAGAAAAGCAATGAGTTTAAAAAAGTTTTTTTAAAAATAAAGTTTAACTGCCTCTCTTTTTTCAAATTTTCTAAATTTTACCCAACAGGGTATAACTCACTGATTTTTAATAATAAAACAGTTAATCAACTTTCCCCGATAAATAGCTCTTTCTTACGAGACTCCACAAACACGATAATGGTTGCTAGGTGTGAGAAAAAAAGTTTAAAAAATTATTTTCAAAAGTCAAAACACACCTTAACAACTAACTGAAAAAATAGTTGCTCAAAAATTAGGCCACTAAAAATACTGGTCTGTTTTACTTACCTTAAAATAGAAAAGCCCGGCTCGGCAGAGACGGGCTTTTCCGTTTGCTTATAATATAACTTATTTCTTTTGCAAGTTCGCTTCTATTTGTTTAAGCTCCTGCTCTAACTTCTGTAACTGCTCGTCTATTTTTTTTATGGCCGGACTGTTTTTTTGCTCTTTTACGTTTTTAGCTTTGTTTAGTAAAACCGCTTTTTCTTTAACTAAGCTATTCCGCTCGTTAATAATGGCAACTTTGCGGTTAAACATTTCGCCTTCAGTAGAGTTGGGAGCAACCGCCATGCCATTATCGGTTACCAGTAGTTCGGTGGCCGTGCTGCCAACGGTTTTATGAGCATGGTCCTGAATTACATCGTACCGGAACATGTCGTAATCCAGCATAACAATTTTTCCTTCGTTGTTCAGTACATAACCTTCCTGTATTTTCTGCCGCTTCTTTTTAGGCAACAATACGGTACCGTCGCGTAAAACCTTGGTGCCGTTAGGTAAAGTTACATCTTGCGTAAGCGGTGTAATTTCGCCGTTTTTAATTTGTATCATTTTGCCCTGGTGCATGGCATAGCCATCTTTTAACCGGGAAGGCTGCAGATCTTGGGTGGGTGCCTGGGTACTGGTAGCAGTTTGCGCACTGGCCAGTTCTGCTCCGGAAATAAACAGAAAGGTTAAAAAAAGTAAAAATGACTTTTTCATAATCGGGTACATTAATGCTTAATAAATATTTCGGCCTTTTCTTTGATTTTATAGCGCAATAAAAGTGCCGGAGTTCTATTTAAAGGATGAAGGTAGCAAGAAGAATAGAAAAACCACAAAATTCGGCATATTTCTGTTGTTTTTCTGACAGGCACTTCCAAATTTTGGAAATAATTGGGCCACAATGGCTTGATTCAAGGGATTGGAAAACAGCTTTGCCGGTAATAAACCAAAACAAAAAAGCCGTTTGTTTGTAATGAAGAAAAATAATTGTTTACATGCTTAAAATTGCCTGGAACCACCGGTATGCGCACCCGTTACCTGCTGGTCACCGGTTCCCGATGCTAAAATACGAATTGCTGCCCGAACAATTACTTTACGAAGGCACTATTACCCCAGACAATCTTTTTTCGCCGGAACCGCTCGACGAAGAAACAATATTGCTTACCCACGACCCCGATTACTGGCACCGCCTAAGCCACTTGCAACTAACTCCCTCAGAAATCCGGAAAACCGGGTTTCCACTATCCGCGGGTTTGGTGCAGCGCGAAATAATTATTATGAACGGCACGGTACAAGCAGCGCTCTTCGCTTTGGAATTTGGCATCGGAATGAATATAGCCGGGGGCACCCATCACGCTTTTACCAACCGGGGCGAAGGGTTTTGTTTGCTGAACGATATTGCCATTGCGGCCAATTATTTACTCAAGCATACCGCCATTTCGTGCATTTTGGTAATAGATTTAGATGTGCACCAGGGCAACGGTACCGCCCAGATTTTTGCCGATGAACCACGGGTATTTACCTTTAGTATGCACTCGGGGCATAACTATCCTTTCCATAAAGAAAAATCAGATTTGGATGTACCTTTGCCCGACGGACTGGAAGATGCGGGTTATTTAAAAATATTGCAGTCCCACTTGCCCCAATTGTTTGACCAGGTACAGCCGGATTTTGTGTTTTACCAATCGGGCGTGGATATTTTGGAAACCGACAAACTGGGTCGGCTGAAAGTGAGCATGGCCGGCTGCAAAGAACGCGACCGCCTGGTACTGGAAACCTGTCGGCGGCATAAATTACCCGTAACCGCCAGTATGGGTGGCGGCTACTCCGAAAAAATAGCCGATATAGTGGAGGCGCACGCCAATACTTTCCGGCTGGCGCAATACCTGTATTTTTAAGAAATTATTGCCGGCTTTTGAGTTTATCAGAACGCCCCGTAATATTACCCGACGAAATTAAATATTTAAGCAAGGTGTAAATAACGGGCGTAAGTACGGCTAAAAGCAACAGGAAAAATATTGCTTTCACTATTTGAAAAGCAAGAGAGAGGATGAGGGTAGAAATAAATAAAGAGCAAAAGAGTAAAAGCCAGAAATGAAAAGTTTTACCTATCATGTTTTAACAAGCACTACTGCTATTGGTTCTAAAGCTAATTTAATGTAAATCAGCCTTATATCGAAATTATTTGTGCAAGATTAATTGCCACCGGAAAGCCCATTGCCACTGAAGGGAATATTTTGTAATATTTATTTCATCTAATATTTTCCCTATTTCGGGTTTCCGGAAAGCCCGCAGCACCGATAAAGGCGCATCGTTTTTAACCAGATAAGAGCCCGAAAACAGCTTTGTCAGCCATTTTATAGAATAATACGCTAACGGATGCCGGTGCAAATCATTAACAATAACGGCCCGGGTTGCCTGTTGGTATAATTGCTGCCACATTATTCGCAATTGTGCATCTGTAAAATGGTGGCAAAACAAACTGCAAATAATAACATCAAACTGTTGGTTCTTAAAGGCAGGCGCAAAAATATCTTCTTGTATAATATTGATATTGGGGTAATTATGGCATTTTTGCCGGGCGTAGTTTACCATAAAATCGTTGGCATCGATGCCGGTAAGGGTTACCGGTATTTGCCGGCTTTTTGCCCATCGGGCTACTACGCGCAGAATATCGCCGCCGCCGCAACCAATATCGGCAATATTTAGCGGTTGAAAAGGAGAGGGGGAATTGGTTGGCTGACGGATAACTTTGGCCAAGGCATTGGTGACTACTTTATTGCCGCCCAGCCAATGGTTAATTATTTCGAGCTCATCCAGGTTTTTGCGCAGCGCCTCGCCCGTTAAGTTCAAATCGTCCATAAGCTCCGGTTCCTGGGAGCGGTGCTTAAACATAATGTACCCGGGTTAACATCGATTCGAGCGTTAGTCCGGGGCCAAAGGCAAAGCTCAGCACCGGCTCGTTGTGGTGCTCGGTACCTAAAGATTCCAGCATGGCTTTCAGCACGAATAATACCGTAGCCGACGACATATTGCCGAAATGCCGCAGGATTTCGTAGGCGTAGCGGTTGTGGTGTTTAGTTAAGCCCAGTTCGTGTTCGATGCATTCGAGTATTTTGCGCCCACCCGGGTGTATCGCAAATAAATTTATATCGGAGAAGTTGGTGTTTAAACTGGCCAGTAAATTGTTAGTTAATTGCCGAATGCCTTTTTTTATCATTTCGGGCACGTACGACGATAAAGTCATCTCAAAGCCAAAATCAGATATATGCCAGGCCATATCTTTTTTACCGGCGGGTACCAAATCGCAATGAAAAGATTCTATCTGCAGACAAGTACTCTCGGTAGGTCGCGCCTGCATGAGTACGGCGGCCGCACCGTCGCCGAACAAAGCATTTGAAACCAAATGGTCGGGTTCTTTGTGTTTCTGAAAATGAATGGTGCAGATTTCGGTACAAACAATCAAAACCTTGGCTTTGGGGTTAGATTGGCAAATATTATCGGCTACTTTTAAGCCGTTGAAAGCTGCGTAGCAACCCATAAAATTAATGGCGGTGCGCTGGATGGTGCTGGGTAAGAGCAGCTCTTCCAGAATTTCAATATCCAGGCCGGGAGCGTACATACCGGTGCAGCTAACCGTAACCAGGTGGGTTATAGAGGCCAATGTAACTTCCGGAATCTGGTTCAGGCAATCCAGGATAGCCGCTACCGAAAGGTCCAGGGCATGCTGCTTATACAGCGCCATCCGGCTCTTTACCGTCGGGAATGGTTCCAGATTGGCTGTGTTCGGAAAGAAAGTAAAGTCCCCCACCGATTTGTTATAATCCTCCAGAACCGTAAAGCGTTGTTCTATGCCCGATACCCGGTATAAGGCCTGTAACTTGCGGGTTTCGGCAGCATCAAAGCCCAGCGCATCAGCCATAAAGCCGGCAATTTGCATTTGGGGAATACACACGGTCGGGTTGGCAGTGCCGATGGCACAGATATAACTCTTCATCTTGCTATAATAAGCAAATTAATCCCAATTTGTTTAAACAGATATTGTAAACCAGCGCAGATGCTTAATGTTTTTCGGTACAAAATGCAGGAATATTAAAAAGGCTTGCCATGGGTTTTTTTCATTAAAAAGCGCACACCGGCCGGAAACTGTTTAAACGTATGCAAAACCATTTCGGTTAGGATAGGCCGCCCAAACAGCCGCTGCACCAACCGGCCGGTTTGGAGCCGGCGGCTAAATTCCTGCTGCCATAGCTGGGTATATTTTTTTTCGAGCTGCTCCTGGTTCAAACGGCCGGTTAAATATTCCAGAATACAATTGCTGGCAATCTTAGCGGCGTGTATGGCCATGGCCATGCCGTTGCCGCACAAAGGCGTAATTAACCCGGCGGCATCCCCGCAAAACAGCGTGTGGTTTTCGATGCAGGTTTTTGAAGCAAAAGAAATTTCGTTTATTACTTCGGGCTGCGGGTATAAAAATTCGGCTTCCCGGAATATTTTTTTCAGATGCGGATTTTGCGAAAGAATACTGGCCTCCATCTGCGAAATAGTGCCGGATGCTTTTAAGTTGGCCCGGGTAGTTAAGTAGCAAAAGCAATATTTATCATCTTCAATAGCCGAAATGCCGGCGTAGCCATCTTTAAAATTATGCAGGCAAATTAAATCTTTGGGCTGATGGTAGCGCAGGTGATATTTAACGCCAATGTAGGGTGATGGCTGCCGGAAAAACGGCCGTTGCAAATGGCGGTCGAGGTTAGTTCGCTTGCCGTACGAGCCAATTACCAGGTCGGTGAAATGTGCTTCGCCGGTAGCGAGTTTTAGGCAGAATTTATTTTCCTGGTATTGCAATTCCTGCACCGCAGTACCTTCCCGGATAATTGCCCCAGCCTGGCGGGCCTGTTGGGCCAAATAATAATCTAAGGTATAGCGGCTAATGCCAAACCCACCTAAATCCAGCGGCTCCCTTAAAGTATTACCCGAAGGCGCACTCAGCAGAAAATTGTTGATGTGCGCCGGGCCCAGCGCATCTATCTCAACTCCTAAACTGGCCAGATACGGCCGGACCTCGTTCGAAACGTACTCGCCGCAAACTTTATGGAAAGGATATTTTTTTCGCTCGAATAAAGTAACTGGTACGCCGGCCCGCGCCAGCGCTAAAGCACTTACCAGCCCGGCCAGGCCACCGCCAATTATGCTTATATTTTTAGAATTTTCGATAATACAACCGGGCTATAAGTAAAATCCAATAAATTAAGACAGAAGCTATTAATTTTACGAATAAAAGCAAAACCATAGTAATTTTTAGCACGTTAGCAAAACTGAATAAGGTTATCGCATAAATGAATTTTTCTCTGACGTATGAAAAAAAAATTACTACTGGTATTTACCTATATAATGATGGGGTCGTTGGCGTTCGCCCAATCCGGAGCAGATGCGACAGTCGAAAAAAGCTCGCAGCAAACCAGCCCTTCTAACCGGTTTGCTGATAACGAAGATAAGAAGATTGAGGTTTATCCGAATCCCAGCACGGGCATTGTAAACCTGACGCTGACTGGTTTTAAAGGTAAAAAAACAGAAGTGCAGGTTGTAAACGTAATTGGCAGCGTTATTTACCGGGATGTGCTGAATGATAATGAAACGAACCGGAAAGTGCTAGACCTGACAAAAGAGGCGAGCGGACTTTACTATATCAAAATACAATCGGAAGATTACAGCGAAATCAGGAAAATAATCATTAACTAACTTCGGCTTGGCCGGAATAGCGGCATAAACTCCGCCCGTGGGTAAAACTACTAAACCAGCGTACGGTAGTTTAAACCACAGGCGGAGTTTGTTTTTTTAATTTGGCCATTATATTAAATATTGCGCCCGTTTACGCCCTGCTAAAATCAACTGCTGGAAGAAAAAAGAACAATACTTGCCGAAACCACGGGGATGTTGATATATTTGGGGCCTCGCTTGCAGCAATAAGCTATCATGAAAAATCGGCCCGTTACCATCAAAGATATTGCCCGCAAATTAAATATATCGGTTTCTACGGTTTCGCGGGCACTTCGGGGTTCCTCCGATATTAATCCCGAAACCAAAAAAGTAGTACTGGATTTAGCCGCCGAACTCGATTACCAGCCCAACACCATTGCTTTAAGTTTGGTGAAAAGCAAAACCAATATTGTGGGCGTTATGATTCCGGATATTACCATTCCGTTTTTTGCATCAGCCATTAAAGGTATTCAGGAGGTGGCTTCGGCGGCCGGGTATAACGTTATGATTTGCCAGTCGGGCGAGTCGGAAGAGATTGAAAAAAACAATACGCAGGCTTTGCTTTCGAGCCGGGTGGCCGGGCTGATTGTTTCGGTTTCGGGCCAGACCAAAAATTTCGATCATTTTAGAAATGTGCAGCGCCGGGGCGTGCCATTGGTGTTTTTTGATCGGGTTCCGGAAGAAATTGAAGCCGCCAAAGTTTTAGCCGACGATTACAACGGGGCTTTTAAAGCAGTGGAGCATTTAATTCAGATGGGTAATAAACGGATTGCGCATCTGGCTGGGCCGGAATTGCTGAAGCTTACCCAAAATCGCAAAAGAGGCTACCTCGATGCCTTGCAAAAGCACAACGTGCCCGTAGACCCCACTTTAATTATTCATTCCGAATTTAACCGCAAAAAAGCTTACGAAGCCACGAACCAACTGCTTGATTTGCCTAACCCGCCCGATGCCATTTTTGCCATCAGCGATCGGGTAGCCATCGGTGCCATTATGGCCCTGAAAGACCGGAATAAGCGCATTCCGGAAGATGTGGCGGTAGTTGGTTTTGGTAACGAAGCCACATCGTCTATTCTGGACCCGGCTTTAACCACCGTAATGCAACATCCTTCTGAGATGGGTAGAATTGCCGCGCAGCTTTTTCTGGAACAAGTAAATACCGACCCGGAAAAATACGTGCCTAAAACCGAAGTATTAAACACCGAACTCATTTTAAATAAATCTTCGAAGCGCTTATAACTGAGCAGTGGTTTTAGGTAAAAGCCGGAAGGCATAGAAATACGGAAGTTAAAACCTAATAAACTGGTCTGCGTCTAGTAAGTACCAAATTGTTAAAGAAACTATATTCAAACCGCAGAAACTATGAATGCCGAACTGGAAAAATATATCCAAAATACCAGCAGTTATTTCGAAGAAAAATATAGCGGTGCGCCCACCTTGGTAGCTTATGCCCCTGGCCGCATTAATATTATCGGGGAACATACCGATTATAACCTGGGGCTTTCGATGCCGGCTGCTATTAACCGCTGGGTAATTGTTTGCCTGCGCCCGCGCCCCGACCAGGTTATTTCGGTTACCAGCCAGAACTACCACGATAAAATGGAATACACCCTGGGCCAGCCTTTTACGCCGGCCGATAGCTGGGAGAAATACGTGTACGGCTGCATCACCATTTTTGGCAATCAATATAAATTAAACCAGGGTTTTGAAGCCGTCATCTGGGGCAATGTGCCTATTGGTTCCGGGGTTTCGTCGTCGGCCGCTATCGAAGTAGCCCTGATGAATGCTCTACGCGCTGCTTATGCCGCCGATATGGACGATCTGACTTTGGTGAAAATGTGCCAGCGCGTAGAGCACGAATATTTAAAAGTAAACAGCGGCCTCTTAGACCAGTATGCCTCCCAGTTTTCGCGGGAAGGCAAACTCATGATTCTGGATTTTAACCAGCTGAGCTCCGATTATGTAGATGCCGACATGAAAGAATGGGCCTGGATTTTGGCTGATACGAAAGTAAAACGCGAGCTGGCCGGTAGCAAATATTCGGAACGGGTGCGCGAAACGGCCGATGCGCTAAAGGAAATTAAAAGCAAAGATAGCAGCGTACAGGGCTTCCGCGATTTAACCGAAAAACACTTATCGCTTATTTCGGACCCGGTGCAGCAGAAACGCATCCGTCATTTGGTTTTGGAAAATCAGCGGGTGTTAAAAGCGGCTGAAGCGTTGAGCCAGAAAAATTTTGAAGAACTGGGCGCGCTGTTAACCGCTTCGCACCAATCGTTGCGCGACGATTACGAAGTTAGCTGTCCCGAGCTCGATTTTCTGGTGGATGCGGCTTTGCAATTGCCTTACTGCGCCGGCAGCCGCATGATGGGCGGCGGTTTCGGCGGCTGTACTATTAGTTTGGTGCGGAAAGATGCCGTTCATAAATTCAGCAATTTCTTAACCGACGAATATGCCCGCGAATACGACATTGTAACCGAAATAAATAATTACCAATTAGTAGATGGTGCCGGCAGCTACAAACTATAAAACTGCAATTATTTTCTAATCGCGTTTTGCCAGGCTACTGTTGAGGCGAGCAAGGCAACAAACTATTTTTTTGAAACCTTAATCTCCTTACAAAAGGAAAGCATCTAAGACCAAAAGATGCTTTCCTTTTTATTTATACTTATTTAAGTATATAGTATATTTGTTATTCAAGTTCCGGTTATCCGTTGATTTTGGCTGGCTAAACGGAATAAACTCCGTTTACACTATAGTTGTGCCAAATTATAGTTGATTTTGCAAAGAATAGTTGGCTTGAAATCAAGAAGTGAATATGGTTGACCAGATAAAAAAACAGTTAGAAGGTATTAATACGAAGTATCCTGCGATTGCCCACCAATGCTTGAAGTATATCGAGAATAATTCAAATATTGACAATAATAACACTATTAAAATATTCCATAGACCTTGGCTTGCTCCCCAGAACTGGGGAATTAAACTGTTTGAACCTATAAGAATTAGTTGGAATAAGGATTTTCAAGAGAGAACAAATAGAGTAATACCTGATTTCTATGAAGACTTTCTGAAAACAACTAATGGAGGGTTTATCTATGATTTGTCATTGTATGGCTTACCTCCTTCACTATATAACAGTGGATTACTTTCGAGGGCACTACTTCAATGTCATGACTTAACTTCAGCAAACAATAGCTGGATTATAAATTATGAAATTGAGAGAGAGCATTTCCATTTTGGGGGCAGAGCCTACACTTTTGATGAAAATGTTGGATATTTTTATAGGAAAGATGAAATAATCAGCATCAGGCAAAATGGGGAGACAATTAATAAGTGGTACGACTTCAACGGTTTCTTAAAAGATGAAATTGAAAAGGCTGAAGAAATGATGAAGGAAGAAATTCTAGACAACACTAATATAATAATAAAATAACTTGGCACAACCACGCCTAAACTCTAGCTACGCCATAGTTTAGCCAAGTACGTTGGGGACAATTCACAACATTATATAAAATGAAAATATTGTACTTTTACTGATATTTCCCATAGTATCATAGATACGAGAAAACTTACAATGAGTATTATTGGTAAGTTATCACCTATAAAATCATTATATCATTCAGAATAATATTCTAATAAATATTTATAACCTTATATTCACTTTAATGAAAATCCTGAATTTTTTTATTGTGCTTGCTTTTGCAATAATCTTTAGTAGTTGTAAAGATGATGCCGCTGAGGTCATACCATCCAAAGCGGAGAAGAATGCACAATCCGTAAAAAAAATATTGAGTGATAATCAGAGCACTCTTAGATTTGCTAGAATCTATGAATACAACCCATTAACAGGGGATTGGAGGTTAGCCGCCGATAGTCAGTTATGGGTAGAGAATGAAACTTTTTTCTATGTAGAGGGCCCTTATTTCTTTCTGAATGGTGCATCATCTAAGAGCTATCCAATAAATAATACCCCTACACATCAAATGGCCGGCTACTATTATTTTAATTTAGAGTACCTGGTTGCTTTCGAAATGAGCGGCGATAAGGCGGGTTTATTCCTTTATTTTAAACATTAACCATAGAAGCTATTTTCATACTCAACATACTTCTCTTAAAAGGTAATTAGAAAGTAAAATAGTTACTGGTGAGTAACTGCAATTGGCTTTCTGAAGCTGGGTAAAACTAGATTGAGTCCCCAAGAAGTTCTATTCAATTTATCTATATTAGTTGTAGGTTGAATCTCAGCTATTACATATTTTACTGATTAAGTCATAATTCGTATAGTCTAAATAGAGCTAAAAGGTAAAATTAGATGTAAACTGCCCCCAACAACAGAATAAAGCAAATGCCCCAACAGCATTTAGCCATTGCTAATGTAGAAAGCAATTTCACGTAATTTCGGCAAAGGGCAGTGATGTGCATCTGCTTTATTCAATGGACGTTATGCTAAATTTTAAGGAGTTCCATTTATCTCCGAAACAAAAATTTATCGCCTCCTAAACGCACACCTACCTAACACCAATTATTATATAGTGCATTAAATTTAATTTCTTTATTTTGCCCTGTGCAATACTGGCAATAGCCGGTAAGTTCAATTATTAATTACCAGAATATTAATCTATGCTGTTCTTTCGGAAATTCTTCCTGTTTTTGGTTTTTACTTTAGTAAGCCTGTCGCTTCAACAACAAGCATTGGCGCAAACGCTTCAGAAGTTTGAGAAGGAAATTGTCGCTTTTGAGCAAGCTGATAAAGCCAATCCGCCTAAAAAAGGCAATATTGTTTTTACCGGCAGTTCTTCTATCCGGTTATGGAACGACTTAACAGAATATTTTCCGGGCAAAACTATTTTGAACCGGGGTTTTGGTGGCTCGCAAACCGACGAAGTAGTGTATTACGCCGACCGGGTAATTGCCCCGTACAAACCCAAGCAAGTAGTAATTTACAGCGGCGATAACGACATTGCTTCGGGAAAAACGGCCGAGAAAGTTTTAGCTGATTTTAAAATATTGTTTTCTAAAATACGGCAAGCCTCGCCCAATGCCACGGTAACTTATATTTCTATTAAGCCCAGCCCATCGCGCAAGCAGCATTTGCCCAGTATTAATCGCGCTAATGCGCTCATCAAAGACTTTTTAGCAAAGGAAAAACGGACGGCTTACGTTGATATTTACAATCCCATGCTGTTGCCCAGCGGCAAGCCCAAGCCCGAACTATTCCGGGCCGATAGCCTGCACATGACCAAAGCCGGCTACGATATCTGGGCCCAGGTTCTGAAACCTTATTTGAAGTAAATCGGCAATAAAAAACGCACAAAAAAGCTCCGGGTGTTTTAATTACACGCGGAGCTTTTTTTTTTAGATTATAGACTTTAATAAAGCGCATTTCATAAAAAATCTGGTTAAGCGTAAGTTTGGAGTTAAATTAAATTTAGTCAGCCCGAGTCTAATATTCTTTCGTGCTTTTTCTGTTAGGTGGCTTTCGCCTGAGTTGCGGGCGCACTTTTCTCCTGGAAGCGTGTTACCCTTCCGCCCTCCGGGCACCTTCCCTAAAATAGGGAAGGAGTTCGGCCGAACCAGCACGTTGCCGATTAGCTATGAAGAGGCTTATTATTTAGTAATGATTTGTATCTATTGAGCCTTAGAAGGCGGCAGCTACAGGCAACTGACAGCAGTTTGGACAACGAGGATCTTCTGGAAGATGCTCTTCTAAGGTTGTGGTGCGCAGCATTCCGACGAAGGAGGAAAACAAACTTAGACAGCCCGAGTGGCCAAACGGGGCCCGCCGGCCGGGAGGCTTCTTAAACTTACAAATACAGTTAGCACCTGCACCTTGAAAGATGAAATCTTTCAAAAGATAGACATTGATAGTTGGATTTATACGTCCTAGACAAATAAGAAATCAGGCCATTTATGAAATACCATTAAGAAGAAGCGGAATAATTAACTTCTAACTACGCCTTCCGCAACTCATCGGCGCGAAAGCGCCGGGCAATTTCCTGCTTGCCTTGCCTGATTTGGAAATAAGCCTGGTCTTCGGAAGGATGCCAGAAAATATTAAATACTTCGCCGCGCAGCCGCAACTGGCCGGGCGTGCGGTTTACTTCTTCTACCAAATCGCCGAAGCTAAAAGGCAAAGCTGGAATCCTCGAATAAAGGTCGGGTTCTACTTTAAACTGTTTGTGGCCGTACTGCAGTAAAATCCAGCGTTCGTTTTCGTCTATTTTCTCAAAAACCTTGTCGTGCGGCGTAATGGCTTCAAAATCGCGGCGGTTAGACGGGTGAATATACGAATAACCGTGTGCCGGAAACCAAGGGTATAAACCAAACTCTATTGCTTTACGGAGCATCCTTTGTACTTTTAAATCAGAAATAAATTACGCACAAAATTACAGCGGGTAACGGTGCCAGCCAATAAATCTAAAGATCTATTTTATATTTTGCTGTTAGTACTGGGCGTAGCCCTGCTGCCCGCCTGTTTGCCGGTAAGCAAAACACCGTATACGCAAAAGAAATATTACCATAAAACCAAAGCCGCTATTGCGGGTTTACCAAATCCCCAAAACCAACCTGATACGGTGCAAGTGGGCTGGGCCAAGGTGAACATAACGCCCAGGCACCAGGCTCCGCTGGCCGGCTATGGCAAACGCAAAGGCAAACGCCTGACCGGTATTCATGATTCTATCTGGGTGCGGGCCTTTGTATTTAAAAATAAAAGGCAACGGGTTGCCTTTGTAACCATGGATTTGCTCATAGCGCCTATGTCGGTGCGGGAAGCATTGGTAAAAGCATTGCCCAACATTGGTTACCAAAAAGAGCAAGTATACCTAACCGCCAGTCATGCCCACAGCAGCCTGGGCGGTTGGGCCAAAAGGCCGGCGGGTTTCTTAATGGCCGGTAAATACGAACCAAAAATTGTAGCGGGTTTAACCCAGGCTATTCTGCAAGCCATTAAAACTGCCGAACAAAGAGCCGTGCCCGCTCAAATTGGTTATGCCGCTTTAATAGCCGACTCCCTGGTAGCCAACCGGTTGGTAGGCGCCGGAGGTTCCCGCGATACCGCTTTGCGGATAGTTAAAATCCGGAAAAATACCAGCGAAACGGCAGTGCTGGTTACGTATGCGGCTCATGCTACCTGTTTGCCGGCTGCCGAGCTTCATATTTCCGGCGACTACCCAACTGCGCTGGTAAAACTGTTGGAACAGGAACCCGGAATAAATTTTGCAGCCTTTGGAGCAGGTGGCGTGGCGAGTCATAGTCCGGCAGCTTCGGGTAGTGGTTACGAAAAGGTTAACAACATGGCCCAGGGCTTAGCCACTATTATTCAACGAGAATACCGCGAGATTCCCCTCCGTTATCAGTCTACATTAAATGCGGTGGAGGTGCCGCTTTACCTGCGGAAACCCCACTGGCGGTTCGCCGAAAACTGGCGCTTCCACCCGGCTATGTTTTACCTGGTCTTCGGCAAATATCCGGCTACCTTGTCGGGGCTGCGCATCGGCGATATCGTATTTATCGGCACACCCTGCGATTTTTCGGGCGAGTTGGTTTTGGATTTGCAGCCGTCCTTAACTTCTAATCAGGCTAAATTGGTAGTTACCAGTTTTAACGGGGGGTACATCGGGTACATTACTCCAGATAAATATTATAACCTCAAAAAGTACGAAACCCGCGACATGAATTTTTTCGGGCCGGGAAACGGCGCTTATTTATCCGAAATGGTTCGTCTGCTGTGGTCCAAATTGTAAATGCTACTGGCTACCAGATTAAAACTGGGATACTTAGATTAATAAGACGACCCAGTTAAATAAATTTCTCCGGCAAGTAGGATGCTTCCCCGAAATTTCTCCGGGTAATAATAAATAATTCGGGCAATTTTATGGTTTGGTGCAATTTATTATATTTGGTTTCAGCGTTTTCAATTTATGCTCCAGAATAAAATATTATTACTTAGCCTCAGCCTTGGGCTAACCTTTGCGGGCTATGCCCAGGAAATGTCCTTTGAAGAATACGAACCTAAATCGGGTTTAACGGTGCCGGAACATCCCACTAAGCGCGCTAAATATCCGTTTATA
Organism: Adhaeribacter aerolatus; assembly: GCF_007991635.1. Taxonomy (GTDB): domain Bacteria; phylum Bacteroidota; class Bacteroidia; order Cytophagales; family Hymenobacteraceae; genus Adhaeribacter; species Adhaeribacter aerolatus. The sequence goes on along the minus strand of NZ_BJYS01000003.1, from coordinate 46,668 downwards.
GATGTGCACAACCACCAGAACTCCAATATGAGTAAAGAAGCTTTGGCGAAACTGGTGAAAGATATGGACGGCTTAAATTTACAAACCATGGTAAATTTAAGCGGCGGCTACGGCGATAATTTAAAAAGCGGCGTTGCCAACCTGAAAGGTAATTACCCGACCCGGTTTCTGCTGTTTGCCAACGTCGATTTCAAAAATATTGATGACCCGGATTTTGGCCGGAAAGCCGCGACCCAACTGGAGCAGGATGTGAAAAACGGTGCCCAAGGCTTAAAAATATTCAAGAACCTGGGTCTGACCTTAACCGATAAAAATGGCAAGCGCATCGCTACCGACGACCCACGGCTGGATCTGATTTGGGCAAAATGCGGCCAATTGGGAATTCCGGTGCTCATACATACCGGCGAACCCAAGCAATTTTTCGATCCGCAGGATAAAAACAACGAGCGCTGGCTGGAACTGAAACAATACCCCAGCCGGGCCCGGCCCACCGATAAATACCCAGGCTGGGAACAGGTAATGGCCGAGCAGCACCGCATGTTTAAGAAGCACCCTAAAACTAAATTTATTAACGCGCACCTGGGCTGGCTCGGCGGCGATTTGACCCGTTTAGGCAAGTTAATGGATGAGATGCCTAATATGTACACCGAAATAGGGGCTGTATTGGCGGAGTTGGGGCGACAACCGCGGTATGCCCGCGAGTTTTTTATTAAATACCAGGACCGCATTATGTTTGGTAAAGACAGTTGGGAGCCAACCGAATACCACACCTATTTCCGGGTGCTGGAAACCAAAGACGAATATTTTGATTATTACCGCAAGCGCCACGCTTTCTGGAAAATGTATGGCTTGGATTTACCGGACGAAGTGTTGAGAAAGCTGTACTATAAAAATGCCTTGAAAGTTATTCCGGGCATTGATGCCAAGGCTTTTCCCAAATCCTGAATAACCCAAATAAAAACGCCCGCTCTTTTCCGGAGCAGGCGTTTTTATTTGGGTTAATATTAAGCTAGTCGTTCCTTTTATTAACCTTTACTTTGTTATCCGGATTATTTATGCCTTCGTGGCCGCTGCTTTTGCCGCCGCCGCGTCCGTCTTTATCGCCGCCCTCGCGGTTAGCGCTGCCGGTTACGGCGCCCGGTCCGGAATCTTGCCGGCTCCAGCGGGTTTGTTTTATTTCATCTGAATAGTCGGCGTTGGTGTAGCCGTATTTCATATCCTGATCGGCACTGGAACCATCTTTTAAAGAACCGGCTCCGCGCACCTCGCCGGCAGAAGTATGGCTGCCTTTTTTAGTAGTATGATAATTGTTCTCTGATTTATAACCTTGTTCGCCGGCTTTGCTCTGGTGTTCGCCAGGTCCGCCGCCTTGCCGGCCTTGTTTATTATCGCCGCTGTCGGTTACCGGCCCACGCTCGCCGCTTTTAAATTCGGCGGTAGTGCCGTTATCGTCGCCGCTCGGATGCTGCATGGCCTCATCCATATGGTGGCGGTTGTGTATATTATCTGGTGAGCGATGATCGCTGTTGCCACTGTTGCCTTTATGATTTCCCTTCATCTTCTTAAGTGTTTAAAGTTTGTAACTAAAGAGGAACTGCATGGGTTTACGGCTTCCATTAACAGATAGTTCTTTTGCCCGAAGGAATATTTATATCAGCATGCAATTTTCCAGGGACAAAACAAGGAAATCTTATTACCGGAGAACTCTGAAATAAATCCAATTTACCAGGTTAGTAAAGAGTAACCCTTTCCGCAGGCGTAAGGAAATTACCATTAAATAAAGCACTCGCCAATATTGCAGGTCGGGTTTAATAGCAGGGTACTTTATTACTGGTTATTACTTTTGTTCGCGCTCTGAGCAGAGTCAGTCGGGTTTTCGGAAGAATTAGGTGTGCCGTATTCCGAGTTGATGGGGTTGGTCGTGCTGGAGTCGTTGGCAGTATCAGCCTCCGCACTTTCCGATTCGGTAGTGGTACTGGTTTTCTCGCCGGAACAAGCAGGTAAATAAATGGCACCGGCCAGGAGTAATATTAAAGATATTTTTTTCATAGCTGTTGGTTTTTAGCACTTTTAAACTTTTCAGCTTACGAAAATTAACAAGGGGCTGTTCTTAATTTACCTTTTATGCTTTACAGAAACTTATCCGGATTAGGAATAAATTTCAGGAAGGCCTGGAAGTTTTCGGAATATTTCTGCTTGTCCAGCTTATAATAAAAAGCGCCTTTGCGGGAGTTGCCTTTGTCTTTGTCCTTTTGTTTAACCAGCAAACCCGTCGATAATACCTTGCGGCTGAAGTTGCGCTTATCGAAAGTAGTGCCGTATAAGCCCTCGTAAAGGTTTTTTAGCTGCGGTATGGTAAATTTTTCGGGCAGTAATTCAAACAAAACCGGGTGTAAAGCGGCTTTGTAGCGCAGCCGCTTCTTGGCCGCTTCTACCATTTGTTCGTGGTCGAAAATAAGCTGGGGCATTTCATCCAGCAGAAACCACTCGGCATTGTACTCGTGGTTAATCTGCTTTTCGTACTGCTGAATATCGATTAAGGCAAAGTAAGCCACAGCCAGGGTTCTTTCAACCGGATCGCGGTGAGGATCGCCAAAAACCTGTAATTGCTCTAAATATACACCCTCTAAGCCGGTTAATTGTTTCAGCACGCGGTTGGCCGCTATTTCCAGGCTTTCTTCCGGCTGAATAAAACCGCCCATTAAACTCCATTTCTTTCTTTCGGGAGCAAAGCCTCTCTGAATGAGTAATACTTTAAATTTTTCGCCATCAAAACCAAAAACAATACAATCAACTGCAATCAGAAATCTTGTTTGACCCGAATATTTCATGATGTTTTAAAAACCTGCTTTAAAAACAGTATCCCAGCGAATAAAATTAAAGAATAGGAATAAGAGTGCTTTCCAGAATAAGAATAAACAATTTATTCCTTCGAATCCGGAATTGATAGCTGCAAATTGTAATTTTCTGGCATATTTTCCAATTTCCTTTGGCTTAGCGGTTCTACTTTATTCGGTAAAAGGCAGTATAACTTAAATTCTAATCATTTTAATCCATTATTTGGTCTGTTAATAGCTAAATATCGCTGAATAGCGGTTTACCGGCCTAATCCTGGGAAATAGACCGAAAGATTAAAGAGATATACCGGCTCCGTAAAGAACACTTTTAGGTATGTTTTAACTTCCAACGGTAAAAGCATTCTGTATCCGGATAAAGCGCTGCTTTATTATTTAGTGGTTTTAAATATTGAAGATTAATATTTTAGGTTTGATGTTTGTTATTGACGCAGGCTAAAACAGCAAAGTAATGGACCGCATATTAAATGCGTCTTCTGCTTAAGAAAATTTATAAATGTTATTTTTACATTTATAAATTATTTATATTTGTTTACCGGCCAAACAAGGGAGGTTGCTTGCGCTAATGCTTTACTTAAAGGCTAAAAGATTAAGCTACGCACCGGATTAAATGAAAGCTTAGTACATGAAAAGCCAGGTTAAAATTTATTTATTTCTTTTCTGTGCCTGGCTAACCTTTGGCACGGTTTCCTGCAAAAAAGATTCGGAGATCAATATTAAGCCTACTCCCCAAACCCCGGATCCGGCTGCTTTCGATATAAATTCTATAAACGATACCTACGCCGAACTGGCGCCTTTCAGCAATGTGGCACAGTGGGGCCCTTATAATGTGCATGACCCGTCAATTATTAAAAGTGGTGAATATTTCTACTGTTACAGCACCGATGTGGCTTTCAGCATCACGGTTCGGCCGGGTATTCAGGTTCGGAAATCAAAAGATTTAATTCAATGGCAGTTTGTGGGTTTGGTGTTTCCTGATTTACCCCAGCAGGGCACCAACTATATTAAACAGAATGGCGGTACGCCTTTTTCTTCTTTATGGGCGCCTTACGTCTTAAAAGTGAACAACGAATACCGGTTATATTATTCGTTATCGTCGCCAACGCCTAAACTCAGTACCATTGGTTTGGCAACGGCGGCTTCGCCCGAAGGTCCCTGGACCGAAAAGGGATTGGTTGTTACTTCCCGCGATGATATTCCAATGACCAATGCCATTGACCCTTCGGTAATCGTGGATGCCGCGGGCCAGCATTGGCTATATTACGGTTCGGCGTGGGATGGCATTTACCTCCTGAAACTGAATGCGGCTACCGGCCTGGCGGCTACCCCCAACGATAAGGGCAAGCGTATAGCCCAGCGGGGTTTTACCGGCGGACAAATTAACGGCAATATCGAAGGTCCCGAGATTATTTATAACCCGGAACTAAAGAAATATTACCTTTTTATTTCTTACGACTGGCTCGAAACCAAGTACAACGTACGGGTGGGCCGGTCCGATTCGCCGGAAGGCCCTTTTTACGATTTCGCCGGAAATGACATAAACAACAACCAGGATAATGGCCCGATGATTCTGGCACCTTACCAGTTTACCGGCCACGGCGGTTGGCAGGGCGTGTCGCACCCGGCAGTTTTCCAAGAGAATGGGCAATTTTATATGGCGCACCAGGGGCGACCCGGCGTAAACAAATATTTTATGGTGCTGCACGTGCGCGAAATATTCTGGACTCCGGATGGCTGGCCCATTGTTTCGCCGGAGCGGTTCGCAGGCATCAGCCAAACGCCAGTAGCCCCAACCGAACTGGTGGGTAACTGGGAGCAAATTGTGCTGGGTTACCGGGTTGTGCCGGGTTACGCCAACGAACAAACTACGCCGGATTTCCAGGTGGCTTTTCCGTTAAAAATTAACGCCGATGGTACTTTAAACGCCGATGCCAACAGCAACTGGACTTACCAAATGCCCTGGCTGGAAATGAAATGGAGCAATGGCTTTACCGATAAAGTGCGGGTAGTCCGGGGCCGCGATTGGGAAAACAAAAAGCCGGCGCTCTTATTTACCGGTTTAAATAATGCCGGTGCAGCCATTTGGGGAAAGAAGCCCTTGTAAATTATACTAAAAATATTCAATAAATATTCAGATTGCTGATATTAACTCCTTTCGGGCAGGCAGAAACTAAGGAGCAGTCGGCCAAAAGGTTCCTTCTGCCTGACAATGGTGGAAGCCAAGGCCTAAAAAGTAAGGAGGTCATGTGCTATTCACTTAAAAGAGACCTTCTTAAATCTCTACGATCAATAAACAGATATTCATATTTATGAAATATAAACATTTACTTTTTATTCCTGCCCTGGCTTTTGTGCTGCAGGAAAGCCAGGCTCAAACCACACCGCCGGCGGGCGGGCAACCCCCGGCTCCGGCTAATCAGCAGCCTGTTCAATACGAACCTAACAAGCTTTATAAAAATATTCAGGTACACGACCCGGTAATGATTAAGCAGGACGATACCTATTATTTATTTTGCACCGGGCGGGGAATTTCGGTTTGGTCTTCTAAAGATATGGAGAACTGGAAGCGCGAAAGTCCGGTTTTTGCCACCGCACCCGAATGGGCGCTGGAGGCGGTTCCCACTTTCCGTAACCACATCTGGGCGCCCGATATCAGCTATCATAATGGCAAATATTACCTTTACTATTCGGTTTCGGCTTTCGGGAAAAATACTTCGGCCATTGGCGTAGCTACCAATACCACTTTGCACCCCACCGATAAAGATTTTAAATGGGTCGACCACGGTAAAGTCATTCAGTCGTATCCCGGCAAAACCAACTGGAATGCCATCGACCCGAATATTATTGCGGATAAATCCGGCACCGCCTGGATGTCGTTTGGCTCTTTCTGGGATGGTTTAAAGCTGGTGAAATTAAGTAAAGACCGGTTAAGCATTGCCGAAGACTCAAATAAAATTCCTACCATAGCCAGCCGGAAGAAAGAAACAGGGAACGTGAATCCACCGGCAATAGGCGATAATCCGGTTGATGCAGGCGGCAATGCCATTGAGGCTCCTTTTATTTTTAAAAAAGATAAATATTATTACCTGTTTGCCTCCATCGATTATTGCTGCAAAGGGGTAAACAGTACCTACAAAATGATTGTGGGCCGGGCAAAAGAGGTGCAAGGTCCTTACCTGGATAAAAACGGTGTGTCCCTGTCGAAGGGCGGTGGTACTTTGGTGCTGGAAGGTAACAAAGATTGGTATGGCGTGGGGCACAATTCGGTGTATACCTTCGATAAAAAAGATTACCTGGTGTTTCACGGGTACGAAGCAGCCGATAACGGTAAATCTAAATTACGCATCGAAACCTTAACCTGGGCTAAGGACGGCTGGCCGGTTGTGAATCTCCAGCGCAGCCCGAACCCTTAACAAATACTTAGTCTAATAAAATAATAGCCCGGTTAGTTTTAACTAACCGGGCTATATTAGTTTAAAAACCACCTGTGGCTATTGGGCTGCCTGGTCTTTTACCGAAAACTTGTAGATGGTACTGGTTTTATAAGTATCGCCTGGTTTCAAAATAGTAGACGGGAAGCTTGGTTGGTTCGGTGAATCCGGGAAGTGCTGGGTTTCGAGGCAGAAACCGTAATGCTTTTTGTAGGCCGTGTTGTTTTTACCGGTTAAAGAACCATCCAGAAAATTGCCGGAATAAAACTGAATGCCGGGTTCAGTGGTAGATACTTCCATTACCCGGCCGCTGGTAGGTTCATACACGGTAGCGGCCTGCTTCAAAGAGCCATCGGTATTGCTTAACGCATAGTTGTGGTCGTAACCACCCTCTACCTGAGCAATGCGGGCGCCAATAGCAGTTGGTTGGGTAAAGTCCATTACCGTACCTTTTACCGGGCGCAATTCGCCGGTTGGTATCAGGCTGGCATCTACCACCGTGTAACGATCTGCATTAATGGTTAGAATATGACCCAAAGCATCGGGTGCCTGGCCGGCAGCTAAGTTAAAATAGCTGTGGTTGGTCAGGTTTATTGGGGTGGCTTTGTCGGTAGTAGCTTCGTAGTCGATGCGCAGCTCGTTATCGGGCGTTAAGGTGTAAGTAACGTGGGTAGTTAAGGTACCGGGGTAGCCTTCTTCGCCGTCTTTGCTCACGTAAGTCAGTTTCAGCGCCTGCTGGCCCGGTACTTCTTCGGCCTGCCACACTACTTTATCAAACCCTTTTATGCCGCCGTGCAGGTGGTTGGCGCCGTTGTTTTTAGCCAGGGTATAGGTTTTTCCATCCAGGGTAAACTGGCCTTTGGCAATACGGTTGCCATAGCGGCCAATCAGAGCACCAAAGTAAGGGCCACTTTTTAAATAAGCATCGCTTTGGTAACCTTCTACGTTGTCGAAGCCCAGCACCACGTCGCCGGGTTTATTGTTTTTATCCGGCGTGATTAAAGAGGTAACAATGCCACCGTAGTTGGTGATTTTAACTTCCACGCCTTTTTCGTTGCGCAGGGTATACAGTTGTACTTCGGTGCCGTCTTTGGTTTTGCCAAAGCTTTCTTTCTGAATGCTCATGTTAGCGTTGGTTTCTTCGTTACTGGTTGAGGTGGTATTTTCTTCGGTTTTGGTGCTTTTGCTGTTGCAACTGTACAGGGTAGGAGCAGCCAGGCCTAAGCCGGCCAGCAGCAGCAGCGTGTAACGCAAATTACTTTTTTTCATATAAGCAGATTCTCTGGGTTAGGAATTTAGAATTAAGTTTAAGTCTTCTCTTGATAATGGTTTAAAGCTAAACAAATATTTAAAAACGAACCAACCAAACCCAAGTTTAAGGTATTTATCCGCAAACGGATTTACTTTAAACGGATTAGTCGGGCATTTTAGTAAATTAAAAATGCAAGAACGATAAAAAAATAAAAAGCATTATACCAAAAGGTAAACCTATGGTATAATGCTTCTTATTTAGAGGTACTTGGGGCCTATTTTAACTGAATTTTTAACGGGGCACTATACGCTAATTCCTGAATACCCACAGTTTTTACACCAATGCGGGCAAAAACATATTCTTTTCCGGCTACTGCAGCTGGTAAGCTCGATAAATTGACATTTAAGGTTATCGGCTGACTTAGGTTAGTTATTCCAGAAGCTGCTTTTTCAGCACTGGCTCTTTGGTTTGTTGCATCTACAATATTAGTGCTGCTGATATACAGGTTTACCCGTTCTAACTGACGCGTTGTATTTACCTGTTGCAGGTTAAAGGTGGCATCGATAGTACTGGTACCCTTCTTAATCTGCTCATTTTTGATTACAAAGAACGGATTAACGGGAACATCTACTACAGCCGTGCCTCTTACTTCCACATTTATTGTGTCTGTTTGATCAACCCACGGCCCATTACCGCGTACCCGGGTAAGTTTGTAGTTACCATCAAATAACACAGCGGAAAAGGTGCCGTCCTGCGCAATATTAACGTTAATTGGGGTAGTCCGCCATAACGGATAGTCCGGGCCGGGCTGTCGTAACTCCAGCCGGACAGCATTTGATCTAACGCCAATCACCTGATCGTTGTAAACCACTCTTCCGGTTAAGGTTGATTTTGGTGGCTCGTAATTATCGTATTCACAGCCGGCCATCATTATAGCCAGGAGTACGGTTAAATAAGAATATATGCTAAGTTTCATGATTTTAAATTATTGGAATGGATTTCTGGTAATTAGGGGATTATTGTTAAGGGTACCTTGCGGTATGGCCGAATAATAATTATTTAACTGGAAGTTACGTGGTGCCCGGAACCGGGGAGCAGTTAACTTGTCATAAACAATTTTATCATGGGTCGGATGCCCCGGACGAACTACCCGGTAAGGATACAAGGCCAACGGGATGGCATTAGGGTTGCTGGCACTACCATTCCATAATTCGTGGGCAATTCGCCAACGTTTTAAATCCCAAACGCGGTGGTCTTCAAAGGCTAACTCAACCCGCCGCTCGTTACGAATCCTGGCCATGGTTAAAGTTGTAAGGCTGTTAGGTCCGAAACCGGCTCTTTCCCGTACCTTATTTACATGTGTTAAAGCTTCGGGTGCCATATTTAATTCCAGGGCAGCTTCGGCGGCATTTAATAAAATTTCGGCATAACGGAATCTGATCCACCACATTTCGCTCCGGACACCCCGGGTACTCGACATGGGCGTTGGATCGATATATTTACGCATATAGAAACCAGAATTAGAAACCTCCGTGATGGAGCGGTGAGGACCAGAAGAGCCGGTAAGTAATTTGCCATCCCCGTTAGGATATTTGGGGGGGCTATAATTAGCCCCTAATTGATCGCCTTCTATCGTGTTGTAGTTAGAACCTGTCCAAACTTTAACACCAGCCTGCATTTCAACAGGAAGGCCTCGGAATGAAGTGCCTGGATAAATAACGGTTCCGTATAAACGGGCATCCTTATTCGCAAAAATATCCTGTGGCCGGTTGTAGTAGATATAATCACTGTTATCGGCAGTCCGGTTTTTCAAAATGCCTGGGGTGCCGTCCAGATATTCAAAATCTTCCACCAGGTTTAATATTGGCGTAACGTTAGAAGAAGAAAGGTTATCCTCTCGAACATTGCGGGCTATATTATCATAGGTAAACGAAATCCGTTTATCTTTTGTAACAGAAAAGTCCTGCGCAAATATTACTTCCGGGTTATTAGATTTCTTTGTGATAGCATCAAAAAAATTCTCTCCTATGTCAGGGTTCCGGTTGTACAAAGTGTAAGTGTTACTGCTAATAATCTCTTTGGAGGCCGCCAAAGATTTGGTAAAATAATCAGTAGCTCTGGCAGCCGGAATTCCTACTTCCCCACCCGGTGTGGTAATAGGTGCACCCATCAGGTTATTATATTTAGCTAAAGAGCCGGCGTATAACATAGCGCGGCTTTTTAAGGCCAGTACGGTAAATTTATTAGCCCGGGTCTGGCTGATACCGTTGCCTATTGTGTTTTTAATTTCATCCAGTTCCTTAGCTATAAAATCATAAACTTCTTCTTCCTTATTGCGGGGCTTCTGCAGGGGAGTTACGTTGCCGCTTAAATCGTAAATAAGCTGATTGGTAATAATGGGTACCCCACCCATTCTTTTAACGTGCTCGAAATACGTGTAAGCTCTCAAAAAGCGCAATTCTGATTGAAATTGGGTTTTCTGGTCGGCGGTTAAAGCGGTTCCAAATTTATCCATGTTTTCCATGGCCAAGTTAATGTCCCGGATCAGGCCGTAATCCCACAACTCCCAGCGGTTGGTGCCATAAGTTACCAGGTTATTCCGGTCATCGTTATTACCCGACCACATGGCTTCGTCATAAGCAGCAAAATCGGCCCAGTTCGAAAGCGTAGAAAGAGAAGTTGGTAAGCGATCGTAATAATTAGCCAGCACACTGGTAATCATCTTTGGATCATTCCATACCTGATCCTCAAGGATGAGCGTGGGCGACTGCCGCTCTAAAAAATCATCTTCACAGGCCGCAAGCGGCAATAAAGAGGCTCCTAATATTAAATACTTATATATACTTTTCATAAATCACGCTAAAAATTATAAGCTTAAATTAAAACCAGCGGTAAATACTTTTTGCTGCGGATACACCAAACCACCATTCGAGGAAACTTCCGGGTCTAAACCAAATTCTTTCGTATTATCAATGGAGAAGAGGTTGGTACCGGTAACGTATACCCGCAGCCGGTTCAGGCCAAAACGGGTAACAATGGCTTGCGGAATGGTATAGCCTAATTCGAGGTTCCGCAACCGTACATAACTAACGTTAGTATTCCAGTAATTGCTTCTACGCGAGAAATTAACGTGGCTGTTTTGATCTTTTCTAATGGCAGGATACTTGCCCGCAATCCACGGGCTATCGTTATTGTAAGGATCTTCGTGGTGCCAGCGGTCTTCGAACATATAATTAGGAGAGGTGCCATTGTTCTGGAACGGAATTTTCATCTCTACTTCCCGGCGGAAAGTCTGCAAAGTAGCGCCCGCAAAGTCTATAGCCAGGTTAAAACCTTTCCAACCCACACTGGTATTTAAACCAAAGCTCATGTAGGGGTTGGCACCTTCCTGGAAACCAATCGGTCTTTCGTCCAGATTATTGATAACTTTATCGCCATTAGTATCTTTGTAAATTAAGTCGCCGGGTAGGTGCGTACGGTTGCCTTGTCCGTCGTTATCTACATCGTAGTTATCAATTTGTTCCTGCGATTGGAACTGACCAACCACTTCGTATCCCCAGTTTACGCTGCCCCATCGATCCTCCCAGGCATCGCGGTATTCCTGCCAGGAGTTACCCCATTGCGGATTATAACGTTGATAGATATCCCATCTGCGAGCCAGTGTAGCATTGCCACCTATGGAGAAAGTAACATCCTGAATTTTACCAGTGTAAGTTAAAGCACCTTCTACACCCCGGTTAGATTCTTTTAGTAAATTGGCTTGAGGCAAGGTGTAACCTACTTCGGTTGGTAACAAAACATCGGTTAAAGTAGCTGGTAAACCGCTGCGTCTCCGTTCGAAAATATCAAACTGACCAGTTAAACGGTTAAAGATGGTAAAGTCGAAACCAACGTTACGGGTATGGTTTTTAATCCAGGATAAAGTGGTAATTGGAAGACCTCTCGGGCGAACACCTGTGTAATAGTTTCCGTCGAATAGGGCGCTGCCCTGGGCCCAGTTATAACCTGGAGTGTAGCTATACGGATCTACCACATAAGCATCGTTGTTTAAGCGGTCGGAACCGGTTAAACCATAAGAAGCACGTAGTTTCAAATCATTTAAGAAACCACCAAAGCGCTCTTTCATAAAGTCCTCTTCGGAAATACGGTAACCAACCGATATACCTGGAAATAAGCCCCAGCGGCTGTCCTTCCGGAACAGGAAGGAACCATCGTAACGGCCTAATACTTCAAGCAGGTATTTTTGTTTAAAATTATAGTTAACACGGGCAATATAACCGGCGCGGGCTTCCTGATTGAATTCGTCAAGTAAAAAATCCTGGTTTGCAAAGTACTGGATGGGGATGTAATTATTAGGCGGTACGGTATGTACGATGAAATTATTATCTTTTCTATCGTTACGCTCGTACGCTGCTACCGCTGATAAGCCGTGGTCACCGAATTGCTTGTTGTAGGTTAACTGAAATTGGGCAAACCGGTCTATAATATTGCGCTTGCGGCGCTCCCGCCAAGGGTTCTGGTTACCTGATTCAAGCTTATAAGTATCCGTAGTAGGGTTATAAGAATAAGCGTTGTAGGTATATTCAAAACCATCAAAGTCAAAATTGGTGAAATTATAAGAGTAAGTACCCCGAGCGCTTAAACCAAAATTAAAGTCATATTGGGCGTAGAAGTTACCTTTCGCACCCCGCCAGATTTCGTCGATATACCCTGTAACACTCTTTTTATAAGTGGCTGGGTTTACGTTTACGTTGTGGTTTTGTGCAATATAATTAGGGTTATCGTTAGCGTAAGGGCGCTCCGTTGGCCACATACTAAAGATACTTAGGAATGGATTGAAATAATCATCCAAGCCCGGAACCCCAGCCTGAGAGCGATCTTCCAAACGACCGTAAATTTGAGTACCTACCCGCAAACCTTTGGCTACCCCGGCATCAATATTTGCCTGAATATTAGTCCGGTTAAAGTTGTAATCTTTGATAATGGCATCCTGGTTAACGTGGCTTACCGAGAAATAATAATTCATGGTTTCGGAGCCGCCGGAAGCGCTGGCATTTAAATTATATTGCGGTGCAGATTTATCCATTACCTCTGAATAGTAGTCGGTGCTGATAAACCCCTTTTCTGTGCCTACCCGCCATTTTTCCAGGTCTTCTTTTGTCACAACGCCTGCCGGGTTTCTGCCCTGATTCTGCTCCGATTCAGCTAAGGCGCGCATGTGCTGATAGGCATTGGCTGGTCTTGGATAACGGGTAAAATCTTGGATACCGTAATAGGCACCCACATTAATTTGAGGCTTCATACCGGCTTTACCTTTTTTGGTAGTAACCAATATTACGCCGTTGGCAGCCCGTAAACCATAAATAGCGGCCGAAGCATCTTTCAAAATTGAAACACTTTCGATATCGTCAATACCCAGGTTGTTAAACTGACCGGCATCGGATGTAACCCCGTCTATTACATACAGGGGCGTACCCATATTCCGAATTTGGATGCTGGTACCAGCGCCCGGACGGGCATCGGCCTGGCGAGCGGTAATACCCTGTACCTTACCAACCAAAGCACCAGTAGCGGTGGTGGCCGTAGTACGGGCAATATCAGTGGCTTGAATCTGGCTTACGGCACCAGTTACCGTACCGCGGGTTTGCGTACCATAACCTACTACCACCACTTCTTCCAGCGCTTTCGCATCCGGTAACAGGGTTATGCTAACAGAAGTGCGGTTATTAATCGGAATTTCCTGGGTTACATAACCAATAAAAGAAACTACTAGTGTGCCTGCGCCATCAGTAACATCCAAAGAGAATTGGCCTTCCGGGTTGGTAGCAGTACCATTAGTCGTACCTTTCACCAGCACCGTTACACCCGGTAAGCCTTCGCCGGTTTCGCCTTTAACGGTTCCGGTAAGCGTTCTGGCCTGGGATACAGCCTGGTTGGCACAAATAAACACAATGGTCGAAACCATTACTAAAGTGAAAGCAGCTTTCCGGAACAGCCGCCTGAAGAAGGGATCGCCGGAAGGAGGTAAATTTTTAGGTAATTGGTTTTTCATAAAAGAAATTGTTTGGACTGATTTAATTGTGGATAAAAGCTAAATGGTAAAAATTCGTCCTGATTATAATCCTTAAAGTCAGGAAGGGGGAGGTGTAATAATTGTCATTTTAACATTATTTTTTTTCATCAACGATTTACTAAGAAAAAACTGGATTCCCAAGTGGACACCCCGAATGCTGGCGAGGCCGAATTAATTAAAAACCAATAGTTTTAACCGTTCGTTGAAATGTTTGTTGCCGAACAACATATTAGGATGTTTACATTTAATATTATAAATGTTTTTTTAACATTTATAAAAATTTAAAAATGTTCTGCAGGACTGAAAAATAAGTCTTTACACTATGGGAAAGGAATTTACGTAGTGCGTTGTCTTTCTATGCCTTTACGTCGGTGCGCTTGTCTGAAATATGCTGGAGCATATACAATCATGAGAAGATTCAATATTTGAAAGAAGTACTCACCTGGGGTAATTACCAGGTGAGTTTCTCTTTGTGCGGAATCCCATTTCCATAAAGCCCTGCTATTTAAGTAAACAGCGGACTTTCGGAAGTATGTAAAGCCTTTTACGAGGTAGCCACCTCGGAAACTTCCGAAAGGGTAAACTCGGGTAAGTACATAATTTTACCTCCTTGCATAGCCGATTCGTGGGCCAAAATGCCAACGCAGGTAATATTAGCCGACTGCACGGCATTTGGGAAAGGCTCGCGGCCTTCTACCAACGCACTTACAAATTCGTGTACCAGGTGCGGGTGAGAACCGCCGTGGCCGGAACCCTGGATAAAAGATAAATGCTGGTTACCTTCGCTGTCGTATACCCCGGCAGAGGTAAAAGACTGAATCTCTTCCGGAAGCAGGTGGGCGTAATCCGGTGTTTTAACACGCTCCGGCTGCTCGCCCGTGTGAATTACGTTGCCTTCGTGTTCGATTAGCGTCCATTCAAATGATTTTTTAGAGCCGTATACATCAAAGCTCTCGCGGTACTGGCGGGCGGTATTGAATAAAGAACGGGTAACTTCGGCCGCTAAATCGGAGTTCCGGAATTTAATATGGCAGGTTTCAATGGCAAACGGAGAACCGTACTTCGGAATTAAATTTTCGTCGATGCGGCCGGAGCCCAGGCACGAAACGTATTCGGCTTCGGCCCGCGGCAGGGCTAATACCGGACCTACGCAGTGGGTGGCATAGTGCATGGGTGGCAAACCTTCCCAGTAACCTGGCCAGCCCGCCATTTCCTGCTGGTGCGAAGCCCGCAAAAACTGAATTTTGCCCAGTTCGCCTTTCTCGTACATTTCTTTCACAAACAAAAATTCCCGGCTGTAGATAACGGTTTCCATCATCATGTAAGTCAGGCCGGTTTCTTTTACGGCTTCTACAATCTGGCGGCATTCTTCTACGGTAGTAGCCATGGGCACCGTACAAGCCACGTGTTTGCCGGCTTTTATGGCTTTTAAAGATTGTTCGGCGTGTGCCTGAATAGGCGTATTAATATGAACGGCATCAACATTCGGGTCTTTCAGCAATTCGTCGTAGTCGGTGTAACGGTGTTCAATACCAAAGGCATCGCCAATCTCGTTTAGTTTATCTTCGTTACGCTGACAAATAGCGTACATGTTGGCGTTGGGGTGTTTCTGGTAAATCGGAATAAATTCGGCTCCAAACCCCAGGCCAATAATGGCAACGTTAATTTTGTCTTTTCTCATAAAAATTGCGGTGTATGAAATAATTAATAGTTAGATGCTACAGTTTGGGTGGCAGCTACCGGTTGCTGCTCCGGGTTACCCGCCCATTTTTTTAAAAACTGCAGGCCTTCGGCGGCAAATTTATCCTGGCTTTCAGCCAGGGGCTTCCAGATGCAAACTGCCCCCGCCAGCTCCTTAATGGCCGGCGTAAAGCTTTCGATGGAAACGGTGCCGGTGTAGTTAATAGCTTCTAAGCCGCGGCGGAAAGCATCCCAGCGGGTCTGGCCGGTACCCGGCGTGCCCCGGTAGTTTTCAGAAACCTGTACATGTATTAATTTATCTCCTGCTGCCCGTATCGCCGCTTCAATGTCCGGCTCTTCTATATTCATGTGGAAACCATCGAGAATAATTTTAGCAGCCGGGTGGTCAATGTCGTTAACTAATCTTACCACATCTTCGGCGGTATTAATTAAGTCAGATTCAAAGCGGTTAAGCGGCTCCAAGGCAATAAATAAACCTTTTTCGCTGGCCATGTCGCAGACTTTGCGGAGGTTGGTAACGGCCCGGTTCCATTCAACCTGTTTCTGTTCCGGCGATACCAGGCGGGCTTTGCCTACAGCCGAATACATGGGGCCGGCCAGGAAAGTAGCGTCCAGGTCTACACAAATATTCAGGCAGCTTTGGATATAATTAAAGCAGTTCTGGTGCAGCGCTTCGTCCTCGCTGGTCAGGTCGCGGGTGGGGCCAAAGGCGCCGCAAATAATGGCTGCCAAGCCGTTTTCCTGGAGGGCGGCTTTTACAAGGCTGGTATCAATAAGGGTGGGATCCTCTACGGCAATTTCCACTTTATCGTAGCCCATTGCTTTTATTTTCGGAAACAGCGAAACGGATTCGGTACTAAAAGGAGAGGTCCAAAGCCAGGTGCTCACTCCAAATTTAACGTTTAAGCTCATTTGGTTTAATGCTGATTTAAAGATGCGAATTGATTGGAATAATCTGTAAATATTATTCCGTTGCCGGATAAGTAAGGTATTGCAAGTCGGTTTTAAAGTATCCGGCAGCTTTGGTAATTTGCTTAATAGGGTAAACTATAAACTATGGTTTCATGCCTCTTGAAGCAAGTACTGCCAGATGCTGGCGTAACTTGCTTTAAGGGCTGATATAGTTGAAATTTTACAGTTTTATATTAACGGGCGTTAGCGCTGCTGGAGCCGGTATTGGCAACTACTTTCATGACCCCGTTCATGATGCGCCAGTGACCGGGGAAGGTACAGATGTACGGGTAATCGCCTATTTTTTCCGGTACTTTAAACCGGATAACCGAACGGCCATCGGTATCAATTAATTCGGTAGCCGCAATTACTTCTTTCATGGCCGGAACATAATTTTTCTCAGCCCCTTTCGGATCGCCAGCCATTTTATCGGCGGCAGCACCTACTTTTTGTACCGTACCGGCTTGTACCAATACCAGGTTATGCTGCATGAAATCAGGGTTATCCAGTACCAGTTCTACCGTTTGGCCGGCTTTTACCGTAAAAGAAGTTTTATCAAACTTCATCTCGTTTTTCACCACCTTTATATTAATGGTTACATCAGCGGCCCCTGCGGCTTTCGCTAACTGGTTATTGCTGGTAGAGCCTATTTCCAGAAAAGCCTGGGCAATATCGCTGCTGGACAGGTTGAAATTCTCTTTGTAATCACCAACTTTAACATCGTTTTTACCATCGAGGCCTACCCGTACGCCGTTGGTTAAAGGCTGTTTAAATAAGCCGGCGGCTTTGCCCTGGGCTACTGGTTTGCCATCTACTTCCAGTACCATGGCGCCGTTTTGCTTCAGTTGGGCTACTACGCTAAAGCGTTGTGCTTCTGGTAGTGGTGCTGAAATAGTAGTAGCTTTGTTATTCTGGTTTACCCGCATGTTTAATTTCTCGTCCTGGATAAACACCGCGTAGCCGTTTTGCTTGTCGCCGTGGGCCATTAAAGTACCTTCGAATGGCGGTGGGGTGAAATTCGGGTTATTATTGCCGCCACCGCCTGGCCGTCCGCGACGGGTAACATTGGTCCGGAAAGTGATTTCTTTGCCTACCAAATCAGGAGCATTGGCGGGCGAAATACCCACCCATCTTTCGAGTACCCGAATGTCTTTATCTAAACTTTGCAGAATGCGATTGGCTAAACCTGCTCCACTGGTTTCGGGTTGGGCTTTGGCACCGGCCCGGAAGCCTTCGTGGTGGGTAGCAGCCGCTACAAATAGAGCCTGGGCTACAGCGGGGTCTTTTTCGTTTTCCGGATTCAGGCTGGCGGTATACAGGGCCCGGCCGGTTTCCACCGATGCAGGCATCTCCGATACAGCTAAAAACGTGGTCATCCGGGTATTCAGGTTCGGATCGCTCAAAGAAGCTGATTTAATTAAGCCATCCAGAACTTGCTGGTTTTTGGGTAATACCTGGGCAGCGGCTCTTCTTACGCCGGCGGCCGGGTGCGACAAAGCATTAATGGCTACCTGCATGGCTTCGTTGTTAGAACCGTTTAAAGCGCCTAAACCATGCATGGTCCATAAAGCATGAACGGCTGGGGCATTTAAACCAATTTCGTCTACATTTTTGTTGTTTACCAGCTTGTATAACTCCGGTAATACCGAAGTATTTTTGGTTTCAACTAATAAACGCTGGGCCGTGGTGCGCCAGAACATATTGTCGTTTTCCAGGGCTTTTACCATAGTAGCAGCGTTGTTTCGGTCCAGTTTAACCGGGGTATAAGGCTTGGCGCCTTTGTAAACAATGCGGTAAATGCGGCCCCGCTCGTGATCGCGTAAGGGGTTTTCGTAAGCGTTACCTTTACCATTTTTAGCCTGGTAGCCACCGCGTTCCGGCGATGGGGTAGGGTTGTGCTGAATAATAAAATCGTACCAGTCGGCTACCCATACCGCGCCATCCGGACCAACTTCGGCGTGTACCGGGCCCATCCAGTCGTCGGAACTGGCCATTAAGTTAAAGCCGTTTACTTCTTTGTAGCCGGCGCCATCTGGTTCCTGAATGGCCTGGTGTACTACCCGGCCGGTTGGTTCGCACACAAAAGCAATGCGGTTCCAGTATTCTTTCGGGAAACTACGGGCGGTGTACAAATTATGCCCGGCGGCAGCTGTATAACCACCGTGAAAATCTACCTGGCGGATTTTATCGGTTACGGTTGGCATGTTGGCGTGGCCGTCGTTTTTGCGGATGGCCTGCGCCGTGCCACCTACCAAAACGCGCTTCAGGTAATGCTCAGGCATGTAAAAAAAGTCGCTGTGGTTACCGTTGGCCGTAGAGTTAAATACTTCGAAGTTTTCGTTAAAGCCCAAGCCCCAGGTATTATTGGTGGTGCGGCCCATGTATTGTAAATCTTTGCCGTCGGGCCGGAAATTATATAAACCGGAGCTGAACTGAATTTCACGGTCGCCGTCTTTGCCGCGGTAAGCCGAGTAACCAACGGTACCCCAAATGCGGTTATCCAGGCCGTATTTTAAATTAGATGGACCCGCGTGGGTATCGGATTTACCCCAGCCTTCCATAATCACTTCCCGTACATCAGCCTTGTCGTCGCCGTTGGTATCTTTCAGAAATATAAATACGGGTGCTTGCGAAATTATAATGCCACCGTTGGCAAAAACAATACTGGTCGGAATATTCAGTTTATCGGCGAAAATGGTGAATTTATCGGCTTTGCCGTCGCCGTTGGTATCTTCGCAAATTTTAATGCGGTCATCGCCCACTCCGTCTTCTTCGCGTACTTCGTTCGGGTAATCAACCGTTTCTACCACCCACAAACGTCCCCGTTCGTCCCAGGCCATCGAAATAGGGTTTACTACGTCTGGTTCAGCGGCAAATAATTGTAAATCAAAGCCGGCTGGTACCTGAATCAGTTTCATCGATTCGGCTGGAGATAATGGATTTTGCAGCTTTGGCGCCGGATCCCGTTTTTCGTAATTCGGCACCTGGGCATCTACATAAGTTAAAACAGGTAATTTAAGTTTGGCTAATTGTTTTTTTAACGGATCGCCTACGGCCCACAATATGCCGTTTTCTACCAGTTTAAGAAATCCCGGATTGCCCCAGGTGCGCTCATCGTGGCCGTAAGCCGTATAGAAAATGCGGCCTTTGCCTTGCGTCCGTACCCAGGTCCAGGGCTCTTTACGCCCGTTCTCGTCGCGTACCATCAGCACCTGGTTATCCGCCTGCAATTTATCGTGTACATACGTTTCGTCCCAGGTTTCAAATTCGGTAACACCTGCCATAGTGGGGTGTTTGGGATCTACTATTTGGGTAGTAAAGGTGCCTACTTTATGCGATTTAAACTGGCCGCCAATCATTTTTACCACCGGTTCAGAGTTCCGGAAGCAGAAAGAAGCGCTGTGAATCGGAATAAAGCCTTTGCCACTTTCTACAAACTCGAGCAAGGCAGATTCCTGCGCCGGCGTAATTTTGTCGTGGTTGGCATAAACCAGCAGCCCATCGTATTTGGCCAGGTTTTCTTTATTTAAATCGTCCGGGTTGTCGGTGTAGGAAATATTAATTCCTTTGTTAAATAATGCCGTCATCAGCATTGGGGCGTACTTAGCCGAGTTATGATGCTCGCTTTTATGCCCCAGAAATAATATTTCTATCCGACGAGGTTCTTTCCCGGTAAGATTGCTGGTAGAACTACCTGTTTTGGTACAGCCGTTCACAAGCACCAGTACCAGGAGGAGTACTATTACGCTTAAATTTTTCATTGCGGGTGAATTATTGTGGTGTAGATTATACAATTATACAAAATATAAAAATCAAAAACATTCTTTATCTTGCCTAAATCTGACTGTTTTATGCCAAATTTAGGTTAATTGCTGCTATTTTAAGGCAAATAAGTGTTGCTATGAAACATGCATTACATAAATCGCAAATTCCGGAGGCCAAAACCTTTGTTATCAAATACCTGAACGATCCTTGTTTTGATACAAAATGGCACTTCCATTCGGAGTACCAGTTGTTTGTGGTGCTGGAAAGCTCGGGTACCCGGTTTATCGGCGATAATATAAGTCATTTTCAGGAAGGCGACCTGGTTTTTACCGGCCCCAACCTGCCTCACCTCTGGCGAAACGACGAGATTTATTTTGATAAAGCCAACCCGTTGCGGGTGCAGGGCATTGTTATTTACATACCGGAGAATTTTTTGGGTGAGGGTTCGCTGAAGAAAGAGGAGATGCTGTTGATTAGGCAATTATTTGAAAAGGCCGCCCGGGGAATCCAGATTCACGGTGGTACTGCCGCGCGGTTAACTCAAATGATGCAGGAATTGCTGGCCCTGAAAGGAATTGAAAGCATTATTCAACTGCTTTCCATTTTACAGGTGCTGGCCGAGGCCGAAGAAATAGAATTTATTTCCAGCATTGGCTATTATAATACTTCCAAAGAAACCGATAAGGATAAGATGAGTGGGGTATATAATTACATTTTACAGAACTTTAAAAGGAATATTATGCTGGAAGAAGTGGCTGCCCTGGCCAATATGTCGCCGACTACCTTTAGCCGGTATTTTAAGGCCCGCACAAACAAACCTTTTTCGGTTTTCATCAGTGAACTGCGGATTGGCCTGGCCTGTAAACTACTGATGGAAGAAGAAGAATCTATTTCCCAGATTTGCTATAAATGTGGTTTTAATACCTTATCGAACTTTAATAAACAGTTTAGAAATTTAATGCATAAGACACCTTTTGAATACCGGAAAGAATACGCAAAAATTTCTTAATCTTTTACGTAATTGTTTCGTATAGATAAAATCATAAATAAAATTAATATTATTCTAAAATTCGCATTACTAAAGTACTAAACAGTTTAGTTATTTAATTAATTGGGAGTACTAAAAATGACTTATGAAAAAAATTAAACTAATTAATAGTTTAAGTATAAAAAAATTAAATAATTTGTATCCAAAGTAAAAGTTGCACGTAATACTGCCCATGAATACGCTTGAGGAACTAAGGCTGGAAGCAAAAACAAGGTTTTACCACCATATTATTTCTAAATTAAACGCTACCGTACAGGAATACAGTAACCTGGCAGTTATAGCCCAGTTTCAGGGCCGATTTGATGTTCCGGAGCAAGTTACTTTTACTTTAGACGGGCAAATAAATCATTTGCTTTCTATAACGGTAAGCCTGGTTAATAAAGCACCCGAGTCGGTGTACCTCGAAGAACTATTTACGAATTTCCTGAAAGATTATATGCATCTGGTTAATCCGGAGCTGCCTTTTCATGCCGGCGACTTGTACCTGACCAGCCGGGAGCCTTTAGCCGTAAGTCACCGGGAACCTGTGACAGAAATATCCGTGCGCAGTTTAGCCCCCGTACATTAAAGGAATTTGTTCTGTATTCAGATTTATTCAGACAATTGTTTCCTGAAACAGCAATAATATCAACCTTTAAACTAACCCATTAAAAGGCAATTACTCCAAAAGGCTAATACCTAACCCAGGGTGTAATCTTAAGAATTCGCAAAAAACCAACAAAGCTCTCAAGGAGTGTCCTTCTAAACCAACCTGAGTCATATTCCGCCCTTCCAGGGCTTATGTAAAATAGGCCATTAGCGATAGGCTTCACCCATCGCTAATAGCTTGCGCCCCTTTTGGGCTTTGGAATACTTTCATTTCTTAAATATTCTACGCCAGTGTTATTCCAATAGTACTTAGTAGATCCTCTGACAGCACCGCAACTGGCTTTCCTAATCCTGTCATTATTTAAAATCCGAAAAATTCAAAAAATATTCCGAAAAGCTTAAAAAACAGGTAATAACCAGTGAAGCTGTTTAGCATTTTTTTATTGGAAAGAACCGTTGCCCTTGCTGCGTGCTTTCACCAGCAAGTAGCTTGGGAGGAACTTTATAATTGGCGGTGACACCACCACCAATGGCACTAGATTCTGCTTAAAACGGTAATACGGAACGGCTTCAGAGCCTGGTATTTGCTTATAACGCTTTCTTGGTAGAAGATTTCTCAGGAATGATTGGGAAGCAAGTGATTTATATTTTCATATATGGCTGCTCTTTAATTCTAGCGGGGCCTTGATTCTGCATAAAACAAAAGCGCCTGCGGATATTTGCAGGCGCTTTCTTTTTTACTGGTACTGAATGTAAAGTGGTTTGGGGTTAAGCTTTAAAACATCTTCGGGTGCCATAATGCGCCAGCCGGGTTTCCGCTTGTCATTTTTATAGAAGATTTTAAATCCGGTGTATTGTACCGGTTCTTTTTGAATATATGCGCGGTAAGTATCTTTTTTAAGTGTCTGGTTACCCCAGCCATCCATGTGCATCACAATCTGGTACCGGGGGTCTAGTTTAATATTTTTATAATTGGTAATCATGCGCTGGGTAAACCGGTGCACAATCAGCAACTTGGGCGGTATCTGGTATTTATCAACCATACTGGCCAAAAAAGAGGTAGCGTAATTAATATCAGCCGCATCGTAAGAACCAACACGGCGCCCGGGTACGCCGTTACTTTTCATGGCAAATTCCGCATCAATGCCTAAATGTACATTAGGCAGTTTCAGAAACGGTTCTAGCCGGGGTATTTCTTCCTGCAACGTGCTGCGGCCGATTTGTAAATCCAGAAAAACGATAGCATCTTTTTGTTCAGCCCAGCCAATTACCTTTTCAGCCACATGGTCCGACATCCGGAGCCGGTATTTGTCTCCTTTGCCAGGTTGCCCCTGGGCCGTAACCACAATCACGTGAAAAGCGGGTTGTACCGGCGTACTTGGATCTGCTTTTTCCCAGGCCGCTACTTCTTTATCTAATTGGGCAAACATTTGCTCGGGTTCCAATTCACCCAAAATACCCATCCGTTTCGACAGCGGATTACCATAAAAAGCAATTATGCGTTTTTCGGGTAGAATAGCGCCGGGCAAAGCCTTTGGCATTTTTACCGGCCAGCCCGGTGGGTCTTTGGCTACGGTTTCGGTTTTAGCCGCCGTTTCCGGGGCAGGTTTTGCCGGTTCGGCCTTCGCTAAAGTATCGGTGGCGGGTGGCGCCGCTTTTATGGCTGTATCAGGTAAAACTATCGGCTTTTTTACTTCCGAAGCTTCAGCCGGGGTTAGAACCGGCTTTTGTTTTGTTTGGCAACTGCTGTTAAAGAGTAATGCCGGAAGCAGCAGGTACAAACTCCAGGATAATTTACCGGAAAATAAACCGGCAGACGATGCGCTTTTAAAAAGATGAATCACGAAAAATAAGGTAAAAAATGAAAACTAAGGGGGTAAATTAAGGAGAACAATCTGAAGGCCCAAAATATAAAGCACTTATTTAAACCGGCCGCTTGCAGAATTATAACCATGATTTAGGCATAAAATAACTAAACCAACGCTGTTTGCCTTTCCGGCGGGTTTTTACCTGCTATTGGTTTAACAGAAGATGCGGCAAAGGCAGCTATCTAACTGTTGGGCATAAGTGCTGATAATTTTAGATTTTGATCCGCGGCAGTAAAGCCTCCAGTAGCTGATTGCTGCAGTCTTCTTCCGAGTGGTAGCTGGTATATAATTGTAACCACGGAAACCGGGGCGGCTCATACGGAAAATCTACTCCCGATAAATTGGTAATGCCGCCGCGCAAAGCCCGCCCGTACATATTTTTCCCATCGCGTTGCACGCAAACCTCTAAAGGGCAATTGGCATAAACTTCCAGAAACTGGCTGGTCCCGATTATATCGCGGGCAATATTCCGGAGCCGTTCCGACGCGCTGATAAAGGTGCAAATAGTTATAATATTGCTTTCCAAAAAAAGTTTGGCCACTTCGGCGCAACGCCGGATGTTTTCTTCCTGATCAGTATCGGTGAAACCTAAATCTTTGGTGAGGCCGTTGCGCAGGTAATCCCCATCGAGCCATTGGGTAAAATAGCCTTTTGCCAGCAGGGCCTCCTCCAGATTACTGGCCAAGGTGCTTTTGCCCGAAGCCGGTAAGCCGGTAATCCAAATGGCCACGGCCCGTTGATTTAGAAATTCGCGTTTCTGGTCGCTTACCCGGTAATTGTGGAATGTATGCTTTATTTGGTCCAATTTAATTTTGGATTTTGTTTCGGATTTTCTGTACGTAGTTTTCCGGGAAACGTAACAGTAGAAAATAATAAATACGATTAATGCCTAATATTTAACCGTTTATACCCATTTGAAAACGGCTCCCGATTATCAGCGGCATACTTATAATTTATGCTTTAACTGGTTTTGTAAGCAATGACGCTGCCTGGCCGTATTTGTAGGCAGCGGGTCATCAACTGTAATTTAAATTAACAACCTTATTTTATGAAAATGCCTTTCATTATATCTCTACTGAACCTGGTCTTGCTGCTGGCCGGTTGCGATTTATCGGATTCCCAGCAAGACAGCAACAACGGCAATACGCCACCGGGCAAATACGAACTGGTTGCCGCTTTTCCGAACTTAACGGTAGAACAGCCGGTAGAACTAACCAGCCCGAACGATGGTACCGACCGTATTTTTGTGGTGGCCCAAAAAGGAAAGATTCATGTTTTCCAGAATAAGTCCGATGTTAACAGTGCGCCGGTATTCCTGGATATTTCGAACCGGGTGGTAGAAGGGGGCGAACGGGGTTTGCTGGGATTGGCCTTTCATCCGGATTATAAATCCAACGGCTATTTTTACGTGAACTACACCGGTGGCAGCCCCTTGCAAACTTTTATTTCGCGGTTTAAAGTAAGTGCCGGTAACCCCAACCAGGCCGACCCCGGCAGCGAAGAAATATTGCTGCGCTTTAATCAGCCTTATGCTAACCACAACGGCGGCAAAGTTACGTTTGGCAACGACGGCTATTTATATATTGCGGTGGGCGATGGCGGCAGTGGCGGCGACCCCCAGAATTATGCGCAAAACCGGAAAGAACTATTGGGCAAAGTGCTCCGCATCGACGTAAACAAAACCGAAGGTAACCAGAAGTACGCCATCCCGAACGATAATCCTTTTAAAGGCAATACTGAGGGTAATCGTCCGGAAATATTTGCTTATGGTTTGCGTAATCCCTGGCGCATGAATTTCGACCGGGTAACCGGTACTTTGTGGGCCGGCGATGTAGGCCAGAATAAAATAGAAGAGGTAAGTATTATTCAGAAAGGCGGTAACTACGGCTGGAAAATAATGGAAGGTGATGCCTGTTTTGAAGCGCAGAATTGCGATAAAACAAACCTGCAGGAGCCGATTTATGCCTATCAGCAGGGTAGCGATACCGGTCGTTCTATTACCGGCGGCTACGTGGTACGCGACAAGAACCTGCCGGGCCTGGAAGGAAAATATATTTACGGCGATTTTGTGACGGGCAACATCTGGGCCTTAACTTTTGCAAATAACAAAGCTGTAAAAAACGAACTGGTAACGAAGCTGGACAACGGCCTTTCGTCGTTTGGCGAAGACAGCAAAAACGGCATTTATGTGTTGGCTTATGGTTCCGGCAAAATTTACAAGTTCAGTCCGGTACAAGAATAAATATTTGTTTTTGAAGGTGCTCCTGCCGCGGTATAGTGGCAGGAGTTTTTTTGTGCCTTCCGGGTGATAGAAGAGCCAGTAAAGAATATTCATTTATATATTTAAATTTTTATCTTTAGCACCAAAATTTTGGCGCCAATTACCGGAACGGTAAGTTTAAATTCTTCTGATTAGGCAGGAGGTTTAAACGCTTGAGACTTTAATATTTACCAGACTATTATGATATGCAACTATTGTGGGGAATTGATTTAGGTGGCACCAAAATAGAAGGCGTGGTGCTGGAAGCGGGGCCATCGTTTAAAGTACTCAACCGCTTACGATTACCGACCGAAGCCGACCAGGGGTATGAACATATAATAAACCAGATAGCCAACCTGGTAAATAAACTGGCCACCGAAACCAGCGAGCGGCCTACCCAAATAGGGATTGGCACGCCGGGTTCCCTCGACCCGGCTACCCAACTGCTCAAAAACAGCAATACCATCTGCCTGAACAAAAAACCGTTGAAAGCCGATTTGGAAGCTGCTTTGGGCTTATCCGTTATTATCAGCAACGATGCCAACTGTTTTGCCTTAGCCGAAACCTTATTAGGCATTGTGCCGGAGGTAACGCCGGGCGCCGAAGTAGTAGTGGGCTTAATTTTAGGAACGGGTGTCGGCAGCGGTATTGTGGTAAACGGCAAAGTACTACAGGGCCGGCAAGGCATTGCGGGCGAATGGGGACATAACTTCTTAGACGAATCGGGCGGGCCTTGTTACTGCGGCCGGGTAGGTTGCGTGGAAACTATTTTGTCGGGGCCGGCGCTGCAACGCTATTATACCAGCCTCAGCGGCGAAAAGCTTACTTTAAAAGAAATTGTGGCCCGGGCCGAGGCCGGTACCGATGCACATGCACAAAGCACAGTGGCGCGTTTGATAGATTTTTTTGGCCGGGGAGTGGCCGTGCTGGTAAATATTCTGGATCCGGATGCCATTGTTATTGGCGGCGGGGTTGGTAATATTCCGTTGCTTTATTCCGAAGGGGCGGCATCGGTGAAAAAATATGTTTTCAATTTAAAGCCGGATATTTCTCTTTTAAAGCCCAAACTCGGCGACAGTGGCGGTGTTTTTGGCGCAGCCATGCTAACTGCTTAAATTTAATACTACTTTAAATAATTACCTTAATAGCTACTTTTATTTATACCTGATAAACCGGTTAAAACCCCAATGACCCAGCCATCAAAATTCCGGCAACTGCTTAAAGTACCGGTAATTGTAGCCACTCTTGGCTATTTCGTTGATATTTATGACTTGTTACTGTTTAGCATTGTCCGGGTGCCGAGCCTGAAATACCTGGGGGTACCCGAAGGGATATTGCTGGAGGAGGGCATTTACCTGATAAATATGCAAATGGCCGGCATGCTGGTTGGAGGCGTATTGTGGGGGGTGTTGGGCGATAAACGGGGCCGGTTGTCGGTGTTGTTTGGGTCTATTTTGCTTTACTCGTTGGCTAATATTGCCAACGGCTTTGTAACCACCGTCGATCAGTACGCTATTTTGCGGTTTATTGCGGGCATTGGGCTAGCCGGCGAATTGGGCGCAGGTATAACCCTGGTAGCTGAAATATTACCGAAAGAAATCCGGGGTTACGGTACTTCTTTGGTAGCATCCGTAGGGGTGTTGGGAGCGGTGCTGGCCTATTTTGTCGCTGATTTATTTGACTGGCAGATTGCCTATTTTATTGGTGGTGGTTTAGGTTTGTTGCTGCTGCTGTTGCGGGTAAGTGTGTTCGAATCGGGTATTTTTAAAACCGTAAAAGAAATGCCCGTAAGCCGGGGCAACTTCTTCCAGCTTTTTTCTTCGGGGAAGCAGTTTATGAAATACCTGCGCTGTATCTTAATTGGTTTGCCTATCTGGTATGTTATTGGCATCCTCATCACCTTTTCGCCGGAGTTTGGAGTAGCCTTGGGTGTACAGGAACCCATTGTGGCTGGCCGGGCCATTATGTTTGCTTACATCGGCTTATCGCTCGGCGACTTTTCCAGCGGGTTCTTTAGCCAGTATGTGGGTAGCCGGAAAAAAATTGTGCTGGCCTTTATTTTGTTAACCAGTTTGTTTATCCTCATTTATTTGTTTGTGCCGATACAAACAGTAGGTTTATTTTATACCGTTTGTTTGTGCCTGGGTTTTGCCATTGGCTACTGGGCCTTGTTTGTAACCATTGCTGCCGAGCAGTTTGGTACCAACTTAAGGGCCACCGTGGCAACCACCGTCCCCAATTTTGTGCGGGGCAGCGTTAATATTATAACCCCGCTTTTTCTGACTTTACGAAGCGAATACGGTATAATCCAGGGAGCCGGCATGGTTGGTTTGCTTACAATAGTTATTGCGTTGCTGGCACTCTGGAAGCTTTCCGAAACTTTTGGCAAAGACCTTAATTTTTTGGAAGAGTAAACAGCAGAGACTTATACTAATAGTCATAACCATTATTTCACAAAAAATCTGTTCCTGCCGTTAACTTAGCTTTTCTGTTTGCTGGCTTTCGCCTGAGTTGCGGATTTTTATCTTGGATGGCATTAACCCTTCCGCCCTCCGGGCACCTTCCCTGAATCAGGGAAGGAGTTCGGCCGAACCGGAACATTATGGAATCGCTTTGTTGAGAAAGTTTATTCATTTATAATTGAGCTTAGAAAGGCAGTAACTACAGGCAACTGACAGCAGATTGGACAGCGAGGGCCTTTCAGCCGGGAGGCTTCTTAGGTTCCTGCTATGAGTTAGCGCCTGTGCATTGAAAGATGTAACCTTTCAAAAGAAGAACATCAGATATTGTGATTGACACACTCCAGGCAAATAAAACATCAAACAATTTACCGAATACTTTTTAGAAGAGTTGGTATTGTAGACCTTTCCTGCTGTTTGATAGATAGAGCGGTATGAGTTGAAAGCTAGACGGCTAACCGTTATTTAGATGTTGTAACAGCAGTTTTCCAGGTAAACCGAAACTTCAGATTCCGGAATTATTTTATAAGTGGTGTCGAGCGTATCGTTCTCTTCGTTAAAAGAAGTTGTCTGTAATAAGTACAATCCTGAGCTTGTTTTGTAAACTGAAAAAGTAGAAGGTATAAAAGACGGGTTATTTAAAAAATCATCGCATTCCAGCACACCAACTGCCAGTTGATCAAACAAATCAATTTTTAGTTTGCGTCCGCACTCTGTTACTACTAATCCGGTATAATCAAAATTCATGAGTTATATTATTAACCTATTTTATGAAAAATATTATAATAATGGTATTTTACTTATATTAGTTGTCTTAAAATATTGGTTTTAATATTAAGATAATATTTAATAATTATGCTTTTATAGTTAGTTATTGAGTAAAAATAAAGAACTTATCAAAGAAACCTAATTTTTTAAAATAAAATTTTTTTTAGATTTAGGTAAGATTTGCTGGAACAGAGGTAATCGTTTAAAGCTCAGGTGATTGGCTGCCATGTTAAAAATCAGGTAGAACAATAAATAGATGAGAGGATGGGTTAATAGGATATAAGGATTACAAGGGGTAACCGGCGTAAAAAGGAATACTGCCCACAAAGGTGTATATAAAGGGTTTGGAAATAGCGTTTGGTCGCTTAAAGGGGTTTGTTCATCGAAATTTTATTTTTTTAAGGCTTTATTTTTCCCATATTTATGAAAAATAAAAAGTAGGGTACTTATATGGAGTGGACGAAATTTATAGATCCGTTAGAATCTGGTTGTAGAGAGGTTTATTTTTGGTTTAATGTTATACAGCGATAAGTACAATAATCCGCAACAAATTACGATTGATTATAAGTCGATTTTGGCTCGCCTATACAAAACAATAGCGGTTTACGAGACTGCCTATCCGGAGGTGGCTGTTCTTAAAAAGGAAATAAATTCAATTTACTTTAATATATTTTTATCGGATGCCCACCTGTGTCATTTGCAGAAGATTTGTAAACTGCTAGATAAAAGAAAAGACGACTCCTCCCTTATTAACTTGTTGCACGAGGCTTACTGCACCGACCTGGAATTATTCAAAAGAGGTGCTTCCATTAACCAGAACGCTGACATTTATTTTTAAAGACAGGTTTCTACCCGCCGGTTTCTCCTTTCTGAAGAAGTTGTCCTAAAAGTCACCACTTTATACTTGCTCAATATTATTTAAAGCTTTAAAGCAGTTGGTTGTACAAATAGTCTAATTTTTTGTTTGTATAATATAATAAATAAAGTTAGCTTTATTATGGGCTAACTACTACCAAGGGGCAAGGTTATCTGAATTTTAGCATCTAGAATTCCTGTTCCTACAGGTAAGCGTAGTGGGATTTTATTACCAGCCTGCCCGAATGCTTTTCTGTTAGAAATACGAATATTTATGTTAAAGCCGCTATGAAAACAGCCAAAATTCTCTGGTTATTTCTTTTGCTATGCTTACCTGGCATCGGGTTTACTTCACCACCTGGTATAAAATTAGCCAAAGCAAAAGTACAACTGGTAGGGGGGCGCGCAGTATTCGGATATTTATTCTCCCTGAATGATTCGAGTCTTGAATTGAGCCGGAGCAGTAGGGTTATGAACTTAAACCCAGCAGGCATGAACAACCAGCAACTAGCGGTAAAAGATATTGCGGGTATAAAACTCCGGAAAGGCCATGCAGTTACCAGCGGTGGTGTTTTAGGCGGACTAAGTGGTTTGCTGCTGGGCGGCATCATCGGCAGTATTGCCTACCAACCCTGTGACGCTACGCCCGGCTTCCTTGGCTTGAGCGAATGCTCATTTACAATTATCGACCAAACGGGTGCCACCTTAATTGGGGCGGGGTTAGGTGTCCTTACGGGTAGTGGTATTGGAATACTCATTGGCCACCGGAGTAAAAACTTTCAGATTAGTGGCAGCCAGCGCTTATATGAACAAAACAAAGGTAAATTAGCGGCTTATCTTCCCAAAGTAAATTAACGGTAAACAGCTTTATTCAAATGCTGCAAGGCCGGTTAATCATTCGTCCGTTGGTAGCCCGCGCCGGGTGTTTTCCCCGGTAAATTATGAGGCAAAGCTATGATTTTAATGCACTTAACACTGTACTTCTGACCAATTAGTAGTTTTTCTAGTCCTTTGTTTCGGCAAACGATAAGCTGGTTTTCGCTGTTTCGGGAATATTTGCACCGGCGAACACTTATAAGATATTCTTCCGAAGCCTGTATTGCAACCTCCTAGAGTGAGGATAACAAAAAGGGGTAAAGTGCTTTTTCACCCTTTACCCCTATAGCGCAGGTTTTAATAATATTATTCTTTCTTGCCGGTTAAATCCTGTTCGCTGATAGCACGGGAGGTTACTTTGCCTATTTGCTCCTTATTCCGGAAAGTGGCTGCTTTTACCATGGTGGGGTTATTAATTTTAAAGGGTATGGTATACTGCAAAGCTTCCAAAGTAGGTTCGGTGCCATCCAGGGTGTAGAATATTTTAGAATCGTGGCTGCCGTTTTTTAAAGAAACCGTCACATTTTTGGCTTCAGTGTCGGGCGCTACTTCCAGAAAAACGTTGTGGGCGCTTTTGGCATAATTAATACCGGCCGCATCATACCGTTGGTACTGGGTTTCCATTCTTCTTTTAAAGCTATCCCAGTTTTTCAGGTTAGCCGGCGTCCAGGCTACTTCGGCCAGCGCCGCGGCCCTTGGGAATGTCATGTATTCTGCTTTTTCGGGGGTATGAATGTATTCGGCCCAGACATTGCCTTGCGTACCAATAATATATTTGGCTTCTTCGGGCGTTAACTCGGCCGGCGTGGGTTCGTAAGAATATACTTTTTCCAGCAGCAGCATACCGCCAATGGCTTTCGGTTCCAGCGCCCGGTCGCCTTGGTAATAATCTAAATAAAGGAAAGAATTAGGCGACATCACCACATTATGACGTTCTTTAGCAGCCGCAATACCCCCTTTAACACCGCGCCACGACATAACCGCCGCATTGGGCGCCAGACCACCTTCCAGTATTTCGTCCCAGCCAATAATATTTTTGTTTTTAGTCAACAGAAATTTTTCAATCCGCTTGATAAAATAACTCTGCAGTTCGTGCTCGTCTTTTAAATTTTCGGCCTTGATGC
Organism: Adhaeribacter aerolatus; assembly: GCF_007991635.1. GTDB lineage: Bacteria > Bacteroidota > Bacteroidia > Cytophagales > Hymenobacteraceae > Adhaeribacter > Adhaeribacter aerolatus. The sequence goes on along the minus strand of NZ_BJYS01000003.1, from coordinate 14,794 downwards.
GGGCCTGGCATTTGGCGCAGGCTTTCCAGCGGTCTTTGGGCGCTTCGTCGCCGCCAATATGAATGATGGGACTCGGAAACAGCGCGGTTACCTCAGTTAAAACATCTTCCAGGAAAGCAAACGTCTGGTCGTTGCCGGCGCAGTAAATATCTTTCTGAATGCCCCATTGCAGCGGCATTTTAAACGGCCCGCCCGTGCACGACAGCTCCGGATAGGCTGCCAGTACAGCCAGCGTATGGCCGGGCATTTCTACTTCGGGTACCACGGTTATGTAACGGGCACTGGCGTAAGCTACCACCTCTTTAATCTGCTCCTGGGTGTAATAGCCGCTGTGGGGCCGGTAATCAATCTGGTCGCGGTTACCTACCTGGGTACCTTCGCGATTGGAGGCAATCTGGGTTAAACGCGGGTGTTTTTTTATCTCGATGCGCCAGCCATGGTCTTCGGTTAAGTGCCAGTGAAAGGTGTTCAGCTTGTGTATCGCCATGTAATCGAGATACTTTTTAATAAACTCGACCGGGTAGAAATAGCGGCCTACATCCAGCATCAGGCCGCGCCAGCTATACCGGGGCTGATCCTGAATATCTACCGCCGGAATAGCAACGGCAGCTTTACCGACTACCGCCTCGGGGCCGGCCGGCAGCAACTGGTAAATGGTTTGTAAACCGTAAAACAGACCGTGCCCGTGCGATGCCCGCACCACGATGTTTTCCGGCCGCACCACTAAAGAGTAAGCTTCTTTCTCCAGCGGTGTGCCGACTGGTTGTTTGGTTAAAACAATGGCATTTTTGCTTTTAAGCTGGTTGGCCTTTTCCGTTACGCTTAGGGCAAAGCCGGTGGTGCTCTTTAACTGATCGGCCAGCATACCGGCCAGCAGTTTCAACTCCGGATCCTGCGAGTCGATGTAAATTTTGGTTTTAGGGGTAAGCTGGAAATTGCCGGGCAACTGTTTTAAACTTACCGGCTGGGGAATAATAGCGAGCTGGTTGGTAGGGGCAGGCGTTTGGGCCCCGACCAGGGTGGTAAAAAAAATACAAAGCCAGAATAGCAATAGGGTACGTACACGCATCATATCTGAATTATTTTGGTTTTAATTATTTTACTAATTAGTTAGTTGGTAAATAAATTTAGGCAGGGTAAATATTATAGTTGCAAGATAAGCATCTGGCTGTTCTTTCAAAATATTATTTGGATACCAGCGTTATAACCGCTAAAGTTTAGGGTATGCTTAAAAATTGATAGCCAGGTTTACTTTGCTTAAGCCCGGCAGAAACATAATGGGGACTGAATGAATATTGCCGGATGTACCAACGTCCTTAAAAAGCAATTTCTGGCAGAGAGAATCATCTTACACCAATTTTCTTAAATAATATGGCATAAATGCTACCATGTTTTATTTGTCTCTCTTTTGAAAGATTCCATCTTTCGATGGTCAGATGCTAACTGATTGCCAAAGCCTAAGAAGCCTCCCGGCCGGCGGGCCCCGTTTGGCCATGCGGGATGCTCATCTTTCCTTTGCTCGTACCTCGCAATGCTACGCACCGGAAAGTTGAAAGGCCCTCATCGCCCAAACTGCTGTCAATTGCCTGTCGCTACTGCTTTACTAGTCTCAAATAATCATTTATCAAAACAGGATTATAAACTTTATCTTCATCGCTAATCGGCGACGTTCTGGTTCGGCCTAGTTCCTTCCCTAATTTAGGGAAGGTGCCCGGAGGGCGGAAGGGTTAATCACATCCAGGAGAAAAGCAAGTACCCACCGCATTGGCGAATGCTAACGAACAGAAAAAGGGTTAATAAATATTAACCTGGAATGAATTAAAATCACCTTAAGTTTAAACTAATACTTAACCAGATATTTATGAAATACGCTTAATTCGGAATGGGATTAAATATTGGCTCCCTGCCAGAAAATGCTTTTTATAATGTTTAGGGCTAGCCTTTGAAATAAATTGTTTCCGGGATTTATCCTGACAGGTTCCCCGCTGCCTAGCTTTTAGCACCAGACCTTTATCGGCAATTAGGCCAAACCAAAGCGCTGCCAGATGAGCGCTTTGGTTTGGTCGCCGTTAGCCTTACCAGTTAGCCGGCCAAAAGGTAGTATAAGAAGTTGCCTGCGGTTCGAACCGGATGATGAGGTTGGTTTGGCCATTACTACCGGGTTGCAGGGTGTAATAGTAGGTTTCGGGTTTGAGGTCTTTCTTTTCCGTTTTATTATCGTAGTTCTGGTAAGCCGAGGCACAGCCTTTGTAGAATCCCCGGGCCCGCCCTTCCGTGGGGGTAAAGGTAAAAGACTGGTTATCTTCGTTAAATTGCACGGTGCCTTTCTTGTAAACAAAAGTTTCGGTGCGGCAGCCGTAAGAAGTACCGCCGGCTACGAGGTAAAATTCGCATTTGCCGTCGGGTTTAAAATCGAAGGCCAGGCCCGCCTCAAAGGCATTGCCGGTATAGCTGCCGTTGTAATCCCAGAACTCGCTCATCGAAAATTGCCCCGCCGTCCATTTCCGGGCTAATTCAGTTGGTACTTCGTGCTTCGGTTCCGGCGCCGGATCGTCGTCATCAAATAAAAAACAACCTGGTAGCAGCACGCTCATGAGCAGTAACAAAGAGGCAAATAATCCTTTATGCAGGAGAGAAGGTTGATTTAAAGCTTTCATAGTTTTTAGGAGGTAATGGGTTGATAATTATGTAATTGTCTGGTAAATATTGGGGTGAAGGTAATTGCGATAGTGGTGCCTGCGCAATTTTAATAAGTTAAGTATGCCTTTTCGGGCTTTGAATGCGGGAAATTTACCTTTGGGCGAAACGGCTGCCGGTGTAAAAAAGAAGCAGCTTTTTTAAATATATGAATTGATAGTCAGATAGATATGTCTGAATATTTAGCTAGGCAAAGGCAAATAAACGGCACTTTCGTAGTTTTACCCAAGGGGCAGTTAGATGATAGCCGCGCTTTCCGGCTCGTGGTAACAGCCACTTCGCTTGCGGTAGTTGGTTAAAACAATTACTTTCTCCGCCAAAGCAAAAAGTTTCTGTTTAACTTCGGCAGCGAAACCAGGAAAGATGCCCGAAAAAGATCCCGGAACCCTAAACACCGCGAGCACCAATGCCCACGCCACGGATTACCTGCTGGCGGTAAGCGCGCTCGCGGAGGTGAATTATAACTTTATTTTACAACACACGGCCGCCGAGGCAGTCTCCTATATTGGCTCGTCGTACGATATTTTCCCGGCCTATTTGCAACTGAATCAGGGTTTGTTCACGAGTGCGGGCGGCGGCCAGCGGCCGGAAGTAAAGGTGGTGCAGTTTCCTACGGGTTTATGGCTTTCCTGTGCCTGCACCCGGCCTAAAAATTACTTATGCGAACACCAGGCCCAGGTATTGCAGGCCCTGCTAACCCGGCCCGACTTCCGGGTGTTTTTCGATGCCGAATTGCGCCGGAACAAAATATTACCCGTGGCCCAGGATTACGGCCTGGCCGCCGAAAAAAACCTGGACAAATATTTCGACCTGGAATATGCGAACAAAAATATTACCATAAAGCCGCGGCTAAAAGAGTTGCTGCCGGTGAACCCCGCCACCCAGGCTATTTTGCAGGAACAATTATTGCCCCAGCCCAAACCACCGGTACCGCCGCGCACCGTGGCAACTACCCCGGACAAAACCTACATTGTGGTTATCGCGGAGCATAAATATTACAAGCATTTGTACCTGGAACTTTACCAGGCGGGGGTTACGGCTGGCGGCAAACTAAAAAATCCCTTACAGCAAATTAACCCCGCCGACCTTATTTGGCTCACCGAAAACCCCGAAGAACTTAAATTCTTTACGGCTATAACTAAGTTTCAGCGCAGCTACGAGGCCGAACCGGGCGAGGCGGATTTGGCGGCTTTGAAGGCACTGGTTAGAAATCCGCTGGGCTTTAAATTTTACCAGCACAATCCTAATAATAACCGGGCTTCGGGCAATTTTACGGCTAGTTCGCTGGTGCCGGTGGCGGTGCAAAGTTTGCCGGTAAACCTGGTGCTGGACGTGGTGGTGAAAGATAATTTTTACGAGATTACCGGCACCCTAACCCTCCTGGACCAGCCCTACGATTTGCAACACCTGGCGGTGCAGCACGAATATTTTATCCAGGTTAAGAAAAATTTGTATTTGCTGGATAACCCCGATTTGCTCCGGATTATCCGGTTTTTCAAAAAGCACAACCACAAAATATTAATCCACGAATCTAAGTTTGCCGAGTTCCGGGAAACGGTGCTGGCCAGCCTCGAAAGTAAAATAAAGGTAAATTACGCTTACCTAAAACCAGCTACGCCGAAGCAAATAGTCGATTTTGGCCTGGCCGAAACCCGGGAAGGAATCATTTATTTATCGGAGTCGGAGGATTTTATTTTGCTGACGCCGGTAATGAAGTACGGCCCCCTGGAAATACCGGTGCTCACGCACAAGCAAATTTACGGCACCGATGCCCGGGGCCAGGCCTTTACGCTGGCCCGCGACGAGGAAGCCGAACACAACCTGGTGGCCGACATTTTGAAGCAGCACCCGTTTTTTTACGAACAACTCCACCAAGATTGCTTTTACCTGCACCGTGACCGCTTCCTGGAAGAGGGTTGGTTTCTGGATGCCTTCGAGGCCTGGCACCAGGCAAATATTACCGTGCTGGGTTTTAAAGACTTGAAAAATAACCGCCTCAACCCGCACAAAGCCAAAATCAGCATCCAGGTTACAAGCGGCATTAACTGGTTCGACACCACCGTTAAAGTAAAGTTTGGGCAGCAGCAGGCCTCGCTCAAATACCTGCACCAGGCCATCCGGAACAAAAGCAAGTTTGTGCAGCTCGGCGACGGCACCCAGGGTTTGTTGCCCCAGGAATGGCTGGAAAAATTTGCCCGTTATTTGGCGGTGGGCGAAGTAGCCGGCGAACACATCCGGACACCCAAAATAAATTATTCGGTAATAACGGAGCTGTACGAAGACGAAGTGCTGAGCCAGGAAGTGCAAACCGAACTAATACAGTACCGCCAGAAGCTGGCCAACTTTAAAGCCTTGCCCGAAGCCGAAGTGCCCGCCGGCCTGCACGCCACCTTACGCGGTTACCAGAAACAAGGCCTGAACTGGCTTTCTTTCCTGGACGAATTTAACTTTGGCGGCTGTCTCGCCGACGACATGGGTTTGGGTAAAACCATCCAGGTATTAGCTTTTTTATTGGCGCAGCGCGGACGGGTTAAACAAAACACCAACCTGGTGGTGGTACCTACTTCTTTGCTATTTAACTGGCAGGACGAAGTAGCCAAATTTGCTCCTTCGCTTAAAATATTAACGGTTTACGGCGCCACCCGCATAAAAAATATTGCCGAGCTAAACCAATACGAAATTGTGCTGACCTCTTACGGCACGCTGCTGTCGGATATCCGGGTGCTGAAGGAATATCCGTTTAATTACATTATCCTCGACGAATCGCAGAATATTAAGAACCCGGAAACCGAGCGGTACCGGGCGGTGCGCTTGCTGCAAGCGCGGAACAAACTGGTGCTGACGGGTACGCCCATCGAGAACAACACCTTCGATTTGTACGGGCAGTTGTCGTTTGCCTGTCCCGGTTTGCTGGGCAACAAGCGCTATTTCCGCGACCATTATTCCACGCCCATCGATAAGTTTAAGGATAGCCGCCGGGCCGCCGAACTACAGCAAAAGGTAAGCCCCTTCGTATTACGGCGCACCAAAGAGCAGGTGGCCCCCGAACTGCCCGACAAAACCGAAATGGTGATCTATTGCGAAATGGGGGCGGAGCAGCGCCGCGTATACGATGCCGCCGAGCGGGAAATCCGCGATTTTATATCGGCGCAAGGCGATGGCGAAGTGCTGAAAAACAGCATGCACGTGCTCACCGGCCTTACCCAACTGCGTCAAATCTGCAACTCCCCGGCCTTGCTCACCGGCGGCGACTATAGCCTGGCTTCCTCGGCCAAAATAGAAACTTTGCTGGAGCAAATCCAAAGCAAAGCGCCGCACCACAAAATACTGGTGTTCTCGCAGTTTGTAACCATGCTGGAGCTCATAAAAAAAGAATTAAGCGCCCGGCACATTCCGTTTGCCCTGCTTACCGGCCAAACCCGGGACCGGGCCGCGGCGGTTAACCAGTTCCAGGATGACGCTAACGTACGGGTGTTTTTAATTAGTTTAAAAGCCGGCGGCACCGGCCTTAATTTAACCCGTGCCGATTACGTGTACCTTGTAGACCCCTGGTGGAACCCCGCCGTCGAAAACCAGGCCATCGACCGGGTGTACCGCATCGGGCAGGAAAAACATGTAGTAGCCGTCCGCCTCATCTGCCCCAATACTGTGGAAGAAAAAATTCAGAAGCTGCAGGAAAGTAAGAAGGCGTTGGTGAAAGATTTAGTTAAAACGGATAACGTTTTGCTGAAATCACTATCGAAGAGGGATTTATTGGGGTTGTTTAAGTAATTTGGGATAATTTAATTACGCCAATCATAGATTAGCTTCCGGTAAGTGCGTAGAGTGCTGCGCTAACTCTACGCACAACTGAGGGCGATTTTCATGTGCCTCTGTACAACCGAATGCGTTAGGGCTTCTGCGCCGTGGTGCTTCACCATTCGTCGATTCGGCTCTGCGTTCTAAGGAACGTCAGTCACCATCAGGGGCGCTTGAATACTTATCAATACGGCAGCCTGGCGACTATTCAAGCCATTGCAGGAGCTTCCAGGCTATAGACTGGGTATACACAGGCTGGGATGGATCGCGCCATAAGTAACTTATCAAATTATCCAAGGTGGAGAGTCGGAAGGCTATTTGTGCGGATGGGGACAGATCTACGCCGAGCGCGCTTTTTGTTGCCCATTCGGCGCCCTTGTCGATACCTGTTCCAACCAAAACACCGATACCGAACGAGCCAAGAACCAAACCAGCCTCGGTCAAACTCACGGTCGACAATGTCAATGCGCCTGTGCCCCCGACCGAGCCGAACAAAGTTCCGCCAAATGTCGCACCGGCTGATGCAAACGAGGTCGCATCGACCACGGCATCAAACCATTGCCCTGTCGCAACATCTTCGTAAAACGAATTTGCTGTCAACGGAGCTGTGGCCAAGGAACCAGTGGTGCCAAAAAAGCGCCCCGCGTTCATGAGCCGTGGTGCCGCCGCCCGGGCGGCCGGACTGCCAAGGATACCGCCGACCCGCATTATTGTTGGCGAATTCAGAAAAGATCCCGCTGCGAGCGCACCCCCGCCAGCGATTTCGAGCGAGCCGCCCGAAATACTTAGAGTCTTGAGTGTCTGATTTTGCTGGTGAGTGCCGCCGTAGATGAGTGCCGCTCCCGAAGCGACTCCCAAGGCACCCATTACAGCGCCGGACCTCCATCTGGGCAGCTCGTAGAGCGCTTGGATTGAGTCGGTCCTAAGCGTTGGCAAATCGTTGTGCGTGGCCACGCTACTGCTCAAAAAGGCGTCTCGGGCGGCAGGGGCCGATGCGTCCCTGCCCCAGATATTGTCGTAGATGCCCTTGGGAAGGTCGTTCGATGGCAGGTTTCCAGCTGGAATCTTCAGGAATTTACGTACTTCGACTTCGTTCCTATTCGCTGACACAGCGTATTTCGTCTGTTGTATCATGTGCCCTGGGGCTTTCTCAGCCAGATCAAACGCGGTTTTCCCTGTATAGAGATTGAGTGATCCTGGCAGTGGGTTGCCAAGAGGATCTCTTGGCAAAAAGATATTACGCACAGCCTGGTTTACAACAGACCCTGCCAACGACACACTAACGCCAAGAGAGTCTTTAGCAGGCAGGGTTGGGGGCCGATACGGCTCGACTGTGTGAGGTGCTGATGGAGGTGAATCCAAGGGTAGCGGCTCCTGGGCTGTAACTTCTACCGTGTCTGAGAGATTGATCGTGGTGAGTATTCCGTATTTGTCATACGGGGCACCGTTAATTATATAGAAAGGTTCCCCAGCGTCATCTATATTGGCAGCTATTCTCTGGGCCAGCGCATCCGGCCTATTCACCAGCCTCTCTGGTCCTCGTCTGAAGTCTGTTCTGCCGGTAAGTTCGTAATACAAAGCAGCTCCAGCTTCCCTTGACAAAGTAGCTACGCTTGACAAACTTGGCGAATATGCTATTAGTTGACCGCCTGGACCGATAGCCAGTCCATAATTCCTGAGCTCCTCTTTGAACTTCTCATTGTCGCGGTACTCCGGTGCGACTGTATACTCCGTAAAATTAGGGGATAAGGAAGGGTAAGAGCCGATTGTCCAACCTCTGTCCTTGGGGTCTTTGTTTAACATGTGATTATTCCTCCTTGAGTTATTTCGTCGGTTGTCCGATTTCCAGTTGATGCGGCCAGGGAAATATAGATTGTTCCAAAACGCCTGCCCGTCCAAACCAACGAGTTTCCTTGGCCCGCGGCTCACGGGAGCCATGCGACAGCCGCGCGTCGCCGGCTCCGTCATACTGGGACAACCAGCGAATGAACCATAGTCCGGTACGACCGCGCGACAACCGAGATCGGGAGCTACTCCACTCGTACCGCATCAACCGCGCCCCGCCGGATTTCCAGCGTCGGATAGGTGTAACCAAACCATGGTGCCCGCGATCGTGAATACTCATCAGGATGTGCCAAGATTGGTAGTGCAGAACTTTTGGAACGGGCCATAAAATCGTAGCTGCACTGCGAACGGCACTAAGCAAATGACTAAGGCATAGCTTGACTTTCGACTGCGTGTGGTTTTGCGCCTCTTATTGTTCAACTATCAAGCACAAACACTTCGCCTGCCGCCAAAATGAAAACCTGCATATTGTCGTAGTCGAAATTGTAGCCGAGTGGGAAAAGAGGGCCTTTGCCGGCTTTGTCGGTGTTCTTGTGCTTGGCGATTACCTCCCACTGGTCGTCCTCGCCTTCGCTGCGGACGGCCACGATTTCAGCATCGATTTTCACAGGTAAGCTTGGTACGCCGAACAGATTTGACTCAACATGGAGCACGGAACCAATCGAGATCAGTCCGCGGCAAACAACCTTTGCCACGATGAGGAGGTCGTCATTGTTTTCCACGCGAAAGACAGGCTCGCCCGGACTGACCACATCGCCTGGATTTTTGTAGACGCCAGTGACAATGCCGTTAATGGGCGACAGAAGGATTGTGTTCAAATAAGCGACCTGTAACTGGTTGATATCGGCATCCATTGCCGCCACTTCATTTTTGTATACCTCCTCCAGGCGGTCCAGGTAATGGCTTTGCAGGAAGTGGGAGATGATCTGGTCAATCATCATATTCTGGTCCCGGTCATTGCGCATATCCTCTTCGATAAACGGCATCCTAAAATCATACCCAAAGTTTTCGATTGTCTGACGTTCGATAGCGCCAGCTGACTCAATATCCTTGACTAATTGTTTCTTAACATCACCTTTGTGATCAGCGCTCGAAGTAGTTTCTTTTTCATTGACTACTGTCGTCTTTGTCTCAATGGGTGCTTCATGCCTAAACGCAAAAATATGAGTAGTCGTGCTTGCTACCACATCGCCTAAACCCCGCCTGGGAATTGACCGCGTATATTCGTTGAGGAGCGTGTCACATCGCTGCTGGGAGCGAAGCTGAAGGTTCGCTAGCCGGCCGCTTTTAACGGCAGCATTTGCCTTCAAAAGGGAAGCAATCTCAGTGACCTTCCCATATTTGGTGATGAACGCGTTCTCTCGTGCAATAACCGCCTTGTTCAAAGCCGCCTTAATGGGTTCCGCCCGCAGCGCTGCCAGAGCCGGGGGGCGGGTACCCTCCAACTTACTTTTGGTTTTGGTCAGAAAATCGATACTGTCAGAATTCAACTCCAGACGACCTGTATTCCCCGAGAGGGTTTTGGCGGCCCGGAACGCATCGTAGAGATTGTCTAAATTAAAGGCAGATACCTTTGTGCCTAGCTCGGCAAAGGAACCACCAAGAATACCTCCGACCTCGAAACAAAGATGTGACACCTGGAATGGTCGCACGGTTAGGGAAAGGGGTTTTGCAGGTTCTGCCATAATAGTCTTATTTTAATTATTCATTAAGTTTGCTCTGGTACGGGGTCTGCTTGTCATTTGATCAGGCAACAAACAGTGGATTCTTTTTTGCAGGAGGCAAAGACGCGGGAGATTTCATTAAGAGGGATTGTGACGAATTCGCCGCGATTAAGCGTTCCTATATCTTCTTCGGGGCCCGATGCCGTCTGCGTTCCCAAGGAAATGGGTTCGCCGAAAAGGTCGTTGTGAATATGAAGCAGGAGTTGCTTCTCAAATACGATGTTTTTCTTAATGCCGAAGGAGCCCCAAAGATTCATCGTCCCACGAACCTTGATTTCATAACTAGGCTCGGTCCAACGGTTGTACATGATGCCTGATGATGATGTGCGCATAATACGGCTCTATTAAAGGATTTTACGGGAGCAGCGCAGCAAGACTGCCCAAAGTTTAAACATTCTTTTTAATGATCGGAACGTTTTGAAGTTGCACGATTATGTTTATCTTATAACAAAAGAGAAAAGATAATTAATGGCAAATACTTTCACATTTTTCGCCTCGATTCTACTGCTCCGTTATTATAACCTATCCAATCCGCGCGCAAGCAGCACAACAAAATATTCTCCTACCAGTATCAACATTAAGAGGAATTTACAATATATTATTGTATAATGCAAATCAAAATTGGAATTTTTCATTAATTGATAGAAATAAATTTATTTTGCAAGGCCCACTTGATAAATGAAATTTCTAAACAAGTGCAACATAGAACATAACGAGCTTCTGGATTCGTAGCGCTTACTCAATTTTAGGAAAGCCAATCTCCGATTGGCGGAATAAGAAAAAGAAAAACTAATCTGTTCTATAAACAGCTGGCGTACCTAACGCTTTGGCCGAAAAATGCAAAGTCATTCTGTTTAAATTGAAGAAGGAAATATTTTGCCACATTTACAACAGCTGATAGGGGCTGGGCTTGGTAATTTTATTCTTTAGCTACGCCAATCAGAGATTGGCTTTCCGGAAAGTGCGTAGAGCGCTACGCTAACTCTACACACAGCGTTGGTAAGGTTTGGTTAATAGGAATACGCCATTAAAAATTGGTTTTCTGTAATGTGCGTAGAGCTTTGTGCTAACCCTTTACATTGCTAGAATCTTTATTAACTTAAGGTTTGATTTTAAACTAATAATTTACTAATATTTTATTGCTCCAAGATGCAGGAACGTGATTTTAGAATATCTAGAAATAAATTGAAATTGGTGACAACATTCTTGGTTGTTTTACCATTAATACCAATTTTTATTTATTTATTAAATTTTTTCGATACTAGTCTTTCTGATAACCCTTCTGATTGGGGAACTTTCGGTGATTTCTTTGGTGGTATTTTGAATAGTTATTTTTCTTTATTGACATTATTGATTACAATCTATATTGCTTATGAAATATCAAATTTAGAGGAAAAAAGAAATGAAAGAAATTTAAGCTTTGAAAGAAGGAAGTTATTAACCGAATTAAGGGAAAGCGAATTCAGAAGAATTGGTAGCGAATTAAGAAAGTTAGGTGATTTGGGAGAAGAATCAGGGCGAGGAAAAATATTACAAAATGTCTATTCCCAAGTTCAATTCTATGGTTTTATTAATAAACACTTATTTCCATTTTTGAGTGAGCCAGTGTTTACAAGTTTGGAGGGTTCTATTGGTTGGTATTCAATATATTATAATGAAAATAGAGATTTATCCGGAAAAGGTGTCGCATTTTTGAGTTTAAATTGCTTAAAACATATATTAGAGTTTTCTGAAAAAACCCAACAATACATTTTGTCTGAAATGGATAATACAAATTAAATCTTATCTAAATAACTTAATCAAGTAAAAACCTTTGTCATGCGCAGCGCTTTCGTTATGCGTAGAGTTAGCGTAGCGCTCTACGCATTTTCTGGAAAGCCAATCTCTGATTGGCGTAATCCGTAATACAAACAAACCATCTGCCTGCCAATTCCCATGCAGCTGACGCCAAGACCCTACAGTTTCAACAATCCCGAAGGTATTTATTTTGTCACGATTACGGTAGTGTTCTGGCTGGATGTGTTTGTGCGCGCCCGGTATAAAGAGATGTTTGTGGAAAGCTTGAACTTCTGCATTAAAAACAAAGGTTTACAGGTACATGCCTGGTGCCTCATGAGCAGCCATGCTCATTTAATTATTTCGGCGCAACAACCCGGAAAGATTAATTTATCGGACATTATCCGGGATTTGAAAAAGTTTACGGCTGCCCAAATTGTCCGGGAAATAGAAGCTGGTCCGGAAAGCCGGCAGGAATGGTTACTGGATAAGTTTCGGTTTGCCGCGGGTAAAAACAGCCGCAATACGCAGTACCAGTTCTGGCAGCAAAACAACCACGCCGAGGAATTACTGACAAATCATTTTACCGAGCAAAAGCTACAATATATTCACCAGAATCCGGTGCAGGAAGGTTGGGTAGATGAAGCGCAACATTACCTGTACAGCAGCGCGCGGGATTACAGCGGCTTGCCGGGGTTGGTACCGATAACTTTTATTGACTGAATCTTTTATTACGCCAATCAGCCATTGGCTTTCCGGAAAGTGTGTAGAGCGCTACGCTAACTCTACGCACAACGAAAGCGCGGTTACAGCGGCTTGCCGGGGTTGGTACCCATTACGTTTTTGGATTAGTTACCCCAATCAGCTTTTGGCTTTATATTACCTGACAAATGCCTCTGAAAATGCAACAACCTTAAGCGCTCAACCATCTTAAATTGTCTGAAGCAGCCATTTGTCCTGGATAAGGCTTTCCGGAGCATGCTATCTCCTTTCCTTAAATTATAGATTATTAAGAACCTGCTGCGCCTGGGTAAGCATCGGCCCGGCGGGTTGGGTTTTTAAGGCATCTATTTCAAATCCTGCTAAGATAGTATCGAGCTGTTGAAGCTTTTTAGGTTGATCTTTCCGCTTGAATTCTTCTTTCAGGATTCTGATCTTTTCAAAATCCTCAATCCCTTCTATCAACCTTTCGAAGCGAATGGAAGATCTGTTCTGCGGATATATAAAATAAGTATCTCCGGAAGACCACTTCCCAAAACGGCTGTCCTGCAAGGGGTTTTGGGGCCAGCTGTTGAACGCCCACCGCAAATAGCCGTCATAGCCTTTGTTGGCGGCATGCCAGGCCAGCCACGCAGATTCCGCAAGCGGTGAAAAAGTAAAGGTATTCGGAAATCCCTCCGCACAACAGGTATAAAAAGTTGTTATTGAACCGGCCTTTTTCCTGGCCTGCATCGTTTTTTCATCTATTTTTTGATTGGAGGCAACACAATAATCAAAAAGGTCTTTCTCAATTTCAGGATGATAATTTCCGGCAAGTGATATTTTAAAATCTTTGTCAGCACCTTTTATGACAGCAATCGCTTTTTGCATAGCCACCATCGGACGTTCATCCATGGCAATCGTAGTTTTATTAAACCACCCTTTTTTCTTAAGATGCTTAGCAAAATCAGCCAGCATGGGCTGCCAATGGGCATTATATTCCGGCGTACCCGGCTCTGCAACCAAGACAGTTTCTTTGCCTAATGCTTCATCATAGTAGTAAAACTTAAGATTCCAAGGGATCATGCTATAGCATTCGATTACCCGGTCTATCCCCAGAGCCATCATATAGGAAACCCACTTATCAAATATGGTATAATCATAGCTCCAGGAACCATTCTTCTTCCTGGTCCACTTAATCATGGAGCTATAAACATCATAAGTCTGGCTATTCCAAGGGTCATGAATAAGCGTGGTGGTAATAACTTTTTGTCCGGCATTGGCCAGCGATTCCATGTAAGGCTTCATCACTTTCAGGTGGTCGTCTGACCATTTTTCAACCTGGTGCATCCGGGCAATAGCATCTGGGTTCTGCCAAAGATCAAGGTGGTATTGCCATTGCTTTGGCGCTGGTAAAGTACGATTAATAACTTCTACGGAATAATCTAAATTACCCAGAATTTCGTTTTTCCCCTCTATTACCCTAACAGCGCCTTTATACACACCAGCAGGAGCATCAGCGGGAATTGAAATACTCAACCACACCGGCTGCGTGGTATTAGCTGCAATAGGAGAAGCTTTCGCGTTATCTATCACATCTGCCTCCAAACTTGGCTCAAGATTAGACGGGATGCCACAGCCAACACCCTTTTCATTTAATCCATCTACCATAACGTAGCGCAAAAAGCTTGCTTTTATTTTTCCGGCAGGTATTTTATTTTGCTTAGAACCCTTCAAATCACTAACGAACAAGCTGGTATTTTTAAGTGGTTTGGTTGTCCATATCAGAATCTGCGTATGTACTTTTTCTCCTTTCCAGGCTTTGGTTTGCCAATTAGTTAAAACGGGCGATACGGCTGGAACATTGCTTTTAGCATAACGGTTATCAGGAGAAGCAAAACTGACATAGGTACCGGTTTTCACCTGCTTCCACAATTCTTCATTCTTTGGTTTGGGGTCCGGCAACTCCTGGTAGGCGGTTTGAGCAAATGAAATAGTGGTGTATAACGTACAAAATAAAAGGAACAAATTATTCATAACAGATCTACTAATCAGGTGGAATTTACTTGATGATGTCATTTCACTTTTTGTATTTATCTTGAACGACCGCTACGACATTGCCTTTCTTGCTGGCAGAATAAGTGTTTTGCTGTAAGATCGACTCCTTCTCGCCAGTAGGAAGAAAAAGAATAAATTAAAATATAGCTTTTTACTCAAATTATATTGCTTGAAAGATGGGAGGCTGCAAGAGAAGT
>NZ_BJYS01000002.1 GCF_007991635.1 Adhaeribacter aerolatus | reverse complement strand
AGAACGGCCGGGGAGTTTATTTTTTAGCCAGGTAGAACATCAGCCTCATAAATATTGATTTCGGTAATTAAAATATTAAAATAAGTAGTACTAAGTGTTTAAACTAGTGGGCCATCAGGATACTACGAACCTAAATGACCGAATAAGGCATAACTCAGGCAAGCTAGCTTAATATTTTACGCAAGTTCTTCACTCCTAAATTAAAATATCTCCTTACTTCCTGTTATAGACTATCATAAACTTTAATAAATTATTTATTTAATGGTTAACTTAAATAAGATTTTGCTATTAATATTATATTGAGTACCACATAGCGCCCTTTGTAAGTGTACACTCACTAGAGTACCCAACTTTCATCTGCTACGAAGATAAAAGTTGGGGCTTAAAGAATTTTATCCGATGACCGAGGAAAAAATCTTGCATGAATTAAAGAACCGAAATGAAAATACCATACGCTCCGTTTATCAGGCCAACTGGCCCATGATTTTACAAATGGTTAAAGTAAATAATGGCAACGAGGCCGAGGCAAAGGATTTGTACCAGGATAGTATGCTGGATTTCCTGGAAAAAGTTTGGGAAGAGGATTTTGTACTCACCTGTAAGATTAAAACCTTTATTTATTCTATCTGTCGCCGGAAATGGTTGTACCGCCTAAGAGGGAAAGTTAAATTTATTGATATTGAGACCTACACCGAAGTAACAGAAATAGCAATAGAGATACCGGAAGAGGCCACGGACCTGCCCGACGACAACCAGATTATGAATGCCATTAACCAACTGGGCGAGCCTTGTAAAAGTTTATTAATCGGGTTTTACTACGAAAAACTAACCATGGAACAACTCGCCCAAAAATTAAACTATAAAAGCCTGAATGTAGCGAAGCAGCAAAAATTCCGGTGCAAAGATCGCCTGAAAAATGCTATCTTAAACCGGCCCTAAGCGTTTAAAGTTATGATTGACGATGCAAATAAAGACGAGCTGATAGAGCAATATGTACAGGGCAAACTCAGGGGGAAACTGCTGGACGAATTTAAAAACAAATTAGCAGCCGACGCCGCCTTTAGAGCCGATGTAGCCCTGGAACAAGCCATGGTACGGAACTTAAAAACAGCCGGCCGGGCAGAAATACGTCTAAAATTTGAGCATTTCCACCAGGAAATGCCCCGGGAAAGTTACAGCTATACGCCGGCCAAAGCAGAACCTTCGCTACTAGAGAAGTTAAAAGAAATAATTGCCGAAAAATTAACGCTGCTGAACGCAAAGCCTTATTGGGCAATGGCTGCCGCCAGTGTTGTTTTACTTATTGCTGCCACCTTTATATTTTTTAATACCCAAACTGCTCCCGCTGAAATTTATGGTGCTTATTACACGCCCTACCCAATAGAAACGTTTAGGAGCGCTCCCACCGAAAACACGTTAGCTACCCAGGCCGCCGCTGCTTACAATGCCGGCGATTATCAGCGCAGTATTACTTTATTTAAACAAATATTAGCACAGGAAGCTAACGAGCAAGCTTTGTTCTATTTAGGCAACGCCTACCTCTCGGCCAACCGGCCCCAGGAAGCCATTAACACGTATAAACTGTATTTACAAAAATACCGGGAGTTCGAAAATGAAGCTAAATGGTACCTGGGCTTAAGTTATATTAAGGTTGGCAAGTACAGCGAAGCTCAAAAACTTTTCGCAGCATTAGCCGCCAATCAAAATCCCGATAATGATTACCAGGAGGAAGCCAAGCAAATT
Organism: Adhaeribacter aerolatus; assembly: GCF_007991635.1. GTDB lineage: Bacteria > Bacteroidota > Bacteroidia > Cytophagales > Hymenobacteraceae > Adhaeribacter > Adhaeribacter aerolatus. Next base: position 256,954 of record NZ_BJYS01000002.1, on the reverse strand, counting down.
CTAAAGAAATATAATTTTAAGAAAACGGCCGATTAATACCAATTGAAATAATCATTGTTTCATGGCAAGGCTGGTTTACATTAGTTCTGAATAAAGATAGTTTGTAGTTTACTCCGTGGTTTTTAATATTAACTAGCAGGTCCGCTGGCTTTTGCCCTGTGCAATGGGCACCTGCTTTTATTCTGAATGAGATTAACCCTTCCGCCCTCTGGGCACCTTCCCTAAATTAGGGAAGGAGTTCGGCCGAACCGCAACATCGCCCATTAGCAATGAGGAGGAGGATTATTATTTAATAATGATTGAGCTAAGAAGGCAGCAGCTATGGGCAACTGACAGCAGTTTGGACAGCGAGGGCCTTTTGGAAGATTCTCTTCTGGCTTTCAGGTGCTTTAGCATTCCGACGCAGGAGGAAAGGAAAGATGAGCAGCCCGAGCGGCCAAACGGGGCCCGCCGGCCCGGAGGCTTCTTAGACCTACAAATACGGTTAGCACCTGCACCTTGAAAGATGGAATCTTTCAAAAGATAAAATAAAGCAGCTTAATTCTCATGCCATAAAGCAATTTGAAAAAAATCAACCTAATAATATAATTCCATTCAGGAGAGTTGGAATAATTTAAAAAGGCTATGCAAATCACCTGTACCACAAACCTGTTCTGGCAGCTGAATTAAAACAGTAGTAACTCAGGCTTTAACCATTAATTGTTTATTCTGTTTCCGGCGCTTGTAGAGGAGCCATCCTGCCAAAACGCCAATCCCTACAGCAACCAACACCCAAATAAACCGACTGTTATCCGGATAGACAGGAGTTTCATCGCCGATAAAAATAAAGTTTGCCCAATAAACCGGCGATTGCTGCCGGGAACTGGTTACGGAGGCGAGGTAATCGAGCTTAGCCAGGCGTACAGCTTCATCTTTGGGTTTACCTTGTTTCAGGTAAGTATGCAGGCGGGTGGTAATATAGGCGGTGGCCTTGTCTTCGGCCTGCCATAAAGTAGTTACAATACTGGGGCAACCGGCATAGGCAAAAGCCCGGGCCAGGCTCATAATACCCTCACCATTCACCAGCTTGCCGCTGCCCGTTTCGCAGGCGCTTAATACCACCAGCTTCAGCTTGTTTAAGGGCAGGTTATAAATTTCCGAGGCATACAGCCGGGCGCTGTTTTGTAAATTACGCTGGTAAAACGCAATGTAAGATTGCAGCGGATCTTGGTTATCGGCTTTGGCGTGAGTAGCCAGGTGAATAATATCGAATTTACTTATTAATTCCCGAAGCCGTTCTTTAGTAGCATCTTTCCCGATGTATACCTGACCGCCAATTTTTTCCACTTCGTCGGTAGAGGCGAGCAAAGGAGCCAGTAAGTCGGCGCGTAAAGAATTATCTACCGGGCTGCTGTTATTGCCGAAGGGCGCCATGGCCAGTACAGAAACGTTGCGCCTGCTTACCTCCGTTGCGGGGGCAGGGCGCAAAAGTTTAGCCGAGTAAGCATAACTAACCGTGTAATCCTGGATTAAGTAGCGGGTATGTTGTAAATCCGGAACCAAAGCCTCGAAAGGCAGATAACAAAGCGCTTTATCGGGTATAATGAGCAAGCGGTTTTTGCCGGCTAATACCCCGTTGATCGGCGCCAGTAATTGCTGGTATAAGCGGTGCGCCGCCTTATTACCCTGGTAACGGGAACCCGCTTTGGCCTGGTACAAAGCCTTATAAAGTGTCTGCCAATTCGGTGTAAAATCAGCGGTGGTGCCAATTGGCTGAGCGGTAAAGTTATTCTGCGTAATAACAAAAACATACAAGTACTTTTTACCGATGAAATATTCCACCACAGCCGTTTGGCCATCGAGTTGCTGCTGCAGTTGGCTAATGCTGAGCGGTTTGGTATCGTACTTAAGTGCGTAATATTTTTTATTCTTTTCGAACTCCTTGTATATGCCGGCCAGCTTTATATCGTTTTCCCGCATGTAGTTGCGGTAACTTTCCTGGTTGGCACTAACGGTATCTTCGGCCAGCTTAACCAGCAAAGCAGCATTATTTCGTTTTAAATCGGCCTCGCGCCGCAGCAAGGTTGGGCTGATACCCGGTATTTTTTTAAGGTCCAAACCCCGTAAACTCTCGGCCAGTACGGCGACTTTACTTTCTTCGGCGAGGGCAAAGGCAGCTTCGCGGTAGCGGTTTTGCTTCGTTCTGTTAAAAAGCTGGAAAGCTGTGGCAATGGCTTCTTCGTAGGCCGGTGCTACGATGTTAGTCAAAAACAATTTGGCTTCGTCGGAATCAAAGCTTTTGCGAATGCGACCGGCCAATTCAAAAGCCACCTGATAGGTATTAAGCGAAGCCTCCAGGTCGGTTAGGTTTTGGGTTTGGCTAAAATATTCCCGGAAAGCCTGCGCTTTGTAACTTAAAACCTCAAAGTACAATAACGGCGAAATGACATTCTGGAAGTCTGACGTATTTTGATAAATATCGGCCGCATTAAAAGTAAAATGAAGCGATTGTAAGGTCAACTGATACTGCTTTATGGCCGGCAAATATTTCTTTTGGGCTGCGTATACCTGTCCTTTTCCGGCTAAAGCAATGGCCAAGCCATCATTTTTATAGTTTAAGCGGGCCCGGCCAATTTGCTGTGCTTTATCGTAACTGCTGAAAGCCTGCTGGTAATTTCTGGTTTTTAAGTAAACCGCGCCAAAACTGTTATAATAATCAATTTCCTCAGCGGTGGCATCCAGGCTGGCTTTATTGGGAATATTCTTAAATTTTATTTTTTGCAGGTAAGTTTTAGCGCTGTCGGCTTTATTTAATTGCAGAAAAACGGTAGCCATGTTCTGGTACAAAATATTGCTAATAATGCCGTACCGGGTTAACGTTTTAAGTTTGTCAATGGCCGGCTGATACAAGCCGAGTTTGCGATGGGCACCGGCAATATTGTTACTATACATCACATACCGGGTAACGTGGTCGTTATTTGCTGGTGCGGGTGCTTGGCCGTCGGGGTTTAATATTTTTAATGCTTTTTCGTAATAATTAGTACTCTGGGCATAGTTGCCGAACAGGTAGTATAAACTGCCCAGGCCGTTGTAAAAGCGTAAGGTATAAGCAGACGGAATATGGGGGTATTGGGCGAGCAGGTGGCCCGCCTTTTCGTAATTAGTATAGGCCGAATCGTAACGATTCAGGTGAATATAGCTTTCGGAAATGAGTACCAGTGGGTAAAAAGAGCTGGAGTCCGCCTGGGGATTTATTTTTTTCTCGTTCGCAACCGATTCCTGATAAGCGTTAATTGCCTGCCGGTAATCTCCGCGCATCTGGTAAATAATGCCCATGCCAAAACAAGCATCTACCAGGTTTAAGTCGGGTTGAGGCTTGCCAATATAAAGCGCTTTGGCCTCCTGGTATTTTTGCAAGGCTAAGCGGTGGTTGCCCTGTTCAAATAATAAAGTGTAGGCTTCATTGCACAACTGTTCAGCCTGCTGCTGGTAAGTTGCTTTCTGCGCCATAGCCTTTATTCCCAAAAAGCAAATTATGGTTAGCAGTACCCACCTCACCCGTGTAGATAGCTTACGTTGGTTCATAATATTTCCGGGAATTAACTATTTGACTCAGATAAATAACTGACTCTATGCGTTTTATCCTTCTCTTAAAAAAAATCGGCTGCCGGTTACCTTCCAATACATATTTCCGGGGGAGCCAAGGGGCTGCTACTCTCTTTGGCCTTCGGCATCAGAAACAAAAACGACGTTAGAGCAGTCAGGAAGGCAGCCAACGTCTCCCAGGGCGAATCAGTTAAAAAGGCTCCGGATAAACCCGGCAGCATTGCCAGCGGTAAACTCTTCCGGAAAATAGAATTACTCTGCTGTCTGATGCGTACTTTCAGATCGTGCGGCATATCTGCTTCGGTATCAAAGAAATGAATCCGGACTTTGGTTTTGTTCAGGATGTCCGCTCCCGGACCGGATTTCAGGCGGTAATAAATGGTAAAATCTCTGCTGGTACCGTTTTCCGGAAAGCTGTCGCAGGATCCGTCAGGGTTTCGCCGGAACCCCAACGCGCCGCTTCGGATGAAGTTTCTTAGATCTATTACCGCCGATTCGGGATTCAGCCCAAAACGCGTTAACAGCAGATCGGCGGTTGGCTTACGATTGGGTAACGGATTAAGGCCAAACGTGCCGTCCGGCGCTTTTCGGGCAGGCACTTCCTGCGAAGGAACTTGTTCATCGGGACTATTACTGCCAAAATAAAAAGGCCTGATATTCAGATCACCGGGGCTGGATAGAGAGAAAAACCCGCCTTCGTAGCCAATACCGCTAATTACCACCTGGGTCCGGATTACGCAATCGGCTCCGCAGGGCGTAAACTCCACGGTATACCTAACGCCCGCATCACTATTATTTATATCAATTTCGCCGGTTTGCGAATCGATATTTAAACCACCGGGATAAGCGTTAAAAAAACCGGGTATATTGCCGGTTACTACCGGTTGTATTCGGTTTGGTTCATCTTCTTTCACATAAAAAACCGGCTCGTTGTAGGCATTCTGGTATTTGCTGCGGTAAGTAAATTTAAATTTAACCTTGGTTGGGGTGCATTGCGGGCCTGGCTCCCACAAACGTTCACTATCCTGACTATAACGCACTTTTCGGGCTGTTGCTCTATGCTCCATATTTTTAAACGGCTTTTTCTGAAACCATAATCTTACTTTAGGAAAAGATTTAGAGATGATTTTTTTAGTGAGTACAGCGCCCAAGGAAAGTAATATGAGCCGGGATAACTTTTTAGTGCGCATAACAGCTTGTTTTACTCATTACCTGTTTAGAACCCATTTAGCAGCAGGCATTCATTAATCTTTTCTTTCCGGTAGGCCAAAAAGAAAACCGGGAGGTCAAAACTGCTTAATCTAAGGTGCTAAACGAAGTTTCCGAACCGCATCCTAATTGTTTAACTAATCTTCGGTTGTTTACTTTCCGAGCTTCAGGTTTCCGGACAAAAGCAATATTTTTTATAATTCCGGTACCAATCCGGTACCAAATACAACACATATTACCACTATAAAGTTAACCAGTTTAGGCGGCTAAAGCAATACCTAAATTTTAGTATTTACGTTGGTGGCACTCCTGAATAATGACCGGACTTTACCCGTGACTGCGTAAAAGAAATGCATCTGTTGCCACCACGACAACAAAGAAAATGCTGCCATTACAACTTATTACTTTGTGTCCGAAATTATCATTGCCGATTACGCCTGTAGAAGATGTCCTACCCCGGAACAGGCTTTCAGATTTAAATGCATAAGCTAAAATCAGTCCAGGTTTATACTGCTTGCAGTGCCATTTCCGCCAATCCTTCTTTTATCAGGAAGCCCAAATAGCCTTCGTCGCGGTTCAGAATGCCTAACCGGTTATTCGTCATGTGGATGTAGCTATCGTAAATAGCCCAGCGTTGCAGTTGCTGTGTTGAGATGTTTTCGGAAGTCAGGCCTGCTGCCCACTGGGGTAATATTACCTGGTTGTCTTGCTGCGCTTGCCGAAAGGCGGCGTTTATTACCTGCGTTTGTTCTAGCCATGTATTAAACCAGTGTTGTTCAAATACTGTGTTATTTTCGAGGCCCTGCCATATCTGGGTAAAAAGCGGCAGCAGCATATTTTTTTGTTTATGGTAGGTGTTTCGGAATGCTTTTATTACTTCTTCCTGCCTGGTTTTTATTTCTTCAGCCGATAGTTGCTGCGGGGGCGGAAAGTAAGCCCGGGGCAGCCAGTTCCGGAATACACCGGAAAAGAAATTTATTGTTGCGGGTAAATCCAAGCCGGCAGCAAAAGCAAAGCCCAGGTGCATCTGGATAGCTATGCCCAGCGCCCGGCTGTAGTCCCACTGGTTATTTTCTGTTAAAGCCCCCAGTACCGCTTCCGATGAAGCCTGAAACTGACTTTCAGAGATAAATATTCCGCTATCGCCGCCGTAGCGTTCTGTTTCGGGTTCGTACGGGATAAACTGGATAGAATTATTCGGATACCACTGCTGGGCTTCTGGTACTGCTGCGAGCCAGGGCGGATCAATGCGGCAGGAAGGATGCATTGTAAAGTAATTCGAAAAATATTGTATTATCCTCGGTTTAACCTGGTTTTCCAGCACCTCGGGATCGCCTTTAAACCGCAACCGGATATGCGGGCCTTTTTCCCAGTACCGGATAAAGAAAAATTGCTCCGCCAGCCCCTCCGCTAATATTTTTTGCACAAAAGGCGCCACTGCCTGCCTGAGAAAATCTTCCCAGGGTTCGTTATAATATAAATAAGCGCCCAACCACGATTGACCGGAAAGTGAATTTGTATTCATGATAAGAATTCTATTTTAGACTTACATTCGTATGAATTATCAGATGACGAGCCAATCTTCCAGATGACGAGGCAATCTTCGAATAATAAGATAGCGTTGCTTTCTGTGCTGGATTGTCTCTGTTACCTCACCCTAAATCCCTCTCCTGAAGGCGAGGGACTTAAATTAGCTTTAAAAATGTACCATTATCGATTTGGTAATGCGTTCTAAAGATTGTAATCAAGTTGAGCCTGTAGAAACAGCTGAATACAATTCTATATTACGGCAATAGATTCTTCGACAAACTTCGGGATGACAAAAGCATCTTTTAAAGTGCTGTTCCTATTTAATAGTATTATTAATTGTAATTCAAATAATCTGCCGTAGGCAAAAGAGTCGCAAGAAAATTACCATCAGGCCGGCTCCCCTTATCCTCTGGGAGGGATGAGGCGCCACCTCAATTATACCATTGCACTACAAATTCCGTCACGAATCGCTGGTTATTAATCTTTAACAGATCCGGTGAATAGGGCAGCATCTCTTCTATTTTCAGGGTGTGGGGCACTTTGGTTAGCAGTTTCTCGAACAAATGCGCCAGGAGCGGATTATTAAAGTTGATGTACTGGGGTTTGTAATCGTCGCGGCCCAGCTTTTTAGTAAGTTCGGGATCGATGCCGGTTTGCTGCCGGTTTTGCGAAATGGTAACGTATACCTCATCTGCAATGCCGTGACTTTGGCGCCATTCGTTTATTGCTAAAAAGTAACTCCAGTCCGACATATCGGGCTGCCGCTTTGGTATTAATTCTTTTGGAACATACCAGCCCTTCCGCTGCAAAACGAGTTGGTTTTGGTACACAATGCGGGGCCGGATAATGAGCTGGGGCTCCGGATTAGCAGCTTCCGTATTTATGTTAACGGTGTTTGGCTCAACAGCCGCGTTCACTGCCGAAACTACCGGGTAAGAAAACAAATATTCGGCCCGGGTAAATTTATCGAGGAGTTGGAAGAGCTGCGAACGCCCACTATGCCCCTGGAAACCCAAATCAAAGACATAGCTTCGCTGGCCCGTTTCTTTATGAAATAACTGAATTTCACCGGCCGGCTCATCTACCCTTACCTCAAAATCCGAAACAGGGAATTGTTGGGCTACGGGTAAGCTGTTGTGGCCACCGGGTATTCTTATTTCGGCAGGCATTAAGGGCGGATGCAGGTTGGCATTAAAATAAGAAGCATCGCCGTTTTCTATAAATAAACTGTTTTGGGGTTGTAAAGCGCTGTTCCAGCCCCGGACGGTTTGGGTTACTTCTTTAGGTAAAATATACAGAAACCGGCTCAGCATTTTGCCATAACCCGCCAGCGAAGCGTTGAGCACACCTTTTAACTGCCATTCACCGGTTTCATCTTGCTCCTGGTACAACTGCACAAAAGCCCCGTAAGAATTAGCTCCAACAGATTCTGGTGCCGGAATAAACGGGGTTTGGTTAACTTGCCGGATAAAATCGAGCGATAAATCTACCTGGTTAATTCCTTCCGAAGAAATTTCCGGCAAAGCCGCCACCATTTTCTGAAACCATGCTTTATTTTTTTGGCCGGACTGGCTGAGTTGTTCTGAAGTTAAAAGACCCGGATTTAATTCTTTATTCAACTCTGCCTGCGCTGAATTGTCAACTCCTTCATCCGGGTTTGTTTGAAGCAGATTGTTGTCTTTCCCGGTTAACGCCTGTTGTTTTTTCGCCAGCCATTCTGCTTCCGGTTTTTTAATTTCCCGGTAAAAATCTTCGTAAAATTGCAGCAGGTTAACCCGGCTACCGGCTCCATACTTTTTCTTAAAATAACTAAACATCAACTCCTGCTCATCGGCCATTCCCCGGAAGGGGCGCATTTCCTGTAGCAGGCCAAACAGGTTTTGTACCAACTGACTTAACTTTTCGGCATCTACCTGCACCGCCGCTTCCCGAATGCTATCTTCGTAAAATAGCTGCTCGGGCTTAAAGCTAAAGTAAGTAGAGGACTTATGTTCAAATATTACTTCTTTGGATTTGGCGGGTCCTACTTTTTCTACTACCAACACAGTTTCCCCGGCTTGCCGACCGTTTTCCTTTTGCTGGTGCGCGGCTTCTTTCTGAGAGTTCAGCCATTCGGCCTGTAATTCTTCGGGAGTTTTCCGTTCTATTTCGGGCAGACCGGCTGCTTCGTGCAGTTTCATACAAATATTCCGGAACCGCTGATAAACCTCGTTCAGTATGCGCTGGCGTTCCGGCACGGTTGCCTGGGCATATTGGCTGGATTGCTGACGGATGTACTGCAGCGTTTCGGTTAGGGCAGCCATGTGGCTAACCTGCTGCTGCGCTAAATAGGCTAACTGATCTAACAGCTTTAAATCCCAATCCGGGTCGGTACCCGAAACACCCAGGTCAAACTCCAGAAAACCGTAGCCGGTTAATTGTCGGAGATAACTTTGGATATTTTCGGCCGGGGCATCCACATACTCACAAATTTCTTCGGCCAAAGCGCCAAACCGAATACCAGCCGGATTGGCCTGCACCAATTGTAAAACCAACCCCAGCACCGGCGAGGCCGGAATCCGCTGAAAAGCGTCTACATTATTATGATTGGTTAGGTAAACATACTGGTCTTGTTCTTGCGCGATGGTGGGATTGGCGCGTAGCAACAGATGGGGGTAAATTTCTTTACTCGCGGTAAATAAATCTTTTAAATATTTAAACAGATTGTTGTTTAACCGAATGTGCCCCACTACCGAATTTTCAGTATCCGGGTTAGCATCGATCTGAATAGCTTTGCCGGGCAAGGAGCCAAGCGTACCCAGCGCCAGGTTATTAAACGTGCTAAAGGGCGAGGTTTTGGTATACATGCGGGTAATATATTTCAGCAGGCTTTGTTCAGTCTGAAATTCTTTCTTCCGAAAGCTGTCGGGGTCTTGCCGGGCGTAATCTTTTAAAGCATTCAGCAAAGACTGGCTCGATAGCACCAGCCCTTTTTGCAAGTTTTCGTCGTGGGCCAATTGCTGCAAATGCCGGCGACCGGTGTACAAGAACTGCTCGTAGATGGCGGCTGCTCTTTCCGTTTCGGCTTGCAGCTCTGCGGCAAAAACCAGGTATTCATCCACCTCAGAAGTTAATACTGCCGGTAAGTGGGGTTTGGCTGTTGCCAGAACTTGGGGTTTCACCGGGCGTTGGTTAAAAATATCGCGCCGTAAATTCTGCACCTGGTTCTGAATCTTCTGGTCGGGCAAGTTTTTGATGCATTCGAATAAATGCGCGCACAACTGTTCTTTTAACCGTTGTTTCTCGTTCCTGCGCGTAATCAGGCAGGCTGTCCGGGTGCTTAGTTCGCGGTAATCTACCTGGGTTAAATGCTCGTAGGAGCCGCCCCCAATACGGGCCAGGAGGTAAGGGAAAACTCTCATAATATTCTTAGATTAAGATTAGATATTGCGTTTGGGTGCATTACTACCGAGGATAAATAACTAGCTTCTGGGGTTATCCAGCAGCGCCCGGAACTGGTGCAACATGCGTTCAAGCAGCCGTAAGTCTTCTGTAATAATTTCGGCGGTACCCTGCATTTCCTGCCGAAACGGTAATTCCCGGCGGTAACTAGTGGTTAATCCTTGGGGCAGGGCAATCTGAATGGTGTAAACATTATTTTGCGGAATGGGCGAGATGGTTTGTACAGTACCTTGTACTATGCCGAATTCGGGGGATGGATAATTATCAAACTTAATATTTACCCGCTGGCCGGGCGCTACTTTACCCGAACCGGTTATGGGCAACTGCACCTGGGCAAATAAATCCTTTGAGGGCGGCACGATTGTGAAAACCGCCTCGCCGGCCTTGATAAACTGATTATTGCTCCAATATTTTACAAAGGCTATTTCGCCGGTAATGGGTGCTTTAAACACGTATTGCTGCTCCCAGCTATCCAGGTGGCCTTCCAGTTGTTTTACAGCGGTTTCGATCTTAGCACGCAAGCGGTCTTCCTGGTCCGCCGCATTGGTCTGGTACTCGGTAATTTGGGCCTGGAGCTGCGCTATTACCAGTTGGTTGTTTATAATCTGACCCTGCGCCGATTCAAAAGTTCGCTTCGCTTGCAGGTAAGCATTGTTGGTGCGATCAAAATCAATGTCGGCAATTACCTTTTCCGAGAGCAGCTTAAAATCGATGGCGTAGCGTTTTTGCGCCAGTTGCAGTTCTTCCCACAATATTTGCTGCTGGATTTCCAGTTGTGCATTTAAAGCTTCGTAGCCCCGAATCCGCTGCTGTACTGCCACAATTTGCTTCGCCGCTAAGTTGGTGCTCCGGTTGCGTTTATATTCCTGCAGGCTGGTGAGCAAAGCCAGGTACGCATCCTGTAACTCGCCTAAACGCAGGTTTTCGGGCAAAGAGATATCATTTATCTCCGGTTCCTGCGGTTGGCTTATCTGCTGTTTAATATGCGTGATTTCTGCGGTGAGGTACTGCACATCTTTTATATCGGCCGGACTTTCGATTATTCCCAGGTAAGCGCCTTTTTGTACGTATTCCTTATCTTTTACCAGAAACTGAATACGTCCTTCGGCACGGGCTACCATGCTAACCGGCGGCGTTTGGGTGGTAAGTACTACCCGGGAAGTCAGCACATCGGGATATTTTACGAGCCAGCTGGCCAGGAGCAGTAAACTCACAATGGCAAATACCACTGTAATCCCCCACCGGATCATCCAGTTGGGCATCTGGCCTAATAGTTCCTGTACTTCTTCGGTACGCAGTTCAATCGATTGGTCGGTGGTCTGGGCTGCTCCGTTTAAAGAATATTGATAGGTAGGCATCTATTTTAAAATTTAGGTTTGAGGAAAAATAAATATTGCTCAGGAGGCAAGGATTTCCGGCGCAGCAATAACCGTTTGGACCATGACTGGTAAAGGATGCTGATCCGGTTCCAGGAGGATGCCGGCCCGGATGGCTTGCCGGATTTGCCCGACAACCAGAGTTTCTACTGTGGCCTGCTGGGCAACAGCCAGTTCTTCAAAACAATGTAAGATATGCTGCACGCCCGTTGCTACCGTTTTTGCTTCCGCAAAAGCCTTCAGTACCGTAGCGGTAAATTCCGTTAATAGTAGTTCCTGGGTATAATGCAGAGAAGGCATGAGCAATAAATTGCACTCGCCGGTTGGCGGGCTGGCTTTATATTGGGTACTGAGCAACTGCATATCCGGATCAACCATTAGCACGGTTTTGGCTAATGCCACCTCCGGCAGGGCAGCCAGCACCGCTATTCGCTCCGCCTTCTTTTTGCTTTTGTAGGATAAAAGGGCATCACTCGAAATATCCTGATTCATCTGTAATTTCAACCATTCTACCAGTAATCCCTCGTACAGCAAATGGCTCTCCGATAGGGGCAGCAAAGTCGTTTGGTCTTTCGCCCATGCAACAAAATCGTCCGGGAAAGAACCGGTTTGGGAAGTTTCGCCCGCTCGCTGCCGGAAATAATTGTCTACCTCTTCGGGTAGCAAGTTCTGGAGCAGTTGCAGCGTACAAGGGAATATTTTGCTTATTAATTTACGCTGTACCGCTCCCGGCGAAAGGCAGAGATTGGCGTAAGTGCCTACTTTTGGTGGAGCAATATTTTTTATAATTGGCATTAAAACAGAAGGCACTTGCCGGGGTTGCAGCAGTCGTAAATAAAAATAACCAATACCCGCGTTGCCCATAAACAGGCTGGTATCTTCGCCGGCATATTTTGTACCGGAGCGGTAACCGCCGTTAAGCGCTCTTGATTGAATGGCAGCAATGGCCACCGATTCCGCCATCTCCAGATAATCCGGTCTGTTATACAACTCATAAGCTTTCAAGAATATTTCGGCATTGCCTGCCCCACCGTGGCAAAGTGTAAAAGAAGTGGTACGACCGATTTCCTGACTATCTTCCCAGGTATGCGCAATAGCTTGCAGCGCTTGCATTGCGTACGCCGGCTTTTGCAAAAGTTTAAAAGCCCGTAAACGGGCTAAACCAATTCCGGCGGCACCGTGGCACCAGGCATTCATGCTGGTACCTTTTGTAAAGAAACCGTAATCGGCAGCGGCGTAAGCTCCTTGCTGGGCCTGTTCATCGGCTGGGGTTAGTACCATCTTCCGGAAATCGTACCAGTTATTTATCTCTGGATCGTAGTACTGCGACTCGTAAGTAAAGGCTTGTTCGGCTAGCCAGTAAAAAGTGGGGTTCTTTAAATAATTTCCCAGTTCCAATAACACATAGCCCACACCCGAGGCCCCGTGCGAAAAACCGCATAAGCCGTGCACGTTTACCGGAACGCGGTCCCAATAAATTCCTTTTTTGCCCATATGCGTCTGGGAGAGCAGTTGCCCGGCATATTTATCTATATATTCCAGCAACCAGGCCTCCTGGGTGGCAGCGTGCAGATGCACCAGGCATAACAGGGTTCCGGCCAAACCATTGATATATTCCATTATCCCAGGCTCCCAATCTTTTAAACCGGTTTTGGTAATGGCTAACGCTTTGTCCAGATATTCTGGATTTTGGGTTAAATTGTGTAATTGCAGGTAAGTATAAGGCACCGACATGCGGCCGGTGAGAAAGGTATAATTAGTAGCGGGATGTTCCCGGCAATACCACTCTAGCCAGCGGCCACCTTCCAGCGCACCGTGCAAATATTTATTTTGCCGGGTCTGCTTATAGAGTTCCGCTAAGAATAGAATAATTCCGCAAACCCCGTTGTAAATGCTTTCGGATGTACGCCATTGAATAATTTCGCCTTGCTGGTCGATGGTTTTCCAGGACATGCCCTGAGGCGCTACTTCGGCTTTCGCCAGCAATTCATCACCAATCCGAATGGCTTCGTTCCGAATCAGGTCTTTTAATTTTGTTTCCACGGGAAGTTGATATTGGGATTGGAAAAGAAATATTTTATCAGGTGCCGAGTTCTAACTGATTCCGGACCAATTGAAAATAAGCACCGCGTTGGCCTGCTAATTCCGTGTGGGTGCCGCGTTCAATAATCTGGCCTTTGTCGAGCACAATAATTTGGTCGGCGTTTACCACCGTACTTAAGCGATGCGCTACTACCACCACCGTTTTGCCATCCAGAAAACTGTTGAGGTTACCCATAATGGTACGCTCATTGTTCGCATCCAGCGCATTGGTGGCTTCGTCGAAGAAGATGTAATCGGGATTTTTGTATACCGCCCGCGCAATTAAAATGCGTTGCCGTTGTCCCTGGCTTAAGCCGTGCCCGTCGCCGCCAATTTTGGTGTTGTAGTTCAGGGCCAGCGATTCGATATATTCCTGAATATTGGCCACCTTTACGGCATAGAGCAGGCGTTCGCGGTCTATCTCATCGTCGCCGATGGCAATGTTGCGGGCAATGGTATCGTTAAAAATATACCCGTCCTGCATTACGGCGCCGCAGCGTTCCCGCCAGTGGCGGTTACTGAAATGCGAGAATCCCATACCGCCCAACCGTATTTCGCCCTGCGTAGGCTCGTAAAATTTTAGAAGCAGTTTTATGAGGGTAGTTTTGCCGCTGCCACTGGCCCCCACAATAGCGGTGGTTTTGCCTTGCGGAATGGTGAGGGAAATATTGCGTAATACTTTTTCCGAGTGAGCCCCTTCGTACTTAAAACCAATATGGTGCAGGGTAAGCGAGCCATCTTCGGGGAACAGGACTAACTTTTGTTCTTTATCGTCTTCTTCGTTCTTTTTCTGATGAATTTCGCCTAAGCGTTCCAGGCTGATTTTAGCGTCCTGCGAAGCCCGGATAAAATTAATCATCTCGTTAATGGGCGCATTTAACTGCCCGATAATGGATTGCACGGCCAGCATCATACCCAGGGTAATCTCACCGTTAATCACGGCCTTGGCCGCCATGTAAGTGATAAATATATTTTTGGCTTCGTTGATAAAAATGGAGCCGCTTTCCTGGTATTGGTTCAGGGCCAGGGTTTTAATACTTACTTTAAATAAGGCTGCTTGTATGCGCTCCCACTCCCAGCGCTTTTGCCGCTCGCAGTTCTGGAGTTTTATTTCCTGCATGCCACTGATGAGTTGAATTAGATTGCTTTGGTTAGCAGCCATCTGATCGAACAACTTGTAATCCAAATCGCGGCGACGGCGCATAAAAACCAACACCCAGGTGGCGTAAAGCACACTTCCCAGCAAAAAAATACCGAATATTTTCAGATCGTAGTAAGCCAGCACCAGGCCAAAAATGAGCAGGTTAACGAAGGAAAAAACCACGCTCAGCGTAGAAGAAGTCAGGAAGCTTTCGATGCGTTTGTGGTCGCCGATGCGCTGCAATAAATCGCCGATCATTTTGGTATCGAAGAAGCCAAGTGGCAACTTCATCAGCTTAATTAAAAAATCCGACAGGATAGAAATATTAATGCGGGTACCAATGTGCAGCAAAATCCAGCTCCGGATCATTTCCACAGCCGTGCGGCTAAAAAACAGCATAAGTTGTCCCGCCAGTACCAAGTTCACAAAATTTATATTCTGGGTATTAATACCTACATCCACAATAGATTGGGTGAGCAGCGGAAAAATTAATTGCAGCAAACTTCCCACCAGCATGCCCACAAAAAGCTGCACCAAAAACCGTTTATAAGGCTTCAGGTAAGCCAGCAAAAAACTAAAACTTAATTTACCGGTACTTTCTTCACCAACCTGGGCATAAAAGGCCGGTGTGGTTTCCAGGAACAGGACAATACCAGCTTCGGCTTCTTTGGGCTGACCGTATAACCAACCATCCAGAAATTCCTGCCGGGAATATTGGATTAAACCGTGGCTCGGGTCGGCTACCAGAACCTGATCTTTTTTAAAGCCATAAACCACAACAAAATGCCGCTGCCGCCAATGCGCGATAAAAGGGGTAGGCGCTTCTGCCTTTAGCTTCTCGAAAGGTATTTTAGCCATCAGCGTCCGGAAACCAATGGCTTCGGCGGCATCGCTGATACCCAGCAGCGACACGCCCTCGCGGGTAAAGTAGCTTTTCTGCCGCAGGGCCTGCAACGAATAGATTTTACCGTAGTGTTTGGCCACCATCCGCAAACAGGTGGGGCCGCAATCCATGGCATCTAGTTGCCGGTAAAAAGGGAACTGCTTCATTTTAATAGACAAGAAGGGTTATGAGGGAACAGAGCTAGCTGCAATTGGGGGAGGCAAACCGTTAAGCAACCAGGTGCGGCCGGTTTAAACCACTATATTATTGGGATAAATGAGCTTTCAACCAAATATTCAGGAAGGTATCTTTTCGGTGGAAGGAGCCTAAAATACTGCTGCCTGCAGGTGTATGCAGGCAGCAGCTCAGTTGTTTATTAGTATCTTACTACCGGGTTAATAACATCCGAAATTTGTTTGCTGGTGAATTCACAGCCGTAAGAGCATTGTAAAGACCAGATATCAACAAACCGGGTAGTATTTACCGGCACGTAGTAGCAGAAGTTGTAACCGGTTCCGCCGCCATTCACATCCTGGGTTTGTTCCTGCTCTTTGTTAAAGTCAGTTACAAAACTTTGCACTTTTAATTCATCGAGGTTTAATTTTTGGTTTTTCATGATTTTAAAATATTAAGGTTGATAAAAAAAATTAAGAAATTACTGATACTTAAGTGATTTAAGACGAATGATTCACCTTAAAATCTGATGGTACCGCCATCCCATGTGGTGGTGGTAACCGGAAAATCGGTTGGTATTTTGGTCGGAATCTGCTCGGGGTTGCAGAGCGCGTAATTGCAGGTAGCCGCAAAACAGGAAATATTGCGGGTAATGGTAAGCCGGGGTCCGAGGCAAATAATTAGTTGCGAAGGATCGATACAATAGGCGCGGCCGGTACCCCCGTTTATCTCCTGGGTCTGGCCCTGCTCTTTGTCGAAATCCGTCACAAAGCTCTGAACTTTCAACTCATCAAGTTTTAGCTTTTGATTTTTCATGATTTTTAAAATGATTTTGTATTAATTGAATAAGTGCACCTGAATTGCAGCAATTATTAATTATTGGCGCGCCCGGAATAATTAAATTATCAATGCAAGCTTTGCAGGAGAAACCGGCCATTTACCATTTTAAACTTCCATTCAACTTTGTTTTAAGCATTCAAAAGCAAACTTCTGTAACTATCGGGAGTGCTTTTATTACCTGTTAACTTTAAAAGCTGAATTGGTTTGAATAAGCTTTTGAGCCGGTTTTCATTAGTTGATTGCTCAGAGAAGGAAAGGTCAACAGCAGAAAAGAAATAATTTTTTAAATATTTTTTAGGACCTAGTTGAGTCAAAATAAGATTGGCAGGCCGGAGAGCGAAGTACAAAAACAAGTGGGGGCATTTGCCGCTTTTACTTTTACCAGTTTAATAAATTAACCAGGTATAATACCAACTCGCCTAAACTAGCTGCCATAGCTTAAAACCTCACAGGTCTTAAAGATCTGTGAAGTTTGTGCAACCGGTATAACCATTGTTCAGTCAGGGAAGAGCGTTCAAGAGCTTTGGTAAAAAAAAACCGGTTTATCCTGGTATCGACAGCAGCATGAGGGAAATATTAACAAATAAAAAGGCCTGGCTCTAGTATAACATCGTTATCTAAAGTCAGGCTTTTTAGCGGAATATTTCCGGCTAATTTTCCGGAACGAATAATTTCAAAGATTTTACTGTGCTTTCCGTTTTCCACCCGCAGGTACGGCTTTACGGGTTTTGGTTCCTGGGGTTAAAAATCCCCGTTTGCGCATCAGCGCTTCGGTTTTAGGGTCACGGCCCCGGAAAGAACGGTAGCCTTCGGCCGGATCGATGGTGTTGCCCACCGAAAAAATATGCTGCCGGAGGCGCTGGGCCACGGCTTTGTCATAGGGACCGCCGGCTTCTACAAAAGCGCCGTAAGCATCGGCCGTTAGCACATCCGACCACAAGTAGCTGTAATAACCCGCTGAATACCCATCGCTGCCAAATACGTGTAAAAACTGGGGCGTACGGTGGCGCATTACAATTTGGGCAGGCATGCCTAACTCCTGCAGGGTTTGTTTTTCAAAAGCATCCGGGTCAATTTTTTGGTCGCCGGCTAAGTGCAGTTTCATATCCACAAGGGCGCTGGCCAAATATTCTACCGTTTCAAAACCTTCGTTAAACGTAGCCGCCTTTTCGATGCGCTGCACCAGGTTCTGCGGAATAGGTTTACCGGTTTGGTAATGGACCGCAAAGCGCTGCAGTACTTCGGGCGTTGAAAGCCAGTGTTCTAATAGCTGCGAAGGAAACTCTACGTAATCGCGCACCACGGCCGTTCCGGACAACGACGGGTAGGTAACATTAGACGAAAGACCATGCAGGGCGTGCCCAAATTCGTGGAAAAGCGTGTTGGCATCGTCCCAGGAAATGAGCGTGGGCTCCCCGGCTTTGCCTTTTACAAAGTTGGAGTTATTTGAAACAATGGTGGTAATATTTTTATCGAGCCGCTGCTGGCTGCGGTAAGCATTCATCCAGGCGCCGGAACGCTTGCCGGCCCGGGCAAAAGCATCGAAATACCACAAACCCACGTGCTGGCCGTTGGTTTTATCTTTCACTTCCCAAACGCGCACGTCGGGGTGGTAAACGGGCACGTTGGTAACCTGGGTAAAATTAAAGTTTAAGAGTTCGCCGGCTACCCAAAACATACCTTCACGCAGCTTTTCGAGTTGTAAATATTGCTTTACTTCGTTCTGGTCCAGGTCGTACTTGGCTTTTCTGACTTTTTCAGCGTAGTAGCGGTAATCCCAAGGTTCAATCTTAATATTGGCGCCCTCTTTTTTGGCCAAAGCCTGCATATCGGCTACTTCCTCCCCTACCCGCTTCACGGCTGGCTTCCATACGGCTTCCATTAGTTCAACTGCCCGTTCGGGAGTTTTGGCCATTGCGTTTTCTAAGCGCCAGTGTGCATGCGTGGGGTAGCCAAGCAATTTTGCGCGTTCGGCCCGGAGCTGTAATATTTCGGTTATAATGGTATTATTATCGTGAGACCCGCCGTTGTCGCCGCGGTTTACAAACATGCGCCAGGCTTTTTCGCGGAGTTCGCGCCGGTCTGAGTACGTCAGAAAAGGATCGACGGAGGAACGGGTATTTGTAATTACCCACGCGCCGGGCATATTTTTAGTAGTAGCTGCGGCTGCCGCAGCATCCCGCAACGATTGGGGTAATCCGGCCAGTTCGGCTTCGGATTTTAATACCAGCACCTGGTCGGTTTCGTCGGCGAGTACATTCTGGCTGAAGCGGGTAAACAAACCGGCCAGTTGCTGATTAATTTGGGAGAGACGGGCTTTGGCAGTAGCATCTAATTTGGCACCGGCCCGCACAAAATTGGTGTAGTACCGCCAGGCCAGCCGTTGCTGTTCCGGGGTTAAACGGGCTTTCTCCGGCGAATTGTAAACTGCTTCGATGCGCCGGAAGAGGGCTTCGTTCTGCGTTATTTTATCGGAAAAAGCCGCTAGTTTAGGTGCCATTTCCCGCTGTACATTCTGAAACTCCGGATTATTCATGGTAGAACCCCAGATCCCATAAATAGTCTGAACGCGGTCGAGGGTTTCCCCGGCACGTTCCATAGCTTCCAGCGTGTTGCCAAAGGTGGGCGCGGCTGCATTATTTGCAATTTTATCTATTTCGGCCAGGTTCTCGGCCATGGCGGCTTCCAGGGCCGGTTTAAAAAAAGGAATTTCTACTTTATCAAACGGCGGCACCCCGCCGTAAGGACCTTCCCATGTAGCCAGAAGCGGGTTTGGTTTGGCTGGTTCCGGAGTGCTGACCGTTGGCGGAGTGGTTGTGTTGGTACTGGTACTTTTATTCGTATTCACGCAATTAGTAGTAGTAAAAATGATAGTGGGTGCCATTAACAGCACGGTAATTTTATTCTTTAAACTTGGCATCAGGTGTTAATAAATTTAAATAAGATATGCTTTGAACAATAACACAAAAGTAGGCTTTGTTAAAATATTATTTCGGACAATCTGCGGCAGGTCCGGTTAAATACCTACAGAACAGCCGGGAATATTTAGAACTTACGGCAATCCGGTTAATCCGTTATTGGGCTGATGAAGTTCACCAACAAGACCTATTAAATATTAAGTTTGTGGCTCCTGCCTGATTTATTAACCCAAAAACCGAACCATAAATATTATTTTTAATGCTGCAATAGGTTTGGGTACGCAACTTTGATGAAACTTTACTTCTACGGCTACTCAGGTTTTCTGCTTTTTCTTTTTGGCGGCCGGGAACAAAATATTGTTCAGGATCAGCCGGTAACCCGGCGAATTAGGATGCAAAGCTAAATCGGTGGGTTCTTCGCCGGGCATGTGCAGGTAATCTTCCGGGTCATGGCCACCGTAGAAAGTCCAGGTACCTTTACCGGCGGTGCCGTTTATGTACCGCACTTCACCCGCCGATTTGGTTTCGCCCATAATTATTACGTCGGCTTTTACCTGGTCTTTTTTAAAAGCGGTGGTCTGGCCCATAAAGCCTTTAATGGTTTTTTCGTGGTTTTGCGTAAGCATAGCCGGAATCTGATCCCATTTGGCCGAGAATGTAAACAAAGAAAAAAAGTCGTTGTGCTCGTAGAGGTTGCGCTCACGGCGCTGGTTATCGATGCTGGAAAACTCGCCGTCGTAAGGGTTCAGGTTTACATTGAAGTTTTTAAAAGCAAAGGTTTTGTTAAAATCCAGTTTTTGCTGGGCATTCGCATCTACGCCGTCTCCGTCAAACATAACATCCACAATATCTACACCATCGGCGGCCAGGGCAATATCGTAAGTATCGGTAGCCGAGCACATGGCAAACATAAAGCCCCCACCGGCTACAAAAGCTTTTATTTTTTTCACCACCGCCAGTTTCATTTGCGACACCTTGGCATACCCGTATTTCTTGGCAATACCTTCGGCTTCCTCCTGAGCTTGCCTGAACCAATCCTGCCCCCGGAAGTTACGGATGCTTTTACCGTACTGGCCCGTAAAATCTTCGTGGTGCAGGTGCAGCCAGTCGTATTTGAGGAGTTTCTGGTCCAGAACCTCTTCATCAAATATCACATCAAAAGGTATTTCGGCGTAGGTGAGCACCAGCGTAACGGCATCATCCCAGGGCTGTTTGGTTTTAGGCGAGTAAACGGCAATTTTGGGGGCTTTCTCCAGTTTCATTACCTCCATGTTTACTTCGGGGCTGGCAATCTGGGTTAAAATAGCGGTGTAGGCGGCATCGGATATTACCGAATAACTTACTCCGCGCACCAGCAGTTCTTTTTCGAAATTAGCTTCGTGCTTAAAAGCAAAACTGCCGCCCCGGTAATTGAGCAACCAGTCTACTTCCTGCTGATTTTGTAATATCCAGTAGGCAACGCCGTAAGCTTTCAGGTGGTCTTTCTGCGCCCCATCCATGGGTATCAGAATTTCGGCGGCCACCGCTCTATAAGCGAGCAGCACCGCAAAGGTAAGGCAAAAAAGAAAGCGTCTTTTCATGACCGGCAGACATTAACGCGTAAAAACAAATATAATTAATTTGCCGGGCACTTCTAAGGCTAGTTGCCTTTTAATTAAGCTTTAAAGAGTTATTTTATCTTCAAAATAAAGCTTGCTGTTTTGCAACAAAACCAAAACGGCTGTTAAAATAATCTATAGAACAGCCATTGCTCTTTTAAATATCTAAGGCTATAACAGCATAGTTTACCTGCAGCATAAATAATATATAACAAGCTGGCTGGTGAACTGGGCTATGCCTGAAAAATATTATTTCGTTAACTTTGTTAATCGGGTTGGTTGATTTTAAAACCGCGAAATAAAAAGCTATTTTTACAGATTAGTTACCGGTAGTTTTTGAAGCAGCCCCGGAACTAATAGCTACGTAAAAATATTAACCCAAATACCGGCGTTATACTTAGAAATCAATTTGCGGGTATCATCACTATAGGATTATTACCAAATTTTGAACAAAATATTCATCTATACTTCGTGTCTGTGTCTGGCAATCGTTTGGTTGGCTGGTTGTTCGGCCGAACGCCGTAACTTTTTCAGCAAAGCCTACCAGAACACTACTGCCCGTTACAATGCTTATTTCCTGAGCAACGAGCGCCTGAAAACCATGGAGGCCGAAGTAGCGGCTAAAGCCACGCCCGATTACAACCGCCTGCTGCCTATATTTCCGGTGATAGATTCTACCACGGCAGCTGGTTATAAAAAGGAACTCGAAGAGATAATAAAGAAAGCTTCATACCCGATTCAGAAACACGCCACCAGCGACTGGACCGACGACAGTTATTTGCTAATTGGCAAAGCCCGCTTTTATGGCCTGGAGTACGACGAAGCCATTAAAACTTTTAAGTACGTAAACAGCACCAGCCAAAACGAAGTAACCCGCCACGAGGCTTTGGTTTGGCTCATGCGCAGCTTCCTGCAAACCGAAGACCTGGAAAGTGCCAAAGCCGTGTCGGATATCATGAAAAAGCAATTCCTGACGAAGGAAAATGCCCGGCTTCTGTTTCTGACGCGGGCGCAATATTACCTGTTGTTAAAAGATGATAAACTGGCCATTCAGAACTTAAGGCTGGCCATTCCGCTCATCCAAAAGCGGGACGAAGAAGCCCGCATCCGTTTTATACTGGGGCAGCTTTACCAACGGAACGATGAGGAAAAACTAGCCCGGCAGCAGTTTAACCGCATACTCCGCAAAAATCCGCCTTACGAATTAGGCTTCCAGAGCAAGTTGCATTTGGGCCAGGTAACCGAAATAACCGATGCCAGCAGCAAAGAAACCGTAGATAAATATTTCCGGAAGCTGCTGCGCGATGCCAAAAACAAAGAATACCGCGATAAGATTTATTACGAAATGGCACGTTTTGAATTAAAACAAAACAGGCCGGAACTAGCCCTGCAATATTTAACCCAATCGGTTAAGAATTCAACGGTAAATACTACCCAAAAAGGTTACTCGTATTTACTGGCCGGGCAAATTTATTACGATAAACTCCAGAAATATAATCTGGCCCAGGCTTATTACGACAGTGCCGTCCAGGTTTTACCGCCTACGGCCGCCGAATATGCTGCCGCCGCCGAACGCCGCGATGTGCTGAACGATTTTGTAAGCCACTATACGGTTGTAACCCGCGAAGACAGTTTGCAGTTGCTGGCCAGCCTGGATAAAGCTACTTTGGATACCCGCCTGGATGCCATTATAAAAGCTGCCGAAGAAAAAAAGGTTGCTGAAGCTAAAAGAGCCGCTGAAGCCGCTGCAAAAGGCGCCGCTAATAACTCCGGAAATAACCGCAATAATATTTTTGGCAATAACAATCGGGCTGGTGCCGGCGATACCCCTATGGGTACGCCACCCGGCCCGGGCGGCGTCTGGTATTTCGATAACCCGGCCACTATTGGCTCGGCCAAAGCCGAGTTTACCCGGCGGTGGGGTAACCGGCCGCTCCAGGACAACTGGCGGATTAGTACGCAGCAACCTACCGGATCGCAGCAGAATTTAGCGGCCATCTCGCCCGGCGACTCACCCGGAGCTTCACCTGATAGCGCGGCCAGTCCGGAGGATGTGCGCAAAGCATTGCTCCAGGATATTCCGCTTACGCCCGAAATGCGCGCGGCCTCTAACCAGAAAATAGAAACCAGCCTGTTTACTTTGGGCAATATTTACCGCGAGCGGCTGCAAGAGCCGGCCCACGCCATCGAAACCTACGAAAAATTTGTCTCCCGTTTTCCGAACTCGAAAAATACTCCGGAAGCCTATTATGCGCTTTACCTGCTTTATAAAGCGGCTAACGACCCTAAACAGCAAACCTACGCCGCACGCCTTAAGCAACAATACCCCAATAGCCGCTACGCCAAACTGATTGATAATCCTAACTACCTGGCTGAGGTTTCGGCCGGCAATGCCAAAGTACGGCAACTCTACGATCAGGCTTTTGCTTTATACGAGGAACAGAAATTTAAAGAAGCCAACGAAACGATAAATACCATTCGCCGGGATTACCCGGATGCCGAATTGATGGACCGGGTTGCCTTTCTGAATGTACTGATAATAGCCAAAACCGAGCAACCCAGCTTGTTTAAATTAGCGCTGCAGAAATTTATTAAAACCTACCCCAGCAGCAACCTGCTGCCCAAAGCCCAGCAATACCTGGATGCCTTTGCTTTATACGAGAGCGGTAAGTTATCGGAAGCAGAATTTGACCGAACGCACCCGAACCAGCCAAAGCGGGTAGTTGGGGTAAATACCCCGGTAACCCCAGCTGCCTCAGCTACCCAAAAGCCGGCTGCATTAACCAATAAACCCGCAGAAGTTACGCCGAGTAGCGGTAATGCGGGTAATAAAACCCAGGCGGCAAATAATCAAGCCCCTCAGAATCCGGTTGTAGCCAATGCCACTCCGGAAAATAAGGCTCCCGAAAAAACTCCTGCTAATACGCCGGCTAGTACGGCCAATACGCCGCAAGTTAATAACACGCCAAAAGAGAACACCCCGGCCAATAATGCTCCGGCTGGTACACCTGGAGCTACCCCGGTTGCACCGGCACCAGTTCCTGCCAAATATACGGCTAACTTGCAGGCGCCCCAGGTGGTACTAATTATTTATCCGAAGGGCCACGCTGCTTTTACCGGTATTGCCGAAAAAATGCAATCCTATAACAGTAAATATAATGGGTCCGATAACTTAACCGTAGAAACAGCATCCTTTAACACCACGCAGGATATGGTTGTCATCCGGCAATTTACCAACGGCCCGAAAGCCAAAACCTACACCATCAAACAAAAATCACCACAATCGCCGCTGAGTAAGATAAGAGGTATAGAATTTGCTACCTTTGTGATCTCTGCCGATAATTTACCTGTTTTCTTACAAGAAGGTAACCTGGAAGAGTATCTTACATTTTATAAGAATAATTACTAAGTATACATGTCTGTTGCCCGTTCTAAAAAGCTTGTTGCGCCCTCCAAGAAGTATTCTAAAATTGTGGGAGGTATCTGGCTGGCTTTTATAGCCGGCTTGCTGGGGTTTGTGTTGTTTGTGTTTGCGGTTAGCATTAATTTTCTGAATCTTTTCGGCGAGCTGCCCGACTTTAAGACCTTAGAAAACCCCCAAAGTGAAGTAGCTTCCGAAATGTATTCGGCTGATGGTGTGCTGATGGGGAAATACTACCGGGAAAACCGCTCGCCCGTAAAATACCGCGATTTACCCCAGAATTTAGTTGATGCTTTAATTGCTACTGAAGATGTTCGGTTTGAAGAACACTCGGGCATTGACTTTAAGGGTTTGTTAGCGGTTGGGTACTACGGCCTGAGCGGCCGGAGCCGGGGAGCCAGTACGCTTACCCAGCAGGTAGCCAAAAATTTATTCCGCACCCGGGCCGGCACCAGCCGCGAAGGCTTACTAGCCGATATTCCGGGTCTGCGCATGCTGATTATTAAAACCAAAGAGTGGATTGTCGCGATACGGCTAGAAAGAGCTTACTCGAAAAAAGAGATTCTGGAAATGTACCTGAACACCGTAGAATTCGGCAGTAACGCTTACGGTATTAAATCGGCGGCCAAAACTTTTTTCAGCAAAGCACCTAAAGACCTTACCCTGGAAGAATCGGCCCTGCTGGTGGGTATTGTCAATGCGCCTTCGCGGTTTAGCCCGGTAACTGCCAAAGAGCGTTCGCAGAAACGCCGCGACTGGGTACTCTCACAAATGCGTAAATACGGCTTTATTGATGAGCCTACCTATGCCACGGCCGTAGCCAAAGATATCAAACTAAAGTTTCAGGTAGAAAACCAGAATACGGGTATTGCCCCTTACTTACGCGCAGAAGCCGGTAAATGGCTGCTAAGATGGGCCCGCGACAATGGTCATGACCTGTACGCCGGTGGCTTAAAAATATACACCACCATCGACTCCCGAATGCAGCAACATGCCGAAGCGGCCGTACGGGAACACATGAAAACCATGCAGAAGCTGTTTTATGATCACTGGAAAGGACGTAAACCCTGGGTAGATGAAAACGGAAAGACCATCAAAGGTTTTCTGGAATCGGCTATTAAGCGAACAGAACGCTACATTAGCCTGAATAGCCGCTTTGAAGGCAATAAAGATTCTATTAATTATTACCTGAATAAAAAAATACCGATGACGGTATTTACCTGGGAAGCCCCCGGCGAAAAAGAAGTAGTGATGAGCCCGATGGATTCACTGGCCTATTACAAACATTTCTTACATACCGGCTTTATAGCGGTTAACCCCTTAGACGGCAACATTAAAGCCTGGGTGGGCGGTACTGATTTCAAATACTTTAAATACGACCACGTAAAACAAGGACGCCGGCAACCCGGTTCTACGTTTAAGCCCGTGGTTTATACGGCTGCCATCGACCGGGGCTTTTCGCCTTGTTACCAGGTACCCGATATTCCGGTAACTTTTCCTGCCGAAAAAGGCAGAGCGGCTTATACGCCTCAAAACTCCGACGGTAAATATTCAGGCCGTAATTATACTCTACGCGAAGCTTTGGCGCATTCGATAAACACAGTTACGGCTTTCCTGGTTAAGCAGTTAACGCCTGAAACAATTGTAACCTACGCCAAAAATTTGGGGTTGGTATCTGATATTGAACCGGTGCCATCTATTGGCTTTGGTTCCAGTGATGTATCGGTGTACGAAATGGCCGGCGCTTACGGCACTTTCGTGAACCATGGTGTCTGGACCGAACCGATTTATATTACCCGCATCGAAGACAAGAATGGAAATACGTTGTTTACGAACGTACCGCGGTCCCGCGAAGTGCTAAGCGAACAAACGGCTTACCTGATGATTCACATGCTGAAAGGGGCTGCCGATATCCGGCTGGCTTCTGCCTGGCACGGCTTGCGCAACCGGTATAAACTGAAGAACGAAATTGGCGCAAAAACCGGTACAACACAGAACTTTTCTGATGCTTGGTTTATGGGCGTTACGCCCGACTTGGTATGCGGTATGTGGGTTGGCGGCGAAGACCGGAGTATTCACTTCCGGAGCGCCAATTTAGGGCAGGGAAATAAACTGGCCATGCCCATATATGGCTTATTTATGCAAAAAGTTTACGCCGATAAAAATCTGAGTGTATCTAAAGCACCTTTTCCTAAACCAGAACAGCCTTTAACCGTTGAGATAGATTGCAGTAAATACAACAACAGTGTAATCAGCGATACGATTAGCCAGGACCAGATATTGATAATGCCGGCTAAGCCCGATATTGAAGAGGAGATATAAAATAAGCTAAAACCGGTAAATATTTTAGTTAGTAATGGTACTTCATTCGGCCTCTTTTTACCTGCTTAAGTACCAATGCCAACCTTTGCCGGAGAAGAGGAGCCAGCTATGCCTGCCAATGACCGTTTAAAAGATATTATAAGCCATTTGCCGCATAAACCCGGCATTTATAAATTCTTCGACGATCACCAAATTATTTATGTGGGTAAAGCCGTTGACATTCGGAAACGGGTAAGCAGCTATTTTAATAAATCTAATCAGCACAACAAAAAAACGCTGAAGCTCATTTCCAACATCCGGAATATTGAGTTTACCATTGTCGATACCGAGTCGGATGCTTTTTTGCTGGAAAACAGCCTGATTAAGCAGCACCAGCCCAAGTACAATATTCTTTTAAAAGACGGCAAAACTTACCCCTATATCTGTATTACCAACGAGCGTTTTCCGCGGGTAATCAGTACGCGCAATAAAATTGCCGACGGCTCTAAATATTTCGGCCCATACGCCAGTATTACTGCCATGAATGTGCTACTCGAAATGGTCCGGAGCTTGTATCCGCTGCGCACCTGCACGTATAATTTATCGCCCGAAAATATCGCCAAAGGTAAATTTAAAGTATGCCTGGAATACCACATTGGCAACTGCAAAGGCCCCTGCGAAGACCTGATCGACGAAGAATCTTACAACCTGCACATCCAGCAAATCCGCAGCATCTTATCGGGTAATTTAGGCACTGCCAAAAACTATTTTAAAGATAAGATGATGGAAGCCGCCCAGGAAATGCAGTACGAACTGGCGCATAGCTTTAAGCAGAAGTTGGATATACTCGAAGACTTCCAGGCCAAATCTACTGTGGTAAGCAATACGCTCACCAATATTGATGTCTTTTCAATTACCTCGAACGAGAAGTGTGCCTTTGTAAACTACCTGAAAGTAGTAAATGGCTCTATTATTCAGACGCAATCCTTGGAAATTCAGAAAAAGCTGGACGAAACCGACGAGGAAATATTGGCTTCTATGGTTGTCCAGCTTCGCCATGAATTCGAAAGCGACTCCAAAGAAATATTAGTAAATATTGAGCTGACTTTGCCCCTGGATGGACTAACTATAACCGTACCTCAGATTGGTGACAAACGTAAACTGCTGAACCTTTCTTTGAAAAATGCCATGTACCTGCGTAAAGAGAAAGAAAGCATGAACGAAAAAGCCAAGGATACCAACGAGGTGCGTATAATGGAAACCATGAAAAAAGATTTAAAGTTAGCCGAGTTACCCAAGCACATTGAGTGTTTCGATAACTCCAACTTTCAGGGCGATAATCCGGTGGCCTCGATGGTTTGTTTCCGGAATGCCAAGGCCTCTAAAAAAGATTACCGCCACTTTAATATTAAAACCGTTGTTGGCCCTGACGATTTTGCCTCGATGTACGAAATTGTTACCCGCCGCTACCGCCGGTTATTAGATGAAGGCACACCCCTGCCCCAGTTAATTATTATTGATGGTGGCAAAGGTCAGTTGGGAATGGCGGTGAAGGCCCTAAAAGATTTAGGTATTTATGGCCGCATGGCGGTAGTAGGCATAGCCAAACGCCTGGAAGAAATATTTTACCCCGGCGATACCCTGCCTTTGTATATTGATAAAAAATCTGAGTCGTTACGACTAATTCAGCGCATCCGGAACGAAGCCCACCGGTTTGCCATTACTTTCCACCGCAGCAAGCGCGATGCCGGCACCCTTAAAACCGAAATAACCGAAGTAAAAGGTTTGGGCAAAGCCACCGCCGATAAATTACTGGCCAAGTTTAAATCGGTGAAGAAAATAAGAGAACTAAGCGAAGGTGAACTAACCGCCGAAATAGGCAAAAGCAAAGCCCGTATCCTGCTCGAATATTTCGGCAACCAAACCAATCGCTCGGCTCCTGCCGCCATTTAATTTTCCGGCCTAGCCGTTTACAAACTGCTTGAATTATTTTGCTACATTTTGCTTAATTATTTTATCAGCTTTGCGCCAATTATGCGTCTAAAATATTGGCTTTAATCTTTATAATAAATCTTTCGTAGCTTGGGTCAAATTCAGCGCCTATGTTTAGTCCCGGTTTAATAAATAGCCTAAAAGCGTTTGCCCGTCAGGAATATTTTAACCCGGATTTACTGTACGCCTTTATTGTTACTTTAGGTTTGGTTGTACCGCTGGCAGTTGGTTATTACCTCAATAAGCCATTAATAGGCAGTTTTGCTGCAATTACCGGCCAGACCCTCCTGGTAATTAAGTATCAGCATACCTATCCGCAGCGGGCCCTCATATTATTGTTTGGTTTGCTATTCATTTCGGCTGCCGTATTGGTTGGCACCATGTTGGGTACTTATTTCTGGCTGGCCATCTTTATTATGGCCCTGCTGGCTAGCATTTCTTCCTTGCTGAAAGAGTTTGGTTCTTTTGGGCAGGTTATTGGCTTTTGTGCGGTTATCATATTCTTATTAGCCTTACCGCCGCCGCACTCCTTAGAGGTCGGCCTGGATCGTTATCTAGCTATTTGGCTGGGCGGCTTGTGGGCAGCCTTTATATCTTTATTTTTCTGGTTTTTCTTGCCGGATCTGCCTTATTATACCAACCTTGCGCGGCCTTGGGAACTGAGTAGTAATCTGGCCATCTTTTTAGCTTCTACCAACACCCAAAAAGATTATGCTGAACGGGTACAGGAAAAAGAAATATCGCTGCGGCAGGCCATTAACCAAGTATTGCCCTACTTACGTCTTCACCATGTCCGTTACTTTTTTGTCCGCCGCGATTTGCTCAAACTAGTCCGGGCTTCCTCCCGGTTTGGCGCAACCATTATGGCCATGAACCATGCCCTGGAACATTTACGGGAGCATCCGAAAAAGCATTTGTTTATGCCGGCCATTCAGGAACGATTGTTTCTGGCAGCCGCAGCCGCTAAAATTATTGTAAACGCCTTGGTGTTGGCACGTCCACAGGAACTGGATAATCTAAAAATAAAGATAAACCAGCTAAAAGCGTCCTCCGGAGAACTACAACAATTAGATAGTAGCCATCAAAAAGATTTTAACGTTCAGCTAGATTTACACCGGTTTATTACTTTGCTGGATTCAGCCATTCATTATCTCGAAGATGCCCATTTTCTGTTAAGCCGCATCCACCAGAATAAAAAGCTGCCGACTACCAATGTAGCATCTCAGAACCAGACCAGGTTATTACCACCGCTCCGGGCGCTCTTTCGGTTTAAAAACGTTCCCCTGAAGCATACCTTTCGGCTCATGCTGGTTACCTCCGTGGGGGTGGCGCTTTACCTGGGCTTCCAGATCCCACGGGGCTACTGGATTCCGTTAACCGTTATGGTGGTACTGCAGCCCGATTTTGGCACAACACAACAGAAATCTATGCAACGGGTACTGGGTACCTTTCTGGGCGGAATATTGGGCACGTTGTTACTTATTCATCCTTTTTCGCCCGTTATCATTATTCTGGCTATTGCTACTTTTTCGTTTTTATTCATTTACTTCCAAGAACGCAACTATACCATTTCGGTAACGTTTTTAACCATGTTGCTGGTGGCTATGTTTGAAGTTACAGGGCCGATAGATTGGCATTTGGCGGCATACCGGCTATTTGCTACGGTTTTAGGCGTAATTCTGTCGGTAACAGCCGCATTTGTATTATGGCCGGATTGGGAAAGGACCAAAGTCCGTTTTGTAATGGCGCGTGGGTTGCGGGCTAACTTAAATTTATTACATCAGCTCCACCACGAATTAGTGGCTCAAACCGGATTTCATGCCCGCATTATAGCCGACCGCCGGAAAGCTGAGAGCGCCAATATTGATATTGCCGAATCTGTGAAAAGATTACAGCTAGAACCCGGCACTAAGAAGCAAAAACAGAAAATAGCCCAAAACTTGGCCTTTTACAACGTTCGTCTATCGCGGGAGCTGCTTTCTTTAGCTGCTTTGCTGCCCCAAATAAAAACCGATAATCCTACTTACACGGAAGCCGAAACTTATTTGCGCCAGGCAGCCGAACAACTGGAAGACATTATTACGGCACTAATTACCGAAAAGAATTCGGCAAACACCAATCTACCAGGGCAGCCTTTTCCGGCTTATACTTTAAACCTGGAATTTAAAACAGCGGCGGTTTCTCAAGCCAATAGTACCGATCTCCATCTCGATACCGCTATTCTTCAAACCGAAATTGTGCACGAGCAGCTAAATAAAATAGCTGACGCTATTCTGCATTTACACCGGCTGGCTTATAATCTGAATCAACTGTAAAAATTAAGGCTCTTCTTTTTGCAGGCATTCCTAAACTCCAAGCAGTAACTATTTAAGCAGCCACTAAAATTCTCACGAAGTAATCTATAAAATAAATACTGTGCTTAAATGAGTTTTATCCTCCTGATGTTGATCTAAGGGACTCATACCAAATCGCAATTACACCTCCTCTAGCTAACTAACAAATATTTTAAAAGCTCACAAAGGCATCTTTCCGGTATTTTCCTATGGAATATAGTTTAAACTATTTGGTATTTGGTAGCGCAAAATACCCCTGCAAAGGAATAGCAAAAGCGGGTGTTATTGGCAAAATTTTGTTCCAGCTTTCAGTTAGTTCAAATTCGTCCTGATTTTCTTATAATTATTATTTGAATGGGCGTTTCTACTAATCGTTAAAATAAAAAAGGAGCCAAAAGGCTCCTTTTTTATTTTAATTCTTAAGTGCTTAATAACTCCATAGACTGTATTCAAACTCTATCATTTCTTCCAGTGCTCGTTGTGCCGCCAGAATGGCTTGTTCCGAACCACCATGAATAGTTTTCAAATCGTCGTCATTCGGATTAGATACCTTCTTGATATAAGAACCAAACATTCTTAAGTCAAAAGCATCGGCCAGATTCAGGTGAGTAGCATTGTTTTGCATGTTATACCAGATTGCATCTTTTGGATGGTTCCGGAAAACTTTCACTAAATCTTTGTAAGCAAATGCCCCAATAACATCATCAAAGCCGGTTACCGCATTCGGTACTTTCAGTGTGATGGCATGAATATCGTAATACATCCGGGAACGTTTTTTATCAAATATTACGTCCTCCTTCAACTCCAGCTTCTTAATATCCCGTGGATTATACTCAATCGGGCCCATGGGCGCTGCTTCCACCGGCGCTGCCTCAACAGCACCACCTTGGCGTCTTCTGGCGGCATTAATTTGTGCCAGTTGCTTTTCGGCTTCGAGTCTGGCTTGTTTATCCTCTTCAGTCTCTTCTATCTCTTCGCCAGGCTTTACCAGAACCTTACGGTACTCCTCGGGCGTCATAGATTTGTTCAAAGAGTCGTCTTTATAAACCGTTAGCTCGCCCCGTTTTACCGCATCCATTATTATCTTAGTAATCTCATGGTTAACAGAGTAAAGCGGCCGGTTTTGCTTTTCGCGTAAATCTATCACCCGCCAAACAGTACGACGATACATCATATCACTCTCTGGAATTGGCCGGACGGATGGCGTACCGCTATAAGCAGTATTGGCCGGAGCCGCTGGCGCGGGAGTAGTGGTTTGGGTAGCCGTTGCTTGTCTTGTCTGCGTAGGCGCTGCTTGTCTGGGCTGGGTACCACCTGCAGCCGGGGTTCTGGTCTGGCTAATTGCCTGAACAGACATACCCGCAATAAACAAAACTATTAAATAAACTCTGTTCATGACATTCTAAAATATTAATTCAATGTTACGATAGTTGGCTTGGAAGCGTTCGGAATTTCTTCGATATCGTTTTTATAGTTTAAACGAACCACTTCTCCAACCTGAATTACCAATTTATCGCCGGGTCTTGCTTTTGCCATTAAACCAGAGATATTGGCCATACCGGTCGGGAATACTTGCTCCCCAATTTTATCGGTACCTCTACCCAAAGTTACTTTTACTTGCGTAGCCTGGTAGCGGGCATCTTCTCTAAAAGAACGGGCAAAATCTTCATCCGGTTCTACTCTAACAGAAACCTGACGCGGTGAACTGGCAGGTAAACCTCTCATTGGATCTACCGGACGACCGTTTACCAATACTACTACATCGGGCTTTGGCGTTTTCCGGACATCAAAGGTTTGTGAACCTATCTTAACGCCGCCGCTGCTAACATTCATGGTTACCTGCTTGGCAGTTGGGTTAATTAACACTTCACCTTTTTTGCTGCCTTTGGTAAAGCTTGCACCAGAACCGGAGAATACCGGGTCGTATAAAGCGCCTAAAGCAGGTACCTGGGCATTTAAACGATTACCACACTTAAAATACAGCGCATTTACCGAAGCCGATTGTATTTGCAATTCCGGTTCTACTACAAAATACTTCTGTGATACATTAAACGTAGTATCGCGGCCATTATTGTTTAAAGTAATTTTACCAGTCCACTGTTTTTCAATTAAGCCGTCTTTGTTTTTAGCACCACCGGCAGCAGCGGTAAATTCTATCTGGCCACGGCCGTTTACTACTTTTACCGGTCCGGCACTGGAAGACATTTTAGGCGAAATCGCATCAGAGAAAGCAGTTAAGAACATTTCGGCGCGGTACTTGGTACCAGCAGCAACAGTCTTCGACTCAGCACTGGCTGTTGCTAATATTTTATCAAACTTGATAATATCAGCACCAACTTTGCTAGCTAATGATGCTAACGCATCTGCTTCGTACTTCAGAATTTCGGTTTCTTTTTGCGCCATTACAGCTAAAGCTGCTACCAATGGGGTAGCCTCAAAGTTTAAATGGGCAAAATCCTTCTTACGCTGATCCGGGTCTTTCCGGGCAGTTGGGTCTTCTGAACCACCTAAAGCTAATTTAGCCGGTACGTTGGCATTGTGTTGCCGCATAAAAGCCGCATACTCGTTCAGCTTTTTCTCCAGTTCGTAAGCTTTGCCATTGCGTTTACCACCAATCATAGTCACCGCAATTGCTTCTTCTTCGCCGGCATTTTTATAACCTTCACCTTCGCGGCCACCCGATTTTGTAATTATCGTTTCGCGTAGCTCGTGAATGTACGATACCATTTCGGCCGTTTTGGTGCGCACCTCATTCGCCTGCGCCACTACTTTTTGGTCGTTCGCCCGGTTACCACCTTCGGCAACTGCTTTGGCAATACCTTTTACCAAGCCCGTATTATCTCCTACGGTTTTGTTGTTAACAGTCATTAAACTGTCATCCAGGTATTTAAATTTCAAAATGATTGCTGAGCTTACCTGAAGGGCGAGAAGTGCGGTCAGTACCAGGTACATCATACCGATCATCTTCTGCCTCGGGGTCTCTTTTAGTCCAGCCATATACTAATTAATAAATTATGTTTTTGATGTTTTATATTAGGCTATGCAAATTAGGCAGAAGGTGCCCGCATGGCGTTTAGCATATTACCGTAAACAGTATTTAAAGAATGTAAGTTCTGCGTTAAGCGACCAACTTCATTTTTAAACTGTTCGGTATCTTTGGTAGCATCGGTTAAATTATCCATTGCCAAAGCTAAGCTGCCATAGAATCTGTTCATAGATTTCAGGTGGTTATTAGCATCCTGCAATTCCATTTCGTAAACGGCATTTAATGCGCCTAAATTCTTGGTTACATTCTGCACCTGCTCATGGTACTGGCGGGCATCGGCGGTTGCACCGGCCATAGCCGAAATCGCTTCTACCGTAGTTGAATAAGCCTGGTTGATTTTTTCTAAGGAGTTGGCGGCTGTTTTAACTTTTGTAGTATACTCCTGGGTGGCCACAGTTGCATTGCTTAAATCGGCCATTTGCGCAGTAGTTTCACTTAAACGGTTCAGGCCTTGGCCTAATGAGTTGATGGTAGCGGGCGTTACATTAGCATCGCGCAGCATTTTGTCTAAATCATCAGTAAGCGATGGGCCGGAAGCGGCAATTTGCGGCACTTTTCTTTTCGGGCCATCATAATCATCGGCCAATTCCGGATAAACCCGGGTCCAGTCTACATCGTGGCCGGTTGGTTGGAAAGCACTCAGGAAAAATATTAATGCCTCTGTTCCCAGACCAACCATTAACATTTCGTTTGCACCTTTCCAGTGCAGAATTTTAAAAAGGGCACCGATAATTACCACTGCGGCTCCGATACCATAAACTTTTGGCATTACTTTATCAAAAAAGAAGTTGCCACCTTTTGCTGTACTCATTGTTTTTTACTGTTTTTTGGTTTTTGTTTTTTTATTAGTGCTGTAAAAATAAGAAAATTTATATTTATAAAAAAAATACAAATTACTTTTTTTTTATCTGCGACCGCTTTCAGTATCACCCAACATAATCATGGCGCAGCGGAATCCAATATAAGAACGGGCAGAGTCCTGATATTCAAAGTTACGGGTACCTGTTTCCAGGTAATATGCAATATCTTTCCAGGAGCCACCACGCACTACTTTACGCGGTTCTTCGTCATTATAATAGGTAGGGTTCAAATCCCACACCACGGGCATGGCAGCTTCGTTGTAAGCATCTTCGCACCACTCCGATACGTTACCGGCCATATCATATAAACCAAAATCGTTTGGCAAATATTTTCCTACTGGTGCGGTGTAACTGTAGCCATCGCTGTAATAATCGCCGCGACCAGGTTTAAAGTTAGCTAACATACAACCTTTGGCATTGCGCATATATGGTCCGCCCCACGGATAAGTAGCTAAGTCGCGGCCACCCCGCGCGGCATACTCCCATTCGGCTTCGGAAGGCAACCGGAAGTTTACGCTGGCAGCCAGTTCGTTTTCGATGTTTCTGGCAGTTTTCAATTTAGTCCGCCAGTCACAGAAATATTTGGCTGCAAACCAGTCAACTCCTACTACCGGATACTCGTCGAAAGCCGGGTGAGAATAATAATACTGCATCATCGGGTCACCCATCGAATAAGTAAAGTCCCGCATCCAGACAGTTGTATCCGGATAGAGTTCCGTCATTACATATTCCGGCGTCAGCACATCCATGGAGTCTTGTTTAATAGCATCCATAAACTGCCGGTACTCGTTGTTGGTAATTTCGGTCTCATCCATGTAAAAACCACGAATAGTAACCTGCTTGTTCAGGTTAGACATGGAGGCTGCCACGTCTTCGTCCGTCTGGCCCATATGAAATGTACCTCCCGGGCATGGCACCATTCCAAAGGGTACTTCCTGCGGATTAAACTCCGGACGGTCCAGCGTACCATACAAATCGCCGGTGTCTTCATTACCCCTTCCCAGCAATCCGCAACTGCTTAAATAACCCGCAGCAAGAGCCAAAGAGAACAATTTGATAAACTTATTCATGATCTATTACAAGATATTTTTTTTAAAGATTTATTACTTTTTAAAGACAAGCAAATATATACCAATTAGATTTTAAAAACAATACTACAAATCTCCGAATAATTTAACTTCTATAGAGAAACACCCATGATATTTAACATTTTACAGTTTTTTACTAAAATAAAATACCATAAAACAAGTATTTACCCTATTTATTAAAAGCTATAACGTGGTGTTTTTACCGGGGGTTTTACAATATTAGCGGGTTTGGGGAATATATAAGATAGCATAATTTCGTGGGACGTACGTGCTTTCGCTTCCACTCCAAAATTAGTTAAATCTAGTGCATATCCCAATCGCAGGGTATTATCTTTTAACAAATAAGCGCCTCCCATACCTGTTATTGCCTCCTGATACCGATAGCCTACGCCTAACCAAAATTTCTGGTTTAAGGTTCCTCTTATTCCTCCTTCAAACGACACTTTATTAAAATCATACTTTACTATTGCTGTTGGTGTCAGAATCAACCCCGGATTTACTTCGTAATTGTATCCGCCGGTAACATGCAAATGGTTTTCCGCTGTAATATTGCCTGCATCAGGCGTTTCTACTCCTAAACTATCTTCAAAAACGTATTTCGACCGCAAAAGATTGTTTATTCCGGCGCCAAAATAAAATTTTTCTGAATGATACCAAATCCCGGCGCCGGCATCAAATTTCCGGTCTGCACTATTTTCGGGTACACTGGGGTCTCCGGGGTCATTTGCCCGGTATTCGCCTTTGCGTATCCGCATCATAATTCCTTGCACCCCAATACCCAATTTACCCGCCCCAATTTTAATGTGCTGCGAATAAGACAAGGCCGCATTTGTTATTTTGGTAGCGCCCAATTGATCTTGCACCACATACGCACCAACGCCACCTCTTAGGGCATATACCGGCATCGAAATACTAAACAACCCGGTCCGGGGTGCACCGCCAGCATCAAAACTACCCTGGTAGCCAGCCCATTGGTACCGAAACAACCCGTTTAATTCTGTTTGGCCGGTTATACCGGCATAACCAGGGCTCAGATACATACCGTTAAAGCCATAATGGCTAAATTGTGGTAACTGCTGCGCCAGCGAGGCGGTGCCCGTAAATAATAAAATAAAAAAAAGTGCGTAAAAAGTTTTCTTCATTTACTACCTAAATGTATATAAATAAGATTCTTTTGGGTAACGATACAAACGCTTCCATTGGTATACCTTTCTAATAATTATATTAGAAAGGTAACCGGATTCTCTTATCTACACACACCAGCGTAATATCCTTTACTTAGCAACGGTACGAAAAAAAACTAAGTATGATACTATTTATTCGGGAAATGTTTTTTAATGTACATCTCTATAGCACCAGTCATAGAAGGGGCGTTGGGCATGGGGGCAACAATATCCAGTTCTAATCCGGCATCTATTACCGCCTGCGCAGTAGTGGGACCAAATGCCGCAATACGGGTATTTTCCTGCACAAAGTCCGGGAAGTTCATAAACAAGGAATGAATACCAGATGGGCTGAAAAAGGCCAGGCAGTCGTATTTTACTTCAGCCAAATCTGACAAATCGGCTGCTACAGTTTTATAAATAACGGCTTCGGTAAAATGCAGGTTATTGCTCCGCATAAAATCCGGA
Organism: Adhaeribacter aerolatus; assembly: GCF_007991635.1. Lineage (GTDB taxonomy): Bacteria > Bacteroidota > Bacteroidia > Cytophagales > Hymenobacteraceae > Adhaeribacter > Adhaeribacter aerolatus. The sequence continues at coordinate 219,505 of NZ_BJYS01000002.1, read as the reverse complement.
ATATCGTTTTTACGGATATTAGAGCACGGAAAAAGGAATTTCTCGTTTTTGTGTTTTTTAATTACATCAAATAGATCGGTAGCTGTTCTTTCGCCGGTAAATAGCTTGCGCTTGCGTAGCACAATGTATTTTTGCAGATAATGGGCAGTTTGTTCCGAGATACAGAAATACTTCATCTCGGCCGGCATTTCGATCTTACTTTCCTGGCAAATACGGAAAAAATGATCTACAGCATTCCGGCTGGTAAAGATAATGGCGGTATGATCGAGAATATTTATTTTATCTTTCCGGAATTCTTTATAAGGCACTGGATCAACCTGAATAAACTCCCGGAAATCAACCTTAATACCATACTTCTCGGCAATGGCTAAATAAGGAGAATTATCGTTGGTTGGTTTAGGTTGAGTAACCAGGATACTGGTTATTTTTCTGTTATGCCGATCTGGATTCGCAGCCATATTCTACTTGGGTATCAAACTAAAACCGCACTTAACTTTTATTAAGCTATCGTTTTAGTAATTAAATACTATAAGTTTTAGTAAAATGATTAAAGGTATTATTTCCGTGGCGCAAATGTACGAAAATAAATGGAGATTTTTTAGAGAGACTTTTTTATTTAAAGTATAGAATATTCTTAAAACGGTTATAATCAGAATACCCGATACAGCCAGGGTAGAAATTAACAAAACGGTTTGGGGCATGGTGGTATTAAAGGCCAGATAAAGCACCATAATTAAGGGTAAGAACATACCCAGGAATAACAAAGTACGAATAAACTCGCGGTATTGCAGGGAAACCAAGGCTGTTAAATCAAAAATATAGCCGATTAAACTAAGAAATAAATATTTGAATAAGATAAATGAAAATATAAGAATGGTATAAAATAGAATTTTAGAGGTAATATCAGCTTCAGACACAGAAAACAACCGGTTGAATATTACAATATTCTGAATATTGGTGTGAATGGCCACAATAAGCAAGGCAAATGATAGCGCAAAAGCAATCACAAAAATTACACTCGACCAACTGCTAATGGGTTTGGCTAGAAATCCTTCTTCCAGTGCCGAGTGGCGAAGAAAATTACTTAAGCTAAATAAACTTCTAAAATCGGAAGTGTAAGTGGTGCGCAGCCAACCGTAAACCAGCCCGATTAATAATAAAAATATAATAAAGGCATTGTAGTTAAGGCTACCCCGGTATTTGTTAACGATGGATTTTTTTTGCTGCCCCGCTACTGTTGGCAGTTTAATATCCGCTTCGTTCCGGAAAGAGTTTAAGTTAGGCTGCTCGGTGGGGTGCCAAAGGCAGAGCAGGTAACGGTTGGTTGGCTTATTACCTACTTTATAAGCTTTTACGGCCTGCGATAAATCTAAACCGTAGGTAGCCGCCGAATCGGCCGAGAAGATAAGTTTATTGTTCAGGAAAATACACAAATCTTTTTTGGCGGTAAAATTTATGCGAAAAGGTTTATCTGGCCGGATATTTACCCATTGGTAAAGCGCCCCTACCCGCCCGTGATATTCCGGAATATATAAAGAAAACTCACTGGTTTGGGGCTGGTAAATCAGCCAGTCGGAATTAAGCTGGTTAGTATAGCTAAACTTAACCGGCGGTAGTTTAGCCTGCCCAAAGGTATTTAAGGAGAAAATTAAAAGAATAAATAAACCACCCAGCCCAAGTGCCGGTTTTATCTTAAGTAACGCTTTGTGTTCTTCTAAATCTGTAAACACCTAAAATTAAGCTTAAAATAACCGAGAAAACCAACAGCCCCGTAATTATGTACTGATTGCCTAGGTCGGCAAAAGTAATTACAAATAATATTACAAATATATTAATTAAAGCCAGGATAACCACTGTACTTATTTGCCGGAAACCCATACCCAGTATGCAGTGGTGAATGTGATTTTTATCCGGCGAAAAAGGAGATATACCTTTAGAGATGCGAATTAAAGAAACGCGCAGGGTATCGAACAAGGGCACAAACAAAATACCTAAAGCCACTGAAGGCGAAGAAGGTACTGCCCGCATTTCGATAAACTGGATGGTGAGAATAGAAATAATAAACCCGCACACCAGCGAACCGGTATCGCCCATAAAAATAGTGGCTTTATGAAAGTTATACCGCAGAAAACCCATAATACCACCCAACAGGCAAACCGAGACAAAAGCAAAATTCTGGAAAAGCGGACCGCCATATTGATAGAAGAACCAGCCAAACGTAGAAGCAATAATCAGCACCATGGTACCGGCCAAACCATCGAGCCCGTCTATTAAGTTTATGGCATTGGTAATGCCTACAATTACTAAAAACGAAAAGGCATAACTCACACCCACCGGGAGTTCATCTATACCAAATATTCCCTGAAAGCTGGTAATCCGGATATCCGCGATAACCATTACCACGCCCGAAGCCAGTAACTGCACAATAAATTTCTTGAAGGCCGAGATGGTTACCAAGTCGTCTTTTAAACCAATAAAAAACAAAATAATGCAGCCGGCTAAGAGCTGCTGTACGCCGTTATCTAAATCACCAAAAATAGTAAGCGCCGACATAAACCCGGCGAACACCGCCAGCCCCCCTAAGCGAGGTGTTAAGGACTCGTGCACGGTCCGCATGTTGGGCTGATCCAAAATATTTTTTAAATGAGCTACGTATATAATAGAAGGAACCGCAAACAAGGCCACCAGAAAAGACCAGCAAAAAGAAAGTACCAGTTGAATCATAAATATTATTACAAAAGTATTTTACCTACTGTGGTTTAAGAATACTTTACGTCAAGAAAAAAATATGCCAAAAAATTAAAATAAACTTAAAACCCTGACGTTATATAATATTTTGTCTTTGCTTAAGCCGGGGCCTCCTTTTAAAAGTCCAATTTAAAACAAAATCTTAAAATAATAATTATTATATGTTTACTTCTTCTAAAATTTACAAAATAAGAATGCACCGTCTTTTAATTGTGCAAAACACCGCGCATATTTAGCATACCAATATCAATCAGGTTGCTTTCTACGATGGAATCCGGCACAAAAATAAATTTCTTGTCGTAAATTTTCCGGCCAATGTAATAGCTAATCCAATACTCATTATAGATATGAAAGATACCGGGGTCGATAGGTTCAATTTTTACAAAGCTTTTTGGCTCAATTTGTTCAAACATGTGCCGTAGCACCGACGTTTTAATTTCCTCATCCTGGAAAGTTCCGTATCCTTTGGAAGTTACCAGCACATTATCCAGATAATCGTTGTTGTTGTTTAGCAGGTATACATTCCAGATGGGTTGCCCAAATTCATCTTTGGAAGTGGCGATGGCAATAGATACCCCTTCTACGGGTTCAAAATCAATATCCTTTTTCATTTGCTCCTACCTTAATAGCTGCCTCAAAAAGTTGTGCCAGGTGTTTCAGCAGCTTTTGTTCAACTTCGGGTAATGCAACCGGCTGCCCCAGTTCTTTTTCCATAGAAGTAACGGCTTTATCCGGAATACCGCAGGGCACGATATAATTAAAATAATCTAAATTGGTGTTTACGTTCAGGGCAAAGCCGTGCATGGTTACCCACCGGCTGCACTTTACGCCTAGGGCACAAATTTTCCGGGGATTTTCCTGTTTTTCGTAATCCAGCCAAACACCCGTTAAACCCTCAATTCTTCCGGAAACAATGCCGTACTCCGCTAAGGTTAAAATTACGGCTTCTTCCAGGTAGCGCAAGTACTTATGAATATCGGTAAAAAAGTTATCGAGGTCCAGAATAGGATAACCTACCACCTGACCCGGCCCGTGATAAGTAATATCGCCGCCGCGGTTTATTTTATAGAATGTAGCTTCTTTCTCCGCCAGAGCTGTAGGGTTAAGCAGCAAATGTTCTTCCGAACCGCTTTTACCCAGGGTAAATACATGCGGATGCTGGCAAAATAGCAAATAATTAGGGGTTAGCTTTTGTTCGGTGAGTGGTAATTTCCGGTTGGCTATTTTAATATCTATAATGCCGGAAAATAACCTTTCCTGATAATCCCAGGCTTGCTGGTAATCTACCTGGTTTAACTGGATAAAGGTAATTTCTTTATTTAATCTGTTATTCACTTATAATAAGATAGCGGTAAAAAGTACCAGGTTGGCGGCCGTATAATAATTATGCTCTATCCCGGATAGTTTCGCTTGCATTTACAGCAGCTTCAACAAAAGAATAAGGGCAATTTACGGCAGCTAACCTGGTTAATTAATTCAAATTATTTTCGCATCTCCTTATACGCATTAATAAGGCCGTTGGTAGAAGAATCGTGCGCCTGGATTTCGTCTTCGTTAATTAACTCGGGTAATACTTTCTTGGCCAGTTGTTTGCCGAGCTCTACGCCCCATTGGTCGAAGCTGAAAATATTCCAGATAACGCCCTGCACAAATATTTTGTGCTCGTACATGGCAATTAAGCTGCCAAGCGTAAAAGGGTCGAGTTTTTTGAACAGAATAGAATTGGTAGGCCGGTTACCGGTAAATACTTTAAAGGGAGCTAATTCCTGAATTTCCTCATCCGTTAACCCGTCGTCCTTTAACTCTGCAATTACATCCTGCAAGGTTTTGCCATTCATTAAAGCTTCTGTTTGCGCGAAAAAGTTAGAAAGTAGTTTGGCGTGATGATCGCCGATAGGATTTTGGCTGATGGCGGGTGCCAGAAAATCGCAGGGAATTAATTGCGTACCCTGATGGATAAGCTGGTAAAAAGCGTGCTGACCGTTGGTACCGGGCTCACCCCAGATTACCGGACCCGTACTGTAGGTAACCTGGTTGCCGGCACGATCAATATATTTACCGTTGCTTTCCATGTTGCCCTGCTGGAAATAAGCCGGGAAACGGTGCATATACTGGTCGTAAGGCAAAATGGCTTCGGTGTGCGCGCCAAAAAAATTTACGTACCAGATACCAATTAAAGCCAGCAGCACTGGAATATTTTTATCAAAGTGCGTCATCCGGAAATGCTGATCCATGGCATGGGCACCTTCCAGTAATTCTTTGTACCGGTCGAAACCAATGGCACAGGCAATGGAAAGCCCGATGGAGGACCAAAGCGAATAACGGCCGCCTACCCAATCCCAGAAAACAAACATGTTTTCTTCGGCAATCCCAAACTTTTTAACCGCCGCTAGGTTCGTAGAAATAGCCACAAAATGTTTCGCTACTTCGGCTTCGTTTTTAGCATGTTCCAGAAACCACTTTTTGGCGGTTTCGGCGTTAGTCATGGTTTCCTGGGTGGTAAAGGTTTTAGAGGCAATCATGAAAAGGGTCGTCTCTGGGTCTACCTTTTTCAGGGTTTCGGCAATGTGGGTACCGTCCACGTTCGAAACAAAATATAATTTCAGGTTTTCACGCTGATAAGGTTTTAAAGCCTCAGTAACCATGTAGGGTCCCAAATCAGAACCGCCGATGCCAATATTTACAATATGTTCGATGGGTTTGCCCGTATACCCCAATAATTCGCCGGCTCCTATTTTATCGGAGAAAGCTTTCATCTGGTCCAGCACCTGGTTCACGGCCGGCATTACGTCTTCACCGTCTTCGTAAACCGGATCGTTGGAGCAATTCCGTAAGGCTACGTGCAGCACGGCCCGGTTCTCGCGCAAATTTATTTTTTCGCCGTTAAACATTTGCTCAATGGCATCTTTCAACTGCGATTCTTCGGCCAAAGCCAGCAACGCCTCCAGGGTTTGATCGTTTATAATATTCTTTGAATAATCGACCAGCATATTCCGGAACTGCAGCGAATACTTAGAAAAACGGCCCGGATCAACAGCAAACATATCTATCATGTGCTTGCTTTTCATTACCTCGTAGTGCTGTTCCAGGGTTTTCCAGGCGTTAGTCGTAACCGGATTAATATTTTGTAACATGGCGCTTATTTTAATAATCGGGTAAAATTAACAACATATATTAAAATAAAAGTTACCTCTTGTTAAAATATATGGTTTTCAACCGTATGGTAGGTTTGGCAGGGCGCTAAACAAACGTTAAATCTATGGCAAAACATAACCAAACGGGGTTAGCCGGCGAGGAAGTGGCAGCACAATATTTAACCGCAAAAGGTTATACCGTGCTGGCCAGGAATTTTCGCTACCAAAGGGCCGAAGTAGATTTAATTTCCCAGCTAGATAATTTACTGGTGTTTATAGAAGTAAAAACCCGCTCCTCGCTGAAACACGGGTATCCGGAAGAATTTGTGAGCCGGCGTAAAATAGAATTATTTCAGTTAGCTGCCGAAGAATATATTAGCCGAATAAACTGGCAGCACGATATCCGGTTCGATATTGTGGCCATTACGGTAAATCAAGGCGCCTACACCTGCCACCACATCGAAGATGCTTTTCATTAAATAGCTATTAATAGCTATCTATTACAAATAAGTGAGATTAGAATTAACGAAATTATTGTTTGGCGGCCGGGCGTTTATCTAATTTGCCGTGTTCGTAAATGAGGGTGCTGTGGCGGTCGTACTCCCGTAGCAAATAGGGCTCAAACTGTTCCGCATCAGCCGACTCAGGGTACTGGTATTCAAAATGCTTGCGGTTCCGGAAAGGCCAGAATTCTATCCAAACACCTACTTTCTTGCCATTTTCGTACTGTCCCTCCCAAGCTTTTAGGCCGTTCTCCAGAAACGAAACGTACTCGCCATGGATTTTACCTTCGGAGTAAGGTATCACTTCTTTTATCTTGGTTTTGGCTGCATCATAATAATTAATGATAGCATCGCGCTGAAAACCTTTTTCGTAGTGCGTTTTGGTAAGTAAAATATTATTGCGGTTATAGGTTTCCCAGCGCAAGTGCCGGGTGCCTAAATAAAAATAGCCCTCGGTAACAACCTGCTTACCCACCAGCTTTTTGTAAGGGCCATGCGGAATGCGGGCTTCGGTTGGTTTGGCCGGCGTACCCCGGTAAATGCGTTTGCGACGAATATTATAATAATATTTGGCCGGGGCATATTGGCTGGGCTCCACGTACTTGGGCAGGTAATAAAAAATCTCGATGGTCGCATTTTTACCGCTACCCGACTTGGTAAATCCTTTCTTTACTTGGTAACCCAGAAACTCTTTTTTCTTCTTTTTGCGCTTTTTGTTTTTGTGCTTAACGTTGGCCAGCGCCGTGGTATCAATGGCTACGTTCAGTTCGGGTTTAGCCGTATCGGCGAGGGCTACGGGTTCCAGTCTTTTTTTAAACAATCCCGATTTTTCGTCCGGCAATTCCATGGCGGTTTCGGCATCTACGTTGTAGTTGCGCTTGCTGCACGAAAAAAGCCATACCAGGCTAAAACAAATCAGAAATACTTTTCTGGTAAAAAACATTAAGCTATCCGGGTTGATTTCCGCTCCTCTGAGAAAACGTAAAGATGTAAATAAAAAGTATTTCCTCAATACAACGGGGGCGCTGAATGAGTTCCGCAGGCATTTTGGTTTGAATATTTAAATCTTCTAGTTGCCGGTTTGATTATTTAATATAGTTGTGGTCTATTATCGATAAGCCTTGGTCGGAATGCAAAATTTAAAATACCAGCTAATTAGCAACCTTTCTGCTATTTATATTGAGCAGTCAACCTTAAAATTTAGGCCGATGAGAATTAAGTTAATAAATGTAAAGTTTAATTCAGGTTTGATAAAGGTTGAACCAAGCCCATAAGAATAAGAGCAAACCTAAATCTGCCTCTTTAAATTACTTATAAAATTAATAGTAAAAGTGTTGGTATACTTTACCAGGTTCTTTTGCTCATCACTTTATCCAGTTCTGCTTTGGTCATGGTTCCCATTTCGGGATGACTGCCCAACCATTTCAGAAAATCGTTTTTTAACTGGTCGTTCCACTGGCTATCTATCTGGCCGGCGGTATATTTTCCGGTCCTAACCATTTCGAAGCCAAACTTGTCTTTGCGGGTCACAAATTCGGCGGTACTGATAACCTGGTCGGCTAAATGCGCCGGAACAAAAAGAACGCCCTCGCGTTTGGCCATTACCAAATCGCCCGGCAATACCATGGCCATACCAATCCGGATAGGCGTATTTAAACCCATTAAAACACTTTCTTCTAAAAACGATGGGTGCCAATCGCGCACAAAAGCGTTAAACCCTTTAATGGTTTGTATTTCTTCTAAATCGCGGGCGGCCGCATTAAAGACCACGCCGTTGCCGGATTTAGTAAAAATAGAATTGGCCAAAGTAGCCCCCATCAAAGTGCCACCGCCAATTTTTCCGAAGCCATCGGCCACATACACATCGCCTTTGGTTAAAACATCAATCGGCCAGGAGTTAGTAGCGCCCTTGCGGCCTTGCTTGGTAGTGCCCCGCTCTCTGATATTTTTTTCTACATCGGGACGGCTGGGCATAAACATGGCCGTAACCGCCCGGCCCACTACCGGCACCTCGTCGTTTACCGTTTTCCAGTTGCCTTCGTACTGATTGGTGTAACCTTCATTTTTTAATACCGTCCAGGCATCGGCAATTCCTACTTTTTTGGCTCTTTCGAGTAAGTTATCCGGGATTTTAGGCCGCCCATCCGGAAAGCGTTCGCCCTTCCACTCCGATGTTAGAAATATTAATTCGTCTTTGGGAATAGTTTGGGCAAATAGCAAGCTTGGGGAAAGAAGGCAGACGACTAGCAGGGGAAAAAAAGCGAATTTAAATTTCATTTGGTAAAGTTGAATTAAAAGAAATAAAATTTAAAATGGTTTAAGATGGTGATAGAGGAGCTGTATTTAGCGCTTCCAAAATTTATTAATAAGTATAAATCCTCCCCCTACCCCTCCGAAGGGGGACCTTCTCAGTTACTGACTTATGTTGATAAATTGCCCTTAATCTTCTGATAGCATTAATAAAACAGATATAACTAAGATTTTTCAGGAGTTAACTTAATGACCTTTGGCTAAGTAAGCTTCTATGTCTTTTTGGGTTATGGCCAACTTCTTGGGGTATTTGGCTACCCATTTCCGGAAATCATCTTTTATTTTGTCGGACCAATCGCCGTGGATTTCGCCGGATGGATATTTGCCTTGTTGCAGCAGTACTCTTTCAAACTCATCGCGCAGGGCCGTCATTTCCGAAGCCGATACCAATCCTTCAACTAAATGGGCCGGAATAAAAACCACGCCGTACTCGTTTGCGAATACCACATCGCCCGGAAATACCGTAACCTCACCGATACGAATGGGTGCGTTAATAGAAGTTGGGGTCATGTCTTTGATGTAAGACGGGTCGTGGCCTTTTACCCAAGCGTTAAAGCCTTTGGTATCTTTTAGTTCCTGCATATCCCGGACCGAGCCGTAAAATATTACGCCTTTACCGGTTTTACCATAAATAGCGTTGCCCAGGCTGGAGCCGATGAGCGTACCATCTTTTATTTTCCCATAACCATCGGCTACATACACATCGCCTTTGGTTAAAATATCGATGGGCCAGATATTGATACCACCTTTTTGGGAACGGCCTTCGGCTTTGCCTTGGGCTCTTACCAAGCTATCCAAGTCGGGGCGAGTGGGCATAAACTGCGCCGTTACTACCCGGCCGGTCATGGTTTCGCCGGGTTTTAATATTACCCAGTTTTTCTCGACCTGGTTGCGGTATCCTTTGTTGCCCAAGTAACCCCAAATTTGCTCCAGGGTACAATGTTGCAGCCTCTCCAATACCAAATCCGGCACTTTCGGGCGGCCATCCGGCGTGCGTTCTCCTTTCCAGTTAGCGGTTAATGTTTTCACGTACTCCGGCGAAGATCCAACCCGCTGGGCTTGGGCCAGAAATCCAAATAAAATAAAGGTACCTATCAGTAATATTCTTTTGCTCATTCTTATTTTTGATATTTAATTCCTTCTTAATTATTATGACATTAGCAGAATGCCGGCAACAGTTTTCTTCTAAAAAGCAGAAAATAAATATTAATGCTTTACGGCCAGTTCGTTAACTTCATTACCTATAGGCTCGCCGCTATCCTGGGGCGGCCGGCGGTGCCAGTAAGACGCCAGGATAGAACCGGTTATATTCATCAAAGGTCCGAACACGGCCGCCGCTAAACCCACGGTAGCTATTTTACCCATTTCTTTGGCAATGCCGGAGGCCAAGCCACCATTCTGCATACCTACCTCAATGGCAATGGTTCGGCAATCTCGTTCGGGCATCCGGAATAACCGCCCCGACCAATAACCCAGCATATAACCGAATAAGTTATGCACCAATACAATTAATATTAATACCCCACCTATATCGAGCAAGCTATCGCGACCGGCAGCCGTAATAATGGTAATAATAAAGGCAATACCAAACATCGAAACCAAGGGCATGGCATCGTCGAGCCATTTGGCTTTACCGCTTAAAAGTTTGTTAAACAAGAGGCCGGCGCCAATGGGCACAATTACCATTTTACAAATATCCCACATCATCGCCACTGCATCTATCTGTACAAAAGCTCCGGCCAGAAACTTCATCAGCAAAGGCGTTATCAGGGGAGCCAATAAGGTAGTAACCGAGGTAATAGTAATAGACAAAGCAAGATTAGCCTTAGCCAGGTAGTTCATGACGTTAGAAGCCAAACCGCTGGGCGAACAGCCAATCAGGATAATGCCGGCGGCAATTTCTGCCGGAAAGCCGCTCAGGTTGGCTAACGCAAAACCCAGAACCGGCATAATTATAAATTGGCTTGCCACCCCTATACCTACGGCTTTTGGCATTTTTATAACCCCTACAAAATCTTTCACACTCATAGAGGTTCCCATGCCAAACATAATAAGCTGAATGAGGGGCGTAATAAGCCCTGTTAATTTAAAGCCATTTACCTCTAAAAAATACCCCGGGTAATACAAGGCGGTGGTAACGGCCGCAAATATAGTGGTGGTATAAGAATATCCTTTCAGGTGATCGTAGCCCCGAAAACCAATGGCCAGCGCGATAAAGAAAATAATCAACAAAGGTCCGGCCAAGGCAATCTGCCCAATCAGAATTAACACGAGGGCAGCCAGGAAACATAAGGCCGCCAATCCCAAGGCTATTTTATAAACGCTTAACTGTTTCAAAGTAAAATATTAAATCTTATAAAATCTGAATAAATGACACTTGCCAGTTTGCTGCCGCTAAGGGCACCAAAAGATAAAAATTAAGGCGGAAAGCAAAAGCACACCGCCTAAATTTTATTAACTAAAAATACGGTCTACAGAGCGTCTTTCGTCCCATTCTTTGGTAGGAGCAAAAAAGCTTTTATCGCGGGGGTGCAGGTGTTGCCGCACCACATCTTCGTTTAACTCAATACCCAAACCCGGCGCGGAAAGCGGTATATTGGCGTAGCCTTTGGTAATTAATTGCCGGCCATCGGTGGTTCTCACCAAACTTTCCCACCACGGTATATCCACGGAATGGTGCTCCAGCGCTAAAAAGTTTTGGGTAGCAGCGGCACAATGCACGCAAGCCATAAAAGAAACAGGGGTACCGGCCTGGTGCATGGCCATGGCAATGCCGTTTTCTTCGGCGTAATCAGCAATGCGCTTCGTTTCCAGCAGCCCGCCCGAACTAGCCAAATCCGGGTGAATAATATCAACGGCGTGAATATCGATCAGCGGTTTAAAATATTTAAGCAAATAAATATCTTCACCGGTTGTAGTTGGGGTTTCCAAGGCATCGGTTATAGTTTTCCACTGGTTGGTATATTCCCACGAAACCATATCTTCGAACCAGGCCAGGCGGTATTTGTCCAGGGCTTTGCCCAACCGGATGCCGTTATTTAAGTCGAAATGGCCGTAGTGGTCGGTGGAGAGCGGAATATCGTAGCCAATCAGTTTGCGGGTGTGATCCACAATATTGGCTAGTTCTTCTAATCCTTTCTCGGTTATTTGAATCTGGGTGAATGGATGCACTGCGTTGGCGTAAGACATGGGATTAGCCTGATCGCCCCACTGGGCTAAGTTTCCTTTGGTATCTTCCCAGAATTTAGAATTTACCAGCGTACCAGGTTTGCCTTTCAGTTCCCCAATTGAAACGTCCATTTTGAGCCAGGTATAGCCTTGGTCGTTTACCCGGTAGTTTATCAACTTGGTTTGTTCTTCCACCGAACCCGCTTCGGGCGTATCGGCATACAATCGTACTTTATCGCGGTAGCGGCCGCCCAGTAACTGCCAGGCCGGTACATTGTAAGCTTTGCCGCATAAATCCCAGAGCGCCATTTCCACGGCACACACACCACCCGCGGCCCGGCTTTGCCCGCCGAACTGCCTTATTTTTTTAAAAATCATTTCTACGTTACACGGGTTATCGCCCAAGATGCGGCTTTTCAGAAAAAGCGCGTACCTAACATCTGCCGCGTCTCTTACCTCACCCAAGCCATAAATACCCTGGTTGGTATCTATCCGGATAATGGCCGTACCACCCATTACATTGGTGAGCGCATAGCGCATATCGGTAATTTTTAAAGCTGAAGGGTTAGAAGCCCGTTTAACTTTAGAAGTAGTCTGGGCAAGGGTATCTTCAATGGAAGCCGACATAAAACCACCCAAGGCAATACCGCCCAAAGCCGTTTTTTTCAGAAAATCACGACGACTATCCTGCGTATGAGGATTATTTATTTCTTGTTGCCGGGCTGTTGCTTCCGCTTGTTCTTGTTTTTTGGTTTGGGCAATAATTTGTTGTAGAATGCTTTTCATAGAAATTAAATTTGGGTAATAAATAATAGTGGATAATTTTTTAAACCATTCAGGTGCCGGTTTAATTTATAAAATCACCTGCTTATCTGCTTGTATGCTAAGCAGGCGATTTTATAAAAATAATTAATTCCTGAAATGGATAAGGTCTGAATTGGCAGTTTTCCGGTTACTGTTTGTCCCAGAACACCCGTACGCCCAGGTTATCGCCGCCCATCCGGGTAGTGGCTTCCGCAACATTTGCGCTATTAACCGACTTTTCCCGGGCCGGATAAGGTAACCGCCGGATAAAACCACCTGCACTCTGGGTCTTCACCGATGGGTCTTCGCCGGGATAATTAATGGGCGCTAATTGCGGATAACCACTGCGGCGGAAGTTTGCCCAGGCTTCGGACCAACTCCGAAAGGAAGCTACCCAATATTGCTCATTAATTTGTTTTAATGCGGTGCCGGAATTATAAGCCACGCCGGGCTGAAGCAGGTAAGCCTGCTGCTGCTCCGGAGTAATATTTATAATAGTAGCATCATAATCCTTCATCTGGTTCAGGTGCGCTCTGATGCCATTTTCGTAGTAGGTAGCTGCCGCCGCATCACCACCGGCTATATAACCGCGCTTAGCTGCTTCGGCCAGCAATAATTGGGTTTGGGCATGGGTAACAAAGTACTCCGGAGCTTCGAGCTTCAGAACTGTATTCCGCCGGAACTGGGAATAAGCAAAAGTACCGTTTTCTTTGCCCGGATAACCAGGTGCATTAACCAGCGTAACATCAGAATACCCGTAAGGCATGCCTACCTGCGCGGCCGGATCCGCATTCATGGTGCCACCAGCGGGTGTGGAAGAATTAGAATACCTGACCGCTATATAAGGCAGACGCGGATCATTATTAGTTTTAAGAAAATCGACGAATGGCTTGCCTACAAAGAAGTTTTGCCGCTCCGTAGCAGTTAACTGGTTGGAGGTAGCATTGGTATAGGTTGCCGTAAACCGAAGTAAGGCATTATCATCATTGGAAGCTAATACGCCACCCCGGGCCGGATCAAGGGCTTTGTCAACCAGCTGGTCTGCTTTACCACCTGCAGCCGGCTCTAATTCGGTGTAGCGCATACCAGCCCGCAATAAAAGCGAATTACCAAGCTTTTTCCATTTAGGTATATCGCCGCCATAAAATAAATCGCCGGTAACTTTATCTTTAGAGGCATCCAGTTTATTGGTGGCATCCTCTAATTCCTTCAGAATGTCCTCGTAAATCGCTTTCTGATCATCGTACTTGGGCAGATAAGTGCTTTCCAGAAAACCTTTTCCGGCTTCAAAATAGGGAACATCGCCGTAGGTATCAACCAACACCATAAAGTCATAAGCTTTCCAGATGCGAGCCATGTTGTAGAGATTGCTCCGCTCCGGATTATCCTTTGTTTTGGCTATAACATCAATCAAATTCCGGATTGGCCCCTGGTACAGGGCATTAAAGGTAGCATTAGCATTTGCTTCTATTACTACATTATGATTACCGCCTTCTACAACCCCGGTAAATGGGGTTATTATTTGCTGCACGATTTCGCCTTCGTAATTATTGGTTTGCAGGGCCGAACCGAACTGGGCGTTTGAAAACAAATAAATAGGATCCAGGGCCGTTGCCTGAATCGGGTTGGTATTAATTTCCTCAAAATCCTTGTCGCAGCTGCTCACGCCTAAAAGCAAACAAGCAAGCGCCGGATATATATATTTCTTCTTCATGAAATTTAGCTTAAAGGTGATTATAACTTAACATTAACATTTAATCCGTAGCTGCGGGTAGTAGGAAGCGAATGCGATTCCAGACCGTTCAGGGCGTCAGAAGCAGAATACTGCGATTCCGGATCAAGATTGTCAACATATTTTTTGATAATCAGTACATTGTTTACAAACAGATTCATACTTAATCCTTTAACAAAGGATTTATTTACAAACCGCGACAAGTCATAACCTAACGAAACGGTACGCCACCTTACGAAGCTGGCATTATACACAAAAGGCGTGGCTACGCTGGTACCCCGGTATAAGGTATAAAAATCCTGAACCGGAACCGACGTGGTATTGGGGGACCCATTGGCATTAACCGCATCCATTACCACCCCTTCTTCGCGACCTACTAAAGAAGCCTGGTGCAGACCGTGACGATACCAGTTAAAATTGGAGTTTGAAATCAGTTTATGACCTGCTTTGAAATCGATTTGGGCAAACAGCCGGATACCTTTATAGGTAAGCGTATTAAGCCAGCCGCCGGTATGGGTAGGAACGGCACTGCCGTAAGTTACCAGGTCACCTTGTAAAAAACGACCTGCCGAGGTAATAATCCGGCCCTGCTCATCGCGCTTGTAATCGAAACCGCGCACCGAAGCCAGCGGCTGACCTACTTCGTGTGAAACAATACCTATAAACTCGCCGGTACCGGTATCGAACCGTTGCTGGTTATTAGCCAGTTGTATTACCTTGCTCTTATTAACGGTTAAGTTAAAGGCACTTTCCCAGTTTAAGTTTTCGGTACGTACGGGCACCAGGCTTAACAGCATTTCTACCCCCTGGTTTCTTAATTTACCTACGTTTACTTTGGTTTGGCTATATCCCGAGGCATTGGAAATATCTACGTTCAGAATTTCGTCTACCGTGTTTTTGCGGTAAACCGCCAAGTCCAGGTTAATCCGGTTATCCAGGGTTTTTAATTCCAGACCGGCCTCTGCCTCTTTTACTTTTAAAGGTCGCAGATTTGGATTAGGACTAACCGAGCCGGAAATATTACCTAAAGCTATATTATTAGGGCCGAACGGATTAGCATTCAAAGAATAAAAAAGGGCATTGGTATACGGATCCGTATCACCTCCCACTTCGGCATAAGCCGCACGTACTTTACCATAGTTTAACCAGGCTGGCAACGTACCGAAAGCCTGGCTGAACACAAAGCTGGAACTAACAGAAGGGTACAAATAACTGTTCGACTCCGGGTTCAGGGTTGAGAACCAATCGTTGCGGCCGGTTACGTTCAAAAACAAAAAATTCCGGAAAGAGAAATCGACGGTACCGTAGAGCGAATTTACCCGCTTATGCGAAAAACTATAATTAGGTTCCTTTATCTGTCCGTTACCAATGGTATACAAATCGCGCACATAGAAATTAGTAACCGAAGTACCTAAGCGGTCTGCTTTCTGGTCCATGGTGTTGCCGCCAAAGGTGGCATCAATGCCAAAATCGCCAAAAGTTTTATTGGCACCTACCAGGAAGTCCAGGTTCCGCTCCCGGAATGTACTGGCACTCTGATAAAAATTGCCGTTAAAACCGGTAGTGGCCCCTCCTAAAAAGGCCGTACCGGTGGGGCGGTTAGCATTATAAGGATTGGTAAAATAATCCTGACCAATGCGGCCCTGGGCATATAACCAAGGAGCAAACTGGTACCGAACCGAAGCATTACCAAAAATCCGGTCCCTACGGTTTTCTTCCAGGCGTTTGTTAATGGTCCAGTAGGGGTTGGTACGGTTGGTAAAACGGGCCGGGTTTATTTCGTTACCCGTAGCAGGGTTAACATAAGCCGCTTCCAGCCATTTTACATCAATGCTGTTGGCCAAGGTATAAAGTGTCTGGTTTATGTTATAATCCTGCTGCACCACAACGGGTGGGTTTTTACTGTATTCATTTGAATAATTGGCATTTAACTGGGCCGATAACTTTTCACTCAGGTTATAATTTAAACCGAAGTTTAATATTTTCTTATGGAAGTCGGAGTTGGGAATAATACCATTAGCATCGGTATTGGCAAACGATAACCGGAAATTTCCTTTTTCGCTGCCGCCAGATAAAGCAACGGAATTGGTCCAGGTGGTGCCGGTCCGGTAAAAATCTT
The DNA here is from genome assembly GCF_007991635.1 of Adhaeribacter aerolatus. GTDB lineage: Bacteria > Bacteroidota > Bacteroidia > Cytophagales > Hymenobacteraceae > Adhaeribacter > Adhaeribacter aerolatus. The sequence goes on along the minus strand of NZ_BJYS01000002.1, from coordinate 202,987 downwards.
TTACCCGGTTTTTATTAGGGCTGTAAGGGTGCAGCTCACCGTCGTGGGCAATCGTTGGCTGTCCATCAAACTTTTCACCAAAACTAAAAACCCCGGAACTGCGCGCGTCACTCACGGTTGCCGGGCGTTTGCCTCCTTCACCCTGGCCATACACATACTGAAAATCTGTATAATCTAAGGCTTCGTCGGCCTGGAAATTAGAATTAAGTTCAACCCCGATACCAACCTGGCCTTTGCCGGATTTGGTAGTAATAATAATAGCTCCGTCTTTTGCCCGGAAACCATATAGTGCAGCCGCCGCAGCTCCTTTCAGTACGGTCATCGATTCAATATCATCAGGGTTGATACTCTGTAATCCATCCCCGGTATCGGTTCTGGCTTCACCAGCAAAACCCACTCCGGCATTGTTGGCTAAACCGCCCGCCGAGTTATTTATCGGAACACCGTTTACAATAATTAAAGGCGAATTATTACCGCCAAACGACGATTGCCCACGAATCCGGATTTTAGAGGAACCGCCGGCCCCGGTTGGCGGCGCCTGCACGTTTAACCCGGCTACTTTCCCAACCAGACTATTGCCTACGTTGGTGGTACGGGTGGTTGTTATTTGCTCGGTACTTACGGTGGAGGTGGCATAACCCAGCTTCTTAGCTTCCCGCTTAATGCCCAGTGCCGTTACAACTACTTCATCAAGAGCTTTAACATCGGTCGCTAAAGTTACATTCAAGGTGCCGGGTTGGGAAAAATTTCTTTCGAGGGTGGTATACCCAATAAACGAAAATACCAGGGTACCGCTGGTAACCGGAACACTTAAGGTATAAGTACCATTGGCATTGGTGGTGGTACCATTGCTGGTGCCTTTTAAAAGTACAGTTACCCCAGGAAGCACTTCTCCGGCAGCAGAAGTTACTTTACCTGTTATCTGATTCTGTGCTTGGGCGTTTATTGCTTGCAGCAAGCCTAGCCAAATGGAAAGCAAACAGAAAATGAGTCGGAGGTTTCTCATAAGTTTTAATGAATTAATTTTGGGTGGATAAAGTGTAATCAGCGATTTTATTTAAGTAAATAATTAATAACTAATTAGTTATACAATCATGATTTATTTAAATATTGAATTTCTGTTTCTTATGACCGTAATCAGAATTTACTGCACAGGTAATAAGAAACCACAGATAGAAGCAATAATTAAAAGATAAATGAATAAACAGGTCGTGTTTATTCAAAAAAACAACTCAGGGTTAAGTTACTCTTTATATAGTATTGTTAGCCGGTAACATCGCTTATAATACTACTTGGTTTCTATACAAATTAATACTCACCAAATATAAAATATTATATTGTTTACACAACAATTTTTACATAATTTATTACTATATAACAGATTGATTATCAATACATTTTTTTTATTTTTACAGCGGTATTTACAAAATATGCTTTCTTATACCAGACAATAATAAGAAGCTTGCACAGGGTATCTATTTTGCCTGGCTGCCTTTATAAAATTACCGGCTGGCCGCCAAAGAGCAGCTAACCTTTAAACAAAGAAAGGAATATCCTTGGCGGCATACTTTCGCATACCTTCTTCGTTAATTTCCACCCCGATGCCCGGTTTTTCCGATAAGCGAATGAAGCCGTCCTTCACCATCTCACCCTCAAAAGTTACAATTTCTTTAAACATCGGGTCGGTATGGAAATAAATCTGCCACTCCAGAATTAAAAAATTAGGAACCGAGGCGCATACGTGACAGGCGGCCATAGCGCCTAAGTAAGAAGCCACCATGTGGGGTGCAAAAGGAACATAATACAAATTGGCCAGGTTGGCAATGCGCTGACCTTCTCCTAAACCACCAGCCTTTTGTAAATCGGGCATTACAATATCTACGGCCCCAATTTCCAGCATCCGCCGGAAGCCATAAGCTAAATATTGGTTTTCGCCGGCACAAATGGGCGTGGTAGTGGAATCGGCGATTAATTTATAGGCTTCTACATTCTCGGCTGGTACCGGTTCTTCCAGCCACATCAGATTTAAAGGCTCCATCATTTGGGCTACTTTGTGGCCGGTGGGTAAATCGTAGCGCCCGTGCATATCCACGCAAATATCAATATTGGGCCCTACTTCTTTCCGGACTGCTGCAATAGAATCGTACATCCGCTTTAGTTCCGCTGGGTTGGCCGTCCAGTTAAAGGTGTCGTATTTATTGGGGTCGTTGCCCTGGTCAATATCAAATTTTACGGCGTTAAACCCCATTTTAACCGCTCCCCGGGCGGCTTTAGCATAATCTTCCGGCTTGGGGTTCCGGGCCGTGTAAAGAGCAGTATCGCAATAAACCCGGATTCGATCACGGAATTTTCCGCCCAGCAACTGGTAAACTGGCATGTTCAGGGCCTTGCCCGCCAAATCCCACAAAGCGGTTTCTATAGCCGACAATACGGCAATATATACCCCGGATTGCGCACCGGCAAAAAAACCTGATTTCCGGATATCTTCGAATAAACGGTGCACATTCAGCGGACTTTGCCCCCGGAGTCGCTCGCCAAACCGCTTAACTAAGTGGTATGTTCCGGCAATAGCATCTACCCCTTCGCCGCAACCCCAAATGCCCTGGTTGGTATGTATTTTCACAAACATACTGCCCCGGTTCTGCAAGTAGCCGCATTTTACATCGGTAATTTTCAGGTCGGTGGGGGCCGATAAACGGGGCGCGTTTCCTACGGCATTAACCAAACCCTGGCCATAGCCAGATAGAGCAGAAGCACCTAATGCTCCGGTTAAAGCAGCTTTGGAGAGGAAGGAACGACGAGTAAATTTATCTGACATAAGTTTGAATTTAGTTTAGTGAAGCGACTATTGGGTGGAAATTAAAAACAGTGTAGTTGGGTACTATATTTAAAGATTACCAGGTTCGGGTTTTTAAAAGCTCCTGAATCTGCGCTTTGGGCACCGGTAATTTATCAATGTGCTCGTTCAGCCATTTCGAGAAATCTTTTTCAATTTCATCGGACCAGCGGGTATCGATCTGGCCGGGGGTATATTTTTGTTCCCGCAACCGCTGGTGCCCGAACATATCGCGCAGCCTTACTACTTCCGAGGTTTTTACTACTTTCTCGACCAAATACGGGGGAATAAAAGAGACGCCGCCGTCGCGGCCCAGCACAATGTCGCCAGGCAGCACCATTGCCCCGCCAATGCGCGTCGGCCGGTTTATTCCTACCAACGTAGTATTCAAATCGCCTTGCGGGTTATGGTGCGATGGGTGATAACTCCGATAAAAAGAAGTAAAAGAGCCTAACTCCTTTAAGCCGGCAATATCCCGGAGGGCGCCTTCGTACACAATGCCGTTGCCCGTTTTAGCATAAATAGAATTACCCAGATTATCACCAATAGTAGGCCCATCCAGGTGTGCGCCAAACTGATCTACCACGTACACGTCGCCTTTCACCAGCATATCGATGGGCCAGGAATTCTGAGATTTTACGCGACCGTCTTTCTTATGGCCTTTCTCGTCGGTTACCCGGTGCAAATCGGGCCGGCCCGGCATAAAAGTGGCTGTTAAGGCCCGGCCCACCAGCACACTGTCGGGGTTTATAACCTGCCAGCCTTCGGCATACTGATAGCGGTAACCCTCTCCTTTCATCACTGCCCAGGCTTCCTCGTGCGTCACCAGCTTCATGCGTTTAAGCAGCGCATCCGGCACCTTAGGCCGGCCATCCGGAAACCGTTCGCCTTTCCAGTCGGGGGTCATAAACAAAAGCTCTTCTTTCGAAATCTGCTGCGCCTGCGCCTGAAAAGCCGCTCCCAAAAGACTAAAAAATAAGAGGCAATAATTTATATAGTTCATTTCAACAATAATTAAGCGAGGTAAACAATTAAACCTGGTGGATATTAACAAGAATAAGCGGAATGTTAAATCCCACGTTTGAGTACAGATTTACCAACCGGTTAATAAATAATAAATAAGAGTAAGTGGGATGTTAAATATTAAACTCCTTATAAGGTGAATACTTTTTGTCAATTAAACAAGAACTACCTCTATTTTTTTTATGATGGTTTAATTACCTAAAAATGAAAGCGTTTGGTGAATGGCAGATATTCGTATTTTAAAGTTGAAATCTTAGAAACACAATCAAATTATCTGGTGTTACTCTAAAAATCAGGTAATTTAAATATACTCTTATCTTTTTCCGGAAGAATCAGAAAGTAAAACAGGTATTAAGAATAAATTAATCCAGTAGGAATGAAGGAAAACCGCAGGGATTTTATTAGGAGAAGTGCTTCTCTGGCCGCAGCATTATCGGTGGGTGGCGTAAACACTGCTTTCGCAGATACCTTGGCCCAAAACGTAAAAGTTAATTCGGAACTAAAATCAATAGACAAAGACGCCGGCATGGAGATGGGCTCGGCTTATTTCTACGGCATTGAAGCAAATAAATAATTGATAGAACTGGCGAAGCAAATGGATGCCTTAGGTTCCGTTGCCGGCATAGACCTGCGCCTGACCAGCTTAACTGATGTAAAACCCTGGGAATACAAAGCCATAGCCGGCGTAAATGTAATTATTTATACCGGCTAAAATCGTAATCACAAAAGCAGCACCTGTTTACAAATGCCCCCATTTAAACAATAGCAAAAATGAGGTTATCAGCAGCTTTATTTAAAAGAAAAGGCATAAACCGGATTAATATACCAGTTATGCCTTTTATTATTTAACTCAGAAATTGCTTAAAGCAATTTTTCTTTTAACTTAACCATTATCGACCTACTACTTTCATCGTGCCCTGCATCACGTAAAAATGGCCGGGAACGGTACATACATAAGTGTATTCGCCGGGCTTATCCGGAGCCGTGAAGTAAATAGTTTCGGTGGTATTAGGTTGCAGCAGAATAGTATGGTAAAGCACCTTATCCGTGTTGGGAATATAATTTTTCTGCTGGCCTTCTAGGCCTAACTTCATGGCCTGCTCCCCTACCTGAATGGCCGTTCCGGGCATTACTACCACAAAGTTGTGCAGCATATCATCGTCATTAATAAAAACCACTTTTACTTTGCTGCCGGCTTTAACCTGAAACTGCGACGGCTCAAACTTGAGGCCTGGCTTAGTACCAATATTAATGGTATAATCAGCTTCGCCGTTCCAGGCAGCCGGGGGTGAAGTCAGGCGTTTTGCGGTGGTGCGGGTTGCAGTGCTACTGGCAGCAGATTTGGCGTTTGTTGCCGGAGCTGCTTTCTGCGGTGCTGGCTTGCGGGCTGCTGCCACCATAGCCGCATGGTCGTGACCGGCCGTAGAAGCTGTTAGGGTTAATTTTTCGCCATCTGGCAAGTTGTTCAGCGTATAGTAACCTACGTTGTGCAGCAAAGGCCTGCCATTATTAGACTTTATACCCTCAGCCGTGATCTCATGAATATACCCCAGGCGCAACGCATCTACTGCCAGGCGCACTTTGCGGCCATCTTCCGAAACCACTACGCCCCGGATAGGACACCCTGCATTATTGATAACCGGGCTACCGTAGTTGGCATGGTACTTATAATTAAAGCCGGTAACTTTATAAGAAGCAGGGTTGGCTGCGGTAGCTTTATCAACGGGGTGCGTAAATTCTATTTCGAAACCATCGGGCATAGCGCGTACGGTTTTCATTTCGAAAGGCGTTTTACCGGTCCAGACCAAGCGTTGTAAGCTAAATAATTCTTTACCGGTAGAAGACCAGCCCCGGCTCGTCATCCCCACAAACATGGAGCCATCGTTGCCCCACACCTGCCGCAGAATCCCCGATGAAAAACCTTCGCGAAAAGGAAATACCACGCCCTGGTACTCGCCTTTAACTTTTTCCAGGTCTACGCGCATTATTTTACTCTGTCCCTGGTCGCCGACAAACAATTGGTTCTGGAAAGGTCCGAATTTACCTTTGGTATTGTCGTTGAGTAAACCGGAGGTAGAAATACCCAGAATTCCGTGGGGCAGCCATACTGCCGGTGCTTTTAATTCGGGTACGCGCTTAGCTACATCGTACAAAGGTTCGCCGGTGTTGGGTACACCTTCGGGCTTTAATCTTATAGGAGATCCGGGTAAACTGGTCCAGCGGAGGCTTTCGGCGTTACCCACAAAATCGCCTTTTTCTACGTGTGTAATGCGGCCCGAACCAACCCAATCGCCCTGATTTTCGGTGTAGAAGAAATCGCCCGCGCCGTTAAAACCATAACCGGCCGGCGAACGCATACCCATAGCAAAAGGTATCATCTGGCCATCTGGCGTAATCTCTAAAGCCCAGCCGCGCCAGGGCACCAAACTTACTCCGTGCCCCAAACTATTACTCCAGCCCACATTCAGCGTAACCAGCATATTGCCGTTTGGCAGAAAAGTAGGTCCGTAAGAATATTCGTGGTAATTACCCGATAGCGGCCAGGAATAAATTTTATCATACGAATCAGCTTGGCCATCGCCATCCGAATCGCGCAGACGGGTTAGTTCGCTGCGTTGCGTTACGTAAATATCGCCGTCTTTGTAAGCCAGGCCCAGAGGTTCGTGTAAACCGTAGGCAAACCGCTTAAAGGTAGGTCTTGCGTTACCCGAAATGGCTGGGTTCGATACCAGCCACACCTCTCCCCGGCGGGTACAAACAGCCAGGCTGCCATCGGGCAAAGTAGCCATACCGCCCACCTCCAAGATAATATCTTCGGGTACCGGTAAGGAAATTAGTTTGTAAAAATCGTCTTCTTTTTCCGGCGCGGGTTCTATTTTGGCTAAGCCTTGTGGAGCGGGTGCCGGTTGCTTGCTGCCGGTTTCCGGGGTAATCTTTTTTGCCTGGGCCCAAACCGGTGCATTATTTAGGAAAAGCAGTCCGGCGGCTATTAAAGAGGCCTTAGCTATATGGTTAAACTTATTTTTTATGTTCATGCTATTGTAATCCAAAATTTAAAACCCTTACCACACAATTGAATATTTTACCACGCTCGTATTGTCTTTTGCCTTAACCGGCAGCAGCATTTCTTTCGTGTTTTGGGAAGTACTCCGAATAATTGGTTTTACTTTGCCGGGAAGTTCTATGTAATATTGTTTACCATTAACGGCGTACAAGCCATTCGGCAGTTTGGTAATATCACTGCCTTCAGCTACCCGGCACCAGATTTCCTGTTTTTCCTGACCCGGATTTACGGTAAAACTATGCGTCAATTTGCGGCCACCATCTTCCGGTTCCAAAGTTTCCCGTACGGTGGCGTTACCTAAAGCGTATTTAAATATTGGCCGACCGGCTTTGGTAACATCATAACCTTGGTAGGTATAAGCTGCATTGGAATCGGGCCAGGCAGCATTCGCATCGGCTAAAAAAGAAAGGGATGGCTTTCCGGAAAACTGGATAACGCTCCCCATTGGTACCGATAATTGGGTTTCACCGCGGCCGTGCCACATCGGGGTTGCTTCTATAAAATTACCCCGCCAGATTTGCAGAAAATCGCCCCGGCGCAGGTCTACCGTATAATTGGTACCAACTGGCTCGCCTACCGAAATCACGTGGGTTCTTTTCCGGCCTTGGTGCTCGACAAAGCCTCTCAGCATAACCGGTTCGTTTGGCGCTTTTACCAGGATAGGGCTTACCGGCTCTTCGGCGCGTAAAGGCGTATTCAGGGCATTGTAAGCTACCCCGGGGCCACCTACCGATAATGTAATATCGTTGCTGCGGGCGTACCAGTAAGCCGAACTTTTAAAATAAGTAAGCACTATGGGGTGCGTGCCTTTTTCGAGCTTAATCCGGCCCGAAGCAATGCCGGTACGGCCGGTAACCGTTAACACTTTGTTATTGCCTATGGTTAATTCGCCGGCTCCGTTAATATAGTTTGGGTTGGTATCCATCGGAATCCAGGCTAGGTTCAGGTTAAATAGATATTCGCCGGAAACCGGAATATTGATAGTACCCAATATTTTGCCGGCAAATTTATCGCGGTTGGCGGGCGCTAAATGCGCCAGCACATTCACATCCATTTCGGCCTTTGGCTGAATTTTGTTAAAATCTTCCAGGGTTTTAATATTGCCTTCATAAGACTGCAATTTCAGGTCCGATAAGGTTACCACTTCGGTGCCATAGCTAATGTATTTAATATTCCGGATGGCTACCGCGCCGTGGTCGCCCTGAATCATAAGCGGACCCAGCGGCTTCTCGTCTTCAAAAGCGCTTGACCGGGTAGGGCCGCCAATTTCCACGTTTTTGTGCAGGGTAACACCATTTAGTATAATTTCTACAAATCGGGCATTTTCGGTTTTTTGACCCTGGGCATTAAAGCGGGGTGCACGAAACACAATGCGGTAATGCTGCCACAAACCCGGTGCTTTGCCTACATTCTGGGCGGGGGCATGGCCTTCGTACCCTTTCTTGCCGGAGGGCCGGTTCTCGTCCCAGCGCTCGTAAATAGCCCCTACATCGGTTACTTTCGGGTTTTGCTCGCCCCACGAATCGAACATTTGCACTTCGTAGCGGCCTTGTAAATATACCCCGGCGTTAGAACCTTTCGCCATCATAAAATCGAGCTCCAGTTCTATATCGCCGTGCTCCAGGTTGGTAAACAAATGGCCTTTATCGTTTTTGGTGGGCGTATTGAGCAAAACGCCGGTACCCGGTGTAGTTTTAGTTTTACCGGCTTTTAAGGCATCAAAATAAACATCGCTTACCAGTTTCCAGTTGTTAGTAACGGGTTTAAAAGCGCTTAGGTCGGTAAGGGGAATGGTAGTGGCCGGAAAGCTATTTTCCTGCGCCCGGAGCGGCAGCAACTGGCCTGAACCGAGAAGTAAGAAGATTAAAAAAACTGCTATTCTTTTCAAAGCATTAAACTTTAACTAATAAATTATTCAAAATTATATTATTCAACGGCACTAAAAAAGCGTTCTGGTAATAATAAAAGAAAGCCATAACCCGGCAGATTATGGCTTTCTGTATTTGCATTAAACTTTCGGCTTATTTGTTAAACTGAATGGCATTCACGTTAACCAAATTATCGTTAGCGCCATCTTTTTTAGTTATTACAAAGTACAAATCGTGTTTACCAGTGGTAGGCGTCAGGGCGGCGGTAGCCTCCAGCCGTTTATCTTTAGCGGCAGCGGCCGTAAAAGCGGTAGTGCTTATTACCGGACCTTTTGGCGAACCCAGGTGTACTTCAATTTGTCCGTCGCGGCCCGTGGTACCCAAACGGTAAGTTAAGCCGCTAATTCCTGTTAAGTCTACGTTTTTAAACAGCAGGAAAGAACCGTTATGGGCATTGCCCAAGCTATTTCCCCAGCGATCAATATTATTCAACCGGTCAGCTTCCCAGCCACTCAGGCGGGCCGGCCGCAATGCCACTACCTGGCTGTTGGTTAAAAGCCCTACTGCCTTGCCACCTTTATCGGTATACGCCGCGAGCAACACATACTGGCCCCGCTGACGCTTGCCTACATGTTGGGTGAAATTCACGGTGCCTTCGGTTGGTAAATTATTCCGTTGTTTTTTGGCTTGGGCCAGCGATAAAATATACTTTACCATTTCGGAAGCATCCTGGTTAGATACCTGCGGATGCGCACTCATGGCGTGCTCGCCCCAGTTGCCGCCGCCACCCTGAATAATTTTCTTCGCCAACCGATCTACCGCACCCCCATCGCCTTTGTACCGTTGCGCCACTGCCGTAAACGACGGCCCCACCGAAACTTTATCTAGCGTATGGCAGGCTTTGCAGTCGCTGCCGGCAATCAGGGTTTTACCTAAAGTATTTGTTTCCTGCGTACTTAAAATCTGGTGGCCTACCAAAGCTTCGTTTTTCGCGGGCTGTTCGTTATAATCAAAATATACCTGTACTTTTTTCGGGTCGATTTTTACATCTTCCTTATCGTTTATTTTAACGGAATATTTCAGCGGGGTATTATCCCAATAAAAAGTTTGGTTGCCCGTGGTAGTAATGGCCACTTGCGGCAGTGAGTTACCTACTTTTACTTCAATGGTATCGGCACCTACGGCACCTGTTTTGTCGGTTACTTTTAAAATGGCCTGATAAATGCCATTGTTTGCGTAGGTAAAGGCGGGGTTAGCCTCGGTAGAACCAACGGTTTTGCCATCGAATAACCACTTATACATTACTTTGTCTTCTTCGTCGAAATCGTAGGTCTTTTTGCTGGAGAAAGTTACTTTAAAAGGTGCAACACCAATTGAATCGGAAGCGGCGGCTTTGGCTACCGGTGCCCGGTTACCCGGATTAAACTCGAACTTTACCAAGCGGGCATCTTCGTTATCGATACCATACACCGAACCGTATTCCAGCATGTACATTACGCCATCCTGGCCGAAAGCCAAATCAATGGGACGTTTGAAGTTGCCGGTAAATGGCAGAAAATCTTCGGTACGTTTGTAGCTCTCGTTTTCGTCGAGGCGAATTACTTTTACCCAGTTGCGCATCCAATCAAAAACAAACAAGCCTTTGTCGTAATATTCGGGAAACTTGAAAGCGGAGGTAGCATTTTTATTGAACTGAAAAAACTCACCGGCCATTGCACTGCGGCCACCATTGCCCAGTTCCGGAAACTCCGGCGAAACATCATACGGGTACCAGATCATGGCTTTCTGCGCGGGCGGCAGGTTTTTTAAACCCGTGTTGTTGGGAGAATTATTTACCGGGGCAGTTGCATTAAAAGGACCAGCGGCGGTTTTGGCGGCAAAGTCATAATCGTTATAGGGCTTAGTATCCCCGATGAAATAAGGCCAGCCGTAGTTGCCGGGCTTTTTAGCCTGGTTAAATTCATCATAACCTTTAGGCCCCTGCACTTCGCTGTCTTTACCAGAGTCCGGACCAATTTCACCCCAATAAATGCCACCAGAAACCGGGTGTACCGCCAGGCGGTACGGATTACGCAAACCCATGGTATAAATTTCGGGACGGGTGTTGGCAGTGCCTTTCGGGAATAAATTACCGGCCGGAATGGTGTAAGAGCCGTCGGTTTTCGGGTGAATGCGCAATATTTTGCCGCGTAAATCATTGGTGTTACCCGCCGAACGCTGGGCATCGTAAATTATCCGGCCTGGAATCTCATCAATCGGCGCGTGGCCGTTCGACTGGAAAGGAACCGTATTGTCGCCGGTGGCAATAATCAGGTTTTTATCTTTATCGAAAGCCAGGGAGCCGCCGTGGTGGGCACTAGCTTCCAATTCTACCGGAATCTGAATTAGAACTTTTTCGGTAGCTACATCCAGCGTATTATCGGCTTTCACGACAAACCGGGAAATGTAGTGCTTGTATTTTTCTTTTTCCGGCGAGTAGAAAACGTAAATAAAATTATTCTGCCCAAAATTTGGGTCCAGGGTTAAACCCAGTAAGCCTAAACCTTCTTTCGTTTCCACGGGGAACTGCCGCACCAGACTGGCTTGGCGGGTAGTTGGGCTATAAATCGATAATTTCCCGTTCCGTTCGCCGTAAAATACCCGCCCATCGGGGGCTACGGCTAATTCCATCGGCTCGTTAAGGTCGTTTACCAAAGTGGTCCGCACAAACCGGTTTTCTTCGGGAACCTGCACAGCGTAAGATTTGCGGTAATCCAGCGGCTTGCCATCGCCAATAGCATATTTTAGGCCGCCCAACAGGTGGCCCAGAAAAACCGGATCGACATAGCTTTCTTCGGTGTGGCCTAAACCGGTGTAAAAAGAACGGCCACCATCGTACTCGTGGTACCAGATTATGGGGTGGTTTTCGCCGTTAATGCCGCCCTGGTAAGTAGTTTCGTCGAGGTTGGCAAGTACTTTTATGTTAGGGTTGATGGATTTGTAGTTGTACCACTCGTCCAGACGCTGCCATTTATCGGGCAAGGCGGCCGTAGCCGGGTGGCTTTTATCCAGCACGTTAACGGTAGCCGTTTGGTTATGCGGATGGCTCGCAAAATAAGCGCCTACGAGTTTGTTGTACCAAGGCCACTCGTATTCGGTATCGGCGGCAGCATGAATTCCTACAAAGCCCCCACCCGCCTGGATGTAGCGCTCAAAGGCTACCTGCTGCTGGGCATTCAGCACGTTCATGGTAGTACTTAAAAATATTACCGCCTGGTAGTTTTGCAGACTGTCCTGGGTAAAGTAACGGGCGTTTTTGGTGGTATCTACCCGGATGTTATTTTCATGGCCCAGCTTCTGTAGGGCAGCAATGCCGTTAGGAATAGAACTGTGTTTCCAGCCGGCGGTTTTAGAAAACACTAAGATACGGGGTGTTTTGGCACGGGCACTGGTACCTTTGGAGCTTAAGCAGGAATATAAGCCCACCGAAACGCCGGTCAGACATAGCAGATAAAGCCATACCCGCGCGGTAAATTTAGAAGTAGACATGGGTGGAATAGATGGATAATATTTAGTGAACCGGTAACTGCCTTATTGTTGGTTTTACAATTTCCAAAAATACTATATTTTCTTAATTTAAAACAACCATTTTTCAGGAAAATACAACCATCAAACAAATTTTATTACCCACTGTTCCTAGTCTCGCAAGCACCTGAATATTTGCATCTTAAAAGAAGCTACTTAGATTGGTTCCAGTAGATTTTCAGATTCTTCGTAGCCCGGCCGGCTGCTACAATATCGGGTTTACCATCATTGTTTAAATCCTGCACTCTTAGGTCTTCGGTGGCCATGCCGTTATCGTCTATCCAGTGTGCTTGCCATTGGGTACCGGCTTTGTCGGTGGGCACATATAGTTTTATGCCTACTTTGTTTTCAGCGTTGGGAACGCGCCAGCCGGCCACAATCTGGTCGCGGCCTAAACCTAATAAATCAGCGGTGGCCAGCCCGTGACCTTCTTTCAGATTTTCGTCGAGTACCTTACGGGTAGTATTTTTTCCGAGCACGGAAACTGCCAAAGTGGTGCCGTGCATGGGCTCAATGGTAGCTAAAAACTTTTGGTTGCCGCCCAGGTTGCCCACCCGCACCTCACCGGTACCCTGTCCTACTCCGCTTATTATAGCCGCTTTGCCGGTCGTTTTCTTATCGCTAAAATTCGAAATTAATCTAACGCCTTCTTTACTGGCAATGTACAGGTCGGTGCATTGCGGTGATTTGGTTTCTACCACGTCCAGGTTATGCGTTAGGTGCAGGGCATCGTCGAGGGTAACGGTAGCCCAGGAACTCCGGGGATTCTGCGGCATTTTATAGGCCAATACTTTTACGCCGGCTCCTTCGCCGCCCTTATTACCCCGGCCGTGTAGCGGTAACACCACCAGGTAATTAGTACCTTCGGCTGATTTTACCCAGCGCATCCGATGCACCGTAGGCTCATGCGGTAATTTTACAGCTTCCCATTTTTGCGTAGGATCCTGCGGCCGAATCAAATAATGAACCGAACCGGATTTAGCCAAATCGCTGGTTTCACCAGGGTTCCATTGGGCGCCTACCGCTATTTCTACTTTACCATCGCCATCCAGGTCGCGGGCGGCCAGGCATACATTGTCACTTTCGGTGAGGTTTTCTACCATCACAAACCGCTTCCAGTCGCCGTTGCGGTACCATACAAATTGTTTTTTATCGGCCAGCAAAATATCTTTTTTACCGTCGCCGTCCACGTCTTCCAGGGCCAGACCGTAGCCAATGGCAATATTCGCATCAATGATCTGGGCTTCGAAGCGGGGCGTGGGATCAGCCAGGAATAACCATTTTACCACGAAGGCAACTAAGATAAAAATATACACCATGGCAATTGCTTTTACAGATTAGTAATTAAAATAAATATTTTTGAATATGGCGGCCAAATTTCAGAGGCATAGCCATTATTTAAAATTAACCGGCGGCGAAGAGAACCAGAAAATATTGGCCGGGTTAATCAAACCAGAATAAATACTTTATATTTCAGGTTCTGATTTTAAGGTAGAATATTTCGGTAGCATTCACAAATCAAGCTGAATATTCTGTCTAAAATATTGATTTATAAATTAACAGTTAAATGCGGTTAATTATCTACCAATAAATAAGATATTCACCCATAATGTCTATATTTCTTGCTTAAGCCAGGTACTTTAATTCTTACATTAACTTCCGTAATAATTACTGCCTGGCTTCTGTTGCAGAAAAATTTCAGGCGATTTACTTTAGGTAGTTTAACTAATTACCTCCCGAATTTATATATTAACCTGTCAACTGCCTTGGCTGTACTAAATCCAATCATAACCATGCGAAAGCGAAAACAACTTATAGGCTGCTTCCTAATATTATGCTTTTATCTGTCGGTAACAACAACCTGGGCCCAGAACGCCAAGGGCAAATGGTATAAAGGCAACACGCACAGTCATTCTTACTGGAGCGATGGCGATGATTTCCCGGAGATGATCATGGATTGGTATAAATCCAACGGCTATGATTTTATTGCGCTGTCGGACCATAATATTCTGGCCCAGGGCGAATTCTGGAAGCAAATTCCAACGCACCCGTTCCGGCAGCAGCGGTTCCGGGAATATTTAACCAAATACGGCGAAAAATGGGTTACCTACAAAACCGATTCGGCGGGTAAAATTAGTGTGAAGCTGAAAACCCTGGCCGAATACCGGCCCTTATTTGAAGAAAAAGGCAAGTTCCTGATTATTCAGGCGGAAGAAATTACGGACGGCTTCCAGGGTAAGCCTATTCACATGAACGCTATAAATGTGAAAGAACTAATTAAACCTCAGGGCGGCAACAGTGTAGCGGAGGTAATGCAAAACAACCTGAACCAGGTTTACGAGCAGCGCCAACGTACCGGCCAGCCCATGTTCCCGCACCTGAATCATCCTAATTTTGGTTGGGCTATTAAAGTAGAAGATATGCTGGAGTTAAAAGGCGAACGCTTTTTTGAGGTATATAACGGACATCCACACGTGCATAATTACGGCGATTCGGTAACGATTGGCATGGAAGAACTGTGGGACCGGCTGCTAACCCATTACTTGAAACAAGGCAAACCGCTGCTTTATGGCTTAGCCACCGACGACTCGCATAATTACCTGGAGCAAAAAGTTGGGCTGAGCAATCCGGGCCGGGGCTGGATTATGGTTCGGGCGAAAGAACTTACACCCGCTGCCTTAATCGAAGCCATGGAAGCCGGTGATTTTTACGCCACCACGGGCGTAGAACTGGAAGAAGTAACCTACAAAAAAGGCCAACTGGCCGTACAGGTAAAACCAGAATCCGGCATCAACTACACCATTCAGTTCTGGGGGCCCAATGCATCTGGCAATGGCCAGGCCGGCCGGGTATTAAAAGAAGTAAAAGGCACCAAAGCCACCTACAAACTTCAGGCAAAAGACCTGTACGTGCGGGCAAAAGTTATTTCTTCTAAACGCCAGAAGAATCCTTTTCAGGAAGGCGATTTGGAAACCGCCTGGACCCAACCGGTTACCAAATGAAAGTTATTTAGAATGTTCTGATAAAAAGAAGTACTCGGATAGCACTAGGTTTAAGTAATCCAGTCGGTCATTCAGGAGGAACCTATTTAGCAGGTAGCCAACAAGTTTCCTTCTGAATGACAGACTTGAATTTCAGATGCCAAAAATTTTCTACCGCTACATAAGGTTTTCTAAAGTCATAAATGAATATTTATGCAAGAACAATTTAAGCCAGAACCCCTTTTACTACTTTCCCGGCTACATCCGTCAGGCGGTAGCGGCGGCCCTGGTGCTTAAATATTAGTTGCTCGTGGTCGATGCCCATTAAATGCAGCATGGTAGCCTGGAAATCATGTACGTGTACCGGGTTCTTTACAATGTTATAGCCGAAGTCATCGGTCTGGCCGTAAGTAATGCCTTTTTTGATGCCCGCGCCAGCCATGAAAATAGTAAAACACCGCGGGTGGTGGTCGCGGCCGTACATATCGGGCGTAAGTTTGCCCTGCGAATAATTGGTACGGCCAAATTCGCCGCCCCAGATTACCAGCGTATCTTCCAATAAACCCCGTTGCTTTAAATCTTTAATCAACGCCGCCGATGGTTGGTCCACCGATTTAGCCATGTGCCGGATATCGTTGGGTAGGTTGCCGTGCTGGTCCCAGCCCTGGTGGTAAAGCTGCACAAAACGCACGTCTTTCTCAATTAAGCGGCGGGCCAGCAGGCAGTTGGCGGCAAAGGTGCCGGGCTTTTTAGAATCTTCGCCGTACATATCATAAATATAATCCGGTTCGCGGCTAATATCCAGCGTTTCGGGCACCGACGATTGCATCCGGTAAGCCATTTCGTACTGGGCAATCCGCGAATTTATTTCTTCGTCGTACACGTGCTGGTACTGCGCTTCGTGCAGTTTGGCCAGGTGATCAAGTACCCGGCGGCGGCTCATTTTGTCTATGCCGTTGGGGTTGTTCAGGTAAAATACCGGGTTCTCGCCCGACCTAAAAATAACCCCCTGGTGTTCCGAAGGCAGAAAACCATTGCCCCACAATTTAGCATAAAGCGGCTGGTCGCCTTCGCGGCCCCGCGACAATAATACCACAAAGGCCGGCAAATTCTGGTTTTCGCTGCCCAAGCCGTAGCTCAACCAGGATCCCATACTGGGCCGGCCCGCCTGCTGGCTGCCCGTCTGGAAAAAAGTAACGGCCGGGTCGTGGTTAATGGCTTCAGTAAACATCGATTTAATAAAGCACAGTTCATCGGCCACTTTACCAATGTGCGGCAATAATTCCGATAACTCCGCCCCACTTTTGCCGTGCCGCTTAAACTCAAATTTACCCATGGCTAACGGAAACGATTTCTGGTTCGAGGTCATGCCGGTTAAGCGCTGATTGCCCCGGATGGAGGCTGGCAACTCCTGCCCGAATAGCTCCTTCAGTTTGGGCTTGTAATCGAAAAGCTCTAGTTGCGACGGCGCCCCGCTCTGAAACAAATAAATTACCCGTTTAACCTTGGGGGCAAAGTGCGGCAGCACCGGTTTGGGGTTGGTATCCCCAAACAATTGCTGGGGCAACAGCGACGATAACGCAGCCAATCCTACCCCAGCCAGGCTGGTGCGAGTCAGGAATTCGCGCCGGTTCATCTGTTTGGCTACTTCTTCGTGGTGGTGATGGTAACACATGGCTGTTTAATTATCGCTTAATCACAAATTCATCAAAATTCATCAGGGTATTGGCCACTACGGCACAGGTTGCCAACTCGGCCGACCGCAAGGTTTTGTCTCTTTTGGTTTCCCCTTCCTGCAGAAGCTTCTCGGCCTGGTCCGGATGCTGCTTAAAACTTTGTAGTTCTTCCTGGTAAAGATTTTTTAGGATATTCAGTTCATCCGGGCGAGGAAAACGACTGGTCAGGGCGCGGAACGCGTAGGTAATTTGGGCTTCCGGGGTGCTGCCGCCGGTTTTTAGCATTTGTTCACCCAATACCCGGCTGGCTTCTACAAATTGTACATCGTTCAGCAGAACCAGGGCCTGCAAAGGTGTACTGGTTTTTTGCCGGCGGATGCTGCACATGTAGCGGTCGGGCACGTCGAAGTTAATCATGGCCGGGTGCGGCGAGCTGCGTTTCCAGATGGTGTACAAACTGCGGCGGTACAAATCTTCGCCTTTACCCCGCTCGTATTTTACGGCATTGCGCACGGCCAAGGCTTCCCAAACGCCGGCTGGCTGGTAAGGAAACACGCTCTTGCCACCTACTTTTTTCACCAGCAAGCCACTTGCTGCCAAGGCGTTATCCCGGATCATTTCGGCTGATAGCCGGTACGAGGGTGCCCGGCTGAATAATTTATTATCCGGGTCTGAGGTTCTGCTTTGCTCTGTAGCCACAGAAGATTGGCGGTAGGTAGCTGACATCACCATGGTCTTCAGGAGGCCTTTTACGTTCCAGCCACTTTCGCGAAAATTAACCGCTAGCCAATCGAGTAATTCGGGGTGCGTGGGTAAGTCGCCCTGGTTGCCAAAGTCTTCGGCCGTTTTTACAATGCCCTGCCCAAAGCACTGTTGCCAGAACCGGTTTACAGCTACGCGGCTAAACAAGGGCTGCTCTTCGCTCAATAACCAACGGCTTAGGCCCAGGCGGTTTTGCGGCATATTTTTATTTAAAGCCAATACATTTTCGGGCGTAGCGGGTGTTACCCGTTCTCCGGGGGCATCGTAAGCGCCGCGATCGAGGATAAAAGCCGGCCGGGGTTGGGGTAATTCTTTATACACCATTACCTCTTCCTGATTCGTCAGGAGCTCGTTTTCTTTCGCGCGCTGAGCTGCTAATTGCGCCTGCACCTGCGCGTATTGCTTGTCGAAAGCCAGTAAATAATATTGGAATAATTGTTCCTGCTGCGTTTTAGATAAATCAGCCACCGGCGTTTTCAACAGATCCGTAATAATATTTGGCTGCCCGGACAACTGCGTTACCTCCAACGGCGATAATTGCCGGTTATACGCCTGGAATTCATCGAAAGCAACGTTATTGATTGATTTGACGGAACCTTGCCCCAGCCGGAAATGATGAAGCCCCCAGTTAGCTTTATCTTTGGCGTAAAGCATACTTTGCTGCAGGTTATCGTTGATTACTTTTAAATTCGTCTTCCGGCCATCAATATAAAACTGAATGCCTTTGGCTTTGCTGCTGCCATCATACGTTAGGGCCAGGTGGCGCCATTTTTTGGGGGAAATTTTCTGGCGGGTTACCAGTTCGATGCCGTTGGCCGGGTAAACGTGCGTCAGCCGGATGCTAAGCGTTCCGTCTTTGTTCAGGTCGCAGGAGTAACCCCGCCAGTTATCTAATATGCCGTTGGTGCGGTTAAACAGCGGCCCTTCTTCACCTACGTTACCACTATTTACCCAAAGGCTGATGCTAAAGGGCTGGTGCCGGTCAAATGTCAGGTGTTCGTTAAACTCAATGCCCATGTCGCCGTCTACCCGGACGGCCTGCCCGAATTGCCCCGGTACGGCCACCGGGCTTTTGCCTTCTTCCCCACTCCGGTAAGCCGCGGTTAAAGGTGTTTTCAGGGCGTTCTTCGGCTCTTTCTCGTCGAAAGTAAAATGGCCAATTAAACCCGGTTTAGCCGCTACTGTTTTTTCGGTTTTTTTTGCCGCCGTGGCTAACCACTGCCGAAAGCTTTGCTCATAAGGCCCGGTATTTTGTGCTTTTTCTTCCAGCGGTTTAATATTGGTGCGGATATAGGACAGTATTTTTTCGGCTTCGGGTGTGGTCAATATCAGGGAAGGACTGGCTTCGCCGGTGTAAGGTATTTCGCCGGATTCGTTGTTGTTATTAAAGAAAGCGCTCAGTTGATAATAATTTTTCTGCGAGATGGGATCGTACTTGTGGTCATGGCAACGGGCACATTCGGTACTAAGGGCCAGGAAAGTTTTGCCAAAAGTGTTTACCCGGTCGGCCACGTACTCGGTGCGGTACTCTTCGTCTACAATGCCGCCTTCCTGGCTTTGCGGGTGGTTGCGCAAAAAGCAGGTAGCCATTATTTGCTCGCGGGTAGGGTTTGGTAATAAATCGCCGGCCAGTTGCCAGGTAATAAATTTATCGTAGGGCAGATTTTTATTGAAGGCATTTATCACCCAGTCGCGCCAGGGGTAAGCGTTGCGCAGGCCATCGTCCTGGTAGCCGTGGGTATCGGCGTAGCGGGCCACGTCCAGCCAATCCACCGCCAGCCGTTCGCCAAAATGCGGCGACTGCAGCAGCCGGTCTACTACCTTTTCGTAAGCCTTCGGCGATTTATCGGCCAGGAATGCATCTATTTCGGCAATGGTGGGTGGCAAGCCGGTGAGGTCGAAGGAAAGGCGGCGGATTAATGTTTCGCGGCTGGCTTCCGGGTTTGGCTTCAGGCCTTTCTCTTCCAGCTTCGCCAACACAAACCGGTCAATCGGGTTTTTAACCCAGGCAATATTTTTAACTTTTGGCAATTCCGGCTTTTTCGGGGCCACCAGCGACCAGTGTGGCTGGTATTCGGCCCCGTCTTTTATCCACTTAATTAAGATTGCTTTTTCTTCGGCGGTTAACGTCAGGTGCGATTCCGGCGTGGGCATCATAAATTCCGGATCGGTACTGATAATACGGTGAAAAACTTCGCTTTTCGCGAGGTTCCCGCCTACCAGGGCAAACCGCCCGCTCTCCGCCTTTTTCTCGTGGGCGGCTGGTAAATCCAGCCGGAGGTCGTTTTCTACTTTATTTTTATCGGGTCCGTGGCAGGCAAAACACCGATCCGATAAAATAGGTTTTACGTGCCGGTTATAATCTATTTGTTCCGGCACTTTTGCCAGGGCCAATTCCACTTCCCGGGGCAGTTCGGGTTCGCTGCAACTCCAAAGCGCTAGCAGCACAACCAGTAAACCGGAATATTTTATTTTGCCTTTCATAACGTGCCAGTCGTGTCGGTGGTGCTTTGGAAATTAACATGGAGGCCATTACCACGGGCTTTCTGGAGGGCTGCTACGCCTTGCGGGGTAACCTGCGTTTGCCACAGATACAACGATTTCAAGCTCTTACAAGCCGTCAGACTCTTAAGCCCCGCATCAGAAACCTGGGTACCGTACAGGTTTAAGTAATGCAGATTAGTCAGCGGGGCCAGGTGCTTCAGGCCCGCATCGGTTACCGCTGTATTATCCAAACTCAGGCGGGTGAGGTTTTTAAAGCCTGCTAAAGGCTGCAAACCGGCATCCGAAATAGTAGAACCCGACATATCGAGCCACAGAATCTGCTCGCGCAGGTTAGCCAACAGTTGCATATCGGCATTGGAGAAGCTTTTGGCGTTTACAAGATTAGCAGTCAGGAAGGGGCTGTCTTTGGCTACGGGCATGAGTACCACGCCTTTATTTTGCAGTTGCCGCACATGTTCCGGGTTGGCCGGCGCAACTTTCACATCCGGTATTTCCGAAGGCTGGGTGCTTTCGGTATTCTGCCCGCTTCGCTGGCTAACTTCGGCAATAATTTCGTCAATATTCTGGTCTTTATCTACCTGGGCAACTTTTTTCTTAAAGTCGCCTTTGCCGGCCGTAATCCACCAATGAATTAATTGCACTTCGGCTTCGGTTAACTGGGGTTTGCCTTTTGGCGGCATCCGGTCGTCGTGGTTCAGAGGTAAAACCAGGCGTTTGTATAAATCGCTTTTGTCGGCATTGCCGGCCACCAATATTTCGCCATTTTCGCCGCCTTTAAGTAAATATTCTTCTGTGTCGAGGCGTAAGTCGCCTTTTTGTTTTTTGCTGCTGTGGCACTGCCAGCATTTCTGCTCCAGCACTGGCTCTACCAAATCCTGGTATACCAAAGCTTCGTTTACATTGGTAATGGGTGGGCGTTCTTTTTTACCGGGACCTTTACCGATTAAGGCATAAACCGGCTGGGTTAAATAATCATCGCCGTGGGTTAAGTTACCGCCGTAGTGCCCGGTAGCTGTTAGTAAAATAATTACCACCAGCACGGCCGGGGTTTGCAGTTTTTTAAAGATTGCTTTATTTCCAAACACAACTAATAAAACCGAAGATATTGCCAGACCGATGCCTAAATATTGGTGGGTATCTACAGATCCCTGATCGTAGCCACCGCTAAGTTTTAGCAAAAAACCAGCCACGCAGGCCAGCACCGCCGATACTGCCCCGGCAAACCAAAGCACTGGCATTAATAAACCGAAAGAAGCAAACTTTGGCCGACGGGCCAGAAAATGCAGACAAATGGCCAGCATTAAAATACCAATGGGCAAGTGCACCAGGAGCGGGTGTAAACGGCCAAAAAACAATAACAGGTTCTCCGACATAATGAATGGTGGTGATTAAAAAGGATAGATATATTAGGCCTGAATAGAGCAATATACAAAAAGACTCTACAATCTGAAAATTAGAAAAGTATAAACACTTATGTTATTTCATTACTTTATTTATAATTTTTTACAATATATATTTAAATAATATATGTGATTACACAATATAAAATCGAAAAACAGAAATCTCACTTGAGTTAGAAATTAATTAAAAATAATTTTGATTGCGTTTTTTATTTTAATTTGGCCTAAACTTTTGTAAATTATTGTTGAAAGTACATCCGAATTTTTGATAAACATTTCATTACTAATCAGTTACCAAAAGCGTATTAATTTAAATAAAAATATTTCAGGTACGTATTACAAATTGCATTTAACTGGCTGTAAAAAGCGGTGCATTGCTTCAATCAGAAAAGTGCCAAAATATTTCTCCGATTGAATCTTTAATTTGCAGCCAAAGCACCCCGTCTTTGACTGCCTGCCAAAAGATTGATTACCATTGAACTATTAATACCATAATCCACCTAAAACTGAGTAAATGAAACAAGCGTACAGAATTACCCCACCGGAATAGCGGCTCTCATGCTATTTCCCAGCCTAATTTTTTTTTTCAGCAAAGGCTTGATGGCAAAATTTTTCATTCCGAAAAATTAAGGGAAAACTATTGCCCAAGCTTCCAGAATGTCTGGTGTTGGTAGCCATGGTATGGCTGCAAACTTAACACTAACTGCTTTACACAAACAAAATCAAAAATTTATGAACAGTTATTTACAGATAAAAGGTAAAATTGATAAAACCTTTTACCCGGTTCATTATCTTAAAAAAGCCTTACTCTTAACTCTGATACTATGCGTATCGAGCATAGCTTATGCGCAGAACCAAATTACCGGTAGAGTTACTTCCTCAGCCAATGAAGGTTTACCGGGCGTTACGGTGCTCTTGAAAGGCACGAATAATGGTACTACCACCGATGTTAATGGTGGCTATACTTTAAGTGTGCCGGGAACGAGTGGTACCCTGGTATTTTCATTTATTGGTTATACTACCACCGAAAAAAACTTTTCCAGCCCCGGTACGGTTAACGTAATCCTCCAAACCGATGCCAAAGCTTTAGAAGAAGTAGTGGTAATTGGTTATGGTACCGCCCGGAAATCTGATTTAACCGGAGCGGTTGCATCGGTTAAAGAAGAACAGATAAAAGAGCGGGCGGCTCCTTCCTTGAACCAGGCCTTGGCCGGAAAAATGCCCGGGGTGCAGGTAAATACCAACTCCGGACGTCCGGGTGGCCGTACTAACATCCGTATCCGGGGTTTCAGCTCTATTAACTCTTCTAACAATCCCTTGTATGTAATTGATGGGGTAATGATGCCGCAGAGTAATTTGGCCCAATCCAGCAACCCCATAGATTTTATTAACCCGAATGATATTGTATCGGTGGAAGTACTAAAAGATGCCTCTTCTACAGCCATTTACGGAGCCAGGGGCGCCAACGGCGTTATTCTGGTTACTACTAAAAAAGGTAAATCCGGCGAAGGCCAGATTAGCTACAACGTAGACTTTAGTACTACTACCAAAGGACCAAATAGCACGGAAGTACTTAATGCTAAGGAATATTTAGCGGTAGAAGAACTGGCCTGGCGCAACATGGAGAAATACGATCCGGCCGGTTGGGCCGCTGGCAAATGGGCGGACTTAGAACCTGCAAAAAGAAGAAAAAAGTATAGTCAATCATTTCCGGGTATTTTTGATGACAACCTAAATCCCCTCTACGATACTGATTGGCTGGAAGAAACCACCCAATCTAAAATATCGCAAAATCACCAGTTAGGCTTTAGCGGTGGTAGTGAGCGTACCCAGTATTCCCTATCCATGGGTTACCGCGATGACCAAGGTTATTTGGTGAATTCTTACATGAAACGGTACTCTGGCCGCTTTACCATCGACGACCAAATTAAAAAATGGCTGAAAGTGGGCGGTACGTTAAGCTACAACTATCAAACTGAGAACCTGGTGGATATCAGCGACCAGGTAGCCCGGCAAATTGTTGAAGATTTTCCGTTTTTGCCGGTACGGTATGCAGATGGCACTTTCGCCAACAACCGCGATTACCCAAATGCCGAAGGTACCATGAGCTCTATGCACCGCTTGTACGGTCGTAAGTTTATCCTGAATACCCAAACCGCTATTGGTAGCTTATATTCTAATATTAGATTTGCCGAAGGGCTGGAGATGCGTACTGTTTTGGGTACCAATATTCTTACCCAGGAAAACAACGATGCCACTACCCGTACCCTGGATATAGGTAACCGCGGTAATGCGGCCTCCCGTAATCGGCGCGAAAATTTCTGGTCGCTGGAAAATTACCTGACTTACAACAAAACTTTTAATGAGATTCATTCCTTTACTGGTTTACTAGGTATTTCGTGGCAGGAAACAAATACTTTTAACGTAGATGCTACCGTCCGCAACTTTGCTACCGATTATTTCCTGTATAATAACTTAGGTGCAGGTAGTACTTCGCCGGCAGTGGGTTCAGGTGCTTCCCGTACAGCTTACAACTCTTATTTCGGCCGTATTAATTACGGATTAATGGATAAATACCTGGTTACTTTTACCGGCCGGGCTGATGGTTCTTCGCGCTTCGGTGAAAACCACAAGTTTGCCTTCTTCCCATCTGCGGCATTGGCCTGGCGCGTATCCGAAGAAAGCTTCCTGAAAGGTAACAACACATTGACCAACCTGAAACTGCGCAGCAGCTATGGTCTGACCGGTAACTCCGAAATCCCAGCCTACTCTTCTTTGGCGCTATTAAGCTCTAACTACGCCGCTGTATTGGGCGATATTCGGGTTGGCGGAACTGGCCTTACCCGTTTGGCGAACCCTGAATTAAGATGGGAAAAAACAGCCCAGTTCGATGTGGGTCTGGAAGTAGGTTTGCTTGGTAACCGCGTTAGCCTGGAAGCTGATTATTATTACCGCAAAACCACCGATATGCTCCTGGATGCTCCTGTACCGCGTACCACCGGCTACAGCACCATCCGGAAAAACGTAGGTTCAATGGAAAATAAAGGGATAGAGTTATCGCTGAATACGATTAACATTGAGTCGGGTGGTTTCCATTGGAGTACAGGCTTCAACGTTTCCGTAAACCGGAATAAGGTGCTTACTTTAGCTTCTCCGGCCGATATTTTTGGGGTAGGTGGTCCTAACTTTACGAACCAAACTAATATTATCCGCATCGGTGAGCCAGTAGGTTCTTTCTGGGGCCTTACCCGCCTGGGAATCTGGAGCGAAGCCGAAAGAGATGAAGCAGCTGCCTTTACCAGCTACCGCCCGGGCCAGACTTTATTACCCGGCGATATTAAATACCTGGATGTAAACGGTGACAAAGCCATTACCGATGCCGACCGGAGTATTATTGGTAATGGTAGCCCGAAAGCCTGGGGTGCCCTCACCAACACCTTCCGCTACAAAAATTTCGACTTATTAGTTGACTTACAATATTCTTACGGCAACGATGTACTGGACATGACGCTGCACTCCAGCGAAGACCGCCAGGCTTTGGCTAATAGCTACAAAACCGTGCTGAATGCCTGGACGCCACAAAACCAAAATACTATGATCGCGGAAGTACGTGGTACCCAAGCCGGCTATATCACTAACGTAGATACCCACTGGATTAAAGATGGTTCTTTTATCCGGGGCCGGAATATTATGTTAGGTTATACCTTCCCAGCGGCAGTAACCGAAAGAATTAAACTAAACCGTCTGCGGATTTATACCTCCGCTCAGAACTTATTTTTATTAGTGGATGATGAACTGATTGGTGACCCAGAAACTGTTGGTATCCGGGATGGAGATGCCCAAAACGTGTTCTCCCAAGGACAAAACTGGCACGGCTACCCTAAGCCCAGAACCTTTTTAATGGGTCTGCAGATTGGCTTGTAATTAGTCTTTTCATCTAAAAAGAAATTTAATATGAAGATTTATAAATTAAGAAATTTAACAAAAGTTTTTCTGTGCGGCGTAATGCTGCTGGGTGCTGGTTGTAAAGATCACCTGGATGAAGCGCCGCCTTCTAACTTAACGCCGGATAACTTCTATACCATTCCGGACCATGCCGAAGCGGCTTTGGCCGCTGTTTATGCCGATACCCGCCTGGTGTATGATGGCTCCGGTATATTCTCGTCTACGTGGCAAATGCTGGAGGCCCCTACCGGTATCTCTACTACTGAAACCGGCCAGAACTCGGACCTGAACAACTTGTATGGTTTAATTTACGATGGCAACACCGGCCATATCGCTAACTACTGGAATGGCTTGTACCGGCTGATTGCCCAGTCTAACCTATTGCTGGATCGGGTGCCTGCTATTACGCCAATGGACGAAGCCCAGAAAAAGAAAATATTGGGTGAAGCCAAATTTCTGCGGGCATGGGCATATTTCCGGGCCGTACAGTTATGGGGCGATGTTCCTTTAATTACTAAACCGCAGACCATTGAATCAGAAGATTTTCTACCTAGTCGGGCGCCAAAAGAAGAAGTCTATAATTTAATTGTAGAGGATTTAAAAGAAGCCGAAGCAGCCGGTTTACCCTGGATGGATGCCACGGGTCGGGCATCGCAGGCAGCTGTTAAATCTATGCTGGCTAAGGTTTACTTAACTATGGCCGGCTTTCCGCTGCAAAAAGGTGCCTCGCATTACAAACTGGCTGCCGATAAAGCCTTTGAGGTGGTGTCTTACGCCAATGCCAATCCCGGTACCATTAATTTGTTCCCTACCTACCTCGACGTACACAAAGAAAGTACCGAAAACCGGTTAGAGCATATTTTTATGATTCAGTACAACAACTTAGTAGCCGGTAACCCCATGGAAAACATGTACCCCAACTTTAAACCGGTTACGTATTCCGGTCCGGGTGGCACGGGCAGCACCATTCCTACGGTTGCATTCTACAACTCTTATGAAACCGGCGATTTAC
Organism: Adhaeribacter aerolatus; assembly: GCF_007991635.1. Classification (GTDB taxonomy): domain Bacteria; phylum Bacteroidota; class Bacteroidia; order Cytophagales; family Hymenobacteraceae; genus Adhaeribacter; species Adhaeribacter aerolatus. The sequence goes on along the minus strand of NZ_BJYS01000002.1, from coordinate 176,351 downwards.
GGGCCAAAAACCAGGAAGGCTATTTTTATACCACGTATTATACCAATGGCACAGGTGCTGAATTTCAATTAGGTGCTCCTTATATTTTTAAGCACTTTAATCAAACTTCGGCGGGTGCTCCCGGCCTTACGCCTACCCGCAACAACAACCTGAATGTACCGGTTATCCGGTACGCCGAAGTGTTGCTGATTTACGCGGAAGCGCAGAATGAGGTTACCGGTCCTAACATGGAGGCTTACAATGCGCTGAAAAAAGTACGGGACCGCGCCAAGTTAGCAACTCCCGCGATGGGCACTTTTAACCAGACCAGCTTCCGGGAAGCCGTTTGGCGCGAGCGCTGGTACGAACTGGCCTACGAGCAGATTACCTGGTTCGATATGGTGCGGCTGCGGAAAGTATTTAATGAAACAACAAAAGGCTTCGATAATTTTGTTGGTCACGTAAATAAGAACTCGAATAAGCCTTTGCAGGAAAAACATTTGCTGTTCCCGTTACCTACCCCCGAACGCCGCAATAATCCTAACCTGAGTCCGCAGAACCCAGGCTATCCTGAGTTTTAACGGATGTAATATAAAAACCTGGTACAATGCGTACCAGGTTTTTAATTTTTATTTAAAGCCTTATATTTAAGATATTAAGCGGCATTTAGGTTAGTATGCTACGCAAACCTATTTGTACCATTATTCAGGTAAAATTTATAACGATATAAAATGGAAAAAGACTTTACAAACCAGGAAAAATCGGCACCTACCCGCCGGGATTTTATAAAAGCCGCTGCGGTAACCGCCGCCAGCTTTATGATTGTACCCCGCCACGTTTTGGGCGGCAAAGGCTTTTTAGCCCCCAGCGACAAGTTGGTAATTGCAGCGGTTGGCGTGGGTGGTAAAGGCCGTTCCGATATCGACTCTTTCTACAAAAGCGGGAAAGCCGATATTGCTTATCTCTGCGATGTAGATGACCGCCAGGCCGCCACTTCCGTTACAAATTTCCCCAAAGCCAAATATTACAAAGACTGGCGGGAGATGTTTGATAAAGAGGCCAAAAAATTCGATGCCGTATCCGTATCTACGCCCGACCATACGCACGCGGTAGTAACCATGGCCGCCATGCAATTAGGCAAACACGTGTACGTGCAAAAACCCATGGCCCACGATATTTACGAAGCCCGTAAGTTAACCGAAGCGGCCAAGCGCTACAAAGTAGTAACCCAAATGGGTAACCAGGGCGCTTCCGGCGATGGCGTCCGGCAACTGCACGAGTGGTTTAACGCCGGCATTATTGGCGACGTGGAATCGGTTTATCTCTGGACCAACCGGCCCATCTGGCCCCAGGGCGTGCCGTGGCCCAGCACAACCGCACCGGTTCCGAAAGAACTGAACTGGGATTTATGGCTGGGTACGGCGCCTTATAAAGAATACGTAGATAAAGTAGTACCGCGCAGCTGGCGGGGCTGGTGGGATTACGGCACCGGTGCCCTCGGCGATTTAGGTTGCCACCTGATGGAAGCGCCTTTTAGAATACTCGACCTGAAATACGCTTCTGATGTGCAGGCCAGTGTAGGCAGTGTTTTTGTAGATTGGGGCAAGCGGGGAACTTTCCAGGATAGTCCGCCGCCTTCCAGCCATGCTACTTTAACCTTCCCGAAAACCAGCAAAACCAAAGGCCCCATAACCATGCACTGGATGGATGGCGGCATTAAGCCCGAGCGACCCGAGGAATTAGGCCCGAATGAATTATTTGGCGATGGCAACAGCGGTATTTTATTTGTTGGCACCAAAGGCAAAATGATGGCCAGCGAGTATGCCGCTAACCCACGTCTGCTACCCCTTACCCGCATGCAGGAAGTACAGGTAAAACAAACCTACGCGCGCGTACCGGGTAGTGCCGACGGCCATTATGCCCAGTGGGTAGAAGGCGCCATAGCCGGCTACGGTAAAAAAGAAATGAGCTCGCCGTTTGAAATGGCTGGTCCGTTAACCGAAGCAATTTTAATGGCTAACCTGGCTATCCGGGGTGCGGATCTACCGAAACCGCGGGCCAATGGTAATGGCTTTGATTACCCCGGCAGCAACCTTAAAATGTTGTGGGATAACCAGAATATGCGCGTAACCAACTTTGATGACGTGAACCAGTTTGTAAAACGTAATTACCGCCAGGGCTGGAGCTTAGGCGTTTAATGCGCTATATTTTACAGCGCCCCGGCTCATCATAAACCTGGCCGGGGCACTGATACCCCCTTAATTATTCCGGTTACTTTCTGCAGCTAATTCCGGTCAGGAATCTTTAAACATAATTTTTACAAAATAAATATTACCATTTTTGGGTATTTACTGAATTATCAAGTCCTGGAATAAAATATCAGGAAAAATTTTGTATACTTAAACTGGCAATTTTTCTGTTAGGCATTAAGAGGGAAATACAACTTTTTTGGAAGCACCTGCCGGTTTATCCGGGTTGATAAGGCGGACAAATAGTTATTCTGATTGATTCTGAATTATTTTCTGCTGCTGCTTATCCCAAGAATAATTTCAAAAAGTCTTGAATATTTTACCACGGATACAAAATAACTATCCACCATTTAAAAGCTCTAAAATCAATTAAACCAACTTATGGCATTTCAAATTAAAAAGAAGGGCGAGGTTTACGATGTAGTAATTGTAGGTTCCGGCGCAGGAGGCGGTATGGCGGCCAAAGTTTTAGCAGAAGCCGGCGTTAAAGTAGCCTTGCTCGAAGCCGGTCCCGATTACGATCCGGCCAATCCGGAGCAGCAAACCCAGTTAAAATGGTCTTACCAATCGCCACGGCGTGGCGCCGGCACTACCCGGGCCTTCGGCGATTTTGACGCCGCTTACGGGGGCTGGGAAATAGACGGTGAACCTTACACCCGCAAAAACGGCACCGAATTCGACTGGTTCCGGGCCCGCATGACGGGTGGCCGCACCAACCACTGGGGTCGTATAGCCCTTCGTTTCGGACCTAACGACTTTAAACACAAAAGCGTAGACGGGCTCGGCGACGACTGGCCGATTTCTTACGCAGATGTAAAACCTTATTACGACCGGGTAGATAAACTGGTAGGCGTATTTGGCACCAACGAAGGCTTGGTTAACGATCCGGATGGTTATTTTCTACCGCCACCGAAGCCGCGCTTGCACGAGCTCATGATAAAAAAAGCGGCTACCGGCATTGGCATTCCCGTAATTCCAGCCCGCAAGTCGATGCTCACACGCCCCATTAACAAAGAGCGGGGTTCTTGTTTCTTTTGCGGCCAGTGTGGCCGGGCTTGCTCGGTTCATGCCGATTTCTCGGCGGGCACCTGCCTGGTAAAACCAGCCCGTAACACCGGTAATGTAACGTTGTATTCCAATGCCATGGCCCGCGAAGTGCTTACCGATAAAGCAGGTAAAGCTACGGGTATTTTGTATACCGACCGGGATGATCTGCAGGATTACCAGGTAAACGGTAAAGTAATTATACTGGCGGCCAGCGCCTGCGAATCGGCACGGCTTTTACTCAATTCCAAATCCGCAGCACACCCGAACGGTTTAGCTAATTCCAGTGGCGTGGTTGGTAAATATTTACACGATTCTACCGGTGCTTCCCGGAGTGCTTTTATTCCGCACCTGATGGATCGTAAGCGCTACAACGAAGATGGCGTAGGCGGTATGCACGTGTATTCGCCGTGGTGGCTCGATAACAAAAAACTGGATTTCCCGCGGGGCTATCACATTGAATACGGCGGCGGCATGGGTATGCCATCGTACGGCTTTGGCGGTGGTATCGAAAGATTAAACGGTAAATATCCGGGCCGCGACGGTAAAATGAAAGCGGCTGGTGGCTACGGTGCTTCGCTCAAAGACGATTACCGCCGTTTTTACGGCGCTAATGTAGGCTTTGCCGGCCGCGGCGAATGTATTGCCCGCGAAGATAATTATTGCGAAATAGACCCGAACGTGGTAGATAAATACGGTATTCCGGTTCTGCGTTTTAACTACACCTGGAGCGACCACGAAGTTAAACAGGCCAAGCACATGCAGGATACCTTCGAGGCAATTATTGATGCCATGGGCGGCGTAGCTATGGGCAATAAACCAGGTGCCGATCAAAAATATGGTTTGGAAGCACCGGGACGCATTATTCACGAAGTGGGTACTACCCGCATGGGCAACGACCCGAAACGCTCGGTATTAAATAAATTCTGCCAGGCGCACGAAGTTAACAACCTGTTTGTAGTGGATGGCGGGCCGTTTGTATCGCAAGCCGATAAAAATCCAACCTGGACCATTATGGCTTTATCGATGCGGGCTTCGGAATACCTGCTGGATGAGGTTAAAAAGAGAAATATTGTAACCTAGTATTACGAATAATATATTATGGATAGAAGAGAATCCCTGAAAGCGCTGGCGATTGGTACCCTGGGTGCCGGTACGCTGGGAGCGGGTACCCTGCTGGTAGGCTGCGATAAAAAAACCGACGAAAAAAGCACCCAGTCTGTTAAGCGCGATGCTAAGTCGGACCTCTACGGCCGTACCCCGGAAGAAAAAGAGCGGGATGCCCGCTTAATGGAAGAGAAATTTTTAACGGAAGCTGAACTGGCGACCATTACGGTATTAGGCGATATTATTATTCCGGCTGATAACCGCTCGGGTAGTGCTTCCGATGCCGGTGTACCCGCCTTTATAGAGTTTATTGTTAAAGACCGGCCGGAACTTCAGACACCCATGCGGGGCGGTCTGCGCTGGTTAGATATTAAATCAAACAAGCTGTTTGGTAAATCGTTTGTAGATGCCAGCAAAGAACAGCGCCTAGAACTGGTTGATATGATTGCCTACCCGGAGCAAGCCAAACCCGAGAATACCCAAGGCGTTGCTTTTTTTAACCAGATGCGCAACTTAACCGCTACCGGGTTTTTCTCCAGCAAAATGGGCATTGAAGACATGGAATACAAAGGCAATAACCCTAACGCCTGGGATGGTGTGCCAGATGAGGTCCTGAAACAATATAGTTTGGCCTATGACGAGAAAACCCTCGCCCAATGCCTCAAAAATGAAGAACGCGGCCAAATAATGACATGGGATAATTACCCAGCCCCGCGGACTTAAGGAGAGCCGAAGAGGCTTTTGTACAAGCAATCCAACCTTGTCATTCAGGAGGCAACTTATTGGCTTAATGCTAGATAGGCTCCTCATGAATGACAGGGTTGGATTATTCGGACTTAATATTTTTTAACACTGGGTTCTACCAGAACCGAATATTTTCCGGTAATAAAATAAAGAAGAGGAGGAAACAGGCTAATATTTTTTAGTCTGCTTCCTCCTCTTTTTTGTTACTAGAAGTACTTTTCTCTGATTAGAATAGGTTGCTTAACGCTTCCGGGTTAAATAAGTCTTAGCCCGTTCATCGGTGAGGAGTTCCCAGATTGAAGCGACGGTCCAGCCGGGCGCGAAGTGTAAATTATAAAAGCCTTTACCAAAATGGCCGTAATCCCATTGCGTGTGCTGCACCACTTCGGGGTAGTAACCTTCTTTGGCAATGCCTACCATGTGGCCCTGGTAAGGCAATAATTGTTCGCGCATCGATGTTCGGATAACGTTGGCAAAATCGGTAAAACGCTGCTCTTTGGTTTCCTGGGCCAGCCATTTCAGCACCTCATCAAATTCGAAAATAAAAACATCGATGTGGTTATTTTCTACGGATACGTTGCCCCAGCCGCGACTTTTTAAACCCACGTCGCCGAGCATCTGACCCGGCGCAAATGGCACATCCCAGAGATAATACCACGACAACGTAAAATAAGCCGCCTGACGAGCTAAGTTTACGTAGCGTTCCTGCTCCTTGCCTTTGGTTACCATGGCCATGTAATAAAGTGCGGTAGCCGCATACAACGAGGCTTCTTTGTCTTCGCAGTCCGCATCGAGGGTAGACGAAAAATAATCGGATTTAGAAATAATTTCCCGTTCCTGGTAATCAATCACCTGCCGCGCCGCGTTCAGGTAATTGGTATCGCCGAAATATTTAAAGCCCATTACCAGGGGTAGAACCGCCGAAGGCGAACTGCCGCCGGTAGCGTCAACCAATTGCCGGTCGCCTTTAAACTTACGCGGGAAGCTGCCGTCCCGGGACTGCAACTGCAACATAATATCCAGTAACCGCCGGATTTTCTCTTCCCACACTTTATGGTGCCGTCCTTTCTGTTTTTCATAATCGAGGTAGAGCAAAGCCGCGTATACACCCTCCGACTGCCGCCGGATAGAATAAGTGGTAGCTTCGGTATTTTTCTCCGCATCCACTACCTCCCGGAAAAACCCGGTTGGGGCAAAGCCATTTTGCTCGTAGCTGTTCATTACGTCGTAGGCTATGTTCTTTAATTCCTGATCCTGGTGCTGCTCGCCGTATTCCAGAGCATTAAAAGCATTCAGCAGCACCCGGCCAATAAAGCCAACCTCCAGCACCGGCTTTTTCTCTACCACATGCGTTTGCAAATGAATTCCCGAAAAACCTTTTAAGTTACCGGCCGTTACGAACGACTGCTTGTAAAATTTGGCCAGAATATTTTTTACCTCGGTATCCGAAAATTTATTTTCTGTTACGGGTTTGGGCTGATACAAATCGTAAGATCGGGTCCAGATCTGCCGCATGTAATCGGCGTAATCGGTGGCGGCAAACTTCATCAGGCGGTAGCGCAACGTAACCCGTTCCCCTTTTTTCAAGGACAAGAAGCTGGTTACCGGCGGTCCTAAAGTAAGTTTCCGAAAATAAGTATGCGGCGCTTCCTGGTACGGGTAGGCAAAAGCCAGGTAAGGCTGCCCATTTTCTTCGCCAAATCCTACGGCCCCCAGTTCTGTGCGGCCGCTTAATATTACTTCGCCCTGGTTCAGCGGCGCAAGGGCAATTTCATCTACCTTGTCCAGGCGGGCCAGCGAATAGCTCATTTGTTTTTCCCGGTCAAATATACCGGCCAGTGGCGCACTTAACCGGTCTTCCCGCACCATCCAGTTTTTGCTAACCCTTACTGAAGGCGCTTTATCCGGCGACCGCAAATTTTTGCGGTACCAGAAACCCGGCAAAAACGTGTAAGAAGTATCATAGTTAAATCCCTGCACCTGAAACTTACCCTGCAAACTAAAATAAGTATCAGACAAGGCTTCTACCGTTAAGTTTAACTCCGCACCACCATCCACGGCACGCACTTCCCGGCTTACGCGCACCGGCATATTTTTATCAATCTGCAATTGGTTTTGCCCCGCAGCAACTTTCAAGTTAAATACTTCGGCCGGGTTTCCCGGCGATTTTATTAATAATTGGTAACTGAGATTATTCTGGAGTTCAGCCTCCAGCCCCTGGGCAGCCAGGTGCAGATTACCTGTTAAGAAAAGGCATAACAAAAGCCAGTTTTTTACTGGCCGAAGGAATTGGTTTTTAATCATGTAAGGGAAAATATTTAACAAGTTTGCTGGCAACTCTCTATTATTAAAATTATTGAACTCAATTTGCATTTATAAGCACTCTTTTAGTCATCTGCTTTTAGTTATTATCAGGGGTACGTGCTCGTTCTTTGATTAATATTTTGTTGATCTGTTTTAAATTCTTAGGAAGATAATCTGTAGCAATGCGCCATATAATTTGATAATCAATACCAAAATATTCATGACTTATTCTGTTCCGCAATCTGTACATCTCTTCCCAGGGAGTATCCGGATACCTGCCTCTTACTTCTTTAGGCAAATTTTTAGTTGCTTCACCAATAATCTCAAAGTTTCTGATTACCGCATCAACAGTTTTATAATCTTCCTTAAACGAATTAACATCAAGGTTAGCAATGTACTCCTAGATGCGAATCATAGAAATTTGAATATCTTCCAAGTATAAGATATAACTGCGCTGCTTAGTCAATGTACTTAACCTGTTTTAATATTCGTTCTTTAAGCTGGTTCCTCAGAGCTGCTTTTGTTACTAAATCAATCTTCCGGTTAAAGGTATTTTCTAAATATTCTTCCAAAGTAAAGAACTCCCATCCAGGAGTTATAGAGAAATTAACCAAAATATCTATATCACTTTCTTCCGTTTGTTTATTCTCGGCGAATGAACCAAAATAACCAATTTCGTTTACCTGAAATCTTTCTCTCAGGTAAGGTCTAATTTCTTTCAACTTTCTTTCTAAGTCTTGCGCCGTTAACATATAAGGAACTTTAAAATCCTGATAATACTATTTTACTCAACCGTCTATTAAATTATCACCCTCATGCTACCCTGATTAAACAAAATCTTTGAGCTGCCTGAAATCAGATATTTTATTCGGCGACGTAATATCCGGATTGAAATTCAATTTGTCGTATAACACGGTATCGATGCCTAATTCAGTCGCTGCTTTTATTTCGGAATTCCGGTCATCCCCTACCACCAGTACATCGGCCTGGTTATAATTATACCTGTTTAATATATCCTGAAAAATATCTTTCTTCGTTTTGTTTGATGTCCGGGGATCGACGATATGAATTTCGGCAAAGTCTTTTTCTATACCGAGTTGTTCTACTTTACTTCGCTGCAGCTTAATAAAACCGGTAGTAACTAAAAACTTTGTACAGGGTATATTTTTAATCTCAGTGTAATCTTCAAAAGCAAACATCGGTTCATCATAAGTCAGATCTTGTAATAATTCGGTGCCCGCTGCGGTTAATTGGCTACTAAACTTAAAATCGGCAGCAACTTTCTGAAAGGGCGTCCGCATAATTTCCTGCTTGATTTCTTTAAAGTCACCGAAATATTCGCCACTCTGCTTAATAAGTTCGAATAATGACTTAAATAATGCCTCGCCAATAGACGAAACAGGGTAAATGGTATTATCTAAATCTAAAATCAGGGCTTTCTTCTTCATCTTTTCTGATTTTTAATCCGGCAAACTTTATTCCTTTGTTTTTTCTAAACTTTCCCGGTCCCAGTTTGCCGTTTCGGCAGCCGCTTCGTAGGTGCTTTGCAGAAAATCTAATAAGGTTTGGGTGGGATTGACAGCTTGCTGCACTTCTTTATACGGAAGAATAAATTCGCCCAAATTTTTATGATATAATCCGGATGAAGGTTTGATTGGAAAGCTTTTGTAGCCGGGCGGCTCCGGATAAATATAGCTGTAAAACGCGGCATAAGGTACAGCTTCGTTGCCTGGCCAAAAACCGCAGCTGCTTACTTCATGGGAGTAGGCTTCCCGGGCAACCCAATCTGGCAGGTTAGGCACGCCGCCCGGATGCGCCGGTGCTTTGCGGCCGGAAAAACGGGAGACAGCTAAATCAAAACTACCCCAGAAGAAATGAACAGGACTACACTTGCCAATAAATTCGGCTCGAAACCGGTTTAATACTTCGTTGGCGCGTAATAAGGCCTCGTGTAAATTAGCCGCATGCAAAGGCTGGTAAGTATGATGCTGCTCATCCTGATGAAATGGAATTGGATCTACCAGTTCATTAGGCATCGTATTAATATTAGCTTCGATGCCTAGTTCCTGCAGAGCTCCCAGCAAATTTCGGTAACAGGCGGCAACCGATAAATTAGTAAGGGCAAAACTTCTTTCTGCGCCGCTGCTGGTAATAATTTGTAACTGATGTTTAATAAAATCGAAGTTAATCTGAAAATGTTGCTGCTGGTCGGGTATACTGCCGGTGGTTAGGCCCGAAGGAGAAACAGATAAGGTAACATGCCAGGAATGGTTAATCCAGGGCATTTTACTTAATTTTATTTTACCAGCTATCTGGGTCCACAGATGAATAGTCTGGTAAGTTGCTTTTGCTTCTTCAAACGATAATTCGGGCCAGTAATCTTTTTCCATGGCTGTAAGTTTAAGCAGGTAACCCGTTTATACTGGTACGTTTTAATTCAATAGTCAACTAAAACAAAAACTACATTTAAATCGGTTTGAATATTTAAAACCCATTAAATGTAGTTTCTGTTTTAATATTTTCTGATAACAGCTACGCCACTGATTTACTTCAGCGTAACCAACGATGGGCTATACAACTTCGCATGCATTTGCTTTAATTCTGCGGTAGGTATTTTAATTATTTTGCGATCGTAGGTCATGAGGCCGTTGGTTTCTATTTCTACGTCGGTGGTTTGGGTATAAACGGCTGCCGATAAGCCCTGGCGAATCAAGTCGGTCATGGTATCCATAAAAGGGCGGTACCGTTTAATTAAATCATCAGCGCTTTTAAAATTCTGGTAACCCCAGTTGTTTTTGTCTTGCCAGGTGTGGCCTTCAACGGGTAAACCTAAGCCGCCAAATTCGCCGAGTACAATAATTTGCTTGGCTCCGAACAAACTGGGCGCCGGCATAACGGGTTCGGGGTAATTGTGTAAATCTATAATATGGCCTACCGGGTGGAAATTACCGCCACTGGCGCTGTTTACCAACCGCGATGGGTCGTGTTTCATGGTCCAGTTGGTAATTTCTTCGGTTTTAAACTGGCCCCAGGCTTCGTTAAACGGCACCCAAACCACTATCGAAGGGAAATTATGGTTAGCATCCATAATCGCCTGCCATTCGGTCCGGAATATTTTTTCTGATTCGGGGGTCCGGTCTTTCTCGGTGCCTTTGCCAATTATACCCGGGCGCTGCTCCCAACGGTTGCCCATGTCGCCGCTGGGCATATCTTGCCACACCAGCATACCCAGTTTATCGCAATGGTAATACCAGCGGGCCGGCTCTACTTTCACGTGTTTCCGAATCATGTTAAAGCCCATTTCTTTTGTTTTCTCGATGTCGAACAACAAGGCTTCGTCGGTTGGGGCCGTGTACAAGCCGTCGGGCCACCAGCCCTGGTCTAAGGGGCCGTACTGGAATACAAATTTATTGTTCAGCAACATCCGCTGCACACCGGCAGCATCGGGTGCCATGCTGATTTTCCGCATGGCAAAATAGCTTTTTACTTCGTCTACTACTTTACCGTTGCGCACCAGCGCTACGCGTAAATCGTATAAAAACGGGTTCTCCGGCGACCACAGTTTAGGATCGTTCACTGGCAACACCGCTTCGGCGTTAGCGGCTACTTCTTTTTCCGATATCTTGTTTTTACCGCTCCAGGCCGATATTCTTAACCGATCGTTGGTACCCAAGTTTTGCACTTTGGCCGTTACGGTAAGATTTTGCTGGTCAATATCAGGCGTTTGCTTGGTGGCGGCAATGTAGGTTTTGGGTACCGCTTCGAGCCAAACCGTTTGCCAGATGCCGGTTACGGGAGTGTACCAGATAGATTCCGGCTTCTTAACTTGCTTGCCCCGGGGCTGCGGACCATCGTTGGTGGGGTCCCAAACTCGTACGGTTATTTCCTGGGCACCGCTGCCTTTCAGGGCGCTGGTAATATCAAAAGAGAAGGGGTCGTAGCCGCCCTGGTGCGTACCTACTTTCTGTCCGTTTACAAATACATCGGCCAGCCAGTCTACGGCGCCAAAGTGCAGCAATACGTTTTGCTTGCGGAGTTTAGCCGGAATGGTTACGGATTTGCGGTACCATAATACGTTTTCCTGCCCGGCCGTTTTACCTACCCCCGACAAAGCCGATTCTACCGGAAAGGGCACCAATATTTTGCCGGCGAATGCGTTTGGAGCATTATCCTGCTGTGTTCTGGGCTGTAAGGCGTAATCCCACAAACCGTTCAGGTTAAGCCAGTTTTCGCGCACCATTTGGGGGCGCGGATATTCGGGTAATGGTTTAGCAGGGTTTACTTTTTCGGCCCAAGGCGAGGTTATTTTGCCCGTTACTATTTTCCAGTCGGTGCGCTGTGCTTGTACCAAACCGGTTTGCAGCCACAAGCCGAGGAGTAAAAGAAGATAAGCTTTCTTCATGTTGGTTAAAAATTTAAATATTCTTGGTGGATTGCTTACTGGCGCAAAAGTTAGTCTAATAATCTATAAATAAAAAACTCCTGCTGTTTTGGAATAGAACCAGAAGCGGAAAGAAAGTAAAATTCTTATAACCAATAACTTTTATTCAGGCAATATAATGATGCTGTAAATTTTAGGTGGTTAAAGGGGTAAGAGAAATGAAAAGGCTGTGCGTAGGCTTTGTCTTTTGAAAGATTCCATCTTTCAAGGCGTAGGTGCTAACTGAATTCATAAGTCTAAGTTTGCTCCAGGCCGCGGGGCCCCGTTTGGTCATTCGGGCTGCTCATCTTTCCTTTCCTCCTTCGTCGGAATGCCTCGTACCTCGGCACCGGAAACCTGAAAGGCCCTCATCGCCCAAACTGATGTAGGTTGCTTCGTAGCTGTTGTCTCTTCCGACTTAAGCTAAAATAAGTGTTAAGCCATAACATCTACTTGGGTAAAATACAATATTAAACAAGGACCATGAATAGTCCCCCTTTAGAGGGGGTAGGGGGAGGATTGTAAGCATAGTAGAAATTTATCTCTCTGCCAATATAAATATTTATAACCTTATTGAACTTCACCGGATGGCCGGGGAATGGGAGAACCGGTACTCACAGGTTCGCCGAGATTGGGTGTGCCGTCGGCATTCCAGGTGAAGGGTTGGATACGTGGGTTACGGGTATCGCCGCAGCCTTGCTTCGCAACGGAGTTAGCGTGGTAAATCAGCCAGTCTTCTTTGCCGTCCGGTGATTTAAAAAAGCTGTTATGACCGGGGCCAAAGGCATTGCTAGCAGGTTTTGTTTTAAATACTGGATTGGGGCTTTTCGTCCAGTCCCCGGGAATTAAGGGATTACCGCCTTCTTTTAAGGTTAACATGCCTAACGCATAATCGTCGGTCCAGCAGCCGCTCGCCGAATAAACCAGGAATACCCGGCCACTGCTATTCTTTAATATTTGTGGGCCTTCGTTTACCAGCCCGTTCTTCTCCCATGCGTAAGTTGGCTCCGATAACATTGCCCGGGTTCCTTCCAGGGTCCAGGGATTAGTCATGCGGGCAATATACAATTGCTGTATGCCGGGATCATTTTCGCCGCGCCAACCCGACCAGATGAAATATAGTTGTCCGTTATACTCCAGCACAGTACCATCAATCGCCCATTTATCGGAAGTATCAGCAATTTTGCCTTTAAACACCCACTCGCCCGTAGTGGGGTCGGCAGCCGTGTTTTCCAGCACGTATAGGCGGTGGTTGATGTCGCGGGTATCGTCGGCGGCAAAATAGATATACCACTTACCGTTTATAAAATGCAGTTCGGGCGCCCAGAGGTTGGTAGAATAACTGGTGCCCGCAGGTGGAGTCCAAACCGTATTCAGCGGCGATTGGCTTAACCGCGATACGGCTTTTGTTTTAGCCAGCCCGATGCGGTTACCTAAGGTGTGGGTATAATAGTAATATTCACCTTGTTTAATTACCCACGGGTCGGGACCGCTGGACAATATAGGGTTGGTAAAGTTAGTTTCGGTGTTCGGATCAGGTCCGGTACCGGGAGGCTTCCTAAGGTCTGTTCCTTTTTCTTTCTGGCAGCTAATTGTAAAAACCAAAAACAGCCAGCAAAAAGAATAAAATATATTCCGAAAAAGATTGGTGCGCATTATACCAGGTTTTATGATGGTGCTTTAGGTAAAGTTTCTTTGTGTTGACTAATTGTAAAATTATTAACCAACCATTCACCTGCTGCTTAAATATTAGCTAATAAAAACTGAGGGTTCTGGCAGTAAATATTTCCACCGGATCCCTCGTTTTTACTTTTAATAATTCGGATTCTGATTCAGATTCGGATTAATATCCACATCGCGTTGTGGTAGCGGCAGTAACCGGTGCCGGTCCAGCCTAAAGGTCGAGAAAGCCGGATCGCGCTGAATGAGTTCATTTATTTTGTCCTGACTCTCAAAATATCCCCAACGGTCCAAATCGTTCCAGCGGTGGCCTTCGCCGGCTAACTCGGTTACCCGCTCGTGCATTATTTGGTTGCGGAACTGCGCCTGGCTTAGGTTAGCCGGCAGTGGCGCCAGGCCAGCCCGCTGTCTTACCCGGTTTACATGCGGTACGGCATCAGCGGTGCGGTTAAGCTCGTTCAGGGTTTCGGCGTACATCAGCAACACATCGGCGTAGCGGATAAACCGGTAATTATTCGCCGAACGGAAACCTTCGCCGGTACGGCCGGGCTCCGCATCGTTCGAAAATTTTCGTAACCAAACCCGGTTGCGGTTACCACCGGTCAGGCCGTAACGTTGGGCAAAGGTCTGGCCGTAAATCTGCGTAAATCCCGGGCCGCGCACATCGGTAGAGTCATAAAGAAAAGAAGCAGCTAATCGCGGATCGCGGGCACCCGTAGTAGTTTTATCTTTATGAAACTCATTCACCACCCAGCGGTGTATTTCGGCATCGGAGAAGCCAACGTTTAAGGGCGCCAGAAATTGAGCCAGCGGAGAGCCGTAGTTTTGGTTGGGGGTTTGGGTATCTTCGGGCGTAAATTCAGAAAGATTGGTTGCTAACTGCCATTCAAATACCGATTCGGCATTATTCTCGGTGGTACTTAAAAAATTATCGCGGTAGTTCGGCACTAAATTATACACCGATTTTCCTTCACCTTCTACTAAATATTGCAGAGGAGCCAAAGCCTTATCCCATTGCCTTTGCTGCATATATACTTTGGCCAGTAAAGCATTAGCCGCACCTTTTGTAATACGCCCCACATCGGTGCCGGAGTACCGGACGGGTAGCGCGGCGGCGGCTTCAGTCAGGTCTTTGGCTGCCTGCTCCCAAACCTGGGCCCGGGTTGCATTGGGTGGCAAATCTGTAGATTTAGAAGGCGTTAAAATAAGTGGTACATTGCCGTACAGGCTGGCCAAATTATAATAAAAGAATGCCCGTAAAAACTTAGCTTCTCCCAAATAACGGGCTTTTAAGGCTTCATCCATCTGAATATTTGGTACATTTTCCAGCACCTGGTTGGCCCTGAAAATACCCACATAATTATCTCCGTAAATAAGATTCGACCTGTCAAAATTATAATTGGTGATCAAAAACTTATCCATGTTGTTCGGAATAGCTATATCGGGGCTCACGCTAAAGGCTTCATCGGAGCGTACCGTTAAGTAAAACCATTGCCACAGCACCATTCTATCGCGGTGTAAGGTACTGTAAACAGCATTAACCCCTTGCTGCGCATCGGTAGCTGTTTTCCAGAAAACAGTAGTGGTGGGGGCATTCGGATTATTTATATCCAGCTCTTGTTTACAACTGCTAATAAACAAACCGGCTGCGAGTAAAAAATATATTATCTTTTTCATAAAGAAAATCCTTTGTTAATGAAGTCCTAGAACTCAAAATTTAGCCCAATTGAATAAACCCGGCTGGCCGGCCAGCTACCGGCATCTACGCCCCGCTCCAGAATGCCATTACCGGTAACATCCGGGTCTAAGCCGGAATAATCGGTAAAGGTTAGTAAGTTCTGGCCACTGATAAATAGGCGGGCATTATTGGTATGCAACCGGCTTAAGAAAGTGGCGGGCAGGTTATAACCAATTTCTACGTTACGTACCCGCACATAAGACGCTTTCTCCAGCCACCGGTCGCTGGCGCCCCGGTTATTAAAATCTATGCCGGGGTCGGTATTACGGCCCAACCGCGGATCGCTGGTATTCCGGTTTTCAGGGGTCCAGGGGTTAATATCGCGCCGGAAATTGGTGTTTACATAAGAGTCCAGAATTCTTCTAACATCGTTGTAAACGGTTTGCCCAAATACGCCTATTAACTGCAGATTAAAATTAAAGCCGCCGTAAGCCGCATTAAACTGGGCACCGGTTTGCAGAGTAGGCCAGGGAGAACCGGCAAAAGTACGGTCATCGTCGTTAATCTGTCCATCGTCGTTTAAATCTACGAACCGGATATCGCCGGGCTTGGAGAAGGGTTGAATAACCTGGCCGGCTGAGTTTTTATGATTTAGTACTTCTTCTTCGGTCTGGAAAATACCGTTGGTTTTTACTACGTACCACTCGCCGATGCCCCGGCCAATTTGGGAACGCGTGTTACCAGCTACCAGGTAATTAATGCCTTCGCCCCGGTTACCTACATCCTCTACCTCGTTTTTAATGGTGGTAAAGTTGGCCGATATATCCCACTTAAACGGATTATCGGAACTGCGGTAAGTAGCCGAGAACTCTACGCCCCGGTTGCGGATAGAGGCGGCATTTACAAAAGGATCGCCGCCGAGGTTACCGGTATAAAATGGAATAGGCAGTCGCACCAGAACGTCTTCGGATAAGGAATTATAATATTCGGCGGTTACTAAAACCCGGTTATTCAGGAAGGTACCATCTAACCCAATATTGCGGGAAGTGCGGATTTCCCAGCGTAAATCCGGGTTGGTTAAGCTGGCCTGGTAAGCCCCAACGGCTATGGTTTGGTTATCGGCCCCAAAAACTACCCGGGGGTTATTATTTATTACGCCGATATAATCCCAGGAACCTACCGTGGCAATACCCAACTGGCCGTAAGAAGCCCGTAATTTCAGGTCAGATATCCAATCATAATTTTTCAGGAAACTTTCCTGGCTTAGGCGCCAACCCAAAGCGATGGATGGGAAAAATTTGCTCCGGTTATCCGGGCCAAACCGGGAATCCTGGTCGTACCGGCCGGTCAGGGTTAGCAAATATCTATCGTTGTAGGTATAATTTATCCGACCCAGGGTACCGTAAATATGATAATCTTCCATTACCCGACCTTCCGAAGTCTGGTCCCCAATTGCCGAACTAATAGTGGTTAAATCCTGGCCGCCGAAACTCTGGAGGTCGTTGCGCCGGGCTTCCATGCGGTCGCGGCGGGTGCGTTGCTGCGTGTAACCCACTACCCCGTTTAGGTTATGAACACCTAAAGTTTTGTTAAAATTAACCGTATTTTCTAACAATACCGTATGAAATTCCTGCCGATCCTGGTAAATATGAGTGGGCTCAAAAGCCTGCCCCAATACCCAGTTGCCTAGTGTCCGGATGTTCTGGTGAAAATCAAAGCCTGCGTCCAGACCGGTATTAAACCGATACGTCAACCAGTCAAATATTTTCACATCGGCGTAAGCATTACCAACTGCTCTGGAATATTTATGCGTGGTATTAAATAAATTGGTCATGGCAATATAATTCCAGGCGTAAACCGGGGCCGTAACCGGGTCGCCGAGGCCCCAACCACCGGGGTTGCCAGGCCCCACTAAACTGGGATCTCTCACCGGAATAACCGGCAGCAACTGGGGCATATCGTAGAAGGGGTTTACCAGTAAGGGTCTTTCTTCCCAGGCGTGGCTCAACACCAGATTTTCGCCGAAAGTAATCCGGCCTTTGGTGCCCTGGGTATTGATGCGCACGCTGGCCCGATCGAATGAATTGCCGGTTACCACGCCCTCGTTGGTGAAATAAGAGCCTGATATTAAATAATTACCCGCTTGTCCGCCACCCGATAAAGTCAGGTTGTAATCCGACAAGGTACCGAGTTGGGTAATTTCGTCTTGCCAGTCGGTATCGGTAACAGTATAATGCCGTACAGCACCGGGACCCGTAATAGGCGTAAGCGCCACACTGGCCGGCGGCGTAGCGCCCGAGTTAATATATTGCTGGCGCTGGGTGGCGGCAAATTCTTCCGAATTCATCACATCCCATAATTTTGGCAATTGCTGCACGCCCTGCTTAACCGATACCCCTATTCTTGCGGGACCTTCTTTTCCTTTTTTAGTAGTAATAATAATTACGCCGTTACCCGCCCGGGAGCCGTAAATAGCTGCCGCCGAAGCATCTTTCAATATTTGGATTGATTCAATATCATCGTTGTTCAGGGTAGGCGAAGCATCGGCAATCATGCCGTCAATCACATAGAGCGGGTTGGTGTTGGTAAAGCTGGCTACCCCCCGAATATCCACGGCTGCACCGGCTCCCGGCCTACCGGTATTCCGGACCGTTACGCCTGGCGCCAATCCCTGAATAGATTCGGCTATGGAGTTAGCGGTTACTTTCTGCGCCGCTTCCGGGGTAATAACCGAAGCCGCCCCGGTTAAATCCTGCTTTCGAACGGTTTGGTAACCAATTACCACTACTTCCTGCAGGGCCTGGGCATCATCAACTAAAGTTACGTTAATAGTAGTCCGGTTATTTACCGGCACTTCCTGGGTTGTGTAGCCAATAAAAGAAAATATTAAAGCGCCATTTTCCTGTCCGGTTGGCAGCGTAATAGCATAATTACCCGAAGGATCGGTGGTGGTGCCGGTGCTGGTGCCTTTTACCAATACGGTTACACCAGGCAATGCCTCATTTTTATTGGTAACAACCCGGCCGGCAACGGTTGCCTGACCAAAAGCTTCAAAATTGGCCATATTTACCAATAAGGCAATTAATAAAAAAGAAAAGTAATGTTTGAGCCGGAACAACTTCCACAGGTCTATTTCGGCCGGAAAATTGTGTTTTAGGGTAAAATTGATCATACAAAAAAATTTAAGTTTAAGATTAATTAGGCGGGGTAGAATATTTTGATGTTTAAAGGCAGCAACCTGTATATAGTGCCATTTTAAAGTTGCCACCCGGACGAAAGCAGTTAGGAGTACTATCTATATCACATAATAAATATTTAATATTTTAATATTATTAAACCGCATATTGTCATAATAATATTTATACTCTACATTGGCAGAGGTCAATTTGTTACGTCTTATTACACTTTTAAATTTCTGGTCTATTTTCTGCTAATTATCCAGTAATGGCGGGTTCAAAACTCTGAGAAAATTGGTTAGACAGGTGTGCTGGTTGGGTCTGATTAAACTTAACCGGAACGCACTTTTACCGGTAAAATGCAGCAGTAAAAACTATATAAATTATTGGTCAGGTTATTGTAAAGCGGGCACGGCTATTACAAATTCTGCTTTCGTGGGTTGGCTTCATTCAAATATATTATTCGTAAATAGCACCCTGTTATTACCTTTACAAACCAAATTGCTTTGGGAAAGCATTTAACAAGCAGCTGTAAAATAATATTTAGTTTACGTTAACTTTTGTTACCTTTTCAGGTTTTGAAGGTAAAACTGCCTTTTTATAAATTACAGCTATGCACAAAGAAGCAAAAAATGCTTTTAACCGGACCTTTTACCTTATTAGATATAATCCGGAATTAAACATTATTGATACGTTGTGGCAGGGCTATGCTTCTAAAAACGATTTAAAAAAGGCCTGTGCGCTGGGTTTGGAATTAACGCAGGCGGTAAAGTGCCCTTTTAAGCTTAACGATAACACTCACTTTACTGGCCCCTGGAACGACTCAGTGGCGTGGCTGGAAAAAGAATGGTTACCCCAAGCCATGGAAGCAGGAGTGCGGTATCTGGCGCATGTGGCGACCCCGGATTCCTTTGGCGAAAAGGCTGGCGAAGTGATGCAAATGAGTTTAATTGGCCGGCATCTGGATGTTTGTATTTTCCCCACACGGGAGCAAGCCCTGGTTTGGTTGAAAAAATGCCAGCAAGAATTTATAGTCGCAGATGAATAAACCCGATCCTAAGGCGTTTGGCTGCTGGTTTAGCCCTTAAACTATTTCTTTTACAGCACTTGCTACTTAGGTTTTCCAAGTCTTTTCTAACGCTTAATTAATTTAATATTACGCTCCAATGCGCCGGAACTAACGCTCTCCAGGCCGGTAAAAATATTGCCTATCTGCTTTTAACCGGATAAATCTGTTATTGAACCAGATAAATCTGCTACTGAATAATTCTCCTCTTATTTTACAGATTTTACCCTGTATATTTGTATAATTTTTTAAGGACTAATGAAATTATTGCAGCTATTCTTCCTGAGTTTTCTTTCGGGTTATTTCTTTCCGCTTTACAGCAAACCTTTGGATTTACCATCTAAAGAAATACAGTCGCCGCCGCCCCGCATTATCCGGACTTGCTGCTCTTTTGGCTCCGACCTGAAAGTAGCGGCTATTCCTACTAAAAAAATTACCCATATCAGCAGCCTTGACAAGTTGGGCGCGCATAAATATTTAGGTAGCGAAAAGGAAGGCAACGGTATTATATATACCAAACACGGGGGCTTTATAGACCTGGGGCATCTACGCGATCAGGCCGACTGGACCGCTTATTTATACAATTTAATCAGGCAAACGCAAGGCAAAGAAACGTTGGTGCAACGCCTGGGGGCCGAAGGCGGCATCCGGACCCTGAACTTGTGCGTACCTGCCAACTTGGACAGCACCGACGCTATTTTGCTGGCCGGCCGCATTGCCTACGATTTATCGGTGTGGCACGAAATTGCAACTTGGTTCGGCGCTTCTTCTATTCCGCTGGTAACCGAACGTTTTTCGAGCTTTTCGGTGGAAGATGCTTATTCTAACCTGTTGGGGGTAACCCTTGGGATGGAAGCCCTGCAAAGCAGTTTACCTTACGAGGAAGCCATGACCCAACTAATCGACCGGATGTTTGAAAGACTGGAAGCAGTACCCACCGAAGCCGACACTTATGTGGCTATGGAACAGGTACGAAATATCTGGTGGACCCGCGAAAAGAAATTACCGAGCCCCAAAATAATGCTGCAACGGCAATTAGATGTTTACTCGCAGGTGCGTCCCTTACTGGTACCCGGCCCGGATGCCGAAAATCCGGATAACTATGTTTTAACCGTTCCCGAAAACACCCACACTGGTTTGGCGCTTGCCGATTTATACCAATTGGTAATTAAACCTAATTATAAATTTCCGCTCCGCGAAATATTTCCGGCCCAAGTGCGCCGCGTAGTTACCCAACACGATTTTCAGTTGCTGCTGGAGCAAGTAGCCAAAGAATGGCAACATGCGCAAATCCAATACACCATGCCCGGGTGGTATTATCGCAATTAATTATAAACAGTGAAAAGTCCTTCAGAACAGCATTCTGAAGGACTTTTTTTATTTAAGGCAACCCGTTGCAAAAGCAACCGAAATTATGAAATCTGTTTGGGACTTTTACCGTACTTTGGGCTAAACAATCCCCTAAACCTAAACCCAACGTACTATGTCTTTTTATTCCTCCCGCCCCGAAGACTTACTTTTTGATGCGGCCCGCAAAGGCGATTTACCTTACCTACAGGAATTGATACAAAGTGGAGTAGACGTTAACTGCCGGGATGGCCGCGGATTTACTCCCATGATTATTGCCTCTTACGACGGTCATTTAGAAGCAACCGAGCTCTTGTTAAAAGCCGGCGCAGACGTAAATATTCAGGATTACAGCGGTAATACCGCTTTAATGGGCGTTTGCTTTAAGGGCTACCCCGAAATTGGCAACCTGTTGTTGGCCCACGGAGCTGATTTAAATTTACAGAACGGCAGCGGTGGCACCGCCCTGATGTTTGCTACTTTGTTTGGCCGCAACCAAATGGTAAAGCTAGTACTGGAAGCCGGCGCCAATACGACCCTCCGCGACCAACGTGGCCTAACCGCTCTGGACCTGGCTGCCCAACAGGGCAACGAAGAAGCCTTTCTGTTGCTGAAGGAATACCCCGTAGAATAACATCTTTCCTAATAGGGTGCGTTACGCTTTGCGGCGGATACTGGTAGTTTATGCTGGTCTACCAAAACATTCCGGCGGGTTTTAACTTATAATAAAGTAGAAATTCAAACTGAGTTATTCTAAGATTTTAAATAAACAGATTATGCAACCAGAAAGAGAAGAAAATAAACCAGCTCAAAATATTACCACCGAAGGTGCAAAAGTAACCGAAGGCGAAGAAAATAATGAAAACCAAGGCACCAATACCTCAACCGGTTCTGCTGATACCCAAACTGAAGGCTCCGAACTCAGGCCGCAAAGCGATACCAAGAAAGAAGACATGACCAGCTATAACGAGCACCCCGACCAGGAAAAAGTAGGCGGCGGCTGATTTGAGCTTTTTCTTTTTTTGTCAGAAGGCAGTTACTGTAAAATAATACTGCCCTCTGACGAAGAATTTATTCTTCAACCCAAAATAGCTAACCTCTCTTTTCCGTTTTTATTTACGTACGCTCACCAAGTGGCAAGCCAACGTTTACCCGATGACCGAATGGGCGAATTTCCTTTTTTACGGTAATCTGAACGACTTTTTGCGGCCCCGCGAAAGAAACACCTGCATTCGGTACAACTTCAGTGGCGCGCCGGCGGTAAAAGATGCAATCGAGGCCATTGGAATTCCCCACCCCGAAGTAGATAGAATCCTAATAAATAATACGCCAGTCGTTTTTTTTCAGCCGCTGCACCCGCACGATCAAGTAGAAGTTTACCCGGCGTGGCACCGGCTACTTCACGCCGAAACCTATTCTTTACAGGCCCAGTTAGCGCCGGCCAACGGCTTTGTGCTGGATGTACATTTAGGCAAACTGGCCAGAAGCCTGCGCCTGCTTGGCTTTAATACCTGTTACCAGAATAATTATACCGATAAAGAAATTGCCGAAATAGCTGCCCGGGATAATCGCCGGGTACTTACCCGCGATGTAGGTTTGCTAAAACAGAAAAAGATAAACTGGGGCTACTGG
This sequence comes from Adhaeribacter aerolatus, assembly GCF_007991635.1. Taxonomy (GTDB): domain Bacteria; phylum Bacteroidota; class Bacteroidia; order Cytophagales; family Hymenobacteraceae; genus Adhaeribacter; species Adhaeribacter aerolatus. The sequence goes on along the minus strand of NZ_BJYS01000002.1, from coordinate 153,925 downwards.
CTGCGCTCCCAACACACCCAGGAACAACTGACCGAAGTTTTAGCATATTTTAACCTTAAAAGGCAGCTAGCTCCTTTTACCCGCTGCCTCGAATGCAATGGCGAACTTACCACCGTAACCAAAGAATCGGTTTGGGAGCTTTTGCCCCCTAAAACCAGGTTATTCTTCAACCAGTTTTATCAATGCCCCAATTGCCGGCGGGTTTACTGGCAAGGCTCACATTTTGAGCGAATGCAGGAATTTGTTACCCACATTAGTAAGGCCTAATGCTTTTAACCTAAAGAATTAAATGAAGGCGATACCAAGCTGAAAACACTTCCATAAATTTATGTCAAAACACCTACCTAAAAGACTTTATTTCGTTATAATTACTTAATAATTAATACCATAATATTTCGTCAGCTTACGGTTAAAATAACTCAGTTTATTATATTTGTTTAAATGCGTTAAAGGCTTTCCGTTATGCGTAACCGACTACTCCTCAGTTTTGCCTTTATATATTTACTGGCTTATAAAGCCGCTGCCACCGAAATTCTGGTGCCCATGGACGAAACGCAGAAAGACCACCTGAAAGCTTACGGTGTAGCCTATTGGGTATTGCAAAACCAGCAGGAAGTAGATTGGCTGCTAAACTACCGCGGGGGCAGCTTTGCTTTTGTGCACTCGCCCAAAATGGAAAATGAGCTATCGGTGCGGGGCGTTAGCTACTCCGTTATTTCGGATGCCCAGTACCAGGCTATTGTGGCCCAGATAAGCAACCCCGAGGTGAACATGGATGTAATGAAACTGGAGAAAATGCCCAAAGTTGCCGTGTACTCGCCTAAAACTGCTTCTCCCGGCGAAGATGCCGTTACACTAGTGCTCACCTACGCCGAAATACCCTACGACGTGGTGTTCGATGAAGAAGTACTGGACCAGAAATTACTCAAATACGACTGGCTGCACCTGCATCACGAAGATTTTACCGGACAGTATGGTAAATCGATGGGCCGCGGCCGGTACAACCAGCGGCAAATGGAAAAGCAGGAAGCCGAACGGGTAGCGCAGAAGTTTAATTTTGCCAAAGTATCGCAGATGAAACTGGGAGTAGCTAAAAAAATAAAAGAATTTGTAGCCGGCGGTGGATTTATGTTTGCCATGTGCTCGGCCACCGACACCTACGATATAGCTTTATCAGCGGAGGGCGTAGATATTGTGGATGCCGTGTTTGATGGGGACGATATAGACCCGCAGGCCCAACAGAAACTGGATTACAATAAAACTTTCGCTTTCAAGAATTTTATTATCAGTCTAAATTCTTCCGAAAGGGGCTTCTCCAGCATTGATAACCAGCGGTGGGAACGGAATATTTCGCGCGAGGACGACTTCTTTTCGCTCTTTACATTTTCGGCTAAATACGACCCTATCCCCTCAATGCTCACCCAAAACCACGAGAAAACCATTAAAGGGTTTATGGGCCAGACTACTGCTTTTAAGAAAGACCAGGTAAAATCAGAAGCAACCATTATGGGCGAGACCAAAGCCGCCAATGAGGTGCGTTACATAAACGGCACCGCCGGTAAAGGCACCTGGACCTTTTACGGCGGCCACGACCCGGAAGCATATCAACCCCGCGGCAGCGATTATCCCACCGACCTATCGCTGCACCCCAACTCGCCCGGCTACCGCCTTATCTTAAATAATATTTTATTCCCCGCCGCCAAAAAGAAAAAGCAGAAAACCTGATTACAGTTAGCAGTAAACAGTTATCAGGAGGCAAATAATTAAAAGCTTACACCATCATGTTACACTTGCTAACATTAAATTTCTTAAGCTTAATATCTGTTACTGGTTAATAGTGTTTTTTAGCTGTTAATTGTTCACTAATAACCGTTCTCTGTTAACGGTGTAAAAACAAAGCAGCAATACAAAAAATATCAATAATCAGTAGGGGCCAGGGTACTTCTTTGGATTTGCCGTTTATTAATTTTAAAGCCGTCCAGGATAAAAAGCCCCAGATAATGCCTTGGGTGATGGAATAGGTAAACGGAATTAAAACCATGGCCAGAAAAGCCGGAATGGCCTCGTCAAGTTGTTGCCAATTAATCTTTATTACCGGTCGCACCATAAATACCCCCACCAATACCAGCGCCGGGGCGGTGGCAATAGCCGGAATAACCGATAGCAGCGGCGCTAAAAACAAAAAAGGCAGAAATAACAAGCCGCCTACCACCGCCGTAAGCCCGGTGCGCCCACCCGCCTCAATCCCCACCGCCGACTCAATGTAAGCGGTGCCGGGGCTGGAACCTACCAAGCCAGCTAAGGTGGTAGCTACAGCATCGGTCATTAAAGCGCGTTTTACATTTTTGGGCTCGCCGTTTTCGTCCAGTAAGTTGGCGGCTTCGGCCAAACCCACCAACGTGGAAAGACTATCGAACATATCGGTAAAAACAAAAGCAAATATTACCGGTACTACCGCCCATTGCAGCGAATTGATTAAATCTAACTGAAACAACAGGCTGAAATCCGGAGCCGCAAAAATGCCATTAAAGTTTACGAGCGTGGCGGCGGCATTATCGGTAGCCCACCACCGACCCAGCGGGTAAGCGGCCAATGTTGTAAAAATTATACCCAATAATATGCCGCCCTTTACGTTTTTGGTAACCATAACCGCCGTAACCAGCAGCCCCGCCAGAAAAGTAAGCAATGCTGGGTTTAAGGGGCTCACGCCAATAATAGTAGCCGGATTGGCCACAATAAATTTAGCATTAACAAACCCGATGAGGGTGATATACAACCCGATACCGGCGGCAATTGCGTACCGTAAGGGTCGGGGAATTGCCCGTACAATATAGGTGCGGATATTAAAAGCGGAAAGCAGCAGAAATACGATGCCGGACCAGAATACGGCACCCAAGGCCACGGGCCATGGCACCTGCATCCCCAGAACTGCCGAAAAAGTAAAGAAGGCGTTCAATCCCATACCCGGCGCTACCAGAATCGGGTTACGGGCGTACAATCCCATCATCAGGCTACTAAAAAAGCATACGATAACCGTTGCCGTTAAGGCGCCATCGAAAGGTAACCCGGCCTGACTCAGAATATTAGGGTTAACCACAATAATGTAGGCAGTTGCCAGAAACGAAGAAATACCCGCAATTACTTCGGTATAAACATCGGTACCGTTTTCTTTTAATTTAAAGTAAGATTGCATACAGCGCGGCGTTAAACTTGCTAGTTTAATATTTGATAGGTAATAGTACGGCTCAAAATGAAATTAAGGCAAATAACTAAACTACTCCGGAACACCACAAAATCTAAAATTATTACTGATAAAAAGAAAATGCACCGCCGGACCAAAGCCCAAGACGATGCATATTTTAAAATAGCTTAAGCCTGCTGGTTATTATCTTAACCGTAAATCTGATTTAACAAACCGGCTAACCGGATGCCGGCCTGCAACAATAGCTGCTGTACCGTACCAAAGTTTTCGTAAGAATACACATAGCCTAATTTACCATCTTCGGGTAGCTTGTAAACCTGCGACCGGTAAACCATCATGCCCTGCGCCCAGTCACGGATACTGTTGGCCTGCCAGGATTTAACCTGTTCTTTTGAAATGGGCCCCAGGAAGCCGGCCAGTTCGGTAAAGCTTAACTGTTTGCCTTCTATCATATCGCTGTCCCAAACCCGGTGCAGGTTCGAGTTCTCGCCAAACCATTGCAGGCGCACCCGGTTGCCGCCCTGGTCGTCTTTGCCGCCCACGTGCAGCGGCTGGTGCAAATCGCCTACCAGGTGTATTAAATATTTCAGGTATTCTTCTTCTTTATCCGGCGTTAGGTTTTTGGCCTTCAGGGCAGCAATTACTTCTTCCAGCTTCATAACCAAATCGCCGTTCGGGTTCTTTTGGGTAGCTTCGTATTGCATACCATCCGGTATGGTTACCCAATGCCAATCGGCGGTGTGGTTATATTTTTCATCCGACCGGATATTATCCATCCAATCGGCAACTTCGGCGAGGGAGTTCTGCTGCAGCACTGCTGCTACTTTTTTGCGGGCTTTGTTATTCAGATGCTGTTCGGCCACTAAACCCACTACCCGATGGCCGGTTTGGCCCCAGGCCAGCGCCTGCGCCGCCACCAAAGGCACTAAAAATAAAATAAGAATTAATTTTTTCATGTTGAAATAACGCAATTTTACCGGCTGATTAATCTTGCCGGCTTCGGCGGTGCAAAGATAAAATTAAAAATCCAGAGCATTTCGGGAAGCTGCCCCTAATTTATCTGGCTACAGTTTGTTAGTACCTGCTACCAGCGCGTAGAATTGCAAAAAAGAGGTGTTTTAAATAGGCGGAGGAATTTTATTTATTTTTAAACCTGATGCGCCATTGAAACCCGGATTCTTATACCCTACTTTTTATAAGTACTGAGACAAAATTAAATTGCACTTTTATTTATATTTAAAACTGATAATCAAAAACATAAAAACTTATTACCTTTAACTTAAAACTGTCCACTTACTTATTAAGTTTACGCCTCTGCGTTAATATATTAAAACATTCAAGATTCAGGCCTTTTCTACATGCCCAGCATTTCCCGGAACGACTCTTTACCCACTGGTAACCTTTTCAGGTTCTCAATCAAGGTAATCGCCCGGTCTACGCGTAGCTGGGTATTCTTAACCGACGAAACGTAATGAATTATATAGCGCTGCCTTCCGGGGGTAAGCCGTTCAAATCTTTGCCGGCCGGCCTCATCCTGCCGCAACAGTTCGGCGAGTTCTTCCGGCACTGCCATACCATATTGGCTTTTGTCTTCTTCGAGCGAAACGCTTACCCAATCGCCATACTTTAAGCCTAATTGTTTTAAGCGTTTATTACTAATGCTGATATAAGCATCCCCTTGCCCCAAAGCCACTAATCCGCCCTGGAAAGTAAGCTTATCGTTTACGGTACACAACAACCGCAGATTAAATTTACCGCCCAATTGCTGCACAACCTGCCGGGGTACCTCCAGGTAATGCATGCCCACCAGGTGTTCTAACCTATTAATTTGTGTAGAATAACGAATAAGGGCCATACAGCATAATTTTACGCGCCAGATTAGTTCAACTGTCTGAACTGGATTAAATATAAACAGTTTAGTAGCTAATTCAATTTACCCGGAATACAGAAAACACCTTTTTCAGGCAAGTAAGTAATTATTCCGGATTAGGCAGAGATAAGCGGTAAGCAGGTAGCTGGCAGGAATATTTTTACCGTAATTAAGGAATAAAAATCAGGCAGTTTAAAGAGCAAATAAAAAAACAGGCCAGCAGCGAAAATAATTGCTCCTGGCCTGATAAAAAGGAAGTTATGAAAACAGTAATTATCTTAAAGCAATTATGCTGCCACACTTCTGAAAGTTACTTTTATTTCGCAATTAATTATGTTGTCGGGTAACGATCACCCATCTGCCGTTCTACCATCCAGCCGGGGTACATTTTTTCGGGCTGACTTACGGTATTTAGCCTACCCAGTTCATCAGCGGTTAAATTAAAAGTGGCTGAGTGAATATTGGCCTGTAACTGTTCCGGCGTTTTAGCCCCAATAATAGTACTGGTTACCCCTGGTTGCTGCCGCACCCAGGCCAGGGCCACCTCCGCCGCCAATACCTGATATTTATTAGCCATTTCCTGCAGCACATCAATAATATCGTAAGCTCGTTCTTTATTTATTACCGGGAAATCAAAATTATCGCGCCGCGACTGGCCGCCGGTATTGGTTTGATCGCGGGTAAACTTGCCGGATAAAAAGCCCCCGGCCAACGGGCTCCAGGGCATAAAAGCCAAATGCTGATCTTGCGCCAGGGGTATCAATTCATGCTCTACATCGCGGTTAGCGGCAGCGTAAAAATATTGCATGGCCACAAACTCGTGCCAGCCTTGCTTCCGGGCAATACCCAAAGCTTTCATCACCATCCAAGCCGGCCAATTACACACCCCCACGTAACGTACTTTACCGCTCTGCACTACATCGTGCAACGTGTGTACCACCTGTTCTACCGATGTAGCGGCATCTACGCCGTGCACATAAAGCAAATCAATATGGTCGGTTTGCAGGCGCAGCAAACTTTCTTCTACCGATTGCAGTACGTGGTACCGCGATAAACCCAAATCGTTAATACCCGGTCCCATTCGGCCGCGCACCTTGGTGGCAATAAACAGGTTGTGCCGGTCCAGGCCTACCTGCTTCAGGCTGGTACCCAGCATTTGCTCCGACAAACCAAAAGAATAAACATTAGCGGTATCAATAAAATTAATACCGGCATCCACGGCCGTTTTCATCAACACATTCACTTCATCCTGCTGTTGCCGCCCAATAGCTTCCCAATGACCTTGTCCGCCAAAAGTCATGGTACCAAAGCACAGCTCCGATACCAATACACCTGTATCGCCTAATAAATTGTATTTCATCTTTCAGAGTTATAGAGATTAGAATTGCGTTTAAAGAAACTGAGATTAGTGTACGTAGCGGAAGTTTTCCAGGTATTATTTGGGCCAATAATTTCTGGCTTTCTCTGGTTGCGGGAAAGCAGGCTAATATATTACGGCGTGCTTTCACTGCTAATACTAGTTGCTCGGGAAGTAAGCACCGCTACATTTATTTGAGAATTGCCGCAAAAATAAGGTATAAAAAAGGCAAGAGCAGTCATAAACCGCTCCTGCCTTAAAGAATAAAAGCTATGAAAACAGTTTAGTTATCGCAATTATCCTGCCATTATTTAAATACAAATTACCTTCTTCCAAGGCTATTAGATTAGGTAAATATATTTATAAGTAGCAATATTTATTACCTGATTAATAGATTAACTTTAAACAACTTATGGCATTTCAGATTGAATAGACAAAGAAAATCACCTAAATTCATCTATCAACACAACATACTCCTGATAGAATAATTATATTATTAACAACACCTCTCTTAATAGTAGTACTAAAGTAAATTGTCCCGATAGCCGCCTTTGCGGCATCGGCAAACCCGCCAGTTGCGGGTGAAAATACGCCGCAAGGGCAACCTGCGCCTGGATAGTTATACTATTCTGCGTAAATCCTTAATATTTAACTTTAATGCCGCATGAACCTTAACTGTCAAATCGGAGGTTAAAAACCAACGAATTCGATATGGCTTGGTATAAAGCTAATACACTGATAAACTAGCCTTTATAAAACTCATTTATCCAATAAAACATTATTCATCTGCTTGGTGACAATTTTTAATTTTCAGTTCGGCGAAGCACCAATCCGAAGAAATTAATCGCGCAGTTTATCTAGCAGTTCACCCAGCCGGGTTGCTTCTTCGGGACTGAGGGTTTTATATTCCTGGTCAAATTCGGCGATAATAAAGTCGGTTTGAGCCAGTAAGCTGAGCCCTTTTTGTGTAATTACAATATCTACTTTCCGGCGATTATCGGCGCATTGGTCACGTTGTACCAGTTCTTTATCCAGCAGTTTGTCTACCAGCCGGGTAGCGTTAGACATACGATCCATCATGCGTTCCTGAATCATACCCAACGTACAGGGTTTGGGATATTGCCCCCGCAAAATCCGAAGCAGATTGTGCTGCTGCAACGAGAGGCCAAAAGGTCTTAGCTTCACCGAAATATGTTTCTGCACCCAGTTACCCGTAAACATAATATTCACGATCATGCGATGGTAGGGGCTTGTAAAGCTTTTCTTCTGTTTTAATTCATCTTCTAATTTCACAACGTATTTCTTAAGAGGTGATTAATACCCTTTGGGCAAAAGTTAAGCTAAAATATAAATCTGACTGTTAATTATACCTTAACTACCTTAATTATTTTATATTTTTTATGAGCTAGCTGAATAGATTAAGACTTAGCCCTGCTTTTTTTAATAATTTACCAAAAAATTAAAGAAATTCTGCCGGAGCGGTAAACTGGCTTAACTAAATTGCAAAACAACCGGACCAATTCCATAAGAATAATATCCGCACTCGCCAATATAATATTAGGCAAGCGACCTCAGCTATTAAGGTTTGCGACGCAGATTTTGCCAGAAGCGGGTTGGTTAATCCGGTAAAACGAAAAAGCAGAAGCATAACCAGTAAGCTTCTGCTTTGGGGCAGTAATTTTATTTTGCCGGCTATATCTGTTTATACTACGGCAACATCATCTTCGTCGAGTTCTTCTACCGTTGGTTTCTCAAATAGAGTGCGCGACAAAGCCGCCGCCGTTAAACCGCCTAATAAATACCAGGCAATGGTCATGACCTTGGTCTGGGTAGTCCGGCCGCTTGGCTCGGTACCTAATCCCATGGGGCTCGGCAGTAAAACGCCGCCTACCCCGGCCAAAGCGCCTAGCGTAGCGCCCCGCAACCAGGCTTTCCGCCCCGTACCGGTCAGGCTGTAGTAGATAGAGTTCGATACAATATCGCCGATAATAGAATACTGAAATAATTTATTTTCTTCGGGTGGCTTTTCATCCATTTTATACATGCCACGTGCAATCGCCCGCATACCCAATACATCCATCCGGGGAGCATTCGGAATAAACCGGCGGGCTGCTTCGTGCACAACCGTTAAGGCAATGGCTCCGGTTACACCGCTGGCCAAAGAAACCAAGGATTTTTTCAGGAAATGCGTGTTCGTTTTTTTCATAGTTATGATCTGGTGCTTGATGGTTACCTAGGTTTATACGTAATACCTAAACAGATAGGTAATACCAAAATATAGGTAATTTTAAATACCTTAGCTGGTAATACCAGGTTCAGGCGTAATCCGCAAAAACTTCCGCCTGTCATTAGGGATGCGGCTCCTGTTTATGCTAACGGCATTATTCCGGCCGGAGCACTTAGCTAATTTACCCCTGGTAACCTATATTTTACCCCTTTTTGTTGATAATGCTAATATTGCCGTTCCGCTCCAGAAAAGCAGCCTCTACCTCTTTCAGGTTATTTATTTTGCCGTTTTCGCGCATGGCTTCTTCCAAGTCCTTCTGCGTTATCCGGTTGTGATTCATCTGGTCGTGCAATAGTTCTCCGTTCTTTATCAGTTGGTAAGATTTGCCTTTGATAAAATTACCGATGCTGCTGCGGCAAGCCAGGTGTGCCAGAAAACGATGCATAAACACCAGCACAAAACTGGAAACTAAAACCGGCACAAAAGGCGCATTGCCCGTAATACCCCTGCTCAGAACAGAGCCTAAAATTACACCCAAAGCAATATCAAAAGCCGCGCTTTTACCAAATATGCGGTTATCGCCAAACCTGATGAGCAAAAGGGTAAACGAGAAGATAATAATGCCTCTGATACTCATTTGCCACCAGTTAATGGCATTAGAATCCGGCCCTATAATTTCGCGGAATAAATCTTCCATCCTTCTGTTAGAATTAAATGGTTATGAAAAGCGCGGGCTCACCGGCAAAAGTTATTCGCTGGAAACAGTTAAAAAGCTATTGTAATGACAAGACCAGCCATACTTAATTAAGCTGAACAATTAATATTTGCAGGCCACTCCCTAACCCAGCTATTTACAGCAAAAAAGCCCGGCTATTAGGGTAGCCGGGCTTCTTTGTTCGCAAAACGCAACCCGCTAAGACGGATCGTAGGAGTTACTACGACGGGCCGCATGGGCTGCACTATTAGTTTTATAATCGCTTTTAGAGCGGTTGCTTAAATACCAGGCACCAGCCGCCAACAACGCACCGCCAATTACTTTTTGGGTAGTGCTCATATTTTTAACCTTGGTAGCAGCGGTGTTGCCGTATTGCTTCAACGAATCCGGAATATTATTCAGGTTCATGTTGCCAAACATAGAAGCAGCTTTATCCATCAGGCTATCAGAAGCAGTATTACCAGCATTTCCGCCCATATGGCTTTGTCCGGGATTATTCATTTGATTTTCCATAGTTCACTTAGTTTAATAATTAGTTACAGAATAAAATACACCCTACTTAATTTATTAACAACGGCCCCATTGGCTCCGTGTATCAGGTTAAGGGAGAACTTTTTATCGGTAAAGACAGCCTTTTTGTTTCGTTCAGAGTCATTTTTATTTTAAAATGTTACTTTAAGGGCCTCCTTCTGGGGCTAAATGCATAAATAGGAAAAATAATATTCGTTAAATAAATTTAGCCGGCCGTCGGCTATTATGATTCTGAGGGAAATTAATATTTATCCATCGCCTATCAGCAATAAATAACAATTTGTAGCTTTACCCGTTTATAAAATATTAACCCCATGATGCCCTACACCGATTTCGTCAATAATATTTCTTTCCGGTTTATTCAGCCTACCACCAAGCAGCCTATTGGCGTGGGTACCCTCAAGCGTACTTTACCTAAACTGGGTATCTCGCTGGATGTACTGAATACCGTACTGCCCGAGCAGGATGCTGAATTAAAAGAAAAACTGAAAGAAGTTTGCAAAGTACCGCGCATGTCTACGTTTGCCGTAGGGGCCATGATAAACCAGGCGGTAGCGCAAATGGCACCCGACGAAGTTTTTGTGAACGTGGGCGTTTGGAACGGCTTTACGTTTTTATCGGGCGTAGCGCACAACCCAACTAAAACCTGCATCGGGGTAGATAATTTTTCGCAGTTTGGCGGTCCGCGCGAAGCGTTTCTGAAACGGTTTAACCGCTTAAAAAGCAATAACCATTTCTTTTACGATATGGATTATCAGGAATACTTCTCGCGCATGCACCGGCAAAAGATTGGTTTTTACATTTACGACGGTGGCCACAAGTACGAAGACCAACTAAAAGGCTTAAAAGTAGCCGAGCCTTACTTCTCGGATAATTGCCTGATACTGGTAGACGACACCAACTGGAAAGACCCGCACCAGGCTACTTTGGATTTTATGCAGACCAGCCAGCAACGGTATAAACTGTTGCTCGACCGGAAAACGCAAAAGAACGGGCACCTGACGTATCACAACGGGGTTATGATTTTTCAGCGGGAAAAGTAAAATTCCGAGGCAGCCATTTGGCGTTTTAGTCCGTATTTATTTTAAATGTTTTAAAATATCAAAAACCCGACAGGGAGGTTTTACCGTAAGTAAAGCAACGCAGTTTCTTGCTGCAGGATGGAAGTACCTATATGTTAATTACATAGAGGCTTGGAAGCGGCGCTATAAGCGTAAAACGTCTTACATATAAGCCTGTTTATCTAGTAATCTTTTAATGAATGAAAACATGGCAAACTATCAATACACGATTGATTTACCGATGCCCTCGCCGGAGTTATCTCCGCAAGATGTTATCGGTTTGATAATGGAATCTTTGCGCCAGAACGACAAGGAAGATACCGGAATAGAAACAACCTTTAACTTTGCTTCACCGGCTAATAAACTGGCGGCCGGCCCGCTGGTTAATTATAAACACCAGGTAAAAAACCCTTTGTTTCAGCCAATATTAAATTTTACTTCTTACAAAACCAGCGATTTGGTATCGGACGGGGAATGCGCCCAGCAAATAATTATTACCCGCAGCGAAGAAGGCTGGGACTCCGGTTTTTTGTTTACCCTTACCAAGCAGGACGCCGAGCCCTACACAGATTGCTGGATGATTGACAGCGTGCGCCGGGTAAACCCCAAAATGTACGGGGTTACGGTCTGAACGGGTCTGCGGCTTACGCCGCGTTTAAATCCAATTCCATTTTAATATCGGAGCGCTTATAGCCGCTGGGCGGGCAAGATACCTCCCGGAAGCCTAGTTTGCGATAAACGTGCAAAGCCGGTTGCAAGCTGCGGTGCGAGTATAATTCTAGTATAGTGGCACCTAAAGCTTTTGCTTCGGCAATAGCTGCCTGGCATAAGTACTGCCCTATTTTTAAACCCTGGGCTTTCTCTGTAACGGCCATTTTGCCTAATTCGTAGCAGGAATCTGTTACTTTAAGCAACGCGCAAGTGCCTACTATTTCGCCCTGGTAACGAGCAAACAATATTTGGCCGCCACGCGCCAGAATATAGCTTTCAGGGTTATCCAAAATCTGGTTATCCAGGTTTTCGAGTTCGAAATATTTGTTTATCCACTCGTGGTTTAAACGCCGGAAAGCTTCTTTGTAAGCCGGGTCATAAGGTAATATTTCGGGAGCAGAAGCGGTAGTTTCCATTATTTAAAGTGTAATTCTAATTATTAAGCAAAATTACACTTTCCGGAACTGGCTACAAAGTATATAAATCAGCCATTACCCCGTTATCGCCTATTTTACGGTCATCGGTGGGCGAATCGTGTACAATCAGCACGTGATCTTCGTCGTACAGGGCCATGCCTTCGGCTTTGTCTTTGCCCGTAGTAGGTCCGGAGCCGTGCGGCACATCAATGAGGCGCTCCAGATCCTTGCGGTGCACAATGGCTTCGTCTTCCTGCAGCAATGCGTTGGGCCAGCGGTAAACGGCAATGGTACCGTCCAAATCCATGGTGGGGCCGGCCAGCAGCAGCAAATCGTTGCCGCTTACGCGCAGTTCGCGCACGCCCATGCCTTCCAGGTGCAGAAAATGTTTCTTATACAACCGGTTGTGTTCATCGGGCTTTAACTCAAAATAACCTTCTTCTATATCTCTAACCTGAATTTCCAGAACAGAAGCCCAGCCCCGCAATACCGGCCCCCGAATACCGAGAAAAATCCGATCGCCGCTAACAGCTAAGCCTTCAATATCAAACCCGTTATCTTTTCCCGGTATTTTCATAAAGTCTTTAAAATGAATATCGTCCGCCATAGCTTCCATCAGTTGGTTGCCCTTTTGGTGCATGACCAATTGGGCAGCGGTTAATATTTTATCGGAGTGCTTGGGGTGCGGACAGCTTTTCTGGAGTTCGTAATTGCCGGTTTCTTCATCTAACACCAACGGAATGCGGGCCAGCAAATAGCGGTTAGGATCGTCTTTTAGTTTGGCCAGCCTTTTTATTTGTTTCGCCGGACTGTCTTCTTTCCGGGGCTTTTTGCGGGCCAAACTATGCGACCCCACCAGCCATAAATAATGATTGCCGTGGCCCAATCCTTCAATATCAACTTCGCAATCTCCACCAGCTGGTAATTTTAAATATTTATTTAAGTCAATAGATTGGTGCTCCGCAAAGTTATCTTCGTTTGTCAGTTTCAGACGTTCCAACGAACTGCGCTCATCACAACTGAGCCACAAATTATCGCCGGTCCGGAAAGCCGCCGATAAGCCGTCGCGTACGTGCTTGCCGTCTTCATTAAAACTAATATTATTATCAAAAATGAGTTTAATATCCTTCTTTGTCATAAGTGAGACCTAGGTTTGGGCCATTAGATTTACTGGCAAATTTCACGAACAATATACATTGTCGCAGCTAACGCCAATATTTAAATCTTGATTTTGGTTTATACGCAGAAGCTTCTTTACGAAGATACTTAAAGAATAGGTGTTAAAGTAACCCACCACTGTCATTCAGGAAGAAACTATTTAGCTACCTGCCAAAAAGTTTCCTCCTGAATAACAGGAGTAGCCTCCAAAAGCTAATAAACAGTGTATAAATAAAATAAACAGATGAATATTACTTAAAATAAGTTATCCAGAAAATTGAAATTAAGCTTCCGATTGCTATTTGTTCGGCTACTTTATTTAGGTATTACTTTTTTTTTCATCTGCTTCCGGCTCTTTCACTTTCACTTTATCTTCTTTCGAGATACCCGAAACTACTTCAATATTAATGCCATCCGAAATACCGGTTTTAACCAGGCGTTTCTCAAATTGCTGCGGTGCCGTTTCTACTTCTACAAAAGTGCTGTCCTTGCCAAACTGCAACAGGCTTTCTTTAATAGCGAGTACGCTGTCTTTTTTATCCAGCACAATATCGGCATTGGCACTATAACCGGCCCGGATAAAATCTTTATCATCGAGCAACACCTTGGCCCGCACCTGAAATTTAATGGCACCTTCTTCGAGTACGCCTTTGGGCGCAATATATTCCAGTTTGGCCCGGAAAGTTCGGCCTTCGATGGCACCAATGGTTAAGTCCAGGTCCATGCCTTCCCGGATTTTACCTACTTCTGATTCGTCTATCTTGCCTTCAAAAATAAGGCTTTTCATATCGGCGACGGTGGCAATGGTGGTGCCTTCGTTAAAGTTGTTGCGTTCAATTACCGAACCGCCGGCTTTTACGGGCACATCCAGCAACATGCCATCTACGGTAGAATATACCGAGTTGGAAGCCGAACCGGTACGCCGTGAAGCACCCCGCATGGCAATCTGTAAATTACTTTCCGCCGATTCCAAAGCTTCTTTTTTCAATCGGGCATCTACCCGAAACCGATTAAATTCCTGCTCCGGAATTACTTTCTGTTCGAATAAACCCTGCTGGCGGGCTAATTCTTTCTGGGCTTCGGCGTAGTTGATGCGGGCCGTTTGCAAAGTAGTTTGGGCATTATTTACATTTACTACGTTCGGCACAATCCGGATTTTCGCAATGAGTTGTCCGGCTTTAACTACCTGGCCCGCCTCTACATAGAGTTCCTCAATTATACCCGATACCTGTGATTTAATCTGCACTTCCCGCCGGGGCACAATAGAACCCATAGCCACTGTTTTCTTTATAATATTTGTTACGAAAGGCTTTTCGGTTTTATAAACAATGGGGTCGGTGTTCGATTTTTTATAAAAATAATATCCCAGCCAGCCAGACAAAGCCAGAAAAATTAAACCAAAAATTCCTAATAAAACCTTTTTCATTGAAGTAATTCGTGTTTAGCTATTAGTAGTTAGTTTTTAGCGGTTAGTTGTTAAAGGTCAGGTAAATATTAGTCGTTAACAATTCAACCATTCGCAATCATCAATTTATTCATCCCGGAGAGCTTCTACGGGATTTACGCGAGCCGCCTTGGTGGCCGGAATCAAACCGGCCAGTGTACCGGTAAAAACCAGCAGCAAAACGGCAGTCAGGGCAATGGGTACGTTTACTTCCGGGTTAGAAAAGAAACCGGCATCTACCTCGTATTTCGTCATCAGGTAATCAATCAAAGCTACCACGCCCGTGCCGGCCAGCAAGCCCAGGTAACCGGCAAAACCAGTTATTACCACCGATTCCTGAATAATGAGACTAATGATGGACCAGGGCGTTGCGCCCAAAGCTTTGCGGACGCCAATTTCTTTCGTGCGTTCTTTTACTACAATCAGCATAATATTGCCCACGCCAATGATGCCCGCTATAATGGTTCCAATGCTCACAATCCAACTAAAAGCCGCAATGCCGGTAAATAGCCCCTGCACCTCCCGGAACTCTTTTTCGATGTTGGCCGAGCCGAAAGCTTTTAAATCTTTGGGGTCAACTTTGTGTCGGCTCATCAGAAACTGCTTTACTTTTTCTTCTACCACGGCAGCCGGTATGCCGGGCTTAGGCGTCATGGCAAAGTAGCCGATTTTATTTACCTGGTTGTAGGTTTGCTGCAAGGTAGTAGTGGGTATATAAATGGTTTGGGCGTTCTGAATTAAGTCTTCGCCTTTGCCCGTTCCCCGCGACACACCCACTACCCTAAAAAAAGCGCTTTTAATATTAATATATTGCCCGATGGGGTTCGCGTTTTTCCCAAATAATACTTCGATTACCCGCTCCCCGATTACGGCCACTTTGCGTTTATCTTTTAAATCGAGTTGGTTCAGAAAACGGCCTTTTAAAATCAGAATAGGTTCCACCTGCCGGAACTCGGGGTAATCGCCGCGCACCGAAAAAGAAGAACTTTTGGTTTTGTAACTCACGGTAAAAGTACCACCCAACGAGGTACTGGGATTGATAATAGCTACCTCCGGAATTTCCCGTTTAATGGCATCCATGTCGTCATTCGTCATCTGGATAAAGCGGCCCGCTTTTAAGCCTTTGTAAGGAATACTCGTGCGCTGGGTCCAGACAAAAACCGCATTTTTCGCTACGTTAAAATCTTTCACTACCCCATTCTCCAAGCCTTTGCCAGCACCTAGCAGCACAATCAGCATAAATATTCCCCAGAATACCCCAAAGGCGGTAAGTGCCGTACGTAGTTTATGCTTCTTAACCGTAGCATAAATTTCGGTCCATTTATCTATGTCGAACATGGTTGAAGTGTTGGAGTGTTGGAGTGTTGAAGTGTTGAAGTGTTGAAGTGTTGAATTGTTGAATTGTTGGATTGTTAAATTGTTGAGGTGTTGAATGGTTGAAAATTAAATTTCAGTTGCTTGTGGTGTTAAATAGTGCTTTTAAACTGTTAGATTATCGTTGGTGTATTTTATAAGCCAATTGATAAGACGGGGTAATTTCTCTAGATCGGACGCAATCGTATTGGCTTCTTCTTCGGAAATCAATTTTCTACTTTTCGCTTTCTTAAACCAATCTATGCTTTCCAGAATAGAGGCTTTCGCATAGCGGTAAAAGTGTACCTTATCCTTTTTTGTATAACGCCCATAGCCTTCCGCAATATTTGCTGAGATACTGTCTACTGCTCTCACAAATTGTTTTCCTACCGTATCCTTCGAAAAATTATTCCAATGTATTACAATATCCCACACCATATTGCTTAACCGAAAAGCTACTTTATAAGCTTCAATATCCTCAAAACTTAAATATCTTTTCTCCATAACAACTAATCAACAATCCAACAATCTAACAATTCAACAATTTAGTCGGCGCGTAAGGCTTCGATAGGTTTAATATTGGCAGCTTTCAGGGCAGGTACCAAACCAGCGATAGCACCCGAAATTACCAGCACAACAGTAGCGGCAATGGCAACTTCCACATCTACTTCGGGCCGGGCAAAAAAGGGCAACTCGGCCCCACTTGACTCTAATAAATACCTTATGCCATCTAATAAACCCGCGCCGGCCAGCAAACCGAGGTAACCCGAAAAAGCCGTGATAACAATAGATTCTTGTAAAATCAGGCTTACTACGGAGAAAGGCGTGGCACCTAAAGCTTTGCGGACACCAATTTCGCGGGTACGTTCTTTTACAATAATGAGCATAATATTACTTACGCCCACAATGCCGGCAATTAAAGTACCAATGCCCACAATCCAGACGAAGGTGCGGATGCCGCTGAACAAGCCATTGAATTGCTTCAGTTCGCGCTCGTTGTTGTTTACATCCAGGGCCAATGGATCCTCTTCCGAGAATTTATGGCGGGTAGCCAGTACTTTGCGTACGCGTTTTTCAATTTCATCGGCCGGAATGCCATCCTGGGCTACCAACGCCAGCATCTGCACTTTGTTGGGCTGGTTAAAAGCGGTTTGCAGCGTGGTAAACGGAATATATGCCCGCTCTTCCCGCCGGCCTTTGTTGTTGCCGGTGGCATTAAATATCCCTACCACTTTAAAGTAAATACCTTTAATATTTACATATTCGCCCACCGCATTCACCGAGTCGCCGAACAAAACATTCTTGACAGTTTCGCCCAACACAATTACTTTGCGTTTTTCGCGATCGTCGTTGGGGTTTAGCAAACGGCCCTTGTTTAGTTTTTCGCCGTTTAGTTTAAAGAATTGGTCAGTAGCGCCAAATACCTGGTAAGAGCCGTTTTGCTTTTGGTAGTTAATGGTAAATTCGCCGAAGAGCCGGTTGCGGGGCGCAATAATTTTTAAATTGTTTACCTCCCGCTCAATAGCCGCAATATCATCGTTCGTAAAATTTATTTCGCGGCCTGGGGCTAAGCCTTGGTGTGCCAAAGAAGTGCGGCCGTTCGAGATGAAAATGCTGTTTTTAGCCCCATCGCCAAAGCGGTTAAAAATGCCGTTTTCCAAGCCTTTACCAACGCCCAGTAATAAAACCAGCATAAATATTCCCCAGAAAACGCCAAAAGCCGTCAGGAAGGTACGCAGCTTGTTTTTGCGCATCGTGCCTAATATTTCCTGCCATTTATCTAAATCAAACATGGGTTATTGCTGTATATTTATTGCTGATTGCTAGGTGCTAATTGCTGGTTACTTCAAATAATAACTTATAACTTATAGGAGTTCACACTTGTCATTCAGGAGGAAACTATCTAGCAGACAACCAAATAGTTTCCTCCTGAATGACAAAGGTGAGTTACTTATACCTCCATTATATTAATATTTGTTCATTATGAAAAACTAAGTAGCATTATCTAAAAATTAAATATTATAACTTCGTAAAATAAAAAGTGAAGGTACGGTCTCCGTTATCAGGTGCATAAAACACCAAGTCAGTTTTGGTTAATTTATCTATAACTCTGGCGTAAGACCCGATATCTCCCAATCCGGATACTTCCGGATCTCTTATCAAAAGATTATTTTCTATCTTCCAACTGCCGCTCTGCCTGTATTTCGGATTAGTGTCTTCCGTAATCCAATGTCCGCCTTTTTCGAAAGTAAGGAGCGGATCACCATTATATCGGAACGCTATTTCCGTCTGACCTGTCGTTGCTTTAACAAACTTCCATTTACCGATTATTAAATCTTCATTAACAGCCTGACCCAAGGCAATCGTCCAGGAGAAGGTTAGTAAGAAAAAGGCTACTGAAAAAATCCTGAGGGGCTGCATAATTTTAAGTTTTTAATTTATGCTGAATAGTAGCTAAATATTAACTGTTGTAAAGCTCAACGTTCTCCGTTTCATTTATTATCAGACCATCTTTCAGGCGGATAACCCGATGCGTTTGGGCAGCAATATCATTTTCGTGGGTTACAATTACCACCGTCATGCCCTGTAGGTTTACCTCTTTAAATATTTCCATTACTTCGTAAGAAGTTTGGGTATCCAGCGCTCCGGTGGGCTCATCGGCCAGAATGAGTTTGGGTTTGCTGATGAGCGCGCGGGCAATCGCTACCCGTTGCCGTTGTCCACCCGACATTTCGTTCGGGGAGTGCTCCGCCCAGTCTTTTAGTCCTACCCGGTCTAAATATTCCAGGGCCAGTTTGTTGCGCTCGCGTCGGCCTACCTTTTGGTAATAAAGCGGCAAAGCCACGTTTTCCATGGCGTTCTTAAAAGAAAGCAGGTTAAAAGACTGAAAAACAAAACCCAGAAATTTATTCCGGTAAAAGGCCGCTTTCGTTTGCGAAAGGTTTCTAATATGAGTACCGGCCAAATAATAATCGCCTTTATCGTAATCATCCAAAATACCTAAAATATTCAGCAGCGTAGATTTGCCAGAACCCGACGAACCCATAATCGAAACCAACTCGCCTTCCCGAATATGCAAATCAATTCCTTTCAGCACGTGCAGCTTGTTCTGGGCGACCGCATAATATTTATGAATGTCTTTTAGCTGAATCATAAAGCTTTCTGGTATAAATAATATATTAGAATACTTGTTGGTTTAACCCAGTAGTATGCAATACAAATTAGCGGCTTAATTTATATAAATACAAATTATTTATATTATTTCTTTTTATTATATAACCGTAAAACTTCTGCTATTTATTTTAAACCTCTGGATTTTTAATTTAAAAGGCATGAATATTATTCAGATGCAATTAAGATGTACGAGGTTGCCTTAATCCACAAAATTTTTTAAACCTTACCAGTAAATTATACCAAATAGTAAATTCCAGGTTCCATAGGAGCACAACAAAAAGCTTATTCAACCAGTCATTCTGTTAAGAATCTTCTGCATAAGTTGAATAAACAGGTAATAAATCAGGACTGGTATTTGCCTGTAACGCTTTTTAGGCAGAAGATTCCTGCGGAATAACTGGTGGGGTGGAATGATTTATATTTTCAGCTATGGCAGGTCCTTTATACTAACTAGTTTTAATAATGGTGCTCCCAATATATCCACCTGCATTCCTGAGAGCTGAATATCTGACCTTATATAAGCCTATATTGTATCGATGGTATTAAAATTAAAAGGCCCAGGAGCGATACACCTAGGCCTTTTACATTATTAAGATTAGCTATTTTAAATATGAATAGCTCGATTCTCGGTCGCCGCTAGACAAGCTTCTTTCATGGCTTCGGTATAAGTAGGGTGCGCGTGGCTCATGCGGGCAATATCTTCGGCGGAAGCCCGGAACTCCATCGCTACTACGGCTTCTGCAATTAAGTCGGCAATGCGCGGCCCAATCATGTGCACGCCCAATATTTCGTCGGTTTCTTTATCGGCCAGTACTTTCACAAAGCCATCCGTATCCATGCTGGCTTTGGCCCGACCGGAGGCTTTGAACGGAAACGAACCGGTTTTATAAGCGCGGCCTTGTTCTTTCAATTGCTCTTCGGTGTAACCCACGCCGGCTACTTCGGGCCAGGTATATACTACCCCCGGTATCAGGTTGTAGTTAATGTGCGGCTTCTGACCGGTAATATATTCGGCTACTAAAACGCCTTCTTCTTCGGCTTTGTGCGCCAGCATGGCACCCCGCACCACATCGCCAATAGCAAATATGCCGGGTACGTTGGTTTCCAGATGATCGTTTACGGCAATCATACCGCGCTCACCCATTTGCACACCGGCATTCTCCAGCCCTAAGCCATCAGTGTATGGTTTACGGCCAATAGATACGAGGCAATAATCACCTTCAAAAGTAACCGTTTCGCCTTTCGGGTTCTCGGCGGTAACCGTTACGCCGGCACCTGTATTAGTAGCGCCCGTAACTTTGTGCTGGAAGAAGAATTCGAAGCCTAAGATTTTCTTTAATACCCGCTGCAGTTCTTTGCCCAAGGCCCGGTCCATGGTCGGAATAATCGAATCCAGAAATTCTACAACGGTAATTTTAGAACCCAGGCGGGCGTATACCGAACCTAACTCCAAGCCAATAACACCACCGCCAATAATAACCATGTGCTTGGGCACTTCGGTCAGGGTTAAAGCTTCGGTTGAAGTAATAATGCGTTGCTTATCTACCGGAATAAAGGGCAGAATGGTAGGTTTGGAACCGGTGGCAATAATGGTTTTATCGGTTTCGATTTCCTGCACTTGGCCGTCGGTGCCGGTTATTTTAATGCAGTTTTTATCGACAAAAGAGCCTAAGCCAAAGTAGGTATCAATCTTATTTTTTTTCATTAAAAAAGAGATACCGTCGTTGTTAGATTTAATAACATCGGCTTTGCGCTTAATCATTTGCTCCAGGTTCACCTTTAGGTTATCCAGTTCAATACCGTGCGTTTTAAAGGTGTGGGCTGCATTATGGTAATGCTCCGAAGAATCGAGCAGGGCTTTGGAAGGAATACAGCCTACGTTTAAGCAGGTACCACCCAAAACGTTATATTTCTCGATAATAGCCGTTTTTAAGCCCAGTTGCGCGCAGCGAACTGCTGCCACATACCCACCCGGCCCGGAACCAATAACTGTTACGTCGTATTTCATTTTTTATCTTATTAAGTATCCCGGAAATTAAATCCAGAACTTATTTTATCTTATAAAAATAAAGGAGGGAAACTTTTAAACCTCCCCCCTCTTTTTAATTTATTATTATTTAAACCCCCAACAGTAAGCGCATTGGGTCTTCTAGTAATTCTTTAACCCGTACCAGGAAGCTAACCGATTCACGACCATCGATAATGCGGTGGTCGTAGGATAAGGCTACGTACATCATGGGCCGGATGACCACCTGGCCATCGATAGCAACCGGGCGCTGGATAATATTGTGCATACCCAGAATAGCCGACTGCGGCGCATTGATAATAGGCGTGGACATCATCGAGCCAAATACCCCACCGTTGGTAATGGTAAAGGTACCGCCGGTCATTTCTTCGATGGAGATTTTATTGTCGCGGGCGCGGGTGGCTAACCGGATTACTTCTTTTTCAATGCCATCCAACGGTAATGATTCGGCGTTGCGGATTACCGGCACCACCAAACCTTTCGGAGCCGATACAGCAATAGAAATATCGCAGAAGTCGTTGAAAACCATTTCGCCTTCATCAATCATGGCGTTAACGGACGGGAACTCCTGTAAGGCAACGGTACAAGCTTTTACGAAAAACGACATGAAGCCTAAACCTACGCTGTGCTTTTCTTTAAACTTATCTTTGTACTTGGCCCGGATATCCATAATCGGCTTCATGTCTACCTCGTTAAAGGTAGTAAGCATGGCTGTTTCGTTTTTAACGGCCACCAAGCGGCGAGCTACGGTTTTCCGCAAACTAGACATCCGCTCGCGACGCTGGTTGCGGCTGCCAGCTTGGCCACCAGTGTTAGCCGGTTGTGCGGCTGGCGCAGCAGGAGTTGCGGCTGGTGCTGGTGCCGGAGCAGCCGGTTTAGACTGGGCTTTCAGGGCATCTTCTTTCGTAATGCGGCCATCGCGGCCAGTACCGGCCACATCGCCCGCATTAATACCTTTTTCGCTTAATATTTTACCCGCGGCCGGCGAAGGGGTTCCGGCAGCATACGCCGAAGTACCACCTGTTGGAGCGGCGGCCGCCTGTGCTTGTGGTTGAGCAGCCGGTGCCGATGTTGGGGCAGAAGCTCCTGCAGCACCGTTGCCCCCTACCTGAATATTACAAATAACGGCGCCTACCGGAATGGTTTCGCCTTCCTGAGCAATAATTTTTAAAGTCCCGGCGGCTTCGGCGGGCAACTCAAAGGTAGCTTTATCCGATTCCAGTTCACACAGCACTTCGTCCATAGCTACCTGATCACCGTCTTTTTTCAGCCATTTAGAAATGGTAACCTCCGAGATAGATTCGCCTACGGCCGGGATTTTTATTTCTTTTACTTCACCGGTGCCACTGGTACCGCCTTCGGCTGATGGTGCTTTCGCAGAGGCACCCGATACGACTTCGGGGGCTGGCGCACTGCTGGTAGGCTGACCGGAACCGCCGTAACCGGATTGTTGATTTTCGGCCGGAGCGGCAGCACCGCTGGCTGGCGCCGGTGCCGTAGCAACCCCATTACCGGAAATTTCGGCCAGAACCGCACCAACCGGAATGGTTTCTCCTTCCTGGGCGATTATCTTTAAAATGCCGGCGGCTTCGGCAGGTAGTTCAAACGTAGCTTTATCCGATTCCAGTTCGCAGATAACTTCATCCATTGCAACCTGCTCGCCATCTTTTTTAAGCCATTTAGCAATGGTTACCTCTGTAATGGACTCGCCTAAAACCGGCACTTTAATTTCAAGACCCATAGTTTTTCTCTAATATAAATCAGACATTAATTTTCGTAAGAATTGTGCTTTGCAAATTAGAAAGAACAATCAGACCACATTAACTTCTTTATTAATTTTTTATGCTTTATTAAATACTAAATGCTCTTTCGATGATTTCGCGCTGTTGTTTGGTGTGCACTTTATGGTAACCGGTGGCCGGCGAGGCACTGGCTTTGCGGTAAATTCCATCTTGCAGAATATTTTTGTGCCGCAAGGCCCGTACCATATAAGCCCAATAGCCCATGTTAGAGGGTTCTTCCTGTACCCAATAAACCTTAGCGTTTTTATACTTGCTTAATTCGGCGTCCAGTTGGGTATGCGGGAACGGATGCAGTTGTTCTACCCGGATAACGGCTACGTCGGTCCGCTTGTTTTGCTGCTGATCTTCCAGCAATTCGTAATACAGTTTGCCGGTGCACAGTAATATTTTCGTAACCGCTTTTGGTTCGGCAAAAGCATCGCCGATTACTTCGCGGAAAGAACCGCTGGTAAAATCATCGAGCGGCGATACGCACAGCGGATGGCGCAGCATAGATTTCGGTGACATAATAATTAATGGTTTCCGGAATGGCCAGGCCAGTTGCCGACGCAGAATATGGAAGAAGTTAGCCGGGGTGGTTAAGTTGGCCACCACAATATTATATTCGGCCGAAAGCTGCAGAAAACGCTCCGGACGGGCATTGGAATGCTCGGGCCCCTGGCCTTCGTAGCCGTGGGGCAATAACATTACCAAACCGTTCATGCGCTGCCATTTACTTTCCGATGGCGTAATAAACTGGTCGATCATGACCTGGGCGCCGTTGGCAAAATCGCCAAACTGCGCTTCCCAGATTACCAGCGCATTGGGGTTAGCCATGGCGTAACCAAATTCAAAACCCGAAACACCGTACTCCGAAAGCAAAGAGTTATAAATTCTTAACTTTTCCTGGCTTTCATCAATATAATTTAAGCTGTTGTACGCTTCGTTGGTTTCAGCATCATGCAACACGGCGTGGCGGTGCGAGAAAGTACCCCGCTGCACATCCTGGCCCGATAAACGCACAATTTTATTTTCGAGCAGGATTGAGCCGTAGGCCAGCAATTCGGCAGCCGCCCAGTTTAAGCTGTTCTGGTTAAAGAACATGTCCTGCCGCTCTTTCAGTAATTTTTCAATTTGCTTCAGCGGTTTAAACCCGTTGGGTATGGTGCTCAAAGCTTTACCTACCTTCTGAATTACTTCCAGGCTCACACTGGTATCCGGCGATTTTTCAAAGTCGGTCGGCTCTGAGCGGCGTAATACCTGCCACTCCTTTTCCAGGTTCTGGAACGTGTAAGGCAATGGTTTCTGCTTAACCAGGTTCAGGCGATCCTGCAGCATATCGCGGAACTCCTTGTCCATTTTTTCGGCCAGTTGGGCATCTACTTCGCCGTGGCTAATCAGCTCTTTGTTGTAAATCTCGCGCGGGTTCGGGTGCTTTGAGATAAGGTTATACAGTTGCGGTTGGGTAAATTTCGGCTCGTCGCTTTCATTATGCCCGTGACGGCGGTAGCACACCATATCAATAAATATATCGTTATGGAAACGCTGGCGGTATTCGGTAGCAATACGCGCGGCAAATACCACCGATTCCGGATCGTCGCCGTTTATGTGAATTACCGGGGCATCAATAATTTTAGCCACATCGGTACTGTAAATACTCGAGCGGGCATCCTCAAAGTCGGTGGTAAAACCAACCTGGTTGTTTATAACAAAATGAATGGTTCCACCGGTTTTGTAACCATCCAGGTTCGACATCTGGGTTACTTCGTACACGATGCCCTGGCCGGCCAGAGCCGCGTCGCCGTGAATCAGGATAGGCAGAATGCACTTGTAATCGTTGGCGTACATCGAGTCTATTTTGGCCCGCACAAAGCCTTCTACCACGGGGTTTACCGCCTCTAAGTGCGAGGGATTGGGCGCCAGTTTCAGATTAACGGTGCCGCCCGATGGCGTTTGCACTTCGCTGGAAAAGCCCATGTGGTATTTTACATCACCGTCGCCCATGGTTAAGTCGGGCACGGCGGTACCTTCAAACTCGCTGAAAATCTGCTCGTAGGTTTTACCCATAATATTGGCCAGCACATTTAACCGCCCACGGTGTGCCATCCCAATTACTACTTCTTTCACGCCCAGTTCCGAGCCTTTATCAATAATAGCATCCAGGGCCGGAATAGTGGTTTCGCCGCCTTCCAGCGAGAACCGTTTCTGACCTAAGAATTTGGTGTGCAAGAAGTTTTCGAAAACAACAGCTTCGTTCAGTTTAGAAAGAATGCGTTTCTTATATTCTATCGAAGGGTTAAAATTCAGCGATTCGTGTTCAATCTTCTGTTTAAACCACTCCAGTATTTCCGGGTCGCGGATATACATATATTCGAAGCCGATGGTGCCTTCGTATATTTTCTTCAGGGCAGAGATAATATCGCGTAAGGTAGCCGGGCCAATGCCAATTACTTCGCCGGTTTTAAAAACGGTGTCCAGGTCGGCTTCGGTCAGGTTGAAATCTGCTAAATCCAGGCGCGCTTTGCGGTCTTTGCGCGGGCGCACCGGGTTGGTTTTAGAACGCAAATGGCCGCGGCTGCGATAAGCGTAAATCAGGTTACGCACCTGCACTTCCTTATCGGCTTCGCTGGTAACGGAAGGAGCAGCGGTTTCTTTTTTAGGTTCAGCTACCGCAGCGGCATGGCCGTTGCCACCATTACCATTGCTACCGGCATATTTTACCGAAAAATCGTAGCCTTCAAAAAATTTCCGCCAGCCAAAATCTACCGATTCCGGGTCCTGCTGGTAGCTTTTATATAATTCATCAATATATGCAGCGTGGGCATTTGCGATATAAGAATAATTATCCATCAGATTTCGTCATTTAAAATTCGGCAAATATAGATAAATATAAACTCCCTGTAAAATAAATATGCGCATAAGCAAATATGTAATGAATAATTCTTATATTCAGATAATTATTTACACTTGCTTATGAGCCGGAGAGCTTTCCGGTATTATCCGGATAATTCGGGTTTAACCATGAAAACAGCACATTAAGTAATTAACGCAAGGTTTACCGAAAGGATATTTTTTTCTGCCATTTTGTTTGTCCATTTCCGCATTTAAATAGCTTATTGCAGGTTTTAGTCTTATATATATCTCTATCACAGGCCTTCCCGGTCGAAATGGTGGACCGATAATTCGTTCGTAGTTTTGTTTTCGGTGCCGGGTCCCCAGGTAATATCGTTGCCATCGCGGGTATCAAAAACCACCGTTAATTTTTTACCGGGTCCTACCTGACCGTAATCAGCAATAGTATCTTCGCCTAAACCGCCCACAATATTTATTTTAATACTTTGCTCCGCTTTACCTCTTACCTCAAATATATCGGCCCCGGCCAGGCCATGCAACGTAATTTCTATTGTTTCGCGGTTCGTAAATATTCGGCTGTAATATAAGTCACGAATGGCGCCGGCATCTGTTAATCCATAAACCTTAACCAGTACCCGACCATTCGGCAGGCGCTTTATTTCAAATTTTTCGCGCTGGTCGGTGCCCGGAATTATCACGTGGCTCGCCAGCACCCGATAATATTCGGTTGCCACCTGCACTAAGTTCTCCCGCCGGCTTTTGAGCTTATTCATCAATTCGGCCCCGGTTAACATATAAACTGATGTAGGTAATAATTTTACGCTTGTTTCTATTACGGAGTCGGAAAGTTGTACCTGCAGTTGCTGGGCCAATGCTTTAAATTCTGGTAATGTTACCTCCGTAAGAGCCCGCTCATCTATAAAACTGGCATTTACGGTATAACTACTAACATCGGCTACCTGGTAATCGAAATGGCCAAACTTAGGCAAAGCAAAATCGCGGGTAAGTAACCACGGTACAAGGCCGTCCTGGTACAAGCTAAAAGCCTGGTCGCGGTCTTTGGGGATGGGCTTGTAAAGCACGGTTGAATCAGCGGGGTAAGCGGCCCAGGTCCATTGGCCTTCGTGCCGGTCCCAGTCGCCAATGTATAAATCAAACAGCCGACACCGGGCAAAAGCTTTTTCGTCGATACGATGCTTTTGGTTTTGGAATCGCCTATCGAGCATAACGCGGCTATCTACCAATTCCGAAGCCCCTTTTAACTGCGGCCACACTTGGGCGCTGTCGCCGTATTTTTCTTCGAGCAAAAATAATTTATTTCCCAGCCGGGCTTTGTACGGTTGCAGGCGGGCATCTGCCGCCGGAACAAAAACCACCTGCGGATTGGTATGGAAAATTCCGGCCGCATCGGCCAGCTTTCCTACTACCAAAGCAGCGTACGGGTGAGAAGCTGATATCTGGTCGTGCAACAGGTCAGCGAAAATAGTCCGGCGCCAGAACGGCGGCAGAATATTTACCGGGTCTTTATCTAACGAGCGGATTACCCAGGTTTGCCCGTTCGGCGCGATTAAACTTAAACTGGTGGTTTGCTGCCCCCCACCCAGTTTGCCCACGCGCATGCCCCCATTGAGCTGCGCCAGGTTTAAAACAGGCGCTTTTACCGGCGTGGTCCAAACATCGCGGTAATGCTGCCCCAGCAAAAACTCTCCTAACCGGCCCCGGGCATATTGCGCGCCGGCGCTGGCCCAAACAAAACCCGGCTCCGCTGCTTTCCGGAAAGAGGGCGGCGGTGTTTTTTGGGTAATGCCGGAGAAAAAAAATATTTTAACCAAGCCTACCACAAGCACGCCGGCTAAAATAAAAAGGAGTATTTTTTTACCCATTCGTGGTGTGTCGGCAGCGTTTTGCCTTTTGCAATGCAGTTTTTCGTTTTAACGGTGGCTATCTTTATCTAATGGACTTTCGCAAAATGGTTTTTTACATTGTAAATCCTCCCCCTTGCCCCCTCTGAAGGGGGACTTTGGATAATTTTGCGAAAGTCCTGTAATAAATAAAAATTTTGTATAGCCTGGCTTTCCAGACTTACTTTGTACGATATCTAAAATATTCTGTTAAACCATGCAACTCCAGCAAATTCATCATATTGCCATTATTTGTTCTGACTACGCCGTTTCCAAAGAATTTTACGTCGGGAAGCTGGGCCTGCAGGTAGTGCAGGAAACGTATCGTGCCCAGAGGCAATCTTATAAACTTGATTTAGCCCTGAACGGCTTATACCAGATAGAGTTATTTTCGTTCCCGGAACCGCCGCCCCGCCGGAGCCAGCCCGAAGCCTGCGGCCTGCGGCACCTGGCTTTTTCGGTAAAGGATTTAGAGGCCGCCGTGGCTGAACTAAACGAAAAAGGAATAATTACCGAACCCATCCGGGTAGATGAACTGACAGGTAAACAGTTTACTTTTTTTCAGGACCCCGATGGATTACCCCTGGAACTTTACGAGAGCTAACCCATTGGTAAAAGTTAAATCGGCGCGTATACCCCGATAAAATTTGTAATTTAGCCTCACTCCCTAAACCTGTTTTGTATGAAGCTTACATATTTGCTATTCCTGGCCGTCGGCAGTTTAATGCTGGCCGGCTGTTCTAACCAAAAGAAAACCGACCACCAAACCGAGGACACCACGGCCACCCTCGACGAAACCGCCGCACCTTTGCACCAGCGGCTGAACAAGTACGAAGAAGTAACCCTGACCACCGATTTAAATAAGCTAACGGCGAAGGAAAAACAAATGATTCCGTTGCTGATACAGGTGGCTAAAATAATGGATAGTATTTTCTGGTACGAAGCCTACGGCCAGCGCGACTCGCTACTGACTGCCATTAAAGACGGCGCCACCCGCCGGTTGGCACAAATAAATTACGGCCCCTGGGACCGGCTGGACAACAACGCGCCTTTTATTAAAGGTGTAGGCCCTAAGCCCGAAGGCGCCAATTTTTACCCGACCGATATAACCAAAGAAGAATTTGAGAAAGCCGACCTGAAAGATAAAAAGAGCCAGTATACCCTCCTGCGCCGCGACCAGAACGGCAAACTTATTACCGTACCTTATCACGTGCAATTTAAGGAGCAGGTAGAAAAAGCCGCTGATTTGCTGCGGCAAGCCGCCAGTTTGGCCGAAGATGCGGGTCTGCAGAAATATTTAACCTTACGCGCCGAAGCTTTATTAACCGATAACTACCAGCCCAGCGACCTGGCCTGGATGGATATGAAAACAAACACCATTGATTTTGTGGTGGGCCCGATAGAGGTGTACGAAGACAAATTATTTAACTACAAAGCCGCCCACGAAGCGTATGTTTTAATTAAAGACCAGGAATGGAGTAAAAAATTGGCCCGTTACGCGGCTTTCCTGCCCGAATTGCAGCGCGGCTTGCCCGTACCCGATAAATACAAAAAAGAAAAGCCCGGTACCGACTCCGACCTGAACGCCTACGATGTAATTTATTACGCCGGTGACTGCAATGCCGGCAGCAAAACCATTGCCATTAACCTGCCCAACGACGAAGAAGTACAACTGAAAAAAGGTACCCGGCGTCTGCAGCTAAAAAATGCCATGCGGGCCAAGTTCGATAAAATAATGCAGCCGATTGCCAATACCCTTATTGCCGAAGACCAGCGACAGCACGTAACCTTCGATGCTTTTTTTGCCACTACTATGTTTCATGAGGTAGCACATGGCTTGGGTATTAAAAATTTGGTAAACGGCCGGGGCACTGTGCGCGATGCTTTAAAAGAAAAAGGCTCGGCACTGGAAGAAGGCAAAGCCGATATTCTGGGCTTGTACATGATAAACCAGTTGCACCGGAAAGGCGAAATCCAGGGCGACATGAAAGATTATTACACTACTTTTCTGGCGGGCATCTTTCGGTCGGTAAGGTTTGGGGCGGCTAGTGCGCACGGACAGGCTAATATGGTGCGGTTTAACTTTTTTGCCGAGCATGGCGCTTTTGAGCGCAACGAAAAAAACGGTACTTACCGCGTAAATTATGCTAAAATGGAAGAGGCCATGAATAAATTGTCGGAAAGAATATTAACCTTGCAGGGCAACGGCGACTACGCCGGCGTGGGCCAACTCCTAACCGAGCAGGGCAAAATAGACAGTCGCCTGCAAGCTGACCTGGACCGCCTGAGTCAAGCCAATATTCCGGTAGATGTGGTGTTCGACCAAGGCGCCGAAGTACTTGGTTTATAGCCCTTCGTTTAAAAACAGGCAACCTAAAGGTGGTATAAATGCTGCTGCCGATAAATTTTTGCCAGCCTTTTTTTAGGCAGAATCAATGGCAAATGCGTTAATTATAAATATTAATTTACTTTAAACCCTTACTAACAAAATAAAATTATGGCAAAAAGCGCGCAATACTCCGGTATCTCCCCCGAAATTTATAACAACCTGCGTTCAAAACTATCCGGCTTTGGCATTAACCTGGCCGGCAACAACGGTCGCATTTCCGAGAAAGGTGTATCGGCCGAATACAATTACGATGAGGCTACGCAGACCTTGGCCGTCAATAATGTAAACGTTGGGTTCCCGGCCAGCATGATGTACAGCTCTGATAAAATATTGCAGAAAATAGGCGAAGAAGTAAGAAGTGCCGGCGGTACTCAGGTAGCCTGATTTAGCACTTTATAGATAAATCTGGTTAAAATTGGTTAGCCACGGTCTATAGTTTTACGTATAGCAAAATCTGTCAGATAAACCCATAGCGGTAACTCTGCAACAAAACGGTGCTATAAAAAGTAGAAAACACTAAACTAAATTTAAAATTATGGATCAAGCTAATAATACTTCACTTGTACAACCACAGGATTTATCGCGGGCTTTCGAAAATGTGATGCACGTATTTAAAGACGGTAATTACGAAAAACTACCCGATTTACTGCAAGATACCGGT
Organism: Adhaeribacter aerolatus; assembly: GCF_007991635.1. Classification (GTDB taxonomy): domain Bacteria; phylum Bacteroidota; class Bacteroidia; order Cytophagales; family Hymenobacteraceae; genus Adhaeribacter; species Adhaeribacter aerolatus. The sequence goes on along the minus strand of NZ_BJYS01000002.1, from coordinate 123,095 downwards.
CACTTACTAATGAAAGCCAGTAAAAAACTAACGCCCCGGCAGATGGTTTTAGCGGTAGCTGCGGTGGCAGTGGTAACCATTTTTGTGGTGGCCCGGGCTGCTGATGATAATGACGAGCACCACCAGGCTGCTTAAAAACAACTGATGTTTTAGATAAAGGCCTCTGTCGCTATTTGCCGGCAGGGCCTTTTTTCATGATTAACCTAATTACAGGCTGATGTCTGGTTACCAAGCCGCATAAGTTCAGTGATAAGTTCACAACAACACTAAACATTATTCCGGAAGTGTCTAAGCCTGTTTATCCTCCTGTTGTTCCAGAATAATATAATCGGCCGATGCCCGGTTTAAGGCGATTGGCACATTATTGATAACAGCCGTACGGATTAAGGTTTGAATGTCGTGCTCATGGCCGTGGGGATTTTCCGAATCAATAAAGAAAATAACTTTGTCTACTTTCCCCTTCAGGATTTTAGCCGAAAGCAAAATGTCGCCGCCGCTGGGCCCGTGACCAAACGGCTTCACTTCTAAGCCTAGTAAGCTATTAATTAATTTGGCTGTATTAGAAGTCCCTATTAAGGTGTAGTGTTGCAACAGTTCGCGGTGCTGTTTGGTCCATTCCAGCAATTCGTTTTTTTTCTCGTTATGGGCAATCAGGGCAATGGTTTTCATAGCAGGCAGGTTAGTATAGTAAGCACAGTTTCAGCTTAAAATAAACATTAGTTTGCAAACGAAAAACACTTCTGATACGGCCGGTAAAACTTACCCGTTCCGGGAATATTAAAAAATAATGGTGACAGGTTTAAGTCGTTTGGGTAAGTTTTCGTTAAGCAGCAGCCTTATATAACTTATATATGATTTTTTTGCTTGTATATTCATAACAGTTTCTACCAAATTTAATATTTGGGTTAACAACTCTTATCTATCTTCTTTCCTGAATAGTTGCTTAACGGTCTTGTGCATGAGGCGTACGATGCCGTCGGCAGAAGCATGCCTTATGCACCTTGTTATGTGGCATTTTACTTCTTACAAATGCTTAAGCTTTACTAATGTAAATCATATATGCAATAATGACTGGGGGCAGAATTATTAGTAGATGATATATGAAAGCTGTGTATATATAGTATTTAATTTTTATAATAAATACATCAAAGCCATTCAGCTTATGGTATCTGGCCTTTGATGTTTTGAATATTTGGTGGTCAATTGGGTCATGATTCTCATGTTTAGCTAAAATATCTTGGTATGCATCCGCAATTTGAATAGTAAACTCTTCTCGCTTTTTATCTGTAACATCGTTAGTCAGCGTTTTGAAAATCCTAAGCCGGTTATAAATTCTAGATAGCTCTAAAGAACAGTCATGATACTCTTTGGATTTTCGATTGTAATCTCTTGAATTCTCAATTAATGTAAAAACTAAAAGCAGTATAGAGAGACAAGTAACCGAAAAAGCAATCACATTTTCATTTATTGCTGTAGAGTTATAAAGGTTATAAACAGATAATAAACCAACTGCAATTAAATAAACTGAGAATAAACTTGTACAAAGATTTGATAGCCTAGATATCTTAATAAGTCGTTGGCTTGCATTAAATCTAGCTCCCTTTGTTGACCAAATTTTATAATTAAGCTCCTCAAGAAAGGTCTTATCAAGATAATCTAAGTACGATTTCTCTTTCTTCTCTGATTTTGGTTCCATTATAATTTAAATGCCCATAACGGGCCGCTTATATGCCAAGCCCATAGGAAGCCAGGTTTTAATTTATATTGTGTTAGGCGAAGGTGTTATAATTTTTGTACAATATTCTTTTTTTCTATTGCCAACTTATTCAAAACCATCAAAATACAACTAACAGTCAACGATGATAATATCATTATAATCGGCTCTTTCTGAATCAATCCTTGCTGCCAAAAAATAATTAAAATTAAGACATTTATAAAAAAAGCAGTAATGGCAGGCAAAATTGTTTTCTTTATGATTTGGTGAGTTAATAAGAACAGCAATACATAAGGAACAATTGTTAGAAGAATCCTTGTTATCCCATATAACATCAATCCATCAGCATTAATGTCACTGGTTCCCTTAACTGCTATAATCCAGTAAGACAGAAAGGATTCACAGATACTTTGTAAAAAGCAAAATAATACTCCAAATCCAATTGATTTAATCATTGCAATCCATCTGTTTAAACTTACGCTCAACAGCCTCGTGCATGAGGCGTGCAAGGCCGTCGGCCGTAGCATGGCTTATGCACAATATTGGGCTTAGATTTTCTTATTTATAATTAGTGTTTTCCCAAATTAACAACCCGTCAATATTTTGGATTTCTAACTTTTCCTCTTGGTTTATTTTTTTGAGTCTTTTGCCAAATTCCAATAACTCAGCTTTTGTCTTTTCTACAGCGTTTCTTAGTGCCTGCAAATCAATTGTTAATCTCGTGGCGGGAGGGGGCGGCTGAAACGGCTCGTCAAATTCTTCAACGGAGAAATCTAGTGTTAACGAGTTTTGGCTAAATTCTATCTGCGGCGCTGGGTGCCCCTCATAGTAAGATTGGCTGCCTTTCGAAATCCTTTCCCAGTACTCAATATCCGCCAAACCCCCGCAACATTGAGGGAAGAACTTTTCCTGTCCATTGACTTTTAGAACATATCCGCCAAATAAAGCGCTCACTTGAGGTCTGTCATATTTCCCGTCCCTAAAGTCTTGAGTATGGTCTTTTACAAGCTTAGTCAGGTTACTTTCTGAAACGTCGCAAAGTTGATACAAAGATGAGCCTGGCAAATAAGGAGTTAATTTATCCTTGAAGCCCGCTCTCAGATAAGATTCCTCGTGATACTTGTCCCAAAGTTCTGAGTTTTCCCAGTAGGGATACTTCTCAGGCACAGCAGTGCCTGATTATTGTACCCAAACTCTATAACTGGAATCAACTCGACTTTCATATTTTTAACTTACGCCCAACTATTATGTAAACGAACCACTAGCGTTTAGCCGTCCATTTCCTAAGGTATATACACCACTAGCTTTTATCTATTTATGGTGAAATAATAAACGTTCCTAACAATATAGTAAACCAGCTATAAAGCAGCAAGCATAAAATAAAAAAACCGGGAATTTCCGGTTTTTTTATTTTATGCCCCGAATATTCTACCTTGAAGCGGAGAATTTGTAAGCAATAAAATCAACTAGCTGTTATTAAAAATAAATTGCTTACCCTTTAGCTTTCGCCGGCGCTTTAGCTTTGTTCATTTGCTCCCAGCGCATCAGGCCTTCAATAAAATAATAATCGGCGTAATTCAGGGGCACATCTATTTCGGAGTTGCCGGGTAGGTGGCCGGTAGAATGCATCAGAATAAAGTTGTTGTTGGTGTTGGCTTTGGCCAGGTAAGCCGGCGAAGCTAAACTGGCTAACATTTGCGAAGCGGCCTTTTTGTAGGCTTCGCCTTTGGCACCGGAATATTTGCTCAACTCCAGTAAACCCGAGGCGGTAATGGCCGCGGCGGAAGCATCGCGGGGCAAATCGGTCCGGGCGGGGGCATCAAAATCCCAGTATGGTATCTTATCGGCCGGTGTATTTTTGTGATTGATAAAGAAATCGGCAATGGCTTGCGCTTGTTTCAGGAAACGCGGGTCTTTGGTTTCGCGGTAAGTAACGGTGTAGCCATATAAGCCCCAGGCTTGGCCGCGGGCCCAGGCCGAAGCATCGGAATAGCCCTGGTGGGTAGTTTTCTTGCGTACCTGGCCGGTTACTGTATCATAATCTACTACGTGGTAGCTGCTATAATCGGGGCGGAAATGATGTTTAAGCGTAGTTAAGGCGTGGGTGGTTGCCACGTTGGCATAAATGGGGTCGCCGGTTTGTTTGGAAGCCCAGTACAGCATTTCCAGGTTCATCATGTTATCAATAATTACGGGGTAATCCCATTTATCGCGGTTGTGGTCCCAGGACCGGATAACGCCGGCTTTTTTATTAAACCGGGTAATCAGCGATTTAGAAGCCTGGATAATAATGTCTTTGTATTTCGGGTCTTTGGTGAGGCGGTAACCGTTGCCAAAGCTACAGAAAATCATAAACCCTAAATCGTGGGTGCCTTTGTTAAACTGTTCTTTTTCTAAGCCGGCTGTCCACTGGCGTGCCAGCGTTTCCCATTTTTTATCTTTGGTATATTCGTACGTTAGCCACAACGAACCGGGGAAGAAACCGCTGGTCCAGTCGCGCGAAGCAGTAGTGGCAATGGTACCATCTTTTTTAGTAGAACGGGGATATTTGGTTAAGTCGGTGTTGGTTTTGGCCATGTTAGCTAAATGCACCTGAACGGCCTGCATAGCGCTTTTAACCGGTACGGAAGCATATTGTACAAAAGCAAAAATGGAAATCAGGCCGAGCACGGCCATAAGTTTATAAGTAATCTTCATGATGGATTTGGTAAATAATTTAAGCGGTTAATTGTAAAGGAGATATATTATTTTTCGGTTGATTTAATATTTTAAGCAGAATAAAGTTAGGGAAAGTATCGCGGAGAACCAAAGCCTGCTATTGTAAGGCCGCTGGTTAGTCGTTTACCGTGCTGCAATTTCAAAACTTAGCTTATCCTGGGTTTTGGGCTGCGTTACTTTAAAGTTGATGCGGTAAATGGTATCGCCCCATTTTTGAATAATGCCTTTGTCTTCCATGGCCGTAAGTTTTACTTTTTCCACGGTAGGCTGCATTTGGCTGGCGTTGTATTTTATTACAAAATCGCGGGCTTTGCCTTCCTTCGGGCTGTAATGAATAACCAGTTCGCCGGGCGCTCTTACTTCGGCGGGGTAGCAGGTCATCAGGTGCTGGGTGAGTTCGCCGGCTTCTTTCAGGTTAATAACATCGGCTACCTGCACGTTTTTACCCCGGTTTAACCGCACCGTGCGCTTCCAACTGTTAATACCTGCTTCGGCGGGGTAAGCTTTGGCAATATCCAGCGAAAACTGGGCAAAGTTTTTACCAGCATTGTAATTTACGCCCGTGGCTTTGTATCCGCTGCCCGGCAGTTGGGTTTTGCCGTTTACCGTAGGTGCATTGTGGTGGTCGGAGCAGTTGTACCAGATATCGTAGCGTTTATTGCTGAAGGTTTTGCTCGTGTAAGTTCCCCGGCCCACATCTATCAGTAACGGTTGCCCGTCGTAATACACCACGTAGTTGCCAATATCGTTGTGGTTGTGGCTTTCGTCGTTGTGGCCGCCTTTGGCTGCTACGTACAACCCTTTGGTAGTGCCGGCCTGGTCGCGGGCAACCATCACTTGTAAGTCGGGCAGCCAAACATCTTTGGGCAGCGGCAAACCGCCTTTCGCTTTCTGGTATTCTTCTTGCATAAACAGCGCAAAGAAATTCCGAAAATAATGAAAACGGCCAACAGAGCCATTTTCGGGTTCGCGGTAATAAGCGCCAAAGCGCATCATATCAGCATCCTTAATGTCTTTGCCATAGCGGTAAATCATGTTCGCCGACATTTTAGGTTGCGGATCGGCATCGGCGAAGTTGAGGAAATATTTAGGACTAATTTGGGCGCGGTAAATAAACTTGCCCATGTTCTTAAATTTCTCGTCCTGGTACACATAGGCAAAAGCATCTTTACTGGCCAGGTTCAGCATCGAAATATTATCGTACAACGAGGCCGCCGCGGCACCCCAGTAACTCGGACCTTCGTCGCAGCCACCATCCTGCGGGTACGGGTTCAGAAATTCGTCCAGTACATCTAAAGTTTTAAACACCATATCGGTGCGTTTCTGCTCGTCTTTTTCCAGGAGCAAAGCCGTATTTAACCAGTTCGAACAAATCCAGGGATTCCAGTTATTGGGTGCCCGGCCGTCTTTGTTTTTCGTCATCCAGCCGTGCGGCTTGTTCATAAGCGGTTTAAACAGTCGCGCATTGGTTTCGTTGTAAATTCTTTTGCGGATCAGCGGCGAAACGGCATCCAATTTATCGCCCAAAAAATAATCTACCCAGGCCAGGTAGGTACCGGTTTCGGCGGCGAATAAATCTACCAGCGGATCGGCAGTATTAATTAAACCGCCGTATTGTTTGCCCCGGGGCAGGTGTGCCGGTACGCCCCAGAAAGATTCTTCGCAGATAGACCAAACGCCATCAATTATCGGGTCGAGGAAACGGCCTTTGTTCTCATAAATTTCGGCCAGCAACAGGGTACCCAGCACCTCGCGTTTTTTAAAACTCATCGTCTGGTACTCGTCGCGGTCGCCGGTACGCTCGTATAACAGCGATTTGGTAGCCGGAATGTAAGGCCATTCGTAGTTCAGATAGCCTTCCGCCTGTTTTACGTAAGCCTGCATCATGGCCTGATCGGCTTTGGACCAGCCGGTGCGGTTCTGCAACTTTGGGAAAGGCTCCCAACTGGCCTGCGGAATTAAAACCTTTTTTAGTTCTTCTGCCGTGTATTTGCCGCTAAGCAAGTTTTTCTCCTGCGCCCAGCCCGCCCCGCAAAGCCAGAATAGCGCAAAAATCAATAATATTTTTTTCATGTGAAACTTTAAGTTTGGTTGATTCAATTATTTGTGGTGAATATTTTTATTGGACGTTGGTAGCTAGACGTTGGATATTAGATTCCGCTCACCAAGGGCTGTGAGGACACCAACTGAGGAAAGGGCTCTTTAACAGAGAATAATATTTCATTAGATAGCTTCATCTTTTTAACCTTTTGGGTTTGGCAAAATCCTGTTCCATTTGGTAAGGCAGTTCCCATACTTTATTTCCTTTCTTATTCGTGAAATATAACTTCGATTCCGAGAATTTATCGGCGTTGCCATCGGCCCAGAAAGCGTAAAAACCAGGATGGGCATTTACCGGGCGACGGGCATACGAGTGATTACGCGGGCTGTTTTGGGTAATTTGCCGCTGCTTCTTCCAGGTTTTGCCACCATCTTTACTTACCCACAAAGCCATTTCGCCGCCGGTGCCGTACCGCTGCGGTCCTGGCTCGGTGGGGCCAATGATTTCCCAATGGTCGCCGTTGATGTAAAGCGAGCCCATGTCGTAATTGTGCGTCGATTCACAGACTTTCCGGAATTGCCATTCTTCGTTTTCCCGGGAAATAATTACCCACTCGTGTGGGTCGCCTTTGGGGCCGGGCTGAAAGTGGCGGCTCACGACGGCTAATATTACCGGGTTGCCGTTTTCATCGAAGTTCAGATCGTTCAGATAAACCAGTTTGCCTTCGGCCTGGTAATCTTTTACGATAGCTTCGTACTGCGGATCGGCTAAAGGAATAGTAACTGATTTACCCGATATGGTTTTCCAGGTTTGGCCCATATCTTCAGTTTGCACCAGGTAAATATTGGTACGCTTATCTACGTTGCCGCCGGGATGGTAATTAAACACCGAAACCAGTTTATTCCCGTGCCGGTTGGTAAGCTGGTAATGGCCGCCCATGCCCGCCAGCTTTTGGGCAGGGGCCCAGGTTTTCCCATCCGGACTGGTGGCAAAATACAGTTCCCGGCCTTTGGTGTAGCGGGTAAACATATGGATAAACCCTTTATCGGGCACCCACCAGGGCTGCGGGTAAGTCATATCATCCTCGTATATTTTATCGAAAGCATCAATCTCGTAAGGCTCACGGCTTTTGAAGATTAACCCTAACCGCGCAGTATTCCGGCCGCTCACAAATACCCAGATATACCCTTTTTCATCAATGGAAAGCGAAGCATTGTCGTGGGGGTCGTCTACGCCCATTTTATCATAAACAATTACGGGTTTAGGCACTATGCCTTTCCGGTGATCGTAGTAAGACAGCATAATGAGCAGGTGTTTTTCGTTCTGCTGGGTGGTGCCGCCGTACACGAAAAAAGTTTTTTTCACGGCAGGGGCATAAATAGCTACCGGAATATGGTTAGCGGTATAAGTACCCAAACCACCGGAATATTTATCGCCGTACTCCGAAAACTGCCCCAGCGTAAACCAGATGCCCTTGTACCCATCGGCCCGTTTAATTTGCGCCTCCGCTCCTACTGAAATCAGCAGTACGAACAGCCCAACTAAGGCATAACGCCAGCTTTTAAGTTTATCCATTTTGTACTTTCTTGCTACCACCTGCTTATTTGTTTTTAGCTTCCAAAACCATACTTTGTCCGGCCAGGCCGTCCGCCGGCAACTTAACTTGTATGGTAGTACCTTCTTTTTTGCCTTGCCAATTAGCTTGCCAGTTGTCACCGGTTCCTTCAAAGCGGCTGGTAATATTTAGTTGTAGCGATTGTAACTTGCGCGAAGGGTCAGATACCGTTAATTTTTGGATACCGTTTTTACCTGTCTGGACCATCACCATACAAGGACTTTGGGCGGTAAGCGTTAGACCTTTAGAGATATTTATTTTGCCGGGCTGGTAAAATACGATTTGGCTTACATTAGTAGCTTTATTATTTACCGCCTGCAATTCGGGGGTATTTGCCAATATTTCTAAGGGAGCTTTTTTGCGGTAAGCTTCTACCTGGGCAGCTGCCAGATTGGGTACTACAATATAAGCGTAGCTAGCATTTTGCGGCTTGATGCCGTGGTCGAGCCACACCTTAAACACGTCTTTTTTTACTTCTTTAGTAGTAGCCCAGGTATGATGGTTGATTTCGCGCCAGTTACCGGTAGCGGTATTGTTTTTCAGGTGCAGTGCCGTGGGGGTCGGAAAAATATAGGCAATATTATCGTGGGCCACCCACGAAACTTTATCTAGTGTGTGTTCACCTGATGGCAGAGTTTCTTTCTGGTTATTGCGTTTTACCGTTACCTGCTGGTTCAGCAAACTTTGGTTCAGGGTGGTGGCTACCGGGTAATCGGCTTCGGCAGTAATACCGGCGCCCAGGCAAACGTATTCGTTCTCGAAGAAAAACCAGGCTTTGCGGGCTTTTAGCGGGTCGTGTACGCTGGTTAAATCAATGGCCGCGGCACCCAGGTTGCCATCGGTTACCCCGCCTACAAAATCAGATTTTCCTTTCTTGGCAATTTGCTTCCAGTGCGGCAAAGCGGGTTTCTGCACCACCGTAGTACCGGGTATTTTTTGCCAATCCCACACCGGGAAAATATTAAAATATTCCTGGCCCGTGCGGGAAATAAAATTAGAGCCATCGGCGAAATGGTGGTTTTTCAGGCCCTCCTCGTTGTGTGGTTCTTCCATGTTATTCCCGCGGCTCGAATGCATCCGGACCGAAGCGAAATAGTTGGGTCGCTGGTGGGTAAAATATTCGGAATGCCAGAAAAAGTGGGTCCGCGCTAAATTTGGTTTTATTTCGCCTTGGCGGATTTTAACAATATCCGCCAGTTCGTCGCGGCGGTAGTTCGAGGCTAGCAATAAGTTTTGCGCTAATTCGGCGCTGGCCGGGCTAAGAATATCTTTGCGGGATAAATCACGGTTTTTGGCGCCCAGATCCGGGTACCGGCCGTACACCATCGATTGACAAATACCATCGAGAAAATAATCGACGAGCAATTTCATGGCCGATTCGGGTAAGGTGTATTTGGTACCCGCAATTTTTACGGCCCAGTACGCAAACGAGCTGGCGTAACCAGTGCCGTAAGACAAAGTAGATATTACATTATCGGTGCGATGGTGAAAACTTAAATCCGGCTTAAGCCCCCTACCGGTCGTAACTTTTATTTCATCTGCCATTACCCGCACTACCTTTTCCACAACCTGCTCGTCGCGGGCGAATAAACCTTGTTTACCTAGCATGGCCGCTATTTGAATCAGGTCGCCGCCCGGCCGCGCTCCAAAAGCTTCCAGGCTGGCGCGGTTCGCAATTTTTAAACCTTTCTCGCGCTGGGTTGGGGTTAAATCGGTATCCAGCACCAGCAAAATATTAATCATGTGGCCGGGCGTACCCATTTCGTTCCACCACCAGTTATCGCAAATAAAATCGTGCTTCAGCCAGAAATCCAGCGCCGCCGAAACCGCCTTTTTCAGTTCGGGATTTCCCTGGAATTTAGAACCCGGCTTCTTGAGCGCGCGACCCATATCCAGCATATTTTGCAAATGCTCGCTGTGCTGAAAACCGGTACGCGATACATCCTGATAATTAATATTCGGCCAACTGCCATCCGGCTTTATGGTTTTGATTAGTTGAGTTATTTCGCCTTCCTTAACGGCGGGCTCCAGCAAATCCTCGATAATCCGGGTGCGGATTTTTTCCAGATCAGCATTGGCAGTTTTATCAGGGGCAATATTTTCTGTATTAGATTTTAAAATTTCTGATTTATTGTGCGCAACTGCCCCTAAAGGCAATAAATAAACATAGCAGTAAAAACTTAACAGGCAAACAGATTTATAATTCATGGCGGATAAACAGAGTATTGGAGCAAGAAGTAGCTAAACCTGACTAATAAATAAGTGGCGAGAAATATTTAGATGAATAATTGATTTAGAAATTTACCACCCCTACCCCTCCTAAAACAGGCTACCATTAGGACACATGTTGTGTAAAAAACTGGTTTTCAATTAGTTATAAAATACTGAAATATTTTGTAAAATGTTGATAATAAGCAGTTTATAAAACAAGTGTCCTAATGGTAACCTAAAACAGGAGGGGAGCTTTCAATATATATTAATCGACTTATTTATAGGGCATTAGGTTATAAATATTACTTATCGGCTCGCTTTAATCAAAAGTTAAAAAGGGTTTCATGAGCGTGGGGAAAGTCCAGGCGAAATGGTGCGTGGGGTAATACAGCGGCCGTGCCTCTTTTACATAGGCGTTGTACTTTTCTTCTTTATAAATCGGGTACATGGCCTCCAGTAAGTTGCCGGGCCAGGAACCAGGTTTGCCGGGGTGCGGATTTTGGAACCACTTCCACTCGTCGGGATGCTGGCTGTGGTAAAGCATGTAATCCAGCGCGGTTTTAATGGAGCGGCCGTTTTCCTGGTAAGTAAACAAATTGGTGCCATCGGCCTGGTAGGCTACCCAGCTCGCAGCCGTAATAGGAGCCAGGGAAAAGTAGGTATACCAAATGCCATTGGCCTCGCGCTTAACTTCTTCGGGCATGTGCCCGTCGGGCGCAATTTTATGAAACAAGTCGCTTTTTATTAACCGGATATTTTCGGCCACTTCTGCTTTGTCGTCGAGCAGATAAGCCGTGAGAATAGAGCCCAGCCGGCCCCAATCGGCCCAGTTGTTTTTGCGGTTGCGGATTTCGTCGGCCGATTTCCGGTAAACGTTTTTGGCCCAGCCCATAAATTGCTCTTTATCCTTTTTCTGCCAGCCTTTGTAGTTATAGAGGAGTTCGGCCGAAATAATCATGGCCGTACCGGAGTAAGCCATTACCAGGCTGCCGTCGGCATTCGAATATTTTGTATTCTTGTTTGCCCAGGCCATTAAAAAATCCAGCGATTTATCGGCATACTTTTTTTTACCGCTTAACTGGTAAGCCAGGGCACAAGCGTAAGCATTAAAAGCATCGGTCTGTAAACTTTTGGAGTTGGTCCGGTGGGCAAGCGCATCGCGGTAATAGCCCGGCACATTAAAATCGGCCAAGGCATGGTCTTCTGCCTGTAACGCCGAATCCGCTTCGGCTATTAATACCTGATAAGCCTGGTAGTAAGGCTGCTCTTTTTGTTTGATTTTTTTCTTTACAAAGTCAATCTGCTTCTTCGGGTGCATGCCGCCCGGATGCTCATAAGCAATTGCCGATTGCTGTAAAGCAAGACAGAAGAAAATAATTAATAGGCGTACACTTCGCATTTGAGTTAATTTAAAATTTATTGCCTGTTAAGTAGGCTCAGGTTTTATGAAAATATTACCCCTGAATTTATTAGGAGCGGTTTAATTACTACTCAAAATTTTTAGAGGATAAGTTTAAGCAATCCACATTTGTCGTTCAGGAGGAAACTTTTTGGCTATCTGCTAAATAGGTTCCTCCTGAATGACAAATGTGGGTTCAAAAGCCTTATAGAATTTTACCAATCCCGTACTCCATACCACTACTTACCAGGCAGCGGCGATTTTGGCCAGTGGGCCAATGGATGCACTTTATTGGTTGCTTTCTTCTCGGCGTTTTCCGGAATTAACAAAACTGTAAGGGCACCTTTGGTTTGGGCCGGCATTTTGGCTTCGAAACCGACTAAAGTGGTGCCGGGGTTAGGTGCATCGTAGTCTTTAGGAGGATCGGTAGACCAGGTTTTCATGGTTATTTGCGCCGGTTCCTGCACCTGCAAAATCATCTTTTTACCGTTTTGGGTTAGCTCCGCGCGGTTTTTGCCGGTTATTTTTACCTGGGCTGGCGTTAACATAGTCCAACGAATAGTGCTGGCCTGGGGCATAGTTTCCAATTCGTCGCGTACCACAACATACGCTTGGTCCACGATGGCAATTCCCCGGTTTGCTTTGGCCAGCGAACCTTCGTAAACGGTGCTCATATCGGTAGTGGCACTCATAAAGGCCGGTGCTTTGGAGAAACCCGTAATAGGCGCTTTGCCAGCTACCCGTTGCAGTTCGTTGTTTACAGTAAGCGTATTATGCACCCGGTTGGTGTACCGGAAAACTTCCCAGCGTTGCGCATCCTGGGTGCGGCCAAATAATTGAATGCCTTTTGATTCCAGCGATTCGTAACCTTGCATGCCGAAGTCCATGGCCCAGCGTACGCCATTAGCTTCCATTACAAATGATCCAATGTCCATGTGGGCGTGGTTTACCGATGCCGAACCGCCTTTGAAACCCACGTAAATAGCGTTGGGGTCGGTCCAGGAAGTGCGCATGAGCGCCACCGGCATACTGCCCGCACCGGCCCAGACTTTCTCTGTTGGGGTTGGAATATTTAGAATGCTTTGGCCATTGCTCCAGATCATAATGGCCGGCAACAAGCGATCTCTTACGTGTCTGCTCGCCTCCTCATTTTGCAAGCGGCTGCGCTCTACCCATAACACCGATGGGTCTTTTAATTTATTGGCAAACCAGAACATGGCAGGCTGCAAACCGCCACCGGTACCAGCATCGGAATAGTTAAAAGAGCTACCCGATGGGCCCGTCATGTTTTGCAGGTAACCGGCCGTCTGCAGAAAACCAGGCTGGCTGTTCAAACCAAAATCCTGCCCAAAGGCTTTCTCAATGGCACTGTTAAACATCACGTTAAAGCTGGTGCCGTAGCCCCAATAACCGTAACCTTCGGGGTAAGCGCCCCCTGGACTATAATCTTTCATGGGCAACACAATGGTTTCGATGGCGCGGTTAATAATATTGCGGGCCAGTTCGGGCTGATCTTCGTAAATAGCTAAGGCACCGTAGGCCATGCCGGCATTACAAACCTGATTCCAGTTGTGGGTAACTTTCAGCCAACTGTTGTGCTTGGGGTTCATGGAAGGTTCCAGTCCCTTTTTCAGGATGGCTTCTTTTATAGAAGCTTTGGCAGTTGACGATAAATTTTGATGCAGCCAGTCGTAACCAATGGCCATAGCCATGGTCATTTCGGCTACATCCAGAAAGTGCGAAGGATTCCAGTCGCTAAAACCCGCAATGGCAACCATTTCCTTTTCGGCCCGGGCTAGATATTTTGGTTGCTGGCTTAAGCGATAGGCGTACGACAAAAAGAATATCCGCCGCAAAGCTTCCCGCGATTTATCGAGTAAGCGGCGGCCAATCTGAATTCTTTCTACCGGAGGTTTATCCAGTAAATTATCGCTTTCGGCCAAAATAGCCTGGTGCATTTTCTCCCAGGTTTTATCGGCCGAAATGGTTTTCCGGATAGTGGCTTCTTCGCCTCCTAGCAATAATATACGCGGGTGTGCCGGAAGTTTGGTGTTGGTGGTGATAGGCCCGGTTTGCGCTGCTACCGAAGTGGTAAGCAGCAGCAAAACGGCCAGGGCATTCATTAAGTGGTGGAATAATTTCATTTGGAAAAATTTAGTTGGTATTGTAATTCGGATTGGTTAGCAGCTTAATTAATTATTGCGGATTGGGAACCCAGTTACCTTTGTTGCCTTGCCAGACCCACATCCGCGGATTACCGGCCATTTCCTGCGCTGGTGCATTTTCACGGTGGGCCCGCCACATAGCGGTTACAAACGGATCGAAAGTGGTAGTTTCGGCTTTGGGGCGCGGATGAGTACCGCGCGCATTGGCATACGGATCGTCCAATCGCATCCACCGATCGATGTAATCAAAATGCGCATCGTGGTTCCAACCTTTTATGGCTTTTAGGTACCGCGCTGCGAGGGCAGTTCCGGTCCAGGCGACGGCATTGCAGCACAAGCGGTAGCTCTCGGAAGTTTTATCCCATTTCTCCCATTGTTCTGGCGGTTTCTCTTCGTAGTGGTCGCGCTTGCCGTGGTGCATCACCATCCAATAAAGCGCGTTTTGTCCAAACCAGCCTTTGCCGTAGTAGGTTTGGGTATCTTCGTGGAAAAAGGCGGTTTCGGGCAGTTGCGTAAGCGTGGGGTTATCGAGCATCAGGCTGGCAAATAATATTGGCCACTTGCGGCCGCTCGAATGGCCGCCGCCTTCGTTCCAGTACCCGCCCACCTGGGCTAACCCGTACAAATCAATGCCCCGTTGAATTAAACCTATGGCTAATTTTTCTTTTTGCGCCTGCGGTACATCCAGCAACAGCATTAAACTAGCCATCGAAACCAGGCGGGCGTGTTCACGACCATAATTAGGTCCGTTTTCGTTGGGCACCAGTTCCTGCTGTTCCCAGCTCATGAGGTGGTCCAGCCAAGGCCGCTGGAAATAACGTTCAAATTCTGACCATGAGGGCACTTCGCCGGCGGACTTTAGTTGGGGCAATTTTTTCCAATTAATATTTCGTGCCTGAAAGATTAGTTTTTCGGTACCGGCATAAGGGGGCCGGAACGCATCACGGGGCGGAACGGCTTCTAAGCAAGTTAAAACAGCGGCCGTTTTCATTACGGTCTGACATTTCTTTTCGGATTCCGGCAGAAAATTTTTCGCAAAATTATCGACCGGCAAAGTGGTATTGCTGATAGAAGAAATTAGTGACCGGTTGGGTGCAAGCTGCAAGGGCAACTTAATTACACCATTAGGACTGTACGACCCGGACCGGGAATCGTAGCTTTGTCTGGTACCTACCTTTAGCACAATCATAGAACCGTTGCGCATGGCCGTATCGGTTTTCAGGCTGGTATCGCCCCAATGGTTAATATTTATTTTGGTAGCGTCTTTCCGGATGGGACCGGGCTCCGGGGTAATTTTGGTAATGGTTACAGGACCAACCACCCACCAATCGCCGGTAATAAACTGACCGCTTTGCACGGGTTTATCAAAAGTCCAGGTAATGCCGTATTGGGTTATTTCCTGCCGGTAATCGGTTTTTGCCAAATCGACCCCGGCGTACTGCGGCTTACTGCACCGGGTAAAGGCTAAAAGGAGAAGCAGTTGAAGGGTAACTAAAGTAATTTTTTGCATAAATTATTCTTAAGTCACTGCGCCCGGACTAATATTAAATTTAGTCAAGGCTGTTGAATAAAATTTATCGGTAAACTCGACGCTAAGCAGCTTTATTCTTTTGTTTTAGGTTTGAAAGTCCTGGTATTAATTACCCTTTGGATTTAAACAAAAACACATATTCCTGTCGGAGAACATCTTCCTTTAAATTATTGCCGTTTTTTAGTTATCAGCTAATGTTAATCCTCCCCCTACCCCCTCCAAAGGGGGACTGTTCCTGGTTTTGGCGTTAGGTTAACAGCACTGCCTTTTAAGCTACTGCTGCTAGGGCATTAAGATAACTTTATCCGAACGCACCAGTTGCTGCTCGTTTTGGTTGCCGTTACCAGTATATTTATTGTTTTGAATTTTGCTATTGCGCGCGGCAAAGGCCTCTACGCCATAGCCATCGTTGAACTGAATTTGGTTATTGCTGACGGTAATATTTTCGGAGCCGCGCGACAGAAATTCTACCATTACGCCGCTGTGGTCGTTCGCCTCAATTAAATTATCCTTAATCGTAATATTTTTTGATTCGGAAATTAATACCCCGTAGTAAGCATTGCGGGCTATTTCGGAATTGGTAATAGCGGCATTCTGACAATGGTCTAAAGCGATACCGCTGCCGTGGGGCGAAGTATCCAGGCGGCTGTCTTTAATATTTATGTCGGAACAATGGGTTAACAAGAGGTTGTGTTGCAATTTGGGACCGGGTACTATGTTAGAGCCGTTTTCGTCCAAATCGCAGCGGGTAATATTTACATCCGTAGCGCCACTGATCAGCACGCCGTTAAACGTACAATTTCGCACAGTTAGGTTCGTAAGATTAATGCGCTTCATCTGTCCTTCCTGCAAGGCCCGGAAAATAATACCACCCCGGTTGTAGCCACCACGGTAAGAACGGGCACTGTTGGGATCGCTGGGTGGTTCTGGTTTATTAGAGCCTTCCACTACCAAATCCCGGATGGTTACATCGTGCAGGTCGTTAGCCGCATTAACCAAAGCTTCTCTTTCACCAGAAGCTGGGTCCAGGAAAAGAATGGTACCTAACCCTTCGCCGGCTAATGTTATGTTGCTGGGTATTTTAAGCGTGGTAGGTAAAGTATGTAAGCCCGATTTGGCCACCACCCACTTACCAGTGCCGGCTGCCGAGTTCAGCGCCTGTTGCAATGATTGGCCGGGCGAAACCATAATGGCATTCTCCGGAAAATTAAATTTAGTCCCTGCTCCAGCACCGGCCACATAACCAATGGGGCTTGGTTTGGGTGTACCGGATTTCGTTTGAGCTTTGGTGGCAGGTACCCGCACGGCCGTTAAAATACTGCGGTTAGCCTTTGGGCGGATTGAGTCGAGGGCCATTTTGGTGTAAGGCATTTCTACGCCGCGGGCCTTGTAATGAGCATAAACGGCTTCGTAATCATCGCGAAGGGTTTTGGCCCGCTCCGATATTTTACCGTAACTCTGGGGCTGCTGGCCGAGCAAAAAGCCGGCGGTATACTCGTAGCCTAAAGCCAGCCGGTTACTTCCCAAAGAGAAAAGATCAACGCCCTGCGTGTAAGCTATTTGAGCAGCTCCCGCAAATTCGCCCAAACCTAATTGTACGTGGGCCTGATCGCGGGTACTTTCCTGGCACTGGCCGCTGGGGTAAATATATTTGAAAATACTGCCGTTTACCGGCGCTCGTAAATAATGATTAACCGCATTCTGGAACATTTCGAGGTTATCGGTAAAAATCGCCATGGCCATAATCGAGTGAATAATGGCGCCATCCCAGTTGCCGTTAGCCTGCGGATAATAATGCCGCATTAACGGATAGTACACCGTCATCAGCATATTTGAGAAGTTCTCTATTTCTTTTGGTTGCCAGCCGGCGTTGGTGTAGCGCAATATTTCGGCAGCATTGCAAAGTACATGGCCGGTCCAGGCAGCCAAGAGTTTGGCATCGTTGTAATCAAAATCCCAGAGCACCGGCGCCCAGGCATTTAGTATTTTGATCGCTTTGTCCGCGTAGGCTTTATCCTGGGTAATATACCAAACCAGCGCGCAGTTATAAGCCATTTGGGCACTTTTGGCTAAATCATCGCCGCCAATATTTGGTTTGCCGTAAGGCCCACGCAGCACGTGCGTATGCGGCTTAACGGTATAATTTAAATCTGCTACGGTTTTGAGGCGGGCAAAGGCATCTTTATAAGGGTGTTCGCCTTTCAGCACCAGGCTTCTCAGGTGGGCCAGATCCTGAGCGGTTTGGTCGATGCCCGGATGAATAAACTTTTGCGCCGAAGCACGCGTGGGCATTATGGCGTTTAACGCGGCAGTTAAGGCAAAGAATACCATGCAGACCGTGAAACGCGCTCTCATATCCATCCCAAATAGTTGGTTCTTTAGTTAAGAACCCCGCTTACCGCGGGGTTCTTCTTATTGGTAGTGTATTCTTAGATTATATTCCTTATTAAGAAATTGCCTATTGCAGGGTAAACCGCTTAATACTAATCACGGCACTCTTGTTGGTATTATTTACTGAATTAACAAAGATATAAGCCCGGTATTTGCCATCGGCCGTTTCCACCCAAACCCCTGATTCTGCTCTCATGTTTATAGCAAAATTAGGCGCATCAGCTAAATTAAGTTCCTGGAAATCCAAATCATCAATAAAAATCCCGAACTGTAAACGGGCCAGTTGCTGATCCCTGAGGCCAAAAGCTTTGCTTACCTTAGTACTTTTATTAACTCCCGCCGGAAGCGTTATACCCGGCAAATATTGCGGATCGGCAGCCGGTGAAACCAAAGAATGGGCAAAGGAAGCAGGAGTAGTACGATGCAGGTAAACCAGGTCAATTTTATCGGCGTTGGCAGCAGCGTTGGCTGCGGTATAAACAGCCATATCAGCAATAGAAATATAACTGGCGGCGCCATCTCTTACGGCTAAATCCAACTTCATATCCATTTTAGATATTTGGTAAGGCCCCATCGCGTAAGTAACCGTTTCGCCGTTGCTACTGTTAGCCGTGAAGTTGAAGGTTACAGTTTGGCCACGGGCCGCTTCCGGAATAACGTAATAATAGCGTAGCGTGGCGGCGGTTGTATCGGTGGTAAAAGACACTTTGGTTATTTTACCTTCTGTGGCCGATGGTTCCCCGATTTTTACGCCTACATCCTGGCCACTGCCATTGGTGTAAAAAGATCTGTTTTCGAGAAACGTTCCGGTAGCGCCTTCTATAGATGCTTCTACCTGGGCTGAAACTAATTTACCTCTGGTTCTGGGTACGGCCATAGCATAGGCAAATTCAATTCTTTGTCCCACCAGGTTTGGCCCTAAGGTGCGCTTGATAACATCGTTCTGGAGCGCATCTTTTGTTTCCGGAATAGCGTATTCTTCTTCCTTACAGGCATTCAGGAGCAGAATTATTGCCAGCAGGAAGGTTATATTGATAAAATATTTGTTTTGCATAATCATTTCTTTAAATATCAAAAAGACTACTATTTCTGAACTGTAATAATTACCGTATAAGGCTTTTTAACCTTGCGGTTACCCGAAATAACGGTGTAAGTTTTAGGATTACTTAAATCAGAAAAATCAACTCTTCCCACAATTTTAGGATCCAGTTTGGCATCGGTTACGAGCGAAAACTGCGGATAAAGATTCTTTAAATCGGTACCGAAGAATACCTCCACATTTATGGTTTGGGCGGTGGTATCAATAACGGCAGCCTTACTCCTTACCGTTTGAAAATCAGAACCAAGTAATTCAAAACTACTGACGTAGCATTCGCCCCGGTTGGTAATAAGCAAGCCATCTTCATCAATTGGAAAATCTTTTTTGCAGCCAGCCCAGACAAATGGTACCAGTAAGCAGAAAACTAATATTTTAATATGTTTTTTCATCTTCAAATTTTTATAAATCTCAAGTAATCTTTTCTGGATTACCCATTACAACCATGGGGTATTCTGGGTTAAATTAGGATTCCGATCGCGCTCGCCCGGCGGTATTCTAAAGATATAGTTCTGTTGGTAAGTGCGTTCCGGCGTATTCTGGAAATAACGGGTTACGTTTGCACCGTGGGTATCAATTGTCCAGACACCCTCGCTGGCCGGTGGGCCCCATACTCTTTCCAAAGCTCTCCAGCGGCGCAGGTCGAAACCGCGGTGGCCTTCGGCTACCAGTTCAATTATTCTTTCCTGTTCAATGGCATCAAAGAATGCCTCTTTGCTGCTGGTTTTGTCGGATTTTAAAGCCGGCAGGTTACCGCGATGGCGTACTTTATTAACCAAGGCAATCGCATCGGGCTGGGGTCCGTTTACTTCATTCGTAGCTTCGGCGTACATCAGGTAAACATCGGCTAAGCGCATAACCGGGAAAGCATAATCGCCTTCGCTCCGGCCCTGCCCGGCATAGTTGCGGACAAACTTCCGGAACATATATCCGGAATTAGTGCCGTCGGTATTATAGGTAATGGTTTTATAGGGTTCGCCTTCGATGTTTATGGTTATAGGTTGAGCCCAGGTTTTATAAATAAACGGCACCCACCCGGTAGATTTCAAAGACGCCATACCAATACTTACTTCATAATCCCACATCATAGTGGCTTTCATACGATAATCGCGGTCGGCATAACTTTGCGGATTTATGGCGGAATTGAGCAAGGTTCTGGCCCCGGCAGTAGTAGGGTTACGGGGTATTAGTTTAGGAGCAAAATCGCCGGTAGTAGTTAACTGATAGCGGTCGGCTATTTCGTAGCGGGGCGACATCCAGCCCTGAGAACCTTCGTGCGAGCGACCGGAAAAGTCGCGCATTAACTCTTCGCCCTGGCCGGTACCCGTACCACCATGGGTAAATGACATAATCATTTCCGGATCGCCGTTGGCAACCGGCATAAACAGGTAAAAATAGTTAGGCAGATCCTCGGCCTCGCCAAGTTTATCAATATTACCGGGCTCACCGTTGCGGAATAGCGTTAAACCAAATCCTTCGATAACCTGTTTAAAATCGGCAGCAGCACCTTTAAAAGCGGCTTCGGCAGCGGCGGCACTGGGCTTAAAACCTTCCAGTTCCGGCCAGCCGTTTTTATTCCAGGAAGCCCAGTATAGTTGCAGTTTACCACGAAACGCCAGGGCAGCCGGTTTACCAGCCCGACCTACGGCAGATCCTTTTACCGGTAGTTTCTCATAAGCATAAGTAAAATCCGCCATAATAGAGTCTTTTACCTGGGCTATGGGTGTACGGGCCAAGGTGGCTACCTGTGAGTTGTCGGTTATAACATTCCCAATATAAGGTACATCGCCCCACATGGAAATCAGGCGGAAATAAACCATACCGCGCAGTAACTTTGCCTCACCCAAAATAGCTTCTAGACTGGCTACGGAAGAAGGACTGGCCGTCAGGAGCATTTTCTCTACGTTCTCAATTACGTAGTTAGTCCGATGCACTCCGCCATACAAGTAACGGTAATATTTATCGAAATTATCGGCGTAACCGGTTGGGTTAAAATCAGCCCCCTGGTAAGCATCGCCCAATCGTAAATTTCCACTGGTAGCACTGGTACCCCGGGCCCGTACATATTCGCCGTGGCCATCCAGGTAATAATCGCGGTCGAAAACCGGCCGTACTGCCGCATACGCGCCATTTAAGGCAAAAGTAGCATCTGCCTCTGTTTGCCAGAAAGCATTGGCACCCAATTCAGTAGTTGGTTCTTGTTCGAGCAGATCATCTTTACACGAACTTAGTGAAAGCATTAACCCGGCAAAAACAGGTAATAATATTTTAGAAGTAATATTTAATTTGTTCATGAATGTAGTGTTTATAAACTCAGATTAACACCAAGCGAATAAGATTTAACTATTGGGTACATATCGTTTCTGTTGCCGCCTCTATCGGGGTCCAGCCCCCGGTATTTGGTGAAAGTAGCCAGGTTCTCGGCCGAGGCAAAAATACGCAGGCTGCCCACGCCAGCTTTGCTAAGCAGGGTGGCAGGTATCCGGTAGCCCAACTGCAGGTTTTTAAGGCGTACATAGCTCATGTCATCTAACCAGAAAGTGGTTTCCTCGCGGTTGGCATTACCCGCCAGACGCGGCCATTCTCCGTTCCGGTTTTCTAAATTCCAGGGGTTATCCCAATGATCCCAGGTAGAGGCGTAGCGTTGGGTGCCAAAGTTTACGTTATTGTAATTGGTAATCCAGTAGTCCTTCCGTCCGGCTGCCCCCTGGAAGAATATGGCTAAATCGAACCCTTTCCAGGAAAAATTAGAGTTTAAAGCAAAGTTGGTGGTGGGTCTGTCGCGCTGCACTTTCGGGTCGGCAGAACGGTCATTACCATCAATCCGGCCATCACCATTTAAATCTTTGCGGAGAATATCGCCGGGAGAAGCACCCTGAGGCGTAGCATTATATACATCCTGCCAGGTTTGGGCGATGCCCATATCTTCGTAAGTATACAGGAAGTGGTAAGGCATATTTAGGAAAGTATAACCTCTGCCTAAAAATTCGTTCCATTCTTCCAGTACCGTAGCATTATAAGAAGCATTCAGGTTAACTGCATAATTTATTTCACCTAGCTTATCAGACCAAGTTAAGTTACCTTCAATACCGCGGTTGCGCAGATTACCAATATTCCGGCGCGGCGCATTGTAAGCCCCCGTTAACAGGATAGATAAATCAGAAGGCCGGTTCATACCGGTAGTTAAACGATCGTAATAATCAATTTCGGCGGATAACCGGTTATTTGCAAAACCTAAATCTAATCCTACGTTAAAGACCGAAGTGTTTTCCCAGGAAAGATTTGGGTTAACCATTTGGCTATATACAAAACCTTTGGCGATACCACCACCAATCATATAGTTGTTGGCATCCAGGGTTTGCTGTTGCTCGTATCGACCTACGCCGCTGTTATTACCCAAGCTTCCGTAAGACATCCGTAATTTACCATTACTTAAATAGCGGCTGGCAAAGGAATTAATAAAACCTTCTTCCAGAAAACGCCACCCTACTGCCACCGAAGGGAAGAAACCGAACTGGCTGCCGGGCAGGAACTTAGAAGAACCATCGTACCGGAAATTTGCTTCTAAAAGGTACTTATCGAAAGCGGTATAATTTACCCGGCCAATGTAAGATTGCAGGCCCTCGGCGCTGGAATTACCCCCAGTTGATTGAATATCGGTTAAAGCCGCATCAATTTCGTGAAGCGACGGGTGCAATCTATCGTTCCGGGAACTTGACTGCGAACGACCATACCAGTATTCCTCGCTATATACCGCCAGCGCGCTTATTTCGTGGTTTTTGGCAATGGTGGTGTTATAAGTTAAACGCCCGGTTAACATGGTTTTGTGCCCGGTACTGGTATTGTTACTTACCCCGGCATTTTGCCCGACATACACCCGGCTGCCAAACGCTCCTTGCTGGAAATTGTAAGCATGGTTAGGCATGTTGGCATTCCAGCGGAACTGGTTGTTGTAATTTAAAGAATAATCTACCCGGGCAGTAAGACCTTTGATAGGCGACCAATCGTAATAAATGCTACCATTGGCTTCCTGGCGGTTTTGGCGGGTCAGGTTATTTACATAAACTGTATAGGGGTTGTAAGCCTGCGGGTCTTCGCCATAAGCCATTACTCCGCCGTAATAACCGGTTACCGGATCGTAAGGCATAATACCGGCAATTGCGTACTGCATATCGAAGCCAGCTGTATTCGTAGAATTATCGTCGGTAAAACCATCTTCCAGGGCATAAGTAAAATTAGACGTATTGCCATTCAATTTAACCCCCACGTTCATGTTTTTACGCACTTTATAATCGTAATTAATGCGGGTGTTATATTGCTTGTAATCATTGTTAATCTGCAAGCCTTTCTGATCCAGCAATCCAACCGAAATATAAAAGTTAGACTGCTCATTACCGCCCGAAGCTGACAGGTTATGCCGTTGTATAAACCCGTCGCGCATAATAATATCCCACCAATCGGTATTGGGGTATTTTAATGGATCAATCATACCCAAAGCCATCCACTGGTCGATGGTACCGTCTTTGAAGTTTGAATTAATGGGCAACTGACTAACTGCCGCGGCCCGCTGGTGCAGGGTTAATGCCCGCGGATAATCCGACATAAAATCATACGCTTTTATGGGCTTTTCCAAAGCATTGGTACTGGTGAAATTAATGGTAGCTTTCTTGCCTTTACCTGATTTGGTGGTAATTAAAATTACGCCATTTGCCGCCCGTGAACCGTAAACCGAGGCAGAAGCCGCATCTTTCAGTACCGAGATGCTTTCCACATCGTTCATATCTATCCGGTTGATGTCTACATCGGGCATACCATCTACTACCACCAGCGGGTTAGCATTATTAACCGTACCCAAACCCCTGATAATTAAATTAGAGGAGTTACGGCCGGCCATACCCGAAGACTGGGTAGCAGCTAAACCAGGTACCAACCCCGCCAGACCCGAAGACACATTGGGTACTGCACGGCTAGCCGTTTGTTCATCTATTTTAACAGATGAAACCGCACCCGTTACATTAGCTTTCTTCTGGGTGCCATACCCTACTACTACCACTTCTTCCAGGGCTTTGGCATCTATTTGCAAGGTAACGTTAACCGTCGTTTGCCCACTGGTAAAGGGTACCTCGCGGGTGCCGTATCCAATGTAAGAAAATACCAAAGTACCGGCTGCTTCGGGTAAACTAAGCGAGTAAGTGCCATCTACTCCGGTTGCGGTACCATTAGTTGTACCCTTTACTACTACTGTCACGCCGGGCAGGGGCTCACCTTTTTCATCGGTAACTTTTCCGCGAATATCCATAACCGGTAAAACGGGTGATATAACGGTTGAACTGGGTGCAGTTGCCGTACTGGCGGAGCGGGCAAGCGTCATAGCGATTGCCGGATTGGTTTGGGTTTGGGCTGCCCCCGATAAACAAAGGCAGACCAGCGCGGTAGCCAGACTGAATTTGCCTAGCCGGGGCGTAGAGGTTTTTTGCATAGGTGTAAACTTAAAGAAGACGACTGGTGGATGTAATTATTCTGTATTCAATATTATTAAGTAAGAAAAGTTCAGAGATTAACTCTACTTTGCAGAAGTGGAGATTGAGGCGCCTTAAAAGCAGCAATGGTTAAGCCGGATGATTACCTTCCGCATTACCAGCAGGTTCCGGCGGCAGCACTTACCCGAAAGAAATCATTTTTTAATCATACCGCATTTTAATTTTGTTTAGCCTTTGGCTAATTTAATTATAAATAATATTATTTGGAATTTAGGAAGAGACCTGTCGTTAAAACAATATTTTTCCAAACAAGTCAAAAGGTTATATTTTGGTATATCCTAATATCTTAAATTCTTTATTTTTATTAAATATATATAAAGCTCCTCAAAATTAAAATTCTTTAACTCTTACCAAGAAGCTATTTGGATTTAAATTTTTCAACAAATACCTTAATTTATTTTATTTTTGAATACTTTTAACCCAAATAACAAAACCTTTTGGAACATGAAAACGTTATCCCATGTTTTTTTTCGATTTTTGCACTTTCATCTATTTCATGATTCTCCGCCATTGTACCTCCCGAGGTGGAATGATGCACCAAAAGGTTACTAAATGGTTTGTCCTGTTTTGTATTGAAATAATATACCCTAATAACCAGCAAATTACTACCACATAAGCCCAGCCAGTCACAATGTTAATTTTTCAAAGATTATTCATATATTAAACAATATTTCTTAGGTAACACCGCCAGGCTTTAGCTTTGAAATAGATTTTCGGCGACGCTATTTAACAAAAAATAATTCTTTTGTATTGTGTGTTACTACCCAACCAACTGCTTCTTATTAGGTCTTAAACGCTAACCACAGATACCATTGATTGACAAAAGCCCAGTGCAGCAATCAGTAACTACACGTAAGAACCGATGGCAACGGTACTCGCAACTACTGGCATTGGCTGGTCTGGGGTTAGGGTTGCTCGACTTAGCCGGGCAGTTTTACCGGTTATTTAGCAACCCCGATAAAGTTAGCCTGGTAACCAGTATGCAGTGGCAAACCGCTTTGGCGCTGGTTATCATGGGGGGCTGCCTGATTTTCCTCCATCGTAACCTGAAAATACCCGCCCGTTTAGGAGCCGGCCTGATGCTGGCTCTTGCCCTCCTGAACCTGGCAGATTTTCTATGGAAAAAAAACTGGGGTATCATTTTCTGGTTTTCGCCGGCCCCTGCCCAGCATTTTGCAAGCGCAACACCAGACTGGATACTGCTGTTAAATGCTTTTAATATAATGCTACTAGCCGTAGCGGTTTTGTTTATCACCTCGGGCTGGTTTGGCACCGGCCAGTTACTAGCTGCTTTTTTGTTTATTGTAGCTTATGCTTCTTTTATCGGTAACTTATATAATATAGGACACTTTTCGGTACCGCACAATCTTGAGGGTCTCACCAGCCAAACAGCCCCGGTGCTAATTCTATTCAGCCTGGGACTCTTGCTTTGTTACCCGCATAAAGGTTGGCTAAAAATGATGTCGAGTCAATATTTGGGTGGGATGCTGGCGCGTTATTCGTTCAGCTATTTTTTATTGGTAACCCCCATATTTATTGGCTTTTACCTGTACACCTTAACCGCCTGGCAACTAACTCCGGGTTTGGGCATTTTAAGCCTTTTTATCCTGACCTGCCTGATATCCTTACCCATTACCTATTATTATTTGCAGCGCCTGAATAACCTGGATACCCGGCTCCGGAAAGCTCACCAGGAATTGCAAATTACCAACACGGACCTTTCGGGACGTAATGAGGCACTCAGCGAGGCCCTGGACGATGTAAAAGCCGGTAACCGCGAACTAGCCGTTATGACAAAAGAAGTTTTGCTGAGCAGCCAGGCACTGGAAGCCAAAAACAAAGAACTTTCGCGCCTGAACCAAAGTCTCGATTACATTGTACACATGGCCAGCCACGACCTGAAAACACCGGTTTACAACTTAGAGTTGTTGCTGAAAGAACTTAGACTAACCTTAGAACCCCACATGCAGGCCCATGAAGAAAAGCTGGTTACCATGGTAGGCAACTCTATTGCCAGCCTCAAAGGCACCATCGAAGGCCTTACCCAAATTATTAAATCGCAGCAACTGATTATTGGGCTGCAGGTAGCCTTTTCTTTGAACAAACTTATACTGGAAGTAAAAAAAGAACTGGAACTGGAAATAGAGCAAAGCGGCGCTAAAATACAAAAGCACCTGGAAGTAGATACCCTGGTATTTTCCCAGATACACCTCCGTAGTGTGTTACTGAATTTATTTACCAATGCACTTAAATACCGCTCACCCAACCGCACCCTGCTCATAAATATTAGTTCGCTCGCAGTACCTAACGGCGTCAAGATAATTTTCGCGGATAACGGTTTGGGGATGTCGGCGTACCAGGCGGCTAATTTATTTACCATTTATAAGCGATTTCACACGCACGTAGAAGGCAGTGGCATTGGTTTATACCTGGTAAAGCAAACCATCGAAAATAATGGCGGCACCATTCGGGTAGAAAGCACCGAAGATGCCGGTACTTGCTTTACTATTTTTCTGCCCCAGGTTAAAAAGTGAAATGGGTTTAAAATAACCCAGTACCTTTGCTTATTAAATTTTACTTATGCCGGCGAGCTATTATACCGAAGAAACCTTTACGAAAATTAACTTTGCCGACCAGAACCTGACCGGAAGCGAATTTAGTAACTGTACTTTTAAACACTGCGATTTTACCCAAACACCTTTAAGCCAAGCGGTTTTCAGCGACTGCACTTTTGATACCTGCAACCTGAGTATGGTAAATTTACCGCAGGTAAAACTCGATAACGCACAATTCAGCCATTGTAAAATATTAGGGGTAGATTTCAGCGTTTGCTCCGATTTTCTGTTTTCCGCATCGTTTAGTTCTTGTCTGCTCGACTTTTGTAATTTCAGCCGGAAAAAACTAAAAGACACCAAATTTATTAACTGCAGCCTGAAGGAAGCAAATTTTGGCGATTGTAATTTAACCGGGGCTGATTTTTCGGGTAGTGATTTACAGCGGGCAATTTTCCGGCAAAGCAATTTAGAAAAAGCCGACTTTCGGGAAGCGCATAATTTCTCTATCGATCCGGAATTTAACCGCCTGAAAAAAGCAAAATTCTCGCGCTCAGGGCTGGGCGGCTTACTCGATAAATACGAAATAATCATCAGTTAACAGCGCCCGAAGCCAGTTTACATTTTTAAAGCGCCGTTCTCCCGCCATACTTTCGCAAAAAATACCAGGTGATAGGGCAAAGCATTTTCCCAATATTCCCAGGTATGGCCGCCGGGCCGCTCAGTGTAGTCGTGGGGTGTTTTGTTATAAACCAAGCGCCGGTGCAGTTCCCGGTTTGGCTGAATTAAAAAATCATCTACGCCACAGTCTATTATCAGGGCCAGTTTATTCGTTCTTATTTTTTCGGCCAGGTTTACCACCGAGTTAGCTGCGTAAAAATTGGGGGTTGCGTTGCGGGGACCAAATATTTTTTCCAGTCGTCCGTTTATTTCGGTTAGGTTTTCGGCGGGTAAATTCCAGCTAGCGGTGTTTAAATCCAGGGCGCCGCTCATGCTGCCGGCCGCGCAAAATAATTCGGGGTGGCGGGTAGCCAGGTACAAAGCGCCGTGCCCGCCCATACTTAAACCCGTAATAATGCGCCCGTTCCGGCTCGGAATGGTGCGATAGGACTTGTCTACCTGGGCCAGCAAATCGTGGGTAATAAAGGTTTCGTACTGGCTGTTTTTATCAACGGGGCTGTCGATGTAATAACTGGAAAAGCCCGCATCCGGGGTTACAATGATAATTCCGTACTGGTCGGCCAGCCGGTGTACTAGTTGCTTATCGGGTGTTTTAGATAACCAATCGCGGTAGTTGCCCCGGCCGCCGTGCAATAAATACAACACCGGGTAAGTAGCTTTGGATTTCCGGTAACTATCGGGCAATACCACGCCGGCCCGTGATGTTTTTGCCAGGGCTGCACTTTTAATTTCGAGCGTATCTACCCGGGCCGCAAATCCGCTAAAGGCCAGGGTAAAACAGCATAAAAGCAACAGGTATTTTAAGGCGCGCATAAACCAGATTAAATTATTCTACGCTAAAGCTAAAGATTTCTCTTAAGAAATAATGCCCTACGCCGCATCCATCCCGTATTTAACGGACTATTTATTTTAAATTTCATTTGCCGGGTTTCTGGAAAAAGAACATTCCTGGGTAAAAAGAAAAACACGTTTGAATTACCCCAAAACTGAAGTAAGCCAAACGTGTTATCCGGTAAATTTTAAAAGCTTTTAACCAGTACGGAACTGGCTAAAATATTGAATATTTAATCTTTATTCTTTTTCGATTAATTCTACGCTGCGTTTTACGAACGCCGTTAAAGCCGGGCCGGTAAGCATGTTCTGCGACAACAAAGCTAAATCGAAAGCCTGCTTGGCAATAATTTCTTTGTTTTCGTCTTTCGCTTTTAAAATGCGGCTGTTAATCGGGTGATTGGCGTTGATGCTTACATTATAAGTATCGGGCATGTTGCCCATAAACATCATGCCACCCCCACCGGTACGGCTCATGTCTTTCATGCGGCGCATAAACTCGGGCATGGTAATAATTACCGGTGAGTCGTTTGGCGACAGCGGCTCGATGCTTACGTGCATGTGCTGGTTGTTGATGGCTTTCTCGTACACTTCTTTCAGTGAAGTTTTTTCTTCCTCGCTTAATATGCTATCCTGGGAAGTTTCTTTCTCAATCAGCTTATCAATGGTTTCGGAATCTACTCGCTTCAGGGTGGTTTTTTCCAGCTTTTGCTCCAGCATGCCAATAAAGTGACTGTCAATCATGTTATCCAGCTTCAGCACATCGTAGCTGCGGTCTTTAGCCGCTTCTACAAAAGCGTGTTGTTTTTCCTCGTCGGTGGTGTACAACAGCACTAAGTTGTCGCTTTTGTCTTGCTGGTTGGCTTGTACGTGCTCTCTGTACTCATCTAGGGTAAAGAATTTATCTTCTACGTTTTGGACCAAGGCAAAATTTTTGGCCTTGTCGTAAAATTTATCGTCACTGAGCATACCGTATTTCACGAACAGGCCAATGTCGCTCCATTTCTGCTGGAAGCCTTCGCGGTCGTTGCGGAATATTTCGGACAGTTTGTCGGCTACTTTGCGGGTAATATAGGTGTTGATTTTCTTTACGTTGGCATCGGCCTGCAAAAAGCTGCGCGATACGTTCAACGGAATATCCGGTGAATCAATAACGCCGTGCAGCAGCATCAGGAACTCCGGTACCACGTCTTTTACCTCGTCGGTAATAAACACCTGGCGGCTGTACAATTGTATTTTGTTTTTCTGCAGCTCAAAATCGTTCTTCACTTTCGGGAAGTACAAAATACCGGTCAGGTTAAACGGATAATCTACGTTTAAATGAATCCAGAACAGCGGTGCTTCGGAGAACGGATACAGTTCTTTGTAGAAATTCTGATAATCTTCGTCGGTTAGTTCCGATGGTTGTTTTGTCCAGATAGGATTTGGGTTATTAATAACTTCGTCCTGAAACTCAACCTCAATCGGCAAAAACTTACAATATTTATTCAGGATAGTCCGGATACGGGCTTCTTCCAGGAACTCATCCGAATCGGCGGCAATATTTAAGATAATATTAGTGCCCCGATCTTCTTTATCGGCGTGGGTAATGGTAAACTCGGTGCTGCCATCGCAAACCCAGTGCGCCGCCTCAGCATCTTCCTGGTGCGATTTAGTTACAATTTCTACGGTATCGGCCACCATAAACGCCGAGTAGAAACCTAAACCAAACTGCCCAATAATCTGGTTGGGCTCCGGCTTGTCTTTGTATTTCTCCACAAACTCCACCGCACCCGAAAAAGCAATCTGGTTGATATATTTTTTAATTTCTTCGGCGGTCATCCCAATGCCGCGGTCGCGCACAATAATCTGGCGGGCTTCTTTGTCCACGCTTACCTTCACTTTCAGGTCGCCGAGTTCGCCTTTGTACTCACCAATAGCCGATAAACGCTTCAGTTTTTGGGTAGCATCCACGGCGTTGGAAACCAGCTCACGCAAAAATATCTCGTGGTCGGAGTACAGAAACTTCTTAATAATCGGGAAAATATTCTCGGTATGAATGGAGATATTACCTCTTTCTTCCATAGTAATGCTATCTATATATTTTTAAGTTTGTATTCTCTTTATTCGGGCAACTCAAAAGTTATTCCAGTTAAGTTATAACGGTTAATTAATGACAGGTTGGCAGAATTTGCGACCAGAAAGGCTGTTTTGTAAATATCTTAACCCCTTTAGTATCTACAACCTATTTGCTTACGTTGAAACGAAAGAGTACATTTGTACTATATAATTTTTCAGCGTGTCGGCCTACAGCAAATTTATTTCTTTTTTCCTGCTGGCAGTATTCTTTCGGGTACTGGTACCCGATAGTTTGGTATTGGCCTTACACCGGCACACGCACACCCAAGAAGTAAAGCTAAATCATCCGGCTGCTAAACACCAGTTAGGCGAAAAGCACATCCACTGCCCCGTCGAACATTTATTCGACAGCAGCTTTTATCATTTACCTCCGGCAGTAACCTGGCCGGCTATTCAAACTCCACCCAAAACTCACCTTCAGGATTTTAGCAGCATCTGGAAATTCACCTTCCCGAATAGCATTTGCTTGCGTGGTCCCCCTTCTTTGCCTGCTTTTTTAGCCTAATTTGTTTTACTTAGATTTTACCTTTACCGCCTGTTTTTTATTCAGGGCGACGACAGGCATATCTGATTGTAAGACAATTCATTAGGCACAAACCTTTCGTAAAATAATTATCGTTTAAAAGGTAACCCGATAGCCATCAGAAGCCATTGGGGAGGGCCGGCAATTTATTCTATTCATGAAACTAAGCCTTTATATATTTTTATTTTTGTTTTCTACGGCTGCTTTTGGCCAGAACAGCCTCAGAGGCACAATAACCGACCAAGCCACGCAGGAACCTTTAATTGGCGCTTCAGTTTATTTACCCGATTTGCGGCAAGGTGCCGCTACCGATGAAATTGGCCGTTTTGCCATCAATAACTTACCGCGGGGCCGGTTCCTGGTTCAGATAAAATTAATTGGGTACAGCCCGATTATTAAAACCGTGGTTATTGCGGGTGCTACTACTTTAGACCAGGCTTTGACCCCATCGGTCACCGAATTGGGCACCGTGGTGGTAACCGGCGTATCGGCTTCTACCGAAAAGCGCCGTAATCCGGTTCCCACGGCCGTAGTTGGCCCTAATGAATTGCGCCGCCGCGCCGGCAATAATATTATAGATGCTATTGCCCATACGCCCGGCGTATCGCAGGTTACCACGGGCGCGGCCATTGCCAAACCGGTAATCCGAGGCTTAAGCGCCAACCGGGTGGTAACGCTGAACAACGGCATGCGCCAGGAAGGCCAGCAATGGGGCGACGAACACGGCATTGAGATTGATGAATATTCCGTGGACCGCGCTGAAATTGTAAAAGGCCCCGGCAGCATTATGTACGGCTCCGATGCGATGGCCGGCGTCATTAATTTTATTTCGCCGGACCCGGTAGAAGAAGGCAAAATAACCGGTTCCTACGCCGGTAATTACCAAAGTAATAATGGCCTGATTGCCAACTCGCTGATGAATGCCGGTAACCTGAATGGTTTTAACTGGCAGACCCGCCTGAGCCAGAAAGCCGCCGGTAATTACCGCAACCGCTACGATAGCCGGGTGTATAACTCCGGTTTTAACGAACTGAACCTGAACGGCTACGTTGGCCTGAACAAAAGCTGGGGCTACTCGCACCTGAACTTTAGTAGCTTTAACCAGAATTTAGGGTTAATAGAAGGCGAACGCGATTTACAGGGTAATTTCCTGAAGCTAGCCGAAATAGACGGCGATGAACAGGAAGTAGCCGTAACCAATGATGATTTAAAAGGCTATGCGCTGAACGATCCGCGACAAAAAGTAAATCATTTGCGTTTTGCTTCACAGAATAATTTTATTTTGGGAGCTTCGCGGGTAACC
Organism: Adhaeribacter aerolatus; assembly: GCF_007991635.1. Lineage (GTDB taxonomy): Bacteria > Bacteroidota > Bacteroidia > Cytophagales > Hymenobacteraceae > Adhaeribacter > Adhaeribacter aerolatus. The sequence continues at coordinate 90,666 of NZ_BJYS01000002.1, read as the reverse complement.
TTAAACCTGGATTGGCAACGGAACCTGCGCCAGGAATTTGGCCACGCCCACGGGGCTGAAGAGGCAGAACACGAACCCGGCGAGGAAGACCACGAGGAACCAGGCCATGACGAAGCTTCGTTAATTTTTGATTTACAAACGTTAGGCTACGACCTGAAATATTTTTTACCCGAAGCAGCCGGCTGGAACACTACCTTTGGCTTGGCCGGTATGCAGCAGACTAACCAAAACCGGGGAATAGAATTTCTGATTCCGGAATACCGCCTCGCCGATGTTGGCGTTTTTGGCTTTACCCGAAAAGATTTTGGCAACCTGCACCTGAGCGGTGGCTTACGCTACGACCGACGCTTTATAAATTCGGATGCATTATTTTTAAACGATCATAGCGAACCAACTGATGACCCAGCAGAGGCTGAGCAGACTAAATTCATATCGTTTAAACGGGATTTCTCTAATATTTCGGGTTCGGCAGGTGCTACCGTCGATTTTTCGCAAAAACTGTCGGGTAAGCTAAATATTGCCCGTGGTTTCCGGGCACCCAATATTTCGGAACTATCCTCTAACGGTCGCCACGAAGGCACGGTGCGCTACGAAGTGGGTAATACTGAATTAAAACCCGAAACCAGTTTCCAGGTAGATGCCGGCCTAAGCTTGGACACCGACCACATTACTTTAGATATTAACGGCTTTAACAACAATATAGATAAGTATATTTTTGCCGAAAAGCTGCGCAGCGTAGCCGGCGGCGACTCCATCAGCGACCCCGCCAACCCGGCCGCCACCTTTAAATACGTACAAGGCGACGCCCGCCTTTACGGCTTCGAAATCGGCATGGATATTCACCCGCACCCGCTCGACTGGCTGCATTTTGAAAACACGTTTTCGCTGGTGCGCGGCATTCAGTTAAACCAACCCGATTCTACCCGCCATTTGCCTTTTATTCCGGCACCGCGGTTGCAGTCGGAGGTGCGCTTTAATTTCAAGAAAGGCGGTAACCTGGTGCGCAACTGGTTTACGCGCCTGGAGGTAGAACATAATTTCCGGCAAAACAAAATTTACTCGGCTTACGGCACCGAAACGCCCACACCGGCTTACACCTTGATTAACTTTGGGGCCGGCTTTGATGTACCCAATGGGCGCAAGCTAACTTTGCTTTCGGTATACTTAACGGTAAATAATATTTTTGATGTAGCTTACCAAAACCACCTGAGCCGCCTGAAATATACCGCTGTAAACGAAGCTACCGGTCGGCAGGGTGTCTACAACATGGGCCGCAATGTCAGCCTGAAAGTAATCGTGCCGCTCACTTTCCGTAAATAACTATTTTTTATATATTCAGTTTTAAAACAAGAAGCGTTGCTATATTAGCAGCACTTCTTGTTTTAACCGAATAAATATTATTGCCAGAAACTAAGATTCAGATAATAATACATGCTTTTATATAACATTACCGTTAGTATTGATAATGCTGTGGCCGCTGATTGGTTAACGTGGATGAAGCAAACCCACATTCCGGAAGTAATGGCCACCACCTATTTCGTAAAATATCAGATTGCCCGCATGCTCACCGAGGAAGCTGATACCGGTGGGGTAACGTATGCCGTACAATATTTCTGCCGCAATATGGAAGATTTTGAAGAATACCAGCAGGATTACGCCCCGGCCCTGCAAGCCAAACACGCTAATCGTTACCCAAATAAGTTTGTTACATTTGAGTCTTTGCTGGAAGTAGTAGATTAGTTTTGATTACTTTATGCTGTTAAACCAGAAAGCCTTCCAGGTTAGGAAGGCTTTCTGGTTTGCTTTATTGCCTGAACTTATGCTACTACCTTAATCTTGGCTAAGGTCTAGTGGTTATTATCCAGCAACTAAAGATTTTCTACATACGCCGCAATTTCCTGCTCATTCATGTTGCAGTTAATCCACTCGGCATCGAGGTTGCAGTTCAGTTTTTTGTAGAAAGCAATGGCGGGTTCGTTCCATTCCAGCACCTGCCACTTCAGGCGCTTGGCACCAAGTTCCAAGGCCCGCCGGGCAAAGGCATCGAATAACTGTTTACCCAATCCGTAGCGGCGGTAAGCTTCGGTCACGATTAAATCCTCGAGAAACAGCATTTTGCCTTTCCAGGTAGAGTACGCCATGTAGTACAGGCAAATGCCCACTACTTTTTCTTCCGCTTCCGCTACAAAAAACTCAAAAACCGGGTTTTCGCCAAAGCCATCTGCTTCCATGTCGGCCAGGGTATTGGTTACTTCCTGCGGGGCGCGTTCGTACTCGGCCAATTCCTGAATAAGTCTGTAAACCTGGGGCAAATCTGTCTTTACGCCTCTCCGGATTGTAATATTCATTATGGTTGAATTTAATATTTAGTCTCGAATGAAAGAGACAAAATTAAAAATGGTAAGCGGAATGAACAGCATTTATTCACGCCGATTACCATTTTAATTATTGTTCCAGAAATATACTACAATCTGCTACCGCCAGTTTAGGCAGAGCTGTAACTGGTGGTTATAAATAATTGGAAGTTTCCTACTGCTGGAAGCTTTCCCTTATAACACACCACCGGTTACGCTATGCGTTAAACTGACGGTAGTATTTATATCCGCTGACTTCCCTATAATATTGCTTCCTATATTATTTAGGCGTGCTATACGGGTTCACACCCATATTCTGGTACACAAAAGACCAGATATCGGTGGCTTCTTCTATTTGCTGCGCTGTAGATTTACCAGCGCCGTGGCCGGCGTTTACTGCTACCCGGATTAAGTATGGGTTTGGTCCGGCGCCTTTTTCCTGCAGGCGGGCAATATATTTAAACGAGTGGGCTGGTACCACGCGGTCGTCGTGGTCGGCGGTGGTAACCAAAGTAGCCGGGTAACTTACACCGTCTTTAATATTGTGCAGCGGCGAAAACTGGAGTAAGTTCTTGAATTGTTCGGGGTTGTCGCTGGATCCGTATTCGGGCACCCAACCCCAACCAATGGTAAACTTATGGAACCGCAGCATATCCATTACACCCACGGCCGGCAGAGCAACTTTAAATAATTCGGGACGCTGGTTGGCTACAGCTCCTACCAACAAGCCACCGTTAGAGCCGCCGGCAATGGCCAGTTTTTCCGGCGAAGTATATTTCGCCTGAATCAAATATTCGGCCGCCGCGATAAAATCATCAAACACATTTTGTTTATGGGGTGTCATGCCGGCTTTGTGCCATTCTTCGCCAAACTCTCCCCCGCCGCGCAGGTTAGCCAGTACAAATACGCCGCCGTTTTCGAGCCACAACATCCGCGAAATACTGAAACCAGGTGTATACGACACGTTAAAACCACCATAACCATACAGGTAAGTAGGATTATTGCCATCCAGCACCAAACCTTTTTTATGCACAATAAACATCGGTACTTTGGTGCCGTCTTTGCTCGGGTAAAACACCTGTTTGGTTTCGTAGTTGTCCATATTCACATCCAGATCGGTTTTCCGGAACAGCTCGGAGGTATTCGTGGCTACTGTATATTTATAAATGGCGCTGGGATAGGTAAAGGAATTGAATGTATAAAAAACTTCTTTGTCTTCTTTCTTCCCGCTAAAACCCGTTACCGTACCCAGGGTAGGTAATTTTAACCCGTGCAGGCGCTTGCCGTTCACATCAAATACCACTACCTCGCTGGCGGCATTTTTCATGTAATTTACAATTAACCGGTTATTAATAAGCGACGCCCCCGAAATTACGTTCTCCGATTGGGGTACCACAGTTTTCCAGTTGGCCGGTTGCGGCTTTTTGGGGTCGATGAGTACGATCTGGTTTTTAGGCGATTTATAAGTGGTTTGTACCAGCAGTTTATCCCCTAAGTTATCAATGACGTTGTATTCGGCGGTGAAATTGCTAACCACCGGTATAAAGGCGTTTTTCTCATCGCGCAGTTCCTTTACATACAAGGCATTGGTGCTGGTAGCGCCTTCCGAAACGGTAATTACCAGGTAACGTTCGTCGTCGGTGGTTTGGGCGCTGAAGTACCGCAGTGGCTTGGTTTTGTCTTCGTAAATTAATTTATCCTCGCTCTGCGGCGTACCTAGCTGGTGATAATATACTTTGTGGTATTCGTTTTTGGCTGCCAGCTTGCTGCCATTTTTAGGCGCATCGTAGCGGCTGTAAAAAAAGCCATCTTTAAACCAGGCTGCGCCCGAAAACTTGATCCACGCCAGTTTATCGCTTAACTTTTCTTTGGTAGTGGCATCCAGCACGTAAAATTCGTTCCAGTCGGAGCCGCCGCCGGAAGTACCGTAGGCCACGTATTTATTATCCTTAGAAAAGCTAACGGTGGTTAAAGAGGTAGTACCATCGGTCGAGAATTTATTCGGGTCGATGAAAACTTCCGGTGTGCCGTTGAGTCCTTTCTGCACGTACAGAATGCTTTGGTTCTGTAGCCCGTCGTTTTTGTAGAAATAATAGTTTTCGCCGCGCTTAAAAGGAGTGCCGTACTTCGGGTAGTTCCAGATTTTAGTTAAGCGCTCTTTTATTTTATCCCGGAACGGAATCTGACCGAGGTAATTGAAAGTAACTTTATTTTGCGCCTGTACCCAGTTGGCTACCGCTTCAGAAGTATCATTCTCGAGCCAGCGGTATGGGTCGGGTATTTCGGTGCCGTGGTAATTATCGATGTGGGTTACTTTTTCGGTTTCGGGGTATGCAATAGTGGCCTTATTCATGTTGGTTGTATCTTCGGTGGCCGTGGCAACAGCAGCCTGGGTCTCCGGCGTGTTAGTCTTGGTTGATTGACAGGCGGCCAGAAAGCTAAATCCGCCAGCCACCAGAAAAAAGGTGATTTTATTCATATAACAGGGTGTTAATTAAATCATAACCCCAAATTTACGAAAACTGTGCCGGAAACCTGAATAAGGTTTGAAAATTGTGCGGGGAAGTAAGAAAAGGGTTTAGAAAGAAGATATTGTTGAATTGTTGAATTGTTGAATTGTTGAATTGTTAATTTAATTTGGTAAAAAGCGTGACCAGAGGTGTTGAAAGCAGTATGGAAGCTATTGAGGATTTCTTTTTCGAGCAAAATACAGCGCCATTGGTGGGGTTATCACCGCCAATCTTAAAGATTCTGCCTAGTTAACTGGTGGTGTCTCTGCAGCAAAGGCGGCGGTAAGCCTATATTTAAAAGCTTTAGTAAATAAAACCACCCCAAACCCCCTCCTGGGAAGCAAGTTTTCCGGAAAACAGGGGGCGAGCTAAGCCGATGATTTAGCCACTATCTTTCCCGGGAGTTTGGTTGTCCTTTATTACAGGGTAAGAGGTATAAATTTTCAGTTTTTACCCTTCTTTTCTATCCTGGAGTTGAACATAGCGAATTTTGTAATTCTGACTACCACTACTAAAACTTTAATTGCTGCATATACGATGCCCCCACCGGTACAAAGTTGCCTTTTACCTGCACCTGGTGGCGCTCTATTTTTTCTATTTTATCGTTGGCTACAATATAGGACCGGTGCACGCGGGTAAACTTTTCGGGGGGCAGTTGGTCGCTGAGTTCGTTTATGGTCATGCGGGAGAGTAGCTTTTTGTTTTCCAGCACAAAGGTTATATAATTGCCGGCTGCTTCCATGTACAATATTTCGTCGTAATGCACCTTTACCTGCTCGTAACCGGTTTTCAGGAAAAGGTAATCCTTGGGCGCCACGCTTTGGCTGCGGAGTTGCAGCAATTCCTGGGCTTTGTTGCAGGCTTTTACAAACCGGGCCAGCGAGAAAGGCTTCAGCAGGTAATCAATGGCATCCAACTCAAAACTAATAACGGCGTGTTCGGAGTAGGCGGTGGTAAAAATAACCAGCGGCTTTTTGTGCAGGCTGGTTACAAATTCTAATCCGGAAATATCGGGCATTTTAATATCCAGGAAAAGCAGATCTACCGGCTCGTGCTGTAAGTATTCCAGGGCCTGAAAAGCATCGGTAAAGCAGGCTTTGAGGTTTAAGTAAGGCACTTTAGCGGCCAGCGAGCGTACTACTTCCAAAGCCATTGGTTCATCGTCGATGGCAATTGCAGTCATATTATTTTATTAATTCTGTTTTCGTTCGGGCCAGTTAGCTTAAATTATTTATTCCCCAGTACCTCGTCCAGCTTTTTATAAAAGTCCTCCTCCTCTCCCACAAACCTGCCCATAATTTTCTTTCCCGCATTCAGGATACATTTAGTGGGGAATGCTTTTACGCCGTAATTAATTGCGACCGATTCATTTATATCTGCCGTATCAATAACCTGGGGCCACGGGAGTTCGTGCTTTTCTACGGCCTCCCGCCATTTTTCTTCGCTTTCATTACAGTTAATACCTATAAATTCGGCTTGGTTCTGGTATTGCCAGTAATATTCTTTCATCCGGGCCAGGCCCTTTATACAAGGAGCACACCAACTGGCCCAAAAGTCCAAGACAATATATTTACTTTTAACCGCATTTAAAGAGAATTCGCCGTATAGCCCGCCGAGCTTAAAATCAGGTGCCACTTCCCCTTCTTTAACAGCTAGTTCGGCGGCTTCGGTTCTTCTAAGCTTCTTTAGCGTATTTAACTTGTCATCGAGCATTCGCTGAAACATACCTTCCCGAACATCCGGCGCAAGCGCACTGTAGTATTTCTCGATGGTATCTAAAGGCTGCAGGGTTAAATAATAAGCCGACAGTTCTTTCTCTGGATTGTTTTTGATAAATTCCAGTTGGGCTAAGCGGCTAATTTTATTTATATCGTTCCGCTTCTGAAAAAGCACGTTTATAACATCGCCATTCGCTTTACCGGCCATTTGGGCATCCAGTTCCAGTTCCAATTTTACCGCTTCCGCCGCCGCTGTAATGTAGCTTTTTCTTACTTGGGTATAATATTCATTAAATTCAGAGCCTTTAACTTCGTAATCGGTATAATATTCGTACAGTTCGCCGGTAATTTCTATTTTGTCGCCGTAGCCAACCAGCACCACGATAGATTTTTCTTTTGCCCAAAACGGCCGGCCGTCAGCTCTGGTTATAATGGCTTTCTGGGGCATCAGGTACAGCAAAACCGGTTCTTCTATAGCCAAATCGTAAGTAAAGCGTCCGTTTTGGGCAACGATGGTATCTTTCACTGATTCATCAAAATCGGCTGGGTTTAATATTTTATGATACAGCACCAGAATGGTATCGTTGCCTAAGCCCTGAATATTGGCCTGAATACTGGGTTTGGTCATGTTAGAGTTGGTTACACTTATCTTTTTAGAGCAGGAAACTAATCCTAATATAAGCATAAAAGCGGCTGCATACAGGAAGTTCTTCATGATAATTATTCTGGGTAAGCCGGCTGATGCTTTCCGGCAAACAGTTATATTTTTACAAAGTGAGCGTCAGGTGGACGAAAAATTCTTCGGTGGTTTCTCTGATAATTAATTCGTGCTTGTTGGGGTAGAGTAAGGCCAATCGCTGTTTTACGTTTTCGAGCCCAATGCCGGATTTATCTTTCTCCGGATCTTGTTCGGGCTTGGCGTGGGTGCTGTTGTACACATCAAAATACAACTTATCTTGTTCGTAATGAAGGGTTACCTTAATCCAGGATTTTTGCTTCAGGCTGATGCCGTGTTTAAAAGCATTCTCCACGAAAGGTATCAGCAACATGGGCGCAATAAATTTTTCGGCCAGTACGTCGGCTATTTTGGTTTGAATAACAATATTGGGTGTGGTAGAAGTACGCAGCGACTGCAACTCGATGTAGTTGCGCATATATTCAATTTCGCGGGAAAGCAATATTTTGGTTTGGTGGTTTTCGTGCAGCATAAACCGCATCATATCGCCCAGCATTTGAATACCCTGCGCCGTGCGCTCGCTGTTTTCCTGCAGGGCCGTGCCATACAAGGTATTCAGGGAGTTAAACAAAAAGTGGGGGTTTATCTGGGAGCGTAGAAAATCGAGGTTGGCGTTGGAGCGGCCGAGTTCTTTTTTCAGCACAAATACCTCTTCGCTGCCGCGCATCTGCCGTTTAAACAGCACCCACGAAAGCGGCATGGTTAAAAACAGTTGCACAAAAGTATTAAATAAACTTACTACAAAGCCAAACTCGCGGTGCGGCGAAAGCAGATATCCGAGCAAGCTAACGGGCAAATAGGCGATTATTAATACCAGAAGGGTTCTTAAAAGATAAGCCTGAAATGGTTTCTTTTTGGTTAGCGAAACCGGAATAAGCCGGGATATGGAGTAGAGATAAAATATAATGCTGCTCGGCCCAATTATTCCCCAGCCTACTATTAACGGTATTTCAGCATCGGCAATAAGTAAAAAAAACATACTCACCATCCAAAACACAATAGCCAGCAGACCATCGCGGGTAATTACCCGGTATTTAGCCTGAATAGCTTCGGAATTAGATAATAAGTAGATGCCGGCATATTTAACTACGGTATAAAAGCCAAAAATAAACAGGAGCCACAAGGCAAACAGAAAACTGCGCTGAAAGATAAAGTCGTAGGTTTCCTGCTCCGATTCGTATTCCTGGAAAAGGTAGTTTTTTAAATAGGTATCGGTAATACCAAAAACCAGCCAAACAGCTATTAAGGTAAATAATATAAAAAAGCCATTCAGGAATAAGGTTTCTTTCTGAATTAGACGGGGAATTACCTTGAAATTTAAAAACCAAAAAGCGGCATATAGAACTGAATACTGTATTAAATGGGGTAAAAAATAATTCCGGTAATAATGGAAAGGAATATTTTCTTCCTCAAACAAATAGCTATTGCGACCACCCTCCGAAGTAATAAGCGAAAAAACGGCAAAGACAAAAATGGTGGTTGCCGCCCAAAATTCTATCTTTCTGAAGGTATCCGGATTATAGATTAAATCTTTCATGGTGTAGCTTTTATACCACAATGATAATTTATAGCTCCCACGAAAAATATAAAATGTGACGAAGGCCCCGAAAACTGGGATAAAACGCTTGATTATTTTAAATAACTCTTTATACTGCGTCTAAAGTAAATAAGCCATATTGGATTTGTCGAAATAACTAAATCTAGTTTTATCTAAGAAGCTGTTTAATATTTAGACTAAAAGCAGCGATGATCGCCACTGGTGGTGTTATCACCGCCAATTTGGAAGCCTGTGCCCAACTACTTGCTGGTGAAAACACGCGGCAAGGGCTAATGACTAGCGAATAAAGTAGATGCCTAAATATTAATCTGCCTCCGTTTCGTGCGTTCGGTCAGGTACCACTAGCTTCTTTAACTGTTGGCGCTCGGCTTCCAATTGGGATTTTTGTTCTTCGGTAAGGGGCTGTAAATTATTTAAATCGGGCTGGCCGGCATCTACCCAGCAGGTGTACCAGAAAGAACCCACCAGCCAAACGGCGTAGCGCATTTGCCGCTCTACCTGGCCTTTCAGTTTTTGATGATAGATGGTGCTATACACTTTGGAATAGGTCTTTACGGTAATATTATTGCGTTCCTCAAAAGTATATTTTCGGTCTTCTGGTAGTTGTGCTGCTACTTCTTTCTCGAACCTAAACACGGAATCCAAAGCGGCGTGCGACCGGCTGATAATATCCCAGGCTTTTTGCTGTGGCTTGTCAACGTAAACGGCTGGTCCTACAAAAAAATCATAATTGCCAGCCAGCAACTCTGGTAACCTGGATTCCCAAAACCCGTGAATGCCGTGCTGGTTTGTAAATTGCCCGTTGTAGTTGCGGGTAGTATGCAAGGGTACGCAGGCATCGGCTAAATAATGACCTAAATCGGCGGAGAGGCGCAGAATAGCGGGTACATCGTGGTGCTTAAAAGCTTCGGTTAGCTGGTATTTTACCAAAGTTAAATGCCAGGGCAGAACGCCGTGTTTCGCCAGCGAATCTTCGCCAAATTTAGCCACGGCATCCGGCCAGTTACGGGGCAATTTGTACACGGCGCTATCGCCGTACACATCCAAATCAATAAAGTGGCGCGGCCCTTCGGCTTTTACCACGTAGCGCCGCTTATCGGGGTTAACGGCATTTTCCGAAATATACAGAATATGCTTTTTGTAGAAGCTTATCATTTCGGGTGGTAAGGTAAAAACCGCCAGCCGGTTGATGCGCTGGTGCGCATAAAAGCCCCACGGAAAAATATTCCCAGCCGGGCATACTATCAGCAGTAACAAAAAAACCATTCGTTTTCTCATCCCTAAATATGCTATACCGGTTGCTATGTAAACATCTATCCTGATTTATATTAAATTTGGCAGAAAGTTATTAAGCAAATTACATCCGGAATTCTTCCTGTAGCTCCTTGTTAATCATCACGCCGGCTTTGGTACCTTCGGCGGCGGCCACAATTACTAGTTGCATATCGCGGGCAGCATCGCCGGCCACATAAAGCCCCGACACATTGGTTTGCTGCTGATGATAGGTTTTAATAACGCCTTTGCTCGTAAAATCGCAGTTAAGCTGGCGCCCCAAAGTAGCCCGCTGGTCTTGGCCGGTAGAAAAGAAGATGGCATCGCAGGCCATGCTGCCGTTATTCTTAAAAACTACGCGCTGTAGCTTGCTTCCTTCGCCTTCCAGTCGCTCGATGGGGGCAGTACAAATTTTAACTTTATTCCGCTCCAATAGTTGGGTATCGGCGGCCCGCAAGCGGCGGGTGCCGTCGGTGTAAAGCGTAACATCGCTGCTCCAGGTTTTTAACGATAACGATAAGCCAATGGCATCGCGGTTTTTGCCGTACGCGCCCAGGGCCGTATTTTTATGCTCCCAGCCGTCGCAGTAAGGGCAGTGGTGAATACTTTTACCGTTAAAAGGCTCGCAACCGGGTATCTGGGGCCAGCGATCCTGAATGCCGGTAGCCAGCAATAATTTCCGGGAAAGATAAACCTGATCCTCGCTATCGGTCACTTCAAAAAAGCCGCCGGCGCACCGGGCACTTACTATTTCTTTGGCTTTAAACTCAAAATCATATTTCTCCAGGTCCTGCCGGGCTTCTTTTATAAAATCGCGGGGATTAATGCCATCGCGGGTAATAAAAGCGTGCATGGCATCGGACCAGGCATTGCGGTATTCTCCGCTATCAAAAACAATAACTTTGCGCATGCAACGGCCCAACAGCAAAGCCGCACTTAAGCCGGCCGGTCCTCCCCCAATAATGGTTACATCGTACATAAATTTCTAAAAGTTACAGCTATGACTTAACGGGATTTAACCATTTTGGTAAACAAAAACCCGCAAAAAATAATCTTTTTTCAAAAGCTCTGAATACCGGTGTTTACCTTTCCTGCTTTTAAACATTAATCTATACTTAGTACCTGCTACCGATAGAGATGATTTTTGCCGGATATCTTGTAATTTATATTGAAAAAAACAGCTGGCAGGAAAATGCATAAGAATAATTTACGCTTTATAAAACTTTAGTCTGCAAACACTTAGCCTATACAACCCAAACACGACCGTTACTTAGCGCTTCTATTAATAGATAAAAAGTATAGTTCTGAAAATAGATAAAAGGCAATAAGTATAGCTTATAAAATATACAATATGCGGTTTGCAGCAAATACGGGCGTTTTTACACACAAAATATATGCGTTTTACTTTGCTTTAAATCCAATAAATAATTACTTTGTTACAATTTGTTCACGCACAAACTTAGAAATAATTTGCTTAGAAATCATGTTTAAACATTTACTTAAACCCCCTCTTATTTTACTTCTGATTACCTGGCTAACTAGTTGTGGGATAGAAGCTTTTGCCCAGACCGGTGTTACCATAACCGGCCGGGTTACCGATGCCAAAACCAATGAGGGCCTGGCGGGGGTAAATATTCACGTAAAAGGCAGAGTAATTGGCACTACCTCTGATAACCGCGGCACCTATTCGCTTACCACTACCACCGAAATCCCTTTCACGCTGGTTTTTTCTTATGTAGGCTTTCAAACCCAGGAGTTTAGCATCAGTAGTAACCGTTCCGACCTGAATGTGGTGATGAGCGAGGTTTCGGCTTTGGGGCAGGAAGTGGTGGTTACGGCTTCGCGGGTAGAAGAGAATATTTTACGCGCGCCCATCAGCATTGAGAAGATGGACATATTAGCCATCCGCGAAACCCCGGCCGCTAACTTTTACGAAGGTTTGCAAAACCTGAAATCGGTAGATATGATTACCAGCAGCATGGGTTTCAGAATAATAAATACCCGTGGTTTTAACAGTACTACCAACCCGCGCTTTGTGCAATTTATCGATGGTATGGACAACCAATCGCCCGGTTTGAATATTCCCATCGGCAATATGGTAGGCCTTTCGGATTTGGATGCGCACAGCGTAGAGATTGTGCCGGGTGCCGCTTCGGCTTTATACGGTCCTAACGCTTTTAACGGCGTCCTTTCCATGACCAGCAAAAGCCCGTTTGAGTTTCAGGGGCTGAGCGCCATGGGCCGGATAGGCGTAAACCATATTAACAGCCCCAATGCCGATGCCAGCCCGATGTACGAGGGCATGATTCGTTACGCCAAAGCCTTCCGGAACCGGTTCGCCTTTAAAGTAAACTTTTCTTATTCCAAAGCACTGGATTGGCACGCCAGCAGTACGGAAAACGTAGACCCTTTTACCCGGGCTACCCTGGGTAACGACCGGAGTAATCCGGCTTACAATGGTTTAAACTTATACGGCGACGAGGCCGTTACCGGCTTACCTATTGGCCCGGGCGGCGCTTCGGTGCGGGTAGCACGCACGCCTTACGAAGAAAAATACCTGGTAGACTACAATACCTTTAACATAAAAGGCGATGCTGCCCTCCATTACCGGATAACCGAAGGTTTGGAAGCTATTTATCAATACAGAGGCGGTAAGGGCACCGCCGTATACCAGGGCGCCAACCGCTACGGAATTAAAGATTTTATTTTACAGCAACACAAAGTAGAACTGCGGGGCGCTAACTACTTCCTGCGGTCGTATGCCACCCTCGAAGATGCCGGCAATTCTTACGACTCCCGTTTTCTGGCGCTTAACCTAAACCGGACCTGGAAACCCGACCAGCAGTGGTTTACCGAGTATGCCGGTGCCTATCTGGGCGGAGTACCCGGGGTTACGCCCAGCAACCACGATGCAGCCCGCGCCTTTGCCGACCGCAACCGGCTTTTACCCGGTACGCCTGAGTTTGAAAAAGAAAAAAACCGCATTGCCGGCGAGCCTGATTTCCGGACCGGTGCCCAATTTATAGATGCAACCCGTATGTATCACACCGAGGGCCAGTACGATTTTAGCAAGTGGACAAATAAAATTGCCGATGTGCAAGTGGGCGGCAGTTACCGGCTGTTCGATTTAAATTCGGAAGGAACTATTTTCAGTGACACCACCGGCAACGATATTACCATTTACGAATACGGTGCTTATGTGCAGGCCATTAAAAACCTGATGAGCGATCGCCTGAAAATAACCACTTCGCTGCGTTTCGACAAAAACGAAAATTTTGAAGGCCGTCTCACGCCCCGCGCTTCGGCGGTATTTACCTTAGCCGAAAACCACCACCTGCGGGCTTCTTTCCAGACCGGCTTCCGGAACCCTACTACCCAAGACCAGTTTATTTTCTTAAACGTAGGCCAGGCTATTTTAGTAGGGGGCGTACCGAGTAACAGCCAGGGACTTAACTTGTATGGCAATAATTCTAATGCGGTCAGTTTATCGTCGGTGCAGGCTTTTGCCGCGCAGGTAGGAGCCGATGTGGCCGGTGGCACGAACTCTTCCCGGGCAGTAATCCAGCGGGCCGGGCTGTTGCGGCCGGCCAATGTGAATTACGTAAAGCCAGAGCAGATAAAAGCTTTTGAAATTGGCTACAAAGGCCTGACGCTGAATAAATCTTTGTTATTTGATTTAAACTACTATTACAGCAGTTATAATAATTTTATTTTGAACTACGCGGTTATTCAGCCCCGCAACAGCCAGGTGGTGCGCAACGAAACCAACACCGGCAACGAGGCCGTGGCGTTTGATGTGGCTACGAATAATTTCCAGCCGTACCAGTTGTATTCTAATGCCACCCAGAAAGTAGCCGCCCAGGGAGCCAGCCTGGGGCTGACGTATTCGTTACCCCGGGGGTATACCCTTAGCGGCAATACCAACTGGAATAAACTAAACCTGGGCGAAAATCATGATCCGGACCAGGTGCCCGGCTTTAACACCCCCGAATGGAAATTTAACGTAACCCTGGCCAACCGCAACTTCTATAAGAATGCTGGTTTTAGTGTGGCTTACCGCTGGTCCGATTCTTATATCTGGCAATCGAGCTTTATACCGGGAATTAACAACGCCGAAATTCCGGCTTATGGCACCTTGGATGCGCAGGTAAGTTATAAGGTACCCAGCCTAAAATCTATCTTTAAACTGGGCGGTTCTAACATTACCAACAACTACTACCGCACGGTTTACGGCGGGCCCTACGTGGGCGGGGTTTATTACCTTTCCATCACCTTCGACGAATTACTCAAATAAGCAGGCCAGCCGGTAAAGTGGTTTTTACAGCTATGCATTTTTAAACAGAATATCCCCATGAAAAATATAAAATTACTCGCCGTTAGCTTTTTGTTTAGCGGTATTTTCTCCGCCTGTTCCTATTCCCCGCCCGAACCGGCCGAAGACCCGACCAATCCCAGAACCCCGCCGGTAGCCGGCAACGCCGACTTCAGCAAATACGTGGCCGTGGGCAATTCCATTACGGCCGGGTTTATGGATAATGCTCTTTACCTGGAAGGTCAGCAAAGCTCATATGCGGCAATGCTGGCCGAGAGAATGAAATCCGTAAACGGCGACAAACCTTTTAATTTTCCAACATTTGGAGCGGAAGAAGGGGCCGGCTTCGGTGGTTTTGCGACCGTGGGCGGAAATCAGGTGCCGGTAGGCCGTTTAAAGTTTCTATTACCCACTTGCCCCAATGCCGATGCCACCAAAACCCTGGGGTTAACGCCCGGCCCTTCCCTGCCCGGCGAAAATCTCGCGCCTTTTACCGGCGATAAAGCTGCCCTGAATAATTTTGGGGTACCGGGGGCCCGCAGCTACCATGTGCTGATACCGGGTTATGGTGCCAGCCCTACGGTCGGCAATCCATTTTTCTGGCGCTTTGCGTCCTCGCCGGCGGCCAGCGTTATCGCCGATGCAGTAGCGGCCAAAGGCACCTTTTTTACTTACTGGCTGGGTTCTAACGATGTGTTGCTTTATGCCATTAATGGCGGCAACGCCAACGCTAATCCGGGTATCAATGCAGCTACTTACGGCCCGAACGACATGACCGACCCGCTGGTATTTGGCGCGGCACTGAAAAGCGCTTTAGATGCCTTGCTCGGAACCGGGGCAAATACCAAGGGCGCCGTGGCCACCATACCGGATGTAACGAAGTTGCCCTTTTTTCAGTTGGTAAATGCCGGCTTGGTAGCCGGCGGAGCCAATGCGCCAATCCCGTTTAACTTATCGGCCGCCCAGGCAGCCGCGCTTAATGCGGCTTACGGTCAGTTTGGGCCCGCAGCAGCGGGCGTAAATTTTAAGGCTGGCAAAGTAAACTACCCGGTTATTACCACCGCTACCGGCCTGCGCCACCTGGACCCTACCAAAGACTTCCTGACCCTGTTAACCCCGCAGGATAATTTACTGTCCGGCCCTATCAGCGCCTGCAATCCGGCGCAACGGGCCGGTTGGGGCATAACTACGCCTATCCCCAACCAGTACGTGCTGGATCAGGCCGAGGCGACCCTGGTAACCAACCGCGTTACCACCTTTAACAATATTATTAAGCAGGAAATAGCCGGCCGCAATAATCGCTTAGCCCTGGTTGATGTAAATATTGCTTTAAGTAATTTAACCAGCCTCCAGAACACGTTAGCTCCGCCGGCCGGGCTTTTCTCTTTAGATGGCGTACACCCAAATCCACGCGGGCAGGCTTTAATTGCTAATACTTTTATTAAAGCCATTAATGAAGCTTTCAGTTCTACGCTGCCGCCCGTAAAACTTAGCGATTACCGCCTGAACACGCTTCCTTCGCAATAAATGCACTGCCTTACCCCATACAAATAAAAAGAAGAGCTGCCTTATCCGCAGCTTTTCTTTTTTATACCCAGAATAAAACCAACAGGTCTGCGTTAAGCTTTCGTAATGTAGCCAGGTGTTGGAATCAGCAAATTTCAACCGGTACGCAGGCATTTTTATTCTCCGGATTATATTACCAGGTATCCGACTTTACCGTATGCGGATAGAATTATGGATGCAACTAAAATTAAAAACGAGCGGATGAGAATAGAGGGATTTGTTACTTTCTCTATTTTTCACCTTTAAATAGGAGTATTATTCTGGAGAATGTTTTACTACTTTTGCTTCATCAATCAATAAATTATTAAATTTAATCTGTTTACTATGAAAAATTATAGTGCGTTAATCTTCCTGTTCTTTTTAACCTTTGTAATTGCCGGTTGCGATAAAGACGACGATGCCGAACCAACAAAAGAAGAAATTATAATGTCGAAGAATTGGAAAGTTACCGAAGCTAAGGCTGTACCTACCGGTTTATCCACTGAGTTTAATCTTTATGGTCTTTTGGTTGATTGCCAAAAAGATAATTTTTTAGATTTTAACACTGGCGGCGTGGTGGTGGTTGACGAAGGGCCAACAAAATGTACACCTAACGCACCACAAACTGTTCCGGGTACCTGGAGCTTCCAGGAAAATGCTACCACCGGCGATGTAATCACAATTAACGGCAATATTTTACTTTCCTATGGTTTAACTACTTCAGCGCCTAGAAACTTAAAGGTTGTAACACTAACCAACCAGACTTTAAAAGTAACTTTTAACGAAGGCCTAACCTTACCTGGCACCACAACAGCAGTTCCTTCAAAAATAGATTTAACTTTTACTGCCCAATAAATACTTGGGTTTAGTTATACCACAAAAAAAGCCACTGCTGAAGTGGCTTTTTTTGTGGGCCGGCATTCAGCTCCTAGGTAATTATAGTTCGCATAAGTCCTGATTTATTAAAATAGAAGGCCGCATACCAGGTGGTTTTCTTTTTAAATATTTTTCTGTATTTTAGGATATTCTCCGCCTGCCCCGTACCGAAGCCTTTAAGAATCAGAATTATATAATTTTATTTTAATTAAAATTGGTGTGCATGTATCTGTCCAAAAGAATTACCGTTGAAGAAATTTCAGAATGGCTGATGCAATTGTAATCTTGTTAATTCCCGGCAACAAACTCCTCTAAACCTGTTACTTAAACTTATTCCTTATGCGAAACCTCAACTCCCTTTTAGTAATGCTGGTTTTAGTGCTGGTGTTTGTTGGCTGTGAGAAAGATAATGATCCGCCCAGTAATTCCGAACTAATCGTTGGCAAAGATTGGAAGATTACGAATTATCTGGTTACGGAAAATACGAGCCCGCCCTACGACCTGTTTACAACGCCCAGTGTTACCAACTGTACCAGAGACGATATTTATAAGTTTTCTTCGGATGGTAAATATATGATTGATGAGGGCGCTACCCGGTGTTACCAGAACGACCCGCAGATTTACCAGGAAGGCACCTGGGTTATTGCGGATAATATTTTAAAATGGACGTATCCGTACCAACGCGGGCATTTTACCGAAACCTACACCATACTGGAGCTAACACCAAAACAAATGGTGCTGGAACGCACTTTTACCGAACAGGGCTATAATTACGTTTTAAAAATCACGTATGTCCCGCAATAATCAATACCAAATAGTACAAACTATATTCCATAGTAAACTACAGGAAATATTGCTCTGTGGGCTTTAATAATATTTGTTAATTAGCTATGGAAGGATGTAAATACGATTTGGTATAAAATACCACTATCTACAGGTTGGCAATATTTATGATAAACCCCCAGGCCACTTACCGGCGGCCTGAGGGTTTATTTCTTTAGTGCGCTTCGAGCCAGTTTTGCCCTACACCTATCCCAATTTCCATGGGTACACTCAGGGGCAGCGCATTTTTCATTAAATTTTCTATGTGGGGTTTTATGTAGTCTATTTCGGCTTTCGGCGCATCAAACAGCAATTCGTCGTGCACCTGCAAAACCATGCGGGCTTTTAGTTTTTCTGCGTTCAGCCAATCGTGGATGTGAATCATGGCAATTTTAATAATATCGGCGGCGGTACCCTGGATAGGCGCGTTAATAGCGTTGCGCTCAGCGTAACCCCGAATATTGGCGTTCTGCGAATTTATATCGCGGAGGTAGCGGCGGCGGCCCAGCAAAGTTTGTACGTATTCCTGCTCGCGGGCTTTACCAATGGCTTCGTCCATGTAACCTTTTACGGCCGGAAACTCCTGAAAATATGCTTCAATTATATCGGCGGCTTCGCGGCGCGGAATATTCAGGCGCTCGGCCAAACCAAAAGCCGAAATACCGTAAATAATACCAAAATTAATGGTTTTGGCTTTCCGGCGCATATCGCTGTCTACCTGGTCGATGGGCACCCTGAATACTTTGGCCGCCGTAGAGGCGTGAATATCCAAACCTTGCTGGAAAGCTTCTTTCATGGTGGCATCGCCGCTGAAATCGGCCATAATGCGTAATTCAATCTGCGAATAATCCGCCGAAATAAGCAAGTGATCCTGATTGCGCGGCACAAAAGCTTTCCGGATTTCGCGGCCTTTTTCAGTGCGAATGGGAATATTCTGCAAGTTGGGGTTGGTAGAACTCAAACGCCCGGTAGCCGCTACGGCCTGGTTAAACGATGTATGCACCCGCCCATCCGACTCACAAATTAATTGCGGCAGCGCATCAATGTAGGTCGATTTAAGCTTGGCCATTTCCCGGTGATCCAGGATTAACTGGGCAATTTCGTGTTTGTGCGCCAGCTTCGATAATATTTCTTCGCCGGTGGCGTGCTGACCGGTTTTGGTTTTTTTCGTTTTTTCCTGAATGCCCAGCTTTTCGAACAATATTTCGCCGAGCTGCTTGGGTGAGCCAATGTTAAACTGGGTGCCGGCCAGTTCGTAAATGCGCTGTTCTAACTCCGCCATATAACCCGATAATTCCTTCGAAGATTCGGCCATGGCGCTGGCATCAATGGCAATGCCTTCTTTCTCGATGCCCGCCAGCACCGGCACCAAAGGGTTTTCTACTTCGGTAAACAGCTTCATCAGGCCATTTTTTTCCAGCAGTGGCTGGAAGTAGTTTTTCAGGCGCAGGGTTACATCGGCATCTTCGCAGGCATATTCATACACTTCTTCCGGCGTTAAATCGGCCATGGTAAGTTGCTTTTTTCCTCTTTTACCAATTAGTTCGGTAATAGAAACCGGCGTGTAACCCAGGTACGTCTCGGAGAGCAAATCCATGTTGTGGCGCATATCTGGCTCCAGTAAATAATGAGCCAGCATGGTATCAAATATTTTCCCCTTTACCTCAATGCCGTACGATTTCAGAATCAGGATATCGTATTTAATATTTTGCCCGATGATGGTAATATTCGGGTTTTCGAGTATTTCGCGGAATTCGTCTACAATGGGCTGGGCTTCAACTAAGTCTAAGGGCACGGTTACGTAATAGGCTTCGCCGGGCAAATAGCAAAACGACATGCCAATCATACGGCCGGTAATCGGGTCGAGGCGGTCGGTTTCGGTATCGAAAGAAATTTCTTTTTGCAGCTTTAAATATTTTACCAGGCTGGCGCGCCGTTCCGGGGTGTTAATTAAATGGTAATCGTGCAGCGTGTTGTTGATATTTTTTTTCTGGCCGGCCGGCAACGGCGCCGGTTCCGGCGCATCTACCAATATTTCGTCCAGATCCTCGAACAAAGAGCTTTGCTGATCCGATTTTTTTCCTTTTACCAGGGTGCGGGTAGTCTTAACGGGGGTTTTGGCCGGAGCAGTTGCCAGACTTGTACCCAAAATCCGCTGCGCCAGTTGCCGGAATTCCAGCTCCTCGAACAAGGCCGTTAATTTTGCCACATCCGGGCCCTTGTACTCAAACTGGCTTTCGTCGAAAGCAATAGGCACATCCAAATGAATGGTAGCGAGTTCTTTCGACAATAATCCTTGCTCGGCGTATTGGATAATATTTTCGCGTTGCTTGCCTTTCAGTTCGTCGGCGTGGGCAATTAAATTCTCAACGGAGCCGTATTTCTGAATCAGGGATTTAGCGGTTTTTTCGCCGATACCCGGAATACCCGGAATATTATCGACGGCATCGCCCTGCAAACCCAGAATATCAATTACCTGCTTTACATTGCTTATTTCCCACTTTTCACAAACCTTTTTCACATCCAAAATATCTACGCCGTTGCCCAGGAAAGCCGGTTTGTACAGAAACACGTGGTTGGTTACCAACTGGCAAAAGTCTTTATCGGGGCTCATCATGTACACGTCAAAATCGGCTTTTTCGGCTTTGCAGGAAAGCGTACCAATAATGTCGTCGGCTTCGTAGCCCGGCAATATCAGCAACGGAATATTA
This sequence comes from Adhaeribacter aerolatus, assembly GCF_007991635.1. Classification (GTDB taxonomy): domain Bacteria; phylum Bacteroidota; class Bacteroidia; order Cytophagales; family Hymenobacteraceae; genus Adhaeribacter; species Adhaeribacter aerolatus. The sequence continues at coordinate 70,252 of NZ_BJYS01000002.1, read as the reverse complement.
AAGGCATCCACAATTTTTTTCACGTACGGAATGGCAATGCCAATATCTTCGGGCATGGCCTGGCGGTGGGCCTTGTACTCGGTAAAGTTATCGTGCCGGAAAGTTTTCTCCGGCCCGTCCATAGCCACGCCAATGTGGGTGGGTTTTTCCTTGGATAAAACTTCAAACAGCGTATTGGTAAACCCGAGGGCGGCCCCGGTGTTCATGCCTTTGGAATTAATGCGGGGATTTTTGCTAAAGGCAAAGTGCGCCCGGAAAATCAGGGCCATGGCATCCAGCAAAAACAATTTTTTGGTTCTCTCGCTCATAAAATACGTTGGGCTGTCAGGCCGTAATAGAGCCTGATTTACCCTTATTAACTTATCTGTAAAAATTTTGTTCAGGCACCTTCGTGTAACCTCAAAGCTAATGGCTTTTGGCTAAATATTAAGTCTCTATTTTAAGTCTAAAAATTAGCGCAACCGGTCTGTCGGGCCGAGATAAACTTACCCCAAAACACTGCTATTACCAGGAGTTACTGTTTAAAATACATAGCTTAAAGCCAATAAACCAATAATTATCAGCTACTTAACAACCTAATAAACTACCCGTTCCGGGCTGGTTATCATCGGCTTTTAACCCCCTATTTTAGGCATTCATCCGGTGTCTTCGGCCCTTCATTTAAACTAATTTTTATTCGCTTAAATCCTGATGCAAATTTGTAACGCAACCAGATAACAAACCGTTGGTTGCCAACAAAAATTAAACCCCGACCCCTAAAACACCAAAAAGCTATGAAAAAGATTATTTTAACCTTAGTCCTGGCCGCTCAAACCGCTTTCGGTTTTGCCAACGGCCACCAGGCGGTAACGGCCAGTGCCCGTTACGAAAACAGTAAAATGTACCGCCAGCCCGGCACTTCTACCGAAGTTCTCAAAGCCTTGAAAAGCACCGACGAAATTGTGGTAGTGCGCCGCTACAACAGCAGCTGGACCATTGTAACCGTGAACGGGCAAGTAGGCTACATGCTGACGACGGAATTGGCCAAACCCCAAACCACTAACAGCGCGGTAATGGCTAAAAAGTAAAGGTTAGGGTTTCGGTAAGCTCCGTAGGCAGACCGCAAACTTTAAATTCCAGCCTTTAGCATTAATTACCCTTTTAGCCCCGTAAGGCTAAACCCCAAAAGCCCCGTAAGGCTTTATTCCAACCTTCACCCAAGCCCCGTAAGGCTTATTACGCGTTACCAGTGCTGCTAGCCCCGTAAGGCTTCCGCTGGTGCCTCTAAAAAATACCTGAACCTGCAGCAAAAATTTAAAGCCGGCTCCGCCAGAGCCGGCCGCAGGAGGTGTGTTTAAAGCAGCCTAAATTATTCAAAAATAAACAAACCAAAAAACACCAAACTAACGCAAAAACAAAACTATGAAAACAACATTTAACACCCTCAAATTATCAACTTTGGCCCTGGTGCTCACGTTTGCCTCAACCTCCTGTAGCTTATTCGAAAAGAAAGACGATCCGAAACCAGCCAAAAACGAAGTAGAATACAATGGTACCAAATACGAGATGGATGAAAGCCTGATGGTGGAGTACGGGGCCGAAACCTTGTATGGCGATGACGATACCCATTACATTAACGATTTTTATATAGCCAACGGCAATATTTTATACCGGAACGGGACGGTGGAAGAAGTAAGCGGCAGCTTTGCCATTTATACCGAGCTGGTTTCTAATGGAACTGATAAATTTAATACCGGCACCTTTAATTATATTGATAATGGCAATGATGGCAGCCTGAGCGAAAGCCAACTGGAACAAAAGTATAAAGGTAAATCGGTATTTGGCGATGCCCAGATTTATATCGACACGAACGGCAACCGCATGTTATCGGATGAAACGCCCATCCACGCCACTGGCGGTACAGTTAAAGTATCTGGCTCTGGTAATACTTACACCCTGGAATACAACCTGACTTTGGAGAACGGCAAAACCGTAAGAGGCAGTAACTCCAGTAGCTTTTCAAAAATAAACGGCTAATTATTTTTAAACCCGCCTTGCCGGCCCGTAAGCCAGCAACGGTTTCAGTGGCCTGTAATTTCAGTAAGATTACAGGCCACTTTGGTTTAAAGTACCCTTGCCAAAGAGCATCAGTTAATAATCTCGCCTTTGTTATTGGCCAACTTTTCGCGCCATTGCTGGATTTCCGCAGGTGTTTGTCTCTCCCAATCGGTTACTTCGCCAACAATTTTTAATGGTGCCTCGGAGCGGTAAGAGCGGGTTGGGTTACCCGGAAATTTTTTGTCTGTCACATTCGGGTCATTTTCGAAACGCCCGGTTGGTTCAACCATATAAACCCGTTCACGTCCATCGCCTTTGGCTAATGCCGCCGCAAGCCCTGCCCCATTAACCAGGGCTGTGAAATAAATGTGGTTCATTTTGAGTTCAGCTTGGTAATTAGAACTCCCCCCTGCTGTCAGCAAATCGCCAACCTGCAAATCTGCTTTTGTGCCATGATAAAAAGGACCTTTGTCGGATGGTTTATCTTTAAATGTAGTGGCTAAAGCATCTTGCTGTTTTGCCTTCTCCGGTTCGCCTAAGTCTGCATAACATTGGGCAATATTTAAATACAGCGCCGGAAAAGCACTCTTAACGGCATCGTTGTTTATTTTTAAGGCAAACCCTAAAGCTGTTTCGAGCCATTTTAGTTTGTCGGCAATATTTTTTTGCTGGCGGGCTACATAATAAGCAGCCAAAAATTTTTCAAAGTCGTTTGTGGCTTCGTGCCAGGCTTGCTGAAACAGCTTGCTTGCTTCTTCCGGTTGGCCATTTTCTTCCATGACCATACCTTGCAGACAGCGTTTAACAATATGGTTGTTTGAGTTGAATTCCATTTTCTAAATATTTTGCCAGTCTGGCAACCAATAAAGTGTATTACCACAACGGCTACGGACTTGTGTAAAAGGCAGCGGAGGCCATCGGCCGGAGCTGGCGTTTACACGTGGTTGGCGGGCGTACTTTTATTTATCTCTTCAACTAACTGGTCAGAAACTTGATTTGATAAGTTTACAAACTTTTCTAAAAAATGTATTTCTCTTATCCTTATATGTCCATAAGAACCAGCTAGTAAAACCTTATTGTCCATAAGGTATTTGTATCCGTTCTGACTTTCTAACTTTAACTTTGGATTTCTTACAAAGAAGCCCCCTTCATGAGCTAATTTATTCCTTACTAACTTGTAAATATCAATTTCTTCCCAGTAAGCGTTCTTTTCTGCACTTTTTATTTGGCCAATAAGATGTAGATATTTTCTATATTGGTCTAGATAACCAATGCCTTTAAGGTCATTCAAAGTAATAGGACTTAAATTCTTGCTTTCCACAAACTTTGAAAGCATTAAAATGTGATTTTCAAAATTTGCGTAGAGCGCAATAAAAATAGAATTTAAGAAAATCCAATCTATATTTTCTAATTCAGAGAATTCAGGCACATATTCTTCGAAGGATTTAGCTGTCCCATTCGCGTTTTCGTCGATAAACTTTTGAGTATACTCAGCAAGTTCAATCTTATTTCTTGCCAAATTCTTTTTAGCAAGATTTAATAGGATTTCATTATTACCCTTATAGATTAAGTTCACCAGTTTGTTTTGAATTTTATCTAATTGATTCTTAGCATTGCCGCCAACGCTTTGTATAGAAGGCGAACGAGGCTTAGCCGAAGTTTGACTTTTATACCTTGTTGGCCAAAGTTTTTTATTCCTCCCAGAAGATTTTTCTTGTATTTAGTCCATTCGGAGAAATCCTTTTTATCGGTGTTAAGTCGTACCATGTGGTTCCTACCTCTGGTAGTCTGCTTGTAAAGGTTCCATCAGGATTCTTATGAACAAAGTTCATGCTTTTTTCAAGTCGAGTGTCGACAGCAATATGAACTATTGAATCTGCCTTTGTTTTGATTGTAGTTGCACCAAGTGGGAAACGCAAAACTTGCTTGCCTTTTTTATCTGAAACTGTTCTGATAAATACTGAATCGCTTGTAGTAGCAACTGAGTCAAAGTCATAAATAGCTCTTCCTCCTGAATTAGCCTTGTAATAAACTGTTTTTACCGTAAAGTCTCCAAGCTTAGTATATTCTGTCTTTATTGGTAAGGTATCCTTTGGTTGTTCAAGGTCAGACTTAAAATTGAAGATTAATAAGGTATCGTTAGAAATCCATTAACTTATTGAACCATCAATTTCTTGGCCTTCACCTTCCTTAAATTCTTCATCAATTCTAAATAACTCCGTATTAGAAATGTCTGAACTAAAAGCCATTGGTCCATACCTAGCATAATCGTAGATGACAAACTTACCACTTGGTGTAATCTGTTTTCCAAATCTGTAGTACTCATATACTTCTTTCTGCTCACTGCAGGATGAAAAAAGAACAGTGATTAAAAAGAGATACAGTATTCTTATCATATTCTGATTAAAATTATGGCCAACTCATTTATAAACGTAAGTGGTGCATTCATACCACCATTTTCTAAGATATAAACGCACCTAAACCAACGAATATACTATATATATAAACAAGTATAAAGATACAGAATAAAAATTCCGGTCTTTATTGCTTCTTCTGTGTTCAAATAAATTTCTTTGCAAAAAGATTAGTTTACCCGTTAGCCTGTACCTAGGTGTATCTTACTTCACGTCTGATTAAAGAAGCATCGGAGCTATTAAAAAAAATAGCTGAACCTTCTTTTGGGCTTTAAACTTAATCTATTCTTCTATCCGGAAAATTCCTGAACAACGGAGCAGTTGCTACATAATCGTACACCGCTGTCCGGATACGGACGCCTTCGGAAATACTTCTAACTGTCTTTTATCTAAATATTTAAATGCTGGCAGGCATTATTTAATCATTCTATAAATTTAAATAAGAATATTTGCCTACCGGTCTATGCTATTCAAGGTATTAATCTGGTCATTCAACCGGTATAATGAGCACTTCAGGGAATATTATTTTAGGATAATCGAAGCTTTTTGCACCTTTGAAATGCTAACGCACAGCAAGCCAGCCCAATTTGTTAAATATTTCAAGCTGTTATATAGTAAAGCAAAATATTTGGCACGCCGCTTGCACAACTTTAAACAACAGCACATTACCAAGAATAATTTAGCTGTTAACAATAGAATAAATAATTACCCCGACCCCTAAAACACCAAAAACTATGAAAAAGATTATTTTAACCTTAGCCCTGGCCGCCCAAACCGCTTTTGGTTTTGCCGATGGCCACCAGGTAGTAACAGCTAGTGCGCGTTACGAAAACAGTAAAATGTACCGCCAGCCCGGCACTTCTACCGAAGTACTTAAAGCCTTGAAAAGCGCCGACGAGATTGTAGTAGTACGTCGCTACAACCAAAGCTGGACCATTGTAACCGTAAACGGACAAGTTGGTTACGTATTAACGGCAGAGTTAGCCAAACCAGCTAAGCCGGCGACTCAGCAAGTAATTGCTAAAAAGTAAGCTTGTAAAATCTGGGGTGACCGTTCGCCCGTAAGCCAACGGTCACCCCAGATTGGTTTAGCCCCGTAAGGCTTTACCCCAACTGAGCCCCGTAAGGCTTATACTTGAATCAAGCCCCGTAAGGCTTAACACCAACACGAAACACAGCCCCGTAAGGCTGCTTGCTCGTTACCAGTTCTGCTAGCCCCGTAAGGCTTCCGCTAGTATGCTTCAAAAATTAAAAGCTGGCTTCCCGGATAATCAGCAAGCATTTTCCGGGAAGCCAGCAAATTTTCTTTACAAATAAATATTCTGCTTACCTCGCTTCTCTGTCTATTCCTGCTTCGCATTATTCTTACATGAACCCGTTCTTTTCTAAAATAAATTTAGCCGGGCTGTCGCTGATAGCTCTTTTATTTCTTTTTACCTCCTGTACCGAAGATTCCATTCTGGATAAATCCCGTAAAGTAAGCGGTACCGTTGTAGACCAGGCCACCGGTAAACCCCTCGAAAATGTTACGGTACAATTAATTGCCGACGACGATAATATACTGGTGCATGCGCGGGTGGTGCAGGAAACGTTAACCGATGTCAGCGGCAAATTTGCCTTTGCTTACGAACGGGTTGAAGATGTTTACCGGGTTGAAGTAAACAAACCCGGCTACACGTACAAACAATTCTCAAAAGGCAAAAACGGTTTTCCGGATTCTTACGCCGATTTTCAACTCCTGGAATATTTTAAAAAAGAAGAAAACTTTCAGTTCCCGATGTATGCGTTGGGTACGCTGGCGGTTAAGCTCAAAAACAACGCGCCGGCTGCCAGCGCCGATGTAATTGCGGTTACTTGCCCTAACTGCGAAAGCGAAAAAATGGGCATTGTAAAAGCACCCCGCGCTTTTACTTTTACAGGTACCGGCGAACAAACTTTAAACTTAGGCCAGGTAGCCGGTAATACGTATATCCGCCTGAAATATAAAGTAACGCACAATGGCCAAACCCAGGAGCTAAAAGATTCGGTTTACGTACAGCCTTTTGTGCTGAATAATTTCGACTTGCATTATTAAGCTGCCGGCTAACCGGCCATCGTTAATTTAGGTGCCAGACTTTGCGATAACGCCGCGAAGCCTGGCTTTTTTTGTAGTTGCCCCAACATTACAGCGCGGCCTTAAGTATGTGTTGATAAATATTTACCAATACGCTTAGGGCTAAAATATTTGCGCAGGCCGGCACCGCTACAAAATGACAAAAAAATTATTATTCCTTTACTTTTGGCTGTTGGCTTTTGCTACCCGGGCGCAAACTCCGGATTCCGTACTGCACCAGGTATATTTAATTGGCAACACGGCTACGGCGGCGGTGCCGGAGGCAAGTCTTACTGCATTTCAGCAGGAATTAAGCAAGCAAAAGAACCCTTTTACGGTGGTGCACCTCGGCGATATTGCCGCTAACCAAGGTTTGGGCAAAAAAGAAAAATTAACTACCGATAAACTCGATTTACTACTGCAACTTACCAACACCAACCCGCTGGGCAACATGTATTTTGTACCCGGCGATAAAGATTGGGATAATTCGGGACCCGATGGGCTAAGCGATGTGAAGCGCCTGGAAGAATATTTGAGCCGCAACCTGAACCGCAAACAAGTTTTGTTACCCGGCCAAGGTTGCCCCGGACCCGAAATTATAGATATTGGCTCTGGCTTACGCATTATTGCCCTGAATACACAATGGTGGATGCACCCGCATAAAAAGCCCACCGAACCCGATACCGATTGTAAAATAAATACCCGCGAAGATTTTTTAGAAGAACTGGAAGATGCGATTGCGGAAGCCGGTAACCGCAATATTTTATTGGTTGGGCATCACCCCATCATCTCCAACGGCATGTACGGCGGGCGCATGCCGCTCCGCAAACATTTATTTCCCTTCGCCGACCGCAACCCGGCCAATCGCGTACCGCTCCCAATATTAGGCAGTTTCTACGCTGCCTTCCGCCAAAACGTAGGCACACCCCGCGACATGGCTAATCCGGATTACCAAGCATTTAAACAAAAAATGGAGCGCTTGTTAAAAGAAAATCCACCCGTAATATACGCCGCTGCCCACGATTATAATTTGCAGCTAAATTATTCCGAAGAAAATTACCATTTGGTATCGGGCAGTTTTGTACAGCAAGATTTTGTAGGGAAAAATGCCTTAAGTCTGGTAAACGAAGCCAAAACGGGTTTCAGCAAACTTACTTATTATACCAGCGGCAAAGTAACCAGTACTTTTTATACGTTTACCAAAAGCGGTTTGCAGGAACTAGCCACCAAAGTATTATTTACCTCTGCCTGTCAGCCGGCCGAAAATAAGCAAATACCCGTTAACCCATCTTTTGGTCCTTGTATTACCGCATTAGGCACTAATCCTGAAAAAAATAATATTCCTGCGGCCAAACCAAAAAGTTTTGCAACCGTCATCCCCGGTCCGGAATACAAAGCTTCTGGGTTTAAAAAATTCTTTCTGGGTGAACTCTACCGCAAAAGCTGGACCCAACCCGTAAAGCTGCCTTATTTTCATCTGGGTCAAAACCCACAAAATTTATCGTTGTTGAGAACAGGGGGCGGCCTGCAAACAAAAACGTTGCGGTTGCAGGCACCTAACAAAAAGCAATACGTGTTCCGGTCGGTTACCAAAGAGCCAATTGGAGTAGTGCCGCCAGAACTGCGCTACACCGCTATCACCGATTTATTGCAGGAAATAAACCCGACCACACAGCCCTACGGGGCACTGGTTGCCAGCAAACTCCTGGATGCTACCGATATTTTACACGCCCGACCCGAATTATATGTATTAGCCGATGACCCGGCTTTTGGCCCATTACGCGACGAATACAAAAATTTAATCGGCTTTCTGGAAGAACGGCCCGGCGACTCGGAAGATAGCAAAACCTTTTTTGGCGAATCCGACGATATTAAAAAAAGTTACCGCTTCTTCCGGCAATTATTCCAGGACCACGACAACCGCTTAGACGTGCAGGCTTACGGCAGAGCGCGGGCTTTCGATATTTTTATCGGCGACACCGATCGGCACGCTGATAACTGGCGCTGGGCCGAATACCAAAACGGCAACCAACGCCTTTACCGGCCTATTCCGCGCGACCGCGACCAAGCTTTTAGCCGTTGGGAAGGTTTATTTTTCTGGCTCGCCGACCGGGAATGGGCTTCGCTCAGTATTCAGAATTTCGACGAAGAATTAGGCGGCATTACCAGTTTAACCTGGACGGCCCGACACCTCGACCGGTTGTTATTAACTTCCTTGAATAAACAAGACTGGCTGAACTTAGCGACTTACCTGCAAAACAAAATGACTGACCAGGTAATTCACGAAGCCATTGCGCAGTTACCGCCCGAAATAATACCCACGGATGGCCAGGAAATTGGCCGCCGCTTAAAGGCCCGCCGCGAGCGTTTACCCCAGGCGCTGGAAGCATATTACAAATTATTGGCCCGCTACGTAGATGTGGTGGGTTCGAATAAAAACGAATATTTTAAAGTAGAACGCCTGCCCGATGCCAGCGTAAGGGTGCAAGTATTCGAAAAAGATAAAACCACGAACCAGGAAGAAGGCAAACCTTATTTCGACCGCACTTTCTATAAAAACGAAACCAAAGAAATCCGGCTGTACGCCTTCGACGGCAAAGATGTAGTAACTATTAGTGGTGAGGTACCCACCAGTATCCGGGTGCGGGTAATTGGGGGCTACGGCAACGACAGCATCCAGGACGCATCTAAGGTGCGCCGCAGTTTGCGAGGCAACACCCTTATTTACGACAACTCCGACACCAAATTAGCTTTAGGACCCGCCAGCCGCAACCGTACCGCCGATAAACCCAACATAAACCAATATAACCGCCAGGCTTTCGAGTATAACACGTACAACCCCAGCGGCAGTTTGTTATACAATAAAAGCGATGGTCTGGGCATAACTTTTGGTATTAATTACAAACGTCAGCGTTTCCGGAAACCCGATTACGGCAGCTTGTACGGCGTAAACTTTAGGGCTACGCAATTCGGCAACCTGCAACTTACCACCGATTTTACCTGGCGCCAGGCTTTGGGTAATTGGGATGCGGGTACTTTCGTGGATATTGGCCGCAACTTTCCGTTCTACAACTTTTTCGGGCTGGGCAACAACACCTTTAAAAACGAAAACTTATACGACGATAATTATTATGTAGCCCGCTTTAGCGGTTTGGTTAGCCATGTGTATTTGCAGCGGCAGTTTTTCCGCCGCAGTTATTTCCGGATTGGGCCGCGCTACGAAACCTTCTCTTCGCGGATAACGCCGGGCTCATTTATAGAAGAAAATACCGGGCCGCAAGGCGATTTAGCAGACCAGCAATTAGCCGGAGCCAGTGCCATATTTAACTTAGATTTACGCGACAAGCCCATATTTACCCAGAAAGGCTTACGGCTATATGCTAGTCACCAAAGTTTTCGCCGGCTGCAAGATTCCAAAGATTATTTTGGTATTAGCCAAGGCTTTTTAGATTATTATGCCACTGCTCGGTTGGGCTTACCCATAACGTTGGCTTTGCGGTTGGGTGGGGCTAAAAACTACGGTGAAAACCTGCCTTTTTATAAATATACTACCCTGGGCTTGCTCCAAAACTTGCGGGGCTTTGTGCAAAACCGCTTCTCCGGCGATGCCAGTGCTTACCTAAACTCCGAACTGCGTTTCCATATCGGGCAGGTAAACAATTCATTTCTGCCTTTCCGTTATGGTCTCCTCACGTTTTACGACCAGGGCAAAGTGTGGTATCAGGGCGAAGCAGCCGGCGGCTGGCACCGTGGATACGGCGGCGGTTTTTACATTGCACCATTCACCGAGCGGTTTACTTTTTCTACTTTAATACAGCATTCCCGCGAAGAAAATATATTATTTCAGTTTGGCGCCGGTTTCCGGTTTGATAATTAGGGAAATCAATTTTCAAACGTATTAACCAGAACTTTCTGAATCTACTTTTATGCCCTGAATCAACACCGCTTTGGCAACTGACGCCTCAAATAACCTGGCAAGACTTAGCCTTTTGGGGTCGTTCCGGTAGGCTTCAAAATCAGCTATTGTCGGAAAGGATACAACATGGATTTCATCAGGGTGGTTGGGAGAAGTTATAGAATTTTTTAACCGGAGTTCGAGCTTTCCTTTATACTTCGGCAGCAGCGGCAAAACTTTGTTTTCGTAGTCCTGATATATGGATTCCTGGCCTTCGCGGATATATACTAATAAAGTGTAGTAAACTTGAGTTGGCGGCATACAGAACTGCTATAAATCAGGTAAGAAACATTATTTTTTACTTTTTACCCTACTCTGCCAAACCGGTACGTAATCGTAGGTCGGGTAAAACTCGGTATCGAAAGCACCCCAAGCCCCGTTTTCAATAGCCAGGTTTAAAGTTCTTAAAGCAGATGCCGGAATTTTAACCGTAACCACTTGCCCAATACCCATCATAACGTACCACGAAACTACCCGCGCTTCTTTGGGTGGGAATATTTCCCACAATTTATTAGATTCCTGTACTTTCTGGATTTCTTTTAAATTTTTATCCTGCTGATGTTTCAGGAATATGGTAATCATAACACTGTCGCCAGTTGCTTTACCAATATTGCTGGTTTGCGCATCACAACATACCGGAATTATTAACCCAAGAAAAAAGATCAAGACCGCAGATTTCATCTGGATGCTGCTTATGGTTATATCAATGATTTTCTTTTAAATCAATATTCTTTGCGGACTTCAAACTTATAAGATCAGGAATTGGATTATAGACAAAATCCTGCTAACTGGTAATAAATGAGCTTCGCTAGAAAAAGTATTCTGTTTACAAAAAGCTTTAAGATTGGCGGTGATAACACCACCAATGGCGCATCGATCATTCGAGACTAGAAATACTAAACAGCGTCAATATTAAACGACTTAAAAAAATATTAAAAATAATTCTCAGCTCTGCGATGAGCGGTCTTACTTAATTATTTTCTAGTCATTCAAAGCTGTTATTTCGCCCAATTCTCGATTTTTAATCCTGCTATTCTATTAAACTCTTTTTCGTTGTTTGTTACTAAAGTCATATTTAAACTTAAGGCATGGGCGGCAATAAGGGTATCAAGTGGCCCAATAGGCGTGCCTTTCTTTTCTAAATCTGCCCTTATTTTACCATATGCTATTGTTGCCTCATAATCAAAAGCTATTATATCGAGCGGCACTAGAAATTGGGTAAGTGCTTCTATATTTTTTCCGGATTGGTACTTTTTCGGACACCATACTCTAATTCGGCTAAAGTGATGGTAGAAATGGCAACACTACCTAAAGTTATTCGGCTAAACTTTTCAAGTACAATGGCAGGTTTTCTCTTAATGATATAAATGCAAATATTAGTATCGAGCAAGTAAGTCATTAGTCAAATGCTTCCCGGGCTTGATTGTCCGATTGATTTCTTTCTTCCATAAAATCAGGTGTGAATTTATCAAGACTTTCGAATAGGTTTTGCCAAGGATTATGAAATGGAATTAAATATAAAGCATTGCCTATTTTCTTAACATAGACTTTATCATCATTAATTTTATAATTATCGGGTAATCTAATCTCCTGACTACCTGAATCGCTTTGTATGTTAATTGTTTCAAAAGTCATCGTTTATAATTTTAGCTAATCTATGAAATTAAATTTTTTTCTGTTTCCCGTTTTACGATGAGCAACAACGTTAAGGCTTATCTTCCTATCTGTTAACTTTTTCTTAAGTGTTAGTTTTGCTACACAATCTACTGGGCAGAAATATTCTTTCTTACAATTACTTCATCCGAAGCACCCGAATTAAAAAGTAGCTAGCTATCACTACAAAAAAGGCGATGAAAATAAAATCGTAATGTGAAAAGACCAGGGGATATAATTTTAGCAGAAATATTCCGCCGGCCAGCAGTAAGAGAATTACGATTAAGGCCAGCCATTTCTTCCAGGTACTTTTATTTACCTTTTCCAGAAAATCTATTTGCTTGCCGGTGCCTTTCTCTATAATATTCATAATATTATTTACGAATGGGTTAAGGCGTAACTGGCATAATCCGGGCTAAATGGCTTTACCAATCGCTGCTGGCGCCGCCGCCGCCAAAGCTACCGCCCCCAAAACCACCGAAGCCGCCACCGCCGCCAAATCCGCCACCTCCAAAAGGACCGCGTCCACCGGAAAAATCGCCAAACACTACCGGCGGGAAGAAAGGACCGCCCAAGGTGCGCATACCGCCGCCACCCCGGCCACCGCCGCCCCGTTTCCGCAGGTTTATAAGTACAATCAGCACCAGGAAACCAATAATCAGCCAGAACATAATAGGTGTATCGCCTTCGCTGTTATCCTGCGGATCGGCCTGATACTGACCGCTGGCCACATCAATAATAAAATCGGTAGCCTCGTTCAGGCCCTGGTAATATTTACCGTCGCGGTAGTTGGGTTTAAGGGTATATTCGGTAATACGTTTGGCTATGGCATCGGGCACTACGCCTTCCATGCCGTAGCCGGTGGTAATATTTACTTTACGCTCGTTTACTGCCGTTAAAATGAGGATACCGTTGTTCTTGCCTTTCTGCCCGATGCCCCAGCTTTCGGCTAAGCGCACGGCATAATCCGAAATATCGTAAGGCCCGATAGAAGTAATATTTACTACCGCAATCTGGGTAGAAGTAGAGTCGTTATAGGCCACCAGTTTCTGTTCGAGGGCCGCTTCTTCATCGGGGCTCAGAATATTGGCCAGGTCGTTTACCAGGCGCGGCGGGTTGGGTCGCGCCGGAATCTCGGCACCTTCCTGCGCCCAGGCAGACCACAAGCCGATTACGGTATAAAAAAATATTAACAAAAAGCTTTTCTTCATCATCATGACCTGGGTATTGGCAACTTAACAGGGGGCATTAGCAGGTCGGAAAGGCTGAGAATATTCCGTTTATCCGCTTAATATTTAGCCATTGCCGTTATCAATCTTTCCCGTAGGAAATATCGTTTTTTAATTCGTTTATATCCGATTCGCCTTTGTTCGGGAAATAAGTTTTTAGCTGCTCGCCGGCCATTATGATGCCTTTGGCTAAACCTTCGGCATATTTCTCTTGCTTAAAGTACCCGATTACCAGACTGGTAATTTCGTTCCAGAAGTTAGGCGGCACCACGGCGTTAATACCGGCATCGCCGAGAACAGCAAACTTATGGCTCTTGAGCGCCACGTAAAATAACACGCCGTTGCGCAACGCCGTTTGGTGCATGTGCAAATAGGCAAATACCTGGGTAGCCCGGTCCAGCACGTCTATCTCACATTTGTTTTCAATGTGCACCCGTATTTCGCCGGAAGTATTCTCTTCGGCTTGTTTAATGGCATTTTCTATCTGCTGCTCGTCTTCGGGCGTAATGGTATCTTTCATGCTGTTGTGTAGTTAAATATTAAAAGTTTAAGGTTGAAAGTTTTATCAGCTTCAGACCACTATCAAGCGCAGAAATCACGCAATATTTGAAAGTTCTGGGGCATACGCTGCCTCATTTATAAAACTTTAACTTTCAACCTTAAACTTTTAACTTATTTAAAACTGTACCGATGGCGCCCGTTGTGCTCCTGGGTCGGCGGCAAAAGGCGTTTTACGTTCGAAGCCAAACATACCGGCAAAAATATTGCGCGGAAACGACCGGATATAGGTATTATAGTCCTGCACGGCATTATTAAAATGCATCCGCTCTACCGAAATCCGGTTTTCCGTACCTTCCAGCTGGGCCTGCAGTTCCAGGAAGTTCTGGTTCGACTTCAGCTCGGGGTAACTTTCGACGGTAGCCATTAAGCGCGAAAGCGAACCGCTTAACTGGCCCTGCGCTGCCTGAAAGGCGGCAATATTTTCGGGGGTCAAATTTTCGGGACTTATCTGCATGCTGGTGGCTTTGGCCCGGGCATTAATTACATCGGTTAGCGTGCTTTTCTCGAAGTTGGCCGCTCCTTTAACGGTATTTACCAGGTTAGGCACCAAATCGGCGCGGCGCTGGTAGGCGTTTTGTACCTGCGCCCATTTAGCGCCAACATTTTCGTCTTTGGCTACCATTTCGTTGTATCCGCAGGAGCTCTGGGAAAGCAACACCACTAACCCAAAAAAGTAAAGCATTAATTTTTTCATAGTTTTCAGCGATTTTACCGGTTTTAAGTTAAAGTAATTTTATACCGTAACGGGATAAAGGTACGAATTTAGGTAATCACGGTTATAAATACGTAAAACTCCAGATAAATACGGGAGCCGGACCGAATAAAAATAATATTGGCTGCCCACCCTACTAATTACGGCTGGTTTGTGCCCGCAAACCATTGCCAATACATATTATTATTTATATTGCACGCCCTAACAAAACCCAGCATGAAAGCAATTATTCCCGTTGCAGGTATTGGTTCCCGGCTGCGTCCGCATACCCATACCCAACCCAAATCGCTGATTCCGGTGGCAGGCAATACCATTCTGGGCCATATTATTGAGCGTTTGCTGGCCGGCGGCATCGAAGATTTTGTTTTTATTATCGGCTATCTCGGCGATAAAATAGAGTCTTTTGTAAAGCGGGAGTATCCGCAAATCAGGGCCGAATTTGTGGTGCAGGAACCCCGCGAGGGCCTGGGCCACGCCTTGTATGTAGCCCGCGAAACCTACCAGAACGAAGCCGATATCATTATTATGCTGGGCGATACCGTGGTAGACGTAGACATGCAGAAGCTGATCCAGTATCCGGGCACTATCCTGGGCGTGAAAAAAGTAGATACGCCCTCACTGTTTGGGGTTACCGAATTGGGTCAGGACGAGTTTGTAACCAAGGTAGTAGAGAAACCCAAAATTCCGAAATCGAACGTGGCCCTGGTGGGCCTGTATAAAATTAATAACCCGGCTAACCTGGTGCAGGCGCTTACCTATCTTATCGGCGAAGGAATAAAAACCCAGGGCGAATACCACCTGTCGGATGCGCTGATGCACCTGATTAAAAACGGCGAAAAAATGGCCACCCTGCCGGTAGATAACTGGTTCGACTGCGGCCGGAAAGAAACCTTGCTACAGGCCAATGCCATTCTGCTCAACCGCCCACCCTTCCGGGATAATAATTTACAGTTTCCCAACACCATTATTATTCCGCCCGTCAGCATTGGCGAGCACTGCGTTATTTCAAATTCTATTATTGGCCCCAACGTTGCCATCGGCGATTATACCATTGTGCAGCACACCATTCTGCACGATTCTATTATCGGGTCTTACAGCGAACTCCGCAACGCCGTGATGCACGACTCCATTGTGGGCAGCGACGCCTCCCTGCTGGGCCTGACCCACAGCTTTAACATCGGCGACAATACGGAAATTAATTTCAGTGAATAGGTTTGGTTGTTGGTTGATAGTTGTTGGTTGATAGTTGGTGGTTGTTGGTTGTTAGGGTTGAAGTCTAATACCGCTATTGAATACAGGCCAGAAAATATTAATTTGGAGGTGCTGCATGATACCAGGCTGTTGGTATTCACACCTGTTATTCAGGAGGAACCTATTTGGCAGACTACTAAATAGGTTCCTCCTGAATGACAAATGTGAGTTACTTAAATTTTAATTTTAAACTTTTTATTACGCACTGATAAAATAATATTTTACTCAACCCGATATTACAGTGCGTAAACAGCACGACATTATCTTTTAAGCAATATTCTAACCTGTAAGAAACTTTTAAACGGTTTTATAAAATATTATTCCACGCTCCAATCCTGACAACCAAAAACCGACAACCATCAACCAACAACACTCGTTTCGTTCGTTCGTAAGACATACATTGCATTTTTGGTATTTAATTTGCCAGGCATACATAAATATTAACTCCATGACCCTCCGCCGTACCCGATTACCCCAAAATATACCGGCCGCCTTCGCGTGCCTGCTGTTGCTTTTTATTTCGGCCTGCAGCGGCGGCGGCGATAAAAAAGCCGAAACAAAATCGACCGCCCCGACAGCTGGGAAAGAAAAACCAGCGCCGGCAGCCAGCACCAGTATTAGCCAGGTAAATGTATTTTTAGAGGTTTCGGGCAGCATGAAAGGGTTTATGCCCACAAACAAAGCCGAAGGTATTACCCAGTTTCAGCAAACCATCGACCCATTTCTGGCGAGCATCCAGCAGAGCAATCTGATTCAGAATAAAAATTATTTTGAGGTGCGCGAGAAACCGTACCCCACCACCTACGATCAGTTGGCACGCACCATGCGCTACGGCATCCAGCAATCCGCTTCCAGCACCACCATTCCGGCTATTCTGGATTCTATTATTTCGCAGAACCAAAACGGCATTAATATTTTAATTTCTGATTTTATTTATTCCCCCGAAAATAACCGGGCCGTCAGTTACGTCAGCACCGATATTTACCGGGTATTATCTAAAGCGAAACAGCAGGGCCAGGCGCTTTCGGTTTTTGCGGCTACTTCCGATTTTGACGGCACCTTTTACCCGGCCCAGAAGTCGGCCCAGAAAACCATTGCTAATTGCTGCGACACGCCCATCCCGTATTACGTTTGGGTAATGGGCAAACCCGAACTGGTAAGTTTATTTAACCGGTCGCTGGTAAAAAATACGTTTCCGGAGGAACTGCATTCCGGTTTCACCTTCGAGGCGCCGGCTTACTCGGTGCTGGATAAATATATGCCGGCGGGCAACTGGTATTGCGTGGCCGAAAATGGCAGTTGCCAGGCCATTACCATCAGCGACCTGAAAGCCCCCGTAGAAATGATAGTGGGCGCCAACTTTAGCGGATTACCCGCCGCCTTTACAGGTGCCGGCTACCTGAAACAAAACCTGAAAATTCAGGCCGAAAACACGGATGCCCAAATCACCAATATTTACCCGGCGGCCCAGTTCCGGACTTTACCGGGCGTTAGCGGCAAAAATACCGATCCGCTGAAGCCCTTCACCCACTTTATCAAAATAAAACTGACCAAATTAAACGCGCCGCAAACCGACCTGCGGCTGCAATTGGCCAACCAGCGCCCGGCCTGGGTGCAACAATGGACTACCACCAACGACAGCCAGATAAATCAGGCCGGCGCCAAAACTTTTAACCTGGCGGGCATTCTGGAGGGCGTAGAGCGAGCTTTTGGCGCAGATACCGGCGGAAATATTTTTGATATTGCAGTTAGATTACAAAAAGAAAAATAAACGATATGCTACCAGGTTTCTTTAAATTTATTTACGAGTTGTTTTTGTCATCGCCGCAGCCGCCGCAAACCCGGCCGGTATTCTGGAACGAAATATTCCCGAATGTGGGCCTGGTTAATATTATTACCAGCCTGCTGCTGATGTTTGTTTTTTATTACCTCATCAACCATATTTTACCGGTTGCTTTTTTCCGGAAAGCCTGGCATTGGGCGCTGTTTATGCTGCTGAGTGCCGCCATTGGCTTTGGTTACGCGCTGCAATATTGCGACACCAAAGAAGTAGAACAAAACTCGTACGTCTGGAGCTTTGCCACAATTAATGCCTTGTACGGGGCATTATTTTACATCATTTTCTCGTTCCTATTCCGGAGATGGTCCCGGGGGGCCAGCACCACACCAGTCCGGTTTTAGGTATCTGTTGGGCTGAGGTGGCAGAAATCAAACCACCCCTGCCCCTCCTTATCCAAGGAGGGGAGCGCCAGTAGCACAAGATTATCCGGTATGATGAGCCGAAACGGCAATAATTAGAATTGTTAAATCGAGCAGCAAGTTGGATAAACCGGGGTGTTTCTGCAATTCCTTCCCTAATTTAGAGAAGGTGCCCGGAGGGCGGAAGGGTTAAGCTCATCCAGGAGAAAAGTAAGGCCCAGCCGGCCAGGCGAAAGCAAGAATAAAGAAAGACTTCAGCTACTCGAAATAAAAATACCGGGCCGAATGAAATATTAAAAGGATATTAATTATCCGGCTATTAACCACTAAATACTATGTCTAAACTCTTTATATTCGGAATAGGAGGCACCGGTTCGCGCGTTATCCGGTCCTTAACCATGTTGCTGGCCGCCGGGGCCGAAATCAAAAACTGCGAAAAAATAATCCCCATCATCATCGATCCGGATGCGCAGAACGGCGACATGAACCGGACGGTAGAATTATTAAAAGTATACCGCCGTTTGCACAAGCACCTGGGCAGCCGCCCCAACGGGTTCTTCAAAACCGATATCAGTACGCTTTCGAGCCTGGCCAACGATACCGATGGCGCCGTGCAGGACACTTTTGTTTTTGACTTTGGCGGCATCAACCAGCGTTTCCGCGATTATATCCATTACAATACGTTAACCCCCGGCACCAAGAGCGTAGTGGATTTGCTTTTCACCGAAGATAACCTCGAAAGTCCGCTTACTATTGGCTTCCGGGGCAGCCCCAATATTGGCAGCATCGTCCTGAACAAAGTAGTAGAGTCGGCTGAGATCCAATATTTTGCAAAAAACTTTCAGAAAGGCGACCGCATCTTTTTTGTGAGCTCGATATTTGGTGGTACCGGCGCGGCCGGCTTCCCGTTGCTGCTCAAAAACCTGAAAGACCCGAATTCGCCGCTGGCCAACGCCGGTTACATACAGGATGCCTTAACGGGCGCGATTACCGTACTGCCTTATTTTGCCTTGCAAGCCGACGACGGCAGCGTTATTGACTCGAACGCTTTTATTACCAAAACCCGGGCAGCCCTCTCCTACTACGAGCAGCACCTGAACGGCCTGGAAGCTTTATATTACATTGCCGACACGCCGGACGCGCCTTACCAGAACCAGCCCGGCGGCAGCGGCCAGCAAAACCGCGCCCATATTATAGAGCTGCTCAGTGCCATGGCCGTGCTCGATTTTATGGACTACGGCCCCGCCGATTTTGGTTCCAGCACGCTGTACCACGAGTTTGGCCTGGCCGAAGACGCACGGGAAATTCAGTTTGGCCATTTATCGCCGGAATCGAAAGAAAAAATTGCCGAGAGCCTGAGCCGTTTCCTGTATTTTGCTACCTACTTTAATAATTATTTGCGCGAAGACAGCGATTCGCCTTATTATAAAACCCTGGAGCTAAATAATTTATTAGGCAAAGACAGCTTGTTTAAAGACCTGGATAAAATCATCAACAGCCAGGATTTCGGGTTCCTGAACTGGTTAAAAGAGCTTAACCACAACCAACGGTCTTTCGCACCCTTCAACCTGAGTACCGACGATTTCAACCTCATGATCCGGGGCAAGGAAATTATTACTAAAGCCTGGAACCCCTTCGACAAAGGCATCAGCCACGGCTTTTTCCGGAACGAGCTCGATGCCACCGAAAAGAAAATCAACGAACCCGACCGCTTCCGCAAATTCGTCATGCTCTTCGAAAATGCCACGCAAAAAGCATTTTCGGAGAAAGTGAAGGCGGTGTAATTCGTTGCTCGTTATTCGTTATTTGTTGTTCGATTTTTGTAACAGGAGTATGAAATATCCCAACCGGGAAAGTGGAAAAGGTAATCAAAGCTCCCCTCCTTAGATAAGGAGGGGCGGGGGTGGTTTGATACACATATTGAATTATGGCCGACAACACTCATAACCGTAAAAACCTAAAGACCTTCGGCAGCAAAACCGAAGCAACTTAACACCTGCCGAAGCCGAATTATGGAAGCATTTACAGAATGGCAAATTGGTTGGCAAGAAATTCAGAAGGCAGCACAGCATAGGTAATTACATTTTAGACTTTTATTGCCCGCAGGAGAAGTTAGGCATAGAATTAGATGGCAAGGTTCATTTTACTGATAATGCCTATGAAGCAGACAGCAAAAGAACTGAATACCTAAACAGCTTAAATATTAAAATAATCCGGTTTGAAAATAAAGATGTATTTAACCAACTAGAAGGTGTACTGGAAGAAATCAGGCGGAACTTTACCACCCCTAACCCCTCCTAAAATAGGCGGGGAACTGCGGCTGATGCCAAGCTTAGGCCTATTCCAAGCATTAGCTCCAACTCCTTCCCTGTTTTAGGGAAGGTGCCCGCAGGGCGGAAGGGTAACAGTACAGCGGTGATTAACCGGAAGCTTTGATTCTGAGAATCACCCGCTATAGAATCAATAATTATTATCTGCAGCCCATCAACAGGCTACAGACTAAAAATAAAATTAAAATATCCCCATACAGGGACTAAGAATTAAAACCAAAACAGCTTATGCCAAAGGTATTTCGCTTACACGACAAAGGAAAACAGCAGATAGAAGGCTGGCAGCAATCGTCGCAGATAACGCACATTGAAATTAATGATATAACCGACCCGACCGGGGCCAAGGCAAGCAAAATTGTTACGTCTATCCCCACGCCTTTCGCGCGGATGCACCTGTTCGAGACGGCTTTCGATTTTGTAAACGCCGATAAAGGCCGGCACCAGCAATCGTTGTACCACGAGTTAGTGTCGCATTACTGGGATTTGTTCGAACTCTTGTTTAACTACCACCATTACCAGGAAGCCGGCAAAAAAATCAGCATCCGCCGCTGGAACATTGAGAGCGAGTTGCAAATATTAAGGACCAACCCCGGCACCAAATTATTGGGCGATACCCTGCGGTTGTTCCTGAACGATGGCCGCTTCCAGGGCTTTGCCGATTTGTATTTGATTTATTACGAATATACCCGGCCGAACGGTGAAACCGCCGAACGCCTGATTGGCGGCACTTCGCCGTTTACCCTGCTCTTTACCACACCGGCGGTACAGCCTTTGGATATTGAGCGCCCGCAGGCCCGCGGCCATTATTTCGATAAAAATATAGTGCTGCTGCACGACCGCGACCGCGCTTTCCAGGATTTTGTTTACAGCCTTTTCCTGACCAAACCGCAGCTGCGGCAGAAAAACTTCAGCGGCAGTGTATTTGCCAATTTAAACCTGGAGAGGTTTAATGCCCTGGAACTACGTGGTGATATTACGCCTACCAGCTTTGCCACCACCTACAGTACCCTGGCCGATGTACAGGGCAACCCCGTTACCATCAAGGATCTGGTGCTGCCCACCCGTTCCAACGCCATCGAAATTAGCAGCGATTTATTTATCCGGGTTAGTCCAACGGTGTCGCAGCCGGCGGTATTGCCCATTGTACTGAAGCCGAACCTGAAAATTGAAGCCAACTACCTGAACGGGCAGCGTTGGGATGCCGCCACAACGGTGCCCTGGGTAGAGCAGGTGCCCCTGGAAAACCGAATCTTGCCAGGCAAAAAATACAAATATCCCTACCTGACCATCGGCGATTTTCTGGAGGAACATTTAATCGAGATGCCTTACGAGGTAAATACCGACCGCTTCCATACCGGCCAGGTTACTTACAGTTACGGCGCCGATACCCGCTTAAAGCACAAATTCCCGTATTTATTACCCATCAAGCGCACCTTTTTCGATTATTTCGATGTGCACGATTTGTACGAGAACTTGACCTTTGCCATCGATATTAATCATATAAAAGTTAGCCTGCGGGTTCCGGTGCAGGGCAACGACTTTATTACTTACGAGCGCAGCTATTACACCAATCCGCAAAACCCCAAAGACCAGTACGGCCAGGAAATACCCGAAAAAGGAGCGATTGTTAAAGCGAAGATTGGTTTAGGGTTCTTCCCGTTCTACAAAATGCGCAGCCAGCCGCAGCACAACGATTTGTACAAAGTGATGCTGGTGGATGATGATACTGCCCCCAACCTGGTAAACAAGCGCTACGACCTGAATTTTTACGTTCAGAATCAATTAATTACCCCCGAGGGCGGCAGCCGCAGCGCACAGAAAATACAGCGTACTTCCAAAACCATGGCCTCGGCGGGCTCTACGTATTTTGAAGTACGGCATACGCACTTTGATTATCTGGAGCTGATTTGTCCGCAGGGCGAGCATGTAAAAGGCCTGATTGTACCCAAATGGACCGAGCTGGACCGCGGTACCCAGAATTTTACGTTCTCCGTTGATTTTGGCACGACCAATACGCACGTGGCCTATAACAACCAGCCCGGCGCACACCCTAAAACCTTTAATATTGGCTTAGCTGATATGCAAGTGGTGTTGCTCAACAGCCCGTCGGCGGATGCAAATAAAACGGTTTACGAACGCTACCGGGCCGGCTTCGGCGAATTATTCCCGGTACTACTCATTCAGAACCGTGAGTTTGTGCCGTCGTTTATTGGCGAGCAGGGCTCTATCTTTGAATTTCCGATCCGGACGGCTACCTGCGAAACCCCTAATTTCCCGAACGAACCAACCCAGGTGCTCGGCAATATAAATATTGGCTTTGCGATTAATTCGGAGGTGTCGGCGGTGCAGCAGGCGCGCTACGAAACCAATTTAAAGTGGTCGATGGAGCTGGATACGCACGGCGAAGACCGGATCGAAGCCTTTTTCCGGGAACTGCTCTGGATGATGAAACACAAGGTAGCCCTAAACAACGGGATCATCGAAAATACCAAGCTTATCTGGTTCCGGCCGCTCAGCTTCGATATGTTCTCGCTGAACCAGTTTAAGAGCAAGTGGGACGAGGCGTATCAGCAAATATTTAAAACCAGCCAGTCTACCATTAATATTACCGAGTCGGTAGCGCCTTACTATTACTTAACGGCCACTAACCAGGTAGTTGCCAACCGCGACGAAAACGTGGTAAATATTGACATAGGCGGCGGCACCACCGATTTATTATTCCTAAAAGGCCAGCAACCCGCTTTCAGTACCTCGTTTAGGTTTGCCGGCGACGACCTGTGGAGCGAAGGTTATAACCGTATGCAGGGCAACGGCAAGCAAAACGGTTTCCTGCAATCGTATCGCCAGGAAAGCCGCGCCATGCCTACCTCCAGCCAGGAGCAGGAAGCCCGCCAGGCATTTGAACTGGCCATGAACAACGAGCAGTTCCACTCCGCCGATGTGGTAAGTTTATTATTCAGCTACGACGATGAACTCCGGTTTAGCCAGCATTTGCTTAAATCGCGGCAACTGCGCATTATTTTCTATTTACACTACACAGCCATTATTTACCACATCGGGCAGTTGATAAAGCACCTGGACATAGACACACCACGTTATTTCTGTTTCAGCGGCAAAGGCAGCCTGTACGTGAAATTACTCAGCGGTGGCGCCAACATGATGGTGGTAGAACGCCTGACCAAAGCTATTCTGAAAAAAGTAACCGGCCAGGAACCGAAAGCCAACTTCAAAATTATTCTGGCAAATAACCCCAAAGAAGCCACGGCCAACGGCGGGGTATTATTCGACGGCTCAGCCGAACATAGTGCTTACGATTACATCCAGGAGACCAAATTATTAGGCGGCACCGAGCCCCTGGATATCCGGGTTAATTTTACCACCGGCGAACAGGTAGATGCCACCGTGCGCGAATCGGTACTGGCTAATGCCCAGGCCTATTTGAATCTGGTGTTACAGGAGCCCGAAGTGGTGTCGATGCTGCCGGATTTAGGCGTGCAGGTAGACATGAACTTTATGCGGGAATATTTGCGGCAGCAGATTTCCGACAGTTTAAGCATCGGCCTGAACCAGTTGCACAAACACCTGCGCCGGGACGAAGTACTGCCCGAAACGCTGTTCTTCTACCCGTTAAAGCAAACTTTATTTAACTTATCGAGAGAGTTGTATGAAAAGCATTATGCCCATAAAGCAACGGTTTAAAGTAAAGCAAAAGTTTAAACTAAAGTATGCGGCCGTTTTAGCTTCTTTGAAACTGGCTGTATTCATCAGCTTATTTATTGGGGTGCAAAGCATTGCGTTGGCCCAGCAACCGAGCCAAATAGAGCAGGCCAAGCTGGATATCTGGACCGAAACCGCCTCGTTTGTATACCGCGATGCGAAGCTGGCCGAGCCGCAGAATATTGTTAACGCTACCACTTTAAAGCAGTTTGAAGAAGCTATCCGGCAGGAAGATAGCAAATCGCAGATTTATTCTAAGCTGTACCGGCCCATAGAACAAACCGGCACTTACAAGCGCGGCAAAGATGCTAAAGCGCAGCTCGATTTATTAATTAAGTCTATTAATGCGAAGCTCCGCGAAAATGAGCAGCGCATGAAAGATATAAATCGGCGGCAACAGCTAAGCGATTTATACAAGCAGTTACAGCAAATCGCTTCCGATTATGTAAATCCGGCCGTAGTAGCAGGGGCCGGCCTGCCTGATGACCCTACCACCGGCGACGCAGCATTTACCGCACCAGATGCCACCGAAACCGATCCGGATACCGCTGTCGAAAGCGCCTTTGCCGAGAATCAATTGAGTTCTTTATCGAAAAAACAACCACAAGACCAAACTAAAACCACCGACTGGATGACTACTGCGGCCTTATTGTTAAGCATACTAAGTTTAGGATTAATATATTTCCTGTATACTAAAATTAATGCGCTGAATAAGCGCATGGACCAACGCAAAAAAGATATTGATTATTTAACGCAACAGGTAAATGCGCCTGGCCGGAAAACACCCAGTGGCAATGGCCAGCTCTCGCGCGAAGAAATAGAAAGTCTGGTGCAGAAGGCAGTTGCCCGCGAAACTGCTAAACTTACAAACGGTTCAACACCAGCGGTAGCTCCTAAAGCTTCGGTTCCGGCCCCTGCTCTGCCCAAAGAGGCACCTAAACCAAAGGTCGAGCTGCCCGCCGAATCGGAAGAAGCCTTGTTAAATCCGCCACCAGCACCGGTAGCAGTTCAGCCAGAACCGACTCCCGCGCCAACTCCGGCCCCTGATAAACCTCAGAGCAAATTTGCCCGGGTGCCCGTAAACGGTGGTTTCCACGAGCAGGATTTACACCCTACCCAGCAGCACGACAGCATCTACGAAATCCGGGTAAGCCGTAAAGACCCCAGCAAAGCTGCTTTCCGGATTGTACCCAACTCGCCGGTACACCGCACGGCCATCGAGAGCGCCTACTTATCGCTGAAAGATGCCTGCCAGTACCAGCTAAACAACCAGCACGCCACCCGCATTATTACTGATGAGCCCGGCACCCTTTCTTACCAGGATGGTTTTTGGCGTATTGATAAAAAAGCAAATATTCATTTTGAGTAAAGCTAATTGCAAGTAGTTGATGGCCTTTTAGCGAATCTTACTTAATAGCTGTCTCTCATTTTGCAGGTGTCATTCAGGAGGAAACTATTTAGCAGGTAGCTGTAATAGTTCTACCTGAATGGCATTTTATTATTTCAGCGACTAAAAATTTAAAGGGCAGATTTTTCCAGAGAGTAAATCCGTCGTTTGCCTGATTACCAATCCTATAAAAATAGTACCTTACACGTGCGTTACAACCTTTTGAAAATTTCCGGATAGCAATTTGAAAAGAAGCAGCCAAATAGCTTTCTCCTGAATGACAAAGAAGGAATTCTGAAAACAAAAGTAAAATCAGCGACCGCCTTAAACCAAACATGTTTGAAGTAATATTAGAGATATTTGTAATTATCGGGATTGTACTCCTGCAAGGCTTTATCTTTCTCCAGAACCGGGGAAAGATAGCCCGCTTGGCAGAATTATTTCCAGGTAAAAGTCGGCTCCGGATAACAAAGGAATACGTAGATGCCAGCGGTAAAACACCGGACGAGGCCCGCAACAGTTTGCCCCCGGCCGCTGCCGAAAAACTAGCATTACTGGAGCAAGGTAAAAAATTTCTTTTTCTTAGTAAGCCTTCGGAACTGCATCAGGTAACCAACCTGAATAACCGCGGCGAAGCCATTGAGATGAAGAAAACCGTATATGAAGGTTTTGCCTCTACCTCCGAAATCTACCAGATGCCGTACCTCCGGCTGCTGAATATCGCCCAGAACGCCGACACCCAAATTGTAGGATTAGAAACTGCCGGTAACAATATTACGTCAGCATCGGCTAATACTGCTCCGGAAGTAGAAATTGACATAATCGCAGCCGACCGGCCCTCCCCTGCTTTCGCCGAAATTATTCAGGATACGAACGATTATTTGCGCCATAACAAAGGTGCGGCTGCTGATTTTAATATTTTAAAAGATATTGCGGAACGGCAATCGGAGGTGCTGGAGAGCGAAATACAGGCTACGGTGGCTACGCCGCTTTACATTGGTTTGCTGGGCACTTTTTTGGGTGTAATCCTGGGCTTGTCGGGCATTATTTTCGGTGAAGGCGTCAGTAACGAATCTATCCAGACTTTTATAACCGGTGTGGTGGTGGCGATGGTGGGCAGCTTTGCCGGTTTGCTTTTTACGTTGTGGGGCAACAACCTATTTAAAAATGCCCGTTTCCAGCGCGATCATCTAAAAAACAATTACTACACCTTTTTGCAGGCCCGCTTATTGCCCAAACTGCACTCCGATATGGCTACCAGTTTAGGTAACCTAAAATCGGTACTGGATGCGTTTAACAAAGACTTTTTTGATAAAGTAGCTGATTTCAAGCCCATTATTGCTGGCATCACGGAAAACATTAAAGTGCAGCGCGATTTCCTGGTGAAGATGGAAGAAGTGGGCTATACCGAAATTGCCAATGCCAGCGTGCAGGTGTTTGATAAGGTTACCCGGAGTACCGAGGAGTTTCAGAAGTTTTTGGGTTACCAAATATCATTGAATAAATCGCTGGAAATGGGCGACCAGACGGTGAGCAAGATTCATGGTTTGCTGGACCGCATGAGCAGCTTTGAGAAAGGTATTAACAACCTGGGGCAACACATTGGCCAGCACGATAACCTGATTCAGAAGCAGCTCGATTTTTTCGGCAAACACGAGCGCGAGATGGAAGATATTTCGGCTAAGATTGAGCAGTTCTACGACCAGTCGGCGGGCCGCTTAACCGAGCTGATGGATGCCCGCATGAAATATTTAGAACAGGACGCGCAGAACGCTTACGAACGCTGGGCCAACCACTTTGAGCACCTGAACCGCGATAATATTTACGAGCGCATTGTTAATTACCTGGAGCCTTTCGGGCAGCTAAACCGCCAGCAGGAAACCATGCGCCAGGAACTGAACCAGACGCAACGCACCTTACTCGAAAAAATAGACCGCGACAATGAAACACAAGCCCGGCTGGTGAAACAAATGGAAATGCTCAACTACAACCTGGATAAACTCACCCAACCCGGCATGTTTAAGAAAATGATGAACCGAATGATGGGTAAGTAATTCGTTGGTCGTT
This sequence comes from Adhaeribacter aerolatus, assembly GCF_007991635.1. Lineage (GTDB taxonomy): Bacteria > Bacteroidota > Bacteroidia > Cytophagales > Hymenobacteraceae > Adhaeribacter > Adhaeribacter aerolatus. Next base: position 42,648 of record NZ_BJYS01000002.1, on the reverse strand, counting down.
ATTCGTTACTTGTTGTTCGAAGCCGATGAAGTTCATTTGTGTCATTCAGGAGGAAACTTGTTGGTTATCTACTAACAAGTTTCCTCCTGAATGACAAAGGTGGGTTACTTAAACTTTTGTTTTTTAGCTTTTCGTAACATCAGTCAAAAAGAAACAACTAGATAAATCAGACTAAAATTGGTTAACTATTTAAACATTACAATGGGTTAATCTATTGATTGGAAAATAAATAATCATTGAAACAAGATAATAAAGATTTTTTCTGGCCCAGTTACGTCGACCTCATGACGGCATTATTTATTGTGATGCTGGTGTTGTTTGTGCTGAGCTACAAATTATTTCAGGATAAACAGAGCGAATTGCTGGTACAGGTGGAGCAATTGCGCAAAATTCAGGAAATAGAATTAGCGCTGAAAGGCCTCGAAGGCAAATACTTCCGTTTCGACCCGGTGAATAAGCGCCACGAGTTGAAAGTGGATATAACTTTTGACAAGGACAGTTGGGTAATTAAAGAAAAAGACAAAGAAGTGCTTTACCAGGCTGGCTTAACCTTAAAAAAAATAATTGAAGATATTAAAGAAGATCAGGGCGTAAAATACCTGGTCATTATTGAAGGCATGGCTGCCCGCGATCCGTACGACCCTAAGTTTCACATAAAAAACCGCGATTACGGGTACGAACTGAGTTATAACCGGGCATTGGCTTTACTTAACTTTTGGCAGGCCCGCAATATTAACTTTAACCCCAATCGTTTCGAGATAATTATTGCCGGCAGCGGCTTTTACGGTACGGGGCGCTATACCGGCCGCCGCGAATACGAGAACAAACGCTTTCTCATTCAGGTAATTCCCAAAATAGGCAAGATGAGTCAGGTTAAAGCTTCTTGATAGCCAGCTTTTCTGCCAACGCAGGCAATCATTTACTCTGCGTGTAATAGCCGCTCAATATCTTTTATCCGGCCAAATAATACCAGAATATCGTTTTGCTCGAAACGGGTATCGGCTGTAACTACGCCCAGCACCCGGCGCTGCACACTTCTGTTCCACAACTTTATACTATTATCGGCGCGCAAAATGGTGAGCACGTTTACCTTATACTGGTTCCGGATGTTAGATTCTACAATCGTCAGGCCAACGTAACGGTCAGGTACGGTAGCCTCAATAATGTTGTAATCATCGGCTAAATCAAAAGAATCAATTACGCCTTTCATTTCCAGGCGTTTAGCCAAACGCTCGGCCGCTTCCTGTTCCGGCCGCACAATCTGGTCGATGCCAATGGCTTCGAGTACTTTCTGGTGAATGGGCGAGATAGCCCGGCCAATAATGCGCTTTACGTTTAGCTGTTTAAACAAGGCAGTTGCCATTACCGAGGCGCCAAAATCCTCGCCGATACCTATTACTACGACATCGGTTTCTTTTATGGGCAAGGTATGCAAGGCTTGCTGGTCGGTGGCATCGAGGCAAATAGTGTGGGTTATCTGGTTTTTGTAATTATCTACTTTTTCCAGGCTTTTATCAATCGCTATTACTTCGTGGCCCATAGCGGTAAGCTGCATGCTCAGGGTAGAACCAAAATTACCTAATCCCACAATTATATATTTCATTTGTAATGCTTTACGTTAGCTGATAATAATATTTTCACTGGGGTAGCTGTAATGCATGGCTTTGTCGCGGTTAATAAAACTAAGCACAAACGTAATAATGCCCACCCGCCCCAAAAACATAGTAAGCATTATTATTATTTTACTACCATCGTTTAACTGCGGCGTAAGGCCTAAACTTAGACCTACGGTAGCAAAGGCCGAAAAAACTTCGAAAACCACGGCTTTTAAATCGTGCCGGGCATCGAAAACGGTTACCAGAAAAACGTTCAGGCCAATAATCATAAAAGATAAAAATATTACCCCAAAGGCTCTCTTAACCGACTCATTAGGGATTTCCCGGTGCATTACTTCCAGGCGGTCGCGGGCTTTGCCAATGCTGATGATATTTAGGAAAGCAAGGGCAATGGTTGTGGTTTTAATACCGCCCCCGGTGGAAGCCGGCGAAGCACCAATCCACATGAGCAGCAAATATATTAAAACAGTAGGCGTGGTTAGGGCAGTCATACTAACCGTATTAAACCCGGCCGTCCGGGGGGTAACCGACCCAAAAAAGGAAGTAACCAGTTTACCGTACCAGGAGTGTTCCTGCAAGGCATGCCGATACTCCAGCACCCCAAACAAGACAGTACCCAAAACCAATAATATAGCCGTGGTTATAAGCACAATTTTAGAGTTAACGCTTAACAGCCGGGGTTGGTGCTTATAAGCGTGTGGCCGGAAAACAGCGTAAAACAATTTTGATATTTCCTGTTTCAGGTATTTATAAATGTTAAACATTATAGGAAAACCTAATCCGCCAAAGATAATGAGCCAGGCCAGCGTGAGCTGTAAATTATAATTGTACCGAATCCGGCTATCGTACAGCCCATCGGTTAGGGTAGAAAAACCGGCATTACAAAAGGCCGAAATAGCGTGGAAAACAGCAAAGCCCCACTGTTCTACCGGGTTGCCATTATAAAGCTGCTTATCTATACTTAAATAAATAAACAGCGCCCCAATAGCTTCTATGAGTAAAGTAACGCCTACAATTTTAATAATGGTGCGGAAAGTTTGGCCCAGGTGTTCTTCGTTTACCATGCTTTGCAAAAACAACTGGTTCTTAAAAGTGCTGTTTCTCTGGAAAACAAGCGCCACAAAGCTGGTAAAAGTCATGATACCCAAGCCGCCCAGCTGAATAAGTAAGATTATAATTTTTTTACCAAAAGGGGTAAAGGCCGTAGCCGTATCTACTACGGTTAAACCCGTAACGCAAACGGCACTGGTAGCGGTAAAAAAAGCATCCAGAATAGAAATTTCCTGGTGCGTAGCCCGGGGCAGCAGCAGTAAGCCAGCACCGGCAAAAATTAAAAATAAAAAACTGTAAATAAAGAGCAGCGCCGGGTTAAAGGTTAACCGGTAAATCCGGAAATCTACCCGGGATAATTGCACCAGGAAAATATAAATAAAAACCAGGTGGGTAAAAGCGCGCCGGTCGAAGAAGCTAATCCAGCTTACATCTCCGTAAGGCGTGTTGCGCATAAAAAAGCGCAGGCAAAGCGCCAGAAAAAAGAACAAGAGCAGCACAATTTCAAGCCTGCGTTTCCGGGTAATATTCCGGTGGTTAAACAAAGCCAGAAACCGGATACCCAGCACCACAAAAAAAGTAATCAGCAAAAAAGAATTCGCTTTGTGAATAGCGCTCTCGGTTTCGGGTGTATAACTAAAGCCAATATTATAGAGCATCAGCAGCAGGGCAACCACACTCAGGAATAATGTAACCTGCTCTATTACTTTGAGTGCCTGCTTCCGCCATCGCACCAAGGTGTGCTGCATTTGCTTTACCCAGCGTGTCTGGCTCATGCTTTATCGTGGTATGTTAAGGCAATTTTCAACCTGTTTATGAATGGCAGTATTTATGAAGGCAATAAAACGGGTTATCCTTCCGTACCAAAGCGCACAAGCCACTATGCGTAAAGCTATAAATATTTAGCTGAAAGTTTACAAATAGCCCTGCTTACTGCATTTGCCGAAAAGCTAAACCTGGCATGTACCCGAATTCAACTTTAGACACATGCTACCCTGCGTGGCTGCGCAGCTTAAGGCTATTTAACAGCGGCAACCCCACAAAGTTTGCTTTACTCCGGTTAGATGACTCCTGTTAAAACCGCTGGCGGAAAAAGATTTTCCCGGTAACTACGCCTTGGCGTTCATTTTGAACTAATTATAGCCCATAGGCTGCTACTATTGCTTAATAAATTCCGTTACCACAACCATTTTAGCAGCCCGCTTAGCAACTCCGTTTTCTATATAATTGTCGGGCGCAATAGCTACTTGCCAGTACATTCTTTCTTCGGTTAAAAAGGTAATTAAGTGTTGCGAACCGCCGGGTGTGTCAAGAAGAATATATTTTTCATCTTCTATCTCGTGTAACACATATTTAGATGATTTCGGTGTTGCATTTTGCTTTGATAAGGTAACATACCCTTTCGTAAATTTAAAAGTAACAGTATCGTTTTCCTGCTCCTCAAAAATTTTGTTACCCGCGCCATCGTAATAATTGCGGGTAAAGGTGCTTTTCCAGTTTCCTTGTATGCGGTCGTCCAGGCTGGGCACCGGCGCTGCTTTTTCGGCACAACCCACTAACAGCCACAAAAATATTGGCAGTAGAAATATTACCTTCATGCTGTTTTATTTAAAATTAGATTTATAGTAATTAAAATATCACTGCTTTTTATCAAGTGGGTAACTGAATCTGCGCAAGAACCAAATACGGGGCTGACGTATACATCAGGCTGGTTCTGGCGAAATAACCCGATAGTAAAACCAATAATGCACATAGTATGCTTATTATCTGTAACGTTATACGCCTATAAGATAAACGTAAACGGCCGCAAAACCAAGCCATTATTTTGCTTAGATTTACCTTAAATTATTTAACCTGTGCATACTATTTCTAAAAAGAAGCTGGTTTACCCGGTATCGAAAAAGCTGCGGAAATACCTGCAAACCTACGACCGGGAAAGAAAACTGCCGCTGCGTTACGAAGACTTAACGCATTATACCGAGTCTTTTCCGTACTACGATAAGCAAGGGCACGATACGTTGTGGCAGGTGGTACTTTACGAACAGCACCAGCGCGAAGAACTTAACCAGGGCCTGACCATGATTTATGCCTTGTTAAAAACCGACGGTGATATTTCGGTAATGGAACACTTGCAGGTATCCAGGGTAGATTATTGCACCTTTGGTAATACCAATCCGTTTCGGGTACAAATTAAAAACCAGCTAAACGATAACTACGATTATTTTTATGTAAAACGCGCCGATGCTTCACGGATTTACGGTCTGGAACTGGAGCATATATTATCGCCCAGCCGCATTAATTACCTCGTAGACGGCGAAACCCTGATTGAAGAGCATATTGCCGGCATACCCGGCGATGTGTTTATAAAAGAATATTTGCCCCGGCCCAACACCAACCTGGTGCGCATAGCCAAAGAGTTTGTAAAATTTAACGAGCGTTGTTTTATCCGACTGCTCGGCGATATGCGCTCTTACAATTACGTAATAGATGTTACGCCCGATTTTGAAGACGAGCAATACCGGGTGCGTTCCATCGATTTCGACCAGCAATCGTACGAAGGCCGCAAGGTAATGTACCTGCCACAGTTTTTTAAAGACAACAACAAGGTAGTAGAACTGGTATTAAAACTGCTGAAGCCCCAAACCATTCAGCAATATTTAAGCGAAGAACGCACCTTGCTGTATCACCGTTTAAAACTGGCCCGCTACCGGCTGAAAGACCTGATTGACATAATGCGCACCGACACCATTTCGACGCCTGAAAAAGTAGAGCAGCTAAAAAAAGATTTGGCCGAGCACCACCAGTTAGACGAGTTTCTGAAGTGCAATAATATGGGCGATTTGGTGCGGTTAAACCTCAAAACCATTTTAACCCGCGAACCCCGGATTGTGGTTAATGTTCATAGAAAGCAAAGCTAATATTTTAGCTTTTGTACCATTTGCAGTGTTTCAGATTAGATTAGTATTCTATTTAATTATCCCAAATTGTTCTGATAAAGGTCGCAGTAGAAAATTCTATTCCATCTATTTTGGTGTTGCCGGTTAGTCCTCCTAAATAACCAATTTGGTTGCATTCAGCATCTACTACTTTAGCGCCACTATCTGACATACAATTTCCAGGACTGAGAACATAAACTATCTTGTTTTGAAATTTATATTCTTTGACAGAAGCACCTTTATCGCATGGTGATTCCTTGTTTAATTTCTTTGTACTCTTAACAATACAATCGGAAACGCCTGGTTCAATGCCTAATCTATCGCAACCGGTAAAAATTAAAATAATTAACACTTGTAAAAATAGTAGTCGTTTCACGATATGTATTCTTTCTTAATAAATCCAATCCCTTTTGTTTTGACCCTATATTTAACTAAGTGGTTGCACACCCTAATAAAATACTTCCCACTCTGTGATTTCGTCAAACAAGAAAGTTCTTTTGCTTTATAATTACACCTTATTTATCTGATAAATAAAATATTAATAGCTTACAATTTCAAACATTATAAATCAGGCTTCAGCCACTTTGGTACGACGCAGTTTTTCGCGCTGGGCCAGCACCAACCCGGCAATTACCATAGCCGTTCCGGCGTACGTATAACCTGTAATGGGCTCACCTAATAATGCCCAGGAGTAAACAAAGCCAAAAATTGGGCAGAGAAATAACCAGAGCGAAGCCCTTACGGTATCTTGCCGCACCAGGAAAAACCAGAGTTGCAAAGCCACAATCGAAACCGGCCCGATGAGCCAAAGCACCCCACCCCAAAACTGCGCATTCCAGCGGGTGGCACTAATATTGGCAGTAAACAAAGTAAAAGGCAGCAGAAAAATACCCCCAATTAATACCTGCCAGCCATTAATAACCAACGCCGGTAAATTCCAGGTTATGCGCGCATAATAAACTGTAGCCGCCGAAACCGATACCATGCCTGTTAGTAATATTAACAACCCCGTAAGAGTAGCGTGGCTGGTTTGTAGCAACGGGTAAGTAGCCAGCGCTACGCCGGCCAGCCCCAGCAAAATACCGGCTCCTTCGTACCACTTTAAGGTCCGCTGCAGCCAAACCGCCGAAAGTAAGGTAATAAATAAAGGATTAGTAGCCGTAGATAAACTGCCGATTCCAGCCGAAACCTGCTTTAATGCCAGCACAAAAGCGCCCAGGTAAATGGTAGTATTTAATAGCGCAAAGACCATTATATAGCGCCATTGTACGCCGCGGGGCATTGGATTGCCGCCGGGCTGCAAAAAATAAGCATAAACCAGCATCAGGGTACCGGCAATCAGGAACCGGACCAAAGCCAGCACCAGCGGATCGGCCGCCTGGATTCCTATTTTAGTTGCTACCGAAGCCGAGGCCCACAGCATGGCAAAAAGTAATCCGGGCAGTAACTGGCGCATACACAGGTTTAATATTTACGCCGGCAAAGTAAATAATTTAATACCAAACAGGCAGTGGGCAATTTTACTTAATATTTAATATAGATAAGGTTACAACTTATCTGAAGTAAATACTGTAGAAAAAGGCAACTTAGTTCCCCGCCTTAGTTAAGGCAGGGTTCGGGTAGTTTGTTTTCTTAGATTGGCTTCTGGCTAGTTCTGGCGCAGACTATTACAATATTTAAAACATTCTCTTTAGCTGATGCCTTTTGCTACAGCTTAAACTCGTTATTATTTAACGCGGAGCAGTGAATATTTGCCAACTATTTTATAGATTGAGGTATGAGCGCCGTCATAAATTGTGCTGCCTATGCAGATGGCCACCGGATAGCCAACCTCAAAGTAAACGACATTGGCAAAATACTCCAGCAAACCGATAAATTTGTTTGGATTGGACTAAACGAGCCCGACGAAGCTTTGCTGGCCGAAGCCCAGCAAGAGTTTGGCTTACACGACTTGGCTATTGAAGATGCCCACCGTGCCCACCAGCGGCCTAAAATTGAAACGTACGGCGACACTTTCTTTATTGTACTGCGCACGGCCCAGTTGCAGGAAGGGCAACGCGAGATTACCTTTGGCGAAACACACTTTTTTGTAGGCGTAAATTTTATTGTAACGGTACGGCATGGCTCTACTTTTTCTTACAGCGACGTGCGAACCCGGTGCGAAAGCACGCCGCACTTGTTGCGCAAAGGTCCGTTCTTTGCCCTTTATGCCGTTATGGATGCCATTGTCGATCAATATTTTCCTATTATTCAGACTTTAGGCGAAGAGTTGGAAAAACTGGAGGCCGATGTTTTCAGCGGCAAACCCAATCGCGAAACCATTACCCAAATTTACCAGCTAAAAAGGGAACTACTGGAAATAAAGCGGGCCGTTTCGCCGCTGATAGATATTTGCAACCGCCTGATGCGCTTCGACTCTACCATAATTCCGGAAGAAACCCGCCCCTACTTCCGCGATATTTACGACCACGCCATCCGGATAAACGAAATGATAGATACCACCCGCGAGCTGCTTACCAGTGTACTCGAAGTTAATTTCTCGCTTATTTCTATTTCGCAGAACGAGGTTTCCAAAAAATTTGCCGGTTGGGCGGCCATTCTGGGCGTACCCACGGCCATTGCGGGCATCTACGGCATGAACTTCGAATTTATTCCGGAACTGAACTGGCGGTTTGGCTACCCGGTGGTACTTGTATTTATTGCCGGCACCTGTGTTTTCCTTTACCGGCATTTCAAGCAATCAGGCTGGCTGTAAAGCCGATTTCTTGTTGTTATTAATCCGGAATAATTCTGAATATTTTAACCCTTTATTAGGTAAATGAGTATACCTTGCCAGCTATATTTTAGATAAAATAATTTGACTAAACGTGATTTTGATGCGGTAGTAGTAGGCAGCGGTCCTAACGGTTTGGCCGCAGCCATTACTTTACAACAGTCCGGGTTATCGGTTTTGTTGCTGGAGGCTAAAGCTACGATTGGCGGGGGTTTACGCTCCGCTGAATTAACTCTACCGGGCTTTGTTCACGATATTTGTTCGGCTATTCACCCGCTGGCCGCTGAGTCACCCTTTTTTAAAACCTTGCCGCTTCAAGCCCATGGTTTGGAATATATTTATCCGCCGGTTGCCGCGGCTCATCCCTTCGATGATGGTACTGCCGCTATTTTAGGCAAATCATTAACCGAAACCGCTCATTTACTTGGGGCTGATGCGCAAGCTTACCAGAATTTGTTAGCGCCTTTGGTAAAAGATTGGCCCGGATTAGCAACCGCGGTATTAGGACCGTTACGCATTCCTCGCAATCCTTTTGCGATGGCTCGTTTCGGCTTAAATGCGCTTACTTCGGCAAACTTTCTGGCTAACCGCTACTTCAAAACGAAGAAGGCCCGGGGACTTTGGGCTGGTATGGCTGCTCATTCTATTCAACCTTTGTCAAATGCTACCACTTCAGCCATTGGATTGGTACTAATGGCAATGGGGCATTTGCACGGTTGGCCAATGCCCAAAGGCGGTTCGCAGGCTATTGCTAATGCCTTAGCGGCTTATTTTATTTCGTTGGGCGGAAAAATAGAACCAAATACTTATGTAAAATCTTTAAAAGAATTGCCTTCTTCCCACGCGGTGTTGCTGGATGTTACGCCCAAACAGTTATTGCAAATTGCCGGTCACCAATTTTCATCGGTTTATAAATGGCAATTGCAACGATACCGCTACGGCATGGGTGTATTTAAAATAGATTGGGCGTTAGCTGGTCCCATTCCTTTTAACGCCCCCGAAGTCCGGCAAGCCGGCACCGTGCATTTAGGCAATACCCTGGAAGAAATTGCGGCCTCCGAGAAATTAACTTCCAGGGGCCATCATCCCGAAAAACCATTTGTGCTTTTGGCTCAACAAAGCTTGTTCGATGCCACCCGCGCACCGGCGGGCCAACATACAGCCTGGGCTTACTGCCACGTACCCAACGGCTCCGAAAAAGACATGACCGCCGCCATCGAAAATCAGGTAGAGCGCTTTGCCCCCGGCTTCGGGGATATAATCTTGCACCGCCATACCATGAATACCGCCCAGATGCAGGCTTATAACAACAATTATATTGGCGGCGACATAAACGGCGGCATTATTGATATTGGGCAACTTTTTACCCGGCCAGCCCTGCGGCTTTCGCCTTACCGGACGTCGGCCAAAGGCATTTACATCTGTTCTTCCTCCACCCCACCAGGCGGTGGTGTACACGGCATGTGCGGTTACCACGCTGCCCGCCGCGCGCTGAAAGATGTCTTTAATATTCGAGCCACACCCAGTTTATAATCTTTTTGGATAAACTAACGGCTGTCTTAAACTAGAAAGCCATACCTAAATTATTATTCATCCTTAAGCGTAAACACATCTGGCAAACCGATAAAATTCCATTCGGAATATTACAAAGCTTTACCCAAACCTTATCTTAAAGCTGGCACGAAACGCAGGAATTTATACCACTATTAGGAAGTTTATGCGCTTACATTATTGTGGTCATGTTGAGCTTGTCGAAATAGCTAATAACTACTTTACAATGCTGTTATAGATCCTTCTACAAACTCAGGATTACCAATAATGTACACTTAAGCGCCAGTCCTATTTTATAGGGCATTAGGTAGTATTTACGAGCTGAAATATTTACCAATCGCGGCAAAATCTATAAATTTGGTTAATTTATTTCGAGCCCGGATTTTATGTCGGTAGTGCAGGTTTTGCAGATTATTTTGGTAGGTGGGGCGGTGCAAGGTTTGTTCCTGGCTTTTTTGCTGGCAACCCGGCAAGCCAACCAATTGGCTAATCGTCTGCTGGCTGGCCTCATCATAATCATCTCCTTTCAATCTACTCTGGTAGCGTTTGATACCCGCGAGTTCTTTCTGGCTTTTCCGCACCTGAGCAAAGTTAGCTGGTTGTTGCCCATGCTTTTAGGTCCGCTTATCTATTTATTCACCCAAAAATTAACGCACGAACGGCCCCAATTTAAACGGACTGACCTAGTACATTTTATTCCTTTTTGCCTCACCTTTATTTACTTACTGCCTTATTACTTAAAGTCCCGCACCGAAAAAATAGCTTACCTGAACGATTTTGAATTAGCCCGTCAGGATGATTTTGGTTGGCTGGGCCAAGTTACCTTATTCCTGATTCTTTTTTATTTAGTGCTTTCGGCGGGAGCCTTAAAAAGATACGAGCGCAAAATATTAGATACTTTTTCGGAGTTGGAGAAAATACGGTTGCAATGGCTGAAGCAATTTATTTATGCTTTGTTGATTATTTTGTTCTTAGCTACGGTTGCTTTTTACGCCAAAAAGTGGACCATACCGGTACTAACCGAAATTTACCATTACCACATTCATTATTGGTTTGTTATTATTCTTATTTACTGGATTGGCTACAAAACCCTGGCCCAGCCACGCATTTTTACCGAAACCGCATCACAAATAAACCAGGACTTAGAGTTAGAATTAGCCCAAATACAACCCGAACCGGAAGCTGTTTCGGTACCAGACTTATCACCGGCGACCAGCCCGCCGGTTGTTGCCCAAAACAAAAAATATCAGAAATCAATTTTAAAAGAAACAGAAAGCCAGGCTTATTTGGATCAATTGCTGGCCTTTATGGAAACGGAGAAACCTTACCGCGAAAGCAATATTACCATACAGGAATTAGCCGATAGTATTGGGCTGCCGAAACACCACCTCTCGCAGGTAATTAACGACCGCTTGGGTAAAAATTTTTATGATTTTATTAACCAGTACCGGGTAGCCGAGGCCCAACTGATGCTGGTTAATCCGAAGTACCGGCACCTGACCAACCTGGCGGTAGCCGAAGAAGCCGGTTTTAATTCTAAGGCCACTTTTAATGCGGTTTTCAAAAAACAAACGGGCCAAACCCCTTCGGAATACGTCCGGAACCATACCGTCCAAAACGGCTGAACTTAGCGGATTGGCTTTATTAAGCTTTAAAAGAGGTCTGAACTTAGCGGGTAAGACGACACGCACCTTCTCAAAATTTAGTTTTGCAGTGTTCTATCAGTCTAAAACCATGAAAAAAATCAACTTCTTGAAACACTGTTTTTTTACCTCGCTGTTCTTGCTGGGCTCATTTAAAAGCATGAGTCAGCCCGCCAAAACTCCCATTGATCCGGCTAAACAATTTACACCGGCCGAGTTGCAAGCCGACCTGAAACTGATGCGTACTATTCTGGACGAATCGCACCCGGGCTTTTACCGCTATACCCCTAAAGCACGTTTTGATGTGCTGTTCGACAGCATTGGCCAAACGCTGAATCAGCCCATGACGCAGCAGCAATTTTATGTAGCCGCTACGCCCATTATTGCGGCTATTAAAGATGGTCATATAAAATATATGCCGCACGTGCGCCCGCACTGGCAATATTATTATAACCTGGATAAACTATTTCCGCTGGAATTATATTTTACGCCAACCCAAGCTCATCTGGTTCACAATAACGCCGGCACAAACAATATTCCGCTGGGCGCCGAAATATTAGCCATTAATAACCAACCCATTTCGGAACTCATTCAAGAATTATTGCCCACCGTTTACTTTGCCGATGGCAACAGTCAGGCCATAAAATACCAATCGTTAAATAAGTTTTTTCCTTTCTACTACGGCACCTACGTGGGGGCTTCGGCTACTTATAACATTGCGTACCGACCAAAAAACGAAACGGCTATTAAAATCGCTCAGGTACCTGCTATTAATTTAGCTACTATTCAAAAACGGGAAAAAGAAACTGAAAAACCTAAACAATTACCTATCCGGCTGGAATATAAAGACAACAGTACCGCTTTGTTAACCATCGACCATTTCAATATTTATAAAAACGAAATGGACGTTGAAAAATATTTGAAAGACACTTTTTGGCAGATTAATGCCAAAAATATTCAACATTTGGTTATTGATGTACGCGGCAATGAAGGCGGCGTAGATCGCTGGGGTGCCCTGCTCTACTCTTATCTCACCCAAAAGCCTTTCCGGTATTACGACCAGCTAAAAGTAGCGCAAAAAAAGAAATTCAGCTTTGCCGAACACATTGCCTGGGTACCCAAATATTTTCCGGTTTACCGGCGCTTTTTGTTAACAAAAACGAAAGACGGCGGCTATACCTTCCGTTTCAAAAGAACGCTGAAAGAGCAAAAACCTCAGTCACATCCGTTTAAAGGTGATGTTTATATTTTAACCGATGGCTACAGCTTTTCGGTTATTACAGAATTTGCCGCCATTGCCCACCATCATAAGCGGGCGACTTTTGTGGGCCGGGAAACCGGCGGCGGTTATTACGGCAATACCAGCGGCTTTTTTGTAGTAGCCGTGCTGCCGCATACCGGCATAGAACTTGCCGTTCCGCAGTGGGGCTACCACATGGCTGTTTCGGGTTACCCTTACTCCGATAGAGGCGTATTGCCTGATTACCCCATAACGCCTACTATCGACGATGTACTGCAAAAACGAGACGCCGAACTAGCTTTTACCCTGGATTTAATCCGAAAGAAAAAAGCGGCTGCCTCTAACTTCCAATCCGCCCCGAAAAAAACCGTTTCTAACTAATTTCTTTACCTACTCTATTAACCCTCAATAGCCGGTCAAAAAATCCGGCGTGGAACTTTATTGCCCTCTAAAAAATAAACCTATGAAAAAAAACGCTTTTACCCATTTGCTCGCGGCGGTACTGCTTTGCTGCAGCCTCGGCTCGCTTAGTGCACAAGACCTTAAACAATCCCAGTTAAGCATTTCTTACCGGCTCAGCCATCTTACTTTCCTGGACCAGCAAGCCTCACCGCTTATTTACCAGGCAAACTTAAACGGAGTGGCGGTCGCCTACGAACACAGCGCTCCTAAATCCAGGTCCTTTATTAACTTTCAGGCGAACCTGGGTACTGCTTTACCCAAGGGTATTGGTATGCGCGAATTTACTTTTACCGGTACCGACTTTTACGGCGAAACTACTACCACCAAATTATTACATGCCCCTACCATTTACGTGGGCCAACTGGAGGCGGGTTATTTACGGCGGCTGAAAACCGGGGGCACAAAATCGATATTTGTAGGCGGCACCCTGCAAAACTGGATTGCCTATTCTGATAATATTGGCTTCTGGAGCACCATGGGTATCAACACAGCCTCGCTCAATGCTGCTATTCAGTACGAAAAAAAGCTAAGCCCCAAGCAGCAATTTAAAATGGGGGCTTCCTTCCCAGTAGTAGCCATTGTGTCGCGGATGCCTTACAGCAATGTTATTTCGGCCCCGGAGCGGGGCAACTTTGAGGCATTTTTCACCGAAGGAAGCCAACTTACTTCCCTGCATCATTACCAACGCCTGAACCTACACGCTGCTTACAGCTACCGGTTAAGCCGCCATTGGCAAACCGGGCTGGCTTATAATTTCACCTGGCTGCATTACACCCATCCCCAACCTATCCGGGTGTTAAATCAGGCCCTGAATATCCAGGTTAATTATTTGTTTTAAATTTTAAAGTTAATCCAACATGAAAAAGAATATAATAACCTCAATAGTTTATTTACTGATGCTCCTGGGTATTTCGGGTTGCGAAAAGACCTTAGTAGGACCAACAACTCCAAATAATCCGGAACAGAACTTCGAAATGCTCTGGCAGGAATACGACCGGCTATCGGCTTTTATAAAGGTGAAAAATATCGACTGGCAAGCTCTTTACAACCAGTACCGTCCCCTGGTAAAGCCCACCACTTCCGATGCCGAATTATTTAAGATTTTGTCGGAAATGCTTGACCACCTCGACGACAGTCATTTGACCATGCTGGCACCCGGGCCGAACCCGATGCGCTACGATGGTGGCCTGGGCGGCAAATTAACCCACGAAGACTTTTCCTTAACGGTAGTGAAAGAAAAATATTTAACCGAGGTAAGTACCTACGGCGATAATTTCGTGTACGGCAAGCTTTCGCCACACGTAGGGTATCTTCACCTGAAACACAGTGATTTTGGTGTAGCCTACTACGAAAAAGCCTTATATAAAATTTTAGGTAGCTTTAACGAAGTAGATGGTTTGGTATTGGACCTCCGGGATTTTGAGGGCGGCCTGGATAAAAACGCGGCCTATATCGCCGGCCGGTTTGCTACGTCTAAAAACCTGTTTATGACCAGTCGGAAACGCAATGGCCCTAACCACAACGACTTTACCCAACCCGTTAGCTGGTATGTGCAGCCCGAGGGCAAAACCCCATTTACCAAACCCGTTGTGATACTAACCAACCGCTGGACGGCCAGTTCCGGCGAAGTACTGATTTGGGCGCTTAAAGCAGCAAAACCAGTAGTACAAGTTGGCGATACTACCTTGGGCTGTTACTCCGACCAGGCCCGCCGCGAATTACCGAACGGCTGGTACTATACTATTAGCGTGAACGATATGCGGGCGGCAGATGGTAAGAGTTATGAAGGCATTGGCATTGCGCCCGATATTTTAGTAAAAAAAACCAAGGCCGAAGTATTAGCCGGAAAAGATAAGGCGCTTGAAAAAGCAATGCAAGCTATTCCTTAACCCAAATAAAACTACCAACAGCAACTTTAAAAAGGCCGGGTGATTTAAAGAGAATCCGGCCTTTTTGGTTTACCTATAATTTATGCCGGCGGCGTGCTAAGAACAAATTAAGTTGGCACTATGCTAAACGACGGCACTTTAATATAGATGTCTGCAATTTTAATTTTAAAATTTATGACGTATGTTTACGACATACATCAAAGATAATTAATCTTAAAAAATGACTTATTCCAAAGCAGCATCTTTTACTGCCGAAGAACAGCAACTGGCTGCCTTAGCCAAAGCGCTTTCGCACCCAGCCCGCATAGCTATAATCAAGTTACTGGCCCGGCAAAAAACCTGTATTTCCGGCGATATTGCGCTGGATTTACCATTAAGCCGCACCACTGTGTCGCAACATTTACAG
Organism: Adhaeribacter aerolatus; assembly: GCF_007991635.1. Lineage (GTDB taxonomy): Bacteria > Bacteroidota > Bacteroidia > Cytophagales > Hymenobacteraceae > Adhaeribacter > Adhaeribacter aerolatus. The sequence continues at coordinate 27,082 of NZ_BJYS01000002.1, read as the reverse complement.
GAATTAAAAGCCATTGGCCTGATAAAAGGCGAAATAGACGGGCAAAAGGTTTGCTACTGCCTTAATCCGGAAATGATGAAACAGGTAAAGACGCAGTTTAACGCGTTATTTACCCTGGTCCTGGAATCCTGCGACTGCTGTTAAATTAAAAAGAAATAAATATTATGCGAATAGCTTTATTCAGTGACATCCATGCCAATTTACCGGCCTTAGAAGCGGTACTGGCCGACATGGGAACCCGAAACTTAGATGCCATATATTGCCTGGGCGACCTGGTAGGGTATGCTCCCTGGCCCAACGAAGTAGTAGCCGAAATCCGGAAAAGAAAAATACCCACCATAGCAGGCAATTACGACGAAGGCATTGGCCTGATGAGTAATAATTGCGGCTGTGCCTACAAAACCGCTCAGGACAAATCTTTGGGAGCCGTATCAATCGGGTTTACAAACAACATAATTTCGGAAGAAAACCGGCAATATTTACGGATGCTGCCCCGCCATATCCGGCTTACTTTCCTCGACGACTCCAAAGAAGAAAATAAAATAGAAGCGCTGCTGGTACACGGCAGCCCCCGCAAAATAAACGAATATTTGTTCGAAGACCGGCCCGAGAAAAGTTTTCTGCGGCTACTGGAAGAAGCAAACGCCGATATTTTATTTTTTGGCCACACCCACAAACCATTCCACCGAACGCTGCCTTACGAGCACGAAGGCCAATCCCGCTACCGGCACGCTATCAATATTGGCTCCGTAGGCAAACCTAAAGATGGTGATAACCGGGCCTGTTACGCGGTGCTGGAAATAACCCCCACTACCAAATTAACCCAACTCAACAGCCTGCGGGTTGAGTTTGTACGGGTAGCTTACGATACCGAAAGAGCAGCCCAGGCTGTAGAAGATAGCCCGCTCCCTAACGAATTTGCCGACATGCTGCGGAAAGCTTATTAAAAAATTATGAGTCAGTGTAATATTCAAAAAAGAAAAAGATTATCGCTCCTGGATCAGTTTTTAACCGTTTGGATATTTGCCGGTATGGGGGCGGGCGTGTTGCTGGGCTATTTTTTTCCTCAGAGCGAGGCTTTTATTAATTCCTTTCAGGTAGGCACTGTAAACCTGCCTATTGCCATTGGGTTAATTTTAATGATGTACCCGCCCTTGGCCAAAGTAAAGTACGAGCAGTTGGGCCGGGTTTTCGAAAACGTTAAAGTTATTACCTTATCGCTGGTCCTTAATTGGCTGATTGGTCCGGTTTTAATGTTTTTCCTGGCCATAATTTTTCTGCACGATTACCCCGAGTACATGGTAGGCATTATTTTAATTGGCTTGGCCCGCTGTATTGCTATGGTTTTGGTTTGGAACGAATTAGCTGAGGGCGACCGGGAATATGCAGCTGGTTTGGTGGCTTTTAATAGTATTTTTCAGGTGCTATTTTACAGCGTATTTGCCTATTTATTTATTACAGTTCTGCCTACCTGGTTTGGCCTGGAAGGCAAAGTGGTAGATATAAGCATGGGCCAGATTGCCGAAAGCGTTTTAATTTATTTAGGTATTCCGTTTTTGCTAGGCTTTTTGTCGCGGTTTATTTTGCGCCGAATGAAAGGGAATGATTGGTACGAACAAAAATTTATTCCGGCCATTAGCCCTATTACCTTGGTTGCCTTGTTATTTACCATTGTGGTCATGTTCAGCCTCAAAGGCAATTTAATTGTACGTATTCCGCTGGATGTAATCCGGATAGCGATTCCGTTGGTAATTTATTTTGCCGTGATGTTTGTAGTAAGCATTTATATGGGCAAAGCCTTGGGGGCTAATTACGCGCAGAATGCCTCGGTAGCCTTTACGGCCACCGGCAATAATTTTGAACTAGCTATTGCGGTTGCCATTGGGGTTTTCGGGTTAAATTCCGGGCAAGCCTTTGCCGGTGTAGTAGGCCCCTTAATTGAAGTACCCGCTTTAATTTTGCTGGTAAACTTTGCCTATTGGTTTCGAAAGAAATATTATAAACAGAAACCAACCCTAGAAACATCCGGCCATCTGGAGCAAGTATAAAGAATTTTCAAGCCAGTAAGAGTTGAGCATAAACTTGCCATCGAGGCCCTAGCGCAATGATTTAAACAAAATAGCCTGTTAAAATTAACAGGCTATTTTGTTTTAACTGAAGAAAAAACCGGGTTGAGCGAAAAGCAGTCCGGAATTTTAAATATTCTGAATTACCGGGTAGTTACAATTTGCTGTTGTTTCAACCAAGCGTAAATCTCTTCTATATCTGCTTTATTACAAAGTTCCGAGCCGGGTGTCATGGTGGTGGCGGTACCGGCAGCTACGCCGTATTTTATTACTTCGCACAACGGCCAGCCTTGCGCTAAGGTAAACACCATACCCGCTACCATGCTATCGCCGGCGCCAACGGTACTTTTGGGTTTAATCTCGGGCGGGGCTACATACTCTATCTGGTCTGTGGTTACCAGCATCGCGCCCTGTGCCCCCATCGATACCACCATAACTTCGCACATACCATCCCGTACCAGTTGCTGGGCAAACCCTTCTCGTTCGTGTTCTTCCAGGCTTTCTTTACCCGCCAGTTTAGCCAATTCCGAAATATTAGGTTTAAGCAGGTATACACCAATACCGGCCGCTTTTTTCAAGGCTTCACCAGAGGTATCGAGTATTAATTTCGCACCCATATTTTTGGCAATGGTGGCTACGCGGGCATAATAATCGTTGGGTACGCCCCGGGGCAAGCTGCCGCTAGCCACAATATATTCGGGCCTAGGGGCCGTCTTTTCTAATTTAATCAGCGAATATTTCCATTCTTCTTCCGGAATTTCGGACCCCGGCATACCAAACCGATATTGCCGGTCGGTATTCCGTTCGGTAACAGCAAAATTTTCGCGGGTCCATTTAATGGAAGGAATCGGAATATGGGTAAGTCCCTCTTTATCCAGCAGTTGGCAAAGCACGTTGCCGGTAGAGCCTCCGGCCAGGTAATAAGCCAGGGATTCTCCGCCCATGCGTTTTATAGCCCGCGATACGTTGATGCCACCGCCGCCTGGCTCAAATACGGGGGCATCACAACGCAATTTATGATCAGGTAATATTTCGTCAACGTACGTACTTTTATCTACGGCCGGGTTAATGGTAAGCGTAACAATTTTCATCTAAAAGAGATTTAGCAGAACATTGGCAATTTAAAGCAAATATTCAATTCTAACTAACACAAAATTAGCCAAGTGTTGCACAAATTATTCCGTTTATTTATTTGGTAAAAAACTAAAAATTAATATACCCGGAATACTTTCAGTCACAAACATTAGCTACAAACACTTTATAATCAATAAATTACTACAAGCATTAGCCCTCAAACGCAGGAATGATTACTGATGTTGGGCAAACCGGCCAAAATAATATTCAGGTAAGGGCAATGGCTTGACAAATTGAATGAAGTAAAATTTTACACGCTATTCCGGCAGGAAGTTTACGATCTTCAAACCTTGAGGGCCGGAATAATTTGATCAGGTTGGATTGAGTATTAATATAAATTACTGCATCCAGCGGGGACAGATAACTTTATTTGTATTAAATAATTTAAGCCCCACTATTATTTCGTGCGATCCGGTATTGGCAATACTCAGATTAGACGTATTAAAATCGTAAGCGTAGCCCACATCCATAATATGACTAATATTAATACCGCCCATCGCCGAAAAAGCATCGTCTTTGCGGTAAGAAGCGCCGGCCCAAACCCGGTCGGCATAAACCGCCTTCAGGTTAACATCCACCGAAACCGGACTCGGACTCGCTAGCTTAACCATAACTGAAGGAATAACATTGAAATTAGGCGTAACCCTGATTTTGTAGCCGCCGGTAACAAAGAAATGCCGCTGCAAACGGGCACCACCGTTCCCGTCTCCTTCGGCAGCATTTAAATCGCGTCGGTTTTTAATTAATTGCGCTCCCGACAAGCCTACAAAAAAAGTTTCGGAGTAAAGCCAGGTGCCTAAACCTAAATCAAAATAAGCGTTATTTATATAATCGCTGTTAATGCTGGGGTCGAAAGGATTCGTGAAAGTAGCTTCCTGCGGATTAAAACTGCGGGACAATACGCCGGCGGTTACGCCCGTAGAGATACTTACCTTGGTACTCAGCGGCAAATGGTAGGCATAAGAGCCGGTAAAATTAGATTGTCGCAGGGGGCCTGTTTTGTCGGTTAAAGCAGTAAGGCCAAAACCGTGGTGTGCATATGGCGTCGAGAACCGGTTCCGGTTTACGGTCCGGGTACTAGCAATTCCCCGCCCCCGGTTCCGGACCCGGGTAGCTTGTTTGCCAATGGGCATGTGGGCACTCACATAATAAGTAACCGGCGCCCCTTCTAAACCCACCCATTGCTGACGGTGGCCAAATCGCACATCGGCATAGTCTTCGATGCCGGTTAAAGCCGGATTCAGCAAATAATTGTTCATCATGTACTGGCTGTACTGCGGCCGTTGCTGGGCCAGCGCCGGGCCAAAGGCCACCAGTAAAAAAGCTACTAAACTTAAAATTCTTTTCATGAAAGCTTATCGGATAATAGTGATCGAACCGGAAATTGGTTTGGACACATTGTCCAGCCGGATGATATAGTAGTAGGTAGCCAATGGCAGTATACTACCTTTATGCGTACCGTCCCAGGGTTGCCGGTAGCCCACATCAGATTTATACACCGGGTTGCCCCACCGGTTAAATACCTCTACGATGGCATTTGGATAATTTTCGATGTTCCGGATCTCCCAGGTATCGTTAATATTATCGCCGTTCGGGCTAAAAGTATTTACCACTACTACCCGCGGAATAACGGTTATGGTTATTTCATCCGTTGCGGTACAGCCATCTTCGATGGTAACTATTACCTGGTAGGTGGTAGTTTTGGTCGGAGTGGCAATAGGAGTAGCTGCATTCGGGTCGTTCAGGCCAGTAGCCGGCGACCAGACATAGGTGGTACCGCCGGTTGCCCGCAGCCCGAAAGGTTGGCCTTCTATAATAGTGGTGTCGCGGCCGGCATCTGCCGAAATAGTAGTAACCGTAACTTTAACCGGGGTGCGGGTAGCACTCACACATTGGTTGTTATTGGTTGCCTGCACATAATAAGTAATGCTGTTGGTTAATACCGGGGTAACAAATACGGGCTCGAAAGATACGGGATTACCGCCAGTCTCGGATGTAAACCATTGGTAAGTACCGCCACCGGTACTGGTTACGCGCAAAGTAGCCGAAGTACCTGCGCACACCCGTACATCGTTTGATTCTACGGTAGGCGCTGTTGGCAATTTATCGACGGTTACGGCTACCACGTTTGATACTACCGGGGGGCAATCTGAACCAGCCACCTTAACCGTACGCCGGTACCAGGTATTTTGCACAATAGAACCGGGTGTGTAATCTTTACCATTATTGGTACCGATGGCCGGGTTAAAACCGGCACTGGCACTGGTAATACTACTCTCCCACAGGTAAACCAGGTTACCGCTACCACCTGTAGCCATCGAACCGGTTAACACCGGCACGGCGCCTTCACACACCACGGTTTTAGCCGCCGTAATGGTATTATTATCAATAGCAGGCACTACGGTTATGGTTACTACTTCACTCATAATTGGTTCGCAGGAGCCCGAGGTAACCGAGCGCCGGAAATAAGTGGTTTGGGTTAGAGCGCCCGGATTATAAGTAATACCGTTATTGGTGCCGGCGGCTGGGCCAAATCCGGCTGTTGCGCTACTGGTGCTGCTTTCCCAGAGGTAGGTATAGGTGCCGGTACCGCCCGTTGGCGTAGAACCGGTTAAAACCGCTGGCGTATTATTGCCGCAAATAGTTTGGGACGTACCAATGGTATTCTGGGTAAGGGCCGGTGCTACTGTTACAACAATCACATTAGAATAGCCACTGCAACCAACTGAGGTCACCTGCCGGCGGTACCACGTAGTTTGGGTAACCGGGCCGGGACTAAAGTTTTCTTCGTTGATAATAATTGGGGAGCCATTAGAGCTGGTAGCCGGAGCAAAACCGGCGGTAGCACTGGTGGTGCTGCTTTCCCAGATAATGGCATAATCTACACCATTACCCCCGGTTGGCCGCGACCCGATTAAGGTGGCCGGTGCCGAACCGGCACAAACTGTCTGGTCTGCGGTAATGGTATTTGTGGCGATAACAGGTACTATGGTAATTTCTACTGCGGCACTGGTATCGGGTTTACAGGAAGAGGAACGAACCATCCGGCGGAACCAGGTAGTTTGGCCCAGTGCCGCTGGGGCATAACCCGAACCATTATTTACGCCAGGCGCTACGCTAAAGCCGGTGGTAGCGCTGGTGGTGCTCATTAACCACGTATAGCTAAAGTTACCATTGGCACCACTTGGCTGCGTGCCGGTAAGCGGTGCGGGCGTAGCACCGGCACACATCGATTGCGGCGCCTGAATGGTATTGTTTTGAATGGGCGGCAGTACGTTTAAAGTAAACACACCGCGTTCGCTGCTTTCACAACCGTTTAAAACTGCGGCAATATAGTAAGTAACTGAATTGGTAACCGAATTAATTGGGTAAGCCGTGGTATCGCTGGCAACGGGGGTACCGCCGGTAGGGGTGGTGTAAAAATTAAATCTGACTGAACCGTTAGGCGTGGGGGTGATAACGTAATTTTCGCCGCCGCAAAGGGTTACACTGCCATCGGCTGGTTTAGGCGGGCGGGCTGTTATGGTAATGGTAGCCGGCGGACGTTGATTAGCGCCCGGGGCATCCTGCGATCGCTCGCATTCGTTGGCAAAATTTACGGCCACCGTATAAGTACCGGGTCCCGGAAAAGTTATTTTCGGATTTTGAATATTTGGGTTATCGAGGGTAGCGCCGCCCGAAATTACCCACTGAATGGTACTGGGATCGATGGTGCCTAAATTGGGGTCAAACTGAGCAAGTTCGCTACCCATAATTACCTGCGGCTGGTTATTATCCGCACAGAGTTCCCGGCCAAATATATTGACCTCCGGGTACACAATCAGCACCGACTCTTCCTGCACGTATTTACCGTCCTCATCAAAATCATCCTTGGGGTTTTCCGGGTCAAAGGGGTCAATCGGCCCAATGGTATCGTTGGGGCTAACACAAGCATTTTTAACCGAAAGCTTGATCATATAGCGGCCCTTTTCGTTGAATTGCAGAATCGGATTTTTAGTAGTGTCGGTAGTACCTTCTATAAACGAGTAATTAACCGAACCGCCCTGCTGCGTATTGGTAACCGTCCATTTGTAAGTTAAGCCGCCGCCCGTCGATTCATTCTTCAACGCAACCCGCACCGGCACACCGCATAAAGGCGCCGGAAACTGGGGCTCTATCCGTTCTTTCTTATCTACACTAAAAATAGCTTTGGGATCTTTGCCCACGTTAAACGGAATAGTGGTAACGGCCGGACAAACATTGGGGTCGGTGCTCAGGGCCGTAACGGTAATCGGGTAATTTCCTTCTTTGTTATAAGGCGTGGCATTACTAATGGTAGTACTACCGGTAAATTGCGCTAACGTATAATTATTTACCTCGCCGTTCCCCCAATCTACCTGGTAGCCGCTAATGCCGGTGGTATTGGTATTGGGGTTGGTTAAAGTAGCGGTAACCGAAATACTCTGCACCGAGTCGGGCACACAAATATTACCCCCGCTCCCGTTATCTACATTATTTTTAACAGTAGGCGGCGAAAAGGCTACCTGGGGTTTAACGGTTACGGTTTGGGGCGCCGAATCGTACACGCAGAGTCCTTTCACCCGCCGCACACTTACCGTAAAATTACCCGGAGTGGTTCCGGTTTGGGTATAAGCATAGGTTACCTTACTCCCATTGGCCGTAAGTTTTGAAGTGGGCGTTGAGGTGCCATTGCCAAAGCTCCAGATATAGGTTTCATCGTTGGCCGGACTCAAATTAACAACTTCAAAAGTTATCGGACTGCCAGAACAAGCGTTATTGGGGCTAAATTGAAAAACCGGAACCGGATCTAAACACTGGGCCTTTAACAGAGACGAACTGCACAGGAACACCAGCGTTATGAGAAAAAAATTTCGAATACTGTGCACGGAGTAGAATTTGAAAACCAAATATTATTTAAATTTAATTAAACAGAACAGCATCCAGAGTTGCATTATCCGGCATAATTCCGAATAAGCGCTATTTACACAGGTAAACGTAAACTGCCACCCAGGCCGCTATCAATTACTTATCGCAAAAAACTGCAAAATATTGTAGGCCTAAACTACCAATTATTATTTTCTAAAAAAGTATTTTTTATAACACGGGCAGGCTCCCACAAAGGGTCTAAAAATAAGGTATTATCTTTTTACCAGCAACATTAATAAAACACGATTGTTTTGTACGAAACCAAAACTAAATAGTAATAAATATAAAAAGTTAAGGGCTAGACTATTGGTTCCGGTACCAGGGCCGTTTTAAACTGGATGGTAAAAGCAGTGATACCGCTTTCATCGGTTTCGAGGGAGAAAGGAAAGTTATGATTCAGGAGAATATCGCGTATCATGGTGAGGCCAATGCCCTGGCCATTTTTTTTGGTGCTGAAGAATGGGGTAAATAATTGCTGCCGCACGGCTTCCGGAATGCCTTCGCCGTTGTCTTCAATTAATAAACAAGGAGGATTTAGCTGGGTTTTTACGTTAATAGAACCATCGGCATCAACGGCCTCCATCGCGTTTTTGGCAATATTGATGAGTACCTGTTCCAGTTGCTGGGCATCCGCTTCAATAAATAATGGTTCCGGAGTTAGTTGCCATTGCCAGGCAATATTACGTTGTTCCAGTTGGGGTTGCATCAGGCGGTAAACGCCTTGCAATAACTGGTGCAGGTCGCAGGGTTGGCGGCAGGGAGATGGCAAGCGCACCATGGTAGCAAAGTTGGCCATAAAGCCGGCCAGGTTTTTATTCCGTTCAATCGAAACCTCCAGTGCTTCTTCGTAATCGGCCCGCAAATCTTCCTGCAACTGGGGGGCGTAACTTTTAACTGAATTTAAGATAGAATTAATGGCACCGATGGAATTATTTACCTCGTGCGACATCATCCGGATTATTTTTTCGTAAGCATATTTTTCTTTTTTAATAATGTCTTCGGTCAACTCTTCCAGCATGATAAAATAACGCGGAAAACCTTTATCGATAAAATAAGCTTTATGGCCACGGTACGTGTGAATGCCGTTGATGTGAAAAATGCGCGATTGTCCTTCTTCCAGGATGCTTAATTCGGTGCGCCACTGCCCCGGCAAATCTTCCAGCTTTTTACCCAGCAACGCCGGCATGGGTACCTGCAACCAGGCTTTGGCCGCCGGGTTTACCTGCTGAATGTAGCCATCGTAATCGAGCATAATAATACCGGAAGGCGAAGCCTGGATTAAGCGCTCCAGCAAATATTGCTTTTCGTTCTGACTTACCCGCTCCTGTCGCAATTGTTCCATCATCAGGTTATACACCTCAATGAGTTGGTCTACCTCGGGCTGGCCGGTTTTCAGGAACTTAACCGTAAAATCTTTTTCTTTAATGGATTCAATACCCGCTGCAATTAAATTTAAGGGCCGCACAAAGGCCCGGTAAATCTGAAACGTGATTACCAGCGAAACCACAATCAGCGCTTCGGCCGCCAGAAATAACAATTTATCTGTCAGCAGGAAATGGTAAGTCAGAATCAGCAGCGTGGCGTGTACCACCACCGCAAACAAAATAAATTTAATCCGCAGCGTCATAAGGAATATTAAACTTATCGAGGCGCCGGTATAAAGCGCCGCGGCTCACGCCCAAAGCTTTGGCTACTTTGCTAACGTTGTGGTCGTAAAATTCCATCGACTTCCGGATCATGGTGGCTTCCATTTCTTCCAAGGTCATAGAGCCAACGGCCGGCATACTCTTTTTGTCGGCCTTTTTGGGCGCATACTGCAGGTAGGCCTGAAAGTCTTCGGGCTCCAGCACGTTTTTCCCCGAAATCAGTACCGTCCGCTCTACCAGATTTTTCAACTCCCGAATATTGCCTGGTAGCGGCAGTTGCTTCAGCCAGTTTAGGGCTTTAATAGTTACGGTTAGTTCGTGGCGATTGTAAATCTTTTTGAGGTTATCAATAAAATAATTAACCAGCATCGGAATATCGCCGGGGCGCTCCCGCAAAGCCGGCAGCTTTATGGTAATTAAATTGATACGGTAAAATAAGTCTTCGCGGAAGCGATTATTTTCCACCATGTCTTCGAGGCTGCGGTTGGTGGCACTAACTACCCGAATATCGAGTTTGCGGGGCCGGCTGTCGCCGAGTACTTCGTAAGTGCGATCCTGCAATACGCGCAATAATTTTACCTGGCTGTTCATATCCAGTTCACCTATTTCGTCCAGAAAAATACTGCCTTTGTTCGCCATTTCAAAACGGCCCACCCGGTCGCCTTTGGCATCGGTAAAAGCGCCCCGCTTGTGGCCAAACATTTCACTTTCGAACAAACTTTGCGAAATACCACCCAGGTTTACTTTTACAAAGGGCTGATTTTTGCGCAGGCTGTTCAGGTGAATGGCTTCGGCAATTAATTCTTTTCCGGTACCGCTTTCGCCTTCAATCAGCACGGAAGCATCGGTAGCACTTATTTGCCCAATGTTGCGCAGAATAGCCAGGAAAGCGGGGTCTTCGCCCACTATTTTGCTGAAATTATATTGCTTGTCGAGTTGCTTCCGGCTTAGGCTAATGCTATCAGAAGTTTGTTCCTGGCCCCCGAGTTTCAGGGCGGTTTCTACCTGCTGCAATAAATATTCGTTGCTCCAGGGTTTGGTAATAAAATCGAAGGCGCCGGCTTTAATACCTTCTACGGCGAGGGCAATGGTGCCCCAGCCGGTTATTAATATTACCGGTACCTGCGGAATCAGCTTTTTCAGTTGCTGCAATAAATCCAAACCATCCTGCCCCGAGGTATCCAGCGAGAAGTTCATATCCATGATGACCGCCTCCAGTAAATGCGCCTCCTCTTTCGCTGTTTTCAGCGCTTCGCGGGCGTTAACGGCATTGGCCGTTTTATAGCCGGCTTGCTTCAGCAGCAAACTGAGCGAGGTACGTACGGCAATATCATCGTCGATTATGAGAATCATGAGGTAATTAAGATGCTAATAAATATAAAAAATTTGTATCAGTGAATCAGCAGCTTTAACTAACAAAAATACTGCTTATTGAAGAATATTGTAGCTATTTAGGTTATACAAAGGCTATCAATTCTTTAGGAGTTTACCTTTTGAAAGATTACATCTTTCAATGTTCAGGTGCTAACAGTTAGTTAATTCCTAAGTTTGCTCAAGGCCGCGCGGCCCCGTTTGGTCATTCGGGCTGCTCATCTTCCCTTTCCTCCTACGTCGGAATGCTGCGCACCGGAAATCTGAAAGGCCCTCATCGCCCGAACTGATGAAGCTTGCTTCGTAGCTGCTGCCTTCTGTTTTCATTAGAATAACTTGAATTTGAAAAGCTCTATCCATGGTAAGTTAGCGGTAATAATGCGTTGCAAGAGCTCCCCTCCTATTTTAGGAGGGGCCAGTGGTGGTAGAACAACCACTAACAATTCAGCCATTCAACAACTAATTTCCTACTCATCATGCAAGGCAGTTGCGGGCTGAATGGCAGCGGCCTGGCGGCTGGGGTAAGCGGCACAACCGGCAGCTAAGAGGTAAATAACCAGTACCGAACCCAAAATAGCCGCTACGTAAACACCGGTTTGTACGCCAAACACTTGTAATAACGGGAATTGCAAGGCTATAATAATGCCGATGATAATACCAAAAGTAGCTAGTACCAGTACTTCCCCGATAAATTGCCGGTAAACCTGACCGGAGGCGGCGCCAACCGCCCGGCGCAAACCTATTTCGGAAATGCGGCGGTTAATATTGTACCACAGCACGCCAAATAAGCCCAACGCCACATTCAGAATCAGGAAGCCACAAACCACGGAGAAAATAACGAGCGGGATTAAAGTTATTTTATTATCGGAAGCCCGCATTTCGTTCATAGTTTTTATTTCGATGGTCCAGCCCTGGGCAATTTGCGAGGCTTGTTTCATGAGCTTTTCTTCGAAAGCCCGCGTAACGCCCGGCTTTACCCGAATCATGAGGTTATCCAGGGTTCCGCCGGCGGTGCCATTGCTGGCATAATCGGTATTCAGGTATTCGAAATAAGCAGGTTTATCGGACGAATATTCGCCTTTCTGCCGGAATATTTCGACCACACCAACTATTTTCCGGTCCGGATTGTCTTTCTCCCGGACAACTTTACCTATCGGATTTTCATCTGGAAATATTTGGTCGCGCAAGGCTTGATTAATAACAATGGCTTTGGTGCCGGCGGCATTATCTTCGGTAGTAAACCAGCGACCCGCAGAAATGTCCATTTGCATTACCTCGGCAAACTCCTTATCTACCGTAAACCAATCGGCCATGGTAAACCGGTTATTGTAGGTAAAGCCGGTGTTACTCGTGTTCATGGTATACGGAATATTGGAGGCAGCAAGCGCAACCTGCGCTACTTCGGGGTTTGATTTAAGCTGCTGTTTTAAGCGGTATTGAATGTTCCGGACTTCTTCGGGCTTCTCCTGGTTCCAGCGCATGTTCATGACCCAAACTCTATCGTACTCAAAACCAAGTGGCTTCCGGTAGTTATCGAGGTAAAAAAAGGCCAGGCTCAATACGCCAAACAGCACAATAAAAGAAAAGAATATTTCGGTAATCATCAGGAAGTTGCTCTTCTTCCGGTTCCAGATTAAGGTAAACAAATGGCGTATCATACTTGGCCTCCTTTCAGCGCCTGCACGGCTTGTAATTTAGACATTTTATAGGCCGGGTAAACCCCGGAAATAAACCCGAATATTAAACTTAAACCCAGGCCAATACCAAAAACACGAATATTCAGACCCAACTGAGCGTAAGGAATTAAACCGCTATTGGCAATTATCTCCAGGACCAGTGCTGAAAGTAGAAAGCCAATAAGGCCACCAATGAGGGTTAAGAAAATATTCTCGACCAGGAACTGACCGATGAGGGTATTGGAAGAAGCCCCGAAAGCCTTGCGCACCCCAATCTCGGAAGATCGTTCCATAATCCGGCTCACGTTAATATTTACCAGGTTAATGGTGGGCATCAGCATGAATAAAAATACCACTATCGAAATAATGGCGATGAATTTACCCATCCCGGAATTTTCGCCGTCGCCTAATAATTGCCGCACAATGGTACCTTCCAGAATGCTTTCGGTGTGGCTATAAAATTTATTGAACTCTTTGGGGTTGGGCAATTTTACTTGTTTTACAATGCCCTGATATTCTTCTTTTATTTTCGGAATATCGGCCTTGGAAGCGGCTAATATAATTGCCATGTAACTGCCGGTTAAACCGGTATCGTTTTTATTATAAGGAGCGGTGGAAAGCGGTACCCAAATATTGGCGTAAGAGTTAAACCGGGAATACGACACATCTTCTACCACCCCGGTAACGCGGTAACGAATACCGTCGGCTACCATATATTTACCCACCGCACTTACGTTCGGTCCAAAATATTGGTCGCGGGCATGATCGGTAATGACGGCTACCCGGTTCGCATTTTTCTGGTCCTGCTGGTTAAATGCCTGGCCTTCCAGGAAATTAAAATCCAGCACTTCCCAGAAATTGGCGTCGGTAAACTTTAAATCCAATGACAGTCTTTTGTTGTTTACGTAACTGTTTACGCCTCTAAAAGTAGTGGTTACCGAAATTTTCTCCGGGGTTTTTAACCGCTTCACATAATGGTTCATGTAATAGTAACTGGGGAAAGTATTCATGTTACCGCTTTTGCCGGTCATTTTAATAAAATTAACGAAGAGCATGCGGTCGAGGCGTTTCTCGGGGGTAGCCGGACCAGTTACGTGGTCGATCATAGCTGTAGCCACCATCAGAATCATGAGCGTAAAGCTGATTCCGAACAAGCTGATGAAAGTAAAGAACTTCCGCCGAAGCAATACTTTCCAGGCTATTTTTAGGTAATTCTGTAGCATTTTTTTAGTTGTTAGCTATTAGTTTTTAGCGATTAGCTGCTTAGTGCTGGCTGGACTTAACTGATTTTAGTAAGTTTCATCACTTGCTGCATTTTCACGAGCAGAAAACGTTGGCCATTTTCTTCTACAAACTCTATCTCGGCGCCGGAGCCTTTCATATAAAATTTGGTTGCGCTGGTAGCGGTAAATTCTGTTTTTTCCTGGTCGCCGGGCGCCAAGGCGTACAGCTTATTATTTTCTACCGAAATGGTTACCTGGAAATTTTCGTCCAGCCGGTACACGCCCGCGTATTTGTTCAGGATTTCAGCGGCAACCGTTACTTCTTTCTGCTGGTTGGGCTGATTATCTGCTTTAGGTGCGCTTGCCTGCGCCATTGCCATAACCGACATGAATGGAATTAACAGGAATATTAAAATTAAGCTTTTCATAGTTTTAAGATTTTAGGTGTTAGATTATTAGTGTTATGGACTATTTGAATAATTTAAAAACAACCACCCCCGACCCCTCCTAAACTTAGGCGGGGAGCTTCCCCCGATTACAATTATTGGTTAGTTCAACCTGTTATTCAGGCAATTACCTTAATGTTTTCTGATAATTATTTCCTGGAAACTGTCCATTGGTTCTTTAGGAAAGTTTTTGCCCGAACAACGATTAATGAGCAACGAATAACGATTAAGAAACCTGGCTGCCGTCGAATAGGCGGATGAGGCGTTCGGTCTTTTTGGCCATTAATTCGTCGTGGGTTACCATTACAATGGTGGTTTGCTCTTCTTCGTTGAGTCGCAGCAGAATATCCATAATTTCGTTGCCCATCACGCTGTCGAGATTACCGGTAGGTTCATCGGCCAGAATTATTTCGGGCTGACCGGCCAAAGCCCGCGCAATAGCTACCCGTTGCCGCTGCCCGCCGGAAAGCTGGTTGGGGAAATGTTTGGTGCGGGCGCTTAAGCCAACTTTTTCGAGCGCGGCTAAAGCTCGTTTGCGCCGCTCGCTACCCGCCATACTGCGGTAAAGCAAAGGCAATTCTACATTATCGGTTACCGATAAATCGTTGATGAGGTGATAGCTCTGGAAAACAAAACCAATTTTCTCGTTGCGGAGACGGGCCAGTACTTTATCGGAGTAAGACTTAACGGAGGCGCCATCAATTTCTATGGTACCACTACTGGGTTCATCCAGCAAGCCCATAATATTTAAGAGCGTACTTTTGCCACAACCCGAAGGACCCATAATCGATACAAACTCACCTTTGCGAATGGCAATATTTATATTGTGCAGGGCTACGGTTTCGATGGTTTTGGTTTGGTACACCTTTTCAATATCGGTTAGTTTAATCACCGTTTTTGGGTGATGCGGGGGAGTGTCTACAGCGGCGCTGCTGGTGGTTAGGGGGTTTAGGGCATAATTATTCATAGCGTTATTTTAACTAATCTAAAGTGATGGGTTTATTTTTTTCGAAATCGTATAAAGTAAGTGTTCTTAAGTTGTAATAGGCCGTCCAGAAATCGCGTAAAGAAGAAACATAAGCGCGTTTGGCCTGGTCTTTTTCCATAGCGGCAATATTCAGGTCGGTAATACTGATTTTACCTATTAAGTAAGTGGCTTTGGTTATTTCGTACCGTTCCTGGGCTATCTGGTCGGCTTGGGCGCTCAGGCTTAAGCGCTCGCGCAGCATCTGAAATTGGTTTACCTGGGTGGTTACGGCTTGCTCAAAAGTGGCGGCATCCTGTTCTACTGTATATTGCGCCAGTTGCTGATTTATCTCGGCCGTTTTAATTGTTGCACGCTGCTTGCCCCAATCCATAATCGGAATATCGAACCCTATCCGCACCCGCTGCTGGTCTATGGGGCGCAAGTAGCTGTCGGTAAAAGATTCGGCCTGGTTGGTTAAACCGTAAGTGGCAAATAAATTGGCGTTGAGGCCGCTTTTACCTTTGGCGTAGGCTACCTCCTGCTCGGCTTGTAATATTTTACGCTTAAAACTAATCGCTTCTTTGCGGTTTTTACGGGCTTCGGCCAACGCTAATTCCTCGTCTATGATTAAAGCCGGTACATTCGCGGGGTTTTCCAGTTCCAGCAGTTCGTCGCCGGTGTAACCGATATAGGTGCGCAGTTTCAGACTAGCGTTACGGGCATCTAAGCTGGCCTGCGCCTGGGCTACTTTGGCATTCATTAAACTCAGTTGCAGTTGCAGCAAATCGTTGCGCGATACTTTACCCAACCGGAATTTTTCTTCAGCAATCTTATAAATAGCCTCGTTGTTCTCCAGGTTTTTCTGCGCAATTTCGGCGTTTACCTGTTGCAGCAATAAATCAAAAAATCGTTCAGTAGCGGTTAGCGAAATAACTTCCCGGTCTTCGATATATTTTTTCAGCGATTCTTCGTAGCGCAGCGGCTCAATTTTTTTGTTCCAGGCCAGGGCATTGTACCCGAACAAGGGCTGCGAAATACCAATAATGGCGGGGTTGCTGTTGTAGCTCTTCTGGTTCCGGTCAAAATCATCGAACCGCTGCACCTGCGAACGCACAAAAACTTCGCCGCCGGTAAGCCCAATGCCCTGGCTCAGACTCAGGTTCAAAGCCGAATTATTAATAGCTACTTGCCGGAAAGCCGTGGTACCGTCGGGCTGAATAACCGGGCTAATGGTGCGGCTGAAATCGGGCAAAGTGCCATCGAGCGCCAATTGAGGTTTGTAACCAGCTTTATAAGTACGGAACTGCCAGTAATTATTTTCTTTATTTGCCGCAGCCTGTTTCGCCCATATAGATTCCCGTAAAGCCAAAGAGATTACCTCATTTAAAGTAAGTCGCCGGGCAGGCGCAGGACTTTGCGCCAAACTTGCCTGCATTACCAGCCCCAACAGGTAGAAAAGGTATATCTTTTTCATAGGTGTATCTTTTGTCCTGTTTTAATTTTTCAGATTGATTTCCGAAAGGTGGCTGTACTCTTTCATATCCGACACGATTACTTCTTCGCCGGGGGCTATCTTATCTTTCAGTTCTACAAAATCGAAGTTGCTTTCGCCAATCTGCACTGTGCGGCGCACCGCTTTATCGCCCTGCACCACAAATACGGCCTGGTCGTGGGCGCCATTGTAAAAAGGCCCGTTTTTAACCCGCACTACTTTATCTTTAAAAGAAGTAATGGCATATACTTCTACGCGCAGGCTGGGCCGCAATAAAGCGTGGTTCTTATAATCCAGTTGTACAAAGAAGGTAACAATACCGTTGGCTACGGCCGGCTCAATGGTGCTGATGGTGCCGCGCAGGTCGGTGTCGTTTACCCGCACAATCACAGGACCACCGGGCCGCAACTGGTCGGCGTACGCATCGGCAATGCTGGCTTTTACTTTAAAGCTGTTAAGGTCGGCTACACGGGCTACTATATCGCCTTTGTTTACGGCAGCCCCAATTTCGGTATTAACCCAGGTTACTACGCCGTTTCTGTTGGCGGTTACTTCGGCCTGGTTAATGGTTCGCTGCAGTTCCTCAATATCGCGGGCCTGCATGTCCATTTCAAAGCCTAATTCTTTCAGATCGGCCTGCATGGCTACTTTTTTGTTCTGAATCTGGTCCTGCAGCAGTTTTAGTTCCAGTTGGGCCACCTGCAGGTTCAGTTCGGCCTGGCGGGTATTTTCGGGGGTACCACCGCCAATTTTTAATAAATACCGTTCATCGGCCACCACCGACTCCAGGCTTTTTACCCGCATTTTCTTAATATTATACTGCGCCTGCAAATCGTTCAGGTCGCGCTGGAGTTCGATGCGCAGTTTAGAAGCTTTGTTTTGTTTTAACTGCTGCTCGTCTTTGAGTTTATTGAAGGAGGTAAGGGTAGATTCTTTATCGAGTTGTAATACCGATTCACCGGTCTTAATTTTTTCGCCGGACTGGCGCAGTACTTTCTGGATGCGGGCCGGAATGGGGCTGGAGATAATTTCTTCGGTTTCAGGTACAATTACGCCAGAAGCGGTGATGGTTGCTTCGATGGGGCCAAGCGTAGCAATAGCCGTATTAATGGTTGCTTTGCTAACGGTGGGTTTTAGAACCAGGCGCAAGCCCATAATGGCCAGCAGCACAACTAGCGCTACCAAGCCTATTTTGCCGTAAGCTTTCCGTTTATTCTGCTTTATTTTAGCCTCAGATAATTCGCGATCCATGGGAGCAACAACTTAAATAGTGTTGCTTTACTTAGCCAAGGAACATGCCAGATATAAATTATTGAAACACAATAGCTTATACAAAACTAGACTTTATAAAACTGTCCGGATATGGACACTGTGATCGGAAATAGCGGGTAAATTAAAACTCACGCTTCTGACTTACCTGGCAAAGACGTGCGTTTGAACTAATACTATAATTCTTCCTTATTTATAAACCTTGTTAAGTGATATAAGCTTGGAAATTATCATGCTTATATTACGCAACTTATTGGTTAGCTTATAAAGCTTTTCGTTCGAATCCTGCAAATCAGGCGCTAAGCCTGGTGGCATCTCGTTTTTAGAACGAATCAATTTTTTAATATCGGCCTCAATCTTTCTTCTGTAAGAATAAAGGCTGTAATACAAATAACCAACTTCCATCTCTTTCATATCCGTACCCTGCATAATCTCCTAAAAATTAAAATTATTTACCTTCCCATCCGAAAGCAATTATACCTAAGTATTTTTTACATATAGCCGTAAAATACGTAAAAACAAATAAGTAGTTTTATCAAATTTCTACTTTTTCTGAATTTTATTCCCTATTCTTTTAATTAAATATTACACTAGCCAACAAAAACTGGTAAATGCGTTTCTATAATTATTATAAAATATTTAAAGGAGGATATTTTATACGTTCCAATAGATCTTAGTTTTAATATATTTTATATTTTATCTATCTACGTATTTTTTAATCAGGAGTCTTTATAATGGAATATTTCTTATACATACGAGTACAACTCAATCATTATTACACATAATATTAATAAGAATATTTATACTTTAAAAACACCTTAATAGTAGTTAAAAATTGTATTTACACTTACCATTATCGCTTATTCAGGATTTTTATTTCTGGCAGCTAAAGTATATACACAGTTAAAACCTTTATTAAAACCGCTTAAAACCTTAATTAGCGACTTTATTTTATTAACCAATCTATATTATTCAATTAAAATATTAAACATAAATCAGATAATCTTTTTTATAGAATATTTTTCTAAAATATGGAGACATATCTTTTTTGTTTAATTTTTTTATTCATACTTTAGCTGCACAAAAATTGTGTTTTCGCTTGATTTGGCAAACACCGAAAAAATAACGGATGATAAAACTTTACTCATGAACCAAGCATTTAAGATTTTTATTGTGTCCAATGATGTCCGATATAGTAATTTGCTGGAGCATCAATTATCACTCAATCCGGATTACCGGATAAAAAAAATGCTTTCTACCCAGGCTTGCCTATCATCCCTATCCGAAGAACCCGCGGTAGTGGTTATTGATTATGCCTTGCCCGACAAGAAAGCTGTTCCTTTGCTGCAAACCATTAAAAACCATAATTCGGCTATCCAGGTAATTTTTATTTCGGAGCAGGAAGATGTGCAACTGGCCGTAGACCTGTTGAAAATGGGCGCCTCGGATTATATTGTTAAAAACAGCACTACGAAAGAAAAACTCTGGAATTCGATTATAAACATTCGTAAAAAGCCCACTCAAAAATCTGAAGCCAACCTTACGCAGGACCTGAGCAAATCGTTGATTGGCGAAAGCGACGCCATTAAACGTATTTATACGCTTATTGAGAAAGCGGCCAAAACCAATATTACCGTGT
This sequence comes from Adhaeribacter aerolatus, assembly GCF_007991635.1. Lineage (GTDB taxonomy): Bacteria > Bacteroidota > Bacteroidia > Cytophagales > Hymenobacteraceae > Adhaeribacter > Adhaeribacter aerolatus. Next base: position 7,227 of record NZ_BJYS01000002.1, on the reverse strand, counting down.
CTATTACTGGCGAAACCGGCACAGGCAAAGAACTGGTGGCCAAAGCTATCCATAACTTTAGTGTACGCCGCCAAAAGCCGTACGTGGTGGTTAACGTAGCGGCCATTCCCAAGCAATTGCTCGAGAGCGAACTTTTCGGGCACGAAAAAGGCACTTTTACCGGTGCCCTGGCCCGCCGGATTGGTAAATTTGAAGAAGCCCACCAAGGCACACTTTTCTTAGATGAAATTGCCGAACTCGATATTGACCTACAGGCAAAACTGCTGCGGGTGCTGCAAGAAAAAGAAATTACCCGCCTGGGTGGCTCGGGTACAATTCCGGTGGATGTGCGCATTGTGGTAGCCACCCACAAAAACTTAATGGAAGAAGTTAAAAAAGGCACTTTCCGCGAAGACTTGTATTACCGCCTGCTTGGTTTGCCAATTGCTTTGGCTCCGTTGCGTGAACGCGGCAAAGATGTCATTTTGCTGGCGAAGCATTTCATCAACTCTTTCTGTGCCGACAATCAGTACCAGCGGAAGACGCTTTCGCCCGATGCCCAGCAATTATTATTGTCTTACCCGTTCCCGGGCAATATTCGCGAGTTAAGAGCGGTTGTTGAACTGGCAATTGTTATGTCGGATAGTGACACCATTCAGAAGAGCGACATTACCCTGAACGCTTCCGACTCCATCGAAAACTTACTGGTGCAGGAACTTACCTTAAAAGATTACACCAAGCGTATTATTCAGCATTTCCTGAACAAAAACAAAGGCAATATTTTAGCCACCGCCAAAAAGCTGGACATCGGCAAATCTACCATTTACAAGATGGTGCAAGACCAGGAACTACAGATTAACTATTAAAACACCTTTTAAACGAATGGGATATCCCTTTCCAAAATCTGGAAAGGGATTTTTTTTGCCTGACCGAACGCTGATCTATACCAGTAGTATATGCTGCCCGATTAGTTCATTAATTACACCCTCATTCTCTTAGTAGCTAATAATCAGCTTACTGCTTTAATTGTATTTACCCTTGTTTTCACCTCGAACCCTTTACCTAATCAGCCTTTTTAAAGTAACAACCGGCAGCCCTACCGCTTTAAATTTTATTTTTATCAAAGTTTTAAATGAAAACTTCAGTACGGTTAAATATTAAGCGCAGAATTTTTGGTTAGGCGGTCCTTTATTTTTCCTGACTTACCCTCATTTATTTCTGGCAATAATTTATTTTAAAATTTATTTCACTCCAAAACCAGCTTCTTTAATTCCATTTGGCCAAAGAACCACTTTATCTGATTCATCTTACCTGATTCCAGTTAACTTTTAGCATTCAGAAGTAGCCCGGCACTAAATTTCTGCGCAAAACCCTATTTTTCAACAACATACACCAATCTGTTTGGCAAAAATATTCGGCAACTCTACGGCTTGTTCAACTAGCACATATCCGATTTTAACCTCTGTTTACGAGATTTACAAATATATAAATAGTTACATATTATATTTATACGACCATACTGGCAAAATTTAATTTTATAATTTTATAATATCATCCATTATTAGATTGTAGAAATATTTTATATTTTTATTAAACTATATTTAAATTATTCCTAAGAATGGAATTTATATCTATATTTGAGAAAAATTATAATTGTGAATATCCAAAAAAATAGGTTTTAAAGTCTACTATACACTTTTATAATTTTGGCATTTTGTTGGATTTAATAATTTCTATGTTACAATTTATATTATTTAAATGAAACTACTTTACTCCCTTTCCAGATTTCTGAAGAATAACTCTTCTAACTTTAACCAATTCTTTTTTGTAGGTGTCCTGGCCTGGCTACTGCCGCTTTCCGCCGCAGCACAAATTCCCATGACGCAGGTGGGCACCCCAACTTATACCCAGGATTTTAAGACCTTAACAAATTCCGTTAACACTGTTTGGGAGAACGGCGTAACACTACCAGGCTGGTATGTACAGCAAGATTCCAAAGTGCCAGGAGTAATTACCCCTAATAACGGTAGTAACCCTAATCCGGCACTTTTTAGTTTGGGTGATGGCTCCTCTACTGATCGTAGTTTAGGCAGCATCTCTTCTGTTGCCACCGGTAAGCACGTTTATGTACTGCGGTTAGTTAACCAAACGGGTAGTCCTGTAAACGAGCTTAATGTTACTTTCGACCTGGTACAGTATTGGAACAACCCAGGTTCTAACGACCGTTTCGGCGTTTCTTTCCTGGCTGGCACCACTAGCGATGTACAAACCCTTATCGACAACAATGCATTACATAGTACCACCGGTTGGACAGTAGCCAGCGCTATTAAGCCTCCGTCTAAAGGCCGGCCCGGCTATAAACCCGGTGACCGGAAAAGTGTTTCTTTAAATTTAACCGGCTTTACTTTAGCAGTTGGCCAGGAAATCCTGATTCGGTTTGAAGATGCCATGAGTACCAAAAAGTTTGGTTACAATGCTATTGGTATAGATAATGTTTCTATAACGGCAAACCCCGGCAGTAATGCTGCAAGAATTTACCACTACGTAGGTGGTAATGGCAATTCTAAGGATGACCTGACCTTACCAGAGAATTGGAAAACAAATAAAGATGGAAGCGGCACGTCCCCTAAAAACTTCACCGATGATTTCCAGTTATTCTACATTGATGTGCCTAATAAAAAAGGCAATGGGCAACCCAGAACGCAAGATCCTGTACTTCCAAACCAATGGCTAGTAAGTGGAACCGGCTCCAAAGTAATTTTAGGTGATGGCAGTGCAGACTTCCGTTTAACTGTTGCTCCATCTGCGATTTTTACAGCCACCCTGGATCTGGAAAGCCAATCTACGCTGCTTGTTAACAACAGCAATAACTACGATGCCAATGGCATTCAGACACCTGCCATAGATCTGGATGTAGTTAAAAACAACTCTACTGTAGTGTATGGCGGCAATGTAAAGCAATATATTTCGGAGGCAGATTATTATAATTTAGAAGTTGCCGGTTCTGCAGACAAATATCTCTTTGGTAGTTCTTCCGCTATAGCCAGCTTAAACCTGAATTCTGCCCATATTTATCTAAATGAGTTTGATTTAGTAGTGGGTGATGGCAACAGCACTTCCGGATCAATTACCCGTAACCAAGGCTTTGTAGTAACCACGGGCACTGGCTCCTTACAACGGTTTGTTCCAAATGGCGGCACTGCCTTATTCCCGGTCGGCTCAACGGTAAATAATTCTTTTAACAACCTTCCGTCCTATACACCAGCTAATGTTGTTCAGAACGGCACTTCCGATTTATTAAGCGTTCGGGTGCTAGATGGCTATTACGAGAACTATAATCCTAGCACTTACCTGCCAGATGGTGACAAAGTAACGCAAAATGTAGTAGGCCGCTCGTGGATTGTTGAAGAAGCAATAGACGGAGGCTCAAATATTAGTCTTGGCCTGCAATGGACACAAGCTGCCCAAACTCCATTCTTTATTCCTGAACAGAGCTTGTTAAATTACTTTACTGCTGCTGATTGGTTGGATGTAACTAATTCGGTTTATTCAAACACTAATGGTCCCCAGATAACCGGCTCCGTTTCAGCTTTAGGTGTATTTGGTGTTGGTAATGGGGGTCGTAACAACCCACTGCCGGTAGAACTTGTAAGCTTTAAAGGCCGCCGCGTAAAAGGAGAGGTAGAATTAGTGTGGCAAACGGCTATGGAGAAAGACAACGACTACTTTACGCTGGAACAAAGCGCCGATGGCAAGAATTTTAGTGAAGTAGCCAGAGTAAAAGGAGCCGGCAACAGCAATCAACTAAAACACTACAGTTATCTGCACCGGAATGCTCCGGCCAAGGTTACTTATTACCGCCTGAAACAAACCGATTTAGACGGTGCTTTTACTTACTCTAACATAGTAGTAGTAAGTGGTACCTCGAACACAGGAGTATTGGCAGCTTACCCTAACCCCAGCACTGGCCAATATACCATACAGGGCATAGCCAATGTAACCGAGGCTTTAGTAGTAGACGCCACCGGCCGCATTGTATTGAAAGCAGCAGCCAGCCTGAATAATGAGATTGGCCTGAACTTAAACTTGGCAGATCAGAAACCAGGTGTTTATTTCTTGCGCCTAACCAGCCCAACCCAGACCAAGACCCTGCGCCTGATAAAGAAATAACCGGTTCCGGCTACTTTAAAAAATAGAGAGATACGTTAAAGCAGATGTATCTCTCTATTTTCTTAAGTTACTTAAAACCTTACCCATCAATTCATCCTTAAGGAGCGTAGCAGCTCGTCTATCGTTATATTACTTAATTTTTTCTAACTTCATTTAAAATCTTCCTTTCTGATGCTATATGTCAGGTGAGTTTTCAATTAACTTCTTCTTTCACCTGAAAGAGTAGCATTAGTCCTGATTAAACTAATATTTCCTGAGTAAGATCCTACCTAAATAAGTCAATTAATAAACTTTCTAGTTCAATAATTTATTCAGCTTTTTAACTAAAAATAATTTAAATAGCATATTATCCCACTTTTTCTAAATACTGGATAATTCTTCTACTATCCGGAAAATAATTGCTATATTTTAGTGCAAAATAATGGCAAAAACGGTCAATTTCTTAATTTTACACGGATATACCTTTTTTGGCATTCTTTTAGAATAGTTTTAGAAAACAGAAAAGATAATCTTTGTAAAATGAAAGAAATATTAACTTTTAGCTCAAAAAACAAGTACCTCCGGTACCCCGATGAAGATATATCCAGATTATATTATTAATAAATCTGATACAACCGCTTTGTACTTATTAAACCCAGCACCTACCGACCTAACCAGCTAAATTCTTTAATAGAATTAACCTAAGCACCGACCTATACCATTTATAACCCTAATATGATTACACTTTTACCAAACCAAAATTTAAACGGCAGTTTTTCCCGCATTGCCATCGTAGCCATGCTTACCTGCTTTGTGCTTTTCCTGGCAACCCTTACAGAATCGAAGGCCCAAGACATAACAAACTCCTTACCGGCTCAAACAGTTGTTTGCAATGGAGTCTCCTCTATTAAGTTAACAGCATCGGCAGAACATCAAAAGCAAAATTTAGTAGCGCAATGGCAAACATTATCTAACGGAATCTGGGTTAATGTTAATAACAACGTGGTAACTTCTTCTGCCGGAACCAAGCCCGTAATTACTACCAGTATCCTAACCATTTCAAATCTTTCTGATAAGCAAGCTTACCGGGTTGCTTTTGGGGTTAACTCGGCTGATCCGGCAACAGCCAGTGCCAGTGCCGTAACCAGAACGGACATTGTTATTCCGGCTGCTTCCTTTACCATGCCCACAGAGGTATTTGCCGGCGAAAATACTTCTTTAACCTTTACCGGCTCCGCTTCTACCGGAGCAATTTTCCAATGGACCAGCAAACAGGCTACGGATTTAGCGGTTATTAGCAATCAGCCTTTAAATCATGTGGTAAACTTCAGCACACCGGGCGAGAAAGAAATTACCTTAACCGTTAAAGATGGCGGTTGTACGGTATCTACTACCAAAACCCTGCGGGTACACGGCAATTACACCTGGAACGGCAGCAAAAGCGTGGATTGGTTTGACGCCGCTAACTGGACCCCCAACCTGGTACCAGGCGCTTCCGATAATATTACGATAAATACTGCGCCTTTCCCACCGGTATTATCGGCTAACACCAGCATCAAGAACTTAACCCTGAATACCGAAACTTTAGAGCTTGGTACTGCTACCTTAACGGTAAATGGCAACGCTACCTTAAATAACGGCTCAATAAATGGTGGCATCATTGCTATTGCTGGCAATATTTTAACTGCAGGAAATAGCCCGATAAATATTTATACCGCCGCTTTAATTGGCAGTGCCTCCCAGGTAATTAGTACTACCGGTAATGCGGCTCCTGTATTTAATAACTTAACTGTTTTAAAAACCGATAATACAGTAAGCTTAGAAACCAACCTGACTGTAAATGGCACATTGGATTTAACTAACTCGAATAAACTGGTACTGGGCAATTCAAATCTGCTGATTGGTTCAACAGGTAGAATTGTTTCGGGACAAGCAGGTTATGTGGTTACCAATGGTTTAGGTACCCTGCAAATGACCGTGGCTAACGATGAGGCTGAAGTATTTTTCCCGGTGGGAAATCACTCCTACAACCCAGTTAAAATAAAGCAAAAAGCTACCGGCACTACCGATATATTTAAAGTACGGGTAAAAGGCGGTTTGTTTGTACTGTACGATGCCGATAATAATGGCATCGACCCGGCTGTAGAAGATGGCGTAAGCCGCACTTGGGTAATTGAAGAAGCCGTTAAAGGTGGTTCTATCGCCCACGTTACGCTTCAGTTCTCGTCAGGTAATACAGCTAATGATTGGGCCCCTTCTTTTGACCCTAAAAAAGCTGTAATGGCCCAATATACCGAAAACTGGGCGGCTCCTACTACCGGCAGTGCTACCTTAGACTCAAAAAACACTACTCTGCTGCAAGTTAGTCTGGATAACTTAAGTTCTTTCCGGGTATTTGGCGTGTTTAACTACGACCACCAACGGTTAACTACCTTACCGGTAGAGCTGGTAAGCTTTAAAGGCGCGCGGGTAAAAGGCGAAGTAGAACTAAAGTGGCAAACTGCCATGGAAAAAAACAACGACTTTTTCACGGTAGAAATGAGCGTTGACGGTAAAAAATTCACCGAAGTAACCAAAGTAAAAGGCATTGGCAACACCAACCAATTACAAAACTACAGCTACCTGCACCGGAACGCCCCTGACCAAACTACTTATTACCGCTTAAAACAAACCGATTTTGACGGTACTTTTACTTACGCTAAAGTAATTAGCTTTAACGGCACCGCTCCATTAGCTAGCGTAGTGGTTTATCCTAACCCTGGTACCGGTCCGTTTACGGTACAAGGCGTTACTAGTGTAACCGAAGCCGTGGTACTGGATGCAACCGGCCGGTTAGTTAAAAAATTACCGGTTTTAAATAAAGAAATTTCTTTCGATTTATCTAACGAGCAATCTGGCATTTACTTCCTGCGTTTAACTGGTGCCGCTGAAACCCAAACATTACGCTTGATTAAAAAATAATATTACTTACCTGTTTTAATAAAAACTCATCTTGGCTTGTACTAAGGTGAGTTTTTTTGTTTAGGATTTTACAGAAGTTTCATTCGCAACTATTTGTACCAAATCTCATAAACGCTCTTCCCTAACAGAACGATGGCT
>NZ_BJYS01000001.1 GCF_007991635.1 Adhaeribacter aerolatus | reverse complement strand
TAAGTTATCTCGATTTATTATACTTCATTACATAATTAAGAACCCTGGTGGCAGCTCCCGATCCCCAGTCAATATTAATGGTGAATGTCTTGGTTGCAGGGTCATATTTATTTTCTTTACCAGGCGTATTTTTTAGGCTAGGATTTGAAGATGTTACCGTAACGGTATTGTCCGGATTTATCCGAAGAATAGTATTATCAATACCTCCTATTGAGGTACCATTAGCCCAAACTGGCTCAAAACTTACCGTATTAGCACTAAGGGTAACTAAAGCTATATCTTCTCCGGCTGGGTCACCAGATAATGACGGATCCGGGCCTGTTGCGGTATTTCTGGTAATATTACTTCCGGCTTGTATAGTATAAATACCATCGTACTTGTTTTTTGCGCCAATACTATAAATTACCGTACTAAAATTACCACTTATAACTCCTTGTGAGGCGGTAGTAATTGTAAGTGGTAGCCCATATTTAAATGCAAAATCAAAAAGGGCAGGCTTTACCGTAATAGGTAATGTTGCTCTTCTTTCTCCTCTTTTTATGGTTATCTCACTTGGTACAGAATACAGATTAGCAGGCATCATGTCGTAAACATCTGCATGGGCTTCTGCATCATCGGCAGCTTCTTTCGCCTCGTCCGGATCTTCAATGCCTGCCATGGCTGCTTCTCTTGCATCGGCTATTATCTTATTGTTAAAAGCTTTTAGTGCGGCTTCGTCCACTTTTACACCTACAACAATATCTTCTGGCGCATTATTTTTTCCGGAATAACTTATTACTACATCAAAATTCGCTTCCGGGACTATTTCAAAAGATTTAGTAACTTCCGTGTAAATACGTTCTGCGGAAGGATGCTCGGCCGGGTCTTCGGAGTAAAACTCAATCAGGTTTGGTGATGCTTCCGTATCTCTGCCGGTTAGCGGATCTTCTTCGTCTAAACACGCGCTTAAGCCCAGGCATAAGAAGGCTAGGGGTAATATTTTATTTAATGATTTCATCTCTTCTTCTTAATTAATAAAATTATTTATCCCAAAAAACAGCTGACGTTTGCGGGTTAATTTCACCTTGTGCTTCTACATTGGCCGCATTATAGCTATACTCGCTTTGCGGATACGCCAGGCGCTTAGGTACTCCTCGGCCAGCTCTACCCGGATTTAACGATAATGGCAGGTCGGTTGGTACACCCAATCTCCGGTAATCAACCCAAGCTTCAAAGTTATTAATGCCTACTAACGACAAATATTTTTGCATAACAATGAATCTTACTTTATCGGTTGCGGCATCGTAGTTAACCAACGGATTATCCTGGGCTAAGTAAGTATTGACGGTAGCTGTTGCATTGGTTACACCTAGCCATGTAAACGATTCTCTAACTGCATTCTGGAAGGCTTCTTTTGGATTGCCGGGTATCCAACCTCTCTGAATCGCTTCCGCTTGTAAGAACAAGCTTTCCACCGATGTAAAAAGCCATTGTGGTTGCGAAGGGCTTTTAGCCAAGCCAGGACCTGCTACATTGGAGGAGTTTACAGCCTGATAAGGGTCATTATTAGGTAGTATTTCACCAAAATTATAACCATAGTATAAATTGCCACCGACTGGGGTGTTTGCCTGGCTAAAATAGTACTGGTAACGAATATCGCCATTACTTCTTAGCTTATTTAAAATATAATTATTAGCCCGGTTAAAGTCATCGGCTACACCGCCTTGGGGCGTTTGCTTAAAAGCATTCCAGTAAGGGTTTTGCTGACCAGCAGATTGATTGTAGCCCGGTTGTACAGAAGCTGTTTCGCCACTCATCAGGAAACCACTGCCGTCGGCATTAATTCTGGTTATTACGGCCTGTACTTCCGCTGGGCTAATTACCTCCGACTGATGAATTAGTAGCTTTAAACGCTGGGTATTGGCCAGTTTTCTCCACATTTTGGCATCCCCGTGAAACATAATATCAGCGTCCTCAATACCCGGATTCGCTAACACATCGGCAGAAGCAAAAAGGGTAGCTGCCTGATCCAATTCAACTAAAAGGCTGTCATAAATATCCTCGCCTTTGTCGTAACCTGGTAATATATGTTCCGATAAATTAAATGCTTCGGAATAAGGTACATTGTTATACTGGTCTACCAGATACATAAAGCCGATAGACTTTAAAACCTTAGCCATACCCTGGTAAAACGTCTGACCAGAGGCAGCCGCTTTCCGCTCCATCAGGTCAATATCAGCCAGGTTATTGTACCAGCCTGTTAAATTAATCTGATCAGATGTAGAGGCATTATTCCACTGGGTTGCCTGGTAAGAAGAAGTAATATTATAGTTTTCTAAGGGCAGGCTGGTACCATAAGATCCGGAACGAGACCAATATCCCATCCAGTGGCCTACAAAATCGTATTCAGTAGCCATTCTGGCGGCTGTTACATGCAACGTTAACGGTAGTAACAGCTGGGGTGTTATCGATTCTTCTGTTGGCGCATTGGGGTTATCATTAATATCAAAAAAATCGTCTTGGCAACCTGCTGCTGTTAAAAGCATAAACAGGGCAAAAACAGCATATATGTGTTTCTTCATTTTTTATAAAACTTAAATTTTGTACTATTAAAAAGTAAGCGTTACGTTGCCACCGAAAATACGTACCGGAGGGTTTATTTGCGAACTTGTTATACCAAAGGTATTAGAAGAATAAGCGGTTGAAGCGGATACACCAGGCTGGGCGGCACCAAAACTGCTGAAATCAGGATCGCTGAATTCATTTGTTTTGGGCAACCATAAAGCCAGGTTTCTGCCAGTAACGGCCACCGAAATACCTTTGATTACTTTCTGCCTGGCAAGAATACTAGCCGGTAGCGTATAGCTTAATGCTACTTCACGTAATCTCCAGGAGGCAGCACTTGTAACAAAGTTGGAGAACACATCTCTGTAAACACCTATGTAAAAATCGTTAGGGTTGGTAATAGCTATATTGGTATTCGGGGTAAAGCTGCCATCTTCATTTTCGATAACAGAATTAGGGATTACAAATCTTTCCCGGTTGTTACGGGCAGTAGCGGCCGAAACCCCGGTCCAGGCCATACCTGGCCCGATGCCGTGGTAAGCAACGTGGCCGCCTTTATATTCAGCCAATACAGACAGGTTCAAACCTTTCCAGTTTACAGATGGGTTTAAGCCAACAATCCATTTGGGGAGTGTTCGTCCAAAAGGTTTTAAGGTAGGGTCTTCTGTGGGGTAGCCAGAATATTTGTCAACAATAATTCTGCCCTGGTCATCCCGCAGGTAATCATTCGCTTGCAGAATAAAGGCAGGCTGGCCAACAATAGCGTAGTTGGAGGCAATGGTGTAGCCACCTATGGCTATCTGATCTAAATCTTCAAAAATGCTCTTAATTTCAGAATCGCTGTAAGTAGCATTCGCATTAAAGTTAATATTAACGCCGCCAAGGTTTACCAAAGGCGTTAAGCGGGCTTCCAGTTCAACGCCTTTATTCACGAAGGAAGCGGCGTTAACGTTAGCAAAACCAAAACCAGTAGCTTCAGAAACTCTAATCGGAATAATCTGGTCGGTGTTATCCTGGTTATAATAGGTTGCTTCCACGCTCAGGCGGTTGTTCAGGAACCCTGTTTCGATCCCGAATTCAACGCTCCGGATAAACTCCGGATTTAAATTGGCATCGTAAGTGGTATTGTTAGCGGTAAAGCCGGCCAGGTTACCGTAAGGGAAGCCATACATCTGCTTGAAGGTTCCGGCTAAAGAGTATGGTGCAATATCAGCATTGGCTGTTTTATTCCAGGAGCCTCTTAACTTAACAAAAGAAACAGTACTGTTGTCTCTCAGTATGCCAACAAGGTCACTTACTACTAACGAAGCACTAACCCCCGGGTAGAAGTAAGAATTATTATTCATATTTAATACTGAAGTTCTGTCTTGCCGGCCGGTTAGTTCTAAATTTGCCCAGCCTTTGTAGTTAAAGCCGGCACTCGCATATACCGAGAATAACCTGGCGCGGGATTGGGGTGATGTACCGGATAGCTGCCCAGCTAAGTTCGATATGTTGAATAATTCCGGAACAACTAAAGTACCTGCCCCTACTTCGGTATCCCTAGCATCATCCTGCCGCACGTAAGTACCCAGAATACCGGTAACTCTGATGTCCTTGGTTATTTGCTTATTAAAATTAGCAAATGCTTCAGAAGATAAACGGGTATTTCTGTAAGATCTTTCTTCTACTGAGCCGGTTATAATATCGAATGATCTTCCTAAACCATATTCATTTGGGGTTTCACCGGCTGAGGTACCCCTTTCGTTGATAAACCTGGCAATCAGACCTGCCCGGTAAGTAAAACTTAGCCAGTCTGTTGCTTTAAAGTTTAAGTCCAGGTTGGTGAGTATATCCTCTCTTTTACCATTCAGGCGCCAGTTATCAATTGCCCAGTAAGGGTTTAAACCGTAATCGTTAAAATAGTTGTTAAATTGGGCATAAGGGTTGTTCCGAAAGTCTTTGTAAGAGGTAAGCGGAATATGAGCCGGCGTGTTAAAGATAAGGTTCATTAAACCCTCGTTGGAACCTGTGTTTAATTTTGTGAAGTGCTCATCCTGCAGCTCAGCATTGTAAACATTATAGTTCTGCTGAATGTAATTTGTATTCAGACCAACTTTGAATTTGCCGTATTCTCGGCCGGTATTTAATCTAATGCCGGTTCTACGGTTTTTATCATCGGGCACAACACCTTTAATATTGGCATCCTGCAGGCTTATATAAAAGTCTTTGGCAGCCAAGGATACATCGTTTTGCATCACTACCCCCGTATTAAAGAATTCTTTCCGGTCGTTTCTTGGGCTATACTTTACCATTTGCGTGGTGCCATCGGGCAACACTTTGCCTATCGGTACTTCAGAACCGTCGAAAGCTGGTCCCCAGGACCAGTTCTCATAAGCCGTGTAAACGCCGTAGCCGCCACTGCCAAATTGCGTCTGAAATTTAGGGAAGAACGATACTTGCTGAAATTGGGTAGAATTGCTTAGCGTAACAACCGGGTTATCATTAGCAGCCCCTTTTTTAGTTGTAACCACAATAACCCCATTTCTGGCATCCGGACCGTAAATAGCCGCCGCCGAAGCACCTTTCAGAACCGACACGTTTTCAATGTCGTTCGGGTTAATAGACGATAAGTAATTAAGATCAGACTGAACACCATCAATTACTAACAGGGGGTTGTTGTTACCAGTAATGGAACGGATACCGCGCAAATTTATCCGAACATTCTCGAATACACCACTGTTGGTGGTCATAACGTTCAGACCGGCTACTTTACCTTGTAAGCCAGTAGCCACGTTAACCGGATTAGCCCGGGTCACCACCTCTTCCGTAACAGAAGTAGCTGCGTATCCCAGATCTCTTTTTTCTCTGGTAATACCCAATGCGGTTACTACTACTTCGCCTAATTGTTTTGCATCTACCTGCATGGCTAAATTAATAGTTGTTGCATTACCAATCGCTCTTTCTGCGCTTGTGTAGCCAACAAAACTAAATACCAAAGCAGTGCTTCCTGCCGGAACAGAAATACTGTAATCGCCGGTAACATTAGTGGTTGCTCCTATTTGGGTCCCCTTTACTAAAACCGTTACTCCCGGAAGGCCCTCATTGTTGCTGGCATCGGTTACTCTTCCGGTTATTGTCCTGTTCTGTGCCAATGCTTCCTGCAAAAACACGGTTAGCAGAAAAAGGCTTATGAATAGAATTTTTCTCATTTTATTAAAATTAAGTGGAAAAAGAAGGTTGTAGGAATTTAATGTATGTAAAGCCGTAGATATATTATAGTAAAATTAATATAATTAATCCAAATAGAAATAATATGTTGCGGTGAAATGTATATTACTGCGAATGAACTGCTAAATTTTAAGAATAAGTTGTAAACATTTATCGTTTTTTTGCCGTTGGTCCGTTTAGGTAATCAAAATTTAAATATTTTAATATATTGGCAATTAGCGTATCCGGAACGAGAAAAAGTTTGAGGGGGTGGGTAGCTGTAAATTTTAAGGTTAGACCTTTGCTTCTTTCTGGTAATATTTATTCAGCTTATTACCCAAACCCTACTAAATTTAGCTTTGTAAAATAATATAGCGAGCTATGGCATTGCGGAAAGCAAACTATTAACTGTTTTTAACTTAATATATTAAGATTTAAATTAACAGAAGTTTAAGTTTAGCAGTAATATAAAAGCGTTAACCAGTTATATCGGTTAACGCTTTTTAAATTTTGTATTTACTACCCGGAAAAGAGCCGGATAGTACCTAGGTCAGGAACTACGCGGCTAAAATTTATCCCAGAATACTTTAGAAGTAACCACATCACCTCCAATAGCGGCGGCAGCCGCATCATAATTAGTGGTATTCAGGTTAGCTTCGGTAGTGGGGTATGGTAAGCGAAGCGGAATAGCGGATATGGCAGCGGCTGGTTTTTCCAGGTTAGGCGCATCCAGTCTTCTCCATTCAGTCCAGGCTTGAGTAGGCATATTATACAGCGCTATCCATTTCTGCGTACCAATTTTCTGCTTATAATTACCCGGAGCAGTAAGATAATTTACGCCAGGTTTTAATAAATAAGCAGTTGCTTCCGCTTCCGTTCCGCCCCACTCCAGAATAGAGGCCGTAACACCGGCATTGTAATGCGCAATAGCAGTACCGCCAACGTTAAATCCTCTTTCAACGGCTTCTGCTAACAGGAATTCAACCTCAGAATAGGTTAGCAACATACCCGGCAGCGTAGGATTCTCCAGCATAGTTCCCGGAGCTGAGCTGTTTTCGTAGCTGTTTGGAGCGCCTGGGGTTCCGCCTTTAAAAGTAGAAGTTGTTCCTACTGGTTTAAAATACTCATTTAATCTGGGGTCGCCGGTGGCAATCATTTTATCAATTAAAGTGCTCGCACCCACAAAGTCGGCCCGGCCGCTTTGTACCAACGATTCGTAAAGCTGGTTGCGGTTAGGCAAAGCAGACAGGTAAGTTATTTTGGCATTATCAGCATTTGAAGTAAATACTTTGGGCGCTGCTGCCTCGGCCATTGTTTTTGCTTTGGCTGCATCTACGTCGGCCAGCGTTAAGGCCAGGCGTAACTTAAGCGAGTTGGCAAATTTTACCCAGTTCTCTACTTTACCGGCGTAGTATAAATCACCAGTGCCTAAACCGGCAGCAGACACATCAAACATACCAATTGCTTTATCCAGGCGGGTAACCAGGTCACTATAAATGGCTGCATCATCGTCGAATTTTGGTAGCACATTTTCCGCATTCAGGGCTTCAGAATAAGGAATATCACCAAAAGTGTTTACCAGTACCGACCAGGCATAAACTTCCAGCACTTCAACAGATGCCAGTTGGTTATTTTTAACTTTCTCTCTGGTGGCTGGGTCCGCAATGGTGCTGAAAGCATCTTCTGTAATAATTTTTTTTCCTTCATTCAGGTCACTTAATACATCGCGGTATAAAGGATCCCAGAAAAAGCGGTTGATAGACCTGGTTTGAATAATAAACTGGCTTTCATCGGGGTAGGTAGTAGCTGCCCAGTGCTGCACATAAAACCGGAAAGGGTTTATGTTATAGTCGGGGGTGTTTATAGTATTGGCCAATACCCGCTGGGCATTGCCTACCAAACTTACCGCCGGAACAGTAGTTGCCGCTTTGGGATTCAAGTTATCATATTCATCCAGGTCTTTACACGATGTTGCGAATAGTAGCGCCGGGATGCAGAATAAAAGTATTCTTTTCATTTTTTGTTTAGTTAAAATCTAAATCTTAAGTTAAAACCAATATTGCGGGTAGTTGGGTAAGAACCAGACATATAACCCATTCCGTAGTTACCATTACCACCAGAACCTAAGTTATCTTCCGGATCGGCATAAGGTACATGTTTCTTAATTATCCATAAGTTACGGCCGGTTAAGGAAACATCTATACCTTTAAATGGCGCTATTCTGGTCATTACGGTAGCAGGTAAAGAATAAGTTAAAGAAGCCTCTCTTAATTTAACAAAGCTGGCATCGTAAACATGCATTTCCTGCGGCTGGTTATAACCATAAACCCCCTCTGTATTGGCTATTCGGATATCGTTAGTAGAGCCATCTTCTTTTACGCCCGGGAAAATTATACCACCACTGGTAGGTCCATAAGTACCATCAGTATTTTCAACCACCGGACTTCTGGATGGATTACCTAAATCGTTTAAGCCGGCAGTTTCCGGATATAACCCAGTACCATAACCATAATAAGTATCGAGGTTAAACAGTTTTCCTCCCTGGCGTACATCTACTAAGAAATATAAAGAAACACCTTTATAAGTAACCGTATTGGAAAGACCTCCTAACCAGTTCGGGTTTGGATCAGCAATTACGGTGGTAGAAGGTCCTATTTTGTAAAGGCCGTAACGGGCATCATCCGGATCAGAAACAATTACTTTATTGCCATTGTCGTCGTATACAAAGCTACCACCCCGTATGGTTCCGAAAGGCTGACCAACCGATGCATTAGAAGAAACACCTCCCTGGTAGGTAGATAATACTAAGTTCTCAGTACCTGGTGCCAAAGAAAGTACTTTGTTGCGGTTGCGGGTCCAGTTGGCATTCAGGGTCCAAGAGAAGTCGTCGGTTTTTACAGGCGTAACAAAAGCGGTAAGTTCAACGCCTTTGTTTTCTACTTCTCCGGAGTTTACGAATCTGAAATTATAACCACTGGTGGTCGAAACCTGAATCGGAATAATCTGATCTACTGTATTTGATTTGTAAAGCGTTACATCAAATCCTAAACGGCTGTTAAAGAAGGCCATTTCAACCCCACCTTCCATACTTTTGGTTCTTTCGGGTTTCAGGTCAGGATTGTTGCGGGTATTAGGCAGCGAGTATAACGGAATAGAACCAAAACCACCTACTGCTGGCCGGGTAGAGCTGTTAATTTCCTGATCTTGTTTACCGTAAACATTAAATACAGAATAAACAGGAGCATCGTTACCTACTTCGGCATAGTTAAGGCGGGCTTTACCGTAAGACAACCACGGCGTATCTTTAAATAATTCAGAGAAAACAAAGTTGCCGGCTATTGATGGATAATAATATACGTTATTGCCTTTTGGCAAAGTAGAAGATTTATCTCTCCGGCCAGTTATATCCAAAAATACCATTTCCTTAAAACCAAAAGTGGCACTGGCAAAGTAACCATCTACCCCGTAACGCTGATCGTTTTCAATGGGCGGGTTAAGGGGGTTAATGGAGTTAGACAAAGAATAAATCCGGGGAACTACTAAACCACCGCTGGTTTGCGCAAAAATGGAGTTAATCATGTGTCTCCGGAAGTTACTGCCTACCAAACCTCTGAAGGTGAAGTCCTCGGTTATGTTCTTGTTAAAGTTGGCAATCAGGTCGTAGTTGGTTTCGCGGGATGTGCGGTTATAACGGGAGTAAAAAGGAGTACCGGTGCTGCCAATGGCATTTCTTTCTTCCTGTAACTCGTCGTAAGAATCCAGGGTAACTCTACCCATAACATCAAACCAATCGGTAAACTTATAAGTAGCCATTACATTACCGAAGTAGTGGTAACGCTCATCATTCTGATAATTTTCGTAACGTACCCAGTAAGGATTATCAGAATAGATTGGCCGTATATCAGTGGCGCTTCTGGTATTCCAGGTAATATTCTGGCGATTACGGAAATAAGCGTCCTTCTGCTCTTTCAAATCTACGTTGGTCTGGAACCATTCTCTGAATTGCTGCATCGGGTTCCAGGAGTCGTAACCAGTACCGTAGCGGCCTAAACCATCAATTTTGGTAAAGTTAACACTGGCACTTGTCACCAACTTAGAGGTTAAATTTAATGAACCGGCAAAGTTTACCATGTTCTTATTAATCTCGCTGTTTGGCAGGATACCTTTGTCTTTGGTATTGGTATAACCCAGTTTAAAAGTACCAGCCTCATTACCCCCGTCGATGGTAATATTATTGTTGAATCCGTTGGCATTTCTTAAAAAGTAGCTCGGATCATTTTTGGCAGCTACCCAGGGAGTTGCCTGGCGGAATAAAGGAGAAGCCGGATCTAAGGAGTTCCACTGGTAAACATTCAGGCTTGGATCAAAGGCACCACCATAAGAGGCATCTTCGGTAAACGGAACTACTAAATCAGGCGTACCGTCGCCGTTCATATCGCGCTGGTTAAAGAAAGCATCTTCGTCGGGGCCGTAATAAGGACCATAGCCGGCGCCGTATTGATCCTGGTATTTCAGGAAAGTGCTTTTGTCAACAAAGCCCATGTTGGCACCGGTGTTCAGGGTAACATTAATCTTGCCTTTCTGGCCTTTTTTGGTTGTAATCAGGATAACCCCGTTTGATGCCCGTGAACCATAAAGAGCGGTAGCCGCAGCACCCTTTAATACAGTTACCGAAGCAATATCATCCGGGTTTACGTCGGCACCTACGTTACCGTAATCGTAACCACCACGGCCAGTATACTGGTCAGACTGGTTGGTGTTAGCATTACTGATAGGAACACCATCTACCACAAATAATGCCTGGTTGCTGTTATACAAAGATTTGTTACCCCGGATAACAACATTGGTAGAGCCACCAAGCGTATTGTTTTGCTTGATATTTACCCCGGATACTTTACCGGATAAAGAGTTAATAAAGTTAGGATTACGGGCTTTGGTTACTTCCTCTCCGCCTACCTGAGTTGCGGCATAAGGCAAGGAGTTGCGGCTTCTTTCCACACCTAACGCGGTTACCACCACTTCGCTTAATTGTTTGGCATCAGTGGCTAAAGGAACGTTTACAGTAGTGCTATTACCAATTGCTCTTTCAGTTGTGGTATAACCGACAAAACTAAAAACAAGTGTGGTACCTCCTTCAGGAACATTAATGGTGTAATTACCAGTAGCATCGGTGGCCGTACCAACCTGCGTACCCTTTACCAATACAGTTACCCCCGGCAGACCTTCGTTGCTGCTCTGGTCGGTTACTCTACCGGTTACGGTCCTGGACTGTGCCATTGCATCCTGCAAAAACACGGTTAGCAGAAAAAGGCTTATGAATAGAATTTTTTTCATGTGTGTTAAAATTTTGTTTTTTGTTAATCAGAATGGAGAATCAGGCTAGTAGAATAAATTTTAGGGCGGTATTCTGGTATTTGCATCTTTACGGTTGAAAACCATTGGAGAAAAATTAAAATTAAATTGATGGAATATTTATATTTATTTAATAAATAGAAACCCGCTTCTTTAAATATTTTAGTTTACCCCTTATTTTCCGATAAATAAGATTATAGAAATAGTTTAGGTTATATAGTCCGGATATGCAGTGGGAAATTGATGGTGGGGAAGCACATCAAGTTTTGGCCGTTTAGATTTGTGTGTCGGTAGTACAGAATAACTTAAAAATAGAAGGTTTGGAAACCTTGCGCGAATTAGTAGAATTCATCTCATAAAGCTAAATATGTTAACGTAATTTATAGCTACATGCATACTATTACTACCTAATGTACGAGGGTTTTTAATAAAAGTATAAGGATTATCTATAATATTATTAAATTTATAAAATATGTAAATTTATATTACGTGATATTAAACTAATTTAATCTTTTACTAAATATTTGCTATTGAAATATATTATATATTAAAATTTACATATTTTTATAATATTTCATTTATTAACTCAGCTAACTGCTTCAAAGGGCTTTTTCAAGAGATTCAAATAATTAAGCTTAAGCTTTTGTAGTGCGTTTGACTTTGGAAAAAAAAATAAATAGGAAGTAAATTTTAAAATCCAGCCAGGTGATTGGTGGTTGCGGAGGCTGTGTTTTCTTTTTAGTTGGTTTTAAAATTGGTTGGCTAAAATTCCTGGCCGCGGATGATGTAAGGAGTATTAGCAAGAATTACAATTTCTAACCCAATTCTGGCTTTTTGATTTTAAGAAATTACTCCTTTTTCTACTGGTTTATTTTTAAGACTTGTTGCTCGCGTTAGAATTAGAAAGACCGAATAAGAATAAAATATTAAATATTACTACTTTTTTGCTGGTTTTACCTTGGGTTATTGGTAAAGGCGCAGTAACCCTGGTGAGTTCTTAATGCAAATACAATAGAGCTTATAAAATAAGCAGACTTAAGTTTAAAGCCTTCTACTATGCATAGAAATACGGGAATAAAAAAAGCCAGCTATTTAGCTGGCTTTTTTTATTCCCGTATTGGTTAAAATCTACCAACCCGGGTTCTGCTGTCCGGCTAAAACCGGATTTGAGCTTACTTCGGTAGATGGGAAAGGCCAAACGAATTTAAAACTATTTGGATCGTTGTCGTAAGGAATAGCTGGTACGCCCAGGATCGCTGGTCTTACTACGCCACTGGCTGCATTGTAATCGGCGGTGGTAACGGCTGTTTTAGGCCCAACTTTCTGCGGAATGCCTTTATAAACGTACTTGCCCTCAACAGCCAACCGGTGAATGTCGGCCCAGCGGCGGCCTTCAGCCAGAAATTCAATCCGGCGCTCATTTACAATAGCCTGGATGAGCGTATTGTTGTCGACCATGGTAACTAAAGTATAAGGAGCCGTTGCTCTGCCTCTAACGGCATTTAGTAAAGCCAGGGCGCGCGGGTTTAAAGGAGAAGTACGGGCAATTGCTTCCGACAAGTTTAATAACACTTCGGCGTACCGGATAATAGGGGTATTATCGGTAAGGGTGGCCACATCTTTATACTTGGTGGTATAATAAAACCCAGTACCGGCTCCTTTCGCAGTCAGTAAAGTTCTCCGGGTATCATCGGCTGGCCAGAAAGTAGCATTGTAAATAATAGGGCTTACAGCCACCAGAAAACGGCCGGTAGGTGCATACATAGAAGGCAGCGCGCCGTTTACCCCGGGGGTATCACCAGTAGTGTTATCAATAGAGAAGATAGACTCGGAGTTGCCCTTATTGCCAGCGGTAGTAAACGGACCATCAGGAGTAGCCGTTAATGTGTAACTGCCAACCGGGCTGACAAACGGAGCAGCGGTCGGAACCAGCTTATTCCCTTCGGTAATAACCCCCGCATAATCCTTTTTGTGTAAAAGTACCCGCGTTTTTAAAGCAATAGCTGCCCCTTTGGTGGCCCGGGTTAATTTTAAAGCCGCATTGGTACGAGTGGCCGGAAGATTGCCTTCGGCCGTATTTAAATCTTCGAGCATTTTATCGTAACACTCTTTTACCGTGTTACGGCCCTGTGCCTGCGCCTCGTCTACGCGGGCGCCGGTGTTAATGGCACTGGTACGGTAAGGCACGCCCGGATGAGAAGCATCAGCTGTATGATCATAAGGACGGGCAAAATGAACCAGTAGCTCGTGGTGCGACAAAGCCCGTAAGAACAATAACTCGCCCTGGTACTCTTTTAACTGCGCTTCGGTAATAATCTTGCTGGTAGCAGCGGCCGGTAAAGCTTCCAGAACCACATTGGCGCGGTTTATTAACGCGTAAAGCGTTTCCCACATGTGCTGGTTATTCGCCGTGGCCGGGCTGTAGTTATTTTCGTAGGTAAGCGCATAAAATGCTTCGTGGTTAAACATGTCCTCACCCCGTACATCGCCCTGTTCTACCGAGGCAGCACCGAAAGGATACCCCCGGTTATTAACAAAGCTACCCAGGTAAAACCCACTTTGGGCAGCATCATAAACCCCGGCAACGGCCAGTTCTACGCGCGCGGCGTTCTCAAAAGCAGCCAGTTCAGTTATCCGGTCGGCGGGGGTAAGTTCCAAAACTTCTTTGTCGCAGGAGGTAGCCATTAACAAAGACAAAGTTAAAGCGGGTATGGTAATAACCCGTTTCGCTTTACTTTTTAAAATATTTATATTTTTCATTTTTAAATCTTAATAATTAAAAGCCTAAGTTTAAACCAAAGGTTAGTACACTTTGCTGCGGGTTAGAATTGTAATCTACCCCGATACCGGTGTAATTTTCCGGATCCAGACCGGTGTAGTTCGTCAGGGTCCAGATATTTTGGGCTTGGGCGAATAAACGTAAGCGGTTAATATTTACCCGGTTAGAAATTCCTTCGGGCAGGGTATAACCTAGTGTAATATTATTTAACTTTAAAAAATTACCGCTCTCGGTGAACCGGCTGGAGGCTTCGCTTTCCAGGTTAGTAAAGGAGTTACGGTTGGTATAAAGCCTTGGCGTAACACCGTCACCTGGTATTTCTGGGCTCTGCCATCTGCCTAATATTTCGGTGCTGTTATTTTCAAACAAAGAGGTTAATAAATCAGCCCGGGTACGGTTAAACACTTTGTTGCCGCCGGAAAAACGGAAGAAGATATTTAAATCGAAATTCCGGTAGTTGAACGTATTGTCAAATCCACCAAACCAGGTAGGTAAGCTATTGCCAAGAATTTTTTTGTCTTCGGTAGGCGATAGAGAAGAAGCCGCGCCCAAAGCCACCGGATTAGCCGGATCGTAACCTACGTAGGTACTGTTATTAATATTGCCCTGAATTAAAGTACCGTTACCTTTCCGGTAAAGTGGGTTGCCATTAGCCGGATTTACGCCTTCGTACTGGTAGCCGTAAATGGCGTTAACCGGCTCGCCTACCCGCATAATTGTATAAATACCAGAAGTAGTGGTAAGGAAAATATCCTGGCCATTAACCAAGCCGGTAACTTCGTTATGTTGTGTAGAGAAATTTAGATTGGTATTCCATTTTAAATTAGCCGTGTTTAATACGGCACCGCTCAGCGTAAACTCTAAACCATTGTTAGATACCCCGCCAATATTCCGGTAAATCAGGTTGCTTGGTACGCCCAACGAAGGGGGAGTAGGCGCACCTAATACAATATCGTCGTTATCTTTTTTCCAGTAAGCAAACTCGAAGTTAAAACGGTTATCTAATAAACCCAGGTCTACGCCAATGTCAAAAGATTTCTGGGTTTCCCACTTTAAAAGCGGATTTCCGGTATTGCTGAAACCAATACCAGCCTGCGAGCCGTACTGGGCCGGACCATAAGAGCCCAGGTAAGGGTAATTACCACCAACTATATTGCTGTTACCTACTACGCCGTAGCTACCTCTTATCCGTAAATCACTGATGTAATTATTTACACCACCTAAACCTTTAAAGAAATCTTCTTCTGAAATACGGTAGGCAGCAGATGCCCCCGGGAAGTAACCCCAGCGGTTCTCCGGAGAAAGTTTAGATAAACCATCGGCCCGGATAGAAGCACCCAGGTAATATTTGTTTTTAAAGTTGTAATTCAGACGGGCCAGGTAAGACGATAAGCCATTCTCTTCCTGATCGCCGTAAATATTCTGGTTGGTAATAGTATTGCTGATAATATTTTCTTTGTATAATCTATCAGAAATACCAGAACCCGATGCTTGGAAATAGGAGGTTTTGTATTTGGTATACTCGGCAACCAACGTGGCATCTAAATTATGCATGCCGTTGATGCTTTTGTTATAAGATAAAATATTCTGCCAGTTCCAGCGGGAAGTTGGTGAATAAATCTGATTTAAAATACCATTGGCATTTTGGCCATCGCCGTGGCGGGGATCCAGAAACTGGAAGTCATCGGTAAAGCTTAAGTCAATGCCGCCTAAAGTCTGGAATTTTAAATTATCAATTAATTTAAAATCCAGGAAAGTGTTGCCGATTATGCGGTGCGTGGTTGCTTTCCGTACATTGTTTTCCAGGCCAAATATTACATTCGGAATATTATTGGCAATGGTAGTTAAGTTTGCGCCCCGGCCCAATGTTCTGGGGTTTGAATCATCGAGATTATAACCAGTAGGGTCATTTTTATCGTAAACGGCCACGTTAGGCAGCATCCGGATAACCGAAAAAGTATTACCCGATAAAGAGTTGGCATCGGTTAAGGTACCATTGTTTTCCTGGCGCGACAGGCCCGCCTGTATGCCAAAATTCATCCATTTGGTTACTTTCTGGTCCAGGTTAGAACGGAGCGTATACCGTCTTAAATCATTCGCAACGGCTATACCTTCCTGGTCGGTGAAACCCAGGGAAACATAATATTTGGTATTTTCGGAACCGGCCGTGGCCGAGAAACTGTGGTTCTGCTGGAATCCGTTCCGGTACACATAATCGTTCCAGTTGGTGTCGTCGGTACCTAATACGGCCGGCAGGGGAGCAGTAGGGTTGGCATTGCGCGACATTTCGTTTTTAATTTCCACAAATTGTTCGGCATTTAGCAAATTGTGTAGTTTGGTAGCTTTGGCCCAACCGGCATAAGTATCGTAATTAAATTTTACCTGTCCGGCTTTACCTCTTTTGGTAGTAATTAAAATTACACCGTTAGATGCCCGGGAACCATAAATAGCAGTGGCAGCCCCATCTTTCAGAATTTCAAAAGATTCGATGTCGTTAGGGTTAATATCACCCAAAACGTTGGCGGGGGTGTATGTGCCAAAATTACCGGTAAAAGAAGGTACGCCATCAATTACAATAAGCGGGGTGCTGTTGCCGCCGGCCGCCGTGCTGATAGAGTTAACGCCCCGGATGCGGATATTGGGCGGAGAGCCCAGAATACCGGAAGAACTTTGCACCTGCACGCCGGAAGCCCGGCCAGCCAATTGCTGATCAAAGCTGGGCGTGGCCAGGTTGGCAATTTCTTCGCCTTTAACCTGCGATATAGAGCCCGTAACATCCCGCTTTTGCTGCGTTCCGTAACCTACCACTACTACTTCGCCCAGTTGCTTGGCATCTACGCCCATGTTTACATTAATAGAAGACGCGTTACCAATTGCACGTTCGATAGTGGTGTACCCGATAAAGCTGAAAACCAGGGTTGTGGCATTTGCCGGTACTGATAAGGTGTAATTGCCATTTACATCGGTAGAGGTACCAACCGGGGTTCCTTTGGCTAGTACCGTCACGCCCGGCAGGCCTTGCTTGCTGATGTCATCGGTAACTGTACCCGATACGGTCTTGTTCTGAGCCCATGCTTCCTGAAAAAGCACAGTGAACAGGAAAAGACTCAAAAGTAAGAGTTTTTTCATTTGTTTGTTTGTTCGTTTGTTTGTGGATGTTAGTATAGAAATTCTTCAATATTAAGGAGGAATCTCTTAATAACCAAATGTTTGGCGATACCTTTGGTTTAAAAAGGTATAGAAATAGTTAAATTTTTTACTTATTTAACAGAAGGGGCTTAATGGTGAATTTTTTGCGATAGCGGGTTCAGAATGCATAAGAAATTTAAAAAAATATAACCACTGGGGCCTAAAAAAAGAATCAGGTAATAAAATTACAAATTGTAATTTTATTACCTGATTGGTAAAGTGCTAATTCATAGCATATTATGTGTTAACTTTGCATTAAGAAAGCCTTTATATAATCATCAATATCACCGTCCAGCACATTCTGCACATCGGAGCGTTCCAGGCTGGTGCGTAAATCTTTAACCAGCTTGTAAGGGTGCAGCACATAGTTCCGGATTTGCGAGCCAAAGTCGATGCGTTTTTTGGTGCTTTCGAGCTTATCGCGTTCTTCGTTGCGTTTATCTATTTCTATCTGGTACAGGCGGGAGCGGAGCATATTAATCGCGTGCTCTTTGTTCATCAGCTGCGAGCGCTCTATCTGGCATTCTATTACGATACCTGAAGGTTTGTGCTTCAGTCGCACGGCCGTTTCTACTTTGTTTACGTTCTGGCCGCCTGCACCACCCGAGCGGAAAGTATCCCACTCAATATCGGCCAGGTTTATCTCAATATTAATGGTTTCGTCGACGAGTGGGTAAGCAAACACCGAAGCAAAAGACGTATGCCGCCGACCACCGGAGTCGAACGGTGAAATGCGGACCAGCCGGTGCACGCCAATCTCGGATTTCAGGTAACCGTAGGCAAAGTCGCCGTTAATTTCTAAGGTCGCCGATTTAATACCTGCCCCATCGCCGGCCTGGTAGTTTAGCTGCCGTACAGTATATTTATGTTTTTCGGCCCACATAATATACATGCGCATCAGCATTTCGGCCCAATCCTGACTTTCGGTGCCACCGGCGCCAGGGTTTATTTCCAGCACGGCACTGAGTTGGTCTTCTTCGTTACTGAGCATCCGCTTAAATTCCAGTTGCTCAATAGCGGCCTCGGCTTTAGCAAATTCCTGCTGAATATCTTCTTCCGACACATCGCCTTCTTTGTGGAAATCGAACAGCACCTCGAATTCCGAAACAGCATTTTCGGCTGCTTCGTACTGGTCGGTCCAGACTTTGGTAGCCTTAATTTCTTTTAACAAGACTTCCGCTTTCTTCGGATCGTCCCAGAAGCCCGGTGCCGTAGTGGTTTTTTCTTTTTCGTTTATTTCTTCTTTTTTGGCATCGTAGTCAAAGATACCTCCTCAAAGCCTCTGCGCGGCTTTTTAATTCTTTTACCTGGTCTTGGGTCATTTTTGCGTTGTTAGTATTTAGTATTTAGTAGTTAGCTTTTAGTTGTAAGTAGTTCGGACTTACTGTTAATTGATAATTGGTAACTGTTTACTGTTAAAACTGTTTCCAGTAAAAAGCAAAAGTTGTAAGCAGTAAGCGCCATCCTGACTGATACTTACTACTTACAACTTATTATTTAAAACTTCAATTATACTTTTACTACCCAGCCGTGGGTATCGGCTTTTTTGCCAACCCGGATGTCGTTTAGTTCCTGGGCCAACCGCGGGGAATATTTACGGAGATCTATTGGTGGTAATTCAAAGTCGGTACCCCGGAAGCCAATGGTTTGGATGTGCGATATAACGGCAGCAGTGCCGCAACCAAACGCTTCCTGTAGGGTGCCGTTCTGGGCCGCTTCCATTACCTCTGCTACCGAAACCTTCCGCTCTTCTACTGGTAAGCCATGGTCTTTGGCTATCTGAATAATGGTATCACGGGTAACACCGGCTAAAATAGAAGTACTTAAAGCCGGGGTAATAAGCCTGTCGTTGATAATGAACATTAAGTTCATGGTACCCGATTCTTCAAAATATTCATGGGTTTTACCATCGGTCCAGAGTAACTGGTGGTAGCCTTCTTCGGCGGCTTTTTTAGCCGGATACAGCGAACCGGCGTAATTGCCGGCGGCCTTGGCAAACCCAAATCCGCCTTCTACCGACCGGGCAAAAGTTTCTTCTACCTTCACGCGCAGCGGCATAGAATAATACGCGTTAACCGGGCAGGTAATAATGGCAAACCGGTAAGTATCGGAAGGTTTTACCCCCAGGAATTCGCCGGTGGCAAACATAAATGGCCGGATATACAGTGAACTACCCGTTGTGGTCGGAATCCAATCCGCATCCAGGCGCAACAATTCTTTTAAACCTTCCATAAAAACATCTTCCGGAAAAGCCGGCATACACAAGCGATCAGCCGATACATTCATCCGGCGCAGGTTGGCCTGGGGACGGAATATACTAATCTCGCCGTCTTCGTTTTTATAAGCTTTCAGGCCTTCGAAAATGGCCTGGCCGTAATGCAAAGCCGGGTTGGCCGGACTTAAACTAAAGTTCTGGAAAGGCACAATTTCCGGGGCCTGCCACTCGCCGTTAACAAAATCCGATACAAACATGTGGTCGGAAAAGGTCTGGCCAAATTCTAAGTTGCTGAAATCAACTTCCGGCAACCGTGAATTATTTGTTTTCTCTATATGGATGGTTTGGGTCGAAAGCATAGCTAATTATGAATTATAAATGATATATTAAAAGTTACGGCTTTAACTGAAAGCGGTTTACGCTGTAAAACTAATATTTTTATTTAATTATGTTACAGGCGCGGTTTCCAGGATATTTCTTCGGCCCCGAGTTCGTACGCCATTTTACGGGCCAGCACAAATAAATAATCAGAAAGCCGGTTTAAATATTTAATTACCAGTTCTGCCACAAACGATTCTTCCTGCAAGGCAATCACCAGGCGTTCGGTGCGGCGGCAAACCGTACGGGCCACGTGGCAGAAAGAAACCGATTGGTGCCCACCGGGTAATACGAATACTTTCAGCGGCGGGATTTCGGCGTTCATGGCATCTATCTCCTTTTCCAGCAACGTAATATCTGCTTCGTGCAGATCCGGTATTCTCTTGGTTTCTTTTTCCGGGTCGGAGGCCAGCGTAGCGCCAATGGTAAATAACCGGTCCTGAATTTCCCGCAGAATAGTAAGGCGCGCGGCGTTTACCGGCTGGTCGCTGACCAAACCAATATAGGAATTCAGTTCGTCTACGGTGCCGTAAGCATCAATGCGCAGGTGCGATTTGCGAACCCGGGTGCCGCCAATTAACGACGTAAGACCCTGGTCGCCGGTTCGGGTGTATATTTTCATAATTCTGAGGTCGTGGCTAATAAAGTAGCCGGTAACAAAGGCGCTGTTAAGCGTGTTCGTGGTGGGTAGCTATTTCGGTATTTAGGTGGTCGGTTTCGATTAGGCCGTCCCGCAGCCGCACTATGCGGTGTGCGTATTTGGCAATATCTTCTTCGTGGGTAACCATAATAATGGTATTGCCTTTGACGTACAGGTTTTCGAACAAATCCATTATCTCGTACGAGGTCTTGGAGTCGAGGTTACCGGTAGGTTCGTCGGCCAGAATAATGCTGGGGTCGTTTACCAGTGCCCGGGCAATGGCAACCCGTTGCCGCTGCCCACCCGATAGCTCGTTGGGTTTGTGTTTGGCCCGCTCGGCCAGGCCTACACTTTCCAGCACGTGCATGGCTTTTTCGTTCCGGGCCGTTTTGCCGTACCCTGCGTAAACCAGGGGCAGGGCTACGTTTTCGAGCGCCGTGGAACGGGGCAATAAATTAAATGTTTGAAAAACAAAACCAATTTCTTTGTTCCGGACTTCGGCCAGTTCATTATCGGTCATGTTGCTCACGTCTTTATCGTTCAGGATATATTTGCCGCCCGATGGCGTATCGAGGCAGCCGATTATATTCATGAGCGTTGATTTACCGGAACCCGACGGACCCATAAAAGCCACGTATTCGCCTTTCGCAATTTCTATCGAAACACTCCGCAGGGCATGAATGGTCTCGGTGCCCATGCGATAAACCCGCGATAAGTCTTGTGTCAGGATAAGGGATTTGCTCATTGCTAAAAGCCGTTACTTTCTGCAAGATACAGTTTTAGCTTCTAAAGTTAAAAAAACCGGGCTAAAACTTGCCGGTGCCTGCTGGGTACTGCCTTTTACTGACCACCAATGCCTAAAGAATTCAGCCTTTGGTTTACTTTGGCTTCGTATTCCTGCCGGAAAGCAGTCAGCTCGGTGGGCGAAACTAGTTTAGCCAGTTCTTCCAGCGCGGTTTCAGCGAAACCGCCGTAGCCTACTTCTACGCTTTGCAAAATATAAGCTTTATATACTTCCGGCTCGTTTGGATTGTAGGTAATGCTGTTGAGTAAAATATCGTAAGCCTGGTTTTTACGCGATACCTTGGTGCTGAAAAAATTAGCGGCCGCCAGTACAGCTGGTACGTGGTAAGGCATGGCCGTAATGGCCTGGTTGTAATATTTACCGGCCTCCTGTATTTTGCCGGTGCGTTCGGCTAAAGCCGCCTGGTAATATTTCTTCAGGTGCAAGTCCGGTCCCTGGAAATACATCCGCGACAAAGCTTTTTCCAATTGCGGCAACTGGTTGTTTTGCAGCATTATTTCGGCTTGCAGCACGTTTGCTTCCGATAATACTTTGTTTTCCTGATCTAACTGGGGCAGCAGCATTTCCAGGGTTTGCATGGCCGCGGGCCAGTTCTGGTAAGCCACGTGGTAAGCGGCCAATTTTTTCTGCGCTAATTTTTTCAGGTCCGGGTTTTTAACCGTACTGGCAATGGCCGCAAATTCTTCGCCGGTCAGGCTGTTGTTATATTGGTTTAACTGCAGGTACTGTACCTTAGCGGTATCGCTGTTGTTAATTACTACCTGCGCCGGCGAGGCCTGCATTAAAAAAGTTAGCTGGTTGGCCTGGGCTGCCACCGCCGGGTTTTCCGATTCGGCTAACTGGCCGGCTAGCAGCAATGCGTCTGTGGCCCGGTCGGGTAAGAAGGCCAGTGCGTACAGGTAGTGCAACGCCGCATCGGGTAAGCCTTTGGCCTGCGCCTGCTCAAAGTGGTTGGCCGCCGCCCGGTATAGTTTCTGATCCAGCAAATGCAGGCCAATTAAATCCAGCAGGTAAGCCGAATAATTTTCTTCGGTACCGGCCAGGTTTTCGAGGGTGGTGCGGGCGGCCAAAGTTTGGTTCAGGCGCTGCTGCACCAGGGCTTTCATCAGTTTTAAATCCAGGTGGTATTGCTGGTTTTCTTCACTGGCCAGGTAGGTGTTTATTTTATCCAGCGCTTGTTTATTTGCCGGGATCCGGTTCTGTAGGATGCCGTGGTAAAAGCCCGTAAAATCTTCGGGTCTTAATATTCTTGCAGTAGGTAAAGTTAAGTTTTCGGTCTTTAGCTTTTGTTTTGTAAAGCTTTCCAGCAGCAGCAGGTTACTGGTCAGGGGCAGGTGTTGCACGGCATCTTGTTCCCGGGCCAGCGCTATGGCTTGTTTGCCCAACCCGCTCAAAAGGTAAAAAGCCAGCTTATTACTCGTAATCGTGCTTTCCCATTGGTTTTGTGCCACAGCCTGGTCAAAGAAATAATCTGCCGAATCGACCATGGGGATAGAAGCGTAAACCAAGGCCTGGTTATTTAAAAGCGGTACATTGTTTGGGAATTTGCGCAGCCCTTCTTTTAAAGAAAACATGCGGTTAAAGAAATGTTGCCGATCGGGATATTTATTGGCGAGGCGGATATATAATTTGGGGTTGGGATAAAGTTTTAAAGCTTCATTTAGCTGGTTTATTTCGCTTTGTACATACTCTTTTTCGCGGTAAATGGCCGATTGGGCATAAGCTGCTTTTACGTTGTTGTGCTCATAAACGCTGCTTTCCGAATAAAACTTCAGCGCCAGAATATCGCTGTCGGTCGCTTTGTAAAAATCGCCCAGGTAATTATAATAGCCGGCTACGGCCCGGTCGTAAGTAGCATAATTGGTCCGGAATAAAAGAGCCACGAGTAAAATGGTACCCATGATATATACCGTGTAAAACGGTATAACAGTAGGTTGAAATACCACCCGGTATACCCGCAGCCGCTGGTTTATCAGCCGCCCGAAATTAATGAGAATATAAACCAGGAAAATAAGTCCGTAAGCCAAATGGGTGTAAACAATGAGGTCCGTAAAGGTGCGGGCCAGCGCATCGTTGGCGGTGGCAAAGGCATAGCCGATGCTCAGGAAAGTAATAGCCGCCAGTACCAGGTACAGCATAGCAGCGCCGTTCTGAAAAGACAACCAGTTCTCGTACACCTTTTCCCGCCGCTGCGTACCCCAGAAACCAATAAAGGCCGAAAACAGCAAAATGAGGAAACTATTGAGCAGCAAAATTTCTACTTTGAATAAGTCGGCGATGCGGGCGTAAAGCAGAATCAGGTTAAATAAATACAGGCCGCAAATCAGCAAAAACTGCCACAAGCCAAACCGGCGCGCCGGGTTTTCGGCCTGGGTATTAAACCAGAGCAGCCCATGAATATTTTCGAATGAAACCCAGAAAATAAATAGCAGCGCGGCCACGATACCGCCCGCCGAACTGTAATGCAATAAGTGCAGCGTAACCTGGTTGGGCGTAAGTGGCGATACGACATACAGAAAAATACCAATACCGGCTACAAGGAAAGTGAAAATGATTAATCGCCAGGTAAAAGTAACCTGCGTAAAAAAAGCCTGCAGCAAAAAAGTGGTGCCACCCAGCAGGGTAATAATAGAAATTAATAAATATTGCTCCTGGCTGCCGAAAATGCCTAATAAATCGAAATTAAAGGTGGTTAAAAACAGCATGAGCAGCAAAATGGCCGCAAAAAAGGCGAGCTGCCGGAACGTGCTGATGAGTGCCAGGAAATATATAAGGCTAATGGCCAGAATAGCCAGGAAAAGGTTAGCCGCTACCAGATTGGGCCGCGGCAATCCGGCTTCAAAGTGCTCGGTAATAACAAACCCTTTCAGCTGTACCGGAATTTCCTGTAGCAGCACCTGAATGCGGTCTACGGGTAAATTAACGGCTTCGGCTTCGGTAATTATTTCCCAGGGCACCGTCAGGTCATCGCCAATAAAATAATAATAGATGGCCGCCACCAAGGCTACGAGGGTGGTAAATACTAAAAAAAGAAAAGGATACCGGGTATCCTTATTCATGGCATTACTAAAAAGAGAAATATTCATCTAAGCTGGTTAATCTTATTCCGGAATATTAGTCCAGTACTTTGGGTACCCTGAAATAATCGGAATCTTTTTTCGGAGCATTACGCAAACCTTCTTCGTGGGAAATGGCATTATGGGCAATATCTTCGCGCAGCACATTTACTTCTTCTGACAGGTGCGTTAAAGGCTCTACCGCCGAGGTATCCAGTTCGCGCAGTTTATCCATCCAGTCCAGAATCTTGTTCAGGTCCTGCATCATTTCCTGCTCTTTGGTTTCGTCAAATTCCAGACGGGCTAAGTGTGCTAGGTTCCGGATGGTTTGTATATCGATGTTCATGTACGTGTTTGGTTAGTTCGTTTTGAATGAGGGTAAAAGTTTTATTTTTCAGGGCCGGCAAATCGGCCAGGGTAAGTCCTACGGTAGAAATGGGTTCGTGAATAATCATTTTAAGCGGATGCCACCGCACAATAAATTTGCCATCTACATCGGGTAAAAAAATGTGGTTAAACGGCATGGTAACGGGCACCAGTGGCGTTTGGGTTTCGATGGCTAATTTAAAAGGTCCGTCTTTAAAGGGCAGCATTTCTACGCCGGCTGTTTCGGCAATGGTGCCTTCCGGAAAAATAACAATGCTGCGGCCTTCGGTTACGGTTCTTTTAGAACGGATGTATGAGCGCGCACTGCTTACCGGGTTGCGCCGATCGACGGTAATGTATAATTTTTTGTAAATAGGTCCCCACAAAGGCACTTTGGCCAGACCTTCTTTGCCTACAAAGTTTAAAAAACCCGGTATAGTTTGCAGCAGCAGCGGAATATCGATGTACGAGCTGTGGTTGGGCGTAAAAACGTAAGTGGTGTTGGAGTTTAAGTGCTCGCGACCTTTAATCGTAACCGGCAGGCCGTACAAGCGTAACTGCAAACCCGACCAAAGCCGGTTTAGGGTATGCGCATATTGGTACCAGGCCGGGCGGGAGGTAAAGAGCAGGAAAAGCGGATAAAACAGGAAAAACGGCAGCAGGAAAGAAACCACGCACCAGGCAGCATAAATTTTCCGGAATATCGCAACTACAAATCTCATCAGCCTCAAAAATAGGAATAATGTAGTTAAAACCACAGGTCAGGCCCAAAAATTCCAGGTTGCGGCTTTTTGCCTGTTTACGGGTGCCGCTCGCGTAGTATTTTATGGGCTTTTAAGATACCGGCCACGCTGATGCAGTCGGTAATTTCGTTATTCATTACCATCTGCACGGCTTTGGCAAAAGGCAGTTTTTTTATTTTGAGGTCTTCGGTTTCTTCAAATTCGGTTTCGCCGGCTATTAAATCCTCGGCCAGAAAAACAAAGCCTTCTTCGTCGGTAACGGAGTTGGAGGTATGCAATCGGGCAATATTCGTCCAGCGTTGGGCCGTAAAGCCGGTCTCTTCTTTCAGTTCCCGCTTCGCCGATTCGAGCAAATCAATTTCGATTAAGCCACCGCCCATGGGTATTTCCCAGGAATATTCATTCAGCGCATAGCGGTATTGCCCAATCAGGTAAGTATTGCCCTCGGCATCAATAGGAATAATGCCAATAGCTTTGTTTTTCATGTGCACCACCCCGTAAATACCCCGGCCCCCTTTGGGGTTTATGACCTGGTCTTCGCGTACGCTAATCCAGGGGTTATCGTAAACAGATTGTGTAGAGAGCGTTTGCCAAGGATTAACGTGTTCGTCGTGCATGAAAATATTAGCTTAGATAAAGCGTATTGTACCGGAATCATTAGGTTTTGGTTTGATTCAAATTTATACCGCTGTTAATAACAGCTATTGCCATTACTCAGGTTGATGCCGGTATTCTTTAACACTTTCCACAAAGCACCGAACTTTATCCGGCGCCGTGTCCGGGTAAACACCATGGCCTAAGTTAGCAATGTGCCGGTCGGGGCCAAATGCCTGCAGCATTTTGTGGGTTTCGGCTTTAATCTGGTCGAAAGAGCCGTACAGGGCACACGGATCCAGGTTGCCTTGCAAGGATTTATCTGGGCCAACGGCTTGCCGCGACGTAGCAATATCCATATTCCAGTCCAGGCCAACGACGCTGCAAGGGTAATTAGCAAAATCCGGCAAGGCAAAAAAGGCACCTTTGGCAAATACAGTAACCGGTACTTCGGTAATGGCAGCGCAAATCTGGTTAATATATGGTCCGGAAAACTCGCGGTATTGGGCCGGCGAAAGAATGCCTGCCCAAGAATCGAATATTTGCACCAGGTTGGCTCCGGCCACTACCTGGGCTTTTAAATATTTAATAGTGGTTTCGGTTATTTTCTGCAGCAGCAGGTGGGCCAGTTGGGGCTCGGTATAAAGCATTTTACGGGCTTTGGAGAAGGTTTTAGAGCCGTGCCCTTCCACCATATAAGCCAGAATAGTCCAGGGAGCGCCGGCAAAACCCAGCAGCGGCACCCGGCCATTCAGGGCTTTTTTCGTAATCCGGATAGCTTCGTATACGTATTCCAGTTCCAGGTGCGCATCCACCGACCGCAGTTCTTCTACATCGGCCAAACTCTGGATGGTTTTCGGAAAAGAAGGGCCCCGTTGCTCAATCATATCGTAAGGCAAGCCCATGGCTTCGGGTACCACCAGAATATCCGAGAAAATAATAGCGGCATCTACATCCAGAATATCAACCGGCTGAATGGTTACCTCGGCGGCCAGTTCGGGCGTTTCGGCCAGTTCTTTAAAACCACTTACACTGCTGCGCACCGCGCGGTACTCGGGTAAAATGCGTCCGGCCTGGCGCATGAGCCATACGGGCGTGCGTTCTGTTTTTTCGCCGCGGGCGGCGCGTAAAAGCAAATCGTTTTTTAGCTGCATCCTGCAAAGATAAGCGAACCGCCGGAAGGTTAAAATTTCTGCCTTAAAAGTTAGCGCTGCTAAAATAACTTAGGGTAAGATGAGTAGTGCCATTTGGCCATGCAAGAAATTGCTGCGCGAAAGGAAAGGCGGAGAAGTTGAGCTAGGCAAATGTGGTTTTAACCCGCCTCGCTTTTTTTCAAAGAAACACCATGTATTTAACCCGAAACAGCTTAATTTACCATTTGGTAGATGAAATTTATTATGAAAAGAATATTGCCTTTCCTGTCCTTTTGTCTCTTCCTGATTGGTACCCTGCAGGCGCAGCCTGATTACAAAGGCCGGATAAAAATCATACACGATAATATTTATAAAGAATTTTACAATCCAGCCGCCGGATTATTTATGGAGACCAACGATAAAAGTAAGAACGACAACCCTTACTCGTACTTATGGCCTTTATGCGGTTTAATTCAGGCCGCCAACGAAATGGAGCGCCTGGAACCAGCTAAAAAATATATGGAACCGGTAATGAAAGCTATTCAGCAATATTACAATACTACCCCGCCTGCGCCGGGTTACCAGGCCGTAATTGCCAAAGCCAAAGTTGATACCCGCTACATCGACGATAACCAATGGATTGGCATTGCCTACATGGATGCTTATGCCCGCACAAAAGATAAAAAGTACCTGGATTTGGCAGGGGAGATTTACCGGTTTATGATGACGGGGTACGATTCGGCCTCTGGTGGTGGTTTGTACTGGCGCGAAAATGATAAAACCACTAAAAATACCTGTTCGAATGGCCCCGGCATTATCCTGGCTTTACAGCTATACCAGGCCACGAAGCAAAAGAGATATTTAGAAACCGCGCAGGAATTATACGCCTGGACAAACAAGTACCTGCTGGCGCCGGAAGGCGTTTATTACGATGCGGTAAAACTGCCCAGCCTGAAAATTGACTCGGCGACCTATACTTACAATACCGGTACCATGCTGCAATCGAACGTAATGCTGTATACCCTTACTAAAAATAAAAAATACCTGCAGGAAGCACAACGGATTGCGCAGGCCGCTGAAAAGCATTTTTACCGGAAAAACAAATTGCCCGACCATTACTGGTTTAATGCCGTGTTTCTGCGGGGGTATCTGGCCTTGTATGAAGTAGATAAAAACAAAAAAAGATTACAGTTTATTATAGATGATGCCGAACGAGTATGGCAACAGGAACGCGATAGTAAAAACCTGCTGGGCAAAAAACGGGAGAAAACATTAATAGACCAGGCCGGTATGCTGGAAATTTATGCCCGCCTCGCGAATGTAAAATAAGAAGCATTCGGGTGTGTTTTTAGCTAAAAGTAATTTCTTAAAAGTGCTTGTTATAGTGGTACAACCAGGTAGCTGAAATTAATTATTAAATAATTGTTATGGTTTTAACCCGAAAATAAGTAGCTTATAACCCAAATCTACTATTTTGCTACGATGGGTCGTTATTTGCTCCTTTTTGTTTTAATAGTAACAGGGTACCTTAATCTGGATGCCCGGCAGTCTGGTAAAGAAAAAATCAGCCGTGAACTGGCAACAGTGCAGGCCGGAACTACTACGGTTTACGTGGTCAGGCACGCTGAAAAAGACACCCGTAACTCCAACGACCAGGATCCGGAATTAACAGATGCCGGCCGAAAAAGAGCACTGGCTTTAAAGGCTTATCTGGAAGATGTAAAAGTTGATGCCTTTTTCTCAACACCTTATAAGCGAAACCAGCAAACCATAACGCCACTAGCCCAGGGCCGCCCTATTCAGTTTTACGAATCACATGCTTATACTTTGCTCCGCGATAAAATACTGGCGGAATATAAAGGCAAAACGGTAGTAGTGGTTGGTCACTCCAACACGGTACTGCCCATCATAGAAGCTTTTGGCGCTAAAAAACCGATATCAGAAATTACGGACAGCGATTACGATAATATTTTTAAGCTAACGGTATCGCCCAAAGGCAAAGCGCGGGTAGAGGCGCATAAATTTGGAGCACCAATGGCCGCTACTTCAAGGCTGTAAAATACCTTTAAAGCACATTCTCCAGACTTATTTTTAGCGCCTAATAAAATTTCGGGTTAGTTGTTTTTTCGCGGGAACTTATAAGCTTTTATTCGGTTTAAACTTATAGCTATTCTATTTATTCCGAATAAAAATTAATCCGAAAATCGTGAAGAAAAATATAATATTATCGTGGTTGCTGCTGCTCTGGCTTTTTGTAAGTACCGGGTGCCAACGCGAAGAAGCAAAAGCAGTTGCACCCGCCCCCGAAAAGGACCACTTAGTAACAGCCAAACTTTTAACCGAATTACCCCAGGCCATTTTACAGGCAATGGCCGACAACCGGGGATATCCGGGTATTAAAAATGACATTAAAAACGATATTCAGGTATACCACGTAACCTACCTGACTACCTACCAGGGCAAAGAAATAAAGGCTTCCGGCCTGATGTGTGTGCCTAAAAACGTAATCGGGGCCATGCCTGTTTTATCGGGTCATCATGGCACTACTTTCGAGCAGCAAGATGCGCCTACTAATTTCCCCGCTGCCTTTTCGGGTTTTGAGTTATTCGCTTCGGCTGGTTACCTGACGGTAATACCGGATTATATTGGCTACGGCGTGAGCAAAGATATTTTTCACCCGTACTACAACCAGCAATATTCGGCACTAGCGGTAATCGACCTGATAAAAGCTGCTAAGTCGTACGCCAAAAAGAATGCCCTAACTTTGAACGATCAGTTGTTTCTGGTAGGCTATTCTGAAGGTGGTTATGTAACCCTGGCCGCACAAAAAGAAATTGAAACCAACCCCAGCCATAAGCTAACGGTTACCGCCTCGGCTTCTGGCGCCGGTGGTTACGATTTAGCCGATATGCTGGCCGAAGTTAAATCGGGTAAACCCTATCCGAACCCATCTTACCTGGCTTTTATTCTGCAGGCTTTTAATTCGGCCAACGGCTGGAACCGCCCTTTAACCGAATTGTTTAAAGAGCCGTATGCCTCGCAAATGCCTAGCTTATTTAACGGGACTGCCAGTGCCGGCACCATTAACCGGGCTTTGCCCAAAGAACCCGAAAAATTATTTAATGCGGAATTCTTCGCTAACCTGAAAAAGGAAGATGGCGAGTTAACGCTGAAAAAAGCTTTGGTAGATAACAGTATTGTAACGAACTGGGTACCCCAAAGCCCCACTAAAATATACCAGGGCACGGCCGATGCGGTGGTGTTTTACCAGAACTCGAAGAACTCCTACGATAAATTTGTGGCCGCCGGGGCTAAAAACCTGGAGTTTATTCCGATTCAGGGCGGAACCCACGGCAGCAGCATCGAGCCTATGTTAAAATCAGTTATTCCATGGTTCCAGTCTTTGAAGGAACCTGCTAAGCAATAACTAATAATTTCACTGCATAAAAAAGAGCGGCTGCTTTAGGGCAGCCGCTCTTTTTTACGCAGTGAGCTAAAAACAAAAACAATTACATCAACTTACTACTTTTAACTGCCGGATAATAAAAATACACAGCAGGGTAGCTACCGAAGCGATAATGCCAATGGTATTGAAATGCAGTAGGGGGCCGGCCGTGGTTTTCTGAATAATTAACCCTGATAAAAAAGCTGAAGCCCCGGAAGCCAATTGCTGAATAGAGGAATTAAAGCTCATAAAACTGCCGCGCAGCTTGGGCGCCACACTCGAAGTAATAAGTGTAACCGCTGGCACAAAACGGGCTCCAAACCCAATAAAGAAAGTAGTAGTAACCAGCAATACCAAAAAGTGAGGCGCCGGCTGCAGATTGGTTAACAGTAAAATAGGGATAATAGAAAAAATGGCCATGTAAATAAACACGCGCTGCTTCCCAAATTTATCGGCCAGGCGACCTGCTATCTGCGAGGTTATCACCGAGGCTAGTCCGCCAAACATATACATATAAGCCAGGTCGCCCTCGGCAAAGCCCACATTTGAAACCAGATACGGACTGATAAAAGGTACCACCGTAAAGCCGGCCAAGGTTAGCATTACCATTAAAGAAAGCGCCCACAGCAAATTTTTATTCTGCAGAATTTCGCCGACAACCGCTAACGGTTTGGTTTTAACCGCATTGGTTAAATGGCCCCGCATTGCCGGTAAAACCAGGAAAGCAATAATTAAAACCAGAACACTTAAGCCGGTAAGCAGAAAGAAAGGCGCGTGCCAATTGAGCCGGCTGGCCAGGTACAAACCCACCGGAATGCCCGCAATAGAAGCCACCGAAAAAGCGGCCATCACTTTACCCGTGGCCGCGCCCCGGCGGTTTTCCGGAATGGCATCGCCGATAATAGCAAAAACCAAAGCCCCAATTACCCCGCCAAAAGCCCCCGCCAAGATACGTGCCAAAAGTAAAAGGCCGTAATTAGGCGCAATAGCGCAGCAAAACGTGCCTATTATAAACCCAAGGTATAAGCCCAGTAAAGCATTCTTACGGTCGAATTTATCGATAAATAACGTACTAATGAACCCTGAAACAGCGGCGCTAAACGTGTAGGCCGAAACCAGGAAGCCGAATTCTTTGGGCGAAATACTAAAAACCCGCATCAGTTGCGGGCCCAGCGGCATCATAATCACAAAATCCATGATGTGGGTAAACTGGATGGCTGCCAGAATGAACAATAACCAGCCTTCCCGGATTACTTTTTTTGGTACAATAGCATTCTCGCCATTGTGCTGTAAAGGCAAGTGCTCATTAACAGTAGACATATTTTATTACTTAAAGCGTTTTTTATTAGTAGGCCATAACAGCCGGCAAAGCTACGTATAAATTAAGCGGTATACGGCAAACACAGCCGCGGTGATGGTGTTTTGTTTTTTACTATAACCACAATCTGTTTTTTAAGTTTTAACCAAGATGGGAAAGAAAGAGAAAGAAATGGCCAGATGCGGGCTCTGTAACCGCGACGTAAGTTTTGTAACGAGGCATCACTTACTACCCAAGCAGGAGGGAGGCAAACACACCGAAACCGTAAATTTATGCCAGCCCTGCCACAGCACTATTCACCTGAACTTTACCAACCAGGAACTGGCCCGAGGTTTCCGGAGCATTAGCGCCCTGCAGGAAGCTGAACCGTTGCAAAAATACCTCCGCTGGATCCGGAATAAGAATGTAGATGTACTCAAAAACCGCCGCGGCAAACGTCATTAATCTTCTTTAAATCTCTTTTTCTAAATGCCTTTCATACCTTTGAGCCGTTACCCAATAAGTTAAAGTACTTATCAGCGATCAATTTAAAACCAATACAGGTTTACTTAAAACTTATCACTTATCACTAATTACTGCTTCGGGCCTAAATAGTATGCATCGTACTTTTCTTCCTTTTACCCAGGTTAAGCACCATAAAGCCATTGTGGTAGATAGCCTGCATCCCAACGGATTAGTGTTATCGCACTGGCGGGGCGCACCTGTTCCGGATGGCCTGGCTGGCGATACCAGCGCCGATATTGTTTTTAACGCCCTCCACGCGCCTAAACTGAACCTGGATTATGAATTTGTAACCGCTAATCATTTTGATATTGATGGCTTTGTGGGCGTATGGGCCTTACTAAACCCCGAATTAGCTTTGGCTTACGAAGCAATATTGCGGCAAGCTGCTTTAATTGGCGATTTCCGGGAGTTAAACTTAGCTAATACGGGTGCCGGGCACGCGTTGCAATTGGTTTGTTGGATTAACGCTAAAGAGAAAGAACTTTTTTACCGGCCTTTTGGCGCTGACGAGACAGCGGAAAACGAAGTAATTGCCTCGGTACCCAAGTTTGATTTTTTCCTGCGGGAGTTCGAAAAAATATTGTTGCAACCCGAAACGGAACAGGCAGTTTGGGACCCCGAGTACAACCAGGTTATGCGGGATTATGCCCGCATCCATAGTTCAGCTACCACCGTCGAAAAATATCCGGAAATTGGCTTGGTTTGCGTGCAAACACCGGAGCCGGTGCATTATTACGCGCTTTTTAGCGTTACTAGCGGGTACGATATTGTTTTGGCCCAGTACCAGAATAACCGCTACGAACTGGAATATAAATATACGACCTGGGTCGATATTCATTCGCGGCCTACTTTACCGCGACTTTCGCTGGCGCCGCTGGTAATCGAGTTGAATAATGCTGAAACGACCGGCCTAACCTGGACGACCGAAAACATAACCGATACAGGACCGATTTTGCGATTAGCCGGTACAACGTTAAACAAAGCCGAGCGGTATGCTAACCCCACAGAGCGGCCTATTTATGCCTCCAGCTTATCGGCTCCTGTTTTTAAAAACAAGATATTAGCTTACTTTAGAACCGCTTATAAAAATATTCAACCCGAAAAAAATTGGTCCTGGGAGAAAGTAAAAATGCTGAATCAACAAATGTTTCGACCCAGGTGATTATTAAAATTTAACATAAACTTCATATCCCTGCGTATATTTATAGCAGAACCAGGTGTAAATTTGGCTTTCGTACCTAAGCCCCGTAGCTATGAAAAAAATAATCTGCCCAACTGATTTTTCGAAAGCGGCTACCAATGCCGTTGAGTTTGCCGCTATTATTGCCGGCCGTGTAGGGGCCTCTATTACGCTTTTACACGTGCTGCACCTGCCCATTCTGGATACCACCGAAACGGCGATGGTGGCTTCTGAAGTGTTGAGCGAGCAGCGGCGGCACGCCCAGGAGAAGCTACATGCCCTGAGCCATTATTTAAGCGAAAAGCATCGGGCCGAACACCTGCAAATAGATTATCTGGTAAAGGAATCGTTGCTGGGCGATGAAGTAAAACGCCTGACCGAAACGCAGGGTTACGATATGGTGGTAATTGGCTCGACGGGCGGCGGCAATACCCTGGAAGAAATATTGGTGGGCAGTAACACTGCTGCGGTAATTGAGCGGGTAAAATGTCCGGTCCTTACTGTGCCGCTTAAAGCACTCCCGGCTCCTTTTCAGCGTATGGTATATGCCTCCAACTACGAAAAGGAAGATAGCTTTGCCTTGCAGCAGGTGCTGCAATTTGCCCATCTATTTGGGGCAAAGGTCGAGATTGTGCACGTAAGCGCAGAAGCCAGCGAGCAATCTAAAGCCAACCGTTTCCGGGAGCGCCTGAGACAAGAATTGCCCGATTTTGCGTTGGAATTTCATGAGGTAATTCACCCGGATGAAGTAGAAGGTATGAAAAAATATCTGGCTGAGAAAAACGCCGATTTATTGGCTATTCTGAAGAAAAGACGCGGATTCTTCCATAATTTATTTAGCCAAAGCTTTTCCGAGCAACTCACTTACCAAAGCAAGCTTCCCATGCTCATTATTCACGAGCCGTAAGGTAAGTATCAGTTGATTGCACTGGGCTCCTTATCCCCATAGATTATTTAGAAGAATATTTTGCGTAACGTCAGTAATTAATAGGCAGCTCCAATTCTTTAGAAGCTTGGGTTAATAGCAGTTATTATAAGTTTAATATTGATTGCCAGCCTCTGTAAAACCAATGTATGATTCGGGAATATTCTGTAAAAGACAAAAACGGACTATTAAACCTGCTCCAGCTAAATTCGCCGCAATATTTTGCACCGTCAGAAGAAGCCGATTTTATTTATTACCTCG
Source organism: Adhaeribacter aerolatus (assembly GCF_007991635.1). Lineage (GTDB taxonomy): Bacteria > Bacteroidota > Bacteroidia > Cytophagales > Hymenobacteraceae > Adhaeribacter > Adhaeribacter aerolatus. The sequence goes on along the minus strand of NZ_BJYS01000001.1, from coordinate 446,009 downwards.
ACCATCACCGGGAAGATTATTTTGTAGTAGAAATCAACGGAGAAATTGTTGGCTCGGGCGGTATAAACTATTTTCACAATAAACAAGAAGCCCGCCTATCTTGGGATATTATTCATCCATGTTTTCAAGGGCAGGGAATCGGGAAACAACTCACGCAGTACCGGATTAATTTACTCCAGAAAAACCCGGCTATTAACCTGGTTTGTGTACGGACCACCCAATTAGTTTATTTGTTTTACCAGAAAATGGGTTTTAAATTAGAAACAACCCAAAAAGATTTCTGGGCACCAGGCTTCGACCTTTACCAAATGGAACTCCTTCTGAAAGATTAACTAAACTATTTTTTAGTTGTAAGCATCCGCCGCGTGCCCTATAATTTGCAGTTTGCTGGTGCCGCCCGTCATTTTAATTACCTGAATCTGGGTGCTGATGCGTTCTTTTAGCGCCTCTACGTGCGAAATAATACCAATCATTTTGCCGCTGGCCTGCAGGTTTTCGAGCGATGTAATAGCGGTATCCAAGGTCTCGGCATCCAACGTGCCGAAGCCTTCATCGATAAACAAAGAGCCGATCTGGGCCTGCCGGCCGGCCAAATCTGATAAGCCTAGCGCCAGCGCGAGGCTTACCAGAAAGCTTTCGCCGCCCGATAAAGTCGTCATCGGCCGGACAGCATCGGCCTGGTAAGTATCTATAATTTGGAGGTCCAGGTCCTGTTCAGGGTTTTTCAGAATACGGTAGCGCTGGTTTATTTTTAGCAGGTGCCGGTTGGCCAGCATAACCAAACGGGCCAAAGTAAGCCCTTGGGCAAACTTGCTGAATTTTTTCCCATCGGCCGATCCAATTAAGGTAGCCAGTTTATCCCAGCGCAAATATTCTTTTTGCTGAATTTCAATTTGCCGGGCCAGCGCCTGATGCCGTTCTTTTAGCTCCGCATCTTTCTTCAGGAGTTCTTCTAAACGACCTATTTCGCGGTTGTGCTGGGTTATTTCGCGCTCTATATTTTGTATTTGGGCCGTTAAGGTTTCTTCGTTTTCGGTGGTTAAGGCTCGGGCAGTTTCTTTATGTAAATTTATTTCGGTATGCTGTAATAATTGCGCTGCCGAAGCCAGGCTATTTTCCAGTTGCTGCTGGTACGTGGCAATCTGCTGTGCTTCTTCTTCGGATAAAAACAGTTCTACCAAAGCCTCGACGGAACTAATGCCTTTGGCCTGAATTTGGGCAGTTAGATTCCGGGTAAGCTGGTCAAATTCGGCTTGCAGGTGCGCTTGTTCTTGTTGGCGTTCTGCTTGCTGTTTCTGGTTCAGGTTTAAGGCTTCCTGCTTCTGGTTTAAAGTTACACGCAAGGTATTTACCAGGGCCGTATGCTGGTCAACATTCTGTTGCAGCCGTTCGCGTTCGGCGGCCGGTTGTTTATCGTTAAATAAAGATTTTCGTTCGGCTTCTACATTCTGCAGCGCTGTTAGTTGGTTTGCCAGTTCCTTCTGTTGGGCAACTAAGATATTTTTCTTCTCGGTTAATATTTCGAGTGTTTTATGCAAATCGGTTTCGGTTTGCTTTTGCGTAAGCTGCAGATCGCGGAGTAAATTATTGTTTTTAATATAGGCAGCGGCCCGGGCCGCTAACTCCTTTTCCAGAAGTTCGCGGTGCTGATAATCGAAAGTTAAATTAAACGCCGAGAGAAAAGAACCCGCATCGGCGGTAAAATGCTTTTCCTGGTCTCGGAGGTCAATCAGTTCATCCGCTATTCGGCGGATTAAACTCTGGGTACCTCTCCTCTTTTCGGCCAGCTGGCCAGATTCGTTTTCGGCCCGGAATGCTGCTTCCCGGCTTTGCACCATTTTCTGATCCAGCGTTTTTAATTGGGTTTCAAATTCCCTTATCTGCCCGATGGTACTGCGGCATTTTTCGTAATCTTGCTGCTTGCTTTGGCAAACCCGCCAGATTAAACTTAAATTACCGATTTCCAAAGGCTTGGGCAGAAGCTTGTTATGCTGCTCAAACTTTTGTAAAATGCTATTTATCTCATTTTTTAAACCTTTTACTTGCTCCGTATCAGCAGCTATTCGCGTTTCCAGGGTGGTAATATGAGTTGTTTGGCGATTTACCTGGGCCGTAAAGTCGGTTACATATTGCTGGTAGGCATTGCGTTTTTCTTCAGCTTCGCTTAACCGGGTTTGGTATTGGTGCTGCACAAAAGGGTGCTGGTCGGAGCCGCATAAAGGGCAGGCTTCGCCGGATTTCAATAACTCACGGTCTTTTTCGTACTTCTGAATCCGGATTTCCAGTTCTACCAGCGCTTGTAAATCTTTTAAATGGGTCTCTGCTTCCGCCTGTTGCGTTTGGTAATGCAGGAGTTCGGCGCGGGCATTTTTCAGCGTTAGGCCATTTTGCGCAACTAGTTTAGTTACTTCCGCTTCGCGGGTTTGCAACTGGGCAAATTGGTCGGCTAATTGGGCTTGCTGCTCGCAAAGGCTAATCAGGGCGGGTAAACTACTGGCTATAGCTTCCAACGCCTCCAGGGTTTTACCGGCTAATATTTTTTTTAACTGCGACTGCAACTGCTGACGGGTTGTTTCGATTTCGGCAACGGTTTGCTGGTAGCGGGTAATATTTTCCTGAATAGCGGTCAGGTTTCTTTCCTCGTCCTGGTTTTGTTTTTCCAGCTTTGCTTTTTCGAGCTCTTTTTTCCGAATATCCTGGTAAACATCTTGTAAATCCTGGATAAATCGCCGGAAATTATCTATTTCGCGCTCCAGACAGGCTTCGCCTTCGTGTTCACCCAACCAATGCTGCAAGTCCAGAATTTGCCCGTTTAGTTTATTTAGATCGGCTTGCTTTTTAGCAGTTTGTTCAGTAGCCGTATTAACTTCGGTACTTAAGTGATTATACGCTGTTAAGGCCTGTTCGTAAGCTTCCCGCTGGTGCTTAATAGTGGCATCCAGTTGAATTACCTTTTCCAGAATTGGCTGCGCCTGTTGCAGATTAGCGGTGGCCGTGGTCGCATTTTCTTCGGCTTGCTTTAATCCTTGGGCTGCTTCCCGGGCTTCGGCTTGTAGGGCCGGTAATTGCTGGTTTAAGCTTTCGAGGGTTTGGGTAATATTTTTATAATAGTTATGGGTTGTTTCTAACTGGGCCAGTGCCGGCTTATAAACCAGGGCTTGCTGGTGCTGTTGGAGCCGCCGAAACTGGGGTTGCTGGCGCTCGCGCAGGGCCTGTTGCTCAGTTAAATGGCTGGTAACTTCCTGTTTTTGGAGTTCCAGTTTTTGTATGTTTTGCAGCCAGTTTACCTGGTTATCAATGGTATATTTAATCTGGCGCAGCGCTTTTTCCTGGTGGTGAAGTTCTCGCAGCTGATCCTGGTAATGCGTTTCTTCTTCGGTGGTTAATAAAACCACATCCTTCAGTCTCTGCCGCAGGTTTTCCAGTTCCTTTTTCTCGGTTTTAGCTTTCTCAAAAGCCCAGACCGATATTTCGGAATAAATGCCGGTATCAGTTATTTTTTCGAGTAATTCGCTGCGTTCGCTTTCGCTGGCTTTCAGGAAACGGGTAAAATCGCCTTGCGAGAGCATAACTGAGCGCAGAAACTGGCTGTAATCCAGCCCGGTTATTTCTATAATGCGGTTTTTGGTTTCGGTCAGCTTCGATTCCAGTATTTTACCGGTGGCGACCTCGCTCAACTCCATTTTTACATCCTGCAGTTTGCCATCAGTTTTGCCCCGGCTGCGCCGCAATAACCACTTAGCGCGGTAAGCTTTTTCTTTTACCTCAAATTCAACCTCCGAATAACACTCTGAGGTATGGCGGGTCATGATTTCGAAGGCATCGCGGTCGTGGCGGTGCACTTTGCCGTACAGGGCCACGGTTATGGCATCCAGAATAGTGGTTTTGCCGGCGCCGGTAGGGCCCGTAATAGCAAATAAACCCGCTTCAGCTAAAGGGCTTTGGTTAAAACAGATTTCGTGTACCCCTTTCAGGGAGTTCAGATTCTGAAACCGGATACCTAATATTTTCATTTAATAATAAGGCTAAATAAATCGTCAGCAAAAACTAATAAGCAGATAAAGGGCTATTAAGCAAAAATTTGAAAGGTTCCCCGCTTGGCAGGCATAGTTTCAGAGCTTGGATAACCTCTTTATTTAGATTCCTGCTGATGCATTAATTCGAGTAACTCGTCGAAGGTGCTGAGTAAATCACTAAAAGCATTTTCGTCAGCGGCCGGGAAAGCCGTTTCGCATTTTTTCCGGAAAACATCTTTGGGCTGCAGTTCGTGTAATTGCTGCATTTCCGGCAGGGTTGTTTCCAGGGCTTGCGCCGGGGCTAATCGTACCTGTCGCGTAAAGAACTGCAAATGGTTCTTTCCGCCCAGAAAATCCTGCAACTGACTATCTAGGTCGTGAATAAAATTTTCGGTTTCCACCTGTATTTCCACCCAGGCCGGGTAGGGGTAATCGCTGTTGTCGAAAGTGGTAATATGTCGCCTGATTTTATCTAAATCACCACGAAAGCGCACCAGCTTCCGGCAAACGGGCACCTGTACTTCTTCGAGGCGGGTAAGCTGGCCGTCGGCAAAATCGAGGATAATAATTATTTTTTTGTCTTCTACTTCGCTAAAACTAAGCGGAATAGGAGAGCCGGAATAACGGATGTGTTGAAACCCGTTTACTTTTTGGGGCCGGTGTAAATGGCCCAAAGCTACATAATCAAACGCTGCCGGAAACTGATCGCCGCAAATCTGGCCCAGGTTGCCCACGTGAATTTCTTTTTCGCTGTCGGAAGCGGAACTGCCGGCGGCAAATAAATGACCCATGGCCATTACCGGTATTCCTTGTTGCTTGTAAAGCTCTATGTGTTCCACCAGTTCCTCATAGTGGGCGCAAATGCCGCGCTTCAGGCGAACTTCCTGTTCTTCGTACGTTTCCCCGGGTACCGATAACCGAATGTCTTTATCGCGCAGAAATGGCACGGCACAAACTACCAGCCGGGTATTACCGGCCGTATCGGCAACCGGAATTATTTCTTCGCGAATATCGGCGGTAGCGCCGCCTATTACGTGCACGTTAAAATACCGGAGCAAGGCTTTGGGCGCATTCAGGGTAGAAACCGAGTCGTGGTTACCCCCTATAATAATTATTTCGCGGCAACCGGAGTTCCGCAGGCGCCACAGAAAATCGTAATATTGTTTTAAAGCCGTGTTGGACGGAGAGCCCGTATCGAAAATATCCCCCGCAATTACTAAAACTTCAACTTGTTGCGCCTGAATGGTTTGCACGAGCCAGTCCAGAAAATGCTGATGCTCATCGGTCCGTTCACATTGTTCTAACCTCTTTCCTAAATGCCAATCCGACGTATGTAAAACGCGCATGTGGTTCCTCCTCCTTTTTTTCTGCGTTTGAAGATAATAGTTTCTGCGGAAAAGTAACGGCCGGTGGCCCGGATATTTAACAGATATTTTAGCGGAAGGCTGGTAAAAAGATTTGCTGACTAACCCAACCAGGTAAATTTCAGATTGGTTGGCGTAAGAGAAGCAGGTTGGGTTAATGGAGCGGTTTTTTGTTACCGGGTAAAATATTCGGAGAGCAGAAAATGTACATCCTCTTCGTACAAGGGTTTGTTCAGAAACACTTCTATTTCCGGAAAATTTTTCAGCATCTCCACATCCTGGTAATTTTGCGAAGTAGTTAAAATAGCAATTACCGGTTGGTTTGGGCAGGCGCTTAATACCCGGAAAGCCTTCAAAAATTCAAACCCATCCATATCGGGCATGTTAATATCCAGCAGAACTAACTCCGGAAAAGGTGTACTGGTTTCCTTTCGGTTTTGCAGCAAATCCATGGCCTCTCTTCCATCCAAACAAATAGAAATATTTTTAGCTACCCCAATTCTTTTCAAAAGAGAGGTAGTTAAAAAATTACTGATTTGATCGTCGTCTATTAATAAAACCTCGTCTATAGACTGCATTTCGATTTTTAGTTTTCTTGCTACAGACTAAGCTAAGCAGAAGTTTTAATTTGGACTAAGCTAATATGTATTTATCATATATTTTCTTTTTTTATTTATAATATTTTTTTTCATTGGCAAATTCTGGTTTTAAAACAAGATTGATATAATAATTTTTGTAGAATTTAAAAAATAACCATAAAAAAAAGAGCTATGTTCTAAAACATAGCTCTTATACAAAAGCATTTTGGATAAATCTTATAAAATTATACCTGCTGCCAGTGTTTCGTTGGTAAATTCATCTACCAGAATCAGGCTACCAGTGGCGGAGTTCCGGCGGTATTCATCGTAGAACAAAGGTACAGTAGTACGAATGGCAATCCGGGCAATATCGTTCAGGCCAATACTCAGGTCGTCTTCTATTTTGTGCAGCGTATTAATATTCATCTTATACCGGATTTCTTTTACGAGGCATTTGGCTTCACGGGTAGTATGCCGGATAATATATTTACGCCCTTTTACCAACGGTTTTTCGTTCATCCAGCAAATCATGAGTTCTACATCCTGGGAAGCCTGCGGCTGGTTGTTCGGCTTTACAATCATATCGCCCCGGCTAATATCAATCTCATCGGCCAGGGTTATCGTAACCGACATGGGCGGGAAGGCTTCTGCCAGCGGACCATCAAACGTTTCGATAGAATTGATGGTGCTTGTAAAGCCGGAGGGCAATATCATTACTTCGTCGCCGGGCTTAAAAACACCACCCTCCACCCGACCGGCGTAACCACGGAAGTCGTGGTACTCGGTCGTTTGGGGCCGCGATACATATTGTACCGGGAAACGGGCATCCACAAAATTCAAATCGCTGCCCAGATGCACATTCTCGAGGGTGTATAACAGGGTTGGCCCTTCGTACCACGGCATACTTTCAGAGCGGTTTACAATATTATCGCCCTGCAAGGCGCTCACCGGAATGTAGCTTACATCGGCAATATCCAGGCGCGAGATAAACGTTTCGAAATCTGTTTTAATTTTGTTGAATACCTCCTCGCTAAAACCAACCAGATCCATTTTGTTTACGCACAAAATTACGTGATCAATTTTCAGGAGCGAGGTAATAAACGTGTGGCGGCAGGTTTGCTCAATTACGCCTTTACGGGCATCTACCAGCACAATAGCCAGGTTAGCGGTAGAAGCGCCGGTTACCATGTTGCGGGTATACTGAATGTGCCCTGGCGTATCGGCCATGATAAATTTGCGGTTGGGCGTGGCAAAGTAGCGGTAAGCCACATCAATGGTAATGCCCTGCTCGCGTTCGGCCCGTAGCCCATCGGTTAACAAGGCCAGGTTTACGTACTCTTCGCCCCGCTGCTGGCTGGTTCTTTCAATATTTTGCAGCTGGTCTTCAAAAATAGTTTTGGTATCGTAGAGTAAGCGGCCAATCAGGGTGCTTTTGCCATCGTCTACGCTGCCGCAGGTGATAAAACGCAATAAATCGGCTTCTCTTTTTTGTTCTTTTATTTCCATTATATCTTGGTTGCCAGTTGTCTGTTGTTAGTTGTCGGGTTTTTTCCGGTTTTTAACAAGCACCAATCAGCAATTTAACAATTTGACAATTAAAAATATCCTTGTTTTTTCCGGTCTTCCATGGCGGCTTCGGAACGCTGGTCGTCGGCGCGGGCAGCCCGTTCGGTTACGCGGGCGGCGGCTACTTCGGCAATAATATCATCCAGGTTACTGGCCGGCGATTCTACGGCCCCGGTGCAACTCATGTCGCCTACGGTCCGGAAGCGAATGGTTTTTTCTTCGTACTGCTCGCCTTTGAGTAAGGTAATAAATTCGGATTTAGCTAATAAAACGCCCTGGCGGTTTACAATTTCGCGCTGGTGCGAGAAATAGATAGAAGGCAGTTCCAATTCTTCTTCGGAAATATATTGCCAGATATCCAACTCGGTCCAGTTACTTAACGGAAACACCCGGAAGTGTTCGCCGGGGTTTTTGCGGCCGTTGTACAAATGCCACAATTCCGGGCGCTGATTTTTGGGGTCCCACTGGCTGAACTCATCGCGGTGCGAGAAGAAACGTTCTTTCGCGCGGGCCTTTTCTTCATCGCGGCGGGCACCGCCAAACGCCACATCAAACTTAAATTCTTCGATAGCGCTTAGCAGGGTTACCGTTTGCAAGCCATTCCGGCTAGGGTTGGGGCCCTTTTCTTCTACAGCTAAACCTTGGTCGATGGAGTCCTGTACGGTGCGCACAACTAAGCGGGCACCAATTTTATTTACCAGGTAGTCACGGAATTCGATGGTCTCCGGAAAATTATGACCGGTATCTACATGTAACATCGGAAAAGGCAATTTAGCCGGCCAGAAAGCCTTTCGGGCCAAGTGCGCCATTACAATAGAGTCTTTGCCACCGGAAAATAACAGAACCGGTTTTTCGAACTGGGCCACCGCTTCCCGCATTATGTAAATAGATTCGGCTTCCAGTTGTTTTAAATAACTTAATTTATAAGAATAAGACATGTCTGTTTCGTCCATTGTCCAGGGCTGGTAGCCCACGGAAAAATTTATTGAATATTAAATTAATTGATTTTTTTATACCGGAAAAGTGTTTTCCGGGTGCCGCTTTCAACAACAACAAAGTTTGATGCGGGGCAGTAGCAAGTCGAGTAATTTCTGCAGGCTGGCTGAATAATCTTCCAGGTCGGTCCGGATTTCGAGCGCTGGCTGTGCTGGCGCTTCAAAAGGGGCATCTAAGCCGGTAAAGTTCTTGATTTCGCCGTTCAGGGCTTTTTTGTATAAGCCCTTTACATCCCGTTCGGCACAAACCTCAAATGGTGCATTTACATACACTTCGCAAAAGTCTGCCTCGCCAATAATATTACGGGCCAGATTCCGGATTTCTTCGGTGGGGCTAATAAGCGAGCAAATGGTAACCAGGCCGGCGTTTAAAAATAATTTAGCCGTTTCGGCCGAGCGACGAATATTTTCGAGCCGATCCGCTTCCGAAAAGCCCAGGTTATTGTTGATGCCGCTGCGCAGGTTATCGCCGTCGAGCAGTTGGGTTAAAAAGCCTTGCGCGTGCAATTCGCGCTCCAGGCCCTTAGCCAGGGTGCTTTTGCCGGAACCCGATAAGCCCGCCATCCATACCACCACGGCCCGTTGCTTCAGCAACGCTTCCTTATCCTGGCGGTTAAGGGTTTGGTCAAAAATAGGGTAAATATGTTCGGCCATACCGACGTCTTCGTTTTGGAGGCCAAAATTAAGAGGTTATGTTGGATATTTAAAAAATATTTAAATAAGTTTGAATATTTGTGCAAATAAATAAACTCATTAGTGGTAGTTTTAGTTTAGCCTACCTTAATCATGTTCATGGAAATAGACCTGGAAAAACTTTTAAAAATAGCGATAGATGCCGGTGAGGCCATCCTGGTAGTGTATAATAATCCGCAGGAAGCCGGCCTGGTTAAGTTAAAAACCGACGAATCGCCGCTGACCCTGGCTGACGAAGCTTCGCACCTGATTATCCAGCAAGGACTCGAGCAACTCACTCCGGAAATTCCAATTCTTTCCGAAGAAGGCGCGGCTATTCCGTACGAAGAGCGGCAAAATTGGGAATATTTCTGGTGCGTAGACCCGCTGGATGGCACCAAAGAATTTATTCACCGGAACGGCGAATTTACTGTTAATATAGCCTTGATTCATAAAAATACGCCAGTGCTGGGCGTAATTTACGTGCCGGTTACCGGAGATTTGTATTACGGCGGTCTTGAAATGGGCAGCTTTAAAAGAACCTCCACCGGCGAAACCAAGACCTTACGCGTACAGGCCGATGCGCCCGAATGGATTGCGATTGGCAGCCGCTCGCATGCCTCTCCGGACGAACAGGCTATTCTGCAAAATTATCCGGTGGTAAAGTCTATTTCGGCGGGCAGTTCGCTTAAATTTTGCTACGTAGCCGAAGGCAAAGCGCATATTTATTACCGCCACGGCCCTACCATGGAGTGGGATACGGCCGCCGGCCAGGCCATTGTAGCGGGCAGCGGCGGCATCATGACAATGCCCAACGGCGAACCTTTCAGGTACAACAAATCTTCTTTGTTAAACGGTGGTTTTATTTGTAAAATTAATTAACTGCCAGGTGAAGGCAGAATGTTTAAATTATTTAGTGGTTTTACCTAAAAATATTAAACTTATTTAACGCAGAATGGTATACCTTTTAGCTATTTAAGCAATTAAAAGAAAAGATAGCCGCCAAAGGAATATTTTCAGCATCATATTTGTTGAGTTAAATAATCCGGCACTTATTTTTTTAATTAAAAGTTAGTACTTAGCTTTGTGCGAATAAAGAACAAATAATGCAGACGCAGAACCTTTTACCTACACCCATGATGCCCGCAACTTGTTGCTGTTGCATGGCTGTGCCGTGTACGGAAAGGCTTATGGTCGGTGTGATTTAGAATACTAGCCATTTATATAGGAATAGAGCCTCTCCGTATGCGGGGAGGCTTTTTTTGTGCCTTATTTTTAAGTAAATGCAACCATTAACCTCAAAAAATTAACCCATAGCCACATGAAAGAAGTTACCGTTCAGGAGTTGAAAAAACTGATAGACGAGAAAGCCGACTTTCAATTAATTGATGTGCGCGAACCGCACGAGTACCAGATTGCCAACTTACAAGGCGAACTGATTCCGCTGGGGCAGGTAGAAGCCAACACCGATAAAATTGCGCGCGACAAACAAGTAGTGGTGCATTGTAGAAGCGGTGCCCGCAGCGGCAACGCCATTGCAGCCCTCGAATCGAGATACGGTTTTACCAATTTATATAATTTAAAAGGTGGTATCCTGGCTTGGTCCGATGAGATCGACCCTTCGGTACCGAAATACTGATAATAACTGGCCAGCGACTAATAGAAAAGCTTCTGGCCGACATAGATAAATCGCTTTACTAATTTGAAAGCGGCTAATAATTAATAAGATGAATAATTTCGAAACGCTCGTAGCAGAAATTAAGCAGGATTTGGATGTGTACAAAGAACGGGGCTTAAAAATATTTGCCTCTTCCTCCCTGCAAACCAACAGTATGCCTTTGCTGCATATTCTTAGCCGGGTAGCGCCCGAAACGCCGGTTTATTTTTTAAACACGGGTTACCATTTCCCCGAAACATTGAGTTTCCGGGAGCAGGTGCAAGATATGCTGGGCTTACATATTACCGATTTGTACTCGGCGGTGCCCCGTAACCAGCAGCGCGATGCCAATGGCCAGTTGCTGTTTACTTCTGATCCGGATTACTGCTGCTACTTAAATAAAATTCAGCCCTTAGAGCCTATTCTGGCTAGCTTTGATGTGTGGATTAGCGGCGTACGCGGCGACCAGAGCAAAGTGCGGGCGCAAATGCGGCGCGAAGAAAAAGCGCCCAACGGTGTTATCCGGTTCCACCCCATGCTGGGCTGGACGAGCAAAATGGTTTACGATTATATCCGGGAATTTAAATTGCCCAAGCACCCGCTGGAAGGCGAAGGGTACATGAGCATTGGCTGTGAGCCTTGCACCCGGAAAGTAGATGTAAACGCGCTGCTCGATGACCGCAGCGGCCGCTGGTTTGGTACCAACAAAACCGAGTGCGGCCTGCATACCCAACTGATTCAAAAATAAGAATGAAGATACTAATAACAGGCGGTGCCGGCTATATCGGCACCGAACTTACCCATCAACTCCTCCAAGACCCGGCCGTAACCGAAATAATTATTTACGATAACCTAAGCCGGAAAAATTTTAACCTCTTTTTAGGGCATAATAAATTACCTGATCAGCGCATTAAGTTTGTGTTGGGCGATATTCTGGACTCGTATAAACTACGCAAGGTAATTGCCGAAGTAGACGTGGTTTATCATTTAGCCGCCAAAGTGCTTACCACTTTCTCTAACGACGATCCGCATATGTTTGAGCAGGTAAATCATTGGGGCTCGGCCGAATTGAGCTATGCCCTGGAAAACAGCAAGGTGCAGAAAGTGGTATATTTAAGTTCCAGTTCGGTATACGGTGCTTCAGAAGAGCAAATTGAAGAAGATACGCCGCCGCAACCGCGTACCTACTATGGTATATCTAAGCACAACGGCGAAAAAATGATTAGCCGCTTATCCGACCGTATGCAAACTTATGTTATCCGGTGCGGCAACGTGTATGGCTACAACCGCAGTCTGCGTTTCGATGCGGTTATAAATAAATTTATGTTCGACGCCCATTTTACCAACCGGATTACCGTGCAGGGGAGTGGTTTGCAGCAGCGGGCTTTCGTACACATCGACAAAGTAGGCCGCGATTTGGCAAATTTGATAAATATTAACCTGACACCGGGGGTGTTTAATTTGGTAGATAAAAACCTGAGCATAATGGATGTAGCCGATGCAGTTAAGGATATTTACCCCAACCTGGAAATGCTGTTTATCCTACAGGATCGGAAATCCCGGACCTTATTTATTAATCCAAACAATAAGCTAAGCGCTGTTTCGGTTTATCCGGCCGTAAGCTTAACCGATGAACTTCAGGATTTTAGCAAACAGTTTACTTTCAGGCCCTCCGGATATTATAAATAATTATTTTAATTTTAATATTTTAATAACTAATTGGTTATTAATATCTTACGGTAAAGAGTTAAAGATAAGGTTTATAAAAAATATTTAATACAAGGTTAATATTTATGAAACTTTTTTAAAATTATTAGCGTTTTTTATACAATATCGCAATAAAATAAAATATTGTTTGTATCTTTGCAGAGCAGAACCGAACGAAACGGCAAGCATCAAAATTCGCAATTATACGTATAGCATATTTCACTACAGTTTGTATATAACGATAATAAATAAATTAAGAAATGTTAGCTGCTAGTATCAACAAAGAAGAGTCTAAAAAGAAGAAAAATTTATTATTTGCGGACGCGGATAATTACACCATTCCGGCCGGCGAAGGTTGGAACGAGGGGTATTCACATTCTAGTAGGTTTCTTTATATTAAAGATGTTGCTGCTCCCACTAAAAACAAGAAGCATAATATTTGGGTTTAACAGCCCGGCTTAAATTAATTTAAAAAAAGAGCGCCTGTTATTTTTATAACAGGCGCTCTTTTTTTTACCTAACAGGCGCTCTTTTTTTTACCGCTTACCATTGTTTAAGACTCATCGGGTAAAACCAAAACCGGCATTTGTAGCTGCCCCTCTACGTAACTTGCCAGAAAATTGCTTACGGCAATTTGCTTACAGGTATTTTTATCGGCACTAATAACCAGCAAGCCAGAATCCGAATGATTAATGACCGGGATATCTTCAATTAGAAGAAGATTGCCGGAGCCGGAACCTACAGCCGGATGTTCTTGGACCTGGGGCAAGGCGGCCGTCGGCGATACTGTTTGTAAATTTGTTGTAGGAAGGGGGTCGGGTGTTAATGCTACCGAAGCGCCAAATAAATTATTCAGCTTTTGCCTGATATTAAATTCGGGTTGTGTAACCGTGGCGTAGAGTTGGTAGCGGAAATTAAAGGGGGCATAAGAACCAAAAGTTAAACCAGCCGGCACGCATAACACCGGTACTTTGCTTTCCTGTATAATAGCCGCCGTAATCTGGCCTACCTTAGAACCTGCTGCCTGCCCTTTGCCTCTCAAACCCATTACTACTAAATCGGCTTTCAGGCGATGGGCAATAGTCGGAATTTCATCGGCGGCAAACCCGGGCCGCATAATGCGGGTAACCGAAATGCCATGGGTCAGGTGCAACTCATAAGCTAATTTATCAATCTGGGTCTGGTTAAAATTCTCGAAATTTTCTAAATCCAGGTCTATCGACAGATCTGCCGCATCGGCCAGCGCTACACTTACGTGGTAAGCATGAAACAATAAGAGGCGCGCGCCGGTAATATTAGCTAATGCGGCGGCATAGTGCGCGGCATCAGACGCATTTTTAGAAAAATCGGTCGGAACTAAAATGTTTTTCATAACCTAAAGCAAAGCCATCTTTAAATTCTACACAGCCATCAACAGGTAATTAAATAAAACGGGTAAGCTATTTATTTAATCAGACAGCTTTTACTGACCAGACAAAATTAGGAAAACCGCCAGCCTGGCGTGATGATCGCGGGCAGGTCGGCGGATGATTATTGTCATGAAACAGAAGATTAAGGCCGAAACCTTGATTGGCGAAGGAGAAGTATATATTTTTACCTAAAATCATAAGCGTGACGCATACTTTAGGACAGGAAGATTTTGAAACCCAATCGCGGCTGCAAGCCATTATAGATACAGCCATAGACGGTATTATTACCATCGATGACAAAGGTATTATTGAAACGGTGAACCCAGCCGCTGCCCGTATATTTGGCTTTGCTCCGGACGAAATAATTGGGCTAAACGTTAAAATATTAATGCCGGAACCCGACCACAGCCAGCATGATTCTTACATTCAGAATTATCATCGTACGGGTATTCCGCAGATAATTGGCAAAGGCCGGGAGGTGCTGGGCCGGAAAAAGGATGGTACGGTTTTCCCGTTTCTGTTGAGTATTAGTGAGGTTAAACTCAAAAATAAAAAAATATTTACCGGTATTATTCACGATATAACCGGACTGAAAAAAGCCGAAGATGCGCTCCGCGAAAGCGAAAATAAAATTAATGCCATTATCCACGCCGCCGTAGACGGTATTATTACCATTGATAAACGCGGCATTATGGAAATGGTAAACCCATCGGCCGCCCGGCTGTTTGGCTACGAGGCCGGCGAGTTGCTGGGCAAAAGCGTAAACATGCTGATGCCCGAACCCGACCAGAGCAACCACGATGGTTACATGGAACATTACCACCAGACCGGCCAGCGACGCATAATTGGTATTGGCCGCGAGGTTACCGGTATGCGCAAGGATGGCAGTATTTTCCCGTTCTTTTTAAGTATTAGCGAAGTGAAGCTGGCCGACCGGACGGTTTATACCGGTTTTGTGCACGATATTACCCAACAAAAACTGAACGAAGAACGCCTGCGCCGCTACGCCGCCGAACTGGAGCGGAGTAACCTGGAACTACAGGATTTTGCCTACGTTTCGTCGCACGATTTGCAGGAGCCACTACGTAAAATTCAGGCCTTCGGCGACCGGCTAAAAACCAAAGACCAGCAAAACTTAAGCGAACAAGGCAAAGATTACCTCGAACGCATGATGAATGCGGCGTCGCGGATGCAAAACCTGATTAATGATTTGCTCTCGTTCTCGCGGGTTACCACCAAAGCCAAACCGTTTATGTCCGTAAGCCTGGACCAAGTGCTAACCGAGGTGCTTTCGGATTTAGAGATTTTGATAGAGCGCACCCACGCCGAAATAATCAGATCGCCATTGCCCGTAATAGAAGCCGAACCCACGCAAATGCGGCAATTGTTTCAGAACCTGGTTAGCAATGCCATCAAGTTCCGGAAAGAAAATGAAAAACCTATTATTAATATTTACGCGAAGCACATTCAAAAAAAAGCTCATTTAACGGCCACTCCCGGCGACGAAGTAACCGATATTTACGTGGAAGACAACGGCATTGGCTTCGACGAGAAATATCTTGATCGGATTTTTAATATATTTCAGCGGCTGGAAGGCCATAAGTACGAAGGGTCGGGCATTGGTTTGGCCATCTGCCGCAAAATTGCCATCCGGCACGGCGGCGATATAACTGCCAAAAGCCAGCCGGGCGTGGGTACTCGTTTTATTATAACCCTGGCGCTTAAACAACCGAAGGAAAAAACTATCTAGTATATGATCGCAAAAAATAAGAAAACGATAGTGATATTAATTGCCGATGATGACCCGGAAGACCGGATGCTGGTAAAAGAAGCGCTGGAAGAAAGCCGGTTGACGAATAAAATGGAATTCGTTGAAAACGGGCAGGAATTGGTAGATTACCTCAAAAACCACGGAAAATACGCCGACAAGGAGAAATTTCCTACACCGGGCCTGATTTTGCTGGATTTAAATATGCCCAAAAAAGACGGGCGTGAAGCTTTAAAAGAGATTAAAGCCGATGCGCACCTGCGGGCTATTCCGGTAGTGGTGCTTACAACCTCCAAAGCCGAAGAAGATATTCTGAAAACCTATGATTTGGGCGTAAGCTCTTTTATTACCAAACCGGTTACCTTCTCGGCCCTGGTAGAAGTAATGAAAACCGTTACCAAATATTGGTTCGAGATAGTAGAACTGCCGAAGATGTGAGATAGTAGTAAGTTATTAGTTGTTAGTAATTAGGTTTTAGATATTGGAAAAGAAGCTATTGCTAATTCAATTATTTAGATTGTAGCAATCTGATAATATTGAATACTAACTTCTAATCATTCTTTTAACTAATCACTAACAACTAATTTCTAATCACTAAAAGCTAATCGCTAAAAAGATGTCTGATAAGATCCAAATCTTGCTGGTCGACGATGATGAAGATGATTATATCATAACCCAGGATATTATTCAGGATATTCCGGGACGGCTTTACCAACTCGAATGGGTTTCTTCTTTTGAGGAGGCGCTGGCCATTATCAACGAGAAAAGACACAATATTTATCTGGTCGATTTTAGGTTAGGAGCCGAAAATGGGCTGGAACTTATAACCAAAGCCATTGAGCAGGGCGTGGAAGCACCCTTTATTCTACTTACCGGCCAGAGCGACCGCGAAACCGATGAAAAAGCCATGCGGGTTGGGGTTTCAGATTATTTGGTAAAAGGCACTTTTAACCAGTACGATCTGGAGCGGTCTATCCGATACAGCATTGAGCACAGTAAAAACCTGGCCGAAATCCGGAAACTAAACGCCGAACTGGAAGAGCGGGTGGCCGAACGCACCCGCGAACTAGGCGAAGCGATTCAGAAACTGGAGCACACGAATAAAACGCTTTACCAGGCGCAGATAGAAATCCGGAAAGCTTTGCAGAAAGAAAAAGAATTGCACGAGCTAAAATCCCGCTTTGTAACCATTGCCTCGCACGAGTTCCGCACGCCCTTGAGTACCGTGCTTTCCTCGGCTTCGTTAATATCGAAATACAAAACCACCGAAGATGATGATAAGCGCCTGAAGCACGTGGAACGTATTAAATCGGCGGTGAGTAATTTAACTTCTATCCTCAACGATTTTCTTTCTATCAGCCGCATCGAAGAAGGTAAAATTTACAACGTGCCTTCGGCGTTTGATTTGGTAGCCTTCACCACCGATATAACCGAAGAAATGCAAGGGGTAATTAAGGCTGGTCAGCGCATTTATTACGAGCATACCGGCGATAAAACCGAAGTTAACCTGGATAAAAATTTATTAAAAAATATTTTATTTAACTTACTGTCCAACGCCAGTAAATATTCGGGAGAGGGCAAAGATATTTTCCTGAATACCAAACTAACCGATAAAACCTTAACGTTACAAGTGAAAGACCAGGGAATTGGTATTCCGGACGCTGATAAAACACATTTGTTTACCCCCTTTTTCCGGGCGCAGAATGTAACCAACATTCAGGGAACCGGCCTGGGATTAAATATTGTAAAAAGATACGTAGATATTATGCAGGGGACGCTCGATTATACCAGCGAACTGAACCAAGGCACCACTTTTACCATAACCATACCGCAAAACGCCTAAAACTATGACCAAAATATTGCTGATAGAAGATAGCCAGGACATCCGCGAAAATATTGCCGAAATACTAACCTTGGCCAATTACACCGTACTAGAAGCCGAAAACGGCAAAGTAGGGGTGGAATTAGCCAAAGCCGAATTACCTGATCTGATTATCTGTGATATTATGATGCCCCAACTGGATGGCTACGGCGTGTTGCACATGCTCGGCAAAAATCCGGCTACCTCGGGTATTCCGTTTATATTTCTAACCGCCAAATCCGAAAAAGAAGATTTTAGAAAAGGTATGAACTTGGGCGCGGATGATTATTTAATAAAGCCTTTCGACGACCTGGAACTGCTGGACGCCATAGAAATGCGGCTGAAAAAAAACCAGATATTAAAAGTTGATTTTCAGAAAAACGCCGAAGGCCTGAACAATTTTATTCAGGAAGCCCGCGGCCTGGAAGATTTGAATAAATTATTAACTGACGAACGGAAAATATCCCAAGTCCGAAAAAAACAGCCGCTTTTTGCCGAAGGTAATTACCCCAATGCGTTGTTTTTTCTGAACAAAGGCAAAGTTAAAACCTACAAAACCAATGCCGAAGGCCGCGAATATATTACCAGCCTGTACAAAGCCGGAGATTTTATCGGGTACGTAGATTTGCTCGAAGACCAGCCTTACCGCGAATCGGCGGTGGCGCTGGAAGATTCCGAAATTTGCCTGATTCCGAAAGAAGACTTTTTTTCGTTGCTCTATAACAACCGCGATGTTGCGAATAAATTCATCAAAATATTATCGGATAACCTCGCCGACAAAGAAGAGCGTCTGTTAAAACTGGCTTATAACTCCGTGCGCAAACGGGTAGCCGAGTCGTTGTTGCTCGTCGAAAAACAGTACCAGCAAGACAAAGGCAAGAATTTCCAGGTAACCATTTCGCGCGAAGATTTGGCCAATATTGTGGGCGCCTCCAAAGAAACCGTTATCCGCACCCTCGCCGATTTCAAAGACGAAAAACTAATTGATATTAACGGCGGCAAAATAGTTATCTTAAATTCAGACAAGCTGGCCCGCCTGCGGAATTAAAAGCTATTTTATTCCTGGTTATACATGGCTATGCGTAGAGTTAGCGTAGCGCTCTACGCATTTTCTGTAAAGCCAATCTCTGATTGGCGTATTTAATTAATAAGAAATAAGTACTGGTTTAATAAATTCGATCTAAAAGGCAGATAATAAATAGTGGTATATGACTTGCGCAGAACAGATGCGTCTGCTACATTGATATTAAAACTCCAGAAAATGGCTTAGTCGCAGTTAGTATTATTCAGGTAACGCCAATCAGAGATTGGCTTTCCGAAAAGTGCGTAGAGCGCTACGCTAACTCTACGCATAACCATGTATAATTTTAACTGTACAAATAACCTCAAATTCAAAAGTTAGCATGTAGCTACTGGCAACGACATCAGTTTGGGCGATGAGGGCCTTTTGGGAGATTCTCTTCTGGGTTTCTGGTGCCGAGGATTTCCGACGCAGGAGGAAAGGGAAGATGAGCAGCCCGAATGACCAAACGGGGCCTCGCGGCCTGGAGCAAACTTAGGCTTCTAAATCTAGTTAGCACTTGCACATTGAAAGATGTAATCTTTCAAAGGTTAAACAATCCAGCCTGAGTACACTTCACTTATGCTTTCTCCCGCACAATTTTATAAACCCTTATAGCCAACAGCAAAACAAATATTAAAGCGGCTAAGCCAATTAACCCATAAGCCATACCTAATCCGTTTTTTAAAATAACCAAAAACACGATGGCAAAGAGGAAAATGGTGGCTACTTCGTTCCAGATGCGCAAGTTCGTAGACGACCAGGAGACCACGCCTTGTTGCTGTTGTTTAAAAATGCGGTGCGTATAAATATGATAGCCGTACAAGCCCAGCACAAATAATAATTTTAGGTGCAGCCAGCCCGGCGTAGCGCCATACAGATACCAGGTGCTCAGGCCCATAATGAGGGTAATTATTGCCGATGGCCACGTAATGCCGTACCACAGGCGCCGCTGCATTAGTTTATATTGATTTTGCAGAATTGATTTTTCGGGTTCGGGCTTGGCCTGGGCTTCGGCAAAATAAATAAGCAACCGGGGCATGTAAAACAACCCGGCAAACCAGGTAACCACAAAAATTATATGCAGGGCTTTGATGTATAAAAACGACATGCTGTTAAATATTCCTTCAATATTACATAGCATTTGGCAATGTGGTTGTTTTAAAAATTTATTTTCTGCGGCGGAAGTGATAAACATCTGTCCGAAAGTTGACCTGGATCATGTTTTTGGGCCCGGTTTTGGCAGAAATTTGTAACGAATAATTACAGATATGCCGAATCAGTTTAAAGTCCTGACATTATCTTATAAAAATGCCCCGATAGATATCCGCGAAATGGTTTCGCTGAACGAAAACGCCTGTCGGAATTTATTGGAGGGAATAAAAGAATTTACCCCGGTACGCGAAGCGCTGGTACTTTCTACCTGCAACCGCACCGAAATATACTATGTAGCCGATAAAGACTATAACCAGGAAATGTTGAAATTACTGGCCATGCAAAAAGGCTTTATAGGTGTAAAAAAAATAACGCCTTACTTCCGGCACATAACCGAAGCTAACCTGGCGGTGCAGCATTTGTTCCGGGTTACGTTGGGGCTGGAGTCGCAGGTGGCAGGTGATATGCAAATAATGAACCAGGTAAAACATGCCTACCAGTGGGCTGCCGATGCCGAGATGGCCGGACCGTTTCTGCACCGTTTGCTGCACACCATTTTTTTTGCGAATAAACGCGTTGCCAACGAAACTTCCTTCCGCGATGGTGCCGCCTCGGTAGCTTATGCTACCGTAGAGTTAGTTGAGGAATTAACTAAAAATATACCAAACCCGCGGGTGCTCATGATTGGCCTCGGCGATATTGGCGCAACCGTGTGCCGTAATTTTGTAAAAACCGACCTGAAAAATGTAGTTATTACTAACCGGACGTACAACAAAGCAGTAGCTCTAGCAGAGGAGTGTAACCAGGTAGTTGCTCCTTGGGAAACGGTTTGGGACGAGATAAAAGCAGCCGATGTTGTAATTTCGTCGGTGCCCGGCGATTGCTTTTTTATTGGTGCCGCGGCTGTGGCTAACCAGGAAATTACTCCGAAAAGTTATATAGATTTATCAATGCCGCGCAGCATCGATAGTGCCATTGCGCAACTACCCGGCGCCTCGGTACACAACATCGACAGCATTCGGAACCGGGCCACGGTAGCGTTGGAAAAACGCCTGGCCGCTGTGCCTCAGGTTGAGGTAATAATCTCTGAAGCCATGGCTGAATTTAATGCCTGGACTAAGGAAATGGCTATTTCACCGGCCGTACAGCAGTTTAAAAATACCCTGGAGCAAATACGGCAGCAGGAAATTGCCCGCTATATGAAAAACCTGGGTGCTGTAGAAAAAGATTTACTCGAAGAAGTAACCCGCAATATTTTGCAAAAAATTGTGAAGTTACCTGTTTTGGAGTTGAAAGCGGCCTGCCAGCGGGGCGAGTCGGAGACTCTGATCGAAGGATTACAAGCTTTATTTAACCTGGAAAAGCAAACCGCGTAAAAGTATTGTTTTAGTTCTGATAATGGAGCCTCGGGGTAAAAGTCCGGGGCTTTTGTTTTTAGGGTAAATATTATACCGGTATTATTTCTGTTTTACATAAAGATTGGGCCCCAGCTTAGATATGCTACCAACTTGTCTTTATTGTAACCACCGGTTACGCTATAGCTAAACTGGTAGCAGGTGGCAAATTCTTATGGTATGAAAGAAGCAGATGGCATTTTAATTTATAATTATTATTAGAGGAGCTGTGAAATACAAAAGCCGTTTGCAGGCGCAAACGGCTTTTGTAGCGTTTACTTATACGCTAAACCAATAATCAGTTTACCATTAAGCGCAGGTTTTGTACTTCGTGCTGAGTTTTCAGGCGCAATAGGTAGATGCCTTTGGCCGTAGTTTGGGGTTCCCATTCGGCTTCTACCGTTTTGCCGGCCTGAGCCTTGCCTTGTTTCAGCGTTTTTATTAAACTGCCTTTTAAATCGTATACCTCCAGCGCATAATCACCGCTTTGGCTTAACGTTACCGCAATGGTTGCTTTATTATTAACCGGGTTCGGATACGCGGTTAGGCTGGTTTTTTTATCCGGATTGGTGTTTAAAGCTAGAGCCGTATCGGGTTTGCGGGCCGCTAAGAGTGATTTGGTTCCCCGCACACCCACCTCCACGGTAAGGGTTGCGGTTGCGCCTTTGGCATCAGTTACGGTTACCTTGTAAATGCCGGGTAACACCCGCGGCAAATCCTCCATCGCGCTGCCAGCATTCCACTTAACCTTATAAGGGGCTACTCCGCCCACGATAGTTAAATCTATCGACCCATCATCTTTTCCCCAATCGGAAGCATCGGTATGAGATGCTCGCAAGGCGAGTGGCTGGCCTTTTACTGACACATAAACCGAAGTAGTAACAGTAGCACCGGTGGCATCGGTAACGGTTACGGTATAAAGGCCCGGCGTGGCCCTGGGTAAGTCTTCGGTAGCTACGCCGGCATTCCAGCGGTAGGTATATGGCGCTACACCCCCAATAACGGTTAAATCTATCGAGCCATCGTCGGCACCCGAGCGGGAAGCTGGGTTATGAGCGGTTTGTAAGGCCAACGGCTCTTTGTAAGCCGATACATAAACAGCGGTATAGGCCGAATCGCCGGTAGCATCTATTACCCAAACGGTGTAGAGGCCGTGGGTAACGCGGGACAAATCTTCGTTTGCTGCGCCGGCATTCCATTTAAAAGTATAAGGGCCGGTACCGCCAATTACCGATAAATCTATAGAGCCATCTGCCGCCCCGTAACGCGACACATTCGTATGCGAAGAGGTTACGGTTAGCGGGGTATCTATAACACCCACATTTACCGTGGTGGTAGCCGAGCAGCCGGTAGCATCGGTCACAGTTACACTATACAAGCCCGGGGTCGCTTTGGGCAGGTCTTCGGTAGCGGTACCGGAGTTCCAGCGATAAGTATACGGGCCTGTTCCTCCCAAAACTGTTAAATCTATGGCGCCTACACCGTTGGGCCAGTTCCAGCCGGGCTGCGCCTGCGTTACTTTGGTAGTAAGCGAAAGGTTGCAGCCGTAAGTTAGGGTAGTTTCTAGGGCTTTGGTGGCTTGCACAAAACCATAACCGGTCTGATAATCGAAACCCGTGTCGAAGCCGGGTGTCAGCGGATCATTCATGTCAATGGCGGAGCTTATTAAATTCTTGGCAATGGCGGCTGGGCTCAGGCTGTTGCGGCGGGATTCCTGCATTAAAGCGGCTACGGCGGCTACGTGTGGAGCGGCGGCTGAGGTCCCAAAAAAGTTAGGAAAAGTGTCTGCATCTTCGGAATGGTCGTTCCCGAAAAAAGTTGTGTTGCCCCCATCCGGACCTACTACCTCTGGCTTCTGTCTGATATTAGGAGCGGTTCGTTGGCCAGCGGATGTATAAAGAATGGGTGTGCCGCCGGCAGATGAGAAACTATTTATTACCGGCCGGGTAAGATTGGGATTAAACCCCGGCGTATTAAACCAGGCCGTAGCCCCAACTGTAATTGCCCCCTGGGCATTAGAATGGCCGTAAATAGTAGAACTTTTGGTATGATGCTCCAGGGGCGTGCCTTCTCCAAAGTCTATCCATTTTATTATGCGGGGATCAGGCCCTTCGAATTTAGTAATTACAATTTCAATATTGATGTCTGTGGGAAAAGGGTTAGATACGCCCACAATTTCGTAGGGATCGCGGTTAATGTTATACTCCGTAGACGACAAATTTATTAAAAGGCTGCCATTGAAGAACACCAGTACGTCTAAATCGCTTCGGGCCCCGGTTCCGCCACTAACCGAGTAAAAAGGATCGTCCCATTGAAAAGGGATTACGAAGGTGCCACCCGCCGGAATCTGGATAGTTTGGGTAATATCACCATTGCCAAAGTCGTGGGCCACGCCAAAGTTAATACCATTTGCAACAACTTCCTGGCCCGAATTACGGAAAGGAGATTGGTACGATTGCCGGTTATTATTACCCGCCGCACTAAAATAGGCTATATCTTTTTTTACTACTTCGTCCACTGCCTGGGCAATTATGCCATCCTGGAACATGGGCTCGCCGTAATAGATAACATCATCAACAATAATATTGCACCCTGCCTGGGCCAGTTTCTGAATACCATTGGCGAAAACAGCCTGGCCTCCCAGTGCCGTATGGAAAGCAATTTTAGCGCCTGGCGCTACATCGTGTATTATTTCGGCCATACCTCGCCCTTCATCTGTTCCGCCTACTGCATCTAATAAAATCTGGGCATCGGCGGGTAAGTCGCCGGAAGAAATACCGGCAGCTACCCCGGCAGGGTCGGAGCTGTACGAATCCGAAATAACCCCAACTTTAGAACCAACGCCCGAAACCTTAAATTGCTGACGGGCTTTGTCGGCGGCTAAGGCTGCTTCGCCCTGGGTAGTTACTGCGCCGGCACCATGCTGCAATTTATAAGCCGGCGAAACCTTGTGCAGGGCTTTTACCTGTTCCAGTTCATCTATTTTATCTACAGGAAAATAGCCCGAAACAATCCGCTTGTAAAAGACACCTTTTTTTAAACCTAAGCTTTCAAGCTGACGCAGTAACGCTTGCCCATCTGTTCCCTCAGCTACTGCATCAATGGCTACATAACCATCCTCTATCTGGAGCAAATCTAATTTTTGTGGTCCAGTCAGTGCTTTTCGCATCCGGGCATTAACGGGCGCATTATTTAGCTCCCGCAGATCGGCCGAAACTTTGTATTTATTGCCATCGGTATATTTAGGAGATTGGGTATAGCCCGTTTGTATCTGAAAGTAAAACAATCCGGCGTAAAAGACATACCGGACCCCTCGAAGTAGATTGTGTTTCATCGTGTTTAAATTTTAAATTAGAAAAAGTAAGGACAGATAAATGTAATAATTTATATATTCAGATTAAAAAATTTATATTTATACATTAATATATTGTTTATTGAAAAAGCTGCTTTGTTGGTTTAATATCTGTTTATACAGGTTTGCGGGAGAATTAGCTGCTTTGTTACAATTTTTTCATATCTATAAAATCCTCTTTTTGCGGGTAAAATAAGGAACAGGCAAAATATAGAGAATAAAAGTTTAAAAAACCTACATATAATTTAATAAACAAGAATTTTACCTATTTGTAGGTAGTACTGCCAGGTAAGCTGTTGAGTGGAAATAGGACCGTTTATGCGGAAGGCGTTGATGTGGGCGGCAATAAATTGCTGTAGCTGGGGCAGCTTTATGTTTCTTCTTCCAGCGTATTTGTAGCTACTGCTTTTACGCCTATTTGCCTTTAGACCTGAAATGAAGAGATAAGAAAATATAAGGAGGAGGGAGGAATAAGGAGCGGTTGCATTTTTTATAATCAGCCCCTACACAGAAATTAAGGTGAGCAGTATCAGGGGAGAGGATTTGAATAGGTGGTGAGTAGAATTTGAAAAGCTGTAATGCGTTTTGGGGCACGCCTGCTGCATAATAATTCGGAAGGTTTAAAGATAGAAAATGGCCTTATGGCAACAAGGCCCGCGTACAAGTAAACGCCGGATTAGTTTAGTAGATTAACACTTGATTGTTTCTTTGCCTTATGCTGTATTAAGGTTCTGAGTAGTAATTACAAAAGAAAAAAGTGCTTAAAACACAAAACCAGTTGGCTGTTGTTATACCGCCAACTGGTTTGTCTATTTGCCCGCTAAGTTTTAATCATTGGTTCTGAGGGTATTGGTTCTGAGTGATATGGGCGATGAACCAACTGCTTTAAGCGGCCGGCCGCGTTTATCAGTCCAGGCAAAGGAACGATCATAAGCAGTATGCAGAGCAAATGTTCGATATGCTGCCTTCTGCGATTGATTCTGTACTTCAAAAGAGTAGTTGCCGTCGCCTAATTCAGTGAAATCAAAAAGTTTACTGAATGTAGCTGCTCTTATTACACCCCGGTATGACACCTCTTGGTTACTGTTCCGTAAAACGTAACTTATTGGTTTCCCCGTATTATTTACTACGTGCAGTACAATCTTATTTTTTTCGTTTTGGTAGATAGCCGCCATTACCTCAGCAGGATTGTGATTTTCCATTGGCGAAGGTGTTAGGTTACGGTTAAAGTTGCTGTTAATGGCAAAACGCCGGATTTCCACCTGTTTGGGCCCGGTAATCCGAAGCATATACCGGCCGGCAGCAGTAGAAGTAAAATTTAAAATTTTGTTATACTCTCTTCCGGTAAAAGACTCCTGATACACCGGTAGGTTTGCGTAATCGAGAATAGAGATACGAACAGTTTTGCCGGTGGGATTTAGTACATTCAGCTTAACTCTCATAGGCGCAATTTCTTGTACGTTGGTAGTAACCCGGGCTATTACTTTTGCTTCTTTTAACTCGGCATGCGGAATTTTATCGACCTTTTTATTCTTAGTAGGAGCCTGAGCCATGGCTGATTCGGCTAATAACAGCACTAAGCTTAGCATTAGGGCGGGAATCAGGAATTTGATTTTATTTATGCTGGTTTTTTCTGATGTTTTCATGATCTTGTTTTTAATTGGTGAAGTACTCTTGTAAAAAGAACTCTTGTAAAAAATTATGAATAACTGTGTTTTAAAGATATTTAGTGAGTTTAATCTGTTTCTTAATTCGCCGGCCTGTACTCTGGTTTTCATGCGGTGCGGGCAATTATAACTTATCAATAGCAGCGGCGATTACTTACGAAACAGGTTAAATGTTTAAAACTGATTAACATTTTGGGCAAATGATAAAATAGGTAAATGATAAAAAATATAAGACAAGCTAGATGGCAAGAGAGGAACCGGGTACAGCTTGCCTGCTTCCGGACGCAGGAAAATAGGTAGCCTATTTTAATTAGGAGGATTTGGCGGATTAAGATTTGGCGGATTAAGATTTGGCGGATTAAGCCTGAGTGTAAAGCCATTGCTATTAAGGGTAAATAGCAGGCAAGTGGTGCAGTAGCTAAATATTTAAGGCATTTGCGCTTCAGGCAATTAAGATTGCCGCGCTTCCATGGCCAAAAGAATAACTTTTATGCGAATTAACTTTTAAGGACGTGTTTTTCCAGGTTTTGCTCTTTAAGCACATCTCCCATACCAAAATAGGATTTTAACCTTGGTTATAGTTGCTTAAGCAGCAGTGAATTTTAAAAAATATAAGTGAAAATTTGGTGTTAATTTATCAGATCATCGGTAAATATCTTAGCAGCCTATACTATTAAAGCTAAGAACCGGTAGTGTTGGTAGCTGTCTCTTCTCCCTTTAAAAAAGCAGCTTCAATTATTATTTCCTGCAGTAATATCGGTAAAGGTAACTACTCTAGTACCTAAATAAAATACTAAGTATAAGTATTTTGTGAATTGTTTTAAACTTTTCTTTATTGATTAATTATTGCTACTTCAACTATAATGCTACCATACAGGCATGAATGCTCTTTCTTCAGCCGGCAATAGCCAAAATATAGAGCTCATCTGTATAATTACATTTTGTATATATTGTATTTTCCTATATGTGAGTTTAGCCAGATATTAAAACCCAGCCAGAATAGCAAAATGAACCAGGCAGGAAGTATCTTTTATATTTGTTTTTTCGAGCATATTGCGCCGGTGGGTTTCTACGGTATGAATGCTGATAAACAGTTCGTCTGCTACTTCTTTACTGGAATATCCCTTCCCCAATAGTTTAAGAATTTCCTTCTCCCGTTTACTTAAAAAAGTATCTTTTATAATCCGTTGATCGGTCAGGTTGTAGAGGTAGGCAAAGCCGGTATCTTGCTTGTTTATAATGTGGAGGATTTTGGTATGATCTTTTTTTAGATGAGTAATATCGGTTAACACAACCAGCACGTGCAGCATGTTATCGGCAGTATCGAGGTTTAAAACGAGGTTGCGTTGCAGTACCCGGATGTAGTTGCCATTAGATTTTTGAATGCGATAGTCATAGCTGGAACGATATTCCAGCCGTTGAGCCGGCACCAAATCAGCGATGTAAGAGATTTCCTTTTCTAAGATGCCCAGCAGGCTCATTACATCATCGGGGTGAATTTTAGATAATGTAAAGCATAAGCCCCCCTGGTGATAAACATTGGCCGAGTAACCCAACAATTGTTCCAGCTTATAACTTATATACAGGTAATTGGTCTGGCTTGCATCAAAGATAGCCACGGCACAATCGGCACCGATAAATATTTTCTCTAGAAGTGGGTTGCGGTTAAGCAAAAACTCATATTCCTCTAAAGAAGTGCCGGGTTTGCTTTGCTGGTACCGCTCTAATATCTTCTTTAACGAAGGCTGCCCGCTATTCAGATGTTCATTCATACCTTTTTATGTGTACCTGCTTTTTCTTTTTAATTATTTCTGCTCAGACATAAAATGCAGACCCGACTTAGCCGTGCTATGGTAATTTACTGCCTTCAAGCTCCAGCAACTGCGCTTAAAAGCTACGAATTGTTCAGGGTTATTGTAGAAAGAACAGCTTTAGCTCCTAATTTAAAATTAGATTAAAGTGTAAGATAAGAAAAATCCAGTAGTTTTTTAGAATAATGCAAGACTAAGTATTAAAAATACTTAGAATGAGTATTAGAATCAGAACTGTAAAAAGTTTTACCCAATTGCCTTAAACAGGTTATTTTCTGTGGGTAAGTTTGCTGACTTAATGTTTAAAAGTTTAACCTAGGCAGTTTACAGAAGAACTGAACCAGGCTATTCCTTATCTATTTAACGCGATTAAAGATTTAACAACCTGATAAATTCCAAAATTAGATAAATATATAATTTTATTTCCTGATTTTGGAATTATTGGATTTTTACAATTTATTTAGGCTAAATAGTTGCTCTGTTTTATTTAAAAGGATTAACTTTGGGTGTTAATTATATTTAATGATGCGTTTACTTCTGGTAGTTAGTTTGTTTTTCGTTTTCTCTGTTCCATCTTTCGGACAAGTTTTTGGTTTTGAGCAACTGGTAAGTTTAACCAAACGCGATTCGGCGGCGGTAAGTAGTTATGTAGCAGAAAAAAAATGGATTTTAAGTGAAGCCAAAGTCCCGACCGAAACCACAGCCGGCCGGCTTACCTGGAAACATTCAGCTTTGTCTAAAGCGGACCAGTTTGCCCAAAACTGGCTGGTTTATTTTTATAAAGATAATAAATGCCGCCGACTCTCTTACGCTACCCTGGATGCCAAGACTTTTGAAGCGTTAAAAAGACAGATAACGAGTAAAAATATGCGGAAAGTTTCGTCTAAAAATGCCAAAGGCTTAAGCCAAACCACGTACCAATGGGGCTCCTACACCGTTATGTTAGAGCAAAATAGCAACAGCGTAGATCAGGAAAATAAACCCATCAAGAGTTTCGAAATTACCATAGATATTATGTAAGGCCTATGCTCTTATTCCATTAAGGTTGTGGTTGCCTATAAGCAGTTCCGCGCAAGTAGGCGGTGGAACCTATAATGCCATCGCTGTTACAGGGTCGGAAAATTGCTCAAAAGATAACCTGATTCTTTAGCCGGCCAATTCTTAATCTCTGCCTGAATACAAATTAAAAGTCCGTAGAAATTGTTTTTTAGGAGAATTTTCTTTATTTTAACTAAAATTTAACTCTTCTCTGTTGGCTCTGATTATTTTATCAGGCTGTATTTGGCTCCTATAACCCGAACTTGAAAAAATCAGTTTTATGCTGCCTTTCTGTTGGCAGTAAAGGTTTAAACCTCCGGTTTGGGTAAATATTTATCTGGCTTTAACCATAAGGAAATGGCTTACGAAAAGCTGATTGTTCAAGTACAATCTTTTTTGAAAGAAGGTAAAACCGATGAGGTAGTTGAGTTGTTGTTTTCAACTTATTTGCAAACCCATCCGGAAGCTCGCAATATCCAGGATTTCCGGGAGCGCATAAGCTATAAATTACGAAACGAGCTTGGAACATTGCCCGAAAATGAAGCCAAAGAAAAGGCCGAGTTATTGATTTTTGGCTTTATGGCTATTGTAAGTAACAGCGAAGGCGAAACCGGTTATAACATCGTTTTGTTGCTCTTACACTTAATGCGGCGTGGCCAGTTCGATGCCATTCGCGAAATAATTCAGGTGCTTAAACTCGAAAGAGCTTCCCGTTTGCTGGAAAGAATGCGTTAAGCCCACAGCTATACGCCTGATGATTGCCAGAAATAAAGTGACCAGTATTACTTTTAAGGATTATTTCTTTTCTATCTGCTTGCCTGATCTTGACCTCTTACTTAAAAACAGCCAGCATCTTTATCAATAATATTGCTATTACTGGTTTTACTTCTGGTTTTTAGCAGCGCCCGCTATTTTTTCGGGATTAATATTATTTCAAATTAAACGCTTGCCCTCCTTTTATGTCTCTAATCTGGCGCCCGTCTCTAATGAGGTAACCATTTGCCACGTGCAATCTGGTTAATGCGGTAAAAAGCGCAAAATATGTCAGAACTTTATAATTTTGCAGACCCGGAATAAGTTTTTATGTTCCGGCACAACCAGCCTGTTATTTTGAAAGGAATTTATACCATTTTACTCCTGATACTATCAAACGTTTTTATGACGTTTGCCTGGTATGGGCATTTGCAATTTAAGAAACTGGGTTGGTTGCAGCAGGCTGGTTTGTGGGTTATTATTTTAATTAGCTGGGGGCTGGCATTTTTCGAGTATGTGTTTCAGGTACCGGCGAATAAAATTGGGTTCCGCGAAAACGGTGGGCCCTTCTCTTTATTCGAACTTAAAACCATTCAGGAGGCTATTTCGCTGGTGGTATTCACCCTAATTACCGTGTTTATTTTTAGAACCGATAAATTGGCCTGGAACCACTTAGTAGGCTTTGGGTTACTGGTACTCGCGGTCTTTTTTATTTTTAAGAAATGGTAGAGCTGGTTTAAAAACAGGTGCCAAACCATACAAAAGTTTTAATTGAATATGGAGACAGAAGAAGTATCGTACCAGGAGCGTATCCGGGAGCAACAGCTTAAAATAAGGCAGGTATTTGCGGAGGTAGGTAAAGTTATTGTGGGGCAACAATACATGGTAAACCGGCTGCTGATCGGACTCTTTACCAACGGTCATATTTTGCTCGAAGGTGTGCCGGGGCTGGCCAAGACCCTAACTATTAACACGCTTTCCA
Organism: Adhaeribacter aerolatus; assembly: GCF_007991635.1. GTDB lineage: Bacteria > Bacteroidota > Bacteroidia > Cytophagales > Hymenobacteraceae > Adhaeribacter > Adhaeribacter aerolatus. The sequence goes on along the minus strand of NZ_BJYS01000001.1, from coordinate 415,204 downwards.
AAGTGCTGCACCTCGATTTCCAGCGCATTCAGTTTACCCCCGATTTATTGCCTTCGGACCTGATTGGCACCATGATTTACAACCAGAACTCTTCGGCGTTTGAAGTAAAGAAGGGGCCCATATTTGCCAATTTGTTGCTGGCCGATGAAGTAAACCGTTCGCCGGCTAAGGTGCAATCGGCGCTGTTGGAGGCCATGCAGGAAAAACAGGTTACCATTGGCGAAACTACTTTTAAGCTCGATTTGCCGTTTCTGGTACTGGCTACCCAAAATCCGGTAGAGCAGGAAGGTACTTATCCTTTGCCCGAAGCGCAGGTCGACCGGTTTATGATGAAGGTATTTGTGAATTATTTATCTAAAGCCGATGAACTGGAGGTAATGCGGCGCATGGCCAATATGTCGTTCGACAGCCACGTAAATACGGTGCTTACCAAAGCCGATATTTTCGCCATCCGGCACGAAATTAACCAGGTGCAGATTTCCGAAACGCTGGAACGTTATATTATAGAACTGGTATTTGCCACCCGCCGCCCCGCCGACTACGATTTAGTTGAATTTGCGGATTACATTCAGTTCGGGGTTTCGCCGCGGGCCAGTATTGCCTTAAACCTGGCGGCCAAGGCCGTAGCTTTTTTCGATGAACGCGATTACGTATTACCCGAAGACATTAAAGACGTAGCCCTGGATGTACTAAACCATCGCATTATTTTAAACTACGAAGCCGAAGCCGAAGAAATTAAAACCAAAGATTTTATAGAAGCCATTCTGCGCAAAGTACCTATTAGCTAATCAGAAAATATTTTAAATACTTATTTGGAACTGCAATAATTCTGATTCGCCGTTGTCGTTATCGGTAATAGCCAAGCCCCGGTAGGTGTGCTGGTTTTCTTTCTCCTGAATTACCAGCGACTCTACTTTACCCTTGTACGGCTGGCCGCTCTGGTCGGTAATAAGCGCGGTTTGCAGCGGTTGCGATCCGGTGCTTGCTTTTATTTCCGAAATATTAATCCAGCCTATAAAACTGCCCATTACTTCACCGTCCAGTATGGCATCGGTGGTGTTTTCGACGGAAGCCGTAAAAAATATTTTATCGTCAAAAATATAAGCGCCGGAGAACCGGGCTTTAGAACCGGCCAGTTCGGGTAAATTAAAAGGAAAGATGGTGTAAGACGGCAATGACGTTTGGTTGCCAGTGAGGTGCTGTATAAACTCCTGGCTATTGATTTGTAGAAGCGCATTAGGGCCGATGTTGGCAGACCGCTGCAGCAAAATTAATCTGTTATCAGGCGTAACCGCCGCCGCTTCCAGGTTTAATAAATCGCCGCTTAACAAAGCGGTATCCTGTTGCAGGGCAGTGTATAATTTCTCCAGCGAATATTCCTTTACTTCGGCGTTTGCTTCTGCCATTACAGAAGGTTTTATCGTGTAGCATTTTGCACGGTTGGAAGCCGAACCGGAGCCAAAAGCTACCAGGTGGGTTTCGCCGGCAATTGTAAGGGTGGTTAAACATTCCAGGTCGGGTTTTAAGGCTTTGGGTATGCGGCCGGTACGGAAGTCGGTTGTGCGGAAGAGTTCTATTTTTCCCGTCAGTTTCAGGCTGTCGGCATCCAGTACATACAAAAACGGCGAATCGTCTCCTATCACGTAAAGGTTGTTTTCTATCAATTCCATGCCCGAAGCCGACGGAATATCCTGGTAAAGAATTTTATTTAAGATAGTTACTTGCATTTTCTGGGCTGATTGGGAACGGTTTGTCGCTGTTTGCCGGCTTTTGTTTTCCTGGCAAGAAGAAAATAAACTGCTACAAAACATAGACAGCAAACACAGACTACATACTCTTCTCATAAATAAGGGTTCTTTCGAATGAAGAAATACGGTATTGGCCGCAAAATGGTAACTTTGTTTTCCTTTCCTGGCAGTTAGGCTGATGAACCAGGCGTAAACCAGCAAAAGCAGGCGGAGCAATAAAGGAATTAACGATAATTGCATTTACGCCGGCAGTAGAAATATTTTACCCGTACGATAAATATTTAAAATATTGCGTAATGCTATTTCTGAATAGCAGGCTTGGAACCTGTACATATTTATGGAAGATTTTTCAAGAGAATTTGAATACCGGACCTCGCGCAGCGGCGGTCCCGGCGGGCAAAATGTAAACAAGGTTTCTTCCAAAGTGGAATTACGGTTTCACGTGGATAATTCAGAACTCTTAACAACAGAAGAAAAAGCCCTGGTACACGAAAAACTAAGTAATTACATCACCCAGGAAGGTTATCTGCAGCTAATTTGCCAAACCGAACGGAGCCAATTGGCTAACAAAGAAAATTGTATTCAGAAATTTTACGAGTTGCTGGCTAAAGCTTTTGCGAAGCAGAAAGTCCGGAAAGCCACCAAACCCTCGCGGGCAGCCCAGCAGGAACGGATTGCCACTAAGAAGAAACATGCCGACAAAAAAGCCAGCCGCGGCCGCATTCGGCATTCGGATTATTAAATTCTTTATGTACGATGTTGGTTTTTAAAAAAAATCACCTAATAATGAAGTAAAAAATATCCCGATTAACTTTCTGCTAATCGGGATAAAGATTGGTATTACTTAATTCCTGGTTGTAATTATTTACATCTCTTTCAGTTCGCCTACCACTTTGGTAATAGTGGCTTTAGCATCGCCGAAGAGCATCAGCGCATTGGGGTAACCGAATAATTCGTTTTCGATGCCGGCGTAACCAGAGGCCATACTGCGTTTGCTAATAATAACGGTACGGGCTTTATCCGCATTTAAAATAGGCATCCCGTAAATCGGGCTAGCCGGGTTGGTACGGGCAGCCGGGTTAACCACGTCGTTGGCTCCAATAATCAAACACACGTCGGTATTGGAGAACTCATCGTTAATATTTTCCATTTCAATGAGCTTGTCGTACGGTACGTTGGCTTCGGCGAGGAGTACGTTCATGTGGCCCGGCATCCGGCCGGCTACCGGGTGAATCGCGAATTTTACTGTAATATTCTTTTTTTCGAGCAGCTCGGTCATTTCCCGTACAATGTGCTGGGCTTGCGCCACGGCCATGCCGTAACCCGGCACAATTATTACCGACGAGGCCGAATCGAAAATCATAGCAGCTTCTTCTACGCCTACTTCTTTTACCTGAATATCGGAAGCGCTGCCACCTGCTGCCGCGGTGGTGCCCTGACCAAAGCCGCCCAGTAATACACTCACCAGCGAACGGTTCATGGCCTTACACATAATCTGGGTCAGGATTATACCCGAAGCACCTACCAGTGCCCCCGAAATAATTAATACCTGGTTGTTCAGGACAAAACCCGTAAAGCAGGCCGCAACGCCCGAGTAAGAGTTCAGGAGCGAAATAACGACCGGCATGTCGGCCCCGCCAATCGGAATTACAGTTAAGATGCCCAATAACAAACCAATAGCCAACACCACGTACATGTAAATATCGTTATTAGGATCGAGCACCAGGAATATACTGGCCACCAGCATCGCTAAAAACAGGATGGCGTTAAAAGCGTGCTGGCCGCTAAAGGTAATGGCATTGCCGTTTACTTTGCCCGAAAGCTTGCCGTAAGCCACCATCGAGCCTGTAAACGTAACTGCACCAATAATAACGCTGAGTACGACCGTAATGCCGGTTACCAGGGGCATGGCAATATTGGCATCGTGGGCCATACGCCAGTACTCTGAAGTAGCTACCAGTACCGAACTGATACCGCCGAAACCATTAAAAAGTGCCACCATTTCGGGCATTTGAGTCATTTCTACTTTTTTAGCCACGTACGTTCCCACGGCCGAACCGACCAAAATGGTAACAAAAATTTCGGTGTAACTCAATACATCGCGTACCAGCAGGGTAGCCACAATGGCAATAAACATGGCTACGGCCGAATAAATATTGCCCCGGCGGGCGGTGTGGGTTTTGCCCAGCATTTTAATGCCGATAATAAACAGCACCGAAGCTACCAGGTAAGATAACTGAATGATAATTGTAAGTAATTGCTGATTCATGTAGGGTAGTCTCCTTTATTTCTTTTTCTTGAACATCTGGAGCATGCGGTCGGTAACCACGTACCCGCCAACTACGTTGAGGGTGGCAAAAAACAGTGCGATGATGCCTAATATTTTACTCAAGGGAAATTCGCCGGGCAGCGGACCGGAACAAATAATGGCTCCGACAATGGTAATTCCCGAAATAGCATTGGAACCCGACATGAGCGGGGTGTGCAAAGTAGGGGGCACTTTGGCAATTAACTCAAAGCCCACGTAACTGGCCAATACCAGTACGTAAAGCAGTACAATTAAATTTTCGATCGACATATTTTAGGTTGTAAGTTTTAAGTGATTAGTTTTAAGTTTAACAACTGATGATTTTTTGCAAAGGAATAGGCTTATCAGGCTGATTCTTTCTCTACATTGGTTTAAATAATTTACCTGGTAGTAAGTATTATAGGTACTTGTTTGTGATAAATAGCCGCAAGGTAATGACCTTACAGCTTAAAAATCAGTTCTTAATTTTAAGCTTTTTTAATTAGCATATTATCACATTAGCACAATACTCAAATTAAGCTGTTGCTTTTTCCAGGATGTTTTTGGTGAAGCCGTGCACCAGTTGGCCTTGGTGGGTTATGAGCGAGCCTTTGGTGATTTCTTCGTCTATTTCCCATTTAAAACCATCCTTGGTAGCCAGGTGCAGCAGCAGGGTGCTGATGTTGCGGGCATACAGTTCGCTGGCATTAACCGGCAACAAGGCTGGCAAATTAGATTCGCCGATAATGGTTACGTGGTGCTTTACTACGGTTTCGTTTATTTCGCTCAGAGCGCAGTTTCCGCCCGATTCTACGGCCATATCTACGATTACCGAACCCGGTTTCATGGAACGTACCATTTCTTCGGTAACCAGTACCGGGGCTTTTTTACCAATCACCAGCGCTGTGGTAATAACCAGGTCGGCATCTACAATGCGGCTTTTAATCAGTTCCTGCTGTTTCTGTAAATACTCGGCCGAAACTTCTTTGGCGTAGCCGCCTTCGGTTTTTACCCCTTCATCGGATTTTACTTCCAGGAAACGGCCGCCCAGCGACTCTACCTGTTCTTTGGTTTCGGGACGTACATCGGTAACTTCTACCACCGCGCCCAGGCGGCGGGCAGTAGCAATGGCCTGCAAGCCAGCTACACCGGCCCCAAATATTAACACTTTGGCTGGGGTAATGGTACCGGCAGCCGTCATCATCAACGGGAATATTTTACCCAGGGCATTAGCGCCCAGCAGTACCGCTTTATAACCACCCAGGTTAGCCTGTGAACTTAAAGCATCCATTTTCTGCGCTCGCGAAATCCGTGGAACAGCATCCATCGAGAAAGCCGAAATTTGTTTTTCGCGGAGCACCTGCACTAAGTCCGGTACTGTATAGGCATACAAGAAAGAAATCAGAATAGCGCCATCTTTCATTAAGCGGGCTTCGGCGGGGGTGGGTGCATTTACTTTTAGCACAACATCGGCTTGGCCATACAATTGCACGGGATCAGCCACAATGGTAGCGCCTGCCTGCGAGTAGGACTCATCCAGAAAGTTGGAATTTACACCCGCGTTCTTTTCAACGAAGCATGTAAAACCTACTTTGGTTAAAGTCTTAACCACATCAGGGGTAATGGCAACCCGGTTTTCGAATAGCTTGGTTTCTTTAGGGATAGAAATTTTCAAGGCACTTGTGGTTTAATAATATCAGTTAATGATTATTTCGGCCTCAAGTTAAGTAAATATTGTAATTTGAACAGCAAGTATTTAGAAATACTAAAGACTTTTAAATACAAATGCGTTATTTATTTATAAATAACGCATTTGTATTTAAATAAAAATTTCAAATATACTCCTGAATTGTCTCCCCAAGATCGTACACAGGTAGGTTGCGGATTTTACGAGCCAACAGGCTGCTGCCGGCCGCTGAACGGTACCCGCTGGCACAATGTACCATAATTGGTTTATTTGTCGGAATCTCTTGGTACCGATCGCGTAATTCTGGCAAAGGAATAGCCAAACTCTGCGGAAAGGGCTTTTGGGCTTTTACTTCATCGGGGTTGCGCACATCTACAATGGTAAACCGCTCGGGATATTGGCGGAAGTCGTTGAGATTGGTGACGGCACTGGCTTCAGTGGCGCAGTTGGGGTTTACCAGCGCACCGGCAATGCTGGTTTCGTAGCCAATTTTGGCGGCTTTACAAATTACTTCTTTTTGGGTTGCTTCATCGGCCGCTACCAGGTAAAATAGCTCGTTGGGTCTTACCAGTGTGCCCAGCCAGGTTTCAAATTTTGTTTCGTTTGGCAAGTTTATGGCCCCTGGTACATGATTTTCTTTAAAATCGGGGGCTGGTCGCGTATCAATCACAAGCGCCCCTTTTTCTAAGGTATAATCGGGCGGCAGAAGTGGCACCGAGCGAACACTGGCTTTAAAGTCGGGTGCGCCTTTTCTGTTTAAGGCTACATCGTAAACAAAATACGCTGGTATAAAAGGCTGCTCCGCCAGTAAATACTGAACAAATTCCTCTTCCGACATTTCTTTCAGGGCCGGATTGGTTTGTTTTTCTACGCCCAGGGTGCTGCTAGGATTGCTGCTGATGGCTTTGCCGCACAACGAACCGGCGCCATGAGTCGGGTACAAAATAACCTCATCAGGTAAATCCATTAATTTATTCCGGGTAGTATGATAAAGAGCCCGGGCCAGGGATTCGCGGGAAGTCTCGGGCTTTTCTTTATCTTCCCGTAAATCCGGCCGGCCTACATCCCCCACAAACAACGTATCACCCGAAAATAAAGCGTAAGCTTTGCTGGTTTCATCTTTAGCCAGTACCGAAATACTATCCGACGAATGGCCGGGCGTATTGAGAGCGTGTAAGGTAATGTCGCCGAGTTTAAATGAATCACCATCGTCGAAGGTTTTATGCGGATAAGTTGCTTTGGTTAATTTGCTGGTGTAAATAGGGGCTTCTTTGGTGGTGCTAATTTCGTAGTGGCTGCTCACAAAGTCGGCGTGCGGATGGGTTTCGATAACGGCTACAATACGGGAGTCGTGCAGGTTGGCGTACTCGTAATAAGGTTGCGGGTCGCGGGCCGGGTCTACAATAGCAATCTGGCCCTCACTCATAATGGTATAAGAATAATGAGCCAGACCTTTATCTTCAAATTGTTCTATAATCATGGGCTGTAATTTTAAAATATACCGCCATAGTTTAAAACCAGACGGCGGCTACGGCATAAATACCTGCTTATACTCCGTAGCGCTGCCGTTGGGTTTAATTCACTTACCCGAAAAGGCCACCGAGCAAGCTTTTTTTCTCTTCTATGTTATAGCCGGCTTTCTTTACCTTTTCGATTACTTGCTCCGCGCTCACGGCTTCACCTTTCACCGTTAGTATTTTATCCGGATTATTCGTGTCTACGTGCCATTCCTGCACATTTTCAACGGCATCGAGGTAAGGTTTGGCATTGGCAATACAGCCGCCGCAGTTTATGTTGGTTTTAAATTTTAGCGTTTTCATGATAAAAATTATTTGTTTTAAATTTATTTAACGATTGGTTCTGATAAAGTTTGATTCTTCGATTTTCGTATGTTGCCGCCTTAATTCTACTTTGGCCCTATCATGGCCCCCACTATGGCGCGGAAGTTACTTCCGTGACTTCTTGATATTTCTTTTTTGAAGTATTCCTTTCCATTCCAACAGTAACATCATAAGTAATGTATTTTTGGCTAGGCGCGGAAGTAACTTCCACGCTATAGAGCGCTTTTACAACTTGGCATTCCGTAAGCGCAGGCTATTGGTTACCACCGAAACCGAACTTAAAGCCATAGCCGCGCCTGCCAGCATGGGACTTAGTAAAAAGCCGAAGAACGGGTATAAAAGCCCGGCCGCAACGGGAATACCGATTACGTTATAAATAAAGGCCCAGAATAAATTCTGGCGGATGGTGCGTACGGTAGCGTGCGACAGGCGAATGGCCGTTAAAATATGCCGCAGGTCTGATTGCATCAACGTCATGTCGGCCGATTCCATGGCAATATCGGTACCTTTGCCCATGGCCAATCCAACATCGGCTTGCGCCAGGGCCGGGGAGTCGTTTATGCCGTCGCCAACCATGGCTACTACGTGGCCCTGGGCTTGTAGCTGTTGCACATAGGCGGCTTTTTCGGTAGGCAATACTTCGGCAGTAACGTGGGTAATATTTACCTGTTTGCCAATAGATTGCGCCGTTTGCACGTTATCGCCGGTGAGCAGATGCACTTGCAGATTTAATGCCTGCAGCGCTTTAACCGCTTCCGCCGAGGTCTCTTTTATCGGGTCGGTAACCGGAATCATAGCCACTAATTGTGTCGCCTGGCCCATATAGATTACTGTTTTCGCCAGGGCAGCTTGTTCTTCGGCTATTTTTAGCTGCGCTGCCGGTAGCGCCACGCCAGCTTCCCGCATTAATTGGCGATTACCAATGTAATAGACTTCGCCGGCGAAAACGGCCCGAACGCCTTTGCCGGTAAGGCTTTCGAATTTTTCTACGGGTACCGGCTTCGCGTCTTCGGCTTCTAATTTCCGGATAATGGCATCGGCCAGCGGGTGTTCCGATTGTTTTTCCATGGCCAGCATAATACCTTTAATTTTTCCTTCATCCAGGCCAGGCTGCGCCCAGATAATCTCCTGTGCTTCGGGCTGACCTTTGGTAAGGGTGCCGGTTTTATCCAGTACAATCGCGGTGGCTTTATGAGCGGTTTCCAGGCTTTGCGCGTCTTTAATTAATATGCCATTTTCGGCGCCTTTACCAACGGCTACCATAATGGCGGTAGGCGTAGCCAGACCCAAGGCACACGGACAGGCAATAATTAACACCGTAATCATGGCTTGCAGGGCGTAAGTCAGGTTATTTTCTACGCCCGAAAAATACCAAGCGGCAAAGCTAACGAGTGCAATTAGAATGACCACCGGCACAAATATGCCGGCAATTTTATCTACCAGCTTTTGCACCGGCGGTTTACTGGCCTGGGCCTGCTGTACGGTTTTAATAATCTGAGCCAGCAAAGTCTGGCTGCCGGTTTTCTGGGCCAGCAGCTCAAAACTGCCTTTCTGGTTTACGGTACCGGCAAAAACTTTGGCCCCCGGCTTTTTAGGTTGGGCTACGGGTTCGCCGGTAATCATGCTTTCGTCCACGAAAGATTCGCCGAAATGTATCACGCCATCTACGGGTATTTTTTCGCCGGGTCGGATGCGAATGCGATCCTGCGGTTGTACCTGTTCTACCGGTATTTCCGCCTCGGTGTCATCCTCGCGCAACACCCGCACGGTTTTGGGTTGCAGGCCAATTAATTTTTTCAGGGCCGCCGACGTGCTCACCCGGGCCCGTTCTTCCATTAATTTACCCGTCAGAATAAAGGCAATAATAGCTGCCGCCGACTCAAAATATACCTGCGGCGTTAAACCCCGGCTAAGCATATATTCCGGGTAAAGCGTATTAAAAGCACTGAACAGGAAAGCCACCCCGGTACTCAGCGCTACCAGCGTATCCATATTCGCCGATAAATGGCGGGCTTTCTTAAACCCACTGCTGAAGAAATCGCGGCCGAACCAGAATATTACCAGGCCTGTGAGCACCAGCATAATTAAGTTAGAACCCGGAAAACCGTGGTGAAAGAACATACCAATGACTACCACGGGCAGCGTTAAAATAAAGGCCGCAATGGTTCTGGACTTTATTTTCTGGTAGTGTTTTCTTTCGGTCTCTTCCAGTTCGGCGGCCGCATTGGCGGTGTCGGGCAGCAGTTCGTAACCAATCTGGCTCACCACTTGCTGCATGTTCTTTAAATTAATCCGGTCTGGCTGGTAAGTTACTTCGGCGGATCGGTTGGGGTAACTCACGTTGGCGTCCAGCACCCCCGGCTGGGATTTCAGCATCGATTCTACGCTTACCGCACAGGAGGCACAAGTCATGCCGCCTATCGGGAAAGTGGATTTAACGGTGCTGGCAGTTTCTATATCGGCAGTTTCCATCTTATTTTTCTCTCTTTTTTTACTTTTACAAAGATAGTCTCGTACGTACAGGTTCGTGTTACAGCATCCTGCCAAAATGTTATAAGATTTTGACAGCCGGTAAAAAAGTATTACGCCAAAAGAATCATTAATATTAAAGCATGAATAAACCCAAAGGTACCCTCATAGCCCTGGGCGGCGGCGGCGACGATGTGCTGCTAAAACTGATTCACTCGGAGCATTGCCACGGCAAAGCCGCTATAGAGGTGATAACCACAGCAGCCCCGGAACCGCATGAGTCAGGGCTGGCGTATGTAGAGGCTTTTGAAGAACTGGGGCAACCTAACGTCCGGTATATGCACATCGACGAAGAAAATGAAGCCGACCAGCCTGATTATCTGCACCGGATTAAAAACGCCGATGTTATTTTCTTTACCGGCGGCGACCAGCGGCGTATTTTAAAGTTTCTGAAGGATACCCAGGTGCACAAGCTCATGAAAGAGCGATACATGCACGAAGATTTAATAATTGCGGGTACGAGCGCCGGGTCGGCGGCTATGTCGGATAGAATGATTTACGAAGGTTATGGCCCTTACTCTTTGGAAAAAGGCCGGACCAAAACCAGTGCCGGCTTGTCGTTTATAAAAAAAGTTTACATCGATACCCATTTTACCGAACGTGGCCGTTTTGGCCGTTTATCGATTGCGGTATCGCAGCATCCGGAATATATTGGCATTGGCCTCGGCGAAGAAACGGGCGTCATTATCCGGGAAGGTAATTTGGTAGAAGTTTTCGGGATTGGGGTGGTTACCATCATCGATGGCGCCGAAATTAAATATTCGAACATCCACGAAGTAGCACCTGGTTTGCCTATTGCTGTAGAGCACCTGGTGATGCACTTGTTAGTAGAGGGCCATCAATATTGCCTGAAAAACAAAAAGATTAAGTACGAGCCGGCTAAAGTGTTTTAGATTTGGCTGTTAGTAGTTGGATGTTGGTAAAAGGAGCAAGGAATAAGGATGCTGCTTAATATTATGAGCCACTTCAGGTAAATATTTGTTTATGCTTGTAATACTCACATTTGTCATTCTGGGAATACAAGTATTCCGGGAGGAAACTTGTTGGTTATCTGCCAAAAAGTTTCCTCCTGAATAACAGGAGAGTGTGTTCCTTCACCTATTAAATAATGAGCTTTCAGCGCAAAAGAATTACCGTTTTGCGCCCGGAAATTTCATACGATAATCGGCGTCTACGTCGCCTTTGGTTATTTTGGTTAGTCGGCCTTTGAGCAGGCGTTTTTTAAAGCCCGATAAATGGTCGGTGAACAAAATGCCTTCGATGTGGTCGTACTCGTGCTGAATAATACGGGCCACCATACCGTCGAACACCTGTTCGTGTTCCTGCCATTGCTCGTCGCGGTAGCGGATGGTAACACGCTCGGGCCGGAACACATCTTCGCGTACCCCCGGAATACTTAAGCAACCTTCTTCAAAAGCCCACTCATCGCCTTCTTCCTTTATTATTTGCGGGTTAATAAACGCTTTTTTAACAGAGAGTTTTTTCTTTTCCTCGTCTTCTTCAAACGGGGCCGAGTCGATGACAAACAGCCGGATGCTTTTCCCGATTTGGGGCGCGGCCAGGCCTACGCCGTGCGCATTGTACATGGTTTCGTACATGTCGTCGATTAGCTTTTGCAGGTCCGGAAAATTCTGCGGAATATCTTGGCCTTTGGCTTTTAAAACCGGGTCGCCGTAGGCAACAATCGGGTATATCATAGGTTATTTTGAGCTAAATAAGATTGCAAAATAATAGTAGCACTTACTTTATCTACGGTGGCTTTGTTCTGGCGGTCTTTCTTTTTTACGCCGCCATCGAGCATGGCCTGAAAAGCCATCCGGGAAGTAAAACGCTCATCGATGGTAAAAACGGGTATTTCGGGAATTTCTTTTTTCAGTTTTCGCACAAAGCCCACCACTGCGCTGGTTACATCGGTAGGCGTATTTTCCAGGGTCCGGGGCATCCCTACTACAATGGTTTCTACGGGTTCCTGCGCCACATATTTTTTCAGGAAAGAAATAATATCTTTGGCATGCACCGTATCCAGGGGCGTAGCAATCAGTTTAAGCGGATCCGTAACGGCCACGCCTACCCGTTTATTCCCGTAATCAATGGCGATAATTCTTCCCAATGCCGTAAATTTCTGCAAAGGTAAACACTATTTTTTTAGTTTGGTAAGAATCACACTGTTCTGTGCGTAAACCCGGCGCCGGCCAATAACCTAGCTATAAATTAATTCAGTCCAAAAACTAAAAATATTTAAAAGGTCAATGATATATTAAGGTCAAACCCGATGGCCGAAATAAAGGTAAAAGTCTAGATACCAGATTAATAATTTAAAGCTAAAATAAAATAGCCCGCTGGCCGGTTTAAATATTTGTAACCAACACTGGTGCCTGTTGTAAGTAATACAGAAACGTAGTTGAAGGTATATACCCGGTAAGGTAGCCGAAAAGGTTAGCCGAATTTATTATTTTACATAGTTTGTTTATAATATTTTACTATTTTAAGTATTAAATAATTTATAAAAGCTTCACTGGAGTAGTATGATTGTAGATAAATTCAATATATGTTACTTAATAATGCTATAGTTATGTTATGTGTATTTTTATATACATAAATTTTGTTGGTAGAAAAGATAGAAGGTTGGAATTGCTAAAACGGGTTTTTAAAGCTTTTAAGCTTGGTTTTAGTTTTGTGTGAAAAATTATTAAAAAATTTGTTCCTTCATTGTTAGGAATAATTATATTTTACATATCTTTGTTAAGAGCTGATTAATTCGGCTTTTTTATGAGAAAAATCCTAATGTTGGTTATATGGGTGAAACTTCTACAAATTCTACTTTTCAGATAAGATTACCTTTTTTTCTGGCCTTGGCATTGGCGGCTGGTATCCTGATTGGGTCGAGCAGTTTCCGGGGTTCTACCCAAGGGGCACAGGCCACGGCCAAAGGGTATCTTAAATTCCGCGACATCTTGAGTTACGTAGACCGTGATTACGTAGACTCCGTGAATATTGAAGACTTATCGGATTTTGCTATTTCGAGTATGCTCGAAAAGCTGGACCCCCATACCACCTATATTCCGGCGGCCGAAATGGATATGGCCCGTTCTTACCTCGAAGGCGATTACGAAGGCATTGGGGTAGAATTCAATATTTTCCGGGATACCATTCATGTAATAGCTCCTTTAAGCGGCGGTCCGGCCGCGGCGGTTGGCCTGCAGGCCGGCGATAAAATAATTAAAGTAGATGGCCAGAATATTGCCGGCGTAGGCATAACCACTCATAATATTTTCGAAAAACTACGCGGCCCCAAAGGAACCAAAGTAAACCTGACGGTAATTCGCAAGAACAAGAAAAGCCCAATGAATTTTGTAGTAGCCCGTCACCGTATTCCTACTGTTTCGGTAGATGTGAGCTACATGGTAGATGACTTAACCGGTTACATTAAAGTAAACCGTTTTGCCGCCAACACTTACGACGAATTTAAAGCTGCTTTAATTAAGCTGAAAAAAGAAGGCATGCAGCGCCTCGTGCTGGATTTGCGCGGCAACCCCGGCGGCTACATGGATAAAGCCACCAAAATGGCCGACGAATTTATCAGCGGCAACAAAAAAATTGTATACACCAACGGCAAAGGCACTAAATACGATTCTGAAACGTATGCCCGCGTAAAAGGTGAGTTTGAAGAAGGCTTACTGGTGGTTTTAATAGACGAAGGCAGCGCTTCGGCTTCAGAAATATTGGCCGGGGCCCTACAGGACAACGACCGGGCTTTAATTGTGGGCCGCCGTTCTTTTGGCAAAGGCCTGGTGCAAATGCCTATTTCGCTGAACGATGGCTCGGAACTACGCCTGACTATTTCCAGGTACTACACGCCCAGCGGCCGCTCTATTCAGAAGCCATATGCCAATGGCGCCGAAGATTACGAACTCGATATTTCGAAACGATACGAGCGCGGCGAATATTTTCACCCGGATAGCATTCACTTTGTAGATTCTTTGAAATACAAAACCAATAATGGCCGGATTGTTTACGGTGGCGGCGGTATTATGCCCGATGTGTTTGTAGCCCGCGATACCGCCCTGGTAACCAATTACCTGAACCAGTTAAATGCCAAAAACCTGGTGCGCGAATTTGCCCTGAACTACTACCGCGATCACGAAAAAGAACTGAAAAAGATGGATTTCCGGCAGTTCCGGGCTTCTTTTACCATAACCGACCAAATGCTGCAGCAACTGGTGCAGGAGGCTACCGCCTTAAAGATAAATTATAAGGCACAGGAGTTTAGCCGTTCCAAAGGGCTGCTCAAGAACAGTATTAAGGCGTACATTGCCCGCAATACTTTTGGCCCGGAGGGTTCCTTCCCCATTCTGCACGACCAGGACGAAGAGTTTCAGCAGGCTTTGAAGCAACTAAAGCAAGCCGAAATGCAGCACCGGCAGTTTGCCTTGCTCTTGCAGAAGAAATAACAGCTTTTATTCCTCCTTTTTTAACAAATTATCAAAACCAATCCACTTAACCTCTAAATAGGTGGCTTGGTTTTTTTATGAGAAATTCAGAAAACTTAAGTTTCTATTATTGATGAACCAGGTTTTTGGTAGAGAAGCATAATAATTAGAGAAAGATAAAATGAGTAAGAGAATCATCACCTTTTTTATGGGCGTTTTAACGCTAACCGGCTGTAACGACAAACCAGATGTACAACCGGTAAACCATCAGTTAAGTGTTTACCCAAACCCAGCAGTACAGATGGCTAATATTTCGGTAAGGGGGCAAGTTAATCAGGCTTTTACTTTGCAGGTTTTTAATACCAAAGGCGAAGTTATACTGGATAAAAAAGATAACCAAGGACAACAAACCTACACTGTTAATTTACAGGGTGAACCGGTAGGAAATTACCAGGTAATTCTGAAGGCCAATAATCAGGTTGTTAAACAAAAATTAATAAAACTAGGAGAATGAGGCTTTACTTTTTTGTGTTTTCATTTCTGTTGCTGGCAACCCAGGCAGTTGGCCAGACTGCTAAGTACGAATATTTTATCACGCTTAATGGTAATTTATATCTGCCAATAAACAATCCGGAAAAAGGTGTTTACCCCATATTGGGTTACGACAAAGAAACCGATTCGAAAGTGCTGATTGGTGGAATGGGCGTAGGGCTTGCTGCCTTTAAATCCGTTAAGAATAACCTTATGCTCAAAGGTCAGGCAAATTTATCGAAGCACACTTACTGGGATGAACCGCTTTATATAGTGGATGATGTGGGTAACCCGTTGAATAGGTTGGTGGCCGGGTCTTCTGATTATGCTATTGGGCTGACTGTTTCCGTAAACTATTTTTTAACACCCAAAATTTCGGTTGGTACAGGTTTAGGCACACAAATATTATTAGTTTCTTTATCACGGTTGCCTCAGGTTTATGATTCTAAAAAGCTGGTGGCAGTTAATAATTATTATAAACGTTTTGTACCAGTTTTGCCAATTGAGTTATCTTATAAATCAAATAAAAAGCTATTTAATGTTCGGTACGAACACGGGCTATTAGACCGGTTAAAAGGTGATTTGCAAAACGTGCAGGACGATAAATTTGGGTTGCTTGTTTTTGAGGTTGGGTTTAGAATAAGATAATTTTTGTTTGATCAAAGGCTAAAGGGGGTTTTGGGATAGTTACTTAACACATCGTTAAAAAAGCTTTATTTTAAAGAATCTAAGGTAGTTTCCCATGGTTTACTCCTCTTAAATCAGCAAATAAAAAAATAAAACCCTGCCAACAATAACTATAGTGTATAAGAATTTACCATTGATCAACCATTTTATTCCATGTAAAAAGACACATCGGTTTAAGAAGAACTTCGTATTTTTAGGTTATGAACTGGCAAGAACATATAATATCAGATAAAGACGTTTTACTCGGAAAACCGATAATCAAAGGAACAAGAGTATCCGTAGAATTGATTCTTGAACTTTTGGCTACGGGCTGGACAGATAAGCAAATTCTGGAAAGTTACCCCCAACTAACAGAGCAAAACTTAAAAGCAGTATTTGGCTATTTAAAGGATTGCATACAACATGAATTTTTCTTTCCGTTACCTAAATCTGCCTAATGCAATTTCTTGCCAATGAAAATTTTCCTGCTCCTAGCATCAAAGCGTTGCGGGCAGCAGGAATAGAAATAATAAGTATTGCAGAAAATACCCCTGGAGTAGCAGATAGAGAAGTTATCCGGATTGCCCAAAAAGAAAAGCTGATAATCTTAACTTTTGATAAGGACTATGGCGAGTTAATCTTTCGATACGGTAATCAAAATCCCCCAGCAGTTGTATTTTTTAGGTTTAAAGGAACTACCCCATCTTTTGCTGGAGATTTATTAATAGAACTAATAAAAGCGAATAAGATTAAATTGGAAAATATTTTTACTGTTGTTGAAGAAAACAACATCCGACAGCGACCATATTAATCAAGCAACGCAATAACCCAAGAGTAAACATCGTCTTTGGCCGGAGGAATTGCCTGTTATTTACACGACAAGTATAATAAACTAAACTATTAGTGTTAATTTTAATACAATTTACTTAACAGAGGGTCTTAATTCCTAAAGTGCATTTAGACAAAATAGTTTTCAGACTTTCACCCTGCTCACCTTACCGGCGGTCGGCTACATTCTTAAGCTAATATTTTTTTCATAGACATGTGGCTCGTTAAGATTCAATTTGTTCCGTTTACCACTGAAAACGTAACGATACAAGTTGATGTCTCTTCATAAATTATATAAATTTCCGCTTTTACCCAAAACAGGCACGGTTTTATAGACTTTAAATCAGGCTTCAGGGCCTAAAATTAATGCCGTGAGGCACCGCCACTATAAATAATACCAGTTAACGGGTTAAAAGAATATTTCGCATGAAGCAACTAGTAATTATAATAGCTTTGGTTTTAACCGGAACCGGAGTAACGGCCCAGATTAATTTAAATAAAATTAAGCAGGCGGTAACCCAAAGTTCGCTTTCCGGCGAAGAAGCGGGAGCGGGTTTAAAGGAGGCCTTAATACTGGGGGCCGCTAAAGGCAGCGATTTGGTATCGCAGGTAGATGGTTATTATCAGAACCCTCAAATAAAAATTCCTTTTCCGCCAGAAGTAAGAAATGTAGAAACAAAACTGCGGCAAATAGGAATGGGTGCCGAAGTTGATAAATTTGTGCTGGCCCTGAACCGCGCTGCCGAAGATGCCGCCAAAGAAGCCAAACCGGTTTTTGTATCGGCTATCAAACAAATGACCATACAAGATGCTTTTGGTATTTTAAAAGGTCAGCCCGATGCTGCTACGCAATACCTGAAAAAAACGACCTCCGCTGAACTTACGCAAAAGTTTAAGCCTATTATCCAGCAGTCGCTGGCCAAGGTAAATGCCACCCAGTACTATAGCAGTCTGGTAAATACCTACAACAAAATTCCATTGGTAAAAAAAGTAAACCCCAGCCTCGACGACTACGCCACTACTAAAGCGCTGGATGGTTTGTTTTTAATGGTGGCACAGGAAGAGAAAAATATTCGCCAGAATCCGCAGGCCCGTACCACTGCCTTGCTCAAAAAAGTTTTTGCCAGCCAACGATAAAAGTTAAATTTTAGCTTTATTTAAACTTGGGTTTGTCTTAATTGCATTTTAAGGTCAGTACCGGTGCTTGTTTAAAGCATAAAGTAGAAATAATCTTACTGCTCAAAAATCTTTTGCGGATTGGTACCCTATTGACTTCGGGGTAAGAAATAACGTGTTTTAAATTTGGGCAATTTTAAATCATAAACTTGGAAAAAGTTTTAGTTAAGTTAAAGGAAGTATATCCGTTATCGGGTGCGGCGCTGGGTAAATTAATTGCAAAACTGCAAGCCTTATCGTTGCCGAAAGGCTATATTCTGGTGCGGGAGGGTACGGTGGCTAACAAACTTTATTTTATGGAGAAAGGCATTGCCCGCTCTTTTTGCTACAAAGACGGCAAGGAAATTACTTTCTGGTTTGGCGCCGAAGGTAGTTTTATTAGTTCTTACAACGGCTACATCGCAAACAAACCCGGCTATGGTACCATTGAGTTGCTCGAAGACTGCATACTTTTTAGTATTGACCAGGCCTCCATGCAGGCGCTTTTTCAAACCGATTTGGAACTGGCCAACTGGGGTCGAAAACTCGCTGAACTGGAACTGATTAAAACCGAACAGCTGCTGATTTCGCAGCTTTTTAAAACCGCCCACGAAAAATACCAGGATTTATTGGCGGAGAATCCGGGTTTGCTGCAACGGGTACAGTTGGGCCATATTGCCTCTTACCTGGGGGTTACGCAGGTAACCCTAAGCCGCATCCGCACAAAAATGAAATAAGTACTACTTTTTAACATTTGTTAAAAGAAAGCTGCGGCACCTGAATAATCTTTGCGCCGGATATAATTCCAGGAATAATAGTTAAAGCAAATGTTACAGGTATCGGCAAAAACAGCGTCTTTTAAAAACCTTATTATTTTAAATCTGGCCGTGGTGCTGATGAGCTTTACCGGTATACTGGGCGCGCTCATTAGTATGTCGTCTACCCACCTGGTTTGGTATCGCTTAGTTATTGGGGTAATAACCTTGTATGGGTATTTAAAATTAACCCGCACGCGTTTAAGAATAGGCCGGCCAGCATTGCTGCATTTATTCTTTACCGGCGCTATTTTAGCTGCTTTCTGGCTATCTTTTTTCGCCTCTATTAAAGCCGCTACCGTTTCCATTACACTGGTCTGCTTTTCGGCTTTAACGTTGTTTACCGCCTTGCTGGAGCCGCTGTTTAAACGTCGCCGGATTTCCAGTCTGGAGGTGGGTATTGGGCTGCTCATTATGGCGGGTATTTACCTTATTTTTAAATTCGAGAACCGTTATGTATGGGGTACCATGTTGGGCCTGCTTAGTGCCTTTTGCGGCGCATTGTTTAATATTGTAAACGGTAAGCTAGTCAACAAAAACGAAGCCACGGTTATTTGTTTTTACGAAATTTTGAGTGCCTGGCTGTGGGTATCTGTCTATTTGCTGGTTACCGGTGGTTTTAATGCCGGCCTGGCTTTAAGCTTCTCCGACCTGTTTTATCTCTTTATTCTGGGTACGCTGTGCACCGGCGTTGCCTACGTAGCCAATATTTGGGTCATGAAAGAATTATCGGCTTTTCAGGTGGCGCTGGTTACCAATTTAGAACCTATTTATGGGGTGCTGATGGCCGTATTTATTTTCGGGAGCAAAGAACAAATGTCCGGTGGCTTTTACGCCGGCGCCTTAATTATGCTGGGAGCAGTTTTTCTGTACCCGGTGCTGAAAAAACAATTAAAAAGGCGGGAAAAGTTAAAGGGGAGCCTGGTAACGGTTAAGTAAACCGCTTTGTAATATTCAGGCTCCGGATAAACTAAACCAGGAGTAGATTTAAGGAATATTATAGTTGTTGCCTGTTCCGGCATTGGAAGTAAACCGGTTGCCGGA
This sequence comes from Adhaeribacter aerolatus, assembly GCF_007991635.1. Taxonomy (GTDB): domain Bacteria; phylum Bacteroidota; class Bacteroidia; order Cytophagales; family Hymenobacteraceae; genus Adhaeribacter; species Adhaeribacter aerolatus. Next base: position 395,643 of record NZ_BJYS01000001.1, on the reverse strand, counting down.
ACAGGCTTTTACTAGCCTTTGGCAATGGCGTAGCCACCGGCTAAAGCCAAAGTATCTTCCATCAGGGCAATAGTAGTATCGGGCCAACCCGTAGTTTGTACCAGTTTTTTCCGGAGCGAAAAGAAAACATAAGTTGCGGCGGCCGCTGCCAATCCTCCCAGTAAAAACCCACCAAACTTATTTTGCTTGTTAGCCAAAGCCACCGTCGCACCCGCCATCGCACCCGATAAAATACGGGCACCCAGTTGGGCCGGAACGGTTCGGTTGGGTGTAAAAGGCATTTTGTCGCCGAGCACTTCTGCGCCGGCGGCCAGTTTTAAGCCGTTGGCTACTTTGGGTAATTGCAAATAATGCAGCCGCGAAAAATTCAGTTCGCCGGCCGGCGATTTTACCAATAAATGACTCAATAGCGCCGGCGCCGCCATGGCCCGCATACCCGCTACTGCACCCAATCCCAGGATGCGTAAATATGTTTTCGTACTTGTTTTCATCTATGCTGATTTAAGAGAAAATTAAGATACGCAGGCTTTTAGCCGATGGTTCTTTTATTCTGGTAGCCACTTGTTAAACGGTACCCGGAGCGGTTAATATTTGGTTTAAATAATATTTTAAAGTTATTTGCCTTTTAATATGGGCTTAAAACTGCATATAAATGCGCCCAGGTTTTAGATTAAACCTTGCTTAATGCTAAATTTATTACACCACTAAATAAGTAAAATATGAAAAAATGGAATTTTGGTATCGTTGGGGCTGGTATGATTGCGAACTTTCATGCGAAGGCTATTCAAAGTTTACCAAACGCCAACCTGGCCGGCATTTGCAGCGATGTGCCGGAGCAAACCCGCTTGGTAGCCGAAAAATATAACTGCAAAGCCTTCGGGAGCAACGAAGAAATGCTGTCTTCGCCCGATATAGATATTGTAACCATTGCTACGCCCAGCGGCGTGCACATGGAACCCGCTATAATGGCTGCCCAATACGGTAAACACACCATTGTAGAAAAGCCCGTAGAAATTACCCTCGACCGCATCGATCAGATGATTGCCGCCCATAAAGCAGCTGGTACCCAGCTAGGCGCGGTATTTAATTTCCGGTTTAACGATGCCGTGCAGTTGTTAAAGCAAACCGTAGAATCCGGTCGCTTTGGCAAAATCAGCCATGCGGCGGTGCAAGTGCCCTGGTGGCGCAAACCCGAATATTACGCCGGCAGCTGGCGCGGCACCTGGAAAATGGACGGCGGCGGCGCGCTCATGAACCAGTCGATTCACATGGTAGATATGTTGCAGTATGTAATGGGGCCGCTCGCTTCTTTACAGGCCTATACCGCTACCATTGCCCACGCTATTGAAGTAGAAGACACCGCCACGGCCGTGGTGCAGTTTAAAAATAATGCTTTGGGTTCTATTTACGGTTCAACGGCATCTTTCCCCGGCCAGCTCCGCCGCATCGAAATTACCGGCACCCGCGGAACCGCCGTGCTGGTAGAAAACAGCTTTACCGTTTGGGAATTTGCCGACCAGACCGAAGAAGACAACGCCGTTTTAACCAGGTTCCGGAACGAAACCACCGGCGGCGCCTCCGACCCCTCAGCTATTCCGTTTGAACCACACGCCAAAAACTTCGCTGCCTTTATCGCCGCCCTCGACGAAAACCGACCCTTTGAAATAGACGGCACCGAAGCCCGCAAAGCCGTAGAAATTATTCTGGCCGTTTACCAATCGGCTAAGGAAGGGAAGATGTATACTTTTTGATTTTAGTATAGCTTTAATTATTTACAGCCTGAAGTTCCTGTTATGGGTAAACTTCAGGTTATTAAATTTTATGGGGTAGGAGGAAGGTGATTTATAAGGGTGATTTCAATATTCACTATCACCGGTTTAGAGACATTGTAATGGGTGGCAGGTGGGTGCTACATACATTTAAATACTTTACTTTATTATATGGTACAACATTAAGATACTAGATTCTAAATAGTAAATCCATAAAGTTTATGGAATTGCTTTATAAGCTGTATACAATTATCATAATCTTTCATTTCCGATATGCTTATCTGATATTGTGGTGTATTATAATAATATCCTTGAGTATTCGTCTTAATCAATTCATCCCATTCTGAAAAAGTATAATGTTTAGTTCCAATTGCTACTTTGTCTTCCCCCCAATAAGAAAGTGGGGCCTTAAATCCAGTAATTAATAAGCCTTTTGGATTATCTTTATTTGTAATTCTAGCACCATATCCTATTATCGTATTATCTTTTATACTGGTATTACTTTGAATCCGGGCACAAGTTCCAATGCGAGCATACTCTCCAATTTTGACTTTTTGTTCGATTTGTGTGTACCCTCCAATTTCAGCAGAAAATCCAATATAGACATCATCTCCAAGATGAGTGCTAATATGGATGGTAACACCACCTTTGATTATGGTGTTACACCCAATACGAACACCTGATGCAATTGAAACACTATCATCAATTAAGGACTTTTTTCTGATTTTGGCGTTATCTCCAATTCTTGTGTCATTATCGATTGAAACGCCATCCTCAATTATTACGAAGTTGCCAATCTTAACAAAATCCCCAATGTAGCTACCACATCCAATAGAGGCACCAAACTTGATTTCGGTATTTTCTCCAATTCGGACTCCATCATCGATGATAACCATATGCACTGTATCAGTATACTCAGTTATTTGATGCCAAGGATCTTGAATAATAGCTGAGTCAGCAATTATAATATTCCTTTTTGCGAATTCATTTTTATCTGAGAGGCTGAAGGCTTCATATTTCCCCCCTCCTATATGTAGTTTTACTTTTTTGATATCTTTTGTATGAGGCCTATTTTCCATTTTTTCAAAAATTTAAATGATTTGAATTAAATATTTATAAATATTTCCGTGGCTTCGAATGTTTATTAAATTAATCAAGTATCATAGAATTATAAAGGGGAGATATGTAAGTTATTACCAATTCTCTTTTTCAAATTGCTTTTCTAAATCTTCATCTATAGCAGCTAATTTGTCTTTTCCTACCGAAGGTTCTAGTAAGGCTTCTATAAGTTCAGAAACTGATTTATTACCTTGTTGTATTCGCTTTCTGAGTTCGATTATTTCCTTTATCATTTGGTGGCGACCTTCTTTTGTCATCATCAACGCAACATTTTTTGCTAAATATTCATGTATAAGATTATTTCTAGCAGCAAGCGCATCCTCTAACCTTTCTTCTGTATCAGGTAGGAATAATATTCTTTTATCTCTTAAGAACTTAAATAATTGTCCAAGAGTATGCTTAGTTTTCCCATCTAGGATAGATTTTGCTGTTTCACGGTCTCCATCCCACAACTGCGTTTTACTTAATAAATATATTAAGTACTTAAAATTGTATTCAATAACTTGGCTATCATAAAGCCCTGCACCAGCTTCAAAATATAGGTCAATCATTACCTGTTTTTTATTCATCATTGAGGCAATTTTAATAATGCTTAAATTTTATCTTTCTGTTAAATATAAAGAAACAAACTTTCCGCATCTATTTAGGATATTACTCGTTAGCGGAGAAAATGTGTACAGTGTTCTGAGTAGACCTGTTTTTAGCTTTTTCTGGTACTATTTGAATTATACTTTATTACTAAATATCTATCTTGCTAAGCTGTTGTAGTACTCGAAAAGTCCTTATTAGAGTTCTATTGTTCTGCCTTTGGAACATTAAATCCTAACTGCTTAAGCTGAAATTCAATAGCATTATATTCTTCTGGCGTTATTTTAGATCCATTGCCATTCTCAAAGTAATAAAAGTTAAATGTGTTATCAGAATACCTAATTAAGAATTCATATTTCCCATTAAGGGTAGTATAGTTAATTACTTTAGCATTACTTTCATGGTTAAATCTACATACTACATCATTATCGAAAGCACTTGGGAATATAGATTTTACTACTCCCTCTAATTCAATGTCTGTAATATCTGATATATGTCTTTTCATAACTTTATATTTTTTTAACTAAGTGATTTTGATTAATAACAAGTATCTTCAGTTATACCTAGGTTCGCCGAAGTGGTTTATATGCATCGCCGTAAAGTCATTCTCCTGAATAGCGTAAACCAAAAAGTAATTGGTGTAATTAAAATTTGGAGGTTTATTTTCATGTAAAAGACCGCTGCTTATGCAGGAAGCCCCTTAAATAAATGTATTCATATTTATTAAATTCTAAGTAGAAAGTAAAGGTAAATGCTTACCTGTAGTTGTGTCGAAAACTAACCGGAACTGATTTTTTTCTAAAGTGACGTGTTGCGTAAAGTTCTTTAAAGGCACTATCTGACCGATATAATCTTCCAGAACTAATTTACTGGCTTCAATGGTTGTTGCTTCTATATCTTCTTCCCGGTAGCAGTGGGTATATATTTCATCGGTATCCAGGCAGGTTATCGAAAAACCTTCTGCTTCCTGGTTATATTCGTACGTAAGAACTAAAAGTGCCATCTTTATAAATATCTTAAGCTAATTTACCGCGAAAGATACCAAATATGTTTTCCTTATTCCGCAGTTCTACAAAAGTAACTTCCCACGCCTACTTCAGCCCCGGTGAAACTTGTTTAAACGCGATTATCACGGGTATAAACAAGGCGCAGCGGTCAATTAAAATTTGCGTGTTTACGATTTCCGACGACCGGATTACCCGGGCTATTTTGCAGGCGCACCGCAAGGGCATACCGGTTAAAATCCTCACCGATAACGAAAAGCTATTTGATAGAGGCTCCGATATACGGGAGTTGGCGCAGGCCGGTATTCCGGTGCGGATTGATAACACACCCAACCACATGCACCACAAATTTGCCATTCTGGATAATGAAATTGTTCTGACTGGCAGCTACAACTGGACCCGCAGCGCCGCCCTGTATAACCATGAAAACCTGATTACCTCCGATGATAAAGCTTTGGTAAAAGACTTCAGTCGCGAGTTCGACCGGCTCTGGGCGGAGATGGTGCCTTTTAAATAATTATTGCAGACGATTTAACTTCTCGGTAAAAATTAAAATAAAACCACCCCTGCCCCTCCTTGAAAAAAGGAGGGGAGCTAGGCCGTTTCGCATCCGCCCCTCTGGCAAATAGTTTCTGGCCTTATTACTTATTGCGGCTTTTTGCCGGTTTCCTGCAACAGCCGGTAAGTCATAAAACCCAATAGCCCGATAACCAGCAGAATAGCAGCCCAGATAATATTTTTGTCTTTAAAAATAGTGGCCGTTTTTTTCTCGTCAGGGGCGGCTAATGCTCGAAGGCGCGTGGGGGTAATAATGGGTAACGCAGCCGAGATACTATCTTTAAAGTAGGCTAAGTCGTAATGGGGTGGCGATACGGCTTCGTTGCCGAATGCCAGGTGGTAAGCCTGGCCTTTTTGCAGCGGCGCTATGAGGTAAGTATTTCGGAAATAAAACTGAATATTTTTGATGCGCAGCGGTGGGCTGTCCTGGTTATTAACTACCAAATAAAAATCATCGGATTTAAAGTTATTTAAAGTAAAGGCGTTTTCCTGGTCTGATTGCAGCCGGAAAGTGGCGACAGGCTCGTAGGTTTTGTAAGTTTTACGGCGGCGTTTTTTCCGGAACTGCGCCGCGTAAAGCGTAGCTTCGCGCCAGTAGTACACAGGGCCGGTTATCTCCAATTGTAGTTTATCGGCAAACACCGGAACAGGGTTTCTAAAGAAAATAAAAGTTTGTTTGAGTTCGGCGCTGTCCGTTTGGCTAAACTGTACGTCAGGAACGGCGGTATATTTGCCACTTTCGGAAAAGGTATCGTAATAACCCGCTGACAAAATATTAAGTGGCGCACTTGTGGAGTCGTTGATGATGAGCTGGTAATATTCGTAATCGCTCAAGGGGAAATTAAGCAGGTTTACCCGGACGGTAGCGGCCCGGCTGTACAACGAGTACAAGTCATACTGGTCTTCGAGGCCGTACCAGGTTCGGGCATCGTTGCTGCCGCTGAGGCTGGCTTTTTTGCGCACGTTGGTGTTTTTCAGGAGCAGGCTGATGTTGTTTATTTTGCTTCGGCCGGGGTTGCGTAAAACCAGCGTGGTATTGCCGCCGGGTACGCTGGTTTTCTGCACAATTTCGTACGCCCTAAATAATTGGCGGGTTTGTACAGGCTGCTCCCGCTCCAGCAGGTAAGGCACTTCGCGCCGTGCCGAATCGTACAAGCGGATATCGGCCAAATTATTCTTAACCCAGGCCGCTACTGCCGGCGTAACCGCAATTTTATAAAAGCCATCGGTAGCTACCGGCGGCAAACTGGCCTGGTGCCGGAACTCCTGCCCAAACGCCACCTGCACCCCCAATAGCAAACTCAACAATATACCGGCTAATTTTTGCATGACTATTCTTTTTCGGGGGCCGGGGTTTCATCGGCCAGAATTAACCGTTTAATATTCTGGTACATAAACGAAATTACCAGCAGCAGCACGCCCAGCGAAATAAAGGCCGCAATTTTACCGCCTTCCGAAATGCCCCGGATATCGTAAATAAACAATTTCAGGAGGGTAAGCGTGAACAACGAAAGTGAAATAATGCGTAAGGTTTTAATTTTCTTTTGCAACCCAAAGTACATCAGCGCAAAAGCACAGATGCCCCACAAAATCGGGAAGCCCACTTTATTGCTTTGGCGCACCAACTGCTCAAACCGCTCGTAAGCCGCCGATTGTACTTCCGGCGATAAACCCGTGAGGTTGGTAGCCGGAAATTTAAAATAAATAACTTGATACAGTAACTCAGCGCTGGCGGCATATACCAACACAAAAGTCAGCAGCCAGAGCATCAGGGTAGGAGCTTTTAGCGAGAAGGGCGTCAGTACAGCGCGATTCCGGTAAAGGAAAAACATAATAACCGCTACCAACAGAAAACTAATGTAATGCAGGTAAAAGCCCACCATGCCAGGCGCATTGTACAACAAATGCGACTCCAATAAATCCATTACCGACGAACTGTAAAGCGTAACATAAGCGGCCAGTCCAAGCAAGCCCAGTAGCATAATAATGGCCAGGTGCGTCGGCTGGCGCTGGTACCGCGCGAACAAAAATAAACCTGTAATAAAAGCCAGGTTGTAAGCGCCCGAAATAATGCTGCGGGCCGGTGCCGAAGCCACGTAAATATTTAGCTGATAACTCAATTCCAATGCCAGTGCTAAATACAACACCACCGTTAAAATCAAACTAAGCGCGCGGGCATAGCCGGCTACCGGCAAACTAAACCACCGGAATTGAATGGGCTCGGTTTGTTTTTGCAGCAGGTACCGGGTGGCGATTAAGCTTACAATAGAAATAAAGCTGGTAATAAAAGCTTTGTTTAAAAGTACCGGGAGGTTTGCAGTACGGGGTTTATAATCGAGGTACAGGTACAGCCAATCCATAACGAGGCTAATGAGCATTAAGCCCATTACGACCACCGAGCCGACACTTACCAAGCGCAATCCCGATTTCTGGGCCAGCCACAACAGCAATACCGCTTCTAAAGCCCAGAACAGGGTAATATAATTGCCTTCGAGTTGGATGGGTACGGCCAGACTGATAAACGTGATAACCAAACCAATGAGCAGGTAAATCAGGTTACGGTCGGCTTTCTGATTGCGGAACAAAGCAAAGGCAAAGCCAAAATTAAATACCGCAATAGCCACTGTAAACAAGCCCCGGTACAAACCACCCTGCCATTGGCCCAGCACCAGCATGCCCGCTGCAAAATACAAAAAGGTATTGCTGAGCAAAATAGAAATTTCGGCGGCTGAGAAGCGGGCTTTTTCTTTCAGGTTGTTAATTATATTCATCAGGAAAAAGATGATGTAAAACAACGTGCCGAAAACCAGGGCCCCCAGATAAGGCGCATCTTTAACGCCTACCACCCTTGTAGAAAGCCAGCCGCCGTACAAAATAACCGTAAAAATATAGGCAATGAGGTTAATAATGCGCCAGCCTTTTAAATAAGCCAGCACCAGCATACCCGTGTTCAGAATAAGGATGTAAATAAATAATACCTGGTAATTGCCTTCGCCGGTACTCAGCGAGAAGGGCGTAGCAAAACCGCCAATAATGGCAATTACGGCCAGTTCTACCCGGTTATACGATACTGATAACAGAATGGAAAAACCAGTAATAACCACCATGAGCAGGAAAGCCGCCGTCTGGCTAAATATGCCGTACTCGTGGAAGGCAATAGCAATGGTAAAGTACAGCACCGCGAGTCCGCCGCCTACCAGCACCGAACTGAATGCCGGTATGGTATGGCGCAGCCGGTGGGCCAGCCCAATGAGCAAACCACCCGCCAGAATACCGATAAATACCCGCCCGATTTCGTTTATCCAGTCCTGATCAATCGCAAATTTTACAAAGTAGCCAATGCCCAGCACCAAAATGGCAATTCCTATTTTATTTATCAGGTTCTCGCCGATAAATTTTTCCAGGTCGGGGTTGTTCTGTAAAAACCTTTGGAAGAAATTAAGTTGTGGCTCGGCGAAAACCGGCTCCGGCTTTTTCTGTTCGGGGGTAACCGGCTTATCCGGCAAACCTGGCTCGGGCCGTGGGGCTGGAGTAAATATGGACGACGCGGGTACGGGCAGGGTTGATTTTGCCGTGGTTGGTAAATTAGTTTCGGCGGTAAAAGCTGCTTGCCGGGTAGCCAATGGCGGCTTTTCATTAGCCGTGGTAGGTTTCGGGGCCGGGCCGGAATTAGCCGCGGCTTTTAAATCATCTATTTCCTGCTTTAGTTGGTCGAAGCGGGCGTGCAGTTCCTGGGTTTTATCCGTTAATCTGCGCAGTATAATGAGCAGCGATAAAAGCAGCACCACCAGTATCAGGTATTCCATTTGTAGCCAATTGAGCGATTAATCTAGGTAAAAATCAGGACAGATTCCATTCCGGCCGGTTTATTTAACCATATACCGCCTGAACTACTGCCCGGTTAAAGCCCAATATAATACGCACGACTGGCATGCGCCAGCATTAATTCTGGATTTCAGGACTTTTAGAATGTTGTTTTTAAGTATGCATGTTGCTGTTGTTAAGCGAATTATTAAAGAAATATTGTAGATTTAGTTTTGTGAAATCGACAATATATAATTTGCTGAAAAAGCTAACTTCTGGTAATAGACTTTTTCCTTTCGTAAATTTTAGGCCTTTATACTTTAGAAACTGCCTTTGCAACCCGTCATCACGAGCTTATCGGGGGAACAATTACAGCAACATTAGTAAAGGTTTATTATGGCAACAGTTTTAAATCAGAGAAATAAATACAGAACCAATCTCTTTTATCTGTTTGACCAAAGCACCATCTTTTGTAATTCTCTTATTTAAGTATTAATAGATCCCTCGGCAGGCTCGGGAGGACCCAACGTGCACGTTTAGCTGGAAAATAGGGGCTTGATGTTTAATTAAATGTATAATAAAGACCAGATCAAAGACCAGAAAGGGCGAAATAATTTATCTATTCAACTTCCTTCCTTTTAAAGATGGTAGCTTAATATTTACAACTTCAGGATTGCAGCGTTTTAATAATTTCCTGCCAATGGTTCAGGTAAAGCAGGTGGGCTTCGTTCTTAAATATTTTAAGGGTATTGTGCGGCAGACGCTGGTCCAGGAAATAAGCTGCCGGCAAGGGCCATAATTTATCTAAGCTGCCGTGCCATTGGTAAGTAGGCACGGTAATATCTTCCGGGTGAAAGCCCCACGGTCCCGAAATGGTGCGGGCATCCTGGTAAATACCTTCGGCTCCCTGGTCATAAACATCCAGGGCCGTCTGCTGAAACATGCTTGCCAGTTGTGGGTTAAGGAAAAGTAAGGTGCGGTCGGGTGCCGGCAGGTTTTCGATGGTTCTGGAAATAAATTTATCCGGCGCTTTTTTTAGTTTAGAACTGATATTCCGGAAAAATAGCCGGCTGATCCAGGGGGTATAATTGTTTAACCACCGGATGGTTTTCCAGTGTGGAGTAAGTGCTTTGCGCGCACCAGGACCGTAAAAAGGAATGCTGCTGCTGGCCAATCCCAAATTCCGGGTCAGGTCGGGATACCGCTGTGCGAAAGCCATGGCGTAAGGACCGCCGCCCGACCAACCCAGTACCGAAACTTTATCTTTAATCTCCAGCAATCCCAGCGCTTCGGCTACATTATCGGCAAAATCCTGCAACGTATAAGCGCCCCGGTAGTCTGATAAACCAATTCCCGGCCGGTCGAAAGAAATTACACGGGCATTTAAAGCATCAGCCAGGGTGGCATCGGGGTGTACGGCTTGCCGGGAAGCGCCTAAACCATGAAAAAACATAATAGGCCTGCCAGTAGGACGGCCCGAAATAGCCACACCCAGTTTTAAGCCACTGGACAATATTACAGTTTTGGTTACTTGTAGTAATGCCGACATAATTTTATAACCCAAAGACTTTTCTCAGGAACACCAGCCAATGCTAATTTAAGAATTTTTACCGTTTTTAAAAGCTTGTTTTAGCTGCCCGCTCTAGTCTTTTACGATAAAATATTCTTTTAAAGATAAGCGGTAAATAACTTGCCAAACCGGTGGTATTTTCAGCCGCCTATTTCCGTCATTCAGCGGGCGGCTTCGGCCATTCAGCCAGATAAATTTTAAAAGATGCCCCTTTGGCGACATCTTTACACGAATTAGTAAAAGTGTTAGAGGAGCTAAACCAGCGGAATTAGATTAGGGCAAGGAGCAAGAGGGTTTGGCATTGGTAGTACCAAAATCTAAATTGAATTTTTCTTCTTGTGTTTGTTTTGTTTGGTGAATCCTGTAACCGGGGGAAATTATTTAAATAAATTTCCCCGGTTCTGGTACCGCATTCCGGGTGCAGTGGGCACCCGGTAACGTCAATTGCCAAACCTTTCTCCCGAATCCGAACCGAAAAAGCAAGTTTTTCCCCATTAGCTTTAGGCTGGTGGGCACAATGGCGGGTTAGTTCTTTTTTCAGCCTATATTTTTAATTTTTACAGGCGTTCTTGTCCGGAAGGCAAGCCCTTAATTTAATTAGCTAAAAAGGCGCATTCAGGATTTAAGGATTAAAAGCCTAGTATTTTCTTTTTAGGTTGTGCGGCAAACCAGATGTAAAACGCCGGTACTTTTAAGGAAACGAAGCGTAACATAAAACTTGGCAGGCATATAAATATTAGTTGCTAAATGGCGATATCCAGATTTTATTTTTCCGGAGGAATGAAGAGGTTTTTTAAAAAAATGAACTTTAGTGCCGCATAATTCTCAAAATATAAAAATGAAAGTTAAATTAATGCGGAAAAGAACTAATGTAATCATGCGGCATTTAGCTTTTAAAATAGGGGCGGCCCTGGTGCTCGCTATCGTCTGGACTTTTCTGCTGGCGTACCTCTTGTTTGGCTACTTTTTGTACCAAACCGAACATTTGCTTTTCGACCTGGCAAATAGTTTCGTCATGTTCTATTTGTTTTACGAAGGCTACATCCGCATCATTACTTTTCTGGACCGGCGCTTTCCGAAATGGCAAATGAATGCCGAGAAATACATTGTCGGCCTGGTCTTGTTTAAAGTTTACAGCCTGCTGGTGTTTGTGCTGGTTAGTTTTTTGCCAGCCAGATTATTGTTTGGTGATGTTTTTATCAGCCCCCTGAGCGATGCCGCCGAACTGCGGTTAAGTTTTATCATGCTGGTGCTGGTCTCGGCTTTGTATTACGGCATTCTTACCAGTTTTCACATTTTTAAAAATATTCACCAGGCCAGCCTGCAAGCCGAAAAAATGCAGAAAGAAATTGCCCAGGCCCAGTTCGATACCCTCAAGAGCCAGGTAAACCCGCACTTTTTATTTAACAGCCTCAACGTGCTAACCTCGCTTATTCCGCTGGACCCCGATATGGCCGAGAAGTTTACCGAGCAACTGTCAAAAGCTTACCGGTACGTGCTGGAACACAAAGCCGACGATATGGTGCTACTCAAAACCGAGCTCGAATTTATACATGCGTACCTGTTTCTGATCGACATCCGGTTTAAAGATAAGCTGAAGTTAAATATTAATTTGCCCGCCGACCGGCTGCACTGGCTGTTGCCGCCTTTAACCTTGCAACTGCTCATCGAAAATGCCATTAAGCACAATGTACTGTCGAAGAAGTCGCCGCTGCACATTGATATTTTTGTGGATGAGAACGATTACCTGTGCGTAACCAATAACCTGCAGGTACGCGACGACAAAATGATTTCGACAGGTGTGGGGTTACGCAATATTACAAACCGGTACGGCTACTTAACCGATAAACCCACGCATTTTGGGGTAGAAGGCAAGAGCTATGTGACCAAAATTCCGCTGCTGCAATCGGTGTAGCAGCTTTTATTACTTAAAATATGCAGAAGCATCATAAGTCAGGCTTTTGCATATAACGGAAAAGACTTAGAAACAAACTAGCATTAAAAGATTTAAAATGAATGTTGTTATTATAGAAGATGAGGAATTAGCGGCGCTGCGGCTGGAGGGTATGATTCAGAAGATTGACCCCACGATAGAAGTAGTGGCCAAATTAGAGTCGGTAGAGGAGTCGGTGGAGTGGCTTAATAATAATGAAGACCCGGATTTAATATTTCTGGATATTCACCTGGAAGATGGCCTGAGCTTTAATATTTTCGACCAGGTACAGGTAAACTCGCCTATTGTATTTACTACGGCTTTCGACGAATACGCCATTAAAGCCTTCCGGCTCAAAAGCATCGATTATTTGCTGAAGCCCGTAACGCTGGAAGAACTGGAGCGGAGCCTCGAAAAATACAAGGTCTGGGTAAATCCTGCCGAAAACAAACCAGTTGATATGCAGACCCTGTACCAGATAATTAAGAAGAAAGAACCGGAGTACCGCAGCCGCTTCTCGATTGTGGCCGGTCAGAAAATCAAAACCATTCCGATTGAAGAGGTGGCCTATTTCCATGCCGACGAAGGTATTGTTTGCCTGGTTACCGAAAAGAAAGCCAAATATCCCGTCGATTTCAGCCTGGATCAGTTATCGGAGCAGCTCGACCCGAAAGTGTTTTTCCGGATAAACCGGCAGTTTATTGTAAAGCTATCGGCCATCGAAAATATACATGTGTACCCCAAAAGCAAGCTACAGGTAGAGTTGCAGCCCACACCGGGTGCCGAGGTATTTGTGAGCCTGGACAAAGTTACCCGCTTTAAAGAATGGCTTAACGCTTAAAGCAAGCACCTCTGAAGGGTATATTTATATTTGCTAATAACCAATACGGGCAGCTCATAAGGCTGCCCGTATTGGTTATTAGCGGTTTTGCTACAAGTATCGGGCCCTAACACACCCTGGCTTATCTTCCCAGGCAGCCTTAATTTTTAATGCTGCCGGCCAGATCAGATTAAAGCGTTTTGCGGTCGCGTAATAAATCCCGGATTTCGGTTAATAAAAGCTCTTCTTTGCTGGGCGTTGGTGTTTCCGGTGCGGCTTCTTCTTTGCGTTTCATGGCATTAATGGCCTTTACCATCGAAAATATGGCCAGGGCAATAATCAGGAAGTTAACTAAGGTTTGAATGAAATTGCCGTAATTAATAGAGGCACCTTCTTTCACTACCCGGTCACCTTCCATTACCGGATCCGAAAGCTGCAGTTTCAGGTCGGTAAAATCTACGCCACCAGTAACCATACCAATGGGCGGCATAACAATATCATTTACCAAAGAGGTAACAATAGCGCCAAAAGCGGCGCCAATTACTACGGCCACGGCTAAATCAATTACGTTGCCTTTAACGGCAAACTGTTTAAATTCCGAAATCAGGCTCATAATTCTTTTGTTTTTAAGGTTTAGGTAGAAGAGATCTGACCCTAATATATATAAATTCCGGAATAAAAATAAATTCTTTTTAGCAGAAGGAGCCTGAAACTTTCTGCTGATGCTGTGTCTTTCCTGTAACCAGCACTGTCGGAAACTTGTTTGTATGATATATTTTCTACTGTGCTGGTTAGCAGAGATGTTGGGAATATAGTATAGGGCCGGAAGGCAGAACCAACGCTTAATTTAGCCGGCCGGTTGTTTTGTTAGTACAAACTTTTGAGTGTCAGCGGTATAAACTTTTTTCAGGAACGTATGAAAAGTGTCGTAGGCTTCGGGCTTAAAGGTGCCCTCTTTTAATAAAAGCTTCCGGCTGTAAGTCAGTTTCCCGGAACTAAAAGTAAGCGCAGTCCGGTAATAACCAAACTCGTTTTCGATGTTAACGGCTTCGGGTAGGTACTCGGGCTTAAAGGTAGCAGGTACGTTAAAAATTATCTCATCTTCGTCGTAAAAGCCGCGGTTAATGGTTACGGGTTGTTTCCGGTTCCGGACTTCTTTCGGCACATTTAAATTACGGGTCAGGTTATACACCGGTACTACCAACATGTTATTATCGGTATTTCCGTAACCAGGCGCTTTTATCTCCATTTTTTCGGTCAGGCGCGGTGTACCGGCTTTTTGGGCCTCCAGCGAATATTTGGCTATTTCCAGGTTGTTGATAGGGTAAATTTCTTTAACCAAATCAAGCTTTTCTTTACCGGTTTTCAGGATAAGATGATCGCGGTTGTCGTACTGTGTTCCCTGAAATTCGGTTTCCAGGCTACCCTGTAGCGAACCTTTTTCGTCGAGGGTAAACGTTGCTTTCCGGATTTGCCGGCTTTGCTCCGGGGGGTACCCTTTGGTACGGGCAATTACGCCGCCGTTTTCGGTGTAGAGCAAAACCCGGCGGTTATCGGTAAAAGTACCCATGTAATCCATGGGCGCTTCGCGGCTGGTGCACTCCAGCCAAATAGTGTCCTGGGCTACCGGCACGCACAAAATGGCATGGTTGCCCTGGAAAGCACTCGCAAAATCGGGTAAATAACTTTTTTTATCGGCGCCGGCATTTACTTCAGTATAATAGGCTTTGATGCCGGCCGCGGCCAGTAAGCTGCGGGTGTAATTGGTAAGCGCCTTGCAATCGCCGTAACCCAGCCGATCTACTTCTTCGGCTTTCATGGGTTGTAAACCGCCAATACCAATCTGCACACTAATGTAGCGGTTCTTTTGCTGCGTATATTCGTAAATTTTTCGGATTTTTTCTTCCGGTGTAGGTGTGTTTTTAACCAGTTCGGTTATGGCGGCTACAGTAGCCGGGGGTAATTTATCGCGGCCCTGCAAGAGATTATCGTAGGCCCATTTGCCGTATTCCTGCCAGTTGGTAAATTTACCCGAAATGCCTTCGTACGAAAAAGTAACCGGGGCAATCTCCACCATGGTTATAAATTCGCGGGCTGGCGGACTGTATGGTTCGCTTTTGCGGGCCGGCATTTGCTGGGCGCTCCATTCTAAAATGGTACCATCCGCCGTGCTGGTTTCTTTGCGGGGCGCAGGCAGGTTAAACTCTTTTAGCCGGGTTTTAAAATCTGGTTTGGAAGTAAATTTATAGGTGCTGTTTTCTACCGCAATATCCAGGGCTTTCTGGGGCTGCCAATCCGGAAAATAAAAAGAATGCTTAAAGCGAAGCTCGTATTCGTACTCTACGGTATACGGGTAAAAATTTACCCGCGGGGTATAATGTTTCACGCGGTTGTCTTCGAACAGCGAAATACTACTAATGGCGCTTACATCCTGAAAATCGGAGGTGGCTAATTTTTTAATCAGTTTGCCGTTATTGTCATAAATAGCACCTTTCAGGTTCTTGAGTTGTCGCGACTTATCGTAATAAACGGCTATGTCGGCGTATTCGGCCCCATTGCTGTTCAGGATGGTAATCGCCTCTTTGTAACGGAATATTACCTGGTCTAAATCTTTAACTTCGGTGGTACTTTCCTGCAGCCGCACTACCGCGTTGGCGTAAGCTTGCAACGTTTTAGGAATAGCGGCTGCATCGTAAGGAGCGGGAGGGGCAGCCACGGCCAGGTTAATACAGGCCGCACCCCAAAGCAGGCAAAGAAGAATAAATTTAGCCATTACGATTTTCTATTAAATACCAGGTTGGTTTGGTAAGACTGCACAATTTTGCTAAACAGCTCTTTCAGGTAGCCGTATTCTTCGGGACTGTAAACCGGTTTGCTTAGCGAGATAAGGCTGTTGAGCACCACTTTATCTCCTAAACTTTGCACCTGAAACATAAACCGGCCGCCACCGTTGGGTAGTGCCAGGGTAATTGGCGCAGGCAAGCCGCCCAACTGGAATTCGGTGGGGTATTGCAGGTTAATGGTTAACATGGTTTCGATGGGCGCGCCCAAATCTACCGGGTAGGTGCGCTCCTTGGCCGTAAACGGGTTCTTCTCCCAGTTCTCCAGGAAAAAAGGATTCAGGAACAGCTTATTTTTATTTAAATTATCGAAGCCTTCTATTTCTACCTCAAAGGTTTGTGACAGGGCCTGGTCCAGCGTTTCCAGATTCTTAATGTCGTATTTCAGAATTTTAATTTTACTCCATTTTTCGTCGAGGGCTTCGATGTATTCGTCGTGGTTGTTGTAAGAAGTAATGCGCTTGCGCTCCTGCAAGGCATCGTACCCTAAGGTCGAGCTTACTACTTTGCCTTTAAAGCTGCCATCGGGTTGCAGGCTCAGGTCCATGTAAGTGGTTTGCTTTAATTTATCGGTAGGTACAATTTCCAGCCAGGACGAGGGGCCTTTTTCGGGAAACACGCGGCCTTTGCCGTTGAGGCAGCGAATGGGTACCATGCCAAACGACACAAATGGATCGGTAGCATCGAGCAGGTAGCTTTTGCCGTTAATTTTAACCCGGGCTACTACATAATTAAAATCGCTGATAACCGGGTGTATATCGATGGGTAAACCATTCTCGCGGGTAGAAAGAATAACCGGCTCGGTTTTAAAGCCGGCCATATTTAAGGCGGCAATTAACGATAAATTAATATCGCCCACGTTACCGGTTTTACTGTCGAAGGCTTTCTTAATGCCCAGCTCGCTAAACTTGCCATAGGTGTCGTTCCATTTATACCACCCCTTAATAAAGTCGAAAACCTTCCGGGCTTTTTGCAGCGAATCGGTTTCGGTGGCCAGTAATGGTGTTAAATGGTCGCGGAACACCTCTTTGCCTTTGCGTAGCTGGGTGCCAAACTTGGCATCGTTGCGCATTTCCAGGTCCACATCTTTCCATTCTTTAGTCAGTTTTTCTTTGCGGCCATCAAAATAATGCACTTCCTTTAACTCAAAAAAAACACCGGACAAGAAGTTGCTCTTAGCGGTCATATATTCTTCTTCCACAAAAGCCGGAATATTTTGCATCGCGAATTTATACAAGGCACAGTCTGCTTTCCGGCCACCGCCGGGGGTAAAGCAATCTTTAATAATTTCAGAATCTTGCTTATACAGCTTCTGCGTGCCGCGCAGGGTCATATTGTAGTGGTAATTGCCGGGTATTTTTGCCCAGTATTCGCTGTGGATTTTCGGAATATCGGCCTGGAACTCCCACGGTTTAAAATTGAAAATAAACGGCGATTCCAGCGTATAGCGCACCTCAATAATACTGCCCACCTGAATATTGGGCAGAGTAAACTTTACCAAATCCAGGTATTTATTTTTGTTTTCGGTAAATGTTTTACGGCTATCGAACTTGGTTTCTTCTAATTTTCCGTTAACTAGGTTAAACGTAGAAGCCTGAATCCGTGATACTTTCTCGGTTTTACCGTTCTGTTTGTAAAGCGGCACCTGAATATTAGCCTGGTCAAAGCCCTGGCTGCTGAGAATTTTTATTTTTACGTGATAATCGTGCAATAAATTATAATCATTGTCATTGTCGATGCGCGACTCGCCGAATTCCTGTAAAACCAAGGCGCTGGCCGATGAATCCGGGTTGTAAACCTTCATCTGAAGGTCCGGGAGGCTTATCTGGCCAAAAGCAAACCCGCTATCCTGGGCATTGGCTTTCATAAAAAACAGCAGAAAAAAAGGTAAGAGTAAACGTTTTTGCATGTATGATTATATAAAGAGTAATAAATCTGCTTTAAATATTGGGAGGAGAGTACTCTAAAAATATTCTGGCATAAAGATATTTATATATTTTAAATATTGCCATACCGAAATGTAGGTATTTTATATTTTTTGTCCTATTCAGAAATTCAGCAGTTTGAACAGCTGGTTTTGTGATAACTT
Organism: Adhaeribacter aerolatus; assembly: GCF_007991635.1. Classification (GTDB taxonomy): domain Bacteria; phylum Bacteroidota; class Bacteroidia; order Cytophagales; family Hymenobacteraceae; genus Adhaeribacter; species Adhaeribacter aerolatus. The sequence goes on along the minus strand of NZ_BJYS01000001.1, from coordinate 377,549 downwards.
CTGGTACATAGGTTGAATTTTCTGGAACAGACCAAAGGCGAAGGCCTTTTTCCAAGTACCGGCTCCTTTAAATTGTACCACTTCGGATCCGGAAAGCAGCCTCCGCAGGCGGTTATCTTAGGTTACTTATCGCATAACACCATTTTAACCCTCAGCACGAGTGCGGAGTAAAATAAATTAAGCAAATTGAAGCAGAAGCCGGTAATTATTGGGTAGGTTTGTTAAAAGCCTGAATTTTATCATATAAGTAAGATCTTGGGTGTCGGCCAATAGTCCTAATTGGGGGCGCAATCATTCCAGCGTTGTATTCCTTATAAACTGTCGTTAAAATTATAATATTCCGAAATAGGTACTTAAATAGACCTAACGCAGAGGTATAAAGGTGCAGGAGGTTAAGCGGCAAGAAAGAACTCGGTAGCATCTTTACCCGTAACGCCGTTTTTGCTGCCTCCTGAAAGTTTAGGAGTAAATTGCCACATTGTTATCCTCGGATATCGGCACTGCTCTAATATTATAGTTGGGGCGGATTTAGATATATTTTGCGTAAGTTCTACTAAATTATACCGAATGAAAGGTTAATTTAAAATCAGGTGCAGAAATGAAATTATATATAAAGGATTTAAATGCTGCTTATAACCAGCCCGGAAGAAGAAAATTTATAACCTCTTTGGGCAAAACCATTGGTGCCTCTATGCTGATAACCACGCCTGTTATAACAACGGCCGGAGATTTGTTCCGCCAGAATAAAACTATAACGGTTAAGCAGATTATAGATTTGTTCCTGCAAGAAGTGCCCGGCGCACCTTTCGATAAAACCGTAGATACCTTAAAAGCCGGCAGTTTAGACACAAAAGTAACGGGCATAGTAACTACTATGTTCGCTACGGTAGAGGTAATCCGGAAAGCGGTTGATGTAGGGGCTAACTTTATTATTGCGCATGAACCTACCTATTATAATCACCAGGATGACACCGCCTGGCTGGAGCAGGATGCTGTTTACCGGTATAAAGCTGATTTGCTAAAAAAGCATAATATTGCCGTTTGGCGGAATCATGATTATATTCATAGCCATAAGCCGGATGGGGTACAGACCGGCTTGGTAGCGGCCTTGGGCTGGCAGAAATATTACAACCCGGACATCCGTAATCGTTTTGTAATTCCTGCTATTTCGTTGCAGGCATTAATCGCACACTCGAAAGAAAAGCTTGGTATTCAGACGGTACGGTATATAGGCGATCTGTCGCAAAGTTGTGCGCGTATATTACTTTTGCCGGGTGCTTCGGGCGGCACAAGACATATTGAAGAAATAATGAAGGAGAAGCCCGATGTAATTATATGTGGCGAGGCGCAGGAATGGGAGACAGTAGAATATGTGCGGGATGCCCGGGCCAAAGGAGATAAACTGGCGTTGGTACTGTTGGGCCATGCCGTGAGCGAAGAGCCCGGCGCCGAATGGCTGGTAGCCTGGTTAAAACCAAAAGTACCCGGCATTAAAATAACCCATGTACCGTCCCGTAATCCGCTTAGTTTTATATAGCAGAATATTGCCTTACTTAGTAATTTAAACCAGCTTATTACCTGAAGTGAAAGAACAAGAGAAAACATTTTCGCATTTAGATGCGAGCGGAAACCCGGCTATGGTAGATGTGAGCGCCAAAGCCGAAACCAAGCGGATAGCCCAGGCCCGGAGCATTGTGGTGCTGGGCGAAGAAATTATGCAGCACCTAACCAACGGCGATATTCAAACCAAAAAAGGCCCGGTGTTCCAGACGGCCATTATTGCCGGCACCATGGGCGCCAAGAAAACCTCCGACCTGATTCCGTTGTGCCATCCGCTGGGCCTGGAAAGCTGCAAATTTAATATTCAGGTAAACGAAGCGAACGAAGTAGTAATAGATTGCACCGCCAGCATAACCGGTAAAACCGGCGTAGAAATGGAAGCCTTAACCGGTGCCACGGTAGCGGCGCTAACTATTTACGATATGTGCAAAGCTTTTTCGCACGACATTGTTATTAAAGAAACCAAACTCATGACCAAAACCGGAGGCAAAAATGACTTCGAACGAAAATAAAGCGCCGCACCAGAAACATACCCAACTGGCCCGGCCAAATATCGGTTACTTTGGCCGCGCCGAGCTAGCCATTTTGGGAACTCCCTGCGGCAATATTAAAAAGCTGGCTTTCGCCATTACACAAGCTTTGGCTGATAAGGTAAAAATTGCTTACGTAGATGCCGACCACAAAAGTGCCGATGCCGAAGCAATCACCGGCCAAGATTTAAGTTCTGCGCTGGGGCACGGGGCCGCTATGGAGTACACCGATAAAATTACTTTTCAGCGTTTTGATAGCAAAGTAGGCTGGAATGAATACGAAAGAGAAGCCTTGTTCCGGCAGGCCGATTTAGTGTTGGTAAATGGTAATCATTTTCCGGCACAGGCCCAGATTATTGTGATAGATCCGGCTAAACCACTCGATAAAAAGCTGGATAAACTTACCCGGGTAAAACTAATATTATTACAGGCGGGCATAACGGAAATACCCGCTTTTATTCAAAACCAAGTAGTAGATTTTGCCCAAATTCCGGTTTACCGGATAGAAGATACTGCACAAATTGCTGCTTTTGTTGCGGATTATTACTTGGCAACTATACCGCCGCTGCATGGGTTGGTACTGGCTGGTGGCAAAAGTACCCGGATGCAACAGGATAAAGGACTGCTCCAATACCACGGGCTCGACCAGCGCACCCACGTACACCAGCTATTAAGTAAGTATTGCACCGAAGTTTACGTGTCGTGCAATGCGACCCAGGTAAGCGAAGTAGCGGGTAAGCTGCCTTATTTAGAAGATAAATTTCTGAACCTCGGTCCGAAGGGCGGTATTTTAACGGCGCTACAAAGTAACCCTAACGCTGCCTGGCTGACGGTGGCCTGCGATTTACCATTTTTAACTACTGACACTTTAGAATATTTAGTGCAGCACCGCGACTCTACCAAAATGGCTACCGCTTTTTACGATACGGAAGGCAAATTTCCGGAGCCTTTGCTCACGATTTGGGAGCCGCGCAGCTATGCCCAGCTTTTGCAGTTTTTAAGTTTAGGTTATTCCTGCCCCCGCAAGGCTCTTATCAATTCGGATGTCAAGCTTTTAACTATTCCGAACGTTGGGGAACTACGTAATGTAAACGACCTAGTGGCTTACGAGCAAACGGTTCGGGAGTTAGATGATGAAGCAATAAGATGAAGATAATTTGAGTAAAGAATATATATCAAAGAATGACGTTTATTTATAATTTAACTTTTTATGACAAAACAATCATTAATAGAAAGAACAATAGATAATCTTGCTAAACTTCCTGAACAGAAGATAAAAGAGGTATCAGACTTTACTGAATTTTTATTAAGCAAGTTAGATGACCAAGTTATTACCAAAGGCATTCAGCATTTAGTAGCCGATAATAAATCTTTTGACTTTCTGAAGGATGAAGAAGATTTATATGATGAAGAAGATTTAAAAGAAAGATATAAGTGAAAAAAGGCGATATTGTACTTATACCATTTCCTTTTACTGACCTATCAGGACAAAAAAATAGACCGGCTTTAGTGTTAATAACTACTGTTACCGATGTCACAGTAGCTTTTATAACGTCTCAACTCTCGTGGCAAACGGAATATGATTTAAAGCTCGAGCCAAGCCACGATAATGGGCTTAAGAAAACCTCTTTGGTTCGGCTTAATAAATTAGCTACTCTTGATGTTGAATTAGTAATAGGTAGATTAGGAAATCTTTCTGTTGCAGAAATATCAGTGTTGAATAAAAGCTTAATCCAACTGTTTCAGCTGAACAAATAAAATGTCATAGCATTTTTCTACGGGTGCGCAGCAACCCACACATCGCCATCTTCAAATTTTTCTTTTTTCCAGATAGGCACTACTTGTTTGAGGGTATCTATAATGTATTCGCAGGCTTCAAAAGAAGCTTTGCGGTGCGGGGTAGAAACGGCAATAACCACGGCGGCTTCGCCAATTTGTAAAGTGCCCTTCCGGTGCACAATAGCAACTTTCTGAATGGGCCAGCGTTCAGCGGCCTGGTTTGCAATTTCCTGCATTTTCTTTACCGCCATTGAATCATACGCCTCAAAATCTAACTGAATAACCGGCTTTGCCTGCGTCTGGTTACGCACCGTCCCAATAAACACGTTTATGGCGCCAGCGCCATCAGCTTGTACCGCATCTATTACCGCCTGCGTATTTATTGGTCCTTCGGTTATGGCTATCATAGTTTTAGATTATTTGGGGTTCGATTTTCGATTATTCGATAGGGATTTTAGAATCTAACAATCGAATATCTAAGAGTCTAATTAACGCAAATTATTACCCACCACAAACCGGAGGAATCAGAGCAATTTCGTCGTGGGCAGATAAAGTCTGTTCGGGTGTGGCATAGTCATCGTTAACGGCTATCATCAATGAGGAGAGCTTTTGTAGCGCCGGGTAATCGGCTCTCAGATTATTTAACAACTGATTCACATCGGCCGTTTCGCTTAACTGGTAATTCAGTTTAGAAGCGCCGATTATTTCTTTGGTAATGCCAAATAATGCTATTTTAACCTGCATATTCAATAAAAACGCTATTTTGATACAATTTATTTAATTTTAAGTTAACTTGTGCTATATAAATGTTAAAAGCCTGAACTTAAGTTCCAGGCTGTAAGTTTTGGAGAAGGGGAGCAGAATTAATACATGATAGTTGATAATCACGGCCGGGTTTTAGATTATGTGCGGTTAGCGGTAACCGATAGGTGCAACCTGCGCTGTTTTTATTGCATGCCCGAAGAAGGCATCGACTATTTGCCCAAAAAGCAACTGCTGACCTACGAAGAAATGGAACGCATGCTGCGGGTTTTAGCCGAAATGGGTATCCGGAAGGTGCGTATTACCGGCGGCGAGCCGTTTCTCCGGAAAGATTTGCTTTCATTTTTGTGGCGCATCAAAGCCATTCCGGGCATCGAGGAAATTCATATTACCACCAATGGCGTACTCACTGCCCCACTGGTGCCAGAATTGAAGAAGCTCGGTATAAAATCAGTTAACTTAAGCTTGGACAGCCTGGACAGGGAGCGGTTTTTTAAAATTACGCGCCGCGATGAGCTAGACCGGGTAATGGATACTTTCCATGCCTTGCTGCAGCACAACATTCGGGTAAAGATAAATGCGGTGGTAATGGAAGGCCAGAACACCGAAGATATCATTCCGCTGGCCCATTTAACCGAGAAGTATCCGGTATCGATGCGGTTTATCGAAGAAATGCCTTTTAACGGTGGCGCCAATAATCACCCGAGCCTAACCTGGAATTACCTCCGGATACTGGATGAGCTACAGGTGGTATACCCCGGTATAACCAAAATAGCCGATGCACCCAATGCCACCGCCGTACATTATGCCATTCCAGGACACCCGGGAAATATTGGTATCATTGCCGCTTATACCCGCACCTTCTGCGGTACCTGCAACCGCATCCGGGTAACAGCCCAGGGTGGTCTCAAAACCTGTTTGTACGGCGACGATGTATTAAACATCCGGGACTTGCTGCGGGCCGATATTTCGAATGATACCTTAAAAGCTTCTTTTTTACAAGCCTTTGGTAATCGGGCCAAAGATGGTTTTGAAGCTGAAGATCACCGTCAGTTTTTATTGCCGGTATTTCAATCGATGTCCACCATTGGTGGTTAACCCATTCCATCAATGTTGTTCCGGCATTTCCAGAAGACAATACAAAAGCCAAACATGCTCGGGTGAGCGAGATTAGTCTGCTACTATTTAAAGCCAAGGATTATATAATCTGGATGTTAAGGAATATTTGTACCCCGGAAAGCTGCTTAGGCAAACAAAGCAGCTTTCCGGGGTACAGTTCTATCAGGAGCCAGATGGCGTAAAACCCTCCACAAAAATCGGTTTTCCGGTCTTGGTACCTTCAATAGCGGTGAGGTAAGCTTCAGCAGTTTTAGCGGCATTGGGCCACGGCGATGGGTCCATGCCTAATGCTGCTGCTGTTTCGGCTACCCAGGGCGGATGCACAATTAAAATCCGGCGTCCTTCGGTTAAATCCAGAGCGGCTGCTTTGGTAAATCCTTCCAAACCGGCATTTACCATTGCAATCATAGCGGTTTGCGGAGCGGGTATGTAAGCCAGAAATCCTCCGGTAATAACAGCTACGCCATTCGGGCGCAGCCTGGTTAAGCCTTTCCGGACCATGTTAATCTGACCTAAAAGTTTGCTGTTTATGCTTAACTGCACTTGTTCATCGGTTAGTTTATCCACCTGGACAAACGCCGCCTCACCCGCTACACTTACAATGGCGTCCACTTCTCCTACCTGTGCATAAAAACGGTCGATGGAAGCCGGGTCAGTAATATCAATAGATGGGCTGGTAGAACGTGCGGCCGCAATTACTTCGTGGCCTTTGCTTTGCAGGAGTTCCATAACGGCTTTGCCAATAGTGCCGGTAGCACCTAAAACAACTATTTTCATTATATTTTATTTATAAGTAAAGGTTCTGAAATAGTTAACAGGCTTTAAATATTTGTGTTTGGGTTTAACCCTACAATAACTAATCCGCAGTGGTAACCAAAGCCCGATTTTAAATAATTAATGGTTGTATACCTAATCTGGTAGAAGTTAGTTGTACGAAGTACCGATGGTATCCGGAAGAAGTAAGTAAATCATCAGGCTATATTTTAGGGGCCGCGGGCATTAAATTCCGTTGGTTTTAAATTAATATTTTTAAGTTCGCATACCATTCCGGTTTAAATATTTAGTAGCGTATGCAGGCACAAAAGTTTGATGTTTTAATAGTAGGAGCGGGACCGGCCGGGGCGGCTTGTGCCATTAAACTGGCCAATACCGGTTTGGCGGTGGCGCTGCTCGATAAAGCTACTTTCCCCCGCGATAAAACCTGCGGCGATGCCTTGAGCGTGGATGTGGTGAACCAACTGGCTATGCTTTCAGATAAACTGGCTACTGAATTCAGCGCCCTAGCGGCTAAAGTGCCTTCCTACGGGGTAAAAATATTCGCACCTAATCACCAGCATGTAGATATCCCTTTCTTCCATAAGAACCAGAAAAGCTGCGGGTATATTTGCCAGCGCCTCGATTTTGATAACCTGCTTTTTCAGCATTTAAAAGAATACAAAAATATTCAGGTTATCGAGAACTGTACGGTGGAGCAGGTGCTGCCGCAAGCGGATGGATTATTGGCAAAAACAAATCGCGGTGAATTTACCGCCAATATTATAGTAGGGGCCGATGGCGCCCATTCGGTAGTGGCCAAACACCTCGGGCCTATAAAAGTAGAGAAAGACCATTACAGTGCCGGATTGCGGGTTTACTACGAAGGTGTTACCTCATTTCACGACGATAATTATATCGAGCTTCATTTTTTCAAGGATATTTTGCCGGGCTATTTGTGGGTATTTCCACTGCCCGATAACAAAGCTAATGTGGGCATAGGGGTGTTGTCGGAGGTGGTATCGGAAAAGAAGCTGAACCTGAAGGAAGTCTTGCAAAAATTATTGCAGACAACGCCAAACCTGCAAGAGCGGTTTAAAGATGCCCGGCCGCTGGAAACCGTTAAAGGTTATGGCTTGCCCTTGGGCTCTAAACCCCGGAATATTTCGGGCGAAAGATTTTTATTGACCGGTGACGCGGCTTCACTAATAGATCCTTTCTCGGGCGAAGGAATTGGTAATGCTATCAGGAGCGGACGCGTGGCAGCCGAACACATTCTGAATTGTTTTGAACACCAGAATTTTTCGGCTGAATTTAACCGGGCTTACGATAAAGAAATTTACCGACGTATGTGGAAAGAACTAAAGGTGAGCCACAGTTTGCAAAAGCTATGTCGTTACCCGTGGCTTTTCAATTTTGTGGTTAAAAAAGGGAATCAGAGCAAATATTTAAAACAATTTTTAATAGAAGCACTGGCTAACGTAGAAATAAAACGATTGTTAACCAAACCGGGTTTTTATTACCGGATGTTGTTTAAGTAGGCCCGAACATTACTCATTAGCCTTCAATAAAAAAGGGACTGCAATATTGCAGTCCCTTTTTTATTGAAAAAAATATTGGGTTACAAAATATTGCTCAGTAAACCAGGGGCAATGCCCAGTACAAACGTAAGCACGGTCATAAATATTAAGGCAAAAGAGGCCAGCGCACTTACCTGCACCCGCTCCCCGCTAGGCTCGCGCATGTACATGGCAATAATAACCCGGAAATAGTAATAGAAGCCAACGGCCGCCATTAAAATGGCCAAAATAATCAGCCATAATAAATCCTGCTCTAAAGCCGCACTAAAAATAAACAGCTTGCCAAAGAACCCGCCGGTTAACGGAATACCGCCCAGCGAGCACATCGAAATAGCCATAACTGCTGCCAGTAAAGGATTGGTCCGGCCCAGGCCGTTAAAGGCGTTATACGAAACATCGTCGCGCTGATCGGCCACTATTTTCAGGATGCCCAGCGCCGCTACCGTAGAAACCGAATAGGCCAGCGAATAGAACAATATAGCGTTTTCGGAACGATCGTTGAAAGACAATAAGGCAATCATCAAGTAGCCGGCGTGCGAAATGCTGGAATAGGCCATCATCCGCTTAAAGCTATTTTGCGCCACTGCGCCAATATTGCCAATGGCCAGGGTAACTACGGTCATGGCAATGAGCGTCGGGAACCAGATATCCTGCGCACCGGCAAAAGAAACCGACATCAGCTTATAAAATCCGGCAAACCCGGCCGCCTTTACAACCGTCGACATAAAAGCCATAAAGAAAGTAGGCGTACCTTCGTATACATCCGGCGTCCAGAAGTGGAAAGGCGCAACCGAAACTTTAAAGGAAATACCAATCAGGGTGAACAGCAGACCCATACCCAGCAAGGGAGAGGTTAGTTCGTTGTTGCTTTGGGCGGTAGCCGCCGAACTGATTTCAGAAATGTAAAAAGTGCCGGTAGCCCCGTAAATCAGCACAATTCCGAAAAGTAAAATGCCCGTGGCAAACGAGCCCATCAGAAAATATTTAAGCCCGGCTTCGTTCGATTTTAGATTTTTCTTGTCGCTGCCGGCCAGTACGTACATACTGATAGATAATATTTCGATACCAACAAAAAGCATGAGCAGGTTTTCGTATGCCACCATCATAATAGCCCCTACCAGCGAAAACAACAGCAAAGAAAAATATTCCGCTAAACTCTCGTCTTGCTGATCGACGTAGCGCTGGGCAAAGGGCAGTACCAGAATGGTAGTTAAAACCACGACACCGGTAAAAGCGATGGCAAAGTTGTCAATCGTTAGCATCCGCTCGAAGTACGTTTGGGTATCGTTCCAGCCGATGAGGTTCACCACGAAAACAATAGCCAGGAACAAAAGCACCAGCGGCATAATTATTTTTTTGGATTTGCTGAACCCAATAAACAAGTTCAGAATACCAAAAGAAGTAAGTAATATAATTGAATTCATATTTTTATTAGATTTTTAGATATTCGACGTTCGATTTTTCGATCCATTTTAAAATCGAATAATCAAACATCGAAAATTCGAGCTATCTATTTATAATGCCTAATAAATGACCAACCGCCGGTTCGGTCAGGCTTAAGAAGGTGTTGGGGTGCAAGCCAATCCAGAACACCATGATTACCAATGGTATTAAAACGGCGGCTTCGGTGCCGGTTACATCCCGGAAGGTAACGGTATTGGCATTTTGCTCACCAAACATTACCCCCTGGAACATGCGCAGCATATAAACCGCACTCAGAATAATGGTAGTACCGGCTATGGCGCCCATCCAATTATTATATTGAAATACCCCGGACAGCAACAGAAACTCCCCCACAAACCCATTGGTGAGCGGCAGGGCTACCGTGCCCAGTAATAAAATCATGAAGAAAATAGAAAGGGCCGGCGTGGTTTGGGTGATACCACCCAGGTTTTTAATATCGCGGGTATGAGTGCGGCGGTAAATAATATCGATGATAAAGAATAAACCTACTACGTTAATGCCGTGGCTTAGCATTTGGATAATACCGCCCTGCATGCCGTGTTCGGTTAAGGTAAAAATACCAGCGGCAATCAGGCCCACGTGACCGATAGAAGAATAAGCTACTAAGCGTTTCAGGTCGCGTTGGCGGATAGCAATAATAGAGCCGTACACAATCCCAATAATAGAAAGTACCAGCACCAAACCGTCCCATTGACTCACGCCTTGCGGCACAATGGGCAATAACCAACGGATTACGCCGTAAATACCCATTTTCAGCATAATACCGGATAGCAGCATCGTGGCCTGAGTGGGCGATTCGGTATAAGTATCGGGCTGCCAGGTGTGGAACGGGAATACCGGCATTTTAATGGCAAAAGCAATAAACAAAAACCAGAATATCCAGCTCTGCTGTGTGGTATCTAAGCTTAATTGGTAAAAAGCATTGATATCAGAAGTATGGGCGCCGGGCGTTTGGAAATACAGGTAAACAAAGCCCACCAGCATAAACAACGAGCCGAAGATGGTATATATAAAGAACTTAAAGGTAATCGGAATCCGGCGCTCGCCACCCCAGACGGCCGAGATAAAATAGATTGGAATAAGGGCTACCTCCCAGAAGAAATAGAACAGGAATGCATCAAACGCGGTGAAAACGCCAATTAAGCCCATTTGCATAAACAAAATTAAAGCATAAAATACATTCGGGTTTTTGTAGGAGTGCGGGAAAGACGAAAGAATAATTAAAGGCACCAGGAAGGTCGTCAGGAAAACCAGTAACAAACTGATGCCATCCATGCCAATAGCAAAATTAATCCCGAAGTTCTCGATCCAGGGCTGAAAATACTGGAACTGTACCTGTGCATTGGGCTGGTACTGCAGCATGGCATATAAAGCAATAACAAATTCTACTACGGCTGCTCCAAATGCCGCCCGCTTGGCGTTCTGGCCTTTTATGAACAGAACCAGCACACCAGCCAGGGCCGGCCAGAAGAGTAATAAGGCTGTAATCATGTTGGGGTTAACTTATCTTATAATAAAGTTCAGGAACAGAATAAGGGCAATGCTGAGCACCATGGCAAAAAGATAAAAGCCAATAGCGCCGGTTTGCAGGAAGCGGATGTTCCGGCCGCCCAGAATAACCCCTTTGCCAAAGCCATTCACGAGCGGGTCTACCAAACCTTTCTCTACGTAGCGGTACAAGCCCGTAGAAAGCCACATTAAAGGCCGCACAATCAGGGTATTATAAATTTCGTCGACGTAATATTTATGGTAAACCAGTTTGTGCAGCGGGGAAAGCTCGGTTCTTTCATCGGCCGGAACCGCTTTTTTACTCACGTAAATTACATAAGCCAGAATAATAGCAACTACCGCTACGGCTACCGAAATAGCCATCAGCATATATTCCGTGGCATGGTCCAGATGAGCCGCTTCAAAAGCCGATGGCACTGCCTGACGGGCATACCCGAATATGGGACTTAGAAAGTTAGATAAGATATGGTTTTCGCTGAATACCGCCGGCAGCCCCATAAATCCACCAATGGTAGAAAGAATAGCCAGGATAATCAGCGGAATGGTCATGCTGGCCGGCGATTCGTGCAGGTGATGCCGTTGCTTATCGGTGCCGCGGAAGGTGCCAAAGAACGTCAGGAACAGCAAACGGAACATGTAAAAGGCCGTCATGAAGGAAGTTAACAGACCAAAGGCCCACATGATTTTGCTGTGCTCGTATACCTGCGCCAATAATTCGTCTTTGGAGAAGAAACCGGCAAACGGCGGAATACCTGAAATAGCCAGCGTACCAATTAAGAAAGTAATAAATGTAACGGGCAAATATTTACGAAGGCCGCCCATGCTGCGGATATCCTGTTCGCCGCTCATGGCGTGAATAACGCTACCCGCGCCTAAGAACAATAAAGCTTTGAAAAACGCGTGCGTCAGCACGTGAAACATAGAAGAGGTATAGGCCATTACGCCCAGCGCCAAAAACATATAGCCCAACTGGCTTACCGTAGAATAGGCCAGTACTTTTTTAATGTCGTTCTGGAATAAGCCAATAGTAGCCGCAAAAACGGCGGTGGCTAAACCAATAATCGCAATAAAATCCAGCGTACCAGGCGCGAGGGTATATAATACGTTAGACCGGATAACCATGTAAATACCGGCAGTAACCATGGTAGCCGCGTGTATCAGGGCCGAAACCGGGGTAGGGCCGGCCATCGCATCGGGCAGCCAGGTATATAAAGGCAACTGGGCACTTTTACCCATCGCCCCTACAAATAATAACATGGTAATGGCCACTATTACCGGTTGGTTTACATCGTGTAACTGTCCGGCTTGCTGGAAAATATCGGCAAAAGTAACGCTACCGAAGGTGATAAATAACAGGAAGATGCCTAACAGGAAACCCAGGTCGCCGATACGGTTAACAATGAAAGCTTTTTTAGCAGCGTTGTTATACGGCGTAACTTTATTCCAGAAACCAATGAGCAGGTAAGAACAAAGCCCAACTCCTTCCCAGCCAATAAACATCATCACGTAATTCGAGCCCAGCACGAGCAGCAGCATCGAGAAAATGAACAGGTTCAGGAAAGCGAAGAATTTACCGAAACCGGCATCGTGGCTCATGTAGCCGGCCGAATATACATGAATGACAAACCCCACACCCGTTACCAAAAGCAGCATAATCAGCGATAATTGGTCGATCATGAAGGAGAACGGAATCCGCAGACTGCCTACATTGATCCAATCGAAAAGATCTACCACGTAAGGACGGCCATCGAATTGGAAGAATAGGATAAGCGAAATAACAAACGCAGCGAGCACGCTGCCGCAGCCAATTATGCTAATCAGGCTTTTGGGTAATACGCGGTTGCCTAAGCCGTTGATCAGAAATCCGAGTAAAGGTAAAAGCGGGATAAGTAAGCAGAACAATGCCATGTCGGAATTAGTGGCGGGTAAGAGGTCTGTTTGCATGCTTTAGTTTTGTTGTTCGTTAATCGTTGTTCGTTATTTGCGAACAGGAATATTTTTATTTGAAAGTCTTGGTACTTGTATCTTGATACTCGTATCTAACTTATTACCACTTCAGGTTGCTCAGAATATTAATATCGGTAGAGCGTAAGTTGCGGTAAATCATTACAATAATGGCCAGCCCTACGCACACTTCGGCAGCCGCTACGGCCATTATGAAAAATACAAAAACTTGCCCGTTGGCATCGGAGCGGTACGCCGAAAAAGCCGTTAATAATAAATTTACAGCATTCAGCATCAGCTCAATACACATAAAAATTATAATAGCATTGCGCCGGGTAAGTACGCCGATAATACCGATAACAAATAAGGTGCTGCTGAAAAACAGGTAGTACTGTAAAGGAATGGTTCTGATTACCTCCGGAATTTCGTTCATTTTTAATTAGCTGTAGTAGCTTATAATATAAATTTGTGTGCTGCAAAAGCGGCGCAAAGTTACCGGCATTTTGCTATTTACCCAATAAATCGGGCTATTATCTAAATACAAATGGCGACAGATACTGCCGCCATTAAATACAATTTCTAGAAATGACGTTGCTGCGTTTCCTTCTTCCCCAGCATAACCGCACCTACCATGGCCACTAAAAACAACACGGAGGCCAATTCAAAGGGTAATAAATATTTTGTGAACAGCAGGTGGCCCAGGTTTTCAACCAAACCAATCTGCGAATCGAAGTTTTCCGGATCGTAAGAACCTACTTCAGCATCTTTTAAAACAGCAATCATAATAACCAGCAGCAGGCCGCCCGAAATGGCTCCGGCTACTTTGGTCAAGACCGATTTTTTTTGTGCCTGCTCCGTATCCATGTTCAAGTTCAGGAACATAATCACGAACAGGAACAACACCATGATAGCACCCGCATACACAATAATATTTACCGCCGCCACAAACTGGGCATTGAGTAAAATATAGTGCCCCGATAAGCTAAAGAAGGTCAGGATTAGGAATAAAACACTATAAACCGGGTTCTTCGAAAACACCACGCCTAGTGCGGCAAACAAGGTTAAAAAAGTCAGGAAATAAAATAAACTACCAGTCATTATTTAGTGATTAGCGATTTGTAATTAGCTATTAGTTATGAACTTGGCAATATTTTATAAAACAATCTGCCAGCAGAGAAAAAGCTAATTAATATCTGTATTTAATATTATCTTTTGAGTTAGCCTGGTTCAATGGCTCCACCAAACGATCTTTGCCATAAATAAACTCGTCGCGTTCAAAACGGGGTGGTACGGTTTTATCGTTCTGCAAAAATACAGCTTCTTTCGGGCAGGCTTCTTCGCATAAGCCGCAGAAGATGCAGCGCAGCATGTTAATTTCGTACGATACCGCGTATTTCTCTTCGCGGTACAAGTGCTCTTCGCCTTTTTTGCGCTCACCGGCTACCATGGTTATGGCTTCGGCCGGACAGGCTACCGCACACAAACCACAAGCGGTACAACGCTCCCGACCTTGTTCATCGCGGCGCAAAACGTGTAAGCCCCGAAATTCCTTGCCAAATTCTCTGGTTTGCTCCGGATATTGGATTGTCGGCTTTTTCTTGAAGAAGTGGCGCATGGTAATAGAAAGACCGTTGAAAATAGCCGGAAGATACATCTTCTCCGCTACCGTCATCGGTTTCTGTTCCAGTACTTTTTTTCTATTGGTTAACTGCATTTTAGTTTATATTATAGTCTCTTTAAACAACTTATTAGCTAGCTTAAAAGAGCAATATTTTTAAATTATATCCTTCCGGGTTCTAAAAAATTAAATTCCAAAACCCAAAATTTATTTAAGTATACTATTTGGTGCGTAATAACCCGGCTACAGATAAATCTTCATCAATCGCTTTCCAATGAATGCCTTTTCCCCGGCCAATAAACCGCCAATCTTTTTTCTCCTCTTCTGAGGAGTCTCTTAATTTAGGAAACCAGTCGAGTGGTACGGCCAATTCCCGGCCATCTATTAACCTAACATACAGCTTAGTTTCATCGAACCAAACATCAACCGCAGTTGCATCCGCTATTTTATCAACCAAAGTATTCATGCCAAGCCTTATTAAATAGTTGTTGATGTTCTAACGTTAATTCCCTTAGTTGATTTATCTCTTTAGCCGAAAATCCATTTGAATACACCAACTCAACAGGCTCTAACCAAAATTTAGCTTCACAATCCCCTTTTTCAACATGAATATGGGCTGGTTCAGTACCCTCATTGCTATAAAAGAAAAATCTAAATCCAAGTAATCTTAATACTGTCGGCATCTGGTTTTTCTTTTAAGCCGAAATGGTTATTCCCAATTATTTCGGAGGATTACCAACCAAAGTGTTCCGATAACAAAATAAAGCCGCCGGTTAAAACAATATTAATAATAGCCAGCGGAATTAAACCTTTCCAACCTAAATTCAGCAACTGGTCGTAGCGGAAACGTGGTAAAGTCCAGCGCACCCACATAAAGAAAAAGATAAAAGCGAATATTTTCAGGAAGAACACCACAGTTCCTAAAATGGTTATGATATTATGCGCAATGCGCGGGTCATTAGAAAGTAATGCACCAATTTCGTTCTGGAAAGGAAAATTAAAACCGCCAAAATAGAGTGTGCTCATTACAGCCGATACCACAATAATATTTACGTATTCCGCAAAAAGGTATAAACCCAGTTTCATAGAACCATATTCGGTGTGGTAACCACCTACCAGCTCCGCTTCCGATTCCGGTAAGTCAAATGGTGTCCGGTTCGTTTCAGCAAAAGCACAGGTTAAAAATATTATAAAGCCCAAAGGCTGGTAAAATATATTCCAGTTCATGCCCGAAATACCAAATAAAGGCTCGGCTTGCTGCAAGGCTATTTCCCGCAAAGACAAGGTGCCGCTCATCATCAAAACCGCTATTAAAGACAAGCCCAAGGCAATTTCGTAGCTAATATTTTGGGAAGCCGCCCGGATAGCACCTAATAAAGAGAATTTATTATTCGAAGCCCATCCACCAATCATGATGCCGTAAACGCCCAGCGAAACCACGCCAAAAATATAGAGCATCCCGATGTTCACCTCGATACCTTGTAACCGGATGGGTCCGATATCTTCGAGTACTAAGGTGTTGCCAAAAGGAACCACGGCGCTGCTCATAAGGGCAGTTAACATAGCCAGCGACGGGCCGGCAATAAATAACCACTTATTCGCATTGGCTGGAATAAATTCTTCTTTAAAAAACAACTTCACGGCATCGGCTAACGGCTGGCCTAAACCCCAGGGGCCCACCCGGTTCGGGCCTGGGCGATCCTGCAGAAAACCGGCAATCCGGCGCTCGGCCCAGGTGCAGTACGTGGCAATTAGTAAGGTTATACCAAAAATGGCGAGGATAATAAGCGCTTGTATGGCAATTACGGGTATTTCCATCAGGGTTTAAATAGGTCTTGGAATAAGGTGTAATTCTTTGGTGGTACTTTCGGGTAGGTCGGCAATGATTTGCGGATTTACCACAGGTAATTCATAATGGTTCGCCGAAATAACAGATGCCCGGGCAATATGGCGGGGACCTTCAATCGTCCAGTCGGACATTTCTTTTTTCTCGAACCGGCACTCGTTACAGATAAATTCTACCACCTCGCCGTACTCGTTTTTGCGGGCCGTTACGCGCAGTACATCGCTGCCCCGGTTCCACAATACTACTTTACCCGAACATTTCGGACAATCGCGGTGCGCATCAACGGGTTTGGTAAACCATACCCGGTTTTTAAACCGGAATGTTTTATCAGTTAAAGCGCCTACCGGGCACACATCTATTACATTACCGGAGAAGTCGTTATCAATTACATTTTCGATGTAAGTACCAATTTCCGCGGCATCGCCGCGGCCTAATACACCGTGTACCCGTTTGTCGGTAATCTGATCGGCGGTATACACGCACCGGTAGCACAGAATACAACGGTTCATGTGCAACTGAATCAGCGGACCAATATCCTGGCGGTCGAAAGTACGACGCTCTTCTTCGTAACGGGTGCCGGAGGTGCCGTGCTCATAGGAAAGGTTTTGCAAATCACACTCACCCGCCTGGTCACAAACCGGGCAATCCAGCGGGTGGTTGATTAACAGCATTTCCACTACGCCTTTACGGGCTTCCAGTACCTGCGGCGACAAAGTGTTTTCTACCACCATGCCGTCCTGTACCGGCGTTACGCAAGAAGCAACCAGTTTAGGCATGGGGCGCGGATCTTTTGCCGAGCCTTGGGTTACTTTTACGAGGCAAACCCGGCATTTCCCGCCGCTGCCTTTTAAAGGCGTATAGTAACACATGGCCGGCGGCACCACTTTGCCGCCAATTTTACGCGCGGCATTCAGGATGGTAGTTCCGTCTGGTACCTCAACCTCAATGCCGTCAAAAGTTATTTTAGCCATTTAATTTCGTTGTTCGTTAATCGTTGTTCGTTGTTCGATTTTTCACAACTACTAAACATCAGTATTTAAAATATTTAAAAGATATTCGATTGCTCGATATTCGGTACTTCGATTTTTTATCGAATAATCTAACTTCGAACAATCGAGTATCGCGCGTAGTGCTTACGCAAACGCCAAATCTTCGGCACCACTGTATACAGCGCCCGGGGCAGTTGCTTTTTCCGGGTGTTTCACGTGCCACTCAAATTCATCCCTAAAATGACGTACCGCACTGGCTACCGGCCAAGCTGCCGCATCACCCAACGGACAAATGGTATTTCCCTCAATCTGCTTCGACACGTTTACCAATAAATCGATGTCGTGCATGTTGCCGTGGCCGTGCTCTAATCGATGCAATATTTTCTCCATCCAGCCGGTTCCTTCGCGGCAAGGGCTACACTGGCCACACGATTCGTGGTGATAGAAGCGGGAGAAATTCCAGGTATTGCGCACAATACACGTGGTATCATCCATTACAATAAAACCTCCGGAACCCAGCATGGTGCCGCTCACAAAGCCACCTTCCGATAAAGATTCGTAAGTCATTACCCGGGGCGTACCTTCGGCGGTTTTCAGGAATAATTCACCGGTTAAAATAGGCACCGAAGAACCACCGGCTACAATCGCCTTAAATTTCCGGCCTTTCCAGATACCGCCGCAATATTCATCGGAGAACAGGAATTCCTCTACCGGTAAGCCCAGTTCAATTTCGTAAACGCCAGGGTTGTTGATGTGGCCAGATGCAGAAATTAGCTTGGTACCGGTACTGCGGCCAACGCCGATTTTGGCGTATTCGTCGCCGGTATTATTTACAATCCAGGGCACCGAAGCAATAGACTCTACGTTGTTTACCACAGTTGGGCAGCCGTAAAGACCCCAAACTGCTGGGAAAGGCGGTTTATTTCTCGGATTCCCCCGCTTGCCTTCCAAAGATTCTAATAAAGCTGTTTCCTCACCGCAGATGTAAGCGCCACCACCCGGATGCACGTGTAAATCCAGGGAGTAACCAGAACCCAGAATATTTTCGCCTAATAATCCGGCGGCATAACATTCAGCAATTGCTTTTTCTAAAATCCGCAGCACAAACATTAATTCGCCACGAATGTAAATATAGGAAGTACGCGCACCCAACGCATAGCTGGAGGTAATCATGCCTTCAATCAGCGCGTGCGGGATTTTCTCCATCAGCACCCGGTCTTTGAAAGTGCCCGGCTCTGATTCGTCGGCGTTGCACACCAGATAACGCGGCTTGCCCTCGGGTTTGGCCAGGAAACTCCACTTTAAACCGGTCGGGAAACCAGCCCCACCGCGGCCCCGCAAACCCGATTTTTTTACCTCTTCCACCACTTCTTCGGGTGTCATTGTTTTCAGGGCTTTCTCCACGGAGCGGTAACCACCCATTTTGCGGTAGGTTTCCAAGGTATCAATTCCTGGTACGTTTATATGTTCAGTTAATATTTTTAGTCCCATTGGGTTTAGCAGTTAGTAATTAGCTATTAGCAATTAGTTTTGAATAGTAATAGCTAGCTAATTTCTTTATTATAAATCCTGATACCTGATACTTACTACCAAATACCAATATTATTCTTTGCTCAGGTCGTCGAGTAGTTGGTCCATTTTCTGCGGGTCCAGGTTCTCGTAATATTTCTCCCGAATTTGCAGCATTGGTCCCATTCCGCAGGCCGCTAAGCACTCTACCGTTTTTAAAGTAAATAAACCATCAGAGCTGTTTTCGCCTACGTGGCAGCCCAAACGGTTTTCTAAATGTTCAATCAGGTGGTCGGCACCGCGCAACATGCAAGGGCCGGTGCGGCATACTTCCAGTACGTGCTTGCCTACCGGTTTCAGGTTGAACATGGTATAAAAAGTAGCTACTTCGTATACCTCTATTGGTTGAATATCTAATATTTCGGCTACTTTATCCTGTACCTGTGGGCTTACCCAACCACCAAACTCAGCTTGGGCAATATGCAGAACAGGCAGAATGGCCGATTTTTTTCGGTCGGCAGGATAATGTGAAATATATCTTCTGATTTCGGCCATTGCCTTTTCAGAAAATTGTACTTCGTTTTGAGTTGTTGTTTGCTCCATGTATGTATAAGCAATTTCAGCAGGCTTCTTTATCTAGAAAGAAGTCCGCTGATTAAATTAATTTTAAGCGTCTAATTCGCCGGCAATAACGTTCATGCTACTCAAAATCAGAATAGCATCGGAAAGCTGGCTGCCTACCACCATTTCGGGATAAGCCTGGTAATAAATAAAACAAGGCCGGCGGAAGTGCAGGCGATACGGCGTACGGCCACCATCACTCACCAGGTAAAAGCCCAACTCACCGTTACCACCTTCTACTGAATGGTAAACCTCACCCACGGGGGCATCAATTTCGCCCATTACAATCTTGAAATGGTAAATCAAAGCCTCCATGCTGCGGTAAACTTCCTGCTTCGGTGGCAGGAAATATTCCGGTGCATCGGCGTGGAAAGGACCTTCGGGTAAGTTCTCCAAAGCTTGTTGGATAATCCGGAAGCTTTGCCAGATTTCTTCGTTACGCACCATAAAGCGGTCGTAAGTGTCGCCGGTGGTACCTACCGGAATTTCAAAATCAAAGTCTTCGTAAGAAGAATACGGGTTCATCACGCGCACGTCGTAATCAACACCAGCCGCCCGCAGGTTAGGGCCAGTAAAGCCGTAATTCAGCGCGCGTTCCGCCGTCATCGGACCAACATCTTTTATCCGGTCCATGAAAATGCGGTTGCGGGTAAACATTGATTCGAACTCCTTCATTACTTTCGGGAATCCGGCCATCCAGTCGCGCAGTTTTTGGATGGCAACCGGCGTAAAGTCGCGCTCCATGCCGCCGATGCGGCCCATATTGGTAGTTAAGCGGGCCCCGCTGATTTCTTCGTAAATTTCGTAGATTTTTTCCCGCTCCTGAAATACGTACAGGAAGCCGGTAAAAGCGCCGGAGTCCACACCCAGAATGGAATTACAAATCAGGTGATCGGTAATCCGGGCTAGTTCCATTACAATTACACGCATGTAATCAGCCCGCTTCGGGGTTTTTACACCCAATAACTTTTCTACGGTCATCCACCAGCCCATATTATTAATAGGCGAGGAGCAGTAGTTCATGCGGTCGGTAAGCGGGGTAATCTGGTAAAACGGCCGGCGCTCGGCAATTTTTTCGAAAGCCCGGTGAATATAACCGATGGTTGGTACGCCCGAGATAATTTTCTCGCCGTCCATTTGTAATATATTCTGGAAAATACCGTGCGTAGCCGGGTGCGTTGGCCCCAGGTTCAGCGTGGTAAGTTCGCGTTCGTTTTCGTTATATTGAGCAGGCAGCGAATCCGGAATTCTTTCTAATCCCAGATTGGTTTTCACCTTCTCTTCTGTTTTATATTCTGCCATGTTTGCGTTGTTCGTTGTTCGTTATTCGTTGTTCGATTTCTTCATTTCAATCTCCGTAACAAATAACGCATGGTTGTTTTTTATATTTATCCGTTGGCTTAATTCCTGATGTCTTAATTTGTGTATATCGAATTACGACCAACGAATAACGAATAACTAAAAATTACCGCCCGAAGAACACGTCTACTTTGTCTTCGCGGGTACCGTCTTCCAGCGGATATTCTTTGCGCATGGGGTGATAGGTCATGTCTTCCACATTTAAAATGCGGATAAGATTGGGGTGACCTTCGAACTGAATACCATAAAAATCAAAAGCTTCGCGCTCCATCCAGTTAGCAGTAGCGTACAACTTGGTTGCCGTGGGTACTACCGGATCTGCAATCGGGAAGAATATTTTGATGCGCAGGCGCGTATTATGTACCAGGCTGTGAACATGATAAATAAGGCCTAGTTCCTCACCTTTATTTTCCGGGTAATGAATGCCACACATGGTGGTGAGGAAATTCATTTGCAATTCCGCATCGTTGTACAAATGCGTTAAAAGCAGAATAATCTGGTCGCGGGTAGTGGTTACGGTTAGTAAACCATAAGGCTCGTGCGCGTTAAAAATAGCGTCGCCGAATCTGGCTGTAATATTTTCTAGAACTTGCTGATTGGTTAAACCTTGTTCGGCCATTATTTATTGGATGTTGTAAGACGCTAATAGTTCCTGGTATTCCGGAGAATTACGACGGCGCAGCGATTCGTTTCGGGCTAAGTCCTGTACGCGCATTAAACCATCCAGTACCTGCTCGGGGCGCGGTGGGCAACCCGGTATGTAAACGTCAACCGGAATAATGCGGTCGATGCCTTGCAATACGCTGTAGGTATCAAAAATACCGCCGCTGCTGGCGCAGGCACCCATGGCAATTACCCAGCGGGGTTCGGCCATCTGCTCGTAAACCTGCTTCACAATCGGCGCCATTTTCTTCGCAATCGTTCCCATAACCATCAACAAATCGGCCTGACGGGGCGAGAAACTAGGCCGCTCGGAACCGAAACGGGCAATATCGTAGTGCGCACCCATAGTGGCCATATATTCAATGCCGCAGCAGGAGGTTGCAAAAGGCAAGGGCCACAAAGAGTTACTCCGGGCTATACCTACTACCTTTTCTAAAGAAGTTGCAAAAAAACCCTGTCCCTCTACGCCGGCCGGCGCCTCAACCATATTTATCTTACTCATGTTAGTCTTATTTTGGTGTCAGATTAGAAATATCCAAATATCTAACACATCTGGAGCTATAAAAGTTTACGAACCGGACTTAAGTAAATCAGCGTTATTCCCACTTTAAGATTCCTTTTTTAATTACATAATAGAAGCCCAGCATCAGCATGGTCATAAATACTATCATCTGAATAAAGCCTTCCATGCCCAGGCCCCGGAAATTAACCGCCCACGGATACAGGAAAATAACTTCAACATCAAATATTACAAAAAGGATAGCTGTCATAAAGTATTTGTACGATACCGGCGTACGGGCATTACCTACCGATTCAACGCCGCATTCCCAGGCGGCATCTTTAACTTTACTGTGGCGTTTCGGGCCAATCAGGTGGGTTACTACAATGGCAAATATTACAAAGCCCAAAGCGGCGGCAAATTGTATTAAAATAGGTAAATAATCCGAAGGTAAATGGGTGGCTGCAGTCGTTTCCATGTTATCTGCTCTCTCTCGTTAAAATTTGGTGCAAAATTAGGTAATATTCAGGGATATTCAAAAGATACCGCCCGGCATAATGGGTTTAAAGTAAATTTAGAAATTATTTAAATTAAGGGTTGATTGCTTATGTATTTAACGATAGCTTACTAGTTTTAATATTTTTTGTTTAATGTTATTGCTGAACTGGTAAAAGTTAGTGCCCTTAATGGGTATGCAAACATTGTTCTTTATTGCCGGGCTCTTCTAGCTGAATGGTGGCATGAGCAATGTTAAATTTATGAAAAAGGTCGTCGTGGATACGGGGTAAAAGGTTTTCCTGCTGGTCTTCAGTTAAAACCAAATGTACCGTTAGTGAATTGTCGGTGGTGCTCAGGGCCCAAACGTGCAGATCATGTACTTCCTGTACGCCTTCGATATTTATTAAGTATTCCCGGATAGCGCCTAAATCTACCCCCCGCGGTACACCATCGAGCGAAAGCCTTAGCGATTCTTTAAGCAACCCCCAGGTGCCGGCAATAATAACCAGGATAATGAGCAAACTTACAACCGAATCTATCCAGTACCAATTGGTATACATGATAACCAAACCCGAGATAACTACCCCCAGCGATACCAGTGCATCGGCTGCCATGTGTAAATAAGCGCCTTTTACATTTAAATCGTGGTCTTTATCTTTCAAGAAAAGCAAAGCCGTTAAGGTATTTATTAAGATACCTACCAGCGATACAAGGGTAATCCATTTGCCATTAAGTGGTTGCACCTGACCAAACCGGTTAATAGCCTCCCAACCAATAGCGCCTACCGCTACCATTAGCAAAATAGCATTAAATAAAGATACCAGGGTAGTAGATTTGCTATAGCCGAAGGTGAAACGGTCGTTAGGTTTTTTTTGCGAAACTTTAATGGCTACTAACGCCAGCACCAGGCTTATCACATCGCTCAGGTTATGTCCCGCATCCGATAATAGTGCCAGCGACTCTAACCACAAGCCTGCCCCGGCTTCAATAATTACAAATATGAGATTAAGCCCAATGCCGATTAAAAAAGCCTTGGTTAGGTTAGTTGGCAGATGGTGGTGGGCGTGATCGTGGGGCGCGTGCGACATGATATAATTAAAACATTGGTAATTCGTTTAAGTAAGGCTACTTAAAAATTAACGGGTTACTATTACTTTTGTTATCCGGGAACCAGCCTCCTGTGCCTTTTACCGGCAATCGCCTGTTGTGTTAAATAAAGTTAGCCAACCTATTATCTGCTTGCTGTCTGCCTCCTAACTTATAAGTTTAGGTTGGAGACAGCCAAATTTATACTACGATTAGCTTAGAATGAGTAATATAATTAAATTCCTTTTTCTCCTTTTTGCTCTTACCCAACTACCCCTGACGGCTTTACTGGCGGCTGATATGCAAAACATTGGGGTGCCCTATGTGCAAAATTACACTAAACAATCTTATCTGGCCGGTAATAAAAACTGGGCGGCGGTAAAAGATAAAAACGGCATCATGTATTTCGGTAATTCCGATGGGTTGCTGGCTTTTGATGGCAAATACTGGAACCTCTACCAGTTGCCTAATCAGCAGATTGTAAGAGCCGTGGCTACTGATAACAATGGGCGTATTTACACCGGCGGTTTTAGTGAATTTGGTTACTGGGCTTATAACCAGGCCGGTAAATTTACTTACTACTCCCTTGTAAAACTGCTGCCCCGGCACTTACGGCCAACCGACGAAATCTGGAAAATATATGTGGACGGCGAGCGGGTGCTGTTTCAGTCGTTTGGCTCCATTTTTATTTATGAAAAAGGCAAAATTAAAGTTTTAAGGGCCGGTGCCTCTACGTCGGGTCAGCCGTTCCTGTTTTTATTTAAAGCCGGCAACCGCTTTTTTGTAGAAGTTATTTCAAAAGGACTTTATGAGTTAAAAGGTGATTCGCTCCATTTTATTTCTGCCAGTACCCTGCTGGGTAATTCCGGCGTACTTTCGGTTTTGCCTTTCCCCCACGGTAAGTTCCTGATTGGTACGGCCAAGAACGGGCTTTTTCTCTTCGATGGTAAAAACATTACACCTTGGCAGAACCAGGCCGATGGTTTTCTGAAAACCTACCAGCTAAACAACGGCGCCCTGGTGCTGGGTAAATATTTTGCCTTTGGTACTATCCTGAACGGGGTGGTTATATTGGATGAAGCAGGTCGCCTGGTGCAGCGCCTGAATAAATCGAGCGGCCTCCAGAATAATACGGTGCTGAGCTTATACACCGATAACGAACAAAACTTGTGGGCCGCCCTGGATAATGGTATTGACCGGATAGAAGTAAATTCGCCGTTATATTTTTATTTCGACCAAACCGGTAAGTTTGGTACTGTTTACGCCAGTTTGGTGCACGAAAACAAAATTTACCTGGGCACCAATCAGGGTTTGTTTTACAGCGAGTGGCCTAGCAATCATAATCATTCTTTCCATGCTTTCGATTTTAGCCTGGTACCGGGTTCGCAGGGGCAGGTGTGGCATTTATCGGTGCAGGATGGGCAACTGCTTTGCGGCCACAACGAAGGTACTTTCCTGGTTACGGGTAATAAAATGAGCCGCATTTCGGATGTGAAAGGGGGCTGGGGTATTAATAAATTATATGCGAACCCAAATCTGTTAATACAAGGCACTTACACCGGGTTGGTCATTTATAAAAAAGACCCTGCGGGTAACTGGGTATTCAGCCACAAAATACCGGAGTTTAACGAGCCTTCGCTGTACGTAGAGCAGGACGAAAAAGGGAATATTTGGGTGAGCCATGCTTACCAGGGTTTGTACCGGCTTACCCTCACCGAAGACTTAAAAAAACTGAAAAGTACTACCCTATATAGTCAGCAACAAGGGCTGCCCGGAAATTTTAATCTCAATATTTTTAAACTCAATGGGCAACTGCTGTTTTCTTCGGCAGCTGGGTTTTACGTGCACGATGCCCTAAACGACCAGTTTTACCCTTACACGCAATTAAATCAGAAATTAGGTGATTTTGCATCATCAAACAAGATAATAAAAGCCGATGATACAAAATATTGGTTTATTAACCACGGCAAAGTGGCACTGGCAGATTTATCCCAGCCCGGAAAACTAAATATTAAAACCAATCCTTTCGATATTTTAAATGGGCGCATGGTGCAGTTTTATGAAAACATCAGCCGGATAAATAAGGATATTTATTTAATAAGCGTAGACGATGGCTTTGTTTTTTATAATGCAAAGACCATTACCAAACCGAAACAGGCCTTACCAACCGTCCTGATTCGGAAGGTTGAAAATATAACAAACAAGACAGTCCTTATCACCGAGAATAATAAAAACCGGGTTCAGATTCCCTTTGTTCATAATAATCTGCGCATCTCTTATGCCTTGCCTTACTACAATCAGGCTAAAGTAAAATACAGTTATTTTCTGGAGGGGCATTCCGGGCAATGGTCGGAGTGGAGTACCGAAACCAGTAAAGATTTTACCAATTTAGACTACGGAAATTACCGGTTTCTGGTAAAAGCTCAACTGAACGGTAAAACAGAATCAGCCATAACTGTTTTTACTTTTGTAGTTACGCCACCCTGGTATGCTACCGCCTGGGCTTGGGTGGGCTACTTTATTCTGCTGGTAATTTTTTACTGCTTAATTAAATATTGGTATATGCAAAAACTGCGACGTGACCAGCAGCGCATTCAGCAGAAACTGGAAAAAGAAAAAGAAGAAGTGCTGCGCCAGGAGGCTATACTGAATGAACAAAGAATTGTAAAGTTGAAAAATGAACAGTTGCAGGCCGACTTAGCCAGTAAGAGCCGCGAATTAGCCAACTCGGCTTTAAATATTGTTTACAAAAACGAATTGCTGCAAAATATTCAGGAAGAGATAATTCAATTAAATGATACAACCGGCAAAAAGATTGCCGCCGATCAGCTCCGTAAAATTCAGCGCGTAATCGACGAAGGTAAAAATGATGAGCGGGATTGGAATTTACTCGAAAACAGTTTTAACGAAGCCCACGAAAATTATTTTAAGAAGCTACGCTTGGGGCACCCCGAACTAACCCCCAACGACCTGAAACTTTGTGCTTACCTGCGCATGAATATGAGTAGTAAAGAGATCGCTTCCTTACTTAATATTACCGTACGGGGCGTAGAAATTCGGCGCTACCGGCTGCGTAAGAAACTGAATTTAGACCACGAGAAGAACTTAGTAGAGTTTTTACTGGAGCTTTAAGCGGTTTTGAGTACTACATCATTACCTCTCATAGCCGTAGAATTACTTTCTCAAATGGCTTCGACGGGTGCAAAATGCCTAATTATAGGCTCAAGTATTTAAAAAATATTTAACGTTTAAAGCAAAAGTTTAAAGAAAAAATAAAAAGTGCAGCTAAAGAAATTTTGATGTAGTGATGTAGTGGACCCTTTTTGGGATTTGGGGGTATAATAATAAATATTTGGTCATTATTTGTTAACCACCCGATAATCTTATGATGAAAAGAACCCTAATGTTGTTGTTTTGTTTGTTTACGGTAAACCTGCTTTTTGCGCAGGAAAATATTACCATAACAGGCAAAGTTACAGATGCTGCCACCGGCGACCCACTGCCCGGTGCAACTGTACAAGTTAAAGGCACCACTTCTGGTGGTGTTGCTGATGTTTCAGGAACCTATACCGTATCGGCACCGGCTACTGGAACCCTCGTATTTTCTTTCCTGGGTTTTGTAGACCAGGAAATAGCTATTAATAATCGTACTACTATAAATGTAGGTTTGGCTACCGATGCAAAAGCCTTGGAAGAGGTGGTGGTAGTAGGTTATGGTGTGCAGCGTAAAAGAGACCTTACCGGTTCTATTACTTCGGTAGAAGGAGAGTCGATTGCCAAGCAGCCTAATGTAAACCCTTTATCTTCTTTACAAGGTAAAGTGGCTGGTTTAACGGTTGTCAACAGCGGACAGGCCGGTGCCAGCCCAACTGTACGTATCCGAGGGGTAAACAGTACCAGCAACACCAACCCGCTTTACGTGGTAGATGGTGTTTTTCAGACCAACATCGATTACCTGAACCCGGCGGATATTGAAAGTATGGAAGTTCTCCGCGACCCTTCCTCTATTGCAATCTTTGGCTTGCAGGGGGGGAATGGCGTTATTATTGTAACTACCAGACGCGCCGCCAAAGGCGAAACCCGGATTAATTTCCAGAGTTCCGTTGGCGTGCAACGGGTTAACAGAAAAATTGATGTGGTAGATGCCGGCGGGTTTAGAAGGCTATATGATGCCCAGTTAACCAACCTGGGAGCCGCACCTTTTGATTATACCAGTTATACCGGTAACACCAACTGGCAAGATTTAATTTTTCAGGATGCCCTGATTACCAACAACAGTTTGAGTATTTCAAACAGCGGCGAAAAAAGCTCTACCCTGATAAACTTAGGGTATAATGAGCAGGAAGGGGTAGTAAAATACAATAACTACAAAAAGTTTGTCGCCCGGATTAATGAGGAGATCCGAATTAATCAAAATATTAAAATAGGCGGCGATCTTACCGGCTTTCACTGGCGGCAGCAGGCCCCAGGTGTAGGCCTGAACAATGCTTTGTGGGCGGCACCTATTGTGCCGGTACAGGCCAGCGAAAACTTGTATTACAGCATGCCTTCTTTCCAGCGGGCGCAGGTAGGGAACCCTATTGCCAGCTTAAACCGGAATACCGGCAATGCGGTTGATCAGGGCTACCGGGTAGTTGGCAGTTTGTTTGCCGAAGTTAAATTTTTAAAAGATTTCACGGTTCGTTCTTCGGTATATACCGATTTGGGCTTTAATAACTTGCGGAGTTACAGCCCCCTGGCTAACCGTTTTATAAACCTGGGCGAAGGTACGGCGGCTACCGATACCACCTACGATGCACTTGTCCGGACCAGCGTTTCCCAAACGCAGCAACAGTTCCGGAAATTTCAGCAGGACCATACCTTAACGTACAACAAAACCTTTAACGAAAAGCACAACGTAACGGCCCTGGTAGGGTTTACCACCTTATTTAACGGCAGTACCTTTCTTTCGGGCATGCGGCGCGATACTACTTTGAATATTCCGCGTGATCGTAACTTCTGGTACCTGAATGTAGCAGATGCATCGATGCCGTTGAATAACAGCGGCAGCGGCGGCGAAGAATCTTACATGTCTTTTTTAGGTAGAATAAATTATTCTTTTGCTGGTAAATATTTAGTAAATGCTACTTTCCGCCGCGATGGCAGTTCTAAGTTTTCGCCGAGCAACCGGTGGGGTAATTTTGGTAGCGTTGGTTTAGGCTGGGTGGTAAGCGACGAAGGCTTCTTCCAAGACATAAATCCTTTTGACTTCTTAAAACTACGTGCTGCCTGGGGTACCGTAGGTAGTGGTTTAGGTTTGCCGGCAAACCTTTATTTACCTGGTTTAGTTACTTCAGATAGAGCGGTGTTCGGCGAAAATGTAAATACTTCGGTTTCGCCGGCTTATGTACCCGACCCTAATCTGCATTGGGAAGTAGTCCGCGGGATTGATGTGGGTTTAGATTTGCGCGCCCTGGACAACCGGTTTAATGCCGAAGTTACCCTCTACGACCGGACCACTAAAGATATCCTAACTTCTTTAACCTTGCCGGGTACCGCCGGTAATTATACCTATCGCACCAACCTGGGTAATATCAGTAACCGGGGTATTGAGGTGTCGATGGGCTGGAATGACCAGATAGGTGATGATTTTACCTACAGCATCTCGCCTAATTTTAGCTACAACAAAAATAAAGTAGAATCTATCGGGCCTAACCTGGAATTCGAAATATTAGGTAATGGCGGGGTTAACGTTACCAGAACCGGCCAGTCTATCGGGTTTTTCTATGGCTACGAGCAGGTGGGTATTTACCAGTCTACCGCCGATTTAGACAAACAACCCAGTTTTACTAATTCGCTGCCCGGCGATATTGCTTACGCTGATAAAAACGGTGATGGCGTAATAACTCCTGCTGACCGCGGTTACTTAGGCACACCTTTTCCGAATTGGAACTTTGGCAGTACTTTTTCGGCGGGCTACAAAGGCTTTGATGCGCTCGTGGAAATACAGGGCGTAGCCGGTAATAAGGTCTATACCCAACGTCGCACGGCTACTTTTGCTACCCTGAATTACGAAACCAACCGCCTAAATGCCTGGAGCGGACCCGGTACCAGCAACATTGAGCCTATTCTGGATAATACCCGCGCGAATAATTACCTGTTCAGCAGTTATTTCCTGGAACCCGGCGATTATTTCCGCTTCCGTACTGTGCAATTAGGCTATACATTCCAGTCTGAGCGCATGAATAAAGTAGGCATAAAGCAACTGCGTTTGTCTATCAGCGGCCAAAATATAGCTACTTTCAGCCGCACTTCGGGTTATACGCCGGAGGCTTCTTTGGCCGACCCTATTGCCAGCGGTGCCGATAACGGAACCTTCCCGGTACCAGCCATCTATTCTTTTGGTATTAATGCATCATTTTAAAATTTCTTAGATAATTATATATGAAATTATTTAATAAAGTTCCACGGCCTAACAGCATCGTCCTATTATTGCTGGCGGTTGTTTCTACGTTGGTGTCGTGCGACAAGGATTTTTTAGACCGCGCCCCGCAAGGCCAGTATACCCAGGACAATTATCCGTATCCGGGTGGTTCCGGGCCTTACGACCAGTATATTTTTGGCGCCTACTCCAGCCTGCGCGATTTTAATGTGCACAGTCAATCGTTTATTGCCATTACCAGCATTCGCAGCGACGATGCTGACAAGGGTAGTACCCCGGCCGATGGTGGGGCCAATGCCATTGATATGGATAACTTTCCGGTGGCAGTAAACAATGGCTTTGCCAATGCCATGTGGACAGGCTATTTTAATTTGGTGAATAAAGCAAATATTGTTTTAGACCAGGTGGCCAATAATGAAGCCATTGTGGCTACTCCTGAAATAAAAGTACAGTCCGAAGCTGAAGCAAAATTTATCCGGGCCTATGCTTATTTCATGCTGGTGCGGGTATTTGGCCAGGTGCCGCTCATCGATCAGGTATTTGCCGATCCGGCAGCGCAAGCCAATGTGCCGCAAAGCTCGCCCGAACAGGTTTATGCCTTAATCGAAAGTGATTTAAAGTTTGCCGCTGCCAGTTTACCCATGAGTTGGTCGCCTGCCTTTGTGGGCCGGGCTACTTCGGGAGCTGCTAATGGCTTACTGGCCAAAGTTTATTTAACTCAGCGGAAATGGGCGCCAGCCCTAGCGGCGGCTAATGCCGTTATTACTTCTGGTCAGTATAGTTTAAATCCTTCTTACGACCGGTTATTCAGAGAAGAAGGCGAGAACAGCAGCGAATCGGTGTTTGAAGTACAGGCAACCAGCAGTCCCGCTTTTCCGGATGCCAATGGCGTGCAATACGCCCAGGTTCAAGGCGTAAGAGGAACTGGTACCTGGGATTTGGGCTGGGGCTGGAACACCCCCAGCGAAAACCTGGAAGCTGCCTACGAGCCCGGCGACCCGCGCCGAACCAGAACCATTTTGTATACGAGTAAAACGACCAGTCCCACCGAAGGATTAACCATTTACGGAGAAAAAACTCCGCTGGGCTTACCTAACCCGCGCTACAACCATAAAGTTTATACCAATCCGGCTCGCAGGGCTGCGGTGAATAACCGGTTTGGGCATTGGTTTAATGTAAGGGTGCTGCGTTACGCCGATGTGTTGCTGATGTATGCCGAAGCCGCCAACGAACTGGGAAATACCGCCGAAGCCCTGGCAAAATTAGAAATGGTGCGGGCCAGAGCCAGAGCCGGCAACAGCTCCATTCTGCCACCGATTACTACTACCAACCAAGCTGAATTACGCGAGGCTATCCGCCATGAACGCCGCGTTGAACTGGCCATGGAGCACGACCGCTTTTTCGATTTGGTTCGCTGGGGTATTGCCGGTCCGGTATTGCGGGCCGCCGGTAAAACCAATTTTAATGAGAACCGGGATATTTTATTACCTATTCCGCAAACGCAAATTGATTTGAGTAAAGGCGTGCTGAAGCAAAATCCAGGGTATTAATCTCATATTTTAATTAATAGAAGATAGAAGAAAATGAAATTCTCCCATTTATATATAAAAAATTGCTGCCTGGGTATAGCCCTGGCGGCAACTATCCTGTCGTCCTGCGAATACGATGGCAATCCTAACAACCTGGCTGACGTCAGTCCGGCGGATTACGAAGGTAAAATTGATGGCTACACCAGTTCAGAAGAAATTTACCCGAATAACCTGATTGCTTACTGGTCTTTCGACGACAACAAGAATGAGACTATCAGCAATACAGCGCCTACTTCTACGGCTAATGATTCGTTTGTGGAAGGCGGCGTAAGAGGTAAGGCCCTGAATTTAAATGGAGGCTGGTTGTACTATGCCAAACAGTTCGAAAACTTTAAAACTGATAAGTTAAAAAGTTTTACCATAAGCCACTGGGTACAAATTCTGAATAATGGCTCCAAAAGAACCATGACTTTTCAGTTGGCCCGGCCTGGTATGTTCAACGGCAATATAAACCTGGCTTTAAATACCAATGCCAACCCAGCTTCTAATACCGATATTTTGCGCATCCAACCTACTTTTAATACCGTGGGCGGCGGCACGCAGGATAACCTGAATAATAATTTATCGCCTAAAATAGGAGCCGATAAATGGACGCACATTGTGGTTACGTACGACGGGGCTTCCGGCGTTTTTAATATTTGGGCCGATGGTGTAAAAGTAGGCGGTTTCCCGAACCGGGGTGTAGGCAATAATTTGTTTAAAGCATACGAACCCAGCGAAGTAATTATTGGAGCCAATTATAACAGCATACCCGGTAAAAGTGTAAATACCGACGCAAACTTTGCCCCGATGACTGGCCGGATAGACGAAATACGGGTATACAATATTAATTTACCGGATGCCCATATCCGCAGCCTGTACAATTTAGGAAAAGCTAAAAAATAAGGACAAATGCGGCTACTAAATGTTGGGCCTTATGCCCGAATTACTGGTAGCCGCATTATTAAGTTTAGCTACCCCGCAGCTTATGATAGATATTGATCATACTAAAAGTAAAAACTGGCTGGCAAAACTGTGCGGTTTTACTTGGTACTTGTTATGTTTAAGCTGTTTACTAGGGGTAGTGGGCTGTAAAAAAGAGAAAGAAAATATTCCGGCTGATACCTCGCTTTCTTTTACCGTTAATGATGTTTATAATGGTACTTTAAAATACGGCGGCTTAAACATTAGGCCAGCTATTAAATTTAGTTTTACCGAAGCCATCAACAATTCCACCCTGGCAACAGGCATAACTCTAAAAAATGCGGCCGGTTCCTCTTTACCGCTATCTTTTACTTTACAGAATGACGATAAAACCGTAGTAGTTACCCCGCAGCAAGACTTAGCTTCTTTCTCGGATTTTAGCCTGGCGGTAGATAATAATTTAAAAACGGTTAGTGGTGGCCGGCTCATCAACCCCTTAACCATAACGTTAAGCACTGGTCTGGATAATACCGACAAATTCCCCCGCTTAACCGACGAAGAACTCCTGACCTTGGTGCAGCGCCAGACTTTTAAATATTTCTACGATTTTGGGCATCCGGTTAGCGGCCTGGCGCGGGAAAGAAATACCTCGGGCAACACGGTTACTACCGGCGGGTCCGGGTTTGGTATCATGGCTTTAATTGTCGGGGTACACCGGGGCTTTATTACCCGCGCCGAAGGACTGGCTAGAATGCAGCTAATCGTTGATTTTCTTAAAAATAAAGCCCAACGTTTTCACGGAGCTTACCCGCACTGGCTCGATGGCAATACCGGGGCCGTAATACCTTTTGGCGCCAAAGACAACGGCGCCGACTTAGTAGAAACTTCATTTTTAATGCAAGGGCTTTTAACGGCCCGGCAATATTTTAATGCCGGTAATGCCTCCGAAACAGCCTTAAGAAATAATATTACCAATATTTATCAGGGAGTAGAATGGGATTGGTTTCGGAAAGATAACAGCAATACCCTGTACTGGCACTGGAGCCCTAACTTTGCCTGGGATTTAAATTTGCCTATCCGGGGGTGGAATGAATGTTTAGTTACCTATGTACTGGCGGCAGCCTCGCCCACACATACTATACCCAAAAGTGTTTACGATAACGGCTGGGCCGGTAACGGGGGATTGCGGAATGGCAAAACTTATTACAGCGTAACGTTGCCGCTGGGGCCGGAGTTGGGTGGACCTTTATTTTTTGCTCATTATTCTTTCTTAGGCCTTAACCCGACCGGCTTAACCGATGCCTACGCTAATTACGAAGCGCAAACCCGAAACCACACTTTAATAAATTATAATTACTGCAAAGCCAATCCTGAAAAATATTACGGGTACGGCGAAAATTGCTGGGGCTTAACGGCTAGCGATATCCAGAACGGTTATACGGCCAGCTCACCCACTAACGACCGGAGCTATATTGCGTCTACGGCGGCTCTTTCTTCGTTTCCTTACACCCCAAAAGAGTCGATGCAGGCGCTGCACTTCTTTTATTATAAGCTGGGCGATAAAATCTGGAAAGAATATGGGTTTGTAGATGCCTTCTCTTTACAGGAAAAATGGTTTGCCGATTCCTACCTGGCCATCGATCAGGGTCCCATTATTGTCATGATCGAGAATCACCGGAGCGGCTTGTTGTGGGATTTATTTATGAGTGCCCCCGAAGTAAAAAGTGGATTGCGGAAGCTGGGATTCTCGGGCCCAACCATTTAAAATGCAGCAACCGGGTAATTTTAAATTTAAAAATCTAAAACAGCATGAAGAAATATATTTTACTAGTTGTAATCTTTTTAACCGGAAGTTTCTGGAGCTGCCAAAAGCCGGGCGAGACTTCCACTGCCGGCAGTACTAAAAAGTTAAGCGATGATGAATTGCTGACGCTGGTGCAAAAGCAAACTTTTAATTATTTCTGGGACGGGGCCGAGCCCAATTCCGGCTTAGCCCGCGAGCGCTACCACGTAGATGGTGATTATCCCCAAAACGACAAACACATTATTACTTCCGGCGGTGGAGGTTTTGGGGTAATGGCCATTTTAGTAGGCATGGAACGGAAATTTATTTCCCGGGAGCAAGGTAGAGCCCGGCTGCAGAAAATTATTTCTTTCCTCGAAAAAGCCGATCGTTTTCATGGGGCTTGGCCGCATTGGTGGAACGGCGAAACCGGCAAAGTAAAGCCCTTTAGTAAGAAAGACGATGGCGGTGATTTGGTAGAAACTTCTTTTATGGCCCAGGGCTTATTATGTGTGCGGCAATATTTTAAAGACGGCAATGCCGAAGAAAAACAGTTAGCCGCCCGCGCCGACCAGCTATGGAAAGACATTGATTTTAACTGGTACCGAAAAGATAACGAAAATGTGTTGTACTGGCACTGGAGTCCGAATTACGGTTGGGACATGAATTTTGCGGTGCGGGGCTACAACGAATGCCTGATTATGTACGTGCTGGCGGCTTCTTCTCCTACCCACGGGGTACCGGCCGAAGTTTACCACCAGGGCTGGGCCGAGAATGGTAAAATTGTTTCGCCCTCCGAGGGTTTTGGCTATAAGTTGCAACTAAAGCATCAGGGCACCCAAAAAAATGGCGGGCCGCTTTTCTGGGCCCATTATTCTTATCTGGGCTTAGACCCCCGGGGCCTAAAAGATAAGTACGCCGACTACTGGGAGGAAAATAAAAATCAGAGCCTTATTAATTATACCTGGTGTGCCCAAAACCCTAAGAAATATACAGGCTACGGCCCGAATAACTGGGGACTTACCGCCAGCTATTCGGTAAAGGGATACTCGGCTCATGGCCCCGATGAAGAGCGGGACCTGGGCGTAATTTCCCCAACGGCGGCTTTGTCGTCGATGCCCTATACCCCGGAGCAATCTATCCGGGCCATGAAATATTGGTATAATAACCTGAATGACAAAGTTTGGGGGCCGTATGGCTTTTATGATGCCTTTAGCCAAACCGATAACTGGTACCCCCAAAAATACCTCGCCATCGACCAGGGTCCAATTGTGGTTATGATGGAAAACCACCGTAGCGGTTTGCTCTGGAATTTATTTATGAGCGCACCCGAAATTCAAACTGGCCTGAAAAAATTGGGCTTCCAAAGTCCGCACCTGAAATAAAGGTAAGTACTCAAGCCTGAAAAACACTTAAATGAAATAAATTAAAGTACTGTGAATAGTAAATCTAATAAAAAAGCAAAAATAAGAAGAGGCGGAGTTGTAGTTGGTATTATCTCTTTTGCCTTGCTGACCGGTTTCTGCAACGTTCCCCAAAAAAATACAGTCGAGCCGCCTTTCGAACGCGTAGTGGTAGATAAAAATCCGCCGTCAATCCCGCTTTCGCCGGAAGAAAGTATGCGGAAAATACAACTGCCGCCCGGTTACCGGGTAGAACTGGTAGCCGCCGAACCGATGGTACAGGAACCAGTAGGTATGGCCTGGGATGCCAATGGCCGCCTGTACGTAGTGGAGATGAACACCTACATGAAAGATTCTAAAGCTACCGGTCAATTTGAACCCACCAGCCGCATTAAACTACTGGAAGATACCGACGGCGACGGTAAAATGGATAAATCTTCCATATTCATCGACAGCCTGTTATTGCCCCGCACCGTTTTGCCCATTGGCGATGAATTACTGGTAACAATTACCAATATTCAGCATATCTGGAGTTACCGGGATACGAACGGCGACGGCAAAGCCGACCAGAAGAAAATCGTTTTTAAGAATGATGCCATAGACCTGCGCAACGTAGAACACCAGAATGGCGGCATGATGTGGAACCTCGATAACTGGATTTACCCGACCCGCGATAAATTTCGGTACAAATACCAGAATGGCGTAATGGTGGCCGATACCATGATTGATAACATGACCGGCCAATGGGGAATTACCGCCGATAATTACGGTCGTTTGTTTTTCTCGGAAGCTGGTCCGGGTTTGCCGGCTGTGCAAATTCAGCAGATGCCGGCTTACGGTGCTTTAAATTTTAAAGACCAATTCGCGCCTGAGTTTATGGTGCCCTGGCCCATTATTGGCAACCTCGATGCCCAGGGTGGTCCTAGTGCCCTGCGCCCCGAAGATAATACCCTCAACCGTTTCACCTCGGGCGCTGGCCAGTCTATTTTCCGGGGCGACCGCCTGCCCGCTGATATGCAGGGCGATTATTTTATTCCGGAGCCGGTAGGCCGTATTATTAAGCGCGGCCGGGTTACGAACGAAAACGGGAAAATAATTCTAAAAGACGTTTACGAGAAAAAAGATTGGCTGGCCTCCGCTGACTTTAATTTCCGGCCCATGAATACCTACACCGGCCCGGATGGTACTTTTTACATTGTAGATATGTATCACGGCATTATTCAGGAAAGCGAATGGAGCGGACCGGGTACCTACCTGGGCAAAATAATCGAAGAAAAAGAACTGTACAAAAACCGGGGCATGGGACGCATTTACCGCGTGGTACACGAAGATATTAAACCCGATAAAACCCGGCCCAATATGCTGAATGAACCGGCGGCCAAACTGCTTACTTATTTAGATCACCCCAACGGCTGGTGGCGCGACAATGCCCAACTCTTGCTGGTGGTGCGCAACGACCAATCAGTAGTGCCGGCTTTAAAGCAAATAGCCCGCGGCGAAAAAGGACCGCTGAAGAAGAAACCCAGCCACTTGGCCCGCATTCATGCCCTCTGGACGTTGGAAGGATTGAACGCCCTGGATAAGCCTTTGTTGTTCCAGGCTTTGGCCGATGCAGAACCACAAATAAGAAAAACCGCCGTTTGGATCAGCGAAATGTATCTGAAACAAAACGATGCGGAGGTACTCGAAAAACTGAAAGCCCTGGAGAACGATTCCAGTCCGGATGTGCGGGTGCAACTGAGTTTATCGTTGCGGACGCATAAAACGCCGGCTACCCAGGCTTTGCTAACCAGTTTATTAGCGGCTAACCCCAATAACGAACTGATGCAGATGTCTTACAAATCGCATGAGCAAACCTTAAAAATGCTGGCTGCCGAGCGCGAAAGAGTTAAAAATATTAGTCCGGAAGAAAGAGAATTGGTGCAGAAAGGATCCGTTATTTTTAAGCAGCTTTGCTCCAACTGCCACGGCTCCGATGGTAAAGGCCGTATTATTGCCGGTGCCCCCATGATGGCGCCGCCCTTGTATAAATCGCCCCGCATGAGTGATACCGATAAAATTGTGCCCATCGAAATAATGCTGCACGGCTTAAAAGGCCCCATCGACGGGAAAACCTATCCGGATGTAATGCCATCTATGGCCGGCCAAAGCGACGAATGGATTGCTTCGGTATTGAGTTATGTGCGGAACAGCAGTGAACTCGGCAATAATGCTTCGGTTATTACCCCGGAAGAGGTGAAGAAAGTACGGGCAAGCATTAAACAACTTACCCCCGGCGGCGAAACCATGCAGAAACTGGAAGTACACAAAGGCTACCGCAATACCAAACGCAACTTTGTAGAAGAAAAGTAGACCGAATAATCAGCTTTAACCATAAGCCGAAAGCTCCCCTCCTAAGATTAGGAGGGGTAGGGGTGGTTGATTTATATATATGTATTATCCTGTAAATCTGGTAATAGAGATAATTAGCTTTGGATTGATTTTAAATCATGCATAAAAAAATATTAGCACTGCTCTTATTTTGGGTACTCACAGGTACGACGCTGCTGGCGCAGGCGCCAACTTTTACTAATTCCGTTGGCATGGAGTTTGTCCTGATTCAGCCGGGCAACATGATAGTAGGTAAATTTCAACCCGCCGTTAGCCGGCCCAAATCCAATCCGCCCGGTCGAAGAACTTTGCCTGCCTCAGCTTATGCAAAAGCGGATGAAATGGCCAAACAAGACGCTCTGCCGGGTTTTAACGTAACCTTAGATAAAGCTTATTACATTGGTAAGTTTGAAGTGACTCAGGAACAATGGGGAAAAGTAATGGGCACTAATCCTTCTTTTTTTAAGGGCAGTAAAATGGCAGGCGGCGCTAGTAAACACCCGGTAGAAAATATTACCTGGCAGGATACTCAAAAGTTTATCAAGAAGCTGAACAAACTGGATAAAATACACCGCTATCGTTTGCCCACCGAATTTGAATGGGAATACGCAGCTCGTGCCGGTGCCGAAGGCGATATTCCCTGGTCTGATATTCAGAAGGTGGCCGTACTAGGCGGCACTACCACCAGCGCTATCGGGCAAAAGCAACCCAACGCCTGGGGTCTTTACGACATGCTGGGCAACGTGTGGGAATGGGTTCAGGATTACTACAACGAAAAAATATTCCCCGACCCAAAACCACCGCGCTTGGGCAAAGAGCACGTGCTAAAAGGTGCCTCCTTTACCGGCGATGTAAAAAACGCAACCTACATGACCCACGCTGTCGGCCCCGGTAACGGCTATGATATTGGTTTCCGGTTGGTAATGGAGGTGAAGTAAGTAGCGGTTAGTAATTAGTTATTAGTAGTTAGTTGGTGGTAATAAAGAATCATGAAGAATGCCCTCTCTGTACTTTTTACTCTGATGTTCCTTGTAGTGAAGGCATATGCTGATGAGCCTCCCTCTTGGACTCCATATAAGATAGTATCTGAAAACGGGGGCATCTTCTCTTGGATTCACTTTGGTGACAATGATACCACAAAATCACCTTGGGAGCGTAAGTGGGCATTAACAGTTTACACAAAGGATAGTACCGAGCTTTGGGAGCAGCAAATTAACCCAACTGGATATCCTGAAGGCAAGCTGTCTAATAATGGTAAATACTTCTCCTATGTTAATTACTGGTACTACTCTGATTCACCAGTAGTAGAAGTATACAGAAGAAATAGAACTCCCATCATAATCACAGGTGATAAGTTTGGCATACCTATATCGGTTCTTCAACAGACCTCTTCCCACCAGTTATGGCTGGACGATAAAGGCTATCACTACGCAAATGGAGCCGCCCAGCAGTTGATTATCAACACAAGGGATTCTAACACTTGGGCAGTCGATTTGGAGACAGGAGAATTAAATATTGTGGGAGTTAACAAGAATTATGTATATGTCCTTTTGGCTCTAGCCTTATTGATTATATTGTTATACATTATATTTAGAAGACGAAATAAAATTTTACCTACCCTGGCGCAAGTTTATCGAAGCGCAACTTGTGTCTTTTGATAACAGGAAGTTTTTAACTTCCGGAAGTCATAGACTTCCTATTTAAATATATACCAGTCAGAAACTGACACGATCAAAAAGGTATGTAACTTAATACTTACAACTTATAACGTATTACTAAAATTATTACCCAAAAGCTTTTGAAACTACTCCTGAACCTGCTTATTCTTTTGCTGCTAACCAACTGCACAATGGCCCAAATCCCGGCTGGCTTCAAACAGATATTTAACGGCAAGAACTTAAAAGGCTGGCACATCAGCCGCACCACGCACCAGGGCACCACACCAGATGTTCGGGTAGAAGATGGCGCCATCGTCCTTACGCAGCAGCCATTCGGCCAGGGCGGCGTGTTGTTATCGGATAAGAAATACAAGAATTTTGAATTGTATCTCGAAGCGAAAATTGATTCTTTTACCAACGGCGGTATATTTATCCGCTCCTCCGAAAGCGGCATTGCTTACCAGATTGAACTGGATGATGCCGCCAACAGTACGGGCAATTTATTGGGCGAGCGGATGCCGGTAAGCAAAAGCATGCAAGCTACCGACCGGGCTAAAGTATGGCGGCCCAACGACTGGAATTCCTTTCGGATCCGCATGGTAGGGGATATTCCGCATATTACCCTTTGGATTAATGGCGAGCAGATGTGGGACGTTAAGCAACCCAAGAATGATTTTACCGCCGGTGTCACTACCGGCATGATTGGTTTTCAATCGCACTGGACTACCTTGTATTCGCCCGCAGAACTGGGCTGGAATATTCTGGATTCCTGGGCACCCGGTGCCCAGCATCGGTTCCGGAATATTGCCATCAAAGAATTACCTGCCGATTTACAGGAATAATTATTTTATTTCGGTTTATTTCCGGTAGTAGGCAGCTACTTGGCTACCGGTAGTGTTCTTTTTTAATCATACTTTTAAGATTATCTAATCAGGAAATATTCAATATGAAATTAAAGACTGGTTTGGCGGTTAAATTTGGCATCGGTTTAATCTTATTTGTAGTAGGCTTTGGATGCGGCCGCGGAAAAGATAATGTTGCGGAGAAGGGGCGACGTCCGAATGTGGTGCTTATTTTAACCGACGACCAGCGCTGGGATGCCCTAAGCGTGAACGGTAATCCGCACCTGAAAACACCCCATATTGATAAACTGGCGGCGGAAGGTGTTAATTTTAAAAACTATTTTTGTACTACTTCGCTTTGTTCGCCCAGCCGCGCTTCTATTCTCAGCGGCCAGTATGCCCACGCGCACGGAGTAGTTAATAATTTTACAGAGTATCCCGCCAACTTACCCAGCTTCCCGAGCGTCTTGCAAAAGCAAGGTTACGAAACAGCTTATATCGGGAAGTGGCACATGGGCGAAGAGAACGACGAGCCGCGGCCCGGTTTCGATTATTTTGTCACCCACAAGGGCCAGGGAAAATATTACGACACCGAATTTAACGTAAACGGGGCAGGCGCTAAGCCGATAAAAGGTTATTACACCACCGTAGTTTCTAAATTGGCCACCGATTGGCTACAAAAGGAACATGCTAAACCGTTTATGCTCATTTTGGGCCATAAAGCGCCCCACAGCTTTTACACGCCCGAACCCAAATACGCCCAAGCTTTTGATAACGTCCGCATTACCTACCCCGAAAGTGCTTTCAATTTAGAAGATAAGCCTAACTGGATTGCTCAGCGGCGGCCTACCTGGCACGGCATTTACGGCCCGCTGTTCGAGTGGCGGAAGAACTTCCCGGATTCTTCGGCGGCGGCGGTAAAAGATTTCCAGAACATGGTGCAGGCCTATTGGGCTACTATTCTTTCGGTAGATGTTAGTGTAGGCGAGATTTACCGAACCCTGCAGGAAAAAGGCGAATTGGATAACACCATTTTTATTTTTACTTCCGATAATGGTTTGCTGAACGGCGAACACGGCATGGTAGATAAGCGCACCATGCACGAACCCAGTATCCGCATTCCGTTGGTAATTCGGTACCCCGGTTTAACGCCCGCAGATAAGCCGGTGGAGGTAAATAAGCAAGTCTTAACCCTGGATATTGCCCCTACTATTCTGGAACTATGCGGCGCTCCGGCGTTGCAAAATATCCACGGACAATCTTTTAAGAACTTAGTGCAGGGAGATACAGCTAACTGGCGCACGGCCTGGTTTTACGAATATAATTACGAGAAGCAGTTCCCGTATACGCCCAACGTACGCGGCATTCGCACCGACCAATGGAAGTATATGCATTACCCCACCGGCGACGGCAGCCCCGATAAACATCTAGCAGAACTGTATCACCTGGCCGTTGATCCGGGCGAAAACAAAAACCTGATTAACGACCCAAAGTACGCGGCCAAGGTAGCAGAAATGAAAAACCAATTAGCCCAGTTGCTGCAAAATGCCGGCGCTAACCCCGATAAAATGCCGGTTGATGAAGGTATTAAAGCGGAATTGCCAGAAAAGTCAATCCGATAATAACGGTAATAATTTGAAATAAAATACAAAACCTCACAAGGCTTTTGGGCCTGTGAGGTTTAAGTTGAATGAATATTTCTTCTTAATTGCCGCCGGCGCGGTTCAATTCTTCCAGGTTGGTGTTACGTTTTTTAGCTTCGAACTGGCTGCCTTTGTTAAAGCGGTAACGCAGGTTAAAACGTACGCTTTGCTGACCAAAATATTGGTTAAACTCATTAATATTGCCGTTGTAGTTGGCTTTGCCAATTATCCGGCGGGTCCGGAAAATATCGGTTACATTCAGGCTGGCTTCAAGTTTATCCGTCAGGAAAGTTTTCTTAATACCGGCATCTACACCCCAGTTAGCACCTATTTTGTACAACCCATAAGCCGAGGCACCCTGGTAAACGCCATTTAACTCCAGCCGGAATTTTTGCGGCAGTTGAATATTGCTCGTAGACTGGGCGTAGAAGAAGAGTTGCTCGTTGCGCATGGCCTTTTCATTCATCATAATGGTGTAATCCTGGTGCGATAAAGTCAGGTTATTACTGATATCCCATTTAGCTGATACTTTAATCGGGGCCACCAGCGTAGCGCTTAAATCTTTAAACTCATCTACGTTGCGTTGCTGGAAAACCGTGATACGCGTTTCTACAAACTGTTCCGGAATTTCGGCCATAAAATCGTTAGTGATGGCGTAGCCCAGCGTTAGGTTATAAGTGTTTTTAAACATTTGCACCACCTGGAACGAGTTGGTGTATTGTGGCCGCAAATAAGGATTGCCACTGGCGTAAGTATATTTATCGAGGTAGAACACGAAGGGGTTCAGCGATTCGTAGCGGGGCCGGTTAATGCGGCGGCTGTAGTTGTAAGTAACCTGGTAATCCTTGTTTACTTTCTGAGTAATAAACAAGCTTGGGAATAAATTTAAGTAGTTGCGGGCGTTGGTAGAATCGGTAGTAACAGAGTAACCTTTGGCATCGGTTTTCTCGGCCCGTAAACCGGCTTGTATTTTAAATCTTTCGCCGAAGTTGGTACTAAAGTTAGCGTAGCCGGCAAAAATATTCTCTTTGTAAATAAAATGGTTGCTCTTTCTTACATCTGGCGTTTTTACTTCGTCAGGGTAATTAAAAAACTTTAAGTTGCTGTCGGAGGTTACATGGCTGGCTTTGGCACCCAGTTCAAATTTTGTGTTTTTATTCAGCGGTTTGGTAAAATCTACTTTGGCCGAATAAATATTAAACATGGGCCGGTTTTCGCTGGTGAG
Organism: Adhaeribacter aerolatus; assembly: GCF_007991635.1. Taxonomy (GTDB): domain Bacteria; phylum Bacteroidota; class Bacteroidia; order Cytophagales; family Hymenobacteraceae; genus Adhaeribacter; species Adhaeribacter aerolatus. The sequence continues at coordinate 334,024 of NZ_BJYS01000001.1, read as the reverse complement.
CAAATCCAAGCGACCTAAACCGGGGTCAGTTATCTTTTTGGTATAATTAATAAATTCGGCTTCTCTTTTGTCGTGTAGGGCCACATAATCTAAATCGGCGGTGAGCGTGGTGCCGGCAGTATCTAATTTACCTATGTAGTGCGCATTAAAAGTGGTGTTGTAAAAGCTGCCGTTTATGAGGTTAGTAGCCTGGGTTAAAGAGTCTTGCTGGGCATTGCCGTTGCGCAGGTAGGTATCGGTCCGGAAATCGTTATCGGCCCGGAACAACATCAGATTGGCCATAACGCCTAAGCTGTGTTTTTTATTTATATCGTAGTCGGTGCCTAAGCGCAACGTGGGAATATCGCGGATGCCTTCTTCGCGAGCGTCCTGGTCGAAGTTGGTGCTGCGTTCTCCGTTTTTGAACAAGCGGGTAAAGGTAGCAATACGCAACTGGGTACGGCGGGCTACATCCAAATTAGCAAAAGAACTCCAATTGCCTTTTTTGTAATTAATATTGCCGCCGCCCGAAAAGCCTTGCAGCCCATTGTACTGCAAGCCCCCGTATACGCTGCCGTTAATGCCGGTCAGGTCGTTTTTCTTTAAATTAATATTAATTATACCGGCAGTGCCTTCGGCATCGTATTTGGCCGAAGGGTTGGAAATTATTTCCAAATCTTTCAGGTTTTCGGCCGACATGCCCTGCAGCATGGTTTGCAGTTCCTTGCCTGACAAATAAGTCAGTTTGCCGTCGAGCATAATCCGGATGCCCGATTTGCCGTTCAGCTGAATATTGCCATCCTGATCAATAAATACGCCCGGCGATTTGGCCAGTACATCGTATGCCGTGCTGCCGGCGGCCAGGGCGGTACCTTCCACGCTCACTACCATCTTATCGGCCTCCTGGGTAATGGTAGGGCGCAGGGCCTGTACTTTTACTTCGGCCAATTGTTTGGTGTTTTCTTTCAGGGTCAGGGTGCCGAAATTTTTCGAAAAGTTTTCGTCGGTTACCTCAAATGGTGGGGTATTGGTATTGGCATAGCCAATTAAACTTACCCGCAGCAAATATTTGCCGGCAATCGGGGTTTTAATGGCAAAATTACCAGCTGCATCGGTAATAGCGCCCGTTACCGCCACCGAATCGGAGGTGCGCAGTACGGCCACATTGGCAAAACCAACGGCAGCGCCTTTGCTATCCTGCAGCTTACCTGTCAGGCTACCGGTAGCCTGGGCAAGAACCAGGTGCGTGCTTGCCAGGAAGAAAAATAAAATCAGACGAGGGTACCAAATTTTCATAGTGTATTTATTATTAAGGGTTCGGGTGAAACGAATTAAACTTAGTTAAACTAGCATTGTGCCATAATGTAAAAGGTTGTTTCTGAGTGTTATATCGGGTAAGTACTCGTAAATTGTGTTCGGAAATAATACACTTTTCGTTCGTTTCCGAACATTGCCGGCTAATAAAACCCGGGTATTGTTACCAACTTTAATTTGGCCGGTTTGCCTTGTTAAGGCAGATGCAAGCCAGGCTTAAGTCGTTGCCTGCACCAACATATTTTAATTTTTAGCAGGGTAGAAATCTGGTTCCCGAAACAAGCACACTGCTTTCTTTTAAAAAAGTTACCGACTTGTTCTCTTCCGGGCGAAAATAAAAAGTAGCGCTGCCGGTAGTTTTAGCCGCTGGCCGAAGCAACCAGGTACGCTTATAGCCGGGTTGGATGGTACAATATTCCGATGCACCACCGCTATTTAAAAGCGGTTTTGTCCGAATAGCGGAATTAAGGGGACGAACGGTAGGATTTTCGGGGTAAAATGCCGACGGTAGGAAGCTAATTGTAAGGGTATTGAAAGGAGTAGTGGGTGGAGGTTAATAGCCGTACTTTGCGAAGGGCGGAATGGTGGAAAGTTGTAGGAATTATGTTAGCGGCTTTCCTATTCCGAAATTATTTATGCCCTTGGGAGCTGCGGGGAAAGTGGCTGTTGGCAATACAAGGGGCGGCAATATTTTAGTTGATGGTTAAATAAATACGGTTAGGCGAGGACCTCACCCTAAATCCCTCTCCTAAAAAAAGGAGAGGGACTTTGATTAGTCTTACAGCTATAGTAATAACGCAGTTTAATGGTAGTTGAAGAAAGTTTTAATAGAGAATGGAGTAACGAACCCTTTTGTTCCGATGGCAGTAATAAATGACAAAGTAGTTTCAAAGGAATTTACTGCATCCACGATATAATACTTTACAGTCCAAAATTTCTGCTGTTGCTAAAAGCTTTTGGCTTGAAACAAGCGTTACCGGAGCTCCCCTTCGCCCTGAGGAGATAAGGTTGGGGGATGAGATGTTTCCTGTTTGCCTGCATTATTATTCTTCCTAATATTACTAAATTATAAGGTTTCTTTAATTCCTGCTGGGCAAGTACAGCAGAATAGCGTTGAAGAGAAACCCCATACCCGGGTTTAATATTTAATTATATTAGTGCGCTTCCGAAATTTTAAATAAATATTGCCCTTTCTTGGTGGTTTTAGTGGCTATGAGAGACAGGCGGTAAATTTTATCTCCCCATACCTGCGAGAGCCTTTTATCGTCTAACGCTATTGCTTCGGTTTGGGCTTTAAACTGTTTTGGATCGTAGGTCAGGCTAACTTTTTTGTCTCCGGCTGCTAAACGGATAATGCCGCTGCTGGAAATATCCGGTTGCTGCCAAACCAGGAAATTAATTTGATTGGGGGTTTTGGCCTTTTTTAATTCAAAATCGTCTTGTATGGTTAAGCCTTCGTTTGGTGTTAGGGTATAAGACCGCTGCCAGCGTTTTACGGCCGCGCTTTCGGGGTAGCTACCGGCAATATCCAAGGCAAAAATTTGCTTCCGGGGATCAAACGCAACCGAACGGGAGCGGTAATCAGGCCCGAATGCCTGTGGCGTACCATTAATCATGGGCAGGTTGTGGTAATTGCTTTGCATAGTCCAGATAGTGTAACGTTCGCTGCTGAACGTCTGGCGGGTATAGGTGCCTACCCCGGCATCTATGAAAACCGGCACTTTGTTCAGGTAAAGCGAAAAGGTGCCCACATCGTTGTGGTTATGGCTTTCGGCGTTAAAACCCCCTTTGCCGGCAAAGAAAAAACCAGCTTTATTTTTCATATAACAAAATTCTGTTTCGGGGTACCATACCGTGGTGTAGGCGGGCAGGGCAGGCGAGGTTTTAGCTAACGCGGCATTGTAGCGAAGTTCTTCCAGGGCGCGAAACAGGTCGCGGCCAATATTTATTACTGTATTGCTTTTCTTTTGGTGCAGGTAGGCAGCAAAGTGCTGCATGGTTTGGCTGTTTACGGCCTGGCCATAACGGTAAATGAGCCCGGCATCTCCGCCGCCTTTGGCCGAGGCATCGGCAAAATTTACCACCCAGCCATCGCCCACATACGAATTGGCAATATATTCGCCCATGTTTTTGACAATGGGCTGATCGAAGATAGAAATCCGGCCGCTGGTGGCATAACTGAGGAGTTGCAGGTAATCGTAGAGCTTTCCGGCGGCGTGTCCCCAGTAAGAAGGGCCTTCTTCGCAGGCGCCATCGGTTTTGGTATAGTTAATAAATTCATCTACCGAGGCCATGGTGCGGTGTACCCCGGCGGCTAATTTTTCCGGATTATCTTCTATCAGCAGAAAGCAGGTAAGCACATTAAAATTGCACCAGGGGTTCCAGTTGTTTACCATTCCACCGGGTTTTAAATTAAAAGCCTGCCACCAGAAATCGCTCCGCTGCATATAGGTATCCAGCACCCGTTCCTGTAAAGTTTGCTTCAGGCGTTTAGCAATTACGGGGTTTACTTTATCGAAGGGCTCTTTAAAGAAATAATGGATCCACGAAAGCAAAGAACCAATATCGCCGGCAGTCAGGTCTATTACGTGTTCCTGGTAATCTGGTAAAGCGCGTTTAGACGTTTGGTAAGCGCCCAAATGAGCCGATAGCGCCCAAGAAGTCATTTCGGAAAATACCCAAACCCCGTTAATAATCTGGGGTATAAACCGGCCTTGTCCTTCGCATAATTCGGCCAGCACCAAAGCGCTCAGCGCCGAACTATTGGCCCCGAATGGTGCTTCCATAATAGTGCGGGAGCCGCTCTTTTCAAACGCCAGATAATCGGTTGCTTTTACTACCTTCCATTCATAATCCAGGTATTTTTCGGCTTCTTTAATTTGTGTTGCACGAAACTTGCCCGACAACTGGTTCCAGCCGGCCCGGTCGGTATAAGCCGGATATTTTACCCATTGCTTATCCGGCAGTACCAAGGCCAGAACCTGCTCTTTACTTGCTTTTTTTTGTAATAGGTTGCGTTTTTCGTACCCGAAACCCAGGCGGGAGCACAAGCTGATAAAAAGAAGAATAACCAGCGTTTTATACATAATTATTTAATATTTTAACCAGGCAGAAAAGGAATAACTGTTAAAAAGTAAGGCAAAAGCCGGGCATCGGCTATGAAAAAACAGGGAGCCGATCCGGCTCCCTGTCTTAAATGCTACTGTTTACCAACTGGTATTTTGCTCAAGTGCCGGGTTGGTTTCTATTTCCTGGGCGGGTATAGGCCAGATAACGTGCCGGTCCTGAAAATTACGCGTCAGGAGGTTATCGCCGACAATGCTTTTCTCTATTACGCCCTGGGTATTGGTCTTCAACAGTCCCCATCTTTTCAGGTCGAAATAGCGGTGTCCTTCGCTGGCGAGTTCTACGGCCCGTTCGTGAATAATGCGTTGGGTCATGTCGGCTTTACTGTTTACTGCTAAAGCCGGTTTACCGCTGTTTAAGCCGGGCATGGCCGACCGGGCCCGTACCTTGTTTAACTCCACAATGGCTTTGCTTAGTTGCCCGGTTTCGTTATAGGCTTCTGCCAGCATCAGCAATACATCGCCTAACCGGATAAGCGGGAAATTGATAGGCGTATGGGCCCGGTCGGTTAAGTCACCATTCAGGTTACCTTCTGGTACAAACTTGCGCCACACGTAAGTAAGCCAGCCCCGGTTATTACGGATTTGCCCAAAATTTTCGTTTACGCCGGTAGCCAATACCAACTGCATCGGACGCGGCGCGTTGGCATTCCAGCCCAACTGCCAGGAGTAAGGTACTACCAGCGTTTGCGTCATGCGCGGGTCGCGGTTCCGGTAAATTTGCCCCAGTTTAGCGGTGTCCGGTATGGAGGTTAACCGGCCATTTTGCTGGGTGGCCATCATGGCTGCTCTTTTAACGGTGTTGTTGGTGGTATAACCCGGAAAGTGTTCATCCCAGTTAAAAGGAGTGCCGTCTTTGTTTTCGTACATATCGGCCAGCCGGGTGCTGGGCATGCCGTTATTCCAATCGCTGCCAAAGGTAGAGCGGGTACCCAGGTAATGTGCTAATGGCATACCATACGGAAAGCCAACGCCGCCTTTGTTCTGGATGGCAAAGATCATTTCTTTGCTATTGTGCCCGGTTGGTTTAAATAAGCCGGCATAATTGGGGTAGAGCTCGTAGCCGTAATTATTAGACTTGTTGTAAACAATTTCTTCAAAGTCCTGGGTAGCTTTTGCCCAATCTTTGTTGTACAGGTATACCTTGCCCCGGAGCGCATAAGCAGCGCCTTTGGTTGCCCGGCCGAGTTGGACAGCCGGGTGCGACACCGGCAAACCTTCTATGGCAGCGGTCAGATCGGCCAGCACAAACGTCCGCACGTCTGCTTCAGTGTTTCGGGGCAGTAAAAGTTGGTTGAAGTCGCGGTTCAGGTCTACGGTTTCGTTGTAGAGCGGCACGCCGCCAAACAAGTTCATTAGTTGGAAGTAATATAACCCACGCAAAAAGCGAGCTTCGGCGATAAACACCTTCTTCGACTCCTCGGGTATATCCATTTTAGATATGTTTGCAATAGCGGCATTGGCGCGTTGTATGCCGTCGAAGCCACTCCGCCAACGATTAACGACAATGCCCGTCCGGTCGGTAAAATTGCCATTTATTATGTCCCCTAGCCCCTGCGGGTCATAACCCAGCGCAATATCGGTCAGGTTATCAAACATGAAATATAAGCCAAAAAGATTGGAGTCTTTCATATCGGCATATACCCCCATCATGCCCTGCAGGGCGTGGGCCTCAGTTTTCCAAAACGTACCGGCACTTACTTTGTCGTAAGGTTGGGTATCTAGTTCGTAACAACCGGTAGTAGTTATTATTAATATTAAATAAAGTAATTTCTTCATGATTTTTCCTTCTTAAAAATTAAGGTTAATGCCCAGCAAAGCCTGTTTAAGTGTAGGATATTGTACACCGTTTACTTCGGGGTCGAACCCTTTGTAATCTGTAAAAGTCAGGTAGTTTTCCAGGCTGCCGTAAACCCGTAACGATGAAACTTTTATTTTTTCGGTTACTGCTTTAGGAATGGTATAGCCTAACTGCACATTTTTCAGGCGCAGGTAGGACCGGTTCTGTAGCCAGAAATCGCTGGCGCGGGTGTTGCGGGCATCGGTATAATTGAGCAAGCGGGGGTAAGTCGCATCGGTGCGGCCGGTATACCACCGGCCATCGGCCACTTCCTGGTTTATCTGATAACCCCACCGTACACCGGTAGTATGGTAAATATCCGTCCAGATGGTTTGCAGCCCCGAGGCGCCCTGCAACAAAGCCGAAAAGTCGAAGTTCTTCCAGTCGAAGCCCAGGTTAAAGCCGTAGAAAATGCGCGGTGCGGTGCCATGGCCAACGGTGTAACGGTCAGCATCGTTGATGAGGCCATCATTGTTTAAATCTTTATACATGATATCACCCAGTTTAGGTGTACCATAAGCCGCAAAGGGATTGCGTTTCTGGCCCGTTGCCGGGTCTACGGGCGCATTGTCGATCATATACTGTACCAGGCCCAGGTCGCCATCGGTTTGGATAATCCGTTCGACGGCCAGAATATATTGGGTGTTAATAGCGTAGCCTTCCTGAATCAGGTTAGAACCGTTAATGGTGCGCTCGTCGCCTTTGTATTTGGTAACTTTATTATCTACAAAACTGAAGTTGCCACCAATGTTGTACTTAAAATCGCCCACCTGATCGCGGTAAGTCAAGTTAAGCTCCACGCCCCGGTTTTGTACTTCCGCCGCATTTTGTTTGGGTATAGATGCATTGCCCACTACCAGCGGGGCCGGTAAATCAATTAAAATATTCTTGGTTCTTTTATCGAATACATCCAGAGAGCCGTTTAATTTATTGTTAAACAAGCCAAAGTCTAACCCCAGGTTGGCAATGTAGGTGCTTTCCCAGGTTAAAGCCGCGTTGGAGAGAGCCGTTTGGGCAAAACCTACGAATAAATTATTGTTCAGAATATAATTGGCGGCATTGTAAACCGCCTGATATTCGTAATTGCCAACGGCGTTATTACCCAAAGAGCCATAAGACGCCCGTACCTTTAAGTCAGGCATCCAGGCCAGGTTGTAAAAAGATTCTTCGGAGATTCGCCAGCCCGCCGAAAAAGAAGGGAACATGCCCCACCGGCTCGAACCGGTAGCAAAGCGGGAGGTTCCGTCTCTTCTGAGGTTGGCTTCAAATAAATATTTATCGTCCAATACCAGGTTAAGCCGGCCAAAGTAAGAGCGCATGGCCCAGTCGGTGGCGTTTCCGCCGGCAGCCGCATCCATGGTGCCCGCATCAATCACACTCAGCGTTGGGTCGATTAAATCCAGTTTGCTCGCGCTGAAATTGCTGTCCTTGTAATATTCCTGGCTGGCACCCACCATTACGTTCATGGCCAAGCGTTCCAGAAACGTTTTGTCGTAACGCACCAGGCCATCCATGTAATACTGGTAATTTTTGTTATTCTGATTCTGGACCGAACTCCGGCCGGTACCGGCGGTGGCTACGGCATCGGTCAGGAAGTTCCAGCGGTCGTTAAATACCGGTTGCTGGTACCGTAGCTGATCGTCAAAAACATAGTTAAAAGAACCTTCAATGGATAAGCCTTTCAGCGGTTGGAGCTTGCCAAAAAAACGACTGGTTAATTTATTTTGCCTGATATCGCCTTTCTGGCTATACAGCCGGTGCAGCACATTATTGGCCTGCGGATCATCTTCGGGGTTATTGGAACTGCCAAATCGTCCGTCGGGGGCTCTTAAAACCTGGCCGGGCGTGCTGGCGCCGGCAAAAGTAAATACATCCTCCAGAATATTCGTGCCAATATCGGTTTTGGCCACAATGCCGTTCAGCAAGGTCCCTACTGTCAGCCAGGGCTTCAGGTTAGCTTCCAGGTTCAGGCGCATGCTGTAGCGCTGGTAACCGGCTTTCTCAATAATGCCCGGGTTATTCAGGTACCCAACAGACCCGAAGAAGCGGGTAGTCTGGGAGCCGCCCGAAAACGAAAGATTGTGGTTCTGAATTAAATTGGGCTGGAAAACTGCGTCGGTCCATTCGGTATTCGGATATTTCAGCGGCTCTTTGCCTTCGTTGGTCCGCCAGGTATCAATCATACCCTGCGAAAAAATGGGCTTGGCATTGGGGTCAGAGTTAGAGAAACCTTCATTTACCAGCTCCATGTAATCGGCATAGTTCGAAACCGTTTTTACCACGTTAGATGGCTTGGCCGTAGAGAAGAAAGAATTGTAGTTTAATTTAAATTCACCTTCTTTCCCTTTTTTGGTCGTAATCAAAACTACGCCATTGGCAGCCCGCGAACCGTAAATGGCGGCAGAGGCTGCATCTTTTAACACCGAAATGCTTTCAATATCCTGCGGATTCAGGTGGTTCATGTTGCCGACGGCCCCATCAATAATTACCAGCGGGTCCGAATTATTCAGGGTGCCCTGGCCCCGTACCCGCAAGGTAGCACCATCGCCGCCCGGGCGGCCACTGCCTTGGTTCACCGATAAACCGGAAGCCAAGCCGGCCAGACCGGAAGAGACAGATGTAATCGGCCGGCTTTCCGTTTGTTCCGCCATATTTACGCTGGCCACGGCGCCGGTCAGGTTTTCTTTTTTCTGGGTACCGTAACCAACCACCACTACTTCTTCCAGGGCTTTAGCATCGGGCTGCAAGGTTACGTTAATATTGGTTTGACCCGGGGTGAGGGGTATTTCGCGCGTAACGTATCCAATATAAGAAAATACCAGGGTGCCGGCAGTTTCGGGTATATTTAAGGTAAACGTACCGTCGGCGCCGGTAGCCGTACCGTTGGAAGTGCCCCTTACCACTACCGTAACACCCGGCAGAGGTTCGCCTTTGTCATCGGTTACTTTGCCCCGGATATCCACAACCGGTAAAGCAGCCAGTAAGGTGGTTGGTGCAGGAACGTTGCGGGCTACAGCCATGGCCGGAGGCTGGACAGCCCCCGATAAATAAAGGCAGACCAGTGCGGTGGCTAACCCGAATTTGCCTAGACGAGTAGAATTTGTTTTGTGCATAGGTTATTTGTTTAAGAAAGCTTGTGAGTTTACTAGAATTGGTTTAAAACTTAGTTACAGTTGTTTCCAAGACCAACCTGATTGGTTCTGCTGGGTGAATGTTTCTGCTGCAACTGATTTAAGACTGAGTATTAGTTCTTTAGCGGCAGGGTGTTCATTTTTATTAATATATACTCCAATATTTCATATAGCCTGAAGACATAATTTTTTCTGTGTCAAAATATTAAAGCAAAGGAATAAGTATGGCCTTACTTACTTCTTAAGTAATTAAATGTCAGGTTTATTTATCGAAGAAAGTAGCATTGGCTAACCCTTATCTGAAAACCGTTAAAGCATGTAAAGCAACTGTATTGAGCAAGCAATGATAATTAATTAGGTCAGAAACTAAAAATTTAGCGTTCTGTATTAAGGGCAGTGGTAATGCTGAATATTTTAACAAAATAAGGGTATTGTTGGATATTATATCAGAAAGTGCGGGGAGCGGCAGTATTAAATATAATTTGGGAACGTTTTCAACTGTTGGTTTCGTATTATTCTTTCTTTGCCGGCGGGTCTTATATTGTACCGGTTTGCCCGGTTATTTTAAGTAGTTATTAGGGGTAAATACACTACCAATTAAACCGGGTAATTGCGTTTAATGCGACCAGTTATAATTTATAGCCGCGTATAAAGTATACAGGTGTAAAAACAAAAAACCTGCCCGTTAAGGCAGGTTTCCCGTTTTGTTGTGTGTTGTAAGGGGCGACAATATTAGTTGGTTTTAACCAGTGCCATAAAGCTTTCGGTTTGCTTTGGCGACAGTACAGCTACTACATTTTTCTGGTATTCTTCTTCAATAGCCTGTAATTTCTTGTTGCGCATATCTGCATCGTTCGAATACATCTGGCTCACTTCTTTTACAGCAATCAGTTTTTCGAGGGTGTAAGCTTTTACTTTGATGTACTCCTGTTCGTTAAAACCCAGCTTTTGCGCTAGCTCGCGGGTAGTTTTGGTAGCATTAGCTCTGATTTGCTCGGGCGTATCGGCAGCCTGGGCAGAAACTAAAACTAAAAGTAAAAAGACGGAAGTAATTAGTTTTTTCATGGACGTAAAAGGTTGTAAGGTTGCTTTCTTAAATTTTCTAATCAGGTGTTTATTTTTCGGTTCTTAATTATAGCTTTAACCAAATATATGCAATTATATATAATTAAGTTAACAATGTCAATATTTGCTAGGTAAAATAATTTAAATTTTTTTCTGAATAATACTATTATGGTTAAATGTGGATAAGCTTCTATATTTTGGAAAATTTCCATTCAAAATCTGCCAATTTTTAACCCGAATTATTCAACCCAAAATTAATTAATTATTTGTTAAAACAAGTACTGCCACTGTTTTTATAATTAATATACGTAAATCAATATATTTTGGTTGTTGAATTTTAAATTAACTCTTTCAGAACCTGTAAATGAATAGTTTTAAAATGATTAATATTTAAATAATTATAAAAAAAATATAAATATACGGGTTAAACAGTTTCCATAAACACGAATTAAATTCATCTCCGACGTAGCTGCTGTTCATGGATAATGACGGATTGATGTAGGTACTAAGGCAGCGGGTTGTAAAAATAGGTAAGTCCCAATTTCTAAATTTAGTTGGGTAAATAATTAAAAAGCTACTACCCGGAGGCGGATAGTAGCTTTTGTTTTAAGTAGCTGTTTAGGTTTGTAAGTAAGTGGAAGGTTATAAGTTTTAAGTATATAAAATATTGAAATAGAGTACTTTATTGAAATTCGTATATCAAAGTAGTTTTGTCCCCTTACTTATTTTAAATTAAAACTAAGCTGTTAAATATTTTTAAGGGTTAAAGGTTTAATTATCAGTATTCTATATATAGGGCCTAGTACGTAAATTTAGTATACCTTGGGCAGCGATATTCCTTTAATTTTCCGGTACAACGAAATGGCCGCCTGGTCGGTTAGACCCGAGATAAAATCGGTAATGCGTAAGATGCGGTCGTAAGGGTTGGGGCTCATAGATCGGTTTAGATCTAAGTATTGATCCGGTACCAAATCGAGCAGCTTCTGGTGACGACGGGAATTTGGTTCGAAAACGGCTTTCAGAAAAACCTCCAGCAAACCGCCCAATACTTCAAAACCAGCCGCTTCAATTTCCAGTACAGGCCGGTTGCGGTAAATTTCCTTTATAGATAAGGTCTTAATTTTATCTAAAACGGCTTTAACCGAAACTTCGCTTATCAGGGGCTTGTCATAGGTGCCGTTCAGGATAGCGGCTTCGTTCTGAATAAAAATATCGGCTGTTTCGTTTATCAGCTTATCAATAATGCGGGCGCGCAGGTAACCGAGCTGTTCGCGCCAGTCATAAAAAGTTAAACGCGATTTCCGTTCCGGCGACTCATCCAGAATTTCTTTTAGTAAATTAATACCCTGGTCCGGCGAGATAAGACCCAGCCGGCAACCATCTTCAAAATCAATAATACGGTAACAAATATCGTCGGCGGCCTCTACCAGAAAGGCCAGCGGATGCCGGTGGTAAAATACGTCGCCGTTAGTAGCTTTCGGAATTAGCCCCAGGTCGTCGGCAATGGTCCGGAACCATTCTTTTTCGCTCTGGAAGAAACCGTACTTTTTTTCGCTGGTATTGGCAGTGCCTTTTAGTTTGGGTAAGCTTTCTTTGGGATATTTGGTAAAAGTGGCCAGCGTAGTATAGGTTAGTCGCAGGCCACCGGCCATGTTGCACTGGGCCGGATACGTATGGGTTAATATCCGGAAACCGGAGGCGTTGCCTTCAAAATTTTGGAGATCGGCTTGCTGAGCGTCGGTGAGTTCGGTTAAAAAAGTTTGGGCCTCGGCGCTCTGGAAAAAAGCCGAAATGGCATCTTCGCCGGAGTGCCCGAACGGCGGGTTACCAATATCGTGGGCCAGGCAGGCGGCAGCTACCATATCGCCAAAATTAGTTTCGTTTACCTGGTTGGTTTTACTAAGTTCCGGATATTGCTGCATAATTTGCTTACCGGCCAGCCGGCCCAGCGAACGACCCACGCAGGAGGTTTCGAGGCTATGGGTTAAACGGGTATGCACAAAATCGCTTTCGGGCAGCGGCATTACCTGGGTTTTGTTTTGCAAGCGCCGGAAAGCCGAAGAAAAAACTATCCGGTCGTAATCGCGCTGGTATTCGCCCCGGGCCCACTCATCCGAATCGGCCAACTCCTGGCCCTGGTAGCGTTTGCGGGAAAGCAGGTTTTCCCATTGCATGCTTTTCATAAGAAATACGCTCGTTTTAAAACCGGAAAGTAAGGGGTTTATCTTTTAAAGCAAAGGGCCAGTCCGGTTTTAATAATTTACCTGGTTTCTAATTAATTAGTAAAGTTCATGTTTTCAGGAGTTTAAGGTTTAATAAATCTTGCCTGGTGCACTTCTTTCTCTTGAATAACCTGCAACACGTAGAGCCCGCTTTTCAGGCCAGGCATGCTAAAGTAAAACGGATTACTGCCAGCTGTTACATTCCTCACCAGCAAGGTATGCTCGCGGCCAACAATATCATAAATCCGGATGAGAATTCTACCATTCGCCGGGGCCTGGTACGCGAAATGCAGGTTATGCTCCTGAATTGGATTAGGGAATAGCTGTAGACCGGCAGCTAAACCGGTATCGGTGCCTATCCGGCGCGAAGGTGAAAAATTATACTGGTTATCTTTGTTTCCCAAGCGCAGCCGGTAGTACGTAAAGCCGGTGCCGGGGCGCGGGTCGGTAAAGGTATAGCTGCGGCCATTGGTGCTGCTGGCGGCCTGACGGGCCAGTGCATGCCACGCAATGGCATCGATGCTTTTCTGGATTTCGTAAAAAGCCAGGTTGCTCTCGTTTTGGTTAACCCAGGTTAGCAAGGCCGTGCCGTTGGTTTGTAACACCGCTTCAAAAGAAAGCAGGTTAGCCGGCAACGTACAATCTGCCGATACCCGCGGCACCATGCGGGTGTGGTTACAAATATTATTCTGAAAGCTGCGGTTGGTTACATGGTTGCCGCCTTCTACATCGTTGCGGCCGCTCAGGGAGCGGGTAACCTGGGTGCGGCTAATGGAGTAATGCATCACCGATCGGGGCTGAATCATGTGGGCTAACTGGTGGGCATGGCCTAATTCGTGCAGCGTAGTAGTTTCGAAATCGAACTGGTTGATGGCCGGAGTAGCCGGCCCGAATTGCCAGCTGGTGCGGTCGTTAAACTCAAAATCGAACTCGCTAACCAGGTAAGAATAATTAGAACCAAGCTGGCAGCCTTGGTAGCGGCTAACGGTGCGGCCCAATACATTGCTGGGCAAACTGCCGGCATCGGCCAGGCGTACCAGGTTAATATTATCTTCCGCAGAGATGATAGCGGTAGAAGTAACTGCATCGGCCACCCAGTTTATGTTGGTATAGCAGGTCCAGGTTTGCATGGAGCGCCGGAAAGCGGCGCGGGCAGCTTCCGGTACATTCGCGGCGAACTGAATGGTGTAGCCGCCATTGCCGTTGGCATCTATGTGGTAAGGCTGATACGCTTTTTCTTCTTTTAAAACGTTCGATACTGCGTACCGGATAGCGAGTTCGGCCGGGCTGGTGGCGGCCCGCGTATCGGTGCCGTTCATAACCCTAAACTGCCCGGTGCCGGCCACGCCGGTACCGTCGTCCGCCGGAATAGATGGTACTTTCACCCGAATCAGGTTATCGCTCCAGGAAATATAATCAGAAGCTAAAGGTTTAATGTAGGTAGCACCGCCATCATTGGCATTCTTAAACTCTACAAAGCCGGAATCCCGGGAACTGCCAAAGTTTTGGCCGGTAATGGTTAATACGGAGCCGGTGCCGGCTGTAATGGTATCGGGCGAAAAGCCCGAAATAGCAGGTATGGCTTGGGTGCGGGCAGCCCGGTTGGGTACCGGATTGGGATAAATAACAGGTTTATTTAAATCAGCGTTCTCTTTTATGGTTATTAGTTTTAAGTCTGGAAACGCTAGCAGGAGGGGGTATAATTCGTTTTGAATGCTGTGGTAGGTACGGAAAGGCTCCCGGGCGGTGAGGCCGGGTAGCTGGTACCGGATAAAGCCCTGCAAACTACTATATACACTAAAGCGAACAAGATTGGTCAAAACCTGGTTGGCAGCCGGAAAACCCAAAGGCTCCAGAAAAAATATACCTTGCTGGCCGGGTTTTAGTGCCAGTGTGGCCGAATAAACGTGCATTTTGTCACCGACCGTACCACCTTCGGTAATAATTTCTACCTGCTCCGGCGCGGCTAACCGGCCTTTTAATATTTTATATACTTCTACGGTATTGGCAGTATAAATATTCTGGTGGCCGGCATCCCAAAAGCTTTTTTGGGCAACAACTTTCCCTTCCAGAATAACTGTTGCCTGCTCCACGCGCTGCGGCAAAGGCGCCGGTACCAGCATACAGGCATCCTGCGCTTTGCCGGGTTCCGGAATAATTATTAACCAGTACAAGAAGACTATTTTTATATAAGTAAACCAAGGGTGCGGAGAAAAATTAATTTTGCCGGACATATAAAAAAAAAATATTCGCTGGTTAAGTTACGCTTTTGTTGCTTTTAATAAAACAAGTGACAACTTGATTCATAAACGCATTTAGCAGCGGGCAAGCTGAGGTTAACAGCAATATTTTATAGGTAAATAATTTTAGAGAAAGGGTAAGTAGTATTACCGTATTATCCTGTTTAAAAGAAAAAAGAGAGGGGTTGCCTCTCTTTTCTTTCCTCCTGATGCGGGTTAATTGTTATTTATTTCAATCCGCTGATTGGTGTTTTTATTCGGTTCGGGGAGGTGCTTCTTAAACTTCTGGTATATTTTATCTGGTTATTTTTTGCCATCAATAAAAAGTCCTTCGGAGTTTATAATAATCTGGCGGTTTTTACCTTCCTGGTAAAGGCCTTCTTTTTTCAAATCCGAGATTAATTTTTCCATGGCGGCACCATGGGTTTTAGAAAGTTTGGCGTGTTCGGCTGCCAGTTTAGCGTGTTCTTTGGCCATGTTTTCTTGCAGCAAAGAATGTTGTTTATGCTGGAGGCTGGCTAACTGTTTCTGCAGCACCAATTCTTGTTTCCGGAATTGTTCTTCCTGCACCTTCATGGTCTTTTCCAAAACTTTAAAGGTAGAATCAAAATTCAGATTGAATTCTATTTGCGTAAACACGGAATCGCCCCCCGGAAAATTGCCATCAAAGAAAAAACCTTTGCCCGGGACAGCCGCGTCTTTAGGGGCTTTTGGCACAACCGCTGGTTTTGCCGGCTTTGCTGGTTTAACTGGTTTCACGGGTAGCATTGGTGCGGCTGGTTTGGGCGGTATAACTGGATTTACGGGTACGGGTGGAGCCGGTGGGGGCATTACCGGTGCTAATTCCGGCTGGTTTAACCTTGATACCGCGGCATCAGCTTTTCGGAGGGTTTCGGTATCATTAGCAATCATTCTTTTACCTTTCTGCTGATTCTCCAGGGCTTGTTCTATCCGGTTAGCGTAATCCGGCAGCTTGTCTTTTGGTACTTGTTGGCCATCTACAAAAACATCGGTTACTTTACCTCTTTTATTTTTAATAATAACCAAATCGCTGGAGGTGGGTACCGTATCCGGAATGGCCTTAGAATTTACAGCAACTGGCGGATATTGGGCCGTAACGGATATAACAGGATGCACAGGCACGTTAACAGAATGAACTGGTGCGGCCGGTAAAGTTGATTTTAACCGAGGATTTAGGTTAGCCAAAGCGGTTGCCGAAAGAAAAGTAAGGCATAACAATAAAGCGGTAGCGGCTACAAAACCATCGGTAAAAGAAGGGCGGGTGCCGGGTTGCTGCACCAACCGGCGAATGCGGGCCAGCAGCGAACCATCTTTACCGGCAAAGGCCAGCGATAAACCGGGCGCGCCCGCGGTTCTTTCGGCCAGGGTAGCCAGGGCCCGGGCATACGCCAATGAATCGCCGCAAACGGCTACGGCTAAATCGTCGCAACAATTTTCTCTTTCAATCCGCACGTAATCGCTAACCCACCAGATGGCCGGATGATAGAAAAATATTATTTCGGTTAAAGATTGCAGCAGGTTAAAAAAATAATCGTTGCGTTTGAGGTGCGCCAGTTCGTGGGCCAGAATAGCCTCTATTTGGGCCAATGGCAAATCCGAAATGGTGCCTAAAGGCAATAAAATTACCGGTTTAAAAAAGCCGATAACCAACGGTGTCTGCACCAAAGCCGATTCAGTTAGCCGGATAGCTTTATTTATTTTCAGTTCCTGGCTAAGTTGGAGCAAGCGGTTTTGCCATTGGTCCGTTACTGGGGTAGTTTTGTAAGATTTAAGCCGTTGCAGGTAAGCCAAACCGCCTATAAAACGCAGCAGCATCAGGGCCATACCCAGCAACCAAAGACTCACCAGCAAAGGCAAATGTGCCGAAAAATAATCGGCCGCGCCCGCTAATAGCCAAAACCCATTTGCTTCGGCGGATACTATTGGTGGCTCAGAGAAGGAGGCAGTAGCCGGGACAATAACAGCAGTTAACCCAGCCTTAATTGGGCTGCTTTGATAATAATAAATAAAGGTAACGAGGGCTGCTGCCAAGTTCAGGAATAAAGCGCCCATAGCTACCCGGTAGCGCAGATGCGAACTTTGCCGGTGCAACAACAGCATGACTATGCTTAAAAGTACCGCTATTAAGGTGCTTTGCCACAGGGAGTGCAAAATGGTCCAGCCCAGGGCTTTGGTGAGTGCCGGATTCAGGAATTCAGGAATGTAATTCATTTGGAGCCTCCTTCCAGTTTATTTAAAAGTTCTCGTATTTGGTTTAGTTCTTCGGGTGTGGTTTGGTGGCTGCCCAGGGCTTGCATCACCAGTCGGCTGGCCGAGCCCCGGAAAGTAGTGTCTAAAAATTTATTCAGCAGTTGCTTCTGGGTTGCTTCCTCTTTTAGCAGGGCTTCGTACACGTGCGACCGGTTGCTTTCGTCGCGCCGGACCATGTTTTTTTCGGTCATGAGCTGCATAATTTTTAGGGTGGTGGTGTAGCCTACTTCTTTGGTTTTATTCAGTTCGTCGTTTACAAACCGGACGGTAGAAGGGCCGTTTTGCCAGAGTACCTGAAGTATTTCCAGCTCGGCATCGGTAGGTTTTAAGGGTTGTGCAGCAGCCATATAAAGGATATTACTAATTTTAAATAAATGTATACGAAATATTTCGTAGTTACAAATGAATTACGAATAATTTCGTAGTTGGTTTAAATAATTTTGTTTGAAGCAAATATTGGCTGAAGTGGAGTACTGTGGGGAGAGTGAAAAATGAGGCTGGTTAGCATTTTATAAATGGAGCAAACTGTTGCCCTTACTGGGTGTTTTCACCATAGTCATCCGGTTAAGAGAAAAGAATCACTACCTGCACCTTTTTCCAATCGCCTGCCTTTCAATTGCCCCTGACTTCAGTCAGGGATGAACAATATTTCCGGCCGAATCGCCCTTAAAACCCGGGGCTAAAGCACCCGGGCAATGCAATGCTGCGCTTAACCTAACGACTATGGTGTTTTCACCAGCCAGTAGTTTGGCAAAAGCTTTAAAACTAATGCTTCTACAAATTAATTCTTAGGAAACTCATCTTGCCAGTAGAATGTCAGTAATCTAATAGATGATAATTTCTAATTATTAATTTGACGAAACAATAGCAGGTTTTCTGTAGCATCTGGTAGTTATAACAAAGAATAAAAAGTTATACTTTCTATTCGTTTTGGTAGAAATATCTGTTGCATTAGCTTTCTTTGTATATGCCGGCGCTTGACCTACAACCTTCCGCGGAGTTAGAAAAACTATCGGGTATCGTAAAACGCATTACGTTCCATAGTTTAGAAACCGGTTATACGGTACTCAAGGTAAATAGCTTTCAGAAGCCTAACGAGGAGCTTACCGTAGTGGTGCATCAATCTAAGGTATTTGCCGGGGCTACCATGGATTTCTATGGCGAGTGGACGAATCATCCGAGCTACGGCCTGCAATTTAAAGCCAGCAAAGCCATCGAACGGAAACCGGCTACAGCCAATGCGCTGGAAAAATATTTGGGTTCCGGACTGATTAAAGGCGTTGGTCCGGTAACGGCCAAAAGAATTGTAAAGCATTTCGGCGATAAAACGCTGGATGTATTTGAGAACAGTATCGAGAAGCTCACCGAAGTAGAAGGCATTGCCAAACTGAAGCTGGAAATGATTAGCCGGGCCTGGATAGAGCACCAGGAAATCAGGAATGTGATGTTGTTTTTACAATCGCACAACATTTCTACCCTGTTTGCGGTCAAAATTTATAAAACCTACGGCAATGAGGCGATTGAAGTAGTTACGAAAAATCCTTACCGTTTAGCCGCCGATATTTATGGCATTGGCTTTTTCTCGGCCGATAAAGTAGCCCAAAGCTTGGGTTTAGCCGCCGATTCACCCCAACGCATCCAGGCCGGTATAGAACATGTGCTGCAAAACGCCCGCGAAGAAGGCCATTGTTATTTAACGCAGCAGCAAATAATCCAGGCCACTGGAGAATTATTAGCCTTACAGAATGCTGCCGCCCTAGAGGCAGTTCTCCAGGGCATGGAACAGAAAGAAGAACTGAAAATCAGGCTTTTGCCGGATGCGCAAGGCGTGGTGCAAAAGTGCTTTTACGCCCACTCTTTGTATTACGACGAGCAATATATCGCGGTTAAAGTTAAGAAGTTAAGGGCGCAGCCGGTCCGGGTAAATAAAGAACACCTGCTACAGGACCTGGAAGTATTCTGCCAGGTAAATCATATAACTCTGAGCGAAGAACAAAGCCAAAGTGTTTTGCAAATCGCAACGGAGCGTCTTTCTATTCTCACGGGTGGGCCGGGCTGCGGTAAAACCACTACTACCCGGGCCTTGGTGGGCGTACTGCAGTTTATGAATAAGAAAGTAATGCTGGCGGCCCCCACCGGCCGGGCCGCCCAACGCATGAGCGAGGTTATCGGCCTGGAAGCTAAAACCATTCACCGCTTACTTGAATTTGATCCGGCTCAGGGCGGGTTTAAACGCCACGAGGAAGACCCGCTGCAAACCGATATCTTGATTGTGGATGAATGCTCGATGCTGGATGTGCACCTGGCGGCGGCTTTACTCCGGGCCGTGCCGGTGCACGGGCAAGTAGTGTTGATAGGCGATGCCGACCAGCTACCCGCCGTAGGCGCCGGTAATGTGTTAAAAGACCTGATTGCTTCGGGAGTGGTGCCTTGTATGCGGCTGACGAAAGTTTTCCGGCAGGCGCAGGAATCGCTGATTATTTCTTATGCCCACCAAATTAACAAAGGCGAAATCCCCCGGATTGAATCGCCTTTTAACAAACCCCAAATCTGGGCGGAAAAAAAAGATTGTTTGTTTATCGACTCCGAAGAAGCCACCAGCGAGCAACTCAAGTTTATTTCTAAAGTAAAGAAAATAGCCGGCGAATTACCCAACCCGGTTGTGAAGGAATATAACTTGTTAGAAGAGCCGGCCGCGCCGTATGCCCAGGACCTGTATACCCGGGGCAGCAGCTTTGCTATTCCGGACAAGTTCAGCCATGTAGATATAGAAGCTTTGCAGCAAACCCGCAGCTATACCGAAGAGTTAAAAGAGGTATTGAAAGGCGTTCATCCCTGGTCTTCGCTGCACTATGGCCTTTCGGCGGTAGGCATGGTAGAAAAATTGTACGAAGCCATTATTCCGAAGTACTACGGTAAAGACGCCGAAATCCAGATTCTTTCCCCGATGACCAAGGGCAGTTTGGGTACCGCCAACCTGAACAAAGTAATTCAGGAAAAAATTAATCCAACCCGCGTGGGCAAATCCCAGATTTTAATTGGCGGACGCATATTCCGGGAGGGAGACCGGGTTATACAAAAACGCAACAACTACGATTTAAATGTGTTCAACGGCGATATTGGTACCATAACCCAGGTGGATAATGAGAACATGGAGTTAGAAGTGGCTTTCAAGGCAGGGCAGGAGGTAAAAGAAGTCAGGTATGAAAAAGAACATTTACTGGAACTGGATTTAGCTTATGCCATCACCATTCATAAATCGCAGGGCAGCGAATTCCAAACCATCATCATTCCGCTGGTTACGCAGCACTTTGGCATGTTGTTCCGCAACTTGGTTTATACTGGTATTACCCGGGCCAAAAAGTTAGTGGTGTTTTTAGGAACCAGAAAAGCATTGTCCATGGCGGTAAACAAACAAAATACCGCTACCCGCCAGACCGCCTTAGAATATTTACTCAGGCAAGAGGTAGCGTAGCACTCAGGCACCTGTTATTTTCTTAAATGGAAAATCCAAGGTAATATTATCCTCCATTATCTCATAAGTATGCGCTCCTCGGCCGGTGGCGCACCGGCTGAAAGAAAAATGGTACGCCGCATTTAAAGTTGATGTTGTACCAAATAAATCAGCAGTACGCGCTCATAGAAAGTGGTTGGTGCGTCATAGACCAAGGGTGTAGTTGCAAATAAAATACGAATGGTTTCGTAGCTGGTTTTGGCAATTTTATTTAGGGCATAAAATATTAGTAGGAAGGGGAAATAAATAAATAAGGGTATTAACGATTGAGGATAGCATTACCCGCAACCGCTAATACCAGCAAAAGCAAAAGGCTGAAGAATATTATTAAGAAATATTTAATCGGCTTTACCGAATTAGTTAAACCGAAAGGTTTAAAACCGACGGAAAAAGAAGTAGCCGCAGGCGAATAAGGATAGTTCCAGAATAACTCCTAATACGATGGTTATAAAAACTGTTAACATAATCGATTGATATTTTTAACGATGATAATTGTTTTATTTTCAGGTAGCGGTAAATGAGTGATGTAATCTAAAATAGGGGAGGGACAGCAAGAAAGGTGGTAGGTAATGGTTTAACCGTTTGGGGCTGCGGTTCTATACGGTTATTAATAATGGCTGGTGAGCCGGTAGTGTTTAAGAAGCTTTCTGCGAAAGACAGTAAGGTAGGTAAAGAATTAGAATTTAAATGGGGCATTTTCATAGTTAGTTTTTTAATCAGGGTAAAGGGTATTCTTTTTTATTCAATCAGTATGCCACAAAGCTAAAACATTGGATTTAAGGAGTTTATAAGTAATAACTGGTATTTCCGTTTAAAGTAAAGTGTCCGGATTCAGAACACTATGTTCAGGTTTGTTACACTTTAGTTTTCTATAAGAGCAGGTAACAGGTTAAATGGTTGCTTTACCCTGAAAAAAATAGCAGCAGCAGTGGGTGGCAGGTGGGTTACTGCCCTAATACTTATAAATAAAGTGCCGGAGTTTTAAAAATTAAAGCGGTGAGAATATTTAGCCAGAAAGGATTAGCTGGAAAGCAACATTGGTTTCAGCCATTTTTAGGTACAAAATAGAACTGCTTAAGCAAGCCGCCTCCTGCTTCCTGCAAGAGAGGTCTGTAATTTCATAACTAACTCAAGCCGGTGAGCAGGGTAATGCGATTGATTTACGCTGCCTTACTCCACCCACATTTTGCGGGCAACTCCCATTCCTACTAAATTCCCTTTGCCACCACTACGCAACAAAACAGCTACATTTTGCCCCTGTTGTAATTCACTTAAGCTAATTGATTTTCCATCGGGACCTATTATTTGGGTGGTTGGCAACACCAGCACATACGCCCGGTTATAGCGGGTATTCTGCGAAGGAAAGCCATCTATTTCCAGCACGACCTGCCCCTGGTTATACCGCCGCATAATAATGCTCCCCCGGATATCCACTCGTTGGGGCGACAAGCGTTTCTCCGCTGTTGTCGCATCGGCAGCGCCGGCAGGGGCGTTACTGGTTTGGCAGCCGGTTAGCCAAACAGCAAACAAAAGGCAAAAGACTATCCAGCCGGACCATATATTTCTAGTTTTCATCTACTTAAAATTAGAGCCTGCTTTATTTAACGGCGGTAAGCTGAAATGAGATGTGATTTTGTTTAGAACTGGTGCAGCATGCCAACGAATTACAAATAATAAAAAGTGTTGAAAAATGGAGCCTAATTAATTATTCAGAAAGGAATAAAACTTACGCCACCAGGTTTTCCACGCTTTGTATCGTTCTTCCGCATGTTCCATTATTTCGGACAGAATTTTCTGTATCTCCTCCGTAATGCCTTTGCGTCGAAGGATGTTTCTGACCGACAGCATTATTTGAACTTTAATATCTGATTTTATATACCAATCCGGCTACTGCGCATTCTTTCTGATAACTTTCGTTACGTCTTTCACCACTTCTTATATTAGCTCAAAATCCTGCCTTGCCCGGGGATGTTTAGCTAATATTTCGTAGAAAGCTTCTTCGTCTTCGGTTAACCCTAGTTGCTGCTGTACCTGGTCTTCGTTTTGTAGGCTGGCGGCTACGTCGCGCAGCTTTTGCATAGCAATTAAGCTGTCGAACAAATGGTCGTGGTAGCCCTGAATAATTTTTCTGCTTCTTCTTTCAGCTTGCGGTATTTCACCAGGTTCTTAGGCGAGCGGACTTTTATTTCGTCGTTCAGAATCTGGCGCAGGAGTTCCCGTTTTAGTTCGTTGCCGGTTTTCTGTTCTTTAGAAGTGGCCAGAAAATCATTATTAATAATAGAAATATCGAAGCAGTCGATGCCGGCCATTCGGAATACGTCTATTATTTCTTCGCTTTCGATGCTGCGGTGAATAAGTTCTTTTATCTGGCCTTACTTTTTCCGGATGTTGGTTTGGGGTATTTTATTTTCCGGACCGCTGCCCTACGTGCTGAAAAACAGTACATCCACGGCAATTTCTTTAATGTTGAGGTAGTTTTTTACAAGGGGCACCAGCGCACTTAGCTTCTATTCCTGTTGCATAAAAACCTTGCAAACCTTCTCTTCGGCCACCATCATATAAACCGCCCGTATCACCAGCTTAAACTTTTCCCCTTGGTTTAAATACGGCCAGCTATTATAACGCCACCCAAACCGCTCCAGAACCGATTTGCCGTTCGAAGCCACATAAACCGGTGTTCCGTGCTGTCCCCCTTGGGAGGGGGTAGGGGGAGGATTATTCCCCGGCGTACCCAAAACCGGTTGCTCTCCGGCCGTGGCGGATGAGGACGAAGCATAGGTTAAAGGCGGTTTAGCGCTGATGGCTACGGTTTCGGCAGGAGTATAGGGTTTTGTCCTCCCCCTGCCCCCTCCAAAGGGGGACTGTTCAATAGGCGTGCAAAAATATGCGTGAAAAGGGATTGCAGGTCCTGGATTACTTCTTTGGTGCGTTCAAAAGCTTCTTCTGTATCAATCGTAATGCTGCCTTTACCGCCGCCAGCGGTGTACTTTTTGGTGGGGATGCGGAGTTTGTCGTCGATGCCGACATAGCCTACAATGAGGCCGCTGGGTTTGTCGCGGAACACGATGGCGACGCGGTTTACGGCTTGGATGAAGTTGTGGCCGCTTATCACTTATCGACGTATAGCTAGGGCAAGGCTCGGTTATCGAAGCCGGTAAGCCACATATCCCACATAAATTATCAGAACCTACCCTGGCGTTCGGGCAATGGGCCTGGCGACGGTCGTACTCGTCACAGGCATAAATGTGAAATTAGGTGTGGCAGCCGTCTGGTGCATCTGGTGGTAGCAAGTTATGGAAGACTTCAATCTACGCGTATAAGAATTTTGCGTTGCGATCACTGATTCATTTCGGTGGCAGGCGACACCCCGAACAGGGCCAATAGTAATTAGGGATTTTTTAATGTTTAATTTATTTGGCCAGATATAAATCGTTTGATTTATAAAATATCAACAAATAAGAATTCGAATCTTTTCAAGATTGGTCAAAAGTTAACAAGTATTCTAGAAATACTTTTTATTTTCTTTATTTTATTTCTTAGTTTGCGCCAAATGGATACCGGGCAACATATTATTGAATTAAAGTTTGAGGGTAATGGAATAAAGCCCTCAAAGGTTAAGGCAAGTGAAGTTGCAGAGTTGATAGCCAGTTTTGAAGGGGCAATACTGGCCGTTGTAAAGCAGCAGAATCCTGAAGTTAACGAGGCTGATGTTCTGATAAGCTTTGAAGAAATAAGAGATCAAAGCTTGAGCATTAAGTGCCTTTCCCATATATCGAAGTATGTCTTGCCAGCCTATGCTGTGATCGCTACTTCATTTACCAGTGACCAGTACAGCAATCTGCCCAGTTCCTCCGTTGACAACCTTAAGAAGATAGCTAAGTTTTCTAAAAGACATGAATGCGAAGGGGTATTTATTCAAGACGGTGAGCGGATAGCAACCTTCAATAAGGATACTGAAATAGTAGTTAAGGAAGCCGGTACGTTGCGGGGCGACACAACTATTTACGGAACTGTTCTAAAAGCCGGTGGCGATACTCCAAGAGTAACCTTAAAAATTGACGATGATTATACCGTCAGCTTCGAAGTTAAGAAGGACATTGTGATTAAGCTGGCCGAAAATCTTTATAAAGAGGTTGGGGTAAAAGGCAATGCTAAATGGGACAAGCGAACTTATCAGGTTTTAGAGTTTAGGGCAGAGAGTGTCATTTATATAGAGCAGGTTACGATTCAGGATACCTTTAAGCAACTCGGAGATTTACTCAGCAAAACTCTGCATAAGGTTGATGACATAAATTCACTTAAATCTAATCAGGGGCATGAGTAACCTGGTACTTATTGATAGCCAACTTTTCATTTGGGGTGTTAAGGGCGAAGCCGGACCGGATCAGCAACATAAAATAGCGGAAAGCAGACGGTTCCTGGACTGGTTGGAAGACCATAAATGTAAAATATTGATGCCTGTTCCGCTTATGGTTGAGTTGCTATCTTGCTACTCACCGCAAGAGCAACATGCGGCAAAAGAATTATTCGACCGTAGGTTTCGTGTTGTGCCTTTTGACACTCTGGCTGCTGAAAAATGCGCAGAACTACTGTATAAATCTTATAGAGATCCTGAATTAATAGCCTATCAAGCCGAACATCGAGTTTTAAAAAGTTCAATCAAATATGATTGCATGATAGTAGCCATAGCCATTACAAACAGGGTAAAGGTTATCTATTCGGTGGACCCCGACCTGAAAAGATATGCTGATGGTCGCATTCATGTAGCAGAGCCGCCTTTCATTCCAGATCAGTCTGAAATTGGTGAGCAGTTAATGTTGTTTCCACAAATTGGGGGTGACAATGATATTGAATTGGATGAGGAGCAGGCTGAAGTGGATGGCTTGTCACACCAGGAAATTCTAGATTATGATATGGAAAGTCCTACCAGAAATTCCATTAGAGAAAGTATTTCACAGTCAGAAACCGAAATCAACATATCTGATTTGAAGTTTCCTGGAGAGGATTAAAAGCTACTTATAGCTATTTCCTACAAACCTGGCCGGACCGCTATAGCTCCGAGCTTTTGATAATGTTCCCTAATTCTAGCACCTTGAATCATAACGTTTTTCCACATTCCTAATTTTTTCAAGTGAATACGGGAGTAAAAAAGCTAATTTATAATATGTTTGCCTCCACCAAGAAAATAAAAGGAAATTTAAATAAAAAACGCTGTTATTCTATTAGTTAACAGCGTCATAGTAGCCGCGACGGGAATCGAACCCATATCAAAAGTTTAGGAAACTTCTATTCTATCCATTGAACTACGCAGCCAGGTTCCGGGGGCAGGAACAAACGCAAATTTATTTATTTAACGGTAAAATACAAAGCCTCCGCATTTTAAATAAATTCCCGCCAAATCAGGCAACTAACCCGTGCGTGTTTCAGGTTGGTTGTAAAATATTAGGCCATTAGCCATAACCCAAAAGGGCATAAATCAGTTTAGGTAAGGTCTTAACGGAAAGATTAGATAATAAAAAAACAACCGCCGGTACAATGGGTATTCTCAGAAATCAGAAAAAAAACTTAGCCCCGCAAGTTCCGGCCGCCAATGGCGCTAACGATACCCAGCCCGCGCTTATTTTTATTCCCGATATTAGTGGGTTCACCAAATTTGTGAACGAAACCGGCCTGGAAACCAGCCGCAACCTGATTGCGGATTTGCTGGAGATTATTATTGAAGCCAATATTCTGGACATGGAGCTGGCCGAAATTCAGGGCGACGCCGTGTTGTTTTACCGGCTGGGGCCCCCGCCCCCGGTGCAGGAGGTAATAAATCAATGCAAGCAGATTTTTATTGATTTTCAGAATTACCTCAAAATAGTAGAGCGGGACCAGGGAACGGAAGTAGGCGCTTCTTTGTCGGATAGCCGGCTTACGCTAAAAGTAGTGGTACATTATGGGTGCCTGAGTGTAACGCAGATTCGGGAGCACATAAAACTCATGGGTAAAAACGTAATTATTGCCCACCGGCTGCTCAAAAATAATATCGCCGGCGACGAGTACGTGCTGCTGTCCGAAGATTACCTGCGAACCCAGCCGGAACCGGAAATAAAAGCTAATTTTAGCTGGTCGCGGTTGCACAAAGGCAGTACCTTTTACGAGCACCTCGGCGAAATTAAGTACCGGTACGCTTTTTTAACCCCGTTGCGCCTGCTGGTAACTACCAACCGGCCCATGCAAAGCAAAAGCAAATTTGCCCACGTATTTGCCACCGATATTATCATCAAAGCGCCGGCCCGCTATGTGCTGCGAATTATCAGCAATTTCCGGTTAAAGCCGGCCTGGGTAGCGGGTATGAGCCGGGTGCATTTTGATACCACCAAGGCCAACCGGATGGGTATTTCGTATAAATGCGACCTGAACCGGGGCCAGATTGATGTGCAGACGGTACAGAGTTTTATCGGGGAAAAACAGATTGAGTACGTTGAGAAAATAGCCAACTTCCGGATTTTTCCTAACGCTTTTCTCTTTTATTACCTGACTACGGTCGAGGAGGACAAAACTTACCTGCAGCTAAAATTTCATTACAGCTCATCGGTGGTGGGCAGCTACATTTATTCTTTTTTTATCCGGCGGCGCATGAAAATATTCCTCGGCAAATCTATCCGGCAGTTAAAAGCTTTGTGCGAACAAATGTACCAGGCGCATCCGCGTTAATCGTTGTTCGATGGTAGAAAAGCATTATTTTAAAAGAAATATTTCAATTAGGCTGTAACCCAGGTTCAGATACGAAGTACCCGCCTAACGAACAACGAACAACGAACAACGCCTACCGCACTATTGCTACAATAAACGACAGTACAGTTAAAATCAGGCCGATCATGAAGATGGTGTAGGAGATGCGGAGCAGCCGGTATTTTTTACTGAGTACTTCACCCAAATAATAAATATCGATTATCATGTTGTTATACAGCGCATCTTTTTCGCGCATCAGGTCGTGCATCCCCACCTGAAAATCTTCGAGCGGTATTTTGGTGAAATTACCGAAAAACAAAATATTTACTTTTTTGCTTTTAACCTTATTGGCCCGCATTTTAAAACTGGTTACTTCGGGTTGCGCCGACATAATAGCCGATACCACCGAGCCCAGCGTGGTTAAAATAAGGGTACCAATGGGTACCATCAGGATAGGATTGCGGGTAAATTCGGTACCTAATACCGAGGTTTTAGCACCCAGATAGGTGATTATAACCGATAAAATGATGGCGTTAAGGCTAATCATCATATTGGCTTTATTATCGGCAATGCCACTCAGCGACATGTGGTTCTGGTACGTCGATTGAAACATGGTTTCGATGCCCCGTTTAGGCTGGGCAAAATTCTCGCGTTCCTTCTTGTTTTTTTTCTTCTGTTTTTTCGAAAGTTTACCCAGAATATCGCGCTGCTCCTGAATATTGGCTTTCAGGGCTTCGCCGAATTTTTTCTGGGCTACCTCGGTCCGGAAAGTTTGCCCGAGCAGGAAATCGAGTTGGTACTGGGCCCATTCGGCGTCGGTAAAAAATTTATTCAGAAAAACTTCCCACTCCACCCGCAACAGTTCGGCGTTCGAAAAAAAGCTTTCTTTGCCAATGTTCGCAATATCGGCATCGGCCAGAATTTCCTGCATCAGGTTTTCGGGCTGCTGATCGTGTTTCGTGGCCATAATACAATCGTTTATTACCCCTATCCGGCCTTCGGGGTAACCTTCGGCCTGTAAGAATGTGGTGGCATATTCCACGCTTCTTTCTTCGTGCCCGGTATACGTATCTACATAGCCGGTATCATGAAACCAAGCCGCTAAAACCAGCACTTCCAGGTTGTCGGCGGACAGACCGGCGGCTTCACCCAGGCTTTGGGCTTCTTTGGCTATTTCGGTGGTATGTTTGTAGTTGTGGTAAACCAGCTTGCGCGATAGTTTTTCTTTAAATAAAGTAAAGACATAATTACTGGCCTTGTGTATAATATCCTGCTCTATCATATTTTTTTTTGCACCATCAGCGGCTGAGCCGGATTCTGGTAAGGTGCCTCGTTCTAAGGGCTGCATTTAAGTAAGGTTATTTTATGAGGTTTGAAACGCAATAATAATCCGAAAGTTCGCTGGGGTTGGTTAACCAGGGTTTAAACCGGAATCTTTAACCTCTGCTATCAGCTAAACAACCGCTTAGGCGGGTTGTTTGCCTTTTGCCCGGCATATATTCTTTTTCTATCTAAAAGAAAAAGAAGTGAACCAATTCCTTTTTTATACGTCAGATAAGCTTAACTGAGAATATAGCAGGTTTAAAATTTATTTAAGATAAACCGGGCTTAAGTAAAGCCCTATTGGCCTGTATACTTTGTGTTAAATTCACGTATAAAAGCCGTTGCCAGCCCAAAAGCACCCGGATACCAGACAGCCGGATAGCTGTCCAAACTCTTTAACATCCATGAAGCATCAATATCTTGCGTATTGTTTGAGTGTCGTTTTTTTATTTTTCGTTAATGCGTGTGCCGTAAAGCGGCCTTTCTACAGCAGTGCGGTAGCCAACTGGCAAACCGTAATGCCCCCCGATAGCAGCCGGATAAAATATACAGTTTTCCTCATTGGCGATGTGGGTGCCCCGGAGAAAGATCCGCTGGAGCCCTCTTTAAAACTGCTGGAGTCCCAGATGAAATCGGCCGGCGCTAACAGTGCTACTGTTTTTTTAGGCGATAATATTTATAGTTACGGCCTTACCGAAGCGGGTTCGCCGGGGCGAAAAACCGATGAAGAACGTTTAACTACGCAACTCGACCGGTTTAAAGGCTACCAGGGCGAAAAATACATGATTGCGGGTAACCACGATTGGGCCCAGGGTTTACCCGGCGGCCTGCGGTCGGTTATCCGGCAGGAAGTATTTGTAGAAGAATACCTGAAAGACTCGACGTTTGTTAGCGGCGGCGACTTTTTTGTGCCCGACGAAGGCTGCCCCGGCCCCTACGAAGTTTATCTGCAGGAAGATGTGGTATTTATTGCGCTTAACTCGCAGTGGTGGCTGCAGGAAGAAGAACGGCCTTACGGACCCAATAATTATTGCAACGTAGCCGACGAAGTAGAAGTACTTACCCGCCTCGAAGATATTATAGCCCGGAATAACGGCAAACATATAGTCGTGGTGGGGCACCATCCTTTGTTCAGCAACGGCGTGCACGGCGGCAATTTCCAGTTACTCGACCATATCTTTCCGCTTACCCTAATCGAGCCCTGGCTGGTTTTACCGTTGCCGGTTATTGGTTCTATTTACCCCTGGGCCCGCAAATACGGCGGCATCAGCCAGGATATTGCTCACCCCAAATACCAGGCTTACGTGCAGGGCCTCATGAATATTTTTCAGCGCTACCCCAACGTGGTGTATGCCGGTGGCCACGAACACAATATTCAGCATTTTAAACACGGCAATGTCAATACCATTGTCAGCGGCTCGGGTTGCAAAATTCAGCACATGAAATTAGGCGGCGGCGATGCTTTGTTTGGCCACGAAGCAAAAGGTTACGCCAAAGTAAATTATTACGACAACGGCGAGGCTTGGGTAGAGTTCTGGGAGCCGGTAAACGATGGCTCAACCGGAAAATTATTTTTCCGGACCCAGATGTACACCAAACAGAGCGGCACCCCGGTAGCTACCCCAATTGCCCAAGATAAAACACCAGCCCTCTCGACGCGGAATTACCGCGACAGCACCATTACCCTGGCGGCTAACCCCATATACCAGGCCGGTAAGCTAAAAGAAGTATTTTTAGGCGAGCATTACCGCGATGTATGGGCCACCCCGGTTAAAATGCCTTACCTGGACTTACGCACCGAAAAAAGCGGCCTGCGGCCTTACCGCGTGGGAGGCGGCAAGCAAACCATTTCGCTGCGACTTCGCAACGAGGAAGGCCACGAGTACACCCTGCGGTCAGTAAATAAAAATCCTACCCAGGTATTGCCAAAACCGCTACAGGAAACCATTGCCCGCGACCTGATGCAGGACCAGATTTCGGCGCAGCACCCTTACGGTGCGTTGGTTTTACCGCCCCTGGCCAAAGCCGCCGGCGTATTTCACGTAAATCCCGAGTTGTTTTATATTCCTTCGGACCCCGCGTTGGGGCAATACCGGAATCAGTTTGCCGGCACCGTTGCTATATTGGAAGAAAACCCCGACGAAAGCCACGAGAATGTAGCCAGTTTGGGCAATGCTCTGAATTTGGTTGGTACCGATAAAGTGCTGGAACGCAAAATAGATAACAACGATAATACCGTAGATGAGCCGGCATTTGCGCGGGCGCGGTTATTTGATATGCTGATTGGCGATTGGGACCGGCACGAGGGGCAGTGGCGCTGGGCCGAAAGTAAAACCGAAGACGGGCGCTTGTTTACGCCGGTGCCCAAAGACCGCGATGCTGCTTTCTTTAAAACCGATGGCTTGCTACCGTACCTGGCTACCCGCAAGTGGGGCATCCGGAACTTCCAAAACTTTGGCTACGATTTCGGCGATTACATTGGTCTGAATTTAAGCGCCCTGACTAACGACCATACTTTTTTATCAAGGGTAACAAAAGCCGAATGGGTAGGTCTGGCCGAAAAAATGAAAGCCAATGTAACGGATGAAGTTATCGAAGCAGCTTTAAAACAATTTCCGCCCGAAGTATACGCCCAATCGGCACCCGAAATAGCCGCTAAGTTAAAATCCCGCCGCGATATGTTGCCCCAGCTAGCTGCCGATTATTATGCTTTCCTGGCCAAAACGGTAGATGTAGCCGGCAGCAACCGTACCGAATATTTCAAGGTAAATCGCCGCAACGATAAAGAAACCGAGGTAGAAGTCCGGAATATTAAACTCGACGGCACCATGGGTCGCAAACTGTACGAGCGTACTTTTTATACCGATGAAACAAACGAAATTCGATTATACGGTTTGGGCGGCAAAGATATTTTTGAAGTTACCGGCGAGGTAGGAGATGGTATTTTAATCCGGATAATTGGTGGCGACGACCGCGACAGCATTGCCGATAATTCTTCGGTGGGTGGTTTGCGCCGGAAAACGGTGGTGTATGATACCAAAGATAATAATGTTTTTCATTTTGGCTCCGAAACCAAAGACCGGACCGAAGCGGCCGGCGAAGTAAATATTTATAGCCGTACCGAACACAAAGTACCCTATTTGGGGCCGCGCCTGGCCCTGCAATATAACGTAGACGATCAGCTTTACCTGGGAGGCGGACTGGTTTACCGGCGGTATAAATTCCGGAAAGAGCCTTTTGCCGTTGAGCACAGCCTGTTGGGTAATTATGCTTTTGCCACTGGGGCTTATAACCTGCGCTACAAAGGTATTTATACCGATATTATAAAAGATTGGGATTTGGATTTCCGGGCCAGTATCAACGGGCCGCAGTTACTGGCTAATTATTTTGGCCAAGGCAACGAAACCGAGGCTAACGAAGAAAACATCCGGGATTACCGCGTGCGGTTTAAGCGGTATATCGTAACCCCCACCCTTACCTACGATATTTTCCACTTCTTAAAAATTGGCGTGGGCCCTACTTACGACCAGTTTCAGGTGCAACGGGAATCTACGGGACCGGCGGCCCGGGCTTTAATTGCCGGCTCCGAAACCGATGCCAGTTCTTTCCGGATGAACGAATATATTGGCGCCCGCGCTTTTATGAATGTGGTGGCCGTGAGCAACGAGGTTAATCCTTACATCGGCATTAAATGGCTGAATGAATTTTCGGTAAACCAGCAGCTAGGATATGAAAAATACCGGTTTACCCGGCTAAGTTCCGAAGTGATGTTTTATCTCACGCCTAATTTCCCGTTTAAGCTTACGTGGGCCGGGCGCATTGGCGGGGCGCACAACTTTGGCGATTACCGGTTTTACCAGTCCAATACCTTGGGCGGTACCACCAACCTCCGGGGTTACCGTATAACCAGGTTTGCGGGGCGGAGTAATATTTATGCCAACGCCGAGGCACGTATTCACCTCACTGATTTTAATTTTTATTTATTCCCGGGCACCTTTGGCATTTTGGCGCTGGTTGATCACGGCCGCGTTTTTGCCGATGACGATGCTTCTAAAAAATTATTTAAAGGTTTGCACCGGGGCGTAGGCGGCGGTATTTGGGTAGATGTGCTGCGCAAGGCAGTGGTATCGGGTACTTATAGCTTCGGCGAAAAAGAAAGATTATTTAACCTGAACCTTGGGTTTTTATTTTAACCTGCCCGGAACTACAGCCGTGACTATCAATATAGCGGAATAAGGAGCATTATAGAGCGATTTAAGAAAGCATAAATGAAAGTAAATAATAAATGGTTGCCCCTGGTGGGTTTGTTATTCTCTCATCATATTTTGCTGGCGCAGGTACAGCCCGATTCTACTAACCGCTATCCGGCTTCCCGGCAGGCTACCAATGCAGTAGACGAAAAAGAATTTGCCAATCCTTCGGTCATCGGAATGGGTAAAGGCAAAGGCGTGATTGTTAATTACGAATGGCAACCCGATTTCGGAATTACCTCTACTTCGCCACAGGAAAATATTGGCAACAAACAAGGCGAGGTGCGGCGCAATAATAAATTTGATCTGAAATTGTATGCCCCGATCTTTAATAATCCGCACTTTAAGATGGTAGCCGGCTTCAATTATGCTTTCGAGGAGTTTAATTTTGAGTACCCGCTGCCGCCCGAATACGCGTTTTACAACAACATCGAAGACCGGAACCTGAAAAGTATCAGCGGCCAATTAATTATGCTGCGCCCGATAAACGAAAAGAATTTTTACGTGGTGCGGGCTAAAGGCGAACTCAACGGCGACTACAACAGCAAACAAGTAGCCGTGTCCGATTATCTGAAAACCACCGTGGAGTTTTTGTACGGCTGGAAAGTAAGTCCTGCGTACTCGTATGGCTTTGGTGCGCAATTGGGCTATGCGCTGGGCCGCCGCCGCATTTATCCGGCTTTTTTATATAACCGCACCTTTAACCCCAAGTGGGGCATAGAAGCAATTTTACCGGCCAATGCCGATGTGCGGTATAACCAATCGGAGCGGTCGTTGTGGTTTGCCGGGTTTTCGGTAGATGGGGCCAGCTATAATATTAACGTGCGCAATATTGGCATTCCGGAACTGGAAACCCTGGAGCTGCGCCGCTCCGAAATCAGGGGGCGTGTGCGTTGGGAAAGAGAAATTTACGACTTTTTGTGGTTTGGGGTAGAGGCTGGTTACCGCCAGAACCTGAATTTTAATGCTTTTGAAAAAGAAGCCAACGATGGTTTTTTCTTTGCCAAAAAGGAAGACCCGGTTATCGAGAATAAATTAAAGGGGGCGGCGCTCTTTAATGTGGAGATATTTCTGGTTCCGCCCCGCCGTTTCTTAAAGCAGTAGCTTTTTCTAGCGTAGATTTACTGCCGTGCCTTCCCGAAGTAACAAACCAGCACGGCATTAAATCCGGGCCATAGAGGTCTTAAAGCAGTAATCATGCTGGGTGGATATTATACCAAATCTCTTCAACGCTCTTTCATAGCAGACCTATGGTTATAAAAGCTGCACAATGGCAGCTAGGTTATGCGGGTTGGTATTATACCAAATAGTAAGAAGAACTTTCCATAAGTGAATAATGTTTTTTGGCCATGGGGAGAGTAAGAAAAATAGAGATAAAGGAGAGCAGTTCAGAGCTGTTAAAGGCGATAAGAGGAGAAAAGCGCCCCCTCGTGCAGGCGCGCTTGCAGGCCTTGTATTTATATAAGAGCGGACAGGAGCAGGATTATGCAGCTATTGGTCAGCAAGTAGGTTATGAGCGGCATACCATAGGTAAGTGGTTTGGTCTTTACCGGGAACAAGGGTTAGGTGTCCTGCAGCAGTTGGAGATGGGTAAAAAGGCAGGTTCCATCATCAGCGGCCAAGCCTTAGCAGCATTGCAAGAGAAGCTTAACAGCCCCACGGATTACTTTACTTCCTATAAGCAAATTCACCGGTGGCTAGCACAAGCGCATAACATCCACCTAAGCTATGAACACGTGCATCGCTTTGTGCGCTACTCGCTGAAAGCTAAACTCAAAGTAGTCCGGAAGAGCAACCTGAAGAAAGATGCCGTCGCGGAAGAGGCGTTTAAAAAAAATTAAACGAGCAGCTTTCTTTTGTTTTACAAAGCTACTATACTCCTTTAGTTAAAGCAGGGAAAGTAGTAGACTGG
Source organism: Adhaeribacter aerolatus (assembly GCF_007991635.1). Classification (GTDB taxonomy): domain Bacteria; phylum Bacteroidota; class Bacteroidia; order Cytophagales; family Hymenobacteraceae; genus Adhaeribacter; species Adhaeribacter aerolatus. The sequence goes on along the minus strand of NZ_BJYS01000001.1, from coordinate 299,121 downwards.
AAGGTATACTTCCAGGATGAAAGTAGGTTTGGCTTGATGACGGTACTACGAAGAGCCATCACCGTAGCCGGAGTGAAGCCCGTAGGTGCTTACCAGCACCGCTTTATTTACCGCTACTGCTATGGCCTAATAGAACCCCTCTCGGGCGATAAGTTCTTTGTGACCGCTCCGCAGGTGAACACGCTTTTCTTTGAATACCTACTCCACGAGTTTTCTTTACAGGAGCCGGAAGTTTACAAAATCATCTTTTTAGATAAAGCCGGCTACCACCGGGCTAAACACTTACAAGTACCCGACAACATGCACCTGGTATACTTGCCTTCTTCTAATCCGGAACTTAACCCTATCGAACGGTTCTGGCGCGACATGAAAGACAAGGTAGCTTTTCACAACTTCCAAGATGAACAAGAACTTGAACAATGGATTACCTCTACCACTCATGCCTACTCTAATGAACAAATAGCTTCCCTGACCGGCTATGAATACATCATCAACGCTGTCAATCAAAATAAATACCCTATGGAAATCCCTTGATACTATTTGGTATTAGATGTTGGCAAGGTATTTTATAAAACAGGAGTGTTCTTGGGTAATTTCTTTAGGATAACCTTGTCTATTTTAATGCCATCCATATCCACTATTTCAAACTCAACACCATTGTAGACAAACTTTTCGGCGGTAACCGGCAACCGGCCCAGATAATGAATAATAAAGCCGGCCAGCGATATAAATTCGGTATTTCTTTTTATAAATTCCAGTTTCAACTCTTTGTTTAAATCCTGAATCAGAATAGAACCTCTAACCAGGTAAGAGCCGTCGTCCCGCTTAATAATGGCCGGTTCACTGGCTTCGTCGATATCGGGTAAATTGCCCACAATCGCTTCTAAAATATCGTGCAGCGTAATGATGCCTTCTACCGAACCGAATTCATCTACCACCACGCCCAAATATTGCTTGTTCTTCTTAAATAAATTAAGAACCGCACTGGCGAACATGGTTTCGGAAACGTATAAAGGCTTCTTTAAAATTTCTGTTAGCGGACGTTGGGGATTAAGCGAGTTTTCGTAATAGTCTTTCGCGTTTAAGATGCCCACCACATTATCGATGGCGCTATCGGCCACCAAAAATTTAGAGTGTACGCTTTTTTGAATTTGTTCTTTAATGCTTTCGGCAGAACTGTTAATATTAATCCATTCTACCTCTTTGCGGTGGGTTTTTAAATCGCGGGCTTTCTGTTCGGCGTAGTTAAAAATATTCTGGTGCAGTTCGCTTTCTTCTTTGGCTAGTACGCCTTGCTTTCCGGCCGTTCTAATAATTTGCCTTAATTCATCTTCCGATAATTTATCTTCAGCAGTTTCTTTTATGCCTAATAGGCGCACTACCAGGTTAGTAGAACCCGACAATAATTTTACCAGGGGCATGGTAAGGCTGGTGAAGCCTTTAATGATAGGAGCAACAAAAAGCGCTATTCGGTCGGCGTTACCCATGGCTACCGTTTTGGGTATTAATTCGCCTACCACAATCGAGAAATAGGTAATGAGGGCAATTACAATCGAGAGCGACAGCGCATCGGCATAGGGTTGCAGAAAGCTAACCTGGCTGATGAACGGCCGAACATCGTCGGCCAGGGCCGTACCGCCGTAAGCACCCGAAATAATCCCGATTAAAGTAATGCCCACCTGAATGGCCGAAAGAAAATCTTCCGGCTGGGTTAGCAATTGCAGAACTGTTTGGGCGCTTTTGCTACCATTCTGGGCTAGTTGAGCCATCCGGTTTTTTTTAACCGAGATAATAGATATTTCGGAAAGGGCGAAAAAACTATTAAGCAGGGTTAATAATATAATTATAACAACTTCCATAAGTCAGTAATCTTACCAATTGCTGCTGGAAGGCAGCCTGGCTAGCCCATTGCAGGCTAAATGTTTAAGTACAGATTTAGAAAGCCGCCAGAATCCGGAGAAGCATTAACATCTACGCAGTCTTTTAAAGATTTTACCCGGAATGGGTCTATAACTTCTTATAAAATATTCCGGTAGCAGTTACACAAACAAAGTAGCCTGGTTTTAAGAACGAAGTTGAATCTGCCCAGATTATTTTAACTTCTTACCGGCCGGCAATATCTAATATTTTGGTGTTCTTTTTCAGCGTACGCAGTACCAGAAAAGTGACGGCACCCAGAATAAATATTATTTGCCAGAGCACGTCTATTTTAAACGCACCGTTGGCAAAAAAATGGCTTAAAATATTAATCAGTACAAATGAAACCACGGTGGCAAACAAGCCATTGTATTCCCGTTTCAGTACGTTGCGCATCGAAAACTCCAGGTTAGAAGGCACCCAGCCCGAGAGGCGCGGCAAAAAAGCAGGAGTGCGGCTGGCCCAGGCTTCGTAGCGCGCCGAGTAATTGCGGCGCAGAAACTCTTCTTCGGCGTACATAATGCGTTCGTAATAAAGCCAGTAAGCCAGGGCGCAAATAAGTACAAACCACCAAACCCCGATAAACATAAATAAGCCCAGCCACATCAGGAAGTTGCCCAGATACAGCGGGTGCCTTACTACCGAGTAAATACCGGTTTCGTTCAGAGTTTCGGCAACTTGTTTTTCGGTGTTGCGGCCAGAGGTGCCTTTGGGCGTAAAACCAATGGTGATGGCCCGTACCACCAATCCTGAAAAAGATACTACGAAGCAAATAATGCCCCAGGTAGTGCTGGTAATGTGCGCGTGGGTGGTATCCTGGTAGAAATAAATAACGGCAACCGCAAAAGGGTACAAGAGCACCGGTAACCAGCTTCTTCTTTTAAACAACCAGTTTCCGTCGCGTTCAAACTCTTCTCGTAGGGGCATAAAATATATTTATAAAAAGGTAATAGTTGTGCAAATTAGTTTATAAGCGCCAAAATTACTTAAAACCTGATTTACTTTAACCTTATCTATTAATATATTTTAGCCGGCCTTCCGCAGGCAAACCTTTTATTTCCAGAAAACTAGTACCAGCGGAAAAGAAAACGGACGGCTTTGGGCTGCTGATATTTGCTTCAGTAACAAATTTTCTGGCCTTTCCTTAGCCGGAAATTTTAAGATTCGGGTACCGGATTTTTTTCGAAAGCCGGAATCAGCTCTTTTAAAAAATTATAGGTGGCATATTGGGAGCGGGTTTCGGGTTCGGTGCTCCGGCGCAGATAAACATTGCGGGTATTGCGGGCTTTTACGTTATCGGTCCGCTGTAGATCTATAATGTGCCGGATTTCCTGTTGTAGTTCCGGGTTCAGAATAGGAAAGCCGGCTTCAATCCGGCGGTTCAGGTTGCGGGTCATCCAGTCGGCGGAAGCCACGTAAAGCTTTTCGTGGTTGTTGTTGCAGAAAATATATACGCGGGCGTGCTCCAGATACCGGTCAACGATGCTGCGTACCGTAATATTTTCGCTCAGGCCCGGAATACCCGGAATTAAACTGCAGATACCGCGCACAATCAGTTCTACCTTAACCCCGGCTTTGCTGGCTTCATAAAGGCGCATAATCATGCGTTCATCCTGCAATGCATTCATTTTTAAAACCATGTAGGCGGGTAAACCTTTTTTTGCGTTACGCATTTCTTCATTAATTAAATCGTTGAAACGCTCGCGCATGTTAAATGGCGCTACCAGCAAATTTTTGAAGCGCTTATTGGGTAACCGATCGAAAAAGAACTGAAATACTTTCTCAACGTCCTTGGTCAGGCGTACATCGCGGGTAAACAAGGCATGGTCGGCGTAAATGTGGGCCGTTACTTCGTTGTAGTTGCCGGTGCTCAGGTAGGCATAATTTACCATTTTGCGGCCTTCCTGACGGGTAACCAAACCTAATTTAGTATGTACCTTATAGCCTTCTACGCCATACATAACAGTAGCGCCGGCTTTCTCCAGCTTTTGCGCCCAGTAAATATTCGATTCTTCGTCGAAGCGGGCTTTTAATTCTACTACCACGGTTACCAGCTTGCCGTTTTCAGCGGCTTTAACCAGGGCTTTGGCTACTTTCGATTTTTCGGCCACGCGGTACAGGGTTGCGCTGATAGCTTTAACCGCCGGGTCGGTGGCGGCTTCTTCAAAAAACCGAATCACGTACTCAAAAGACTGGTATGGATAGTGCAACAGAAAATCCTGGTGGTAAATGGCTTCGAGCATGCTCTTATGAAAGCGGAGCTGTGGGTGAGGCAGGGTCGGCTGGGGCTCGTATTTCAGGTGCGGCAAATTAAAATCCGGAAAGTTAAAGAAGTCGCGGAAGTTGTGGTACTTGCTGCCACTAATCAGTTCATTGTCGGTGATGCCGGTTTTTATCTGAATAATATCCAGCAAAGCAGCCGGGGTAGCCGGATCGTAGAGCAGACGGGCTGGGTAGCCGGTTTCGCGCTTTTTCAGGCTCCGCTGAATCTTAGCCATCAGGTTGCCCGATACTTCTTCTTCAATATCCAACTCGGCATCGCGCGATATTTTCAACGCATAAGCTTCGGCCTGACCGTAATCCGGGAATAGCTGGGGTAAACACAACCGGATTACATCTTCCAGAAACATCACGTAACGGTTATCGTCCTGGCCGGGTAATTTTACAAAACGGCCGCCGTGTTTTTTCACCGGCAGTTCCATTAGCGCAAAAGCTTCTGCGTGCTGGTGCGGGTGTTTAGGCTGAAACAGCCGGATGGCCAGGTACACCACCTGATCTTTCAGAAAAAAATGCGGAACGCCATCGGTTAGCATTACCGGGGTAAGTAGGCTTTTCAGGTTTTCCGAAAAATATTCTTGCACAAAAGTTTGCTGCTCCAGGCTTACTTCTTTTTCGGTGAGCAAAAATATTTTTTCCTGGCGTAAATCGGGTAGTATCTGGTTCCTGAATATTTCGCCGAGCTCGTGCTGCTGCCGGGTTACTTCTTCCAGAATATTATCCAGTTCCAGCGATGGATCTTCTTTTAGCTTTTGCAGCGTTTTCTTTTTTAATTTTATCAGCCGTTTTAAAGTAGCTACCCGCACCTTAAAATATTCATCCAGGTTCGAAGAAAAAATGGCCATGAACTTAATGCGTTCCAGCAAGGGCACCGACGGATCTTTGGCTTCTTGCAAAACCCGGTGGTTAAAAGCCAGCCAGCTTAGTTCACGGTTTAATATTTTTTTATCTTTTTCCATAAGAACACTTGGGTATAAAACCTGGTAAGGATACCGGTAAATGGTTAATAAAATATGAGAAGTTTAATTAGCTTTTTCCGGACGGTTTAGCCGAAAGAACCTGCACCGGGTAAATAGCCGGCAGCAGGTAAACTAATATTTATTAGTGGTTTTTCGGATAATCAAAAAACAGGTTAGCTGCATTTTGCCGGCTTATTTCGGCCCAGGTACCACAATTAAAATTAAGACAAACCACTGCTGCCGTAGGCATAGTGGGCACCATTTCCGGCGACAACATATTGGCCAGTTCCGAAATGGTATAATTATGCCCCACCAGCAATACTTTATCGAACTGGTTCGGAATATTTTTAATGATAGAAAGTAACTCCTGCTTGCTGGCTTTGTAAATTTCCTCTTCTACGGCAATTTTCTCGGTGTCGTATTCCAGTTCTTTGGCTACCAGGGTAGCAGTAGTAAGTGCCCGTACGGCCGAGCTGGAAACAATTAAATCTAAGGTAACTTCCCGGGAAGCCAGTTCCCGGCCCATCAGCGGCGCATCTTTTCGCCCGCGGTTATTTAATGGCCGGTCGTGGTCACTCAGTTCCGGAAAGTCCCAGCTCGATTTAGCGTGCCGCATGAGGTATAGCGTTTTCATATTATAGTTTTAGTCTAGCGCGAATTATTCGTCTTTTACTTATTTTAAGGTAAAAGGATACCAATAGCCGCTTAGGAACCGCTCTAAAGTTTATAGCGCGCAGATAAATAGTTAAATTACCCTCTTGTTTGGGTTCGGCAGATACTTTTATTCCTGGTTCTGCTGGTCGTTATGATATTGGTTTACCGGCTGCGAAGTGGGCGCATTAGGGTAACGTTCAAAATGAATAGCGGCTACCCGCCGCACCAGTTCTTCGCGCAATGCATCAATATTAAGGTTGTTTTTGGCCGAGATAAAAATAGCCGGGGCATGAATTTTAGCCATGTAGGTGGCTTTGAGTTCTTCCAGAGTAGGTTTACCGGAGCCTTCGCCCATGTCGTTCAACTCATCGGCCTCTTGGGTGCGGTACTGGTCTATTTTGTTAAACACCAGCAATACCGGCTTATCGCCCGATTCAATGTCTTTCAGGGTTTTGTTTACGACTTCAATGTGTTCTTCAAAAGAGGGATGTGAAATATCCACTACGTGCACCAGCAAATCAGCTTCCCGGATTTCATCCAGCGTCGATTTAAAACTTTCGATGAGGCGGGTAGGCAGTTTACGGATAAAACCTACCGTATCGGAAAGTAAAAAGGGAACATTATCGAGCACTACTTTGCGCACCGTAGCATCTACCGTGGCAAATAATTTATTTTCGGCAAACACCTCCGACTTGGAGAGCAGGTTCATAAGTGTGGATTTGCCTACGTTGGTATAACCTACCAAGGCCACCCGTACCAGATCGGTGCGTGCTTTACGTTGCTGGTAGTTTTGTTTATCTAACTTATCAAGTTTATCGCGCAGCAAAGCAATTTTATCGCGCACTACCCGGCGGTCCGTTTCAATTTCGGTTTCACCGGGACCCCGCATACCAATGCCGCCTTTTTGCCGCGATAAGTGGGTCCAGAGGTTGGTTAAACGGGGTAAAAAATATTGGTACTGGGCCATTTCTACCTGCGTGCGCGATTGGGCGGTTTTGGCCCGCTGGGCAAAAATATCCAGGATTAACAAGCTACGGTCAACAATTTTAACTTCCAGTTCGCGTTCTAAATTACGGACCTGGGAGGGGGTTAAGTCATCGTCAAAAATGACCATATCAATATTATATTCTTTTACAAAAGCTCTGATTTCGTCCAGCTTGCCTTTGCCTACAAACGTGCGGCTGTCGGGGTGTTCGAGCTTCTGGACAAATTTCTTGACGGTTACGGCTCCTACGGTTTCGGTCAGGAAAGCCAGCTCATCTAAATATTCTTGGGTTTTTTCATCCGCCTGGGTTTTGCTCGGAACTGCCACCAAAATAGCAGTTTCTTTTTCTTTGGCGGTTTCATAGAGTTTTTTAGCCATGTAAAGTTTAATCTTTGGTTCAGAAATAAAGTTGCGGAAGCAGTAATCCTGCTAACGGAAACAGGTAGAGTCAGTATACGTAAGTGTGACGGGTAAAAGTAAAGATTGCTAAAACAAACCTGGCGAAAAGCCGGAATTAAATTTATTCCAAACCTAATAACTCCTTAAAAATTAAAATCCTAGAAATTCATCTATTCCTAGTATCTTTGCGGGCCGAAGGTCATTTGCTTTATGCGTATTGCTATTGTTATAAATAAATCTTGGAATATTTATAACTTCCGGATGGGTTTGGTGAAAGCTTTCCTGAAGTTAGGGCATGAGGTAGTAGCAATTGCACCCGAAGACGAATATTCGCAGAAACTGGTTCTGGCGGGTTGCCGGTATTTTCCTATTGAGATGGAAAGTAAAGGCACCAATCCGCTCGAAGATTTATTATTGACCAAGCGTTTCTACGATTGTTACCGCCAGGTAAAACCCGATGTAATTCTGCAATATACCATTAAACCCAATATTTACGGTTCGGTGGCCGCCCGGCTGGCCGGTATTCCTACTATTAATAATGTTTCGGGTCTGGGCACGGTATTTATTGTGCGCAACTTTGTTTCTAAAGTAGCTTTAAAGCTTTATAAGTTTGCCTTCCGGTTTCCGTCTAAAGTATTTTTTCAGAATAAAGAAGATCGGCAGTTATTCCTGGATCATCGGCTGATAAAAGAGCAAATTACCGATGTGCTGCCGGGTTCGGGTATTGACACCGAGCGGTTTAAACCGGCGCCGGTTTTTACCCGCAACCAACGCTTTACTTTTTTAATGGTAGCCCGGGTGCTGTACGAGAAAGGTGTAGTAGAGTACGTAGAAGCAGCCCGCCTTATTAAAGCTAAATATCCGGAAGTGCGTTGCCAGTTGCTGGGCGCTATTGACGAGTCGGGGAATATTGGCATTAAAAAATCGGTTTTCCAGGCCTGGGTAGAGGAAGGCGCCATTGAATATTTAGGTACTTCGGGCACGGTAGAAGCTCATTTGGCGAAAGCCGACTGCGTGGTACTGCCATCTTATCGCGAAGGTACGCCTAAAACTTTGCTGGAGGCGGCCGCTATGGGCAAGCCAATTGTTACCACCAATGTGCCCGGCTGCCGCGAAACCGTAATTGAAGGCCGGAACGGTTTTTTATGCGAAGTAAGAAACAGCCAGGATTTGGCCGATAAAATGATGCGAATGTACCAGCTACCGGCAGCGGAGTTGGAGCAGATGGGAAAGGCCAGCCGGCAATTGGCCGAAGAAAAATTTGATGAAAAGTACGTAATAGATAAATATGTAACTGCTATTCAGTCTATTACAAAATACCGGTTAAAATCGGCGTAAATTTTCTTCGGAATAAAATAAATTTGCCGCGGCTTTAACAAAACCAGATGGAGTTTAAAAGATTTGCAATAGAAGGTTTAGTAGAAATTATACCCCGGAAGTTTGGCGATGCCCGCGGGTTCTTCTTGGAATCGTATAGCTATAAAGTATTTGCCGCAGCCGGCATTGAGGTAACTTTTGTGCAGGATAACCAATCTTTGTCGCAGAAAGGCGTTTTAAGAGGTTTGCATTTTCAGCGCCCACCGCATGCCCAGGGCAAACTGGTGCGGGTAACGTCGGGTAGTGCTTTGGATGTGGTAGTAGATATTCGTAAAGATTCGCCTACCTACGGCCAGCACCAGACCTGTCTGTTAAATACCGAGCAGCACAACATGTTTTACGTGCCCCCTGGGTTTGCGCACGGTTTTGTAGCCCTCGAAGACAATACCACTTTTCTTTATAAGTGCACCGACTATTACTACCCTACCTCAGAAGGTGGTATTATGTGGAATGACCCGGCCTTAAATATTGACTGGAATATTCAGGAACCACTTGTGTCGGCCAAAGATGCCGTACTGCCAAAGTTCGCCGATTTTGACTCGCCTTTTTAAGAACCTGCCTGAAAAATTAGTTGTTTTATTTTGTATTTAATTTTTGTTTTTAACAGGATTTATTAGAAATATACCTTATATTAGTTAAGCATTTACATTGTTTAAACTTTTTAAAGAACAAGTCAGTTCTAATAAATATAACACGTTAATATTATGCAACTAAACGCAATGCTTCTTTTTCTGGGCGATGTAGGAGGAGGAGAAATAATGGTAATTATGTTGGCCGTGCTGCTCATGTTTGGGGCCGATAAGATTCCGGGACTTGCCCGTTCGCTGGGTAAAGGTATTAGGGAGTTTAAAGATGCCACCGATGGCATCAAAAACGAAATAGAGCGCTCTATAAATGATGATGAACCCCGGCGGCGTAACCCGAGAACGTCGGTAGTGGAGGAACCGGTAGATCACTATTCAGTAGCTGATACAATGTCGGAATAAAAATAGAAGAAACAAAAGACGAAGAAACAAAAAGCCTCTGACAGCAGAGGCTTTTATTTTAAACTTTCCGGTACTTACAGCACGTCTAGCAAACTTTCCAGTCCCATCCCCCGCGAGCCTTTTATCAGCAGATAGGTGTCTTGTAGGGTGTGCTGTTGCAGCCAGGTGGTTAAGGCCGCTTTGGTTTTAAAATATTTAAATTGCGAATGATCCTGGGCGGCTACCTGCATTTCCTGACCACATAATAATACCTCATCAAACACTAAGCCGGCCAATAAATTGCCCAGTTTTTGGTGCTCTTCTGTACTATCAGGCCCTAGTTCAAACATATCGCCCAGTATAACTACCTTCTTAGCTGCCTTGGCTTTGGCAAAATTGGTAACGGAAGCTGCCATCGAAGACGGATTAGCATTATAGGCATCGAGCAAAATGGTATTACTGCCTTTTTGTACTACCTGCGAGCGGTTGTTGGCCGGGGTATACGCGGCAATGGCCTGGTTGATTTTATCTATGGGCACTTCAAAAAACTTACCTATGCAGGAAGCCGCGGCAATATTCTCAAAATTATATTCGCCGATGATCTGGGTTTGCACCTGCTCACCGTTTTCTGATTGATAAACTACAAAAGGCGAAGCTTCCAGGAACTCGGCGTGAAAAAAGTCAGCGGCATTGGGATATAATATTTTATTTTCGATGCGCCGGGCCATGCGCATCAGGTGCTCGTTCTGGCTGTTTACAAAGACGATTCCGCCGTGCTGATCCAGGTGCAGGTACAATTCGCTTTTGGCACGGGCTACGCCTTCAAAACTGCCAAATCCTTCTAAATGGGCTTTGCCAATATTGGTTATCAGGCCGTGCGTAGGTAAGGCTATACTACACAGTTGGGCAATCTCGTTTATATGGTTAGCGCCCATTTCCACAATAGCTATTTCGTGTTCCGGCCGGATGCTCAGCACCGTAAGCGGTACCCCAATATGATTATTCAGATTGCCCTGGGTATAAAGCGTGTTGTATTTCTGGCTTAGTACTGCATTGGTTAGCTCCTTGGTGGTGGTTTTGCCGTTGCTGCCCGTAATGCCAATTATAGGAATGGTAAGTTGCTGCCGATGGTAAGTGGCCAAATCCTGCAAAGCCTGTAGTGTGTCGGTTACTACAAAACAATTATCACAAGCGTAGGCATCATCGTCTACAACGGCGTAGCGGGCACCTTTTGCCAAAGCTTGTTGCGCAAAGCCGGCGCCCTTAAAGTTGGGGCCATTGAGGGCAAAAAACAAAGATTGGTGCTGATCAGCACGCGAATCGGTACTTACGTGTTGGCATTGCTGGTAAAGCTCGTAGAGCTGCTGGATATTAAAAGGCATAAAAATATTTTAAAATGGCTTTATTTTGTTCTTTCGTCTTATGAAAGGTTTACCCGTTGTTATACTGTTTTTTTTATTAAGCTGCTGTTTCCGTCTTTCGGCGCAACAGCAATATGAGTTTCGTTACCGGAACGATGTAAAAATAGTTATTGATTCTGATACGGTAAAAGATCCGTGGGCGGGTGGCTTAAATAGTCCGGTTTTCTCTAAAATAGAACTAAACAACGACGGTACCGAAGACCTCTTTATTTACGACCGTACCTTAAATAAGATATTTACTTACGTGGCAGTAACCAGAAATGGGCAATGGGAGTGGCAGTACGCGCCGCAGTACGAGCGCTTATTTCCGCGGGACCTCACCGACTGGGTGTTGCTGCGCGATTATAACCGCGACGGGCGTAAAGATATTTTTACCAAAACCAACGCCGGCATTAAAGTTTATAAAAACACCACGGCTGCCAACGGCATACCAGCCTTTACCCAGGCGGTAGATTTTATTCGGTTTAACAACAATATTAACCTGCAGGCCGGCAGCGAGAATTTACCGGCTTTGCTGGATATGGATGACGATGGGGACCTGGATATTTTAACTTTCGATTTTTCAGGCAGTACCACCGTTGAATATTACAAGAACCTGGCGGTAGAAGAAAAATTACCGGCCGATGATTTAAAATATACCCTCGAAACCAACTGGTGGGGCAAATTAACCAAGTGCCCCCATGTGTGTAACGGCTATCTATTTAACAGTAGCTGCCGCACCGATGGTACCAACCATAACGACGGCATGAACCTGCTTGCCCTGGACCTGGACGGCGACACCGATAAAGATATTTTGGTGGGCGGCGAGGCCTGTCCCGATTTGGTACGCATCACCAACAGCGGCACGTTAACCAATGCCGTACTCGCTTCATCGGGTTTGCAACTGAATTATCCCGCCAATACCACCCGCGCCAGTTTTAATTATTTTCCGGCCGCTTACTACGAAGATGTAAACTTCGATAACCGACCAGACTTACTTGTAGCCCCTTTCGTGCGCAGCAATACCAACGATCAGGTAAATTTTACCCAATCGGCCTGGCTTTATAAAAATACCAGCGCCACCCAAGTACCGGCTTTTGAACTCCAGCAGAAAAATTTTCTGCAGGCTAATATGGTTGATGCGGGAGAACAATCGGTGCCGGCCTTAGCTGATTTGGATGGCGACGGCGACCTGGATTTATTGTTGGGTAATCGCACTGGTAGCGTCTGGCTTTTCCGGAACGTGGGCACCGCCGCGAAAGCTATATTCAAGCTCGAAACGAGAGATTATTTAAACCTGGCCGGAGCCGGTTTCCGGGATATTAAGCCCCAATTCGCCGATATGAACAGCGACGGCCGGTTAGATTTAATGCTGACGGTAGCTACCGGCACTACGGGCGCGATAAAATATATTCTGAACACCGCCGGCGCGGGGCAGCCTTTTAATTATGCTTTAACTAATATTAAAACCTTACCGGTTGGGCAAGCAATTAGCGATGTGCCGGCTTTCTACGACCTGGATAACGATGGCGACCTGGATTTGGTGCTGGCTTCTAATGTGCGGCCCACGCCTACCAGCGGCGCGTTGCGGTTCTATCGCAACACTGGTACGGCGGCCAATCCTAACTTTACCCTCGAAAATGAAGCCTGGGGCAATATTGCGGCCGAACTGGCGCGGCAGAATGTTTACCCGATTATTACCGATTTGAATAAAGACAGAAGCCCCGAATTACTGTTGGTAGATGATTTTGGTGAAATTAGAATATTCGGGAATATCCGCCAGAACCTGAATAACACTTTTACCCCGGTAAACCAGATTTTGCAGAATCCGCTTACCGGTGAATTTGGCCCCAGCAAATTGGGTAATTTTTTAGCGCTGGCCGCCGGTGATTTAAACGCCGACGGAATGCCCGAACTGATTATTGGTACCCGCGCGGGCGGCCTGCATTATTTAAGCCAGCAAATGCGCGGCGCAATAGTAGACCCGGAGCCTTTGCCCGAACAAACCCAGGTGGTAATTTACCCCAATCCCATCAAACGCGATCTGATTTTAACCATCCAGAGCCCCGAACAGGTAAATTTTGTTTTGTATAACCTGGCTGGGCAGCGAATAAATATAGGTGGTTACCAGGAAATGGCTAAAATTCACCGGGTGCCGGTGGCCGGTTTAGCTCCGGGTTTATATCTGGTGCAGGTAATTACCGCCGATTTGCGCCGGAAAGCTTATAAAGTAGTGGTTCTGTAACAGATGCAGACTTTTATCCAGGTTAATATCGAAAATACCACTAGTTTCTCTTTCCAGAGGCCCTTGCTGTCCTGGCTTAAAGCCCGTAATCCGGAGATGGCGGTTCTGGATCTGGATTCTTTTTCGGACGAAATGCTGGTTAAGCAGGCTGGCCGATTGATACAGGAGGCCGTAAAATATGCCGTATATTTTAAAGTGGCAGAACCAGATGCTAAGCTGGGGGCGGCGTTTAAACTACTGGAAGAAATAATTGGGGAAGATAAACCAGGTTTGATTTTGCTGGAAGGTACCCATGCCCGGCTAACGGCCATTTTGCAGAGCCGGCCCCATCTGCAATTTAATACCGTACCTAATCCGGAAGAAGTTAAACAGCACCTAGACCATTATTTTAATCCGGCGAATTAATTATTCAGCAAAAACGAATCGGCATCTAAATAGGCCGGAAAGGATTGCCGGTAAGCCTGTAAAGCCTCGGGACTGAGTTTTATGGTTTCAACGGCTTCTGCGTGGCTCTGCTGCCAGATAACTTCGCCGGTTGGTCCGTAAGCTGCTGAGTCGCCGGTGTACACAATGCTCTTGCCATCTTCGCCTACCCGGTTTACGCCTGCCACATACGCCAGGTTCTCGATGGCCCGGGCAGGTAACAGGGTTTTCCAAGCCAGACTTCTTTTAGCCGGCCAGTTGGCTACGTACAAAAGCAAATCGTAATCAGGACCAATATTGCGGCTCCAGACCGGAAACCGTAAATCATAACAAACCAGGGGGCAAATGCGCCAGCCATTGAGGGTAACAATCAGCCGGGCCGTACCGGCCGTGTAAACCTGGTGCTCGCCGGCCATCCGGAATAAATGTCGTTTATCGTAGTTGGTAAAACTGCCATCGGGCCGCATCCAAATCAAACGGTTAAAATATTGGCCATTTTCTTCCGTAATTAAGCTACCAGTAATTACCGCTTTATGGATGGCCGCCTGTTCTTGTAACCAAGCCAAAGTTGGGCCATCCGGTTTCTCGGCTAAATGCGGCGCTTCCATGCTAAACCCGGTGGTAAACATTTCGGGCAGCACAATCAGGTCGGTTGCTTCGGTTAAGCCCGCCAGTTTTTGGGCCAGCATTTCCCGGTTAGCCGCCGCATCGTGCCAGTGTAGTGCTGTTTGTACTAAAGTAACCGAGAGGTCCTGCATGGGGTGTAGTTATTAGTGATTAGTTGTTCGTAGTATATTACAGCCGATTTTGTTTCTACTGGGAGCAGTGCTTTAGGATTTAAAATGGATTTGGTTAAAAATAAATTAAAAATTTACTATGCGTTAAAGATAGGGAATATAAGGCGGAACATTACGTCTGATAATTGCCTATTCCGGAAAGGTCAGCCTTTTAAAAGAAGGAGGGGAGCCAGGACGTAGCTTATTTATGCATTTTTGCGTCAGGTTCAGGGCTACTGTTACTTACAAGCTCAAAAGTCCTTTTTATTTATCAATTTTGGTTCACCTTCAATTACTTGCTGTTTATTGCCAAATATATGTGAAGTCTAATAAAAACAATATTAGGTTGGGCTAAGGGTTCTTAAAATTTACATTTAAGTATATCTTCCCCAAGTACCTGACAGATACTTTGGGAGTTGCCATTAGTTTTACATCTGTTATGCCATGAGAAATATTCGCATATGTTGGTATTGGATTCTCTTATTATACGTCGGTAGCTTAACTGGGTGTGTACATATGTACTATTCTCCTAATGCCCATAATGTGCCTTTGTTAAAGAAAAAAGGAGACAAAATTTTAAGTGTAGCAGGTGGAAGTAGTTTAAGTGAAGTGGATAGCGGGTTGGATATACAGGCTGCTTACGCAATAACAAACCATTTGGGAGTAATGAGCAATTATTATCGGGCTTCTGGTGAGAGCAGCGGCGAATACAAAGAGGGAGGGCACGGCTATTTACTGGAGGCTGGTTTAGGTTATTTTACTCCCTTGTATAAAGAAGTCTATGGTTTCGAGTTGTTTGGCGGAACCGGCAGCGGTAATGTATATAATTACTACGACGAGTTTAAAAAATCAACATCACAAATAAACTTTAGCCGTCACTTTGTGCAGGCAGCTATAAGTTGGGAAAATAAGTATTGTAAAATAGCGCTGTCCCACAGAATGGGATTACTTACTTACAATAAAATTAGAACCAAAGATTATAATATCACTAACTATCCGGAATATTGGAACGGTATAATTCGAAATAAAAAATACATTTTAAATGAACCAGCCTTGACCGTTCAGTTTAGCGGCTACCGCGCTTTAAAGGCACAAGCACAGATTGTTTATGCTGTGGATGCTATTGATGCGGATTTTGCACAAGAGAATATAAATCTAAATGTGGGGCTTTATTTAGTGCTGCCTGCTAAGAAAAAAGACAGGATGTAATCTTTATGCCATGAACTAACCCCTACAATGCACAAAGCTTTTCCGCAGCCTGTTGTAAAGTATCTTCATTTTTGGCAAAACAGAAACGCAGTACTTTGTGGTCCTGGTTATTGTGGTAAAATACCGAAACCGGGATGGCCGCTACGCCAATTTCCTGGGTAAGCCGCCGGGCAAAAGCGACATCGGGCTCATCGGTAATATGGCCGTAATGCGCTAATTGAAAGTACGTGCCAGCCGAAGGGATTATCCGGAAACGGGAGGAATCCATCAGGCTACAGAATAAATTGCGTTTTTGTTCGTAAAAAGTTGGCAAATTCAGGTAATGTTCGGTATTTTCCAGATAATCGGTCAGGGCGTACTGAACGGGCGTAATGGTGCTAAAGGTCAGGTACTGGTGTATTTTCCGGAATTCCTGGGTAAGGGCCGGCGGCGCCACGCAATAACCTACCTTCCAGCCGGTAGCGTGGTAGGTTTTACCGAAGGAAGAAATGATAAAACTCCGGTAAGCCAGTTCCGGGCGGCGCAGCAAGCTTTGGTGCAAATGGCCGTCGTACACCATGTGTTCATACACTTCGTCGCCAATCAGAAAAATATTGGTATCCCGGATAATGTCAGCTAAATTATTTAAATCTTCGGCACTTAAAGTGGCACCGGTGGGGTTATGCGGGGAGTTTAGCAGCAGGAGCCGGGTTTTGGGTGTAATGCGGGTTTTAACTAAATCCCAGTCTATCTGGTAATCCGGGAAGGAAAGCGGAATAAACACCGGTTGACCGCCGTTGAGCAAAATGGCCGGTACATACGAGTCGTAAGCGGGTTCAATTACCAGCACTTCGTCGCCGGGGCGCACCACGGCCGCAATGGCGCAAAACAAGGCTTCGGTAGCGCCGGAAGTTACGGTTATTTCGGTTTCCGGATTAGGCGCCACGCCATACAGCAGTTGTGTTTTTCGGCTGATATTTTCCCGCAGTTTGGCTACTCCGGTCATGGGTGCGTACTGGTTAAAGCCGTTGCGGGTATAAGTGCCTACTAAGTCGGCCAACTCAGGCGGACAGCTAAAGTCCGGAAAACCCTGCGATAAATTAATGGCCCCGTGCGTCTGGGCTAGTTGCGACATAACCGAAAATATACTGGTGCCTACCTGGGGCAGTTTAGAAGCGGGTAATGTTATCATGCAGGGGCAAAGGGCGGGTATAAGACTACCGGATTATTATTTGAATTAGGAGGCGGAATGCAAGATGAAGCTTTTTTTCTGGGTTACTAAAACCTTTAACCGAATATATTCTGTAGAAAATCGTCAGCAGCCCACTTTATGCGGGGCTAAGCAACGTTTCCGGGAAAAAAGTCCTTCACTATTTCTTTTACATCGAAATCGGTGAGGGGTTTAGCAAAATGCCTTCTTACCACGGCATAATTCTCCAGGCGGTTTAAATCGTAAAAGCTGGCCGAAGAAGTAAGCATCATAATTTGGGTGGGAATGTGGTATTGCGCGTTTAGGTCCTGGTAGGCATCCAGAAACTCAAAACCATCCATAATCGGCATTTTAATGTCCAGGAAAATCAGGTCGGGATATTTTTCAGAAGCCTCACTGCCAGTTTGCTCTGCAATTAATTTCATATAATTCAACGCCTGCTCCCCGTTCATAAATATTTTTATTTCCTTAGCTGCATTGGTTCGTTTCAGGGTGCGCAGGTTCACATGATTCGTCGTCTCATCGTCGTCGATAAGTAATATTAAATCCAGAGGTCTCATGCGGTAAAAATAAGAATATTTAGCCTTTCCGGAAATAAATCCGGAAAGTACTGCCTTGGTTAAGCGTGCTATCTACTTCTACATAGCCATTGTTGTTTTGCATAATGCGGTTAATCATGTATAAGCCCAGACCGGTACCGGGTACATGGCTATGAAACCGCTTAAACATCTGGAAAAGCTTTTCTTTATGTAAATCCAGGTTAATGCCCAACCCATTGTCCTGCACGGTCAGCACTACATAATCGGTGGTAGAACTGGTTTTTACCAGCACTTCCGGCACTCGTTCGGGCGAGCGGTATTTAATGGCGTTGCTGATAAGGTTGTATAAAATACTGCGCAAATTAGCTTTCGAAAACTCCAGGTGCGGAACAGCCGCAAAATCGGTGGTAATGCGGGCCCCGGAACTCTGAATCTGGTCCTGAATACTCAGGCAAATTTCTTCGGTCAGTTCGGGCAGCGATATTTTTTCTTTTTCGGCGTGAATATTTTTCTGGACTTTGGCGATCTCTGCCAGGTCCGTGATGGTGGTATTTATCTGATCGAGCGATTTGTAAAACAGGTTTACCAGTTTGTCATGTTCCGGATCCTTGAACTCGCAGGAACTTATAATTTCCTCGAAAAGGCTGCTCATGTTAATAATGGGTAGTTTCAGGTCGTGGGAAGCCGTGTAGACAAAACGGTCGAGGTCTTCGTTTATTTTTTTCAGTTCCGAATTAGCTTCCTGTAGGTTTTCCTGGGCAATTTTCTGGTCGTGAATATCGGTAATGGTACCAACCCACATGGTAATCTGGCCTTGCTGGTTGTGCATGGGCAAAGCCCGCGTCAAGTGCCAGCGATAAGTGCCCGCCGCACTCCGGAAGCGGTAGGCAAATTCCATCGGGTTGCCGGAACTTAAAGCCTCCAGCCAAATATTTTTAATCCAGGCACTATCGTCGGGGTGTATTACGTTGAGTAAATCGGTTTGGTGGCTAACTGGCCAGGCAATGCCGGTGTAAGCGGCCCATTGGTGGTTAAAATAATCGATGGTACCGTTGGGTTTGGCTGTCCACACCAGATGGGGTACAGCCTCCGATAATAATTTAAATTTTTCGGTTTCGTGACGTAGCTTTTCGGCCAGGGCTTCCGCCTGGTTTTTAGCTTTTACCTGGCCGGTTACTTCTACCGAGAAGTATAAAACACCCTCCATCTGCTGGTTCCCATCTCGGAGCGGCAGGATAGAAATATTAAAATAACTGGTTGTTAATGGGGCTTCGTGGCGGGTAGGAATATTTATCGGGTATTCGTTGGCAATAAAGGGCTGGCCGGTGCTATAAACAGTTTGCATTACTTCCAGAAAACCTTGGGCGGCCAGTTCGGGCCAAGCCTCGCGGGCTTTTAAACCAATAAATGAATTGTTCCCGTACAGTTGTACCATTTGGGGGTTCATAAAGGTACACACCAGTTCGGGGCCCCGCAGTACACAAAAGAGCACCGGGGCATCGGTGAGCGTCCGCTGCAGCCAGATTTCCCGGTCTTGGAGGTCCTGCTGGTGAAGCTTTTGCTCGTGAATATCCGCCGAAGTACCAAACCACTTAATAATCTGGCCGTTTTGATCATGCATGGGGTTGGCCCGCGATAATAGCCAACGGTATTCGCCGGAATAGTGCCAGAGCCGGTGCTCTATCTCGAAGGGTTTGCCGGTGCGGACAGACGCTAGCCAATGGGTATAGGTTTCTTCCCGGTCGTCGGGGTGGAGGGGTTGGGTCCAATCAAAGTCGGGCCGTTCCGCCGATTCATCACCAATAAACCGGTAATAATTGTGGTTCCGGTAGTCGGTAGTACCGTCGGGGTTACTCGTCCAGATCAGGACCGGCACCATATCGGCCAGAAATTTAAATCGCTGGTAACTGTCTATTAAGGCCAGCCGCGCCATCTTTTGCGAATGAATATCGGTGGCGGTACCCAGCCATTTTATTATTTTACCTTCGGCATCGCGTTTGGGGTTAGCCCGGGCCAGCACCCACCGGTACTCGCCGTCCTTGTTCCGGATCCGCAATTCTTTCTCAAAATATTCGCCTGCTTCCAGGTTCTTTTGCCAGTCGGCGGCTACGGCGTTGCGTTCCTCGGGCGGCAATAATTCGGACCAGTGAAAACCAGGGCGGCTGCTCAGGCTCCTGCCTACAAAATTCAGGTAATAGGCATTGCGGTAATTGGTGGTGCCGTCGGGTTCGCTCGTCCAGATTAAGGCCGGCACGGTATCGGCTAAAAACTGGAAGAAATCGGAAGTTTCTTTTAACTGTTGCTCGGTTTTGTTGTGCAGGGTAATATCCTGCATGGAGCCTACCATGCGGTAGGCGGTGCCGGTTTCGTCGTGCAGTACATACCCCCGGTCCAGAATATCGGAATAAGAGCCATCGGCACATTGGAAACGGTATTCGTCGGACCAGAACTTACCCCCACTTTGGATTACCTGGTTAATGCTTTGAAAAATTCTTTCCCGGTCTTCCGGATGAATAAAGTTTTTCCAGGAACTAACATCGGTATCTATTTGAGTAAACCCAAAGAGGGTTCTGTAGCTTTCATTCCAGATAACGGTATTGTTACGGAGGTCCCAATCCCAGACGGCATCGTTCGTAGCCTGGGTAATAGCCGCGAAACGTTCTTCGGTTCGGCGGGCTCTCAGGGTCGATAACTGCTCCTGGGTGATGTCGCGGGCCTCGTGTATAATATAAGCTACCTCGCCGGTTGCCGACAGAACCGGGGTATTAATGCCCTGCCAGTAGCTTTGCTCTTGCTCGCCTGCTAAGTTATTTAAAGTATAGCATTGTTCCGCCATGGTATGGGGCTGCCGGTGGATGCGTACATAATCCAACGATTGTTCCCATTGCTGGTGGAGGGCATTCGCTTCTTCTTCCGGATAAGAATGGTGGCAGATAGCCGAGACGGGCTGGTTAAGTAAATCTTTCTTCGGCAGGCCCAGCGCTTGCTCAAAACGATTACTGAGGGCCAGAATGGTATGCTGCGGAGAAATTACTAGGAATAGCCCTGGTAAAGACTGGAAGATTAGATCGTAATCTGTTTCGGCGAAGCCGGAAGGTAGCTGCATATCTATAACCAGGGTTATGGGTGATGCTTTTTACTATTACTTTATAAAAGCAAATTTTTTGTATTACCAGTAGTAAATATAGACAGATATCTTACTGCTGCAACGCCGTATCTCAATAATAACAATATTTTAAAGCCGATTAAGAGACCAGCAATATATTCATTAGAAAGCGGTTGTGTATTTCTGTTTTGAACAGGAGCTGGCGCCATTGGTAATATTATCACCGCCACTGCTAAAGCGCTTTCCCAAACGACTGGCTGATGAAAACACGCAGTAAGGGTTCCTTCCAATTTATAAAATGTTAAACAGCTTTCAGGTTAAAAACTACGCTTATCGTATAAAATTAAAACTTTTTACCGGTAATATTTTCGGCTACGAGGCGGCCGGTAGCCATGGCGGCGTTCAACGAAGGGTAAGCCGTATAGTCGCCGCACCGGTAAAGATTGGCCGCTAGTTGCAAAAAGGGCTGGGCCGGATTAGGGGCAGTGGGAGGCAAACCCTGCGGAATAAAGTAAGTTTTCAGGTACCGCCAGTTTTCTACGGTTTCGCCAAACCAGGTTTTCAGTTCTGCCTTAATTTTTAAAGCCAGATTTTCCGGCGAAAGTCCGTGTGGCCCGTGGGTGCTCACCGAGATTAAAGCTTTACCCGCCGGGGCATAACTGGGGCAAATATCGCTGGGCACACTTACATTATGTACCACCGAGTGGCTGTTCGGGTTAAGCATTAAGAGTTTAGAATTATTGGGCGATTCGTCGGAAGTAAAATAAGTACAGGTGGTTTGGTTTAACCGGGCAGGTGGTTCTTCGCCTAAGAGCTGGGCCGCGGCCGCGGCATCGGTAGCCAAAACCAAAGTGCCCGCTGTCAGGCGTTCTCCATCGGCTAATATTATTTCGTTTTCTGGTGTCAGGGCTTTTACCATGGTTCCGGTTCGAATGCTGCCCGCCGGTAATTTAGCCGCTAATTGGGCCGGAATAGCTTCTATTCCTTCGGTGGGCAACGTTACCGCCGAAGTAGCAAAATATTTAAAAATAAACCGGAAGAAATTACTGCTGGTTTTCAGGTCCCGGTCGAGGTAAACGCCGCCGAAGAAAGGAATAAAAAAGTTTTGTATAATTTTCTGGCTGAAACCCTGTTGCTGGAGGTAAGCCATGGTGCTTTGATTAGCCGGGCCTTGCAACAAACTTTCGTCGGATAAGGGCAGGATTTGCGTACCTAATTTCAGAATGCGGAGTTTATCGGGAAGGGTAGCGAACCGGGAGATTAAGGTGGTAAAAAGCTGGCCGGGTTCCTTTAAGGGATGCACCACCTCTGAAAAACCATTTCCTTGTTTTATTAAAGCGCCGGAACGAAAAGCCTGTAAGCCCAATGATTCGTAATCCAGTAGTTTGTGAGCTTCAGGGTAATCGGCCAGAAAAACCTGAAATCCCCGGTCCAGCAGATAGCCTTTGTAGCGATCGGTGCGTACCCGCCCGCCTATGCCGGTACTTCCTTCCAATATCAAAAAAGACTGACCCGTCCGGGCCAGGTAAGTGGCACAACTAAGACCAGCTACACCTGCGCCAATTATTACTACCGGATAATTTTCCATTTAACTATTTAGCTTGCTGATATACAATTAATTAAGCTATTTGTTTAAAAAATAAATGAATTTTTTTTCAAACCGGTTAAACCTTTGAATTTCTGAACACTCTAAGAATTGGATTTTTAATTAAAATTGTTTTGGGTGAAAATAAAGAGGTCTGGATATTCCAGACCTTTTTTCATTTTTTTTTTAGCCTAAATCCTTACCCAGGAGAGCTTTTCTAATTGGAAAGAGCTTAGAACGCTAATCGCCGGCTCCCAGTTTTACCACCAGTTCGTCTAATTCGGGCGTTAACCTAACCTGGCACGATAAGCGACTATTATCGGTAACGGCGGGCAAGCTATCCAGCATATAGCCTTCATCGTCGGAAGGCGGTGGCAATTCGTGGTCGCTGAGTACTTCTATGTGGCAGGTAGCGCACAAAGCCATACCGCCGCAGGTAGCTGCAATGGGATAACCGCTGGCTTTTAATACTTCCATCAAACTCAGGCCCATATCGGTAGGCGCATCCACCGGGGTTTTATCGCCCGATGGTTCCTGTACATATATTTTTATATCATTCATTTTTAGTAGTTAGCTGTTAGTAATTAGTAGTTAGTTTTTAGCGATTATGGTGCAGCGCAAAGTAAGCTGTTGGCTTAAACCTAGCTGCTAACTTAAGTTTTACTTTAAGGGTTGGTTAAATCTCTTTTGGAAATAAACTAACCACTAATCACTAAAAACTAACTACTGCTTATTATAAAGTTGGCACCCCGTTCACAGTAGTATATTTCAGCGTGAATTTTTTATCTGGATTCAGATATTTGTAGGCACTTTGGGCCATCAGGGCGGCTTCGTGGAAACCGCACAAAATAAGTTTCAGTTTACCCGGATAGGTATTAATATCGCCGATGGCGTACACGCCTTCTATACTGGTAGAATAATCGAAGGTATTTACCACAATGGCGCCATCCTGCAATTCCAAATCCCAGTCTTCCAGCGGCCCCAATTTTGGCGTTAGCCCGAAAAGCGGAATAAAATAATCAGTCTCCTGAACTACATCTTCTTCGTTGTTGAACGAAATAGTAACGGCTTCCAATTTATCTTCGCCGCTTACGCCTACCACATTAGATTTCAGCAATAATTTAATTTTACCGGCTTCGGCCAGGTGCTGTACTTTTTCCGCCGATTCGGGTACACCCCGGAAAGTAGTACCCCGGTGCACTAAAGTAACTTCTTTGGCCACATTCGCCAGGAAAATTGTCCAGTCCAAAGCGGAGTCGCCGCCGCCGGCAATAACCACGCGTTTGTCGCGATAATGCTCAGGATCCAGAATCATGTAATTAACGCCTTTGCCTTCGTACAGGGCCAGGTGCTCAATGGCAGGTTTGCGCGGTTCGAAGGACCCTAAGCCGGCGGCGATAACGATAATCTTGCAGCTAATTTCGGTTCCAGCCACGGTATATACAATAAAAGAACCATCGTCGAGGCGGGTAAAACGCTCTACGCGTTCGCCTAAGGTAAAAGTAGGCTTAAAGGGTTCTATTTGTTTTTCTAGATTTTTCACCAGATCGCCAGCCAAAACTTCCGGGAATCCCGGAATATCGTAGATTGGCTTTTTAGGATAAATTTCAGAAAGCTGGCCGCCGGTCTGGGCCAGGGCGTCTACTACGTGGCAGCGCATCTTCAATAAACCAGCTTCAAAAACGGCAAACAGACCAACCGGCCCGGCCCCGATAATGCATATATCAGTTGATAGAATATTCATTTTTAAGAAATATTAATATTAAAATTTATAGAAATAGCCCGTGAGCTAAATTCACAGGTAAAACAAAGAAACAGCAGGAGATGTTACCAATTGGTGCAGCAATTGCCGCAAAGCAGATAAATATACAAACGGGTTTTACCCCCGGGGTAACCGGTGAGTACAGCAATAAAAGGTAAAACTTAGTTTGTAAGATTTAGCCTCGGGCGAGAAGCTAATACCAAAAGGCAGCGGAGATTAAAGACAACAGCAACAACAAGCAGAAGTCAGGCCGGTGGTGTAGATACCCTTTCTGGAGAGCCGGATTAAGTCTGGTTGCACGTTGTTCTTTTTCATTGTATTAAAAGTTTACTAAGGCAATAATGATGGCCGAAGCCAATAGGTAAAGTGCCGGAATTAATCAGGGCTGTGTTGTCTTTACCTTATAATCTTGATTCTAATACGGTTATCTTAAGAAAAGTTTAGCCTTGTTAAAATAACCTTTGCCTACCAACAGCAGCAAGGTCGCTATTGATTAGGCAAAGATAATAATATTTATTTAAAAAACTGCTTTGGCAATCTGCACCACTGCATCGGATTTACTCATGGTATAAAAGTGCAGGCAGGGTACCCCAAATTGTATTAGTTCTTTCGATTGCTGAATAGTCCATTCAATGCCAATCTGCCTTACGGCTTGCGGGGTAGTGGCCGCTTCGATGGCATCGACCAAATCATCCGGAAAATCGATGTGAAATAAATTAGGTAATAATTTCAACTGGTTTTTAGTGGTGAGCGGCTTAATACCTGGAATAATGGGCACGTTAATCCCGATTTCGCGGCAGGCTTTTACAAAATCACAATATTTTTTGTTGTCGAAAAACATTTGCGTGATGATGTATTCAGCGCCCATGTCTACCTTCCTTTTTAAATATTTCAGGTCAGTAGCCAGGTTCGGAGCTTCGGCGTGTTTTTCCGGATAACCCGCCACGCCGGGGCAAAAATTCGTCGGCAGCGGATTGGCAATATCTTCGTCGAGGTATTTGCCGTGGTTCATGCTTACCACGTGCTGCAGCAAATCGCAGGCGTAGGCATGTCCATCGGGGTGCGGCCGGAAAGTCGATTCGGTTTTAATAGAATCGCCGCGCAGCACCAGCACATTATCAATGCCCAGGAAGTTTAGGTCGATAAGGGCATTTTCGGTTTCTTCTTTGGTAAAGCCACCGCAAATAATATGTGGCACGGCATCTACCTTGTACTTATTCATAATTGCCGAACAAATACCCACCGTACCCGGCCGTTTCCGGATAGATATTTTCTCCAGCAAACCGTTACCGCGCTCTTTAAACACGTATTCTTCGCGGTGATAGGTTACGTTAATAAATGGCGGCTTAAACTCCATTAAGGGGTCGATGCCATCGTAAATCGATTGGATGCTGGTGCCTTTTACCGGGGGTAATATTTCGAAAGAAAATAAAGTGCTACTCGCGTTTTTTATATGTTCGGTTACTTTCATTTAAGAAATTATGAATGCTGAATTATGAATTATGAATTCAAAAGTAGTTTTAAGTCCTTTCCAATTCATAATTCATAATTCATAATTTTTAATTCATTTAAGCATCGTACCCCAAGTTCGGCGACAGCCAGCGTTCGGCTTCTTCTACTGTAAACCCTTTGCGTTGGGCGTAGCTTTCTACCTGGTCTTTGTTTATTTTGCCTAAGCCAAAATAACGGGCTTTGGGGTGCGCAAAATAGAAACCGGATACGGCAGCTGTTGGGTACATGGCCATGCTGTCGGTTAAGGTGATACCGGTATTTTTTTCGGCGTTCAGCAACTGGAATATGGTCTTTTTCTCGGTATGTTCCGGACAGGCCGGGTAACCGGGTGCCGGACGAATGCCCTGGTATTCTTCCTTAATTAAATCATCGTTGCTGAATTGCTCTTCCGGCGCGTAACCCCAGAATTCCCGGCGTACCCGCTCGTGCAGCAATTCAGCAAATGCTTCGGCTAAACGGTCAGCTAGGGCTTTAATCATGATGCTGTGGTAATCGTCGTGGTCGGCTTCGTATTTCTTGATAATATCATCGATGCCGATACCGGCTGTTACGGCGAATGCCCCCATATAATCGCCAACGCCACTTTCTTTGGGCGCTACAAAATCTGCCAAGGCAATATTGGGTATATTCTGACCTTTCTGGCCCTGCTGTCGCAACGTCCGGAATGTAGTTAGCAATTGGCTATGTTCGCGGTCTGCGTAAACCTCAATATCGTCGTGGTTAACGGTATTGGCCGGATAAATACCAATGGCGGCGCGGGCTTTCAGCCATTTTTCCTTCACGATTTGCTTCAGCATTACCTGCGCATCCTGCAACAAGCGGGTAGCTTCGGCACCTACTACTTCGTCGGTTAATATTTTCGGATATTTTCCGTGTAGTTCCCAGGCCTGGAAGAAGGGTGTCCAGTCGATATAATTCTGAATTTCGCTCAATGGGTAATCTTCAAATACTTTGGTGCCAATAAACTTAGGCGTATAAACTTCGGCTGGCGACCAGTCGATTTTAAATTTATTCGCGCGGGCGGCTTCTAAGCTTAAATAATTACGGTCTTTTTTGCGGTTAGCGTAGCTTTCGCGCAGTTCCACGTATTCAGCTTTTATTTTCTTAGCGTATTCTTCTTTTTGTTCCGGCTGTAATAAATTACCGACAACCGGTACACTCCGCGAAGCATCCAGCACGTGCACCACCGGCCCACTGTAATTCTGGTCTATTTTAACAGCCGTGTGAGCTTTGGAAGTAGTGGCCCCGCCAATGAGTAACGGAATGGTAAATTTAAGGCGTTCCATTTCTTTGGCTACACCCACCATTTCGTCGAGCGATGGGGTAATTAAACCACTCACGCCAATTACATCGGCCCCAATTTCGATGGCGGTTTGCAATATTTTATCGGTAGGCACCATTACGCCCAAATCAACAATTTCGTAGTTATTACAGGCCAGTACCACGCCCACAATATTTTTACCAATATCGTGTACGTCGCCTTTTACCGTGGCTAATAATACCTTACCAGCGTTTTTGCTTTCATCGCCGGGTTGTTTTTCGGCTTCGATAAACGGCAATAAATAAGCCACCGCTTTTTTCATGACGCGGGCGCTTTTTACTACCTGTGGCAAAAACATTTTACCCTCACCGAACAAATCGCCTACCACGTTCATGCCGGTCATTAAAGGGCCTTCAATTACGTGCAAAGGTTTTTCGGCCTGCTGGCGGGCTTCTTCAATGTCTATTTCAATATAGTCTGTGATGCCTTTTACCAAAGAGTGGGTGAGTCGTTCCTGCACGGGTGCGTCCCGCCAGGCTTCGTCTTTTACTACTACTTTGCCTTTGTTTTTTACCTGCTCGGCAAATTCCAGTAAGCGTTCGGTGGCATCCGGACGGCGGTTTAGCAGCACGTCTTCTACGCGCTCCAACAGGTCTTTCGGTATTTCTTCGTATACCTCAATCTGGCCGGCATTTACAATACCCATATCCAGACCAGCTTTAATGGCATGGTACAGGAAAGCCGAGTGCATCGCTTCGCGCACGGTATCGTTACCCCGGAACGAGAATGAAATATTACTTACGCCGCCGCTTACTTTTACGCCCGGTAAATTTTCTTTAATCCACTGCGTTGCCCGGATAAAATCGACCGCATAATTATTATGTTCTTCAATGCCGGTGGCTACGGTTAATATATTCGGGTCGAAAATGATGTCTTCAGGCGCAAAACCAACTTCTTCAGTTAATATTTTGTAAGCGCGGGCGCATATCTCGGTGCGACGCTCGTAGTTATCGGCCTGCCCTTGCTCGTCGAATGCCATTACCACTACAGCGGCACCGTAACTGCGCACTTTGCGGGCTACTTCTTTAAATTTTTCTTCGCCTTCTTTTAAGCTGATGGAGTTTAC
The DNA here is from genome assembly GCF_007991635.1 of Adhaeribacter aerolatus. Lineage (GTDB taxonomy): Bacteria > Bacteroidota > Bacteroidia > Cytophagales > Hymenobacteraceae > Adhaeribacter > Adhaeribacter aerolatus. Next base: position 271,455 of record NZ_BJYS01000001.1, on the reverse strand, counting down.
AATACACTTGCCCTGCACACATTTTAAACCGGCTTCAATCACGCTCCATTTAGAAGAGTCAATCATGACGGGTACACGCGAAATATCGGGCTCCGAAGCAATCAGGTTCAGGAAGTGCGTCATGGCTTTCTCAGAATCGAGCATGCCTTCGTCCATGTTGATGTCGATAATCTGGGCGCCGTTTTCTACCTGCTCGCGGGCGATGGAGAGGGCCTCGTCGTAATTATCGTTCAGAATCAGCCGGGCGAATTTTTTGGAACCGGTTACGTTGGTACGTTCGCCGATATTAATAAAGGTAGAACCTTCGAAAATGGTTAAAGGCTCTAAACCGGAATATTTAGGAACAGCCGGTAATTGTGGTTTTTGCCGCGGCGAATATTCGGCGGCAATCCGGGCAATTTCTTTAATGTGCGGCGGCGTGGTACCACAACAACCACCCACAATATTTACAAAGTTGTGCTCCAGAAAGTCGCGGATGTGTGCCCCCATTTGCTCCGGACTTTCGTCGTACTCGCCAAACGCATTGGGTAAACCCGCGTTGGGGTAAGCGCTCACGTAAAACTTAGAGGCCTTAGACAAAGACTGAATATGCGGACGCAATTGTTTTGCTCCCAAAGCACAGTTCAAGCCCACACTGAGTAAAGGCAAATGCGAAATAGAATATAAAAAGGCTTCTACTGTCTGGCCCGAAAGCGTCCGACCGCTGGCATCGGTAATCGTACCCGATACCATAATGGGCAGGCGCTTGCCGGTGCGCTGCGAATATTGGTCGATGGCAAATAAAGCGGCCTTAGCGTTCAGCGTATCGAAAATGGTTTCCACTAACAACGCATCTACTCCTCCATCTACCAGACCTTCTATTTGCTCGGTATAAGCAATGACCAGATCGTCGTAGGTAATAGCCCGGTAAGCCGGGTTGTTTACGTCCGGCGACATAGAGGCGGTACGGTTGGTTGGTCCCATGGCACCGGCTACAAAGCGGGGCTTGTGGGGTTCGCGGGCGGTAAATTCATCGGCGGCCTCCCGCGCAATCCGCGCCGATTCGTAATTCAGCTCGTACGCCAGACTTTCCATGCCATAATCGGCCATACCAATAGTGGTAGCGCTAAAGGTGTTGGTCTCGGCAATATCCGCCCCGGCCGCAAAATATTGGCTGTGAATTTCTTTAATAATGTGCGGTTGCGTGAGCGACAGCAAATCGTTGTTGCCTTTCAGGTCCGATGGATAATCTTTAAAGCGCTCGCCCCGGTAGTCGGCCTCTTCCAGCTTGTACTGCTGAATCATGGTACCCATGGCGCCATCCAGCACCAAAATGCGTTTTTTAATTTCTTCTTCGATGCGCGTAATGGCGCTCTCGGTAGCAATTGTAGTCATAGTAATCGTGCGTTAAGCAAAAATTAGGGCTTTTTAGGCCAGTTTTTGCTTATCAAGATATTCGTGTGAGTTAGTCCGGATTTATGCAATCTGTTTATCTCATCTTTCCCACGGCCGTGCGCCGTTTGCGGGATGGAAGTAGCACCCTGCTTGCCAGGGTTGCTAAGACTTCAGCGGGCCATATCCCTCGGTCTTTCTTGATAAGTGGAGCAAATATAAGCACATAGGAAGTAATTAGCAAATTTATATGCTATACTTCCTATATAAGTGGGCCTTCCGAATACAAAATTTTATTATGGTACTGCAGGGTGGCAGGGTAGAAATAAAAATATTTAAAAATGAGGCGTTTAAATCAGCAACAGGGCGGTTATTTAATAGCCGGCCGACGAAATAAATGCATACAGCAGGGCCACCATCAGGCCGGCGCCAATGCCGGTACCCGCCACTACTTTTTTAATTTTTTTGTTGTGGGCTTGTTGTTTGTAGCCGCGTACGTAATGCTGGTTTTGCAGCAGCGTAATTTCCGATACCTGCTGGTAATTTATTTTTGGCGGAATGGCCCCAATGATGATTGGTCCGGGTAATCCGGCCAGCATGGTTGCCGCCGCGGTTCCCCACATGGGGCCATTGCCTTTGTAATATTTTCTGGCATCGGCCCGGCCGCGCTCATATAGTTCCCGGGAATTTTGCGTGGCTAACGTGTTCGTCTGCGGGTCGATACGGGAAATGATTTCTTTGGTGCCATTGCTGTATTTAACCATAAATACCTGCTTTTTCGGAATGGTGCGCGGCAGGCTTTGCAGCGAGTCCGGATGTTTGTACACCACGTCCTGTTGGGTTATTTCGGTTACTTTCACCAGCAATTCATCGCCCGTCAGGGTTAATATTAAGTCCTGCGCCTGCAGGGTGAACTGTATAGCTGAGAAAAGGAATAAGAGCAGTAGGTGTTTTTTCATGGAGATAACTCATTAAATATTTTTAACCAATTTTGGGCTTGTGTTTCGGGTTGTAAAATGAATAATTTTATGCGGCAAAGTTAAGGAGAAAGGCCAGGCTTTGGGTAATGAATATTTCGGAAATCAGACTTTAGTTTTATTTATTAAATCAGGTAATATTTTGTAAATCAAAATATTATATATTGGTTTTGTATACTTTGTAAAATAGTGGTGACTGTCCTTAGTTAGCCCGGGAGGCGGTTCAATTTAAAATATTTATGGATGATCTGAAAATTACCATTGATACCTTGTCGGCGGAGGATAAAAAAGAATTTAACTATTTTATTCAGCGGCAGAAATCCAAACGGAACCGGAAAGATTACGAACTATTTCAGTTGCTGCAAGGGAAAAAACAGTACAAGCCCCAGGAAATTATAAACCGGCTGTACCCCGATGAACCCAACGCTGTGGCGTATTACGCCTTGCGCAAGCGCCTGATGGAGCACCTCACCGATTTTATCGTGCTGAAGCGCATGGAAGAAGATCCGACGGCGGTATCTTCTATTATGGGAACCTTGGCGGTAGCTAAATATTTGTTTGATGTGCGGGTAGACCGTTTGGCCTGGAACATGCTGCGCAAAGCTGAAAAATTGGCCTCGGTCAATGAGCAATTTGATTTGCTGAACACTATTTACAACGTGCAGATTGAAAAAGCCGACTCCGAATTTGCCGACGACCTGGACGAAATAATCCGGAAACGCAACGAAAACAAAATCTTAGCTGACGAAGACGAACGGGCCAATATTGCCAACAGCATTATAATTAAGCGCCTGCAAGCGGCCCGCCAACAAGGTCGCGATTTAGAGATAGATGCAACTATTCAATCAGTTTTAGAATCTTATGGCTTAACCGAAGCCGTGAGCCAGCGACCGGCATTGTTCTATAAATTAATGTCGATTACCCGCAGTTCGGTGCTGGCCCGGAAAGACTTTTATTCATTTGAACCTTATATTATTAGCCAGTACGAGCAAGTTAGGGCTACCCACGGTTTTTCGCCGGCCCACCAGCATTACAAGATTAGTTTGCTGTACATGATTGCTCACGTACTATATCGCAACCGCAAGTTTGCCCAGTCTAATTATTATTTAGCCGAATTATACCAGACCCTAACTGGCGAAGGAAAAAGTTTGTACGCGGCGTTTTATGCCAAATACGTTTTCCTCAAAACTGCCAACGATGCTTTTTTAAGCAATTTATCCGAATCGCTGGCCCTGATGGAAGATTTGCTGCATCGTAAAAGCCACTTATTAAGCCAGCGCGATATCTTAACGGCTAGTCTGGGCCTGGGCTTCTTGTATTTTGCCCAAGGGGCTTACCAGAAAGCCAACCGGGTACTATTGGGCATCAGCCATTCGGATAAATGGTGCGAAAAAATAATGGGCAAGGAATGGCTCTTAAAAAAATGCCTCGGCGAGTTGATATTGCAGTACGAATTTGGCAACCCGGATTTGGCGCTGGATAAATTAAAGAGCCTGATGAAGAATTTTGGGGAATTATTAGCGCAACCGGTTTATAGCAATGTGCATGCTTTTTTGCAGTTGCTGGAACAATTATTTCTGCAGCCCGATGCGGCCACGCGCCGCGCTTTTTTACAATACGTAGAAACAGCGCTTAATTTTGTACCCGCCGAACGCGAAGATTTGCAGGCTATGAGCTACTACGCCTGGCTAAAATCTAAAATGGTAAGCCGGCCTTATTACGAAGTACTGCTGGAATTGGCCCGTTAAACTTGGAATTAGAAGTGATGGACTATTAAAAAGTCTTTTTAGCTTTCTGTTGAAGAATATTTATTCAGGAGGAATATTTCATTTTCTCAAACTAAACCGCTTCTTAAATAAGAATACATAAGAACTAATCCGGTTTAATCTGATTAACAGTCTTTGTCACGACCTTGAACGGATATTGATTAAATGCCTGGTTATAATTATCCGGCAAAATGGATTATTATTAATTTAAGGTATAGTTTATAACTTTTCTTCTACCCATAAAAAACCGGCTGCCAGTAAGAACAAACAGAAAAACCAAACCGGTAAAATGGGCACTTCCTGCCTCCTTATTTTTACTGCCGACAAAGGGGCTGCGTGTTTTTGCGCATACTCCTGGTTTAGCTGGATTAGCTTGTTTTGTCGTACCGTTTGCCAAACCGAATCTGGGTAAATGTAAAAATAAGACGGTGGGCCATTTAACTTATTTACCTGATGCCAGCCTGATTCAAGCGGCCAGAACTGGCCGGTAAACCGATGGGGCAATACCTGATCTTGGAGCAACGGCAACTCAAAAGGATTGGTGCCGACCCTTTTGACTTCCGCCTCTGGCAGGGCCGCCCCAGTAGAAAAGGTATAATCTGAAAGCTGTAAAGAAACGGGCTGATGAACTACGGCGGATAAGGGATGGAGCAGGTGCCAGCTAAAGTCCTGAATTTCCGGTTTAATTAACTGGCCCAGCAAATGAGACCAGAAAGCGGAATACTGGGTGGTGTTGCCAGCCAATTGCCAGCTGAATGTTTGCGGAATTAACGTTATACCAACTTTTCCCCAATTATAGGGCTGACTGGCAGCCAAAGTGCTTTTATTTGTCCAAACCAGTTTTTGCTGATTGGCTTGCACTGAGATGGCAAAAGGTAAAGCCGTGGCCGGATAAGTCTTTGATTGATTTTGCCAGCTTACTTGTACTGGGTTTCCGGACGGATTTGATTGGCTGATAAATTTGAAATCTTTAAATAATGCAGGAGTGGCTTTAAGGGGTAAACTTTCGGGTATGAGCAGCAAACCCAAACCATTTTGTACGGCTAAGAACAAAGCATTTCTTTCGGCAGAGTCTAAACTTTGCAACATATCCGGGTCGGTAATAACCAAATCGAAGCTGCGTAAAAGGTTAGGCGTAAGCCGTTCTAAAGGCTTTTTAGGCAGGTTCAGGTATTCGGTTTGATAGATAGCTTTACTGATGGAAATACGCCAAGCTACACCATGCTGCTGACCGGCGAGAAAATTTTTAAGAAATTTAAACTCGAAATTGGGAGAGGAGGACAGCAATAAGACATGGTATAATTTCCGGGGTTCTACCTGCACCGGGACCAGACCAGCTAGTTGTTTGCCGGCAGCATCTTTACGCAGCAAAGAAAATACAGAACGCCCAACCTGTTTGGGTTGGTAGCGCAACGTGAACCGGTTAGTTCCAGCAGCAGATAAGACCAGAGAATCGAGTACGGAAGATCCAGACTGGAGATATATTTTTGTTCCTTGCTTTTTTTTCTGGTAGAACTGCCCGCTAATATTTAATGGTTCGCCTAGCTGGAGTTTATTTGGCCAATGCACTATGGTAAAACCCTCTGGCGGAGCGCTTAAATGCGGAATAAGCTGCACCGAATCGAGCCCTGCTAATTCGGCTTTATCTAAGCCAAATCCTAACAAGTGAATTCTTTGCGCACTTGGGTATAAATAAGGTAAAGCTGCTACCGTGGCCAGGGCAGGATAGCGGCTGGCAGCATCCTTATAACTCAGTATAATTGGGCGAGGCGGTAATAATTTCTTTAAAGAATTTAGCGAATCTGCGGAAAAGCCCGGCGTAAGCAAGATTATATCCGAAGCATTAAGGCTGATTTTCCGCTGGGGCGGTAATACCATAAGTACCAGGCTGGCCACGGCTATTACGGTTGCCATACACCGGGCAAGAAGCAAACGGCGGTTCGGGCGATGCCAGGCAAGCCAAAGTAAAATTAAAGTCAGAACGAACGCACCTACTAGTATTATAATGGTTTGCAAACCTAATTATTTTAATCTTTTGAAATATTGTTCGGCTAAAGCATGCTGGTACCTGGTTGGTGCCGCCGGTGCCGGTAATGGTGCTGGCAGCACCCGCTCCATTACGCCGGTAACCGAATTTAGGCAAGAGGCGCACAGGCTTTTTCCCGCCTGGGTTTCCCGGATGAGTTGTCGCAAATCTTGCAAGGCTTTTAAATATTGGCCGGGCTTATTGACAGCCACCCGCGCTAATTCCTGACCTCCCCGTTGGAGTACTAATGCATCTGGGGTGGTAGCCGGTCGGCCGGGCGTTTGCTGCCCCAACCAAAGCAAGGCCTGCCGGATATCAGAATAGTTTTGTTTTTCTTTCAGTTCGGCCTGGTTTGTAGGTGCCGCAATTTTATCTAACTCACCGCTTAAGCGTTTTTCTTTTTCTATAATAAGAGGAGGATCAAAGCCCATTTTGCGCACGTACACCCTCGATTTCTGCTGTACTTCTTTCAGCAGGCGTAAGGCTTTGTATTCAAAAGGCAATGCCTTAGCCGGCAGACTTAAGCGTAGTTGCAGTTCGGCTTCCCACATCTGCGACAAAGCGGCTTTTAACTGGGCTTTTTCCTGGGGCTCAAAAAAAGTAGCATCTTCTTCCGTGTCGTGTTTGTGTAAGTAGGGGTCCAATAATTCCGCCGCACTGTTTTGCGTTTCCGGGGTGCTGGCGTGGTCGTGGCCATCGTCCGCGCTATGCTCTTCCTGTTCTTCCCCGTTGGGTCCAATGGTAGTAGACGCTTCTTCGCCCAAAAACTTGCCGTACCGCAAACGCAATATTTTCTGTTCCCCGGCAAGGTCGTTCGATCTTTCCCGAAAAGCTTCCGGACTTAATTTGTTTTTCTCCTGCAATAATTTCTCGGTATCTATAATAAGCTGGCGCTGACTCCGGAAGTAAGCTGGTACCACCGACAAAGGCAGCGAAACATCGGCACCAGCGGTAATTACCGTCGTATCTTCTAACTGCACCAGATAAGTTTCGGATCGGGCACTGTTACGGTGGTTGTCCTGGGCTTGCAGGAAGAAATACAACTCATCGGCATAGGTCATGCCCATTGCTTTTAGGTCCAGTTTTTGCCGGACGTTCCACTTACCGGTTGTACCGGCCGGCTGCAGGATTAACGAAAAGGTTTTTTCGGCAAACTTTACGCTTTCCCCGGAACCCTTGGCAACAATGGCCGTGAGGGTAGCTTTATGTAAACCGTAATCATCACTTAGTGTGGCCAGCACCGTTACTTGTTGCGGCTGGCCAAAGGTTATCTGGGTGTATTGTTTTGGTTGGGTAATTGTAATGGAAGGAGCCTGGTCGGGGATTATTTCCACGGCGTAGAAGTTGGACTTTTTCCCGTTAAGATCCAAGGTATAAATAAAGGAGGCTGCAGGGGTAAAAGCGGCTTCGTACGTATGGGGCGCATTAGCTACTTTTCGAAAGTTCAGGCTTTTTTTCTCCTGAACGGAAAGACGAATATCTTTAATTTCTCCCGCTGTTTGAATGCGCCAAGTTAGGCGAGCCCCGCCCTCTGCTTTAAAGCTGGGATTTTGTACCGAATAAGGTGCCCGGCGGGTGTAAGCTGGGGGCGTTACCTGAATGGTGATTTCTTTTATTTCCGGTACAACCTGTTGCATGGCTTGCAGTTGTTTTTGGGCAAAAGGCGCCTTGGTTGATACTTCCGGTTGTGCGACTTTTGGGTCCGGTAAAAATAGCACCAAGACCGATAACAGCACACTGAAACCAAATATTATTAAAGCAGGCCGATACGAAACCGGTATGGCTTTTCGGGCATTTAAGGTGGATAAAGTTGGTGTGATTCGGCTTACCTGAAGCTTTTCCAGCGGGTTTAGTTTGTCGGTTGGCTGTAATACCAGGTGCGAGCTTTCTTCCAGTTTGGTTTCCGTCCGGTTTAAATAACGGCTAATGCTGTGCAGCGAAGTATCTTTAACTTTCTGGAATTCCCGGTAAAGAAGCATGCAACCAATGAGCCAGAAGCCCGAAATAATCCAGGTAACCGCTGTACCTACTGTCCAGCGCAGATAAACAGACCCGAACAGCAGCGAAAAAGAAAACAGCAGCAAGAGGTAAAACAGGCCTTTGCGGTGCACATAATCTTTCTTCAGGTTTAAAATTATTTCCTGACCGCTCATATTAATCGCTTTCCTTTCTTATAGGCCCACCATCTTTCTGTTAAAAACAATAGTGCACCAAGCGCTAACAATAAATATTTTAGATCCTGCTGCACCCGGCTGTAAAGCATTGGCTGCTGCGTTGTTTTGGTTAAGCTAGGTTGCACCTGTATATTTTCCAGTTCGCGCCAGTCGTGGCGGATTTGCGCTTCCGGAAAAATAAGATAACTAAGCAGCTCCGGGAAAAAGCTGCTTTGGGGCAGATTATTCCACTGGCTATTAAACCGGCTGCCAAAATGGTAGAGGCCACCTTGGCCCTCAGATTTATACTGCAGCACCGGCTCACCAAAATTATTTTTCCAAACGCTGCTGCCTCCCTGCTGAACTAAACGGACCTGTTGTGCCAAAGAAATAGGTGCCGGCAACTGTTCGGTAGTTATGAAATTAGTTAGCATTAATTTGGAAGTAGTGGCAGCATCTTTAAATACAAAGAGGCCTTTTTTTATTTCTTCCTGAATGTAAGCCGGCAGCGGTTGGTCGGAAAGCCAGAAAAGCCAATCAGAATTATTAATATTAATCTGGTGAGCAGCAGTAATTTGGGTTAGTTGTAACCTTCGGCCGGTATAACCGCTCAACGCGGCCAGGGCGGCTCTCACATATTTGCTATCCTGTTCCCGGCTTTTATCATAGTACAAAGCTATATTTTTGCCAGCTTTTATTACTGGTACCTGGTCGGGACTGTTTTGAAAAGAAATAAAATCCTGATTTATGCTTTTTGTATAAATTAAAGGTGGCAGACCAGGCAGGTTTAAGGCTTGGTTTGGGGTGGGGGTAGTAAAAGAAATATTGGAGAAACGAATACCCCCTTTTCCCTTCTGCCCGACAACTACTGTTAACGAATCCGGGCGGTTCTGGAAAGCTTCCTGCACAAACAGACTATCGTATTGATTTACCGGAATGGTTAGCCAGCGACTAGAAGCGGGGACAATGGGACGGGCGCCGGCAAAGTGTACAAACTGGTTATCGGTTAAGAAGAGGTGTTCCTGCGCCCGGGAGAATTGCTGGTGAACGGCTTTGGTCAGTGCCCAATAATTTAAATTGCCTGAAAGCTTATTCTTTTCTTCCTTACCGGCTTTTAGGTTTTCCCAGGATTCAGTTGAAACAGGAAGAAAACCTAAATTAAATTCCCGAAGTTGGTAATTATTTTTTAACAGGGAATCGATGGTGGTTTGTACCAACGGTAAATTCCGGGGTTGGAGCAGCGAAGGCGATACCCACAAATACCTGTGGCCTGGTTGGCGCCTGATTTGTTCCCAAATCGGCTGGCACATAAATAAAACCAAGGTTAGTAAAAGAAAACAGCGCAGCAACAGTAAAGGCCAGTCGTGTAGTTGCAACTGGCGGGCTTGTTGGCTAGCGGCAGCCTGCAACCAGCGGACACTGCCTACTTTAATCACCTTTGGCTGCTTTTTATTCCATAAATGAATGAGCACCGGAACCAGTAAGCCGGCGAGCGCCCAAAGCCAATAAGCGGAAAGCAGTTGCAGCATTAAAAGTTATAGCGTTAAGAGATTAAAGTTAAGCGTTAATTGCTGGTAAAATATTGATGATATTTTAAGGTGAATATTTTTAGCAATAGTATTTGCCTGAAATTTTGTTTTTGAGTTACTGATTTACCTTCTCCGGACTTTCAGGAAGATCCGTAAAGCCTTGTCAAGGGGCTCCTGGATAAAAAACCGGTCATAAGTAATTTGTTTCTTGCGCATTAGGGTGGCAATTTCTTGGAGCCAGTTCTGGTACTGTTTTTCGTATTGTTCCCGGTAATTAGTGGCATTTACCTGTATGGTTTGGCCGGTTTCCAGATCTTCAAATAAAACTGTGCCTTTATAATTTAAGGCTACTTCTCGTTGGCCCACCAGGTGCAGCAGCAATACTTCCTGGCCGCGGCTACGCAAATTCCCCAAGAGGCTGGTTATTTCATTTTCCTGCTCGTACAAATCACTTAAAAAAATGGTAATTGTTTTTTTTCGGGTGTTTTGCAGGAGACTTTTAACCACTTGTTTCGAGGCAAACTTTCCGGTTGCCGTCATTTGCTCCAGGGCTAGCCAGAGCCGCTGCAAACGGTTACCACCTTCCGGCAAAATATTCGCTAATTTATTTTCCTGGAGCATATACAACATTACCTCATCGCTTTGCTGTGTAGCCAGGTACGCCAGGCAGGCTACGGCTAATTTGGCGTAAGTTAGTTTGCTCAAGCCATCTTCTTCGTGGTTCATAGAATTGCTGGCATCTACCACAAACTGAATGCGCAGGTTCGTATCTGTTTCGGATTCGCGTATGTAGTAGCGATCGGAGCGGGCAAACATTTTCCAGTCGAGTTGCCGCAAATCGTCACCGGCCTGGTAACTGCGATACTGGCTGAACTCCATCCCGGTTCCCCGTTTCATGCTTTGGTGCTGGCCGGCCATAAAACCTTCCACCACCATTCGCGCTACCAACGACAAATCTTTAATAGCGGCTAAGGTTTGCGGAGAAAGGAGTGTGGTACCCATGTTACCTCAAGATAGGGGATGGCAGTTTAATAGCAGCCAATAATTCTGTTACTACCCAATCAGTGTCTACTCCGTCGGCTTCGGCGTTGAAGCCAGTAACTATGCGGTGGCGCAGCACTGGATAAGCCAGCGTTTGCACGTCCTGAGCCGTAACGGCAAAGCGCCCGCGCAGCAAAGCCCGGGCTTTGGCCGTTAATATTAAGGCTTGGCCGGCGCGGGGACCAGCGCCCCAACGTACGTATTCTTTAACAAAAGCCACCGGAGAGGTAATTGGCCGGGTGGCGCGTACCAGCAGGTTTACGTATTCCACTAAATCCGGGCTGATACTTACATCCCGTACCAGTTGTTGCAGTTGCACCAGGTCAGCAGCAGTTAAGGCGGGGTTTACCTGGTGTTGGTGGTTACCAGTGGTGCCGGTTAAAATTGCTAATTCTTCCTGCTCGGTCGGATACTGGATCCGGATGTACAATAAAAATCGGTCGAGTTGGGCTTCGGGCAACGGATAGGTGCCGGCCTGTTCAATGGGATTTTGGGTTGCCAGAATAAAGAATGGCTGAGGCAGCGGATAGGTTTTACCGGCATACGTTACTTCAAATTCCTGCATGGCTTCGAGCAAGGCAGCCTGGGTTTTGGGTGGTGTCCGGTTTATCTCGTCGGCCAATACAATGTTGGCAAATACGGGTCCTTCGTTAAACTTGAAAAAGCGTTTGCCGGTGGCATGGTCTTCTTCTAATATTTCGGTTCCTAAAATATCGGTGGGCATTAAATCCGGGGTAAACTGAATCCGGCGAAAAGCGCAATCAGTGGCGCTAGCCAGCGTTCGAACCAGTAAGGTCTTGGCTAAGCCGGGCACTCCTTCCAGCAATCCGTGGCCTCCGGCCAGCAAAGTAATGAGTACTTCGTCTAGTACTTTTTCCTGCCCCACAATTATCTTCCCGATTTCAGTGCGCAAAGCGGGAAGTTTAGCCAAAAGATTATTTATTCCTTCTTCAGTGTTCATTTAAAAATTATCTGTGAACTAAAAGCAGCTATGGTAAGCAGAAATTTTGTGTTTTAAAGTCTAAAATATTGTTTTAAAAAAAAAGCATCTCAGGAAGTTAAGGCATACATAATAATATTTATTCCAAATTTGGTGTTGTCTTCGGCGAGCCAGCGTTTGTTCCGGAAGTCGTAATCCCATTCGCAACCGTAATCTTTATTGCTGTATAAAACACCAATCCGGCCATTAATCTGGATGGCTTTCAGATATTCGTGCACCAGGTCATCGCCCCAGCCATTCAGTTCAAAACCAGTGGCCGGCGGGCCATCCGGGAATTTGAAAAATGATTTATACAGGACGTGGTTATTGGGAATTTTTTTCAGGCTGCCAGAGCCAAAGCAGGCTTCCATCTGGCGCTCAAACGAACGGGCAAATAAGCCATCGATGTCGTGGTTGCAATCATCTACAAACACAAAGCCCCCATTGCGGACATATTGCTCAAAATTTTTCTTTTCTTTAGCGTTAAACTGCACCAATTTATGCCCACTGAGGTAGCAGAAAGGATAGGAGAATAATTCCTGACTTTCGAGTAAAATTACTTTTTCCTGCAGGTTAACTTTTAAGGTAGTGTATTCGATTAAAGAATTCAGAATATTGGATGGCATCCGGATGTCGGTGTCCCAATCGCCGGAACGGTATTGCAAGCGAACAAACGTAAAAGTGGAAGAAAAAGGCATGTATGCAATTTCAAACAGGGCAACCGGCTTATAATTCCGTTGCCATCTTAATCTTTGGTTACCGAAAATAGCTAATAATTCAGAATATTCCCATTTGGTTTACTTGTTGAGAAATTAAAACCAGGAACCTTCTGTCTGATTAAACAAATGCTTCAACAAAAAGCCATCCTGGCCAATTAAAGCGAGAATGGCTTTCTGTAAAAGGGCTATAAATTAAACAGCGTCGGATAAACTGGTAAAGGTAAAATCACGAATTTTCATGGGTGGTACTAGGTTGCCGCCTACCCGTACCGGTTTGCCCAGCGCCTCCAGGTTGTTCAGCATAATAATGGGGCTCTCGTTGAAGCGGAAATTTTTTACCGGATGTTTGATTTTGCCGTTTTCAATGTAAAAAGTACCATCGCGGGTAAGACCGGTATAGAGCAGCGTTTGCGGATCTACGGGGCGGATGTACCACAGGCGCGTTACCAATATACCCCGGTCCGTTGATTTAATCATGTCGTCTACGCTTTGGGTACCGCCCAGCATAATAAAACCACCCGGAGTAGGAATAGATTGAATATTTTGCTTTTGCGCCCAATAACGGGTAGTAAAAAGGTTTTTAACTACTCCTTTCTCAATCCAGGTTATTTTTTCACGCGGGCGTCCATCCTCGTCCCAGGTAAGCGAAGGTATTTCGGCGTTGTTTGGGTCTGAATAAACGGTTATCCGTTCGTCAAACAATTTCTCACCTAATTTATTCCCTCCACCTTTTTTAGACAGAAAGCTTCGGCCTTCATCAGCCGGCCTGGCCGAAAGGCTGTTGAACAAAGCCCCAAGCAAACTGGCATCGGTGTTGGCTACCAGGGCGGCAGGTTCCATAATAACGGTGTATTTGCCGGGTTCAATGGCTTTGGCCTGGGCCGAGCCTAAGGCCTTGGCAATGGCCACTTGCGATGGTTCGGCCGTTTCAAATTTTGAAGCATCACTAAAATCGCGGGTGGCATATCCAGAACCCGTGCCGTCGGCGGTGCGCACCGTTACCGAAAAAGTCAGGCCCGAGTTCTGTCCGTAATTAAACAAGCCTTTGTTGTTCATGGTAGCACTAAAACCGCTCGAGTCTTCCAGAAAGCCGGCTGCTGTTAACCCTTTGGCGTTAGCCAGTTCAATGCTTTTCCCGGCTACTTCGGCCCGGAATTCAGGTTTAATATTGGCCGTAGTAGCAAAATGTGCGTTTGCTGGTAAATAAGTCTGCGGGCCTAGAAATGGAATATATTCAGGGTTTTCCGGGGCAAGACGGGCAATTTCTTCGGCCCGCTGCACTACTTTTTTTAGCGATTCTTCGTCGAATACGTTTACAGTAGCTACTCCGGCGCGTTTGCCAAAGCGCGATTCCACAGATAAGGAGGTATCTTCATTCATACCACTCGTAGAAACACTGTTACGGGCATACCTAATATTACCGCCAACCGATCCGCTCAGGCTTGCTTCACATTCATCGGATTTGGAGTAGCTCAGTACTTTTTTTAAGATGGCCTGGGCTTCATCTTTCGTTAATATTGCCATGTTATTTCTCGATAGTCGGGGCGCTACCGTCCACCAACATTCTTAATCTTTTTATGCTTTAATTAATCCGGCCTAAACCGGTATTTTATTATTTGGCCAATATTTAAACTGGGTTTAGCATAATCGGCCCAACAAATTATATTTTCCGGGCGGTGTTAATTACGTTTACGCCATTAAAGCGGGTTGTAGCACTGCCGTGCGATACCGCACTAATCTGGGCAGGCTGGCCTTTACCGTCGAAGAAAGAACCGAACATTCGATAATCGCTTTCGTCGCAAATGGCAGCGCAGGAATTCCAGAATTCCTGGGTGTTCGATTGGTAAGCCACATCTTCGAGCATACCCACAATTTTGCCTTTGCTAATCTCGTAAAACACGGTGCCGCCAAACTGGAAATTATAGCGCTGCTGATCGATGGAAAAAGAGCCACGGCCGGAAATGTAAATTCCTTTGTCTACATTTTTAATCATGTCGTCTACGGATAGTTTGGTTTTACCCGGCGCCAGCGAAATGTTGGCCATGCGCTGGAACTGCACTGAACTCCAGTGGTCGGCGTAGCAGCAACCATGCGATTCCGGCTCGCCAATAATATGCGCTTGATCGCGGATTGCCTGGTAGTTTACCAGTACCCCGTCTTTAATTAAATCCCAGCGTTTGGTTTTTACGCCTTCGTCGTCGTATGCCACGTAGCCCAAAGAACCCGGCTGGGTTTTATCGGCAAAAATGTTAACCTGTTTAGAGCCGTATTTAAAGTTTTTGGTTTTCCACTTATCCAGGGTAGCAAAGGAAGTACCTGCATAATTTGCCTCGTAACCCAAAACCCGATCCAGTTCCAGGGGGTGGCCCACCGATTCGTGGATGGTTAAGCCCAGGTGGTTTGGATCAAGCACCAAGTCGTATTTACCCGGTTGTACTGATTTGGCCGTGATTTTGGCTTTGGCTTGTTTGGCCGCCAGGACAGCATCTTCCAGAATATCGTAGTATTTGTTATAGCCTTGCAAACCAGTGCCGGCCGGACCGGCGATTTTTGGACCTGGTTTGCTCAGGTATTCGTAACCCATACCCATGGGGGCGCTCAGGGCTTCCCGGCTCCGGAATTTACCGGTCGACCGGTCTACTGCCGATACCGAGAAGGTAGGCCAAATCCGGTGTATGTCCTGATCAATGTAAGAACCCTCGGTAGAAGCAAAATACTTTTGTTCGTTTATCTGAAAAAGAGCAGTGTTAATAAAACTGGCACCGTTCTCTAAAGCCTTGGCATTGGCAGCTAACAATAAGTCTGCCTTTTCGGCTACCGGCACCTCAAATGCATTCTGCACAATGGGCGTTCGCCAGGAAACTTCGCCTATCCCTTTTACGGGAGCCAGTTGTACCGGCTCTTGCTGGTAACGGGCATTGGCTTTAGCAATAGCGATAGCCTGGGAGGCTGCCTGGGCAAGTCCGGCTTCGGTTACGTTGTTGGTGGCAGCAAAGCCCCAGGTCCCGTTGGCAATTACCCGGATGCCCACTCCGTAAGATTCGGCGTTTACAATATTTTGTACTTGTTTCTCGCGGGTAAAAATATATTGCTGCAAGTACCGGCCAATGCGAACATCGGCGTAAGTAGCGCCCTGGGATTTGGCAGCATTCAGGGCAGCATCGGCGAGCCGTTTTTTAAGGGCCACATCTATCGGTTCCAGTGCCACTTCCGGTGAAATCGGGTTGCCGAAAACCGGAATATGCGACAGTGCCAGGCCCCCAACGCCCATCGAAGCTAATTGAATAAAATTTCTCCTTTTCAAGCTAGTTATTTTAAAATAGGCACATTATATAATTTAAGAATTTTATTGTTCTAAAGGTATAAAAAAGGATACATAAGCAGGAATAAATCAGAAGTATTTAGAAGTTGGCTAGTAGAAATAATGTCTGATAGCTAAAAGGTTTTCTTAGCTTTGTTTCTATTAAACGCTTACCCTAAAAACAGTAATTCTTACGAATTCTTACCAGGTTAAAATTTAGTAAAACTTATTTTGTAAAACAATGGTGTTTGGCAACGTTGCCGGAAATATATTCTATTAGAGTAGAGAAATTATTCAGGTTAAAAGATATTTTTGCCAGGGTTTAATAGGTAAGTAATTTAAAAATCAGCAATTCTTAAAAAACAACCAACCACGAATAATTCTAAGATATGAGCATGGAACAAACATGGCGCTGGTTTGGCCCCAACGATCCGGTTTCCTTATCGGATATCCGGCAGGCCGGCGCTACGGGCATTGTAACTGCCCTGCACCAGGTGCCCAACGGTGAAGTCTGGACCGTAGAGGCTATTCAGGAACGCAAGCGCCTGATTGAGTTAGACGAAACCGTGAGCCCGGCCAAACCCCGTGGCTTGCGCTGGTCGGTGGTAGAAAGCGTACCGATACACGAATATATTAAAACCGGCCATCCGGAGCGGGAACGCTGCATCGAAAATTACAAACAAACTATCCGGAATCTGGCGGCCTGCGGCATCGATACCATTTGCTATAATTTTATGCCTGTGCTCGACTGGACCCGCACCGATTTGAACTACGTGGTAGAAGATGGCTCGGAGGCGTTGCGTTTTGATGCGGTGGCTTTTGCGGCATTCGAATTATTTATCTTAAAGCGTCCCGGCGCCGAAGCAACTTATACACCTGAACAGGTAGATGCCGCGCACCAATATTTTGAAACCCTTTCGGAAGAGGAAAAGAAAAAACTGCAGCAAAATATTATTGCGGGTTTACCTGGTTCCGAAGAAAGCTTTACCCTGGAAGAGTTTCAGTTAGTACTGGATACTTATAAAGAAGTAGGGGATGCCGAACTGCGTCAGAACTTAGCTTATTTTTTACAGCAAATTATTCCGGTAGCCGAAGAAACAGGTGTGCGCATGGCCATTCACCCCGACGATCCGCCACGGCCCATATTAGGTTTGCCCCGCGTAGTAAGTACCGAAGCTGACTTGGTAGCTTTATTAAATGTGGTAGATTCGCCGGCCAACGGCTTTACCATGTGTACCGGTTCTTACGGCGTGCGGCCCGATAATGACTTGCCTGGTATGATTGAGCGGCACGGCCACCGGATTAATTTTGTGCACCTGCGCAGTACCAAACGCGATCCGGAACAACCCGAAACCTTTTACGAAGCCGATCACCTGACCGGCGATGTAGACATGTACGCGGTGGTACGCGCCCTGATAGAAGAAGAAAACCGTCGTCGGGCCGAGAACCGTTCCGATTACCAAATGCCTTTCCGGCCTGACCATGGGCACCGCATGCTCGATGATTTACACAAAAAAACAAACCCGGGCTACTCGGCCATTGGCCGGTTAAGAGGTTTAGCCGAATTGCGTGGCCTGGAGTTAGGTATTATCCGGTCTTTGTATTAAATACTGTTGCCGAAGCTCGGTAGAAGATGCCGGATTAGCATTAGTGTAGAAATTGTTTTTTAGCCTGGCGGTAAATTACCATTGGTAAAAGCTGCCAGGCTAAATATTTTGTGCCCCCGACTTAGAATATTACATATTAAGCCTTAATTTAGAAGTTTATATAAAATTCTGAATGCCGGACATTAAGCGTTTGTTTAAGTATTTTTCTTTTGCCTTTATTCCTTTTCTGTTTTTTCTGGGTGTAACTATCTTTAGTTATTTCTATCTGAAACAACGCCGGGAAGCAGAGTTAAAAAGTTGGTTTAACTTTAAGGTTGCGCAGGCCGAGGAACAGATTAAGCGCCGGGCCAGCCATTATGTTCAGGTACTGAAAGGCGCAAAAGCTTTATTTACTGCTTCCAACGAAATTAACCGTACCGAGTGGAAATATTATATACAAGCGCTGGAAGTTTATGAGAGTTATCCGGGCATTCAGGGTATTGGTTTTGCCGAAGTAATCCGGCCGGAGAACTTGCAAGCCCATATCCAGCGAGTACGGGCCGAAGGGTTTCCGGATTATACGATACATCCCGCCGGTCCCCGTGCAATTTATACCCCCATTGTATTTATTGAGCCATTCTCCGGCCGTAACCTCCGCGCCTTTGGCTTTGATATGTTCAGCGAACCCATCCGCCGTGAAGCCATGGAACAGGCCCGCGACACCGGGCAACCGGTTTTATCCCGAAAGGTTATTTTGGTGCAGGAAGATAGCACCGCCGTGCAGCCGGGTTTTTTATTGTATCTGCCGGTTTATCAGAACGAAATATTGCCGGCATCAGTAGCCGACCGGCGGCGGTTGCTTAAAGGATATGTGTATAGTCCTTTCCGGGCCGGCGATTTAATGAATAATGTTTTGTCTGATGATTTCGAAAGGTTTACTATCCAGATTTATGATGGACTTATTAAGGAAGATAAGCATCTTTTATATGCCCGCAGCCCCCGGAATAGACAGGCAAAAACATCCGGGAATGCAGCTTTAACCAAAGAAGTAAAAATTAACCTGGCAAATAATACCTGGACGGTGGTACTTAAGGCGCAGCCGGCCTCTGCTGAAGTTAACAGTAAGATTCCCGAAATAATTCTGGTCGGCGGAACTGTCATTAGTTTATTAATATTTTTTGCTTTTTGGTCGGTGGGTATCCGGCGGCGGTCGAACAAGGTGCGGCAAACCATTACCGATAATGCTACGGTAGCCTTATTTATGATGAACGACAAAGGCTATTGCACCTTTATGAACCCGGCCGCCGAAGCCATGACGGGTTTTACCATGGACGAAGTACAGGAAAAGCCTCTGCATTATCTCATTCATCATCATCACCCCGATGGTACGCCGTACCCGATGGAAGAATGCCCCATCGACCGGGCATTACCCACCAACAACCTCGTGCGGGCCCACCAGGATGTATTTATCCGCAAAGACGGTACTTATTTCCCGGTTACGTGTGCCGCCAGCCCTATTTTTCAGGATGGCATTCCCATCGCTACCGTTATTGAGGTAAAAGATCTGACTGAGGAGAAAAAGACGCAAGCTGCCCTGGAATATCAGCACAAAATCACCAATACAATTGCCGAGAACGCAACGGTGGCGCTTTTTATGATGAACGCCGATGGCTACTGCACTTTTATGAACCCGATGGCCGAAGTAATGACGGGGTTCTCTTTCGCGGAAATGCAGGAGCAGCCGCTGCATAATCTGGTGCACCACCACCGGCCCAATGGCTCTCCTTACCCGATGGCAGAATGCCCGCTGGGAATTGCCTTAAAAGAGAATAAGGTTTTGCGGGGCCACGAAGATGTATTCATCCGGAAAGACGGTACCTTTTTTAATGTAAGCTGTTCGGCAACGCCGGTGTTTGAACAAGGAACTTTGGCCTACATGGTGTTGGAGATTCGCGATGTAACTGAAGAGCGGCAGGCCCAGTCGGCTATCCTGGAAAGTGAGGCCCGCTTCCGGAATATGGCCGATAATGCGCCGGTAATGATTTGGCTGAACAATGAGGAAGGCCTGGTAACTTATTTAAACTGGCGCTGGTTTGAATTCACCGGAAACCCCAACGAAATATCTTTAAATGAAGGTTGGGTAGATCCGGTTCATCCGGATGATGTGGAAAAGGTGCGTTTGGTGTATGAACAAGCCCTGCAAAACCATACCAGCTTTGAGGCAGATTACCGCTTAAGACGGAAAGATGGTGTTTACCGTTGGATGGTTACCAACGCCGCCCCGCGCTTCGACGCCGCCGGCAAGTTTATGGGGTACATCGGTTCTGTAATTGATATTACCGAAAGAAAAGAAGCAGAGCAGAAGATAAAAGAGAATGCAGAATTACTGCAAAAAATATTCCTGGAAGTGCCGGCCCTGGTAGCCCTTATCCAGGCCACCGATCAGACCTATATTTTTGCCAATCCATTTTACCGCAAAATGTTGGGTAACCAGGTACTGCCCGGCAAAAGTGTCCGCGAAGCGCATCCGGATTTAGAAGGACCGGGTTTGTTTGAGCAGATAGGCCAGGTAATCTCCAGTGGAAAATCATTTGTGGGCAAAGAAGTAGCTATCAGTAAAGAAGTAAGCGGTAAACGGCAAACGGGCTACTTTAACCTGGTTTACCAGCCTTTGTTTAACCAGGAACGGGAGGTAGATGCGGTACTGGTTTTTGCCATAGAAGTAACCGAATTGGTTTTCAGCCGGAAAGAGTTAATGCAAACCAACGAAGAACTAAGTCGCACCAATACAGAATTGCGCCGGACCAACACCGACCTGGATAATTTTGTATACACCGCTTCGCATGATTTACGAGCGCCTATTGCTAATTTAGAGGGACTCACCAACGACATGATGTACAATATGTACGCGCGTCTGACCCCCGATGAACAATTTGTTTTGAAATTGCTACGGGAGTCAATTAATAAATTAAAACGCACCATTGTTGATTTAACCAATATTACCCGGGTACAGAAGGAAGTAAATCAAGACCAGGTAAATCTTTCTTTTGCCGAGACACTGGCCGATGTAAAACAGGATATCCAAGCGATGATAGCGGAATCCGGAGCCTGCATTAAAACCGACTTCGCCGTACCGGAAATTGTTTACGCCCGCAAAAACCTGCGCAGCATTTTGTATAACCTGGTTTCGAATGCCATTAAATACCGCGATTTAAAAAGGAAACCCGAAATAATTATTTCTACGGCTCAGGAAGAAGAATATATTACCCTAACCGTTTCTGATAATGGCCTGGGTATCCGGGCCGATCAGCAGCATAAGCTTTTCTCCATGTTCCGGCGCGTTCACACGCACGTAGAAGGCAGCGGTATTGGCTTGTATATTGTAAAACGGATTGTAGAAAATTACGGCGGTTACGTAACGGTAGATAGCACAGAAGGAAAAGGCTCAACTTTTAAGGTATATTTTAAAAAGCAACCCATTACCTGAAATATTAAGTTTTATCCCCAAATTTAAAATAAAAAACCAGCCGTTTGGCTGGTTTTTTATGCTATAAGAGGCCATTACTAATTTTAAGTGCCGGGATACCAGTTCCGCAGCCGTACCTCAATTTTGCTGTCGCCGGCGTTCACCTGGCTTTTAAAAACGTTTACATCCTGACCGCGATAGTGATACGGGTAAACCACTTTGGGTTTAAATGCCAACACAGCCTGGGCCGCTTGGTTCACATCCATGGTGTAGGGCAGGTTCATGCACACAAACGCCACATCAATATTTTTCAGTGCCTGCATTTCGGCAATATCTTCGGTATCGCCGGAAAAGTAAATATTTTTATCGCCTACGTTTATGACATAACCGTTGCCGCGCCCTTTGGGGTGCCGGGAGTCGGCCGTTTCGGGCAGATTATACATGGGAATAGCAGTGATGGTAGCGCCAAACTTGGTGGTTTTGGCACCGTTGGCCAACACAACTACCTTGGGCTTCAGAGCCGCCGGCAGCATATCGGCCACAGCCTGCGGCACTACCAGCGTCGCTTTAGAGGTGTTAATGGCTTCCAGCGTTTTCAGGTCCATGTGGTCGCCGTGAATATCGGTAATCAAAATTAAATCGGGCGCATCCAAGCCGGTAAACAGGTTGGCGCCTCCGGCCGGGTCTACGTAAATGGTTTTGTTATCCCATTTTAATACGGTAGCCGCATGTTGCACCGGCTGAATAGTTAAGGGCCCTTTCTTGGTATCCAATTGGTCGGGCGTAGCTTTCTGGGCTTTTGCCTGCACCAAAACCAGCGACAGGGCGAGTAAAGCAATAATGTTTTTGAGTTTCATCTTTATTTCGGTTTAAAAAAGTAACATATAAAATATTCAGATGTTTTGAAGTTTTCCCGAATTCATGAAAAGGTAAATTGATAAGGATCGACTAAACCCGAAGTTAATTTTTCTGGTATTTCCAGTTGCGTACTTTCCCTTCGGCCAGCCACTCTAAGGCGGTATTTATTCTTTTTTGCCGGGTTTCTTCGCTCTTAGCTTCGGTAATCCAGCTTACATATTCTTTTTTGTTCGAATAGCTGAATTTTTCGAAAGTATCTTGTGCTTTATCGTTTTGGTTTAAAGCCTCCAGGAAATACGCCGGCACGATAAGTTCAGGTGTAACGGCTGGTTTTGCCTTAGGAATGCTCTTAATTTTTTCTTTATTCAGTTTTACTGCTTCCTGAATATAGGCCGTCAGCGTTTCATCGGATGGTAGGTCGGCTAATGATTTTATTTGACCAAATTGTCCCATGGCGGTATTACCCACAGCCTTAAACAAATGATGCGGATCAGAAAGCAAAGAAGCTTTCCAAAAGCTAAAGGTGCAATGATTTTTGAAGGCAGCCATACTGCATACAATGCCGTTGTACTGGAAGTTTGGAAACCCCCATTTAATGGTTTCGGTAACCTCGGGGCAGGCCGCATGCACAACCTGCCGCAAATGGGTTAGAATTGGTTGGGCAAACGGGGCAGCATGCTGAAGATATGCGGTTACGCGCGGGTCGGTGTTTTGCATGTTGGTGATGAATATTAATCAGAGGAAAATATAAGTAAATTTTCGTAAAATCACCCTACTCTAAATTTAAGTAGTATCAAACTTGGCCCCTAAATCTTATTTCCGGCTATAAACTAAAATACATTATAAACCGGAACGGATTTCTTCCGAAAGCTATCAGAAATTTGCCTCAAAATACCGGCAGGCTGGCCGCGCTAAAAAAAATAAGCCCGACTATTGCGCATAGCCGGGCTTATTTTATGTATTGCTTTATTTATCTTTATCTTAATCTTACCTGTAGCAGGTGGTTATTTTTGCTGAGTTAAGAGGCCCCGAATAAATGCCTCACAAAGGTGTTAATGCCTTTTTTGCCAGATTGAGATTCTAATGCTTCGTCCTCAACCCCGCTTGCAAATTGTTCTCCTTCTGCTGCCGGGTTAACTTTGGACTCGTATGCCGCCTGGGCGCTCCGTATTTGCGGTTTCTGTAGGGGCAAACCCGGAATAGCGCTAGCCTGTACCAGGTAGGTAGGAATGATAGTTGTATCAGAGGTATTTTCGGGGGCAGAAACCGGAACCTGGGCCAGTAAATTGTCTTTGTCTACTTCCATTAAATAACTAACCGATAGTACTTCTACGGTTACCCGGGCTTCGCCTTCCTGGTGAATTTTGATTTTGCGGGCGGCCGCTTCCGATAAATCTATAATCCGTTGTTTGTTGCCAAATGGCCCCCGGTCGTTTACCCGGACAATTACAAATTTTTTGGTAATAGGATTTGTAACTTTTACTCTGGTGCCGAAAGGGAGCGTGGGATGTGCAGCAGTCATCCGGTTTTTGTTATAAACTTCGCCGCTGGAGGTTTTTTTGCCGTGATATTGGCTACCATACCACGTGGCTAGTCCCTTCTGAATTTTGCTTCTTTTTTGAGCAAAGCCTGGTTCGCTCAGGCCGATAAATAAGATAAAAATAAAGCTGAATACATAGTGTAATTTCGTAATACGCATGTGTTCATCTATTGGTGTGGGGCAAAATTACGAAGAGATTTCTTAAAAACTAATTTAGAAGCCCTAGGACGAGCGATGTGGTTTGGCGCGTAGGTAACACGACACAAAAAAGATAAGCGTTTAAAAGGGTTGTAATTGCATAAAAAATCTTTGATTCTAGGCTGTATAAGCAATTTTTACCTTTGTAGCTACAAATTAAAATATCTATAAAACTTAATATTTTTACGTCTCAAAATATTTTTTAAAATTTAATAAATTAAGTATTTATTACCGCTTAAATACGTATTTATACTAAAGTGTTTGGCACGGCTTTATTTTGTCCTGATTTAATACTATATTAACCTACAAAAAGAGCATTTTGAGACTGTTATAATGGATTTCGGGCGAGTAGATTCTATTCAGGCAATCAGGTTTGTGTTACCTCCGGATGCTGTCGGTACAGCCGAGGTTTTAAAAGCATCGAATCGGCTTGCTTATCTAAAACCGGAAGTTTATGTGGGCTGCCCCACCTGGAACAACAAGCCTTGGTTAGGCAGTTACTACCCGGCGGGCGCCAAAGCCGCGGACCAGTTAGAATTATATAGTAAACAATTCAATACCATCGAGTTAAACACAACGCATTATCGGATACCAGATGCTGCAACCATTAACCGTTGGCGCGAAACTGTAACCCCAAACTTTACTTTCTGTCCTAAACTGCCCCAGGTTATCAGCCATGAGTTGCAGCTGAAAAATACCGAGACCATTACCAAAAATTTCTGCGATAGTTTGCAAGGTTTAGAAGAGCACTTGGGCTGTAGCTTTTTACAGTTGCCTCCTACTTTCGGCCCAAACCAATTAGACAGCCTGATGCGTTATTTGGATAGTTTTCCGCGTGGTTTTCCGTTGGCATTGGAGTTGCGGGAAGAAGATTGGTTTCGGCAAAATGTAAAGTCGGAAGCATTATGGGTCCTATTGGAAGCTTATAACTTGGCAACGGTAATTACCGATGTGGCCGGTCGTCGCGATGTATTGCACATGCGCTTAACCAATGCCACGGCTTTTATCCGGTTTGTCGGAAATGGTTTGCATCCTACGGATTATACCCGCATCGACGATTGGGTAGCCAGGCTGAATACCTGGTTTGATTGGGGACTGCAAAAGCTTTATTTCTTTATTCATCAGCCGGATATTAATCATGCGCCGGTTTTAATCAGTTACTTCCTCGACCGATTAAAACAAACGTATGGCATTGCCCTGGACAAGCCCCAAATTATTCTGCAGCCGGTGCAGGGGCGTTTATTTTAAAAACCTGTTCCGGAATATTTTGCGATTGGTAATAACAGTCCTTGATAGGTTCTAAAACAAAAAGGGATGCTGACACATCCCTTTTTGTTTAATATTAATTAATGTTGCTCTTAAATTTTGAAAGCATCATCTTTTACGTTTTTGTTTATTTCTACCTTTTGCACTTCGGTTAAAACACCCTGCTGACCGGCATGCAGTATCATGCGGTGCGGTATTTTTACGCCGTTTACTTCGCGATAATCGCCGTAATCGGTGGTTTGAGTAGCGTTACCAATATTAGTCTCCTCAATCTCCATTTCGCGTAACTTTAAGCCGCTTTCCGAATCGATGTAATAAATGGTGCGTTTGCCGTTGGGCATGGTTAATTCCAGGCGGTAAGCTGCCCGGCCGTTTATTCTTTCCATGCCCAGCAGGTTTTTCTTAATGCCAAATTTATCCAGGTTCAGGATGCTGGTGAGGGCTAATTTAAGTTTTTGTTCCCGTACTTCATCGGCTGTCAGGTTGCGGTTCTGGTCGGCGCTCAGGGCTTTGCCTTTGGTGCCGTTGATTACCGTGCGTTGTACCTCGTTGCTCCCGTATTTCAGAGACTGGTAAATTTTATCGGTACCTTTCTGAATTTGCGTCATGGTGAGGCTCGCTTGCGGCGACCTGATGGTACTGGTAATGGTTACATCGTTTATTTTTTCCAGGTTAGTCCGACCTCCTAAAGCCGTAATATATTGGTCCAATACTTTCTGAGCGGTCATGCCAGCCGGTACTTCCAAAGAGGCCCGGTCTACTTTGTTTCCGTTTACATCGTAATATTCTAAGGCGCCATCGGCATCAAACCGGGCCAGGCGCCGCTCGATGTAATCGGCGTTACCTACGGCCAGAATATAGGCATTGGTAGGAGTAATATATTTTTCGGCTACCTGCTTCACAGCAGCCGGGGTTACTGCTGCCACGTTTTTAAGGTAGTTGGCATAATAATCTTTGGGCAGTTTGTAGCGGGCTGTATTAATAGAGAACAACGCCACGGTTTGCGGCGACTCCAGCGAGCGGGCAAACGAACCTGACACCAGGCTCTGGGCGCGCTGCAGTTCGGTAGCTTCGGGCTCCCCGGCCCGCATCCGGTACAGTTCCAGTATCATCTGGGCTACGGCGCTGTCGGTAACGGCGGTACGCACACTTGTTAAAGCATTAAACTGACTGGTGTGTTCGTTGGGGCTCAACTGCGAATAAACGCCGTAGGTATAGGCTCGTTTCTCGCGCAGGTTATTCATCAGACGGGAGTAAGGTCCGCCCAAAATTGAGTTCATCACGGTAGCCGGAATGGCATCGGCACTGCCGGGTTTTAAATCGGCAATATTCGAAAAAGAAACTACCGATTGTACCGCGCCGGGACGATCGACAATGGCCACGCGGGTGCCGTTAACCGGAGCGGCGGCCGGTACGTTCTGTTGCGGCACATTGCCTTTTTTCCAGGGGCCAAAATATTTCTTTACCAGTTTTTTAACCTCTTTGGTATTTACATCGCCTACTATCGCCAGGTAACCCACATTGGGCCGGAAATAATTATTGTAATAGTTCTGAACATCCGTCAGGGTAATATTCTCGATGGTTTTTTCGGTGAGCACTTCGCCGTACGGGTGGTTTTTGCCGAACAGCAGGGTATTGCGCACCATGCTTTCTACCTGGTTGGGATTAGCTTTGGCCGAAGCCAGCGCTGAAAGCGATTGGGTTTTAAGTTTATCGAGCTCTTCCTGCTTAAACTGCGGGTTCAGCAATACATCAGAGGTTAACTGAAATAATTTAGGCAAATGTTTCTTCAGCGCAGTCGCATTCAGGCCGCCGCCAAAGGTGGCCAGCTCCGCCCCGATAAAATCTATTTCTTCGTCGAGTTGTTCTTTGGTGCGGGTTTTGGTGCCGGTGCGCAGCAAAGTACCGGTCAAATCTACGTAGCCATTTTTATCGCCTTGTATAATCGGGTCGTTGTCCAGGATAAGCGAAATTGAAACCGTTGGTATTTTATGGTTTTCTACTACATAAATTTTCAGACCATTTTTTAAATCGAAAGATTCCGCCTCTCCGATATTAATAGTAGGAGCCGGGCCCGGGGGAGGAGGGGTTTGTTTTTGCGCAAAAGCCGCCGGCAAACTCAGGCCAAGGGCTAATAATGTAATATATATATGCTTCATGGTAATTCAGAGATAAATTAGCGTTGATTAGCCCGGGGCAGATAATGCAGTACCACGCGGTTTTCTTTCGTTAAATATTGGTTGGCTACCCGGGTAATATCTTCTTTTTTAACGTTCAGGTATTTCTGCAGCTCGGTGTTTACCAGGTTGGTATCGTTGTAAAACATATAAAAATTAGCCAGTTGTTCGGCCACGCCCAGGTTGGTGGTGTATTGTTGCACCAGGCCGGTTTCTACCTGGTTGCGCAGCTTCTGAAACTCGCGTTCCGTTAAAGGTTCTTTTTTTACGCGTTCAATTTCGGCATCAACAGCTTGTTCCAAGGCTTCGGGTTCTTTGCCCAGGTTGGCTACGGCAAACATCAGAAACAAACCCGGATCTTCGAGTTGCATCGGGATGGCCCCCACGTAGGCGGCTATTTGCTGCTGGTCTACCAGTGCTTTGGTCAGGCGGGCGCTTTCGCCGCCGGTCAGCAGGGCCGTCAGCATCGAAAGGGCGTAAGCATCCGGCGAGTTTTGCTTGGGTATGTGATAAGCCTGCACCACGGCCGGCAACTGCACTTCATCGAAAACAATTTCGCGCTTTTCGGCGGTTTGCTGGGGTTCTTGCACATTGGGGCGATTAATCTGGCGGGTGCCCCGGGTAATAGGCCCAAAATATTTCTGGATGAGCTGCCGGGTCTGGTTAATATCAATATCGCCCGAAATACTCAGTACCGCATTGTTGGGTACATAATAGGTTTTATAAAAATCAATAAATTCTTCCAGGGTGGCCTGATCAATATACTGGTCGGAGCCAATGGGTACCCAGCGGTAGGGGTGAGCGGTAAAGGCATTGGCAAAAGCTTTTTCCTGAATGGTACCGTAGGGCTGGTTGTCGATCCGCTGCTTTTTCTCTTCCTTTACTACCCCGCGCTGAATGTCGATGGCGGCTTTATCGATTTTGGCGCTGCGCATCCGTTCGGCTTCGAGCCACAAGCCCAGGGCTAATTGGTTAGAGGGTAGTACTTCGTAGTAAAAAGTGCGGTCTTGGGTGGTATTGGCATTATGCTCGCCGCCGGCTTGCTGCACCAGGTTCGCAAACTGGCCGGGGGCAATATTTTCGGTGCCGGAGAACATCAGGTGTTCAAAAAAGTGGGCAAAGCCGGTGCGGTCGGGCTGTTCGTTTTTAGAGCCCACGTGGTACATCACCGAAACCGCCACAATCGGGGTAGACTTGTCCTGGTGTAAAATTACGTGCAGGCCATTGTCCAAATCGTACTCGGTAAACGTTAGCTTATTGCTTTGCGCCTGGCCAAGCAACCCGCCGCAAAGTAAAAAAAGCGTAATAAAGAGTTTTTTCATAAGGGGTTCTGGGATAATAATATAATCTGACTAAAAGGCAAATATATAGGTTTAAAAGGATTTATTTCTTTCTGTTTAAAACGAAAAGCGATACTTATAATTATTCAGTTTTCGTTTTAAAACAGGATATCCCAAATTTAGCACGCCCGGAAAAAATACCCGGAAGCCTGTAAGTAATATTTGGTTTATTCATTAGTTGGACACTATGCAAAAAAGCTAAATGTATTTTATCACTATTCCATCCGAAAAGGAGCAGTACAAGAAAAAGCTAACTAAAGTAAGTACTGATGAAACTGGCTGGATTAACTTTTATTATAATAAAGATTCAGCAACTGAATGGGTAGAATATTATCCATACAAGGAAGACCGGGCTCCCGCTATCCTTAAAAGAACAGACCTGCCAAAGGAGGTAAAAGAATTGATGGAGATTTGCTTTGCTTCAAAGGATATTGAGGATTGGCGAGGTTTAGGTGCTGAATTGTCATCGGGGATTTATAGCATTAAGGAAGTGGCACAAGTCTTAAAAGAAAATGCGTTTAATTGGCCTAATGAGGCTCTAGAAGAGTTTAAAAGTTCATTCAGACCAATTGACAATAGAAATATTATTGGAATGAATGTCGAGCAGGTCGAAAAGAGCTATCAAGAGTTTATTGAAGCTCAAAATTATATTAACCAAATAATAAAATAAAAAGAAGCACAATGCCCGACCCAATGTATGCCAAACCCTAGCTTAGCTTCGGACTTGGCATACACGCGGCCCGCTAATGCACATTATCTATAACCACGGCTATTTGCAGAAGAAAGAGAATAATTTTTATATTAGCCGGGAATGGGTACTTATGGTGGCATTAGGAGTAGGTGTGGTTCTTTGGAAATAAAATTTAGTTATCCATTTATCTTAAACTTATTTAATCGGGTAAAAATTAGATTTAGCAGGTTTAACCGATTTAAATAGAATATATTATCGCAAGATGGCAAATGATGAAGTAAAGAAAAGCCGGCGGCAATTCTTATTAAAAAGTGGATTGGGGCTGGTGGGACTGGCCTTGGGAAATAATTTTCTGGTAAAAGGAAGTGTCGCCATTAATACTGAATCCCGCAAGTTAACGCTTGGCGATGGTTTCAGTTTAAAGGAGAAGCATCCGGACCTGGTAGTGTTGAGCGATAAGCCCTGGAATATAGAAACGCCACCGCACTTACTCGACGATGCCATAACACCCGCTAATAAGCTTTTTGTCCGGAACAACGGCCTAATACCCGAAAATATTGATGCGAAAACCTGGACGTTGACGATTGATGGCGAATCCGTGGAAAAGCAAACGGTGTTTACCCTCGACGATCTGAAAAAGAAGTTTAAACACCACACCTACCAGTTGGTGCACGAATGCGCCGGCAACGGCCGCGCCGAGTATAACCCGCCCGGCCACGGCAACCAATGGACCACCGGTGGCGTGGGCTGCTGCGAGTGGACTGGGGTGCGCCTGCGCGATGTGCTGGAAGCGGCCGGTATAAAAAAAGATGCTGTATATATTGGTTACTATGGTCGGGATAAGCACCTGAGCGGCAAAGACGAAGTGCCTATTTCCAGAGGGGTGCCCATGCGCAAGGCTTTGGAAGAAGAAGCCTTAGTTGCCTGGGCCATGAACGGGCAGGATATTCCGGTGGTACACGGTTATCCATTGCGCCTGATTTTTGGCGGCTGGCCGGCTTCTACCAGCGGCAAGTGGCTCACCCGCATTTCTATCCGGAATAAAATACACGACGGCGCCAAAATGAACGGCGCGGATTACCGGCTGCCCAAAAATACGATTGCGCCGGGCGCTAAAATTACGGCCACTAACGAGAACATGCGCATTATAGAAGCCATGCCGGTAAAATCGCTCATTACCTATCCTAAAACCGGGGCACAACTGCCGGAAGGTAAAATGCTGGAACTGCGGGGCCATGCCTGGGCCGGTGACCGGAAAATAAAGGAAATGCATATCTCGTACAATTTTGGGGCTACCTGGCAGAAGTGTAGTATAAAAGGCCCGCGTAACCGCAACTGCTGGCAGCAATGGACCACCCAGGTTAAACTCCCGCAGAAAGGTTATTTTGAAGTGTGGGCCCGCGCCACCGACAGCGAAGGCGTGATGCAGCCCATGCTGGTACCGGCCTGGAATCCCGGCGGCTACCTGAATAATGCCTGCCACCGGATTGCGGTGGAGGTAGTATAGTTGGTTAAAGGTTTTGGGTTGAAAAGTTCAAATTACTTTTCGGTTATCCGGATTATTTTGGGTGGAGCGAACACTAAACAGCCAGCAGCAGCTAGGTAACTTACCGTTTCGCTTTCATCCGGAATACCTATAGAAGCCTTCTCTGCATTAGAAAATACTTGTAAAATATATGCTATAGTATCGGAAAGTGAATTTAAATAATAAAATATCCAGGATGAGGGCGAGGTCAGTAGTGGGGCTCATTTTTTTATGCGCTCTGGTTTTATATGCGCATATGAGTTTATCGCGCCAGGCAGCCATTAAAATAAAGAAATTTGTACCCCCAACCACTTTGCTGGCTGATTCAATAGATAAGGAAACCGGCCTGAAAAAAGCGCCGGGTTATGCGCTGGTAAAAACCAATTGTGTCCGGTGCCATTCGCCGAAGCTCATTACCGATAAAAGGGCTACCCGCGACGGCTGGCTGGCTACCATCCGGTGGATGCAGCAGAACCAAGGTTTGTGGGAACTGGGAAAAGCCGAACCCGAAATTCTGGATTACCTGGCTAAAAATTATGCCCCCAAAGACGAAGGCCGCCGGCCACCGCTGAAGAATATAGAATGGTATAAATTGTAGCAGGAGCGGGTAATAATATACTGGGATTGTTTGTGCCGGAAGATAATGGATATTTTTAGCGCCACTTATATGCCAACCCGCAGTAATGGAAGGGCCTGGTATACGTTGTGTTTTCTATAGCTATTTTTTTATGTACCACCTGTATTTTGGGGTTGTTTCAAAATTTTCAATTTCTAACACCCCTTGTCTCATGGCGAGGTAAAGCGTCTTATTCTCGATATGGATTGAGGAGGGGTATAGTACTCCCCAGTAAAAAGGTGCTTTTAATATTTCTTCAATTTCTAGATTAGCTGTTAATCGTAGAATATACTGACTCGTTATTATTATCTGTTGATTGTTCGCTTTTGCAATTAAAGCTGGTGCTTCAATCAGTTTTGATAGTGTCTTATACTTCCAACTCCCATTCTCTTTAAAGATTTCAATGATTTGCCCATTTGAAGAACCCAAATGTGCAAGTCCTTCTATTGCGTAAATTCTTGAGTTCCATTCAAAAATATCTTTAATTCTTAAAAACTCGCCAATTTTATAAGAGGTAAGTCCATCATTCGAAACGAATAAAAGACCACCACCAAATTCTCCATGATTCAGCCCTATTAAGAAACCTTTTTCAACCTCCTTAACAAAACGGTTGCCTTCAATCTCTTCTAAGTTTTTGGCGATAAATTCCTTGGTAAATGGTAATTCATCTCCTTTATCACTTTTAAAGTTATTTTCTTCTATTATTACCTTGTTTCCCTTTTTAACGAAAATCCAGTTATTTGATGATAAGTTAGCATAACTTAACCTTTTACCGGTTGGTAAAGAATCTTGCTTCCAAGTCGAAAAATCCAATGTTTGGGATTTTGAATTATGAGCGAATGATATAATCAGGACTAAGACGAAAATAATTCTCATAGTTCTTACGGTTAATGGTTAAGCAGCTAATACACCCAGAAGAACATGAATAAAGAGTTGCCCTCTCTATTATATATAGTGTTGCTTACTTTTAACCAATGCTATAACAAAGAAAATAGCTTAATGCGGCTGCTTCCCCAATGTCAGCAGCTAATACGCGATAGACACTCCCGAGCCAGGGTTAAGCCGGACTAAACTAAGGTACTACAGATGCTGCTGAAATAATCGGCGCTAAAAAAGGCGAACATCTATATAAAGGACTCCATAACCCAGGCAAATTTATGAAGAGAAGGAGTAAAGTATTTGGTATACGTTTCCTGAATTAGATAAACAATAAATAATTTAAAGGCAAAATTATTCCTTTGCCAACAATCGTCGATCTGCGAGGGCTGTACCGCACTTGGGGCAGATGCCAGCAATATTGCTGTCGCTGCCTGTGCATTTCTGCGGGCAGAAAAAGATCATGGCGCTCGAACCGGTTTTCTCAAATTTAGCGGTAATATTCTGGTTGTTTACCATAAAATTAACAATAACCGCGCTGTGAGCTGTGCCATTGGTGTGTAAAACAAAATGGGTATTAAAAGTGGGCGTAAGCGTTTGGGTATGTACCGTCCGGTCGCCGTCGCGTAGTATGGCTAAACCCGTTACCCCTTTCAGACTAATGGGGTGTTCGCCGGCATCGAGTAAATAAATTAAGTACTGGTTGGATTTGGTTACTAATTCTATGTGGTAATCGCCGGCCGATTTTACAACACCGCCGTGGTTGGATTTGTGCGCATGCGCAGGCCCTGATGCATGGCTAGGCTTTGTGTCCTGGGCCAAGGCGGCTACCCCCAGTAGAAGGAAAGCAGATAAGAGCCATATTTTATTTAATCTAAAAGTAATCATGCGGGTAGCTGTTTTATCATATAAACCTTTTTACGTAAATTTTGAAATACTGAACGGGGTATCTTTGGTGTAAAATAGGAAGTATCTAAGTTGTTGCAAAATTTAAGCCAAAATATTTGCGAATATTTTTTGCTGTAATAAATTGAATGTGGGAATGTTAATCTTAAGTAAAAAGGGTAAAATGCTTTCTCTTTTTTAGAATAAAGGCGGGATTTTAAATTTTAAGAGAGCTCCTGTTACTTTCAGAACCGGTTCCCGGAAAAATAACAGCCTTCCTCGTTGCACCTTTTTTCAAACCCAAGTGAGTTTAAATAAATAATTTTGGCAGCAGTTTGGGATTGCGCCTGGCCGGTGCTATTGCCGGCTTCTATTAACCGGAATTTTTTCTAAATTAAAGAATCGAGCGAAGTGCGGGTAGCCGCTGCGCCGCTTTTATAATCGCTCACCGACAGCCCCGTTACTTTTTTGAACTGGTTAGACAGGTGCTGTACACTGCTGTATTTTAGCTGATACGCGATTTCGCTCAGAGTAAGCTGATTATAGCTGAGTAGCTCTTTTACTTTCTCAATTTTCAGGCGGATAAAATATTTTTCGATGGTGGTACCTTCCTGCCGCGAAAAAACCTTGCTTAACTGCTGATAAGGCAGGTTTAATTTTTCCGAAAGAAATACCGAGGTCGTAACGGGTTCGTAGTGCGTCTGGAAATGTTCGAGATAATGGATGAGCAGGTTTTTTATTTTCTCGGAAAGTTGCTTTTCCCGGTCGTAAATCAGTTCGAAGCCTTCCTGCTGCAAGGCCTGGTTCAAAGCATCAAAATCGAGGTTAACATCGGGTGCCGCCAGCTTCGCTTCGCCCAACGTAACTTCTGCAACCGGCAAACCGGCCTCGGTCAGTACCCGCGTAACGGTACTGATACAACGCGGGCAAACCATGTTTTTAATATGCAGTTGAGCGTTTTCCACAGCCGAGCAGTAGGATTAAATATTTTACAAAGATACTCATTTTAGCCACTTGTTGCCGAAGTAGTTGATAACGGGTATAATGCCCAGCACCATAATAGCTATAAATAAAAATATAACCAGGATGCACCAGAACAGCCGGGAGAAAAAATTGTCGGTCATGCCAAATAAATAAATAATCAGCGCAGTAGAAATAAAAAAACTCAGCAAAAAAATAATCAGCAATTGGCGTAAAAGGCCGCGGCGGTCAAAACTTTTTTTTGCCGGTTTCCGGGTAGTAGGTCTTTTGCCCACAGGTTTTTTGCTTTTAGCCATGTGTTTTTCTTTGCTGCGTATACCGTTGCTGGTTGCCGGCGCAAAAATAGATAATAAAATTCAGTAAGCGATTTTCTGCTGGTTGGGTTTGCTATAACGGGTTAGCATTAACTAAAGCATAAATCCTTGCGTAAACTACGGAATTAACTTTTATAAGATAACAGCATCTTTTCCGGACTAAATGCGGTACAGTTATTTTAGAGTAAATTAACTAACCTATAAACTATGAAAATTTTATTAAAGAAAATACAGATAATGGCTTTTGCGCTGGTGTTGGGCTGCGGTGTAGGCGCTTGCAGCACCGGTACTGATTCCGGCGAAACCAATGTGGAAGAAAGCGACGCGAAAGATAAAAACCCGAACGAACATAACGTTTCGGGCCATCAGCCCACCAGCACCGACTCCTCGAATATGGAAACGCTGGATGATGCCTACGAAAAAACCGATGCTGATAAAGGCGCCCGCGACAGCGATAATGACGGCATGGTAGATAAACCGAAACAATAAGCGTACAGTTCTCTAAAAAATATTCAAATCTTAAAGCCACCTGCCACGGTGGCTTTTTTAATGGTTAATGGGCACGTCTACGAGCAAAAAACGACTTTCTTCGTTTATGGTAATGGTAAAGATATCGGTTTCCCAGAGCCCCATCGCATCGCGCTGGTGCAGGGTTTCGTCGGAGATGTTTAGCTGGCCGCTAATGTTAAAAATAAATACGCAGCGGTTAAGCGGGTTTAAAGCATACGTTACTTTTTGGCCTGCCTCAAAATAACCTAAACTTAAGCGGGCGTTTTGGTTTATCCAGCAGTGGGCCTGACCTTCTTCGTTGCTTACAATGGTTACCAATTGATTTAGGCGCTTGGCTTCCGGAAACTGCCGGCGCTGGTAACGGGGCATGATATTCTGGAGTTTCGGTTCTATCCAGATTTGCAGAAAATTTACTTCTTCTGCGCCTACATTGTGCTCTTCGTGGCGCAGCCCACTGCCGGCACTCATTATCTGTACCCAGTCTTTTTCTACTACTTCGGTGTAGCCTAGGTTATCTTTGTGGTTCATCTGGCCCTGCAGCATAATAGAAATTATTTCCATGTTCAGGTGGGCGTGCAGGCCAAAACCATGGCCGGGTTTTACAAAATCGTCGTTAAAAACTTTAAGCAAGCCAAAGCCCTGCCGTACCGGGTTTTGGTAACCCGAAAAACTAAACGACAAGTTGCTTTGCAACCAGCCCAGGTCTTTCAGTCCGCGTTCGTGCGCCCGGATGAGAGTAGTTTTCATAAATAGTAACGTTTAAATGATTCCTCTAACGGCGGTTTGGTAGGCAGGGGTTTATATAAATATTAATATAAGACTGAATTTAATTTTTCCGGGGCATAGAAAAGCAACCTTGCCAACGGCAGATTACCATACTAAGTTTTATGCCGGAACGCTTTTGGTGATAAGATAATAACAGGAGGTTGAGACTATTCTTTATGCAGTAGGGTCGTGATATCGTTTTGGAGTTCCGGATCGCCGGGAGGCCTGGCCTTAATGGCGGCAACCTGACCGGTTTTGCTAATGAGCAGATAATTTAACAAAGGGAAGCCATCTTTTTTTCCGGTAATAAACGTAGCTAAAGGCGACTGATCGTTTATAAGATAATGCTGGTTGTTGGATTGCGTTAACCCGCGCGCCCGAATGGTTTGCTGCCACTGGACTTTATCTTTGGGCCGGTCGACCGACAGGTAAACAAAAACCACTTCGCTCTCTTTTAAACGGGCTTGCAGTTGTTGCGAAAGAACTAATTGGTCTAAACTGAGGTCGAACCAACTGGCCCAGAAATTCACGTACATTACCTTGCCCCGGTTACGGGCCAATAATTCCTGCCAGGTAATTTTCTCGCCTTTTAAAGTAGTAAGCGCATTATTTAACAGTTGGGGGTTATTGGTTAATATTTTTGGTCGGGTAGCCAAACTATCGAGGTAGCGGCGATAAGGTTTATAGGTGATATCTTTTTTGCCCAGTTCCAGGAAAGGCGCCACGTTTGGATTTTGCGGCAGGTGTTCTTTTAATAGCGAGAACAAGGCATATTGGCGGGTTTGCCCGGAGAACTTTTCGTGAGCGGTTCGGTATAAAGTTTCCATGGCGGCTGGGGTTTGCAGCGAGGCCCGGCTTAAAAAGCGGGTATAAAAAATAACGCTGCGGCGGTAACCCGGCGAAGAAAAAACCAGATGGTGCTGGTTGAAAAATCCGGAAGAATAGAAATGGGCGAGTGTATCGAGGTAAGTTGGGCGGAGTGGTTGCGGTTTATAAGGCTGGCGGTAAAAGGGCGCTAATAAACTTATTAAGTAATGAGCAGTTATTTCGTTCTGTATAAACCTATCGAACTCCGGACTTAACGCCAGTGAATCTTTTACCCGTTGCAGAAGCGCCCGCCGTTGATTAACCAAATAATTGAGCATTTTAACCCGGGGATGGAAGACTTCTTCATCCCGGTGTACTCCCATCAGATCGCCCGCGTTCATGCCCAGCGATTTCTGGTCCAGCAGCTGGTAAAAATTTATTTCTCCGGGCCGTTTACCCTGGTAAGCATAATTGGAAATATACCGAATAGGAGGGATAAGCCGCAAAGTATCGCCGGTAACCAGGTAAGCCGGAACTTGGGAGCCGTGCGAAACCTGAAGCAAGCCAGGATGCCGGCTCTTGATATTTAAAGGTAAATATTGGCCGCTAATACTGTCGCTATTAAAAGATAAATGCTCGTAATCGCCGAACTCATTTTGAAAAGATACAGATGCCGGATGGTGCGTTGAACGTTCGGTAACTATAGTAATGGTATTGGGTAGTCCCAACTTCTTATTTTGCTTACTGCAACCAGCCAGCAGCAATAACAATAGCAGAAAATATATTTTTAACATGGCATCTGATTTGGAAAGGAAGACTGGCTTCAAACTCCGGATACTAAGGCTAACCGGGTACCTGATAGATGCGCTGGGTTTATTATTCCATAAATATCGGGCTATATTGTTTACAAGGTAAGGCTGCTAAAAATAGCGGCGGCAAAATAGGAAGCATCTTTTAGTTACTAGTACCAAATGGATTTACTGCCTGCCATAAAAAAACGCTCGCTCCACATCCTCGCTCATTCCTCTTGATTTGTGTATATACTCTAGGTCAGGGCACAGACCCAGGAGATGGAGGCAAAAAGCGGTTTATGTTTTATATGGTATAGCTCTTATGAGAGTTGATATAAAAGCTATTAGACTATTTAAGCAGGGTAAAGAAAAACCAGGCAAACCACCTGGCTTTTATAACGAAGGCGCGTTAAAACGAATCTTTATTATCTTTCCCAATGCCGGCTCCGGCTATTGCGATTACCCTCCTGCCTCTGATCACGTTGTTTGTTCCGGAACCGGTTATCATTATCGCGGAACCGGTTATCATTATCGCGGAAGCGGTTATTAGGGTCGTTGCGGTAACGATTATCGGAGTCGTTCCGGAACCGGTTATCAGAATCATAGCGTTCATCCCGTGGCCTGTTGTCTATCCGGTCCTTTTGCCGGCGGTAATACGGCTCGGGCCGGTTACGGTATTGGTCGCGCCGGTAGTCTTGGTCCCGGGTAGCGTAGCGGGGCTGGTTGTATTGCGGGTGGCCTAAATTGCCAAAGTAACGGGCATCGCGGCTATCGCGGATTACGGGCTGGCCCATTCTGCCGCGGTAATGTCCGTAGTCTCTCCTATAACGGTCGTGGTATTGGTAGGGGCGCGGTTCATTCATAACTACTTTGTAGCCCCGGTAAAAATCGTAATAACGCAAATGCGGTGGCAAAACGCGGGAGTACACCCAATGCCGGTTTACAAAGTATACATATTGCTGCGTCGGGACATGGTAATAAATATCAATATCCGGCAAGTAATAATATTCTACGTAATCATATCCGACCGGGCCCCAAACGGGCTGGCTGCTAATATTTATAACCGATAACTGGGCGGCGGCAGGTAAGGTCAGGGTTACACCAAGCAGTAACCCGGCTGCAATAAAAAACTTTTTCATGAGCGTTGGCAGGTGCGGATTTAACAGTCTCACCTGATTTTATAAATTCAAGCATCATGCCAGTAACTTAATATTTACCGCTATTTTAAATTAAGTTAAAGGCCCGCGCATACTGCGAAAGCTCATAGGCCGACTCGGCATTTAATTTTTGCCGGATGTTCCGTCGGTGCGTTTCGGCAGTAGCTGTGGCAATAAATAATTCATTCGCAATTTCCGTAGCACTTTTCCCCATCGCCAGCAGTTTTAATATCTGCTTTTCTCTGTTAGAGAGTTGCGAAAATTGGTGAAAATGCTTTCTCAGAAAATTATTCTCTTCCAGTAACCTCCCCACTTTTGCCGAAATATGGTGTTTTGTATCAATGGGGATGGCTATGCTTATTAATAACAGCGGTTTTCCGGCATCGTCCCACATTAATATTTTCGTAGTGGAGGCATGCCAGGTCCAGTTTTGCTGATTCCGGCCTCTTACCTGCTGAAATAAAGCCAGACTTTCGTGATTGTTGTTTCGTTCGAGTAAACCAATCATCTGGGGCACATACATCTCCGATTCTTCGGGGTTGAAGAAATTTTTGTGGTAATCCGGTCCCATTTCGATAAGCTCTTCTAAGGTCACGCCCAACTCTTGGGTTCCGCGCGGCGACATATAAACCACTGACAAATTGCGGATATCATGAATAATGATGACGCCGGGCAAGTCATTGGCTACCGAAGCTATTGCGTCAATTTTGTTTTGTATTCTTTGTTCTAGTGGCGTTGAAATAGGATGCTGTTCAGAATCGGTTAAACTCATGCTTGTACTGCTGGAACCCGGATTAAGCTTTATTAATTCTGTAATTTAGAATAAAAATGTATTTAACAATTATGATTTTTAAAGAAATAATATGGCCTGGCTGATACTGCTTGATAACCAAAAGGTTAATTTTAGACCGGAATAAGAAGGTCTTTGTTTAACTAATTTGGGCAGTTTGCCACTAAGAATCCAATTGTACCGGACCTGATTCTGGTTTCGCCCTTTAAGCTTCTAAACAGTTCCAGGCAGTCCTCATTTTATTTAGAATTTAATTAAAGCCCGTTTCTGAGATAATATTTAAAGAGATGATTGTTTTAACCTCCCAGAGCATTTAACAACTGATGAATGTAATTTTATTTATAAAAAATTTAACACTGTTTATCAATTAATTGTGATAATGGTAGTGGTGAGTTTAAGATAATATAAGATATATGGCATATAATTTGCCTCCGTTTTTTTACTGAACTCAAAATAAAACTATGAAACTAACTTTATTCACCTCCCTGTTACTATTTGCGGTTTGTTTGTTTTCCGGATGCGACCAATCAGATGATGTTACCCCGGAACCAACCGTTTTTGTTAATACCTTCAACGGAAAGATATTCGGCGAACCGACTGTTTATGCTTCGGGTAAAGATAATTTTCAAGCACGTTCGGGTTTGTGGCAGGGCGGCGGCGAATCTTTTGCCGAGATTGGTTTAGAAACGCCTAGTCAGACCGCCGGTGACCTGCAATTAGTCGTAAATTCCAAAATCATAGCCAGTCCTTTAACATCCGAGCGATCTAAAGAATTATTTGCTGTTGGTGCTAAATCTGGTGAGGGTAATTTTGCCGGCTTTCATGTAGTTTTTCGCAGGAATGGGCAAACCTACAGTACGGTAGGCGGCGATCAACCCGTGAATTTTCTGGAAGTAACTAAACTGGAAGAACTGCCTACCGACCCGCGGTACCAGGAATTTAACTTTAAAGTAGTGTTTAAGATTAATGGTAATCTGTACCAATACGGCGCCCCGCACGGGTATGCCGGTAAAATAGAAAATGGTGAGCTGGTAGCTTATTATTTACGGTAATAATTTTAATCTACAATTCTATATTTAAGCACGAAGCCATCCGATAAAACAGCTGGCTTTTATTTTGTACATATTCTGTATTCTTTATTAAAATACCTATGCAAAAGGCAGGATAGTTTTTATAACAAATTGTAAATGCCTGAACTAAGTTTTCTAATAAAGTTAATTCTTGCTTATCCGGATCATGAAAAAATATTTTCGTCCTTTTTACCGGCTGGCAGCTCCGGGAAGTTTTGCCAGATCAACCTGGGGCGGCGTATTGGCTAATGTTCTTTTGTACGTAGTTTTCAGAGGCGTAAAGTCGTTGAAAAAGCCACAGTTTTTCAGATAGAACGTGGTCTTAAATAAGCCGCCGGCGTAATCGAGGCGGTAGCGTTTATTGGCGGTATTATCGCCGGTTAGGCGGGCTTCAGCCAGCTCCAGCCACTGGCCCTGCGGGGTGCGTAGCCACTGGTTACCAAAATACACCTGCCGGGAAATATTGCCGGTTTCGGGGATAAAGTTTTCTAAGAACGAGTGGAGGCGCTTTAAATAAGTATTTGTCTGGGGCCGGCTGAAGCTGGCTATTAACATCCAATTTACAGTTTCAGGATTATAAAAATATGCGGTATAGGTGGTGTAATTGTTTGCGGTGGGTTGCCCGTGCAGCAGAAATTTATAAGTAGTGCCGGCTCTCCAGTTAAACTTTAAATAACTCTGTCCGCCGGAACCTTCGTTGCCAAACTCGCCGGTATACACCCCGGCACCCTTGCCCAGTAGCTTAATTTTCTGGTCCTCCGGAAT
This sequence comes from Adhaeribacter aerolatus, assembly GCF_007991635.1. GTDB lineage: Bacteria > Bacteroidota > Bacteroidia > Cytophagales > Hymenobacteraceae > Adhaeribacter > Adhaeribacter aerolatus. Next base: position 230,619 of record NZ_BJYS01000001.1, on the reverse strand, counting down.
TTTAGTCGGGTCATCGGTTTGGAAAGGGCTCCAGACCGAAAACAGAATGCGCCGCTCGGTGGGCGAATTTACCTGGATACCGAAATAGCCCTCGGCAAAACCATTGGCCATAAAATAAGAACCCATTACGTCGGCGCCCGGTGGTACGGTAATTTCATTATAAAACCATTCGGCGGTGGTATTCTCCGGCACCGGGTAGTTCAGGTGGACCGACGGCCCCCGGCGACCCCAGTAAAAAAAGTTGCCTTCGTTGTTTTTTACGAAAGCAGTATTTTCATCTACCGCTTCGCCGGCAATTTTTAAGCTGGCCACTTCGGCAAATTGGTCGCCGGTTTTAGTTAAACCGGTTAATTGAATAGCCAGGTAACCAGGAGCCTTTACTTGCCATTCGCCTACGTAATAATCCTGCCAGGAACTGCCGGTAATATCTATTTCGCGGGATTTACCGCGTAAAGTAATCCGGAGGCGGCTTTTGCCGGTGGGTACCTGCAGGTGCAGCCATAGTTTCAGGTTGCCCGGTTTGTCTACCCGTACGTAAGCGGTAAAAGTATTTTCGGAATCTGTCCACTGCGTAATACCGGTTTTTTCTATCCGGCCACCGGCCTTACCGGCACCCGATTTCCAGGCATTGCCGCCCAAGGGAACTTCCGAGGCTGAAGCAGGTGCCACTGGCGTTTTGGCGTTTGACTGGGCTAAACAATTTTGCTGACAGTGAATATTTAGAATAATAACGGTGATCAGGAACTGAAATATTAGTCTTCTCACAAGGACGGATTTAAGTGTGTTTTAGCGGTAATTACGGGAATGAAATCAACTTTATTTAATCTTCTACATTGCGATAATAATGGACCTGTTGAGCCTTTTATGAAATGAGAGGAACCGTTGCCCTGGTTTCGTGTTTTCACCAGTCAGTAGATGTCAGAAGTACTGGAATTGGCAGTGGAAATACCACCATTGGCGATAAATTCTGTTCAAAACAAAAATACGAAACAGCTTTACGCCCTTACAACTTATCTCTTACAACTTCCTTAATAGCATTTATTCTTCCTTTAGCAACCGCTCTAAAATTTCCTGCGCCGCCACGCTAATTACCGTACCCGGACCAAATATTCCAGCTACGCCGGCCTCTTTTAAAAACCCGTAATCCTGCGCCGGAATTACGCCGCCTACAATCACTAATATATCTTCCCGGTCCAGCTTTTTTAGTTCGGCTATTAATTGCGGCACCAAGGTTTTATGGCCGGCAGCCAGGCTGCTGATGCCAACTACGTGCACATCGTTTTCGGCGGCTTGCATGGCTACTTCTTCCGGCGTCTGGAATAAGGGTCCAATGTCTACGTCGAAACCTAAATCGGCGAAGGAAGTGGAGATTACTTTGGCGCCGCGGTCGTGGCCGTCCTGGCCCATTTTGGCTACCATAATGCGGGGCCGGCGGCCTTCCAGATCGGCAAATTTATCGGCTAATGCCTGGGCTTTCTTAAAGTTTTCGTCGTCGGATAGTTCGGCTGAATATACGCCGGATATGGCTCTGGTCACGGCTCGGTGTCTCCCGTATATTTTTTCTAAAGCGGTGGATATTTCGCCTAAGGTAGCACGTTTACGGGCCGCCTGGATGGTTAAGGCCAATAAATTACTGCTGTTGCTGCGGGCGGCTTCGGTTAGGTTATTTAAAGCAGCCTCTACTTCGGTCTGGTTCCGGTTTTCTTTTAGATGCTTAAGGCGTTGCAACTGGGCTTCGCGGACGGCAGTGTTATCAATATCCAATATTTCAATCAGGAAATCATCCAGTGCATCCGACCGAAATTTATTTACCCCCACAATTACGTCTTTACCCGAATCGATGCGGGCCTGGCGACGAGCGGCAGCTTCCTCGATGCGCATCTTAGGTAAACCGGTTTCAATGGCTTGGGCCATGCCACCGAGTTCTTCCACTTCCTGTATCAATGCCCAGGCTTTGTGGGCCAGTTCGTGGGTGAGGGCCTCCACGTAGTACGAGCCGCCCCAGGGGTCTACGGTTTTGGTAATGTGGGTTTCGTGCTGCAAATACAGCTGGGTGTTACGGGCTATGCGAGCCGAAAAATCGGTGGGCAGGGCAATGGCTTCGTCGAGGGCATTGGTGTGCAAACTTTGGGTGCCACCCAAAGCAGCGGCCAGGGCTTCCACGGTGGTACGGGCCACGTTGTTAAACGGGTCTTGTTCGGTTAAGCTCCAGCCGGAGGTTTGGCAATGTGTGCGCAACATCAGCGATTTTTCGTTCTGCGGGTTAAATTGCTTGATAAGTTTGGCCCACAACATCCGGGCGGCGCGCATTTTCGCAATTTCCATAAAATGATTCATGCCAATGGCCCAGAAAAACGAAAGCCGCGGGGCAAACGCATCAATATCCAAACCGGCCTTTAAACCGGTGCGCACGTATTCCAAACCATCAGCCAGCGTATAGGCCAGTTCCTGGTCAGCGGTGGCGCCCGCTTCCTGCATGTGGTACCCGCTAATACTAATGGAGTTAAATTTGGGCATGTGCTGGGAAGTGTAAGCGAAAATATCCGAAATAATGCGCATACTGGGTCCGGGCGGATAGATATAAGTATTACGCACCATAAACTCTTTTAATATATCGTTCTGGATGGTGCCACTGAGTTTCTCCTGCGGAACTCCTTGTTCTTCGGCCGCTACAATATAAAACGCCAGAATGGGCAAAACGGCGCCGTTCATGGTCATGGAAACACTCATCTGATCCAGCGGAATCTGGTCAAATAATATTTTCATGTCCAGGATAGAATCAATCGCTACGCCGGCTTTGCCCACATCGCCAACTACACGGGGGTGGTCGGAGTCGTAGCCCCGGTGGGTAGCTAAATCAAAGGCGACGGATAAGCCTTTCTGGCCGCCGGCTAAGTTGCGGCGGTAAAAGGCGTTGCTTTCTTCGGCGGTGCTAAAGCCGGCGTATTGCCGGATGGTCCAGGGATTTTTAACGTACATGGTGCTGTACGGCCCGCGCAGATACGGCGGCAGACCGGCCGCAAAACCCAGGTGCTCAAAATGAGCTGTATCGGCTGCTGTATAAAAGTTCTGCAACGGAATTTGCTCGTGCGTTTGCCACGTTTGGGGTTTTATGGCCGCTCCGGGCGGATTTACACCCGCGGTTAATTCTTTAAAATCTATCTTCGAAAAGTCGAGTTTCACTTTAAATTTAATTATGAATTAGAAATTAAAAACTAGAACAAGGCGTGTTTCAAAACTACACCGCTCACAACTTTGCCGCTCACTTTCAATCCTTCTAATGCTGGTGTAACTGCCATTATTTGTACTTTTTTTGAATTTTTGAAATCGCTTTCGCCATTCCATCGGCCAGCCGGCTAAAACCCAAATCAGTTAAATGTACGCCATCTACGGTATTTTCGCCATCGGGGCCGGTCAGGTTTTTATTTTCGAGATAATACAAGTCTTTTATGCCGGCCGCTTTCAGGTTTTTGTAAGCTACCTGTAAATTAATATTTTTATCTTTCACCAGCTTGCCCACCCGGGTATCTATCCAGGCGTGGTCGTAAAGAATATTTTCTACCAGTAGAATAGGCGTGCCCGGTTTCCGGTTCCGGAGTTCCTTCACAAAGGCTTCGGTCTTCGGAGTTACATCTTCGGGTTGTAAATTGGGCAGGCAATCCAGCACGTATAAGCCGGCATCCACTTCGGCCAGTAACCGGGCCAGTGGCAAATCGAGCTTGCCGTTGCCGGAGAATCCCAGGTTAATGGTTTCGCGGTTTAAGGTGCGGCCCAGAATGGCCGGGTAAGCCATACCGGCCCGGGTAGCGCAAGCACCCTGCGTAATGGAGGTGCCGTAAAAAACAATTTTCTTTAAATTTTCTTCCGGTACCGGTGCAAAGGTTGCGCCTTTATCTACGCCTATAAAAACCGAATCAACGCCATCGTACAGCGGCAGGTATAATAAAAAGTCTTTGGCGCCGGCTGTCATATTCGAAACCAGCAACTCATCGTTTATCTTTATCTTTTCATTAGCCTTGTTAGCCGGTTTGCCCACGCCCGCCCAGGCCCAGCCTTTCGGTCCTTTTACGTACAAATCCACGCCTTTTACGGCCGTGGCTGCCATGTGGCTGAGGTTATTATCGTACCGGAGGTACCACTTTACACGGATGCGCTGGGTATTAGAAGTAAACCGGACGTTTAACCCAGCTGAATTATGACTTAAATTCCAAACTGCACCCGGAATCTCGCTTTTAATCCGGCCGGGTAGCCGGTCGTACGGATGTTCCAGGTCTTTCCAGCCCTGGCCGTTTATTTTTAAGCGCCGCAAATTATGCCAGTCGGTTTGTTCATCAGCCGCTGCAACTACTTTTTTTAATTGGGTAGTTTTTGGGGTACTGGCGGAAGTGATGGTAAATAAAAACAACACCAGGAGGTATTTCCCAATAGTTAAAAGATGCCTGTTCATTTTTATTCAGCTTAAAGCGGGTACTGCCATTTTATTTTTTAGGGGCAATTTAACTATTAAGCCCATCCCGGCTTTATTAATTTACAGAAACCTTCATATTTAATTAACCGGGCCAGCAATTACAGAATGCCCCAATGGGGCCGTTTAGAGAATAATTTGCGGGGAAAAAGGCGTTAAAACGTATAACCCGGATTTCCTGATTAATACCGGCGCCTTTACCACAGATTTAAATTAATTGGTACTATAATTTTTGTGCCCTATCTTTGCGCCCAGATTGGTGATTGGTCCGGCTCCGCGCCGGGTTAATCTTAAAAGGGAATCAGGTGAAATACCTGGGCTGTTCCCGCAACTGTAATCTTCTTTAAAAGTTAGTTAACTCCTTTTGCCACTGTTCTGTAACCAGAATGGGAAGGCCAGACTAACCGAAGAAAGCCAGGAGACCTGCCATCTGTTTTTTTTGTTCAAGCTTTCGGGTAAAAAGCGGCGAATGTTTCTGCAGGATATTTCTTTTTCTGGTTAACACAGCTACGCTATACCCATTGCTTTTGATTTAAACTATTGTTTAGCAAAAATTAATGGCGCGCTGGGTTTACTTTTATTTTCTGCTTTGCTGGTTAGGCCTCCCGGCTGCCCGGGCGCAGACAGATTCGTTAAGCGGAAAAGATTTACGGGAAGTTCAGGTTTTTGGCCGGCCCATAACCCGCTACGCGGCCGGTAGCCGGGTTACCACCCTCGATAGTACCTTTTTGCAACTGCAAAATAGCAGTACCCTGGCGGAGGCACTACAATTTCGGACCCCCATTTACCTTAAAAGTTATGGACAAAGCATGTTGGCAACGGCGGCTTTCCGGGGCACCTCGGCCAGCCAGACCGCCGTTTTGTGGCATGGCTTTAACATCAATTCCCCTACTTTGGGCCAGACCGATTTCTCCAATATTCCGGTTAATGGTTTTAACCAGGCTACGGTCCAGCACGGTTCGGCCGGGGCAGTTTACGGTACGGGAGCAATTGGCGGGGCCGTTTTATTAACTGCTGCCGAAAACCAACCCAACGGATTACAACTACTCGCGCAGCAGGATTTTGGGTCGTTTGGTTACAATTATTCCAGCTTGGGAGGAAGCTACGGAAACGCCAAATTGAAGCTGCAAACAACAGTTTATCAGCAACAATCCCGTAATGATTTCCCGTTCCGGAATTCTACTAAGTTCGGCCACCCCACCGAAAAACAGGAAAATGCTGCTTTACTGGGCCGTGGTATAACCCAGGATGCCACCCTGAAAATAAACCCCCGCAACACGTTAGCTTTCCACGGCTGGTATACCTTCAGCGATAACGAGAGCCAGCCCAACATGGTAGCGGCCAACACCCAGGCCCGCCTGCAAAACGAAAACCTGCGCCTGATGACGGCCTGGCAGCATCAATCCAAACTGGGCAATACTGCAGTTAAGGCAGCTTTTTTTAATGATTTTATGCATTACCAGGACGTTAATAACAACTCTTTAACGGAAGTAAAAACCTACCAAACCCAGGCCGAACACGATGTTATGCTAAAAGAAAAGCTTAGTATGAAGGTAGGGGCGGAGGCGCAATATTTTGCGGCGGATGTATCGGGTTACGGCAGAGCCGTTTCGGAAAAGCGAGCTGCTGCTTTTGGCTGGCTGCGTTACAATATTTTTTCCCGGCTTCAGCTTAGCACCAATATTCGGCAAAGCTTTATTAAGGGCTTTAATCCACCGCTGGCGCCTACCGTTGGCATCAATTATTATGTAATTGATAAACCGGCGGGCAGTTTAATCTTAAAAGGAAACATTAGCCGGGGCTACCGGGTGCCTACGCTCAACGACCGGTTCTGGCCCACCGGCAACACCCATTTAATTCCGGAAGCCAGTTGGAGCTACGAAGGCGGACTAAAACACCAGCTAAAAGCAGGACAATTCCAGCTCAGTACCGAAGCTACGCTTTACCACCTCGATGTAGATAACTGGATTCAGTGGGTGCCCAACTTAACCGGGCAATGGCAACCGCAAAACCTAAAGAAAGTTACCAGCCGGGGCCTGGAACTCAGCACCGAAGCCTCTTACGGACGGAATAGTTTAAAATTAACCGCAGGCGGCACGTATGCTTATACCCATACCGAGCAGAGGAGAAGCTACCAAGCTTCCGGCGAACCGCTTAACCGGCAACTGATTTACGTGCCTAAACATACCGCTACCGGCTTCGGCAATATTTATTACAAAAGCTGGCTGGGCTCGGCCAATCTAAACTTTACCGGCTACCGCTACACTACCGCCGAAAACGACCGTTGGCTGCCTTCTTTTGCTTTGCTTAACCTGATGGTTGGGAAAACCTTTGTGCTTCAGCGCTACCAAATTCAAATTATAGGCAAAGTAAATAATGCGACTAACCAGGTGTACCAAACCATGGAATATTACGCCATGCCGCAACGCCACTACGGCCTTAGCCTGCGCTTTAAGTTTAATTAACCTCTTATTATTTTATTCGCTTACAAAACTATTATGAAAAAAACACAACCCGTTAAACGCTTTTTCCTGAATTCGGTACTGGCAGCAGCTGCCCTCTGCTTTACCGCTTGCGATCCTGATTCCGGGCCGGCCATTCCCAAAGGCGCCTACGAAAAAGGCGTTTTTATTCTGAACGAAGGTAATTTCCAGAAAGGCAATAGCACCGTTAGTTTCTACGACCGTGATACGAAAACTGTACTGCCGGATATATTTAGCCCGGTAAATAGCCGTCCGCTCGGCGATGTAGCGCAGTCCATCAGTGCCCATAACGACCGCGCTTATATAGTGGTAAATAACAGCAATAAAGTAGAAGTTGCAGATATAAATACTTTTGAGAGTTTAGGAAGTATTTCGGGCTTAGCCATGCCCCGCTATTTTGCTGTAGCTAATAATAAAGGATATGTAACCGAATGGATTAATTACGGCATTAAAGGCCGGGTTTCTGTAATTGATTTAAGCACGAACACCGTTATTAAAACCATTGAAGTAGGCACCATGCCAGAGAATTTACTTTCTTTTAAAAATAAAGTTTACGTAGCAAATACCAGCGATAATACCATCTCGGTTATAAATGCCGCTACGGATGCAGTAGAAACCACTATTACTTTAGCCGAGGCCCCGAACAGCCTGGTACTGGACGCGAAAGATAAAATTTGGGTTTTAGCCGGCGGCAAAAAAAGCTATAAACCGGATTTCACGGTCGATGAAAACAAAAGCACCGTTGGCAATCTCATCCGGCTGAACCCTGCCAATAACGCGGTAGAACTAACATTGCCTTTTGCCTCGCGCAAAGATTCGCCGGGGCAATTAAAAATAAACGGCGCTAAAAACAAATTATATTACCGCTATGCCGGCAAAATATACCAGTTCGATATTGCGGCTACCGCTTTACCGGCCACTGCCCTGATTAACCGTAATTTCTATGGCTTAGGTGTAGACCCGGCAACCGATATGATTTATGGCGCCGATGCGGGCTTTTTTACCGCTAACGGCAAAGTTATCCGCTACAGCCCGGGTGGTGCGGCGCAGGATTCCTTTCAGGTGGGCATCGGGCCAAATTCTTTTTTATTCCGGTAAAATATACGCTTCTTAAGTGGAGGTGCCGGACTTCTTTTAGTTGTTTGTTTGTGTGTGTACAAAAGCCACCCCAAGGTGGCTTTTGTTTTATTAAACTTATTTAGTCTCACTTAGCCAGGTTCTGGCATCCCGCAGATCGCCGAAAACCCGCATCTCAAAAATACCCACCGCGTTCCGGTGCATATCCCTCGCCGACATCTCGGCCAGGGTGTTGGGCGTAACTACGTGGGCAAAATATTTAAGCCCGGCACCAATGGCCTGGGGCATCCATTCTTTCTTAATCCAGGTATTGGCGTGGTCCCAGGGGCCGGAAACCTGGCTGTTATCGTTTAAGATGCGGCTGCAGTGGTGCTCCCGCAAGTTGGTAAGGCAAGCCTGGGCACCGGATACTACATTATCAAAAGTCTGGTAGCCCTTCCAGTAGTTATATACCCAATCATGGCGCAGGTCGTATTCTGTAGAAAAGAAAACAATACCCATGGCATTCAGTAATTCGGTTTTCATTTGGTAAAAATTAGATTAGAACTACCAATCGGGAAAAGGCTTTCAACTACGCTGGTACTTGCTGTAGTATAAATAAATATAGGCAATTATCGCTTTTATTGCAACTACAATATAAGAAATTAGACTTTAACCTGTATTGCTGCCTGCAACCCCACCAGCCCCCTTCCGGCAATATTTTTTTCCGCTGCGATTAGTTTAGATGAATCCTTGATTTATTTGAACAGCTAATTAAATTTGTATAATGAGGTGGCTAAGATTTTGCTTTTTTATAAGCTTCTGTGTTCTATTAAATGCGCCGGTGTCGGCGCAAAAGCAAACGAATATCTGGTATTTCGGGCAGAAAGCGGGTCTCGATTTTAGCAATGGTAATCCGGTGCCCCTGACCAACAGCCAAATGAATACCGAAGAAGGTTGTGCCGTTATTTCCGACCACGAAGGAAAGTTGCTGTTCTACACCAACGGCCTTTACGTCTGGAACCGGAACCACCGGCAAATGCCCAACGGGAATAAATTAATGGGCCACCGATCTTCTACCCAATCGGCTATTATCGTGCCCAAGCCCGGCAGCAGCAACTTTTATTATATTTTCACCACCGACTTACAATCGCAGGCTTACGGGTTGCGCTATTCGCTCGTAGATATGAACCGCCAGGACGGCCTGGGCGACGTGATGGATAAGAATATTTTTAAAACCTCGCCTATTGCCGAAAAAATTACCGCTGTAAAGCATCAGAATAACCGCGATTATTGGGTAATTGCGCATAAATGGAACTCCGATGCTTTTGTCGCTTACCTGGTTTCGGAAAGAGGGGTGAGCATAGACCCGGTCATTACCAATATTGGTACTACCTACCGGGGCAAGGGCAGTGCCGCCATTGGCTGCATGAAAGCTTCGCCGGACGGCCGGAAAATTGGCGTAGCGGTCTGGCGCGATTTTAACCGGTTCGAAGTTTTTGATTTTGATAATGCTACCGGCATGCTTTCGAACCGGATAACCATAGAACCTTACCCGGAAGCTTACGGGTTGGAGTTTTCGCCGGACGGCAGTAAATTGTATGGTACCACCAACGGCATTGCCGGTGTAGATCCGCAGCTCTGGCAATTTAATTTAAACGCCGGCAATAAATTAGCCATTAATAATTCGGCCATACTCATTGCTACCTCTACCAGCGACAAAATAGGGGCCCTGCAACTGGCGCCCGATGGGAAAATTTACCTGGCCCGGCAGGACCAGAATTACCTGGGCGTTATTCATTTGCCCAATGCCGGGGGGTGGTCCTGCCGGTACGTCGATCAGGGCCTTTCGCTGGGCGAACGCAAATGTAAACTCGGCCTGCCCAATTTTGTAACAAGCTACTTCAGTCATTTAAATAAAGGGCCCGAATAAGCTGGGGTACGTACATGAAGACCTACCTAAAACCGCCTACGCTGCGGTTTTTACCAGCCAACTGATTTTGCTGCTCACAGGAGAGCAACAAGACAACTACAACAAGTGAAAAGATAGCTATTTTCATGATTCAGGTTACTGCCAACGTTTGAGCTATGTTGCGTTTATGCACTATAGCTTTTGTTAGGGGTAGGAATTATTTTTCTTGTAAATTTTTAATATTCGTTCTGGAGCTCTGTAATAATTAGTTCTGGATTTTCCACCGAGTACCTAAATCTTATAGAATCTCCTTCACCTAAATTATTAGGATTCTTTGTCCACCCGCCTGAGTACTTATACTTTTTACCTTTAATTATGTATTCTACATCCAAGCTATGACCTTTATAAGACTTCACATCAGTAATTATTCCTTTTGAATACTCATAGTTTCTATTAACTGTATCAACAATATATTTCCGGTTTTCATCAGATTCTTTCATTAACCAATATAATGCACCAATAATTACTGCAAAAATTATTAAGAGGGTAATAACACTTTGTGCTTTTTGGCTCATAAAGAAACTAAAGGTATATGCTATTTTAAGGTTTAATTCTGGATGGTTTATCGTTTAATATTATCATGCTTACCCCTAACGTTTTTGGCTATGCGGCTGCACCGCTGCCGTATAGTTTGGGTTATGCTGGGTTATTTTTTAGAGGTTAAATTAATTGTTCTTATTTTCTGGTATTTCTCATAGTATTCTCCAAACCCAATATTCACCATCTTATCAAAACATTCCTCCTTAAAACCATTCTTCATTAATCTAATAAATACCAAAGTGTCGCCAGTATCCTTATTAATTCCTATATACTGCCTTTTATATTTTAAGCCATATTTCCTCTCCTGCTCTAAAAGAATTGCTTCAGCTCGTTGTACTTGGTTCGTTTTTGGGGTAAATCTTCTTTCTTCTGTTGTTATAGTAGGTTTATATTCTTTCGGAAAAATAAAGCCCTCGTAATGCCGGCCTTTGATATAATATGATGTATCGGAAGCAAAATTATTTAAATCTAAGCACTCCATCCGAGGCTTATTGCTTGCGCATCCAAATACTACTGAAAGACTTAGAAAGAAAATATTTTTTTTAACTATTTCCATTTATATAGTTCAGCATAACGTTTCGGCTATGGCACGTTTTAATGTGCTTTAATTTTTGTTATAGGTATGCCCATTTTTATTGGAATAAATTAATTAGTGATTCACCTATTACCAATCTAAAGAAATACAAACCTGTAATTATTATTCCAGTTAATAGATAAGATTTGGCTTTACTAAGGTTGTCCCTTTTAACATTCGTTTTAAGTCTACCGAAAGTTATTATCAGCACAACAATTAAAGCAGCCCAATTAAGAATAAATGTATTTAAGGGTAAACTTGCTATTCGTGCTGCTGATTCTCCTTCTCCAAAAGAAAACCAGTAAAATATTGGAATTATAAGGATATATAAACTTGAACACAATAGGAATGACAATACTAATATTAACAAAAAATGTATTAATGGTGTCTTGGCATTTAATATTTCCCTGACAGTTTGTACCATTTACTTTATTAACTCTACGGGTTACCTATAACGGACCGCTGCTAAAAAGCGCGAAGTGGTTTTTAGCTGGTGTTAGCGGAAGGAGTTTTTAGATGTTTTCAAATTTTTCTTCCACATTGGCAAGCACTTCACAATCGCAAAACCCGCCATTTTCTTCCAACCAAGCAATTACGTTTTCTTGCTCAATACCCTTTGAGCCTAAATATGATTTTGTTATAAAAAGTGTATCATCACAGCCTTCTTGTTCAAGCTGTTCATCAAGGAAAGTAAAGAGTTCTTTAAACTGGCCAGCAGAAATAGGTAAATTATTGAGGAATTTTTCTTTTTCATTCCTCATCACTTCCGCTTTTAACTGCTTCTGTCTTTCTTTTTCTTCGTTCGTCTTCATTTTAATACTTTGCTCTGACCGCTAACGGACTTAGCTAAACGACGGGTGAGGCTGTCGGCCGAAGGCTGACGTTTAGGTGTTGTTACCCGCAGTTGTTTTTAGTTTTTATTTGAATTCCTATTTTTTGGCCTGTTTTCTGGAAATCAAGCCAAAAACGCAATTAATTAATTCTCTTACCCTTTCTCACAACTCCTATTTTGTCGAATTCCATTATTTTGCTAAAGTCCGCGTTTGCCAGCGCTGGGTCAAATTCTTCTATGGCTTCCATTATTTTTGAAATTGCTGTATTCTTCTCAATCAAAGCAGAGTTTCGTCTGTCGGTGATGAAATAGATTGCGCTTTCTTCAAAGAAGGAGTCGATAAGTTCAGTTGCTTTTTCCTTTTTGAATTCATCATCCGCACCCACATAAATCCACTCGCTATCTTCGTGCATTTCCCATTCTATTTCATTAGAGTAATGCTGGTAAGAAATATAGATGTTCTTTGAGTCCATTTCTGAATTTATCAATTGCGGGTAACGATAAAGTCTATGGTTCGTTGGAAAGGCTTTTGCTTTGAGCATTAGCCTTCTAAAATGAACTATAGGCGGTGTTGGGCGGGGTAGTTCTTCTTTTTTTAGGTAAGGTATCTGATTTTTAAAAGAAGAACTACCCTTTAGAGTAGGAAAAATTTACCTATTAAAATATTCTTCCCGGTGGGGTTAAAAGCTTTATAAATTTAGCGACTTTCCCCAGCGGGGTTTTCATAAAAATGAGAAGAATAAATAAAATGGCCGGTGATTCCTTTTATCCGGGGATAAGCGGAGTCACCGGCTCCTCTATTTTTATAAAACACAAACCAAAGGCTGGGCCTAAAAATAAAACAACCCGTAGCTAAACTTTTTTTTAGTAAAGGCAATAACTATAAAATCTCATTCGTTTAAACCAGGTATTGTTATTCTAACAAATACCAAAGCCGGTAAAAGACCTTTCTTAAAAGCGGTTTTAAGCCAATCTTTTTTCGGCTTTTAGTTCTTTATCCTGCCGATAAAGACTGGTTTAAACTCCTTCCTTTTTTTTATAGTTATGGCTGATTCTTAGCCGTTTAGCTACTCCTTTCCAGCCTAAATTTTTCCTATTCCGTCCAACTATTATGTAAACGCACCACTGGCGTTTATATCGCCTATCTCAATAAGTGGTGTAATTATATAACTAATTGATTATATTATATTTAAAATTTGACGTATTTTCCCATACTTCAAAAAAGGTACGTTTATATAATTTCAGGTTGTGCGCCTCCATCACTACATCCGGGGGGTGATTACCTTTAACAATTATAATAATGGCCGGTATCTCAGGTTAAAATATAATAAAATTACTATAAATAACTAATTATAACAAAACAAGCTTAATGCAAAGAATATACCTCGCGACCGGAGACCGGCGGGAATCATCACCAGCACTGGAGATAGCTTTAAATGAAGCGCACCGAAAATTTTTTGGTATGATGGAGCATCCATCCCGGGCAGAGCCGAAAGAAGGAAACGGAGCGTCTTTATTTTAGATCGCCCAGCAATTTATTTACCCCTTTTTGTACGGTTTTTTGAAGTTGGGCCTCCTGGCGCGGGATTACGGCCTCCGCTACTCCTTCCCAAACCATGGCATTGTTAGCGGCATCTACCAGGTCTACTGTCACGGTTCCTTCCCGGTAACGGCCTACTTCTACTTCCTGGCTTTTCCAGGAATAGCGGCGTTGTCCAACGTACCTAGGAGCCTCCCGAAAAGTTGTTTCGCGGGTTTGTACCTTTTCGGTCGTAACAATGCCAATATTTACGAGTAAATCCGGATTGGTGGGGGAGTGGGTTAAGCCTTTAGCCGTTAACGCCTGCTGAATCGCAGTTTTCAGAATATTAATCCGGTTGTTATAAGCCGGGTCCGATGTTTCGGAGTCGGAGGTGATTTCGTAAAAGTTAAAAGTCTTATAGTTGGCTAAAGCAAACCCCGGCGCTGCCTCCGATTTCGCTATCCGGACGGCCGGTGTACACGCTACCAAAAACAAAAAGCACAATAATATAATTTTAATATTTTTCATTGCTATCCATTCTATTTACCGCTGCACCTGGGATGTACAGGTTAAATAATTAAACGGAAGCAGCTGGGTTTTGGGTTTTATCGGCCGGGTTACACAATAGTCAGCAACCGGTTACGCACCAGCAGACAGGCGCCAATTACACCCGCACGCTCCCGTAATTTCGACATTTTTAGCTGGGTAGAATTATTTAATAAACTTAACGAATATTTATTGATAGCGCTCCGGATGGGAAGCCGGATGTAATCTTCGGTAGCGGCCAGGCTGCCCCCCAGTATTACGAGTTCGGGGTTAAATAAATTAATGAGCAGGGCAATGCCGCGGCCGAGTTTTTCCCCGATTTTGCCAATCAATTCAATGGCCATTACATCGTCGTTGTTGGCGGCATTAATAATATCTTCCAGTTGTACATCTTCGGGGTGGGTTTTTTTACGGCTGATGACGGTAGAATAACCTTCCATCATTTTTTCGCGCATCAGCCGGGTGAGGGCTGCACCCGAGGCTTCGGTTTCGAGGCAGCCTTTTTTACCACAGTGGCACAATATTTCGTTATCGAAAAGTGGAATATGACCAAACTCGCCGGAGAAACCCGATTTGCCGTAGTATAGCTGCCCGTTTATTAAAATACCCAACCCAATACCGTGATCCATGTTCAGGAACAGGACGTCTTTTTCGCCGGACAAATTGCCCGAATTAAACTCGCCGTAAGCCATGGCGCGCGAATCGTTTTCGAGATAAACCCTTATGCCGACTTTCGATTCTATTATTTTACTCAACGGCTCTTCGTTGAAATAAAAATAGCTGTAGCTGTAGCCGGTGGCATAATTTATGCGGCCGCTCAGGTTTAAGCCAATGCCTAATATTTTATCTTTCGCTACCGGCAACTCATCTATAAAGTTATTTATTAAATGGCAGAGTTCTTCCAGCGATTGGCGGTCGTTGTTTAGCCGGTAAGCTATTTTTTCCGAGTATTTAATCAAATCTTTTTGCAGGTTGGAGAGGCCAATATTTAGGTGGTATTTTTTCACATCTACCCCAATAAAAAAGCCTGATTCGGGCGCCAGCCCGTACAGGTTGGCCCGGCGACCACCCGTAGAATCAACCTTGCCATGGTCCTGCACGAGTCCGTCGCTGATTAAATCGTTGAGCAAGCTGGTTACCTTGGGGGCGCTCAGGTTAAGCTCTTTGCTCAGGTCGGCAATGGTGGTGTTGCCGGTATTGGCAAAGTAAGAAATAATCAGCTTTTTCTGGTTCAGGTTTTTATAAGCTACCCCGCCTGCGGTTTCGGTGTTGAGCTCTTCGAAAAACGTTTTATGCATAAAATAATGGCTTCTGGCTGCCGGCGTAAATAAGGGCTTTTACGGGAGTTCTTCTTAAAAAAGATTTTTATTGGTCTTAATCGGGATTAATGCTAACAAATTTAGAGCATTCGCAAAAGATAAATATTTGCTTTAATCCTGGCCATAGCCGCGTGTTTTCACCCTTAACTTACCGGTGAAAACGCGCGACAATAGCCGTTTGGCAATCGTTCTCTGAATATTCCGGCTTCAAATTCCGCTTCTGCTTTCATTTTGGGGGTGCTTTAATTGGCTTTTTGGTTACCAGCCTGGCATTTTAAATCAAAATCAATGTCGGCTTCAAAAGTCCGGTTCCAGGGCAATACAAAGGTCAGGTTAGCCGGGGTGGTGCAATTAATATTCTTTTGCCGGCTGGTGGCAGGTCGGTTATAATAATATGTTACCACCTGATTTAAGTGGTCCTGCAATAATTTGGTACCGAAGGTTTCGGCCTGCTGGGTTGCCTGGTCGCTCAGGTAATTAGAGCTGGCTTTTTGCTGGTTTAAATATTTATTTGTCTGGGCTCTCACCAGGTTGTGGTAATAATAATCGTCGAGGACCCGGTGCAGGGTAAACCAGTTCTGCGCCGTCCAGATACGATCCGCAATCTGAGGTTTGTTCAGTAATTTGGTTTGGGCCAGGTTAAAAACAACGCCCTGCGGCAGGGCCGTGCCAATGGTGTTGCCGGCTGTATTCCAGGAAGCATAACCATTCAGTTCCGGGAAAAGATAAAGTTTCTCCAGCGCTTTCGTAAAATCCGTGTCGCCGCCCTGCACATCACCTTTGGGATCCACATCGGCTACAATTACCCGTTTGCCCAGTTTAACTTTCTGCCCGATTTCATTCGCGAAACTTTCAGCTTTTCCTTTTTCAAATCGGTCGGCGAAAACGTAAAAAAGCAAATCTGCTTCCTGCTCGGTTGCTACCTCGCGGGAGCCGGTAGCTTTAATGTGGTAGCTCACAGTTTGGTGCAACGGTTTATCCTCGAAGGGCATGGTGATTTTACGCGTTTCTTCGGAAGCATAAACCGCTTTTATCTTGGGTGATGTCCCGTAAAATTTATTCAACGCGCGCGCCAGCAGCAACATCGAAACTTCGTCGGCACCGGGCTGCACGGCAATTTTTTCGGTCAGGCCCAACCGTTTGCTTTCCGCAATCAGTTTTTCGCGGTCGGCTACGTGAATGCCACGGGGCTTGGCATCGTCCTGCGACAGAATCAGGTAATCTATTACGCCGGTTCTTACCAGTTCAATTGCTTTTAAGTTGGTTTTCAGGTTGCGCTCCCGGGCCTGCTTGTAATCGGCCAGCCCTTCGGCCGGAATCTCGCTTTCTAGCTGGACCGTGCGGGCTTTAGCTGACGCCTCTGTTCCGACCGAAATTTCGGCCCATTCGGCTAGTTTTTCGCTGTAAGTTTTGTTTTTAACCGTTGCCGTAGGTGCCAGCCGCATAACTACATTCTGGCCGTAAACCAGCAACTTCGGAGCCCGTAATTTTAAAGTTTTCAGGACTTCCAGCCGCTTTAAAGCAGTTTCGGATGGAACCTGGTGTACCCGCGAACCAACCAGCCCGCCGTAAGCCAGCATATCCAGCGCAATAATAGCGGCATCGTAGCTTTTTAAATCTTGCTGCTGTAACCAGGAAATTATTTTATCGGATTGCCCGGCGGTTGTGTACCGGCCCAGCAACTCTTTGGGAGGTGATGTGACCTGCGCATCGCCTATTAAACCCATACGCTCGGTAAACTGCAGACAGGGTGGCCGGTCGTCTAAGGGAATGAATAATATTTTGGCGCTGTAACCGGGTTTTACCTGCGCGCTGCCTACTAATGGCAGTAAGAACAGAAGAAGTAAAAGGGCACGAATTTGTTTCATAGGTTATTTGTATCCGGGTTTAATAATCAAGTCGGTAAGTAATGGAACTGGTTTGGGTCAGCAATATTTCTTAGCACAAGAATTAACCCTGCCAAGTTTATAGTTTGTTATCTTTCTCGGGGAGAAATTCCGGTATCTTTATCGCTCTTCCCGAAGAAAGTGCGCGAATAGGTACTGGCTCTTAATAATAAATTTTAACCAAATTCAATCCGAGTATAAGTATAGTAATTTTCTGAATCGGAGATTTAAGTTTTTAAAAATTTTTACAAAGTTTAATGTATTTGTGAACCAGGTAGTAAAAGTTTAAGGATATGAGAAGCGTAATAACAATATTTTAAAGAGTTAAAATAGCTTTTGAATATTTGAGAATATAGAATATCTCTATTGATACTAAAACTTAAAAAATATTTTACAAAAGTTTTGCTAATTATTAATAATAATCATTACTTCCGGATGTAAATGTTGTTCCTTTCGTTCGGTCAGAAATATTTTCCAGTCGAGCAAATTGTCCGTCTTATCTTTAATCAGTTTCGGTACCTAGTTCATAAACCATTACAATGGATTTAAGAGATTACACAAATCTTTATAAAGAGAATTTACTGCAGGATGTTATTCCGTTCTGGCTAAAGCACTCCCGCGATGACCAGTTTGGCGGCTACTTAACCTGCCTGGACCAGGAAGGAAAAGTTTTTGATACCGATAAATTTATCTGGCTACAGGGGCGGCAGGTGTGGTGCTTTGCCATGCTATATAATAAAGTAGAGCAAAAGCAGGAATGGCTCAATTTTGCTATTCAGGGGGCCGAGTTTCTGAAGGCCCACGGCAAAGATGCGGAAGGTAACTGGTATTTCTCGCTGACCCGCGCAGGCCAGCCGCTGGTGCAGCCCTATAATATTTTCTCGGATTGTTTTGCTGCCATGGCTTTTGGCCAACTTTACCAGGCAACCAATAATAAAGCGTATGGGCAACTGGCTGTCGATACTTTTCATAATATTCTGCGCCGGCAAAACAACCCCAAAGGTATTTACGCTAAAGCTTTTCCGGGTACGCGCCCGCTGCAAGGTTTTTCTTTGCCCATGATTTTGTGTAACCTGGTGCTGGAAATGGAGCATCTGCTGGATGCCGAACTGGTTGACTCTACGATTGCGCACGGCATTAAAACCGTGATGGAGGTATTTTACCAGCCCGATTTGGGCATTGTGCTGGAAAATGTAACGCCCGAAGGTGCCTTTTCCGATTCTTTCGAGGGACGTTTAGTGAATCCGGGCCACGGCCTCGAAGCCATGTGGTTTATCATGGATTTAGCAACCCGCAAAAACGACCAGGAACTTATTAAGAAAGCGGTGGATATTTCTTTGCAGTTACTGGAATACGGCTGGGATAAGCAACACGGGGGTATTTTTTATTTCCTGGATGTAAAAGGCTATCCGCCGCAACAATTGGAGTGGGATCAGAAATTATGGTGGGTCCACATCGAAACCATTATTACCTTATTAAAAGGTTACCTACATACCGGCGACGAACGGTGCTGGCAGTGGTTTGAGAAAGTGCACCAGTATACCTGGCAGCATTTTCCGGACCCGGAAAACGGTGAGTGGTTTGGCTACCTGAACCGGCAGGGCGAAGTATTATTGCCTTTAAAAGGCGGCAAGTGGAAAGGGTGTTTTCACGTGCCCCGCGGCTTATATCAAGGCTGGAAAACCCTGGAAGCCATTGCCCAGAAATATCCGAGTTTAACCCTACAGGAGAAGTAATATGGCAAATGCTCCGCTGCAACCGGTAGTGCTGACCGAATCCGGTAACCAACAGAAAGCAAATTACACGCTGGCTCTGGTAACGCTGGCAGTGTTATATTTCATGAACGGGTTCATCACCTGCCTGAACGATACGCTGGTGCCTTTCTTTAAAAAAGGATTTACCTTAACCTACGCGCAATCGTCGCTGGTGCAGTTTTACTTTTTTCTTACTTATGGTTTGATGTCCTTTCCGGCCGGAAAAATTGTAGAGCGGATTGGTTATAAAAAAGGTATGGTACTGGGCTTTGCCATTGCAGCGGTGGGCGCTACTTTATTTTTGCCGGCTTCCTGGCTGCACCTGTACGGGTTGTTTTTAGCGGCTTTATTTATTCTGGCTATTGGCATTGTGGTGCTGCAGGTAGCGTCTAACCCTTATATTACCATTCTGGGGCCGGCGCGCACGGCTTCGTCGCGGTTAACCTTAATTCAGGCGGTAGGTTCTATTGGCACCACGGCGGCCCCGCTGTTTGGCGCGCATTATATTTTATCCCGCTTGTCCGAATCAGCCTCGTCGAGCGAAGCGTTGCGCGTTCCGTACGTGGGTATTGCCCTGGTGTTGCTGGCCATTGCGGCCGTGGTGTATAAACTGAAATTGCCGGAAGTTACCGCCGCCGCCCCAACAACTGTTAATTCCTCCACGAAAGGACCAACAAGTGTTTTCTCTTTCCGCAACCTGAATTTTGGGGCATGGGCCATTTTTGCCTATGTAGGGGCCGAAGTTTCGATTGGTACCTTCCTGACTAATTACATTGCCGATACGCTGCAGGTGTCGGAAAGCCAGGCCAATAGTTACGTGGCTTTCTATTGGGGCAGTATGCTGGTGGGACGCTTGATAGGAGCCTATTTGCTTAAGGTTTTACGGCCGGCGAGTGTGCTGAATGCCTGTGCCCTGGTAGCCATTTTGCTGGTGCTGGTTTCGGTCAGTACCACGGGTAAGCTGGCTATCTGGTCAATGATTGCCGTCGGGTTTTGCAACTCCGTGATGTTTGCCATTATTTTTTCTTTATCAGTGCACGGTTTAGGCCGGTTTACTACCCAGGCTTCCGGTATTTTATCAACAGCCATTGTGGGTGGGGCGGTTATCTCGTACGCCCAGGGTTTATTAAAAGATAATGCTACCTGGGCCATTGCTTTTCTGGTACCGGTAGCCTGCTATATATATATATTATTTTTTGGCCTGAACGGGTACAAACCGAAAATGAAAGCCGGTCCGGAACAGGACTAAATAATCCGGCCTGAGTGGCGATAAATGTAATGAAAAGCCACGGAAAGCAACTTTGAATAAAGTGAGCCAAATGGCTGGCCGCCGTTAAATTAAGCTGCCATTAATGTTTTAAGCGCTATGCAGGCGCTGGTTAATATTTCATTTTCGCTTTTCCGGGAAGAAAACTGACCGGCGGTTTTCCTATTAAAACAGTACCACATAATCTTATCAACCCTATTTCATTTACCATAATCCTTTTAAAACTCACACACTATGCAAAAACTAATTACGCAAAAATGGCTTCTGGGCTGGCTGCTCGTGTTGCTGCTAACTTTTTGTCCGGACCGGTACGCCGCCGGGCAAAGTCAAACCATTAGGGGCCGGGTTACCGACAGCAAAGGCAGCGCGTTGCCCGGGGTAACGGTCCTGGTAAAAGGAACCGAAATAGGCACTGCCACCGATCCGGAAGGACGTTTTGGGATAGCAGCGCCGCAGGCCGGCTCCACTTTGGTGTTTACCTACGTGGGTTTTGAACCGCGCGAAGTAGCCGCCAGTGGTAATGGCGAGGTAAATGTAGTGTTGCAGGAATCGGCCAAAGCGCTGAGTGAAGTAGTGGTAGTGGGATACGGTACGCAGAAAAAAGTAAATGTGACGGGGGCTGTTTCGGTGGTAGACGGCGAAGCGCTTACGAAGCGGCAGGTAGCTTCTACTTCTTTGGCTTTGCAAGGTGCCGCACCGGGCGTTACGGTTACGCAGCAATCGGGGGTGCCCGGCGGCGATGCGGGCGCTATCCGGATCCGGGGCATTGGCTCTATTAACGCGGGCTCTAACCCTCTGGTGCTGGTAGATAACGTGGAAATGAGTTTGGATGCCATCGACCCGAATAATATTGAGAGTATTTCGGTGTTGAAAGATGCGGCAGCCGCGGCTATTTACGGTTCTCGGGCGGCAAACGGGGTAATATTGGTTACCACCAAGCGCGGCAAGCAAGGCATTAATGTGAGCTACAATGCTTACTTGGCCAAACAAACTCCTACCGACATGCCCGAAAAAGTAAATGCGCTGGAACACATGCGTTACTGGGATGTAGCGCAGGTTAACAGCAAATTGCCGCCGGCTTTTACCCAACAAATTGCTGCTTACGAAGCTTCCGGTCCCGATAATTTTAACCGCTTTAATACCGATTGGCAAGATCTGGTATTAACCAACAACGGGATGATGCACAACCACAACCTGAATGTTTCGGCGGGTACCGACAAAGTAAAAATATTTGCCTCCGGTACCTTCCTGGACCAAAACGGCCTCACCGCCAATACCGATTACCAGCGCACCGATTTACGGTTTAACACCGATGTGGCGGTAACCAAAAAGTTATCGGCTTCTATGGATTTGGTTTTGAACCGGTCTAACCGGCTGTGGCCGGGCCAATCTAACCCAACGGCCATTATCCGGTACATGCTGGGCTTACCGGCCATTGTGCCGGGCCGCTATAATTCGGGGGAATGGGGTGAAGGCTGGTCTAATGCCAACCCGGCAGCGCAGGCCGAAGACGGAGGTTTTAACCGCAGCATTACCGATTCCCGGATTATCAAAGGAACCTTAACCTACAAACCAACGGATGGCCTGGAATTATTGGCTACTTACAGTTCTAACTTTTATACCGGGCACCAGAAACTTTTTACGAACCAGTACCAGATTTACAATGCCGAGCCCAGCAACAATACCCTGGTATTTGCCCGGCCCTGGCCAGCTTTAAACTCGCTCACCGAAAACACATCCGAAAATTACCAGAATTTATTCCGGGCGCAGGCTACTTTTACCAAAGCGCTGGACAAACATAATTTCACGGTGCTGGGCGGTTTTAGTACCGAAGATTTCCGTTCGACGAATATTAATGTGTCGCGGCAGAATTTATTATCGCCCGATCGGCCTTACCTCGACAGCGGCGACCCGACCGGCCAGACGATTAGCGGCGGCGAAAACCGCTACGCCATGGTTTCGGCTTACGGCCGGTTAAACTATAACTTCGATGAGAAATATTTACTGGAGTTAAATGGCCGCTGGGATGCCTCCTCGCGTTTCCGCGAAAATAACTGGTGGGCTTTGTTCCCCAGCTTATCGGTGGGCTGGCGACTGTCGCAGGAAAATTTCTGGGGCGGCCTCAGCAATATCGTAAACGATGCCAAAATACGGGCTTCTTACGGGGCTTTGGGTAACCAGGCCATTGCCCGGAGCGGCGCCCAGGATTATTATCCTACCTATTCTTTGTTCCAATCGGGTTCAGCTTATAACTATTATTTCAACAACGCCATTAATGCCGGTTATGCCTTAACCGTAGCGGCCAACCCTGATATTAAATGGGAAACCTCTAAAGTATTGGATATTGGTACCGACCTGGCTTTCCTGAATAACCGCTTAACCGTAACTGCCGATTATTTCCGCCGCGATATTGTGGATATGCTACAGGTAGTGCCGATTCCGAACTACGTGGGCCTGACCGCGCCCTTCGTAAATGTGGGTACCATGCGCAACACCGGTTGGGAGTTAGGTGCCGGCTGGCGCGATAAAGTAAACGACTTCAATTACCAGGTGCAACTGAACCTGTCGGATGTTCAAAACGAAATTATTAACAATGGCGGCACCGACCAGATCAGCGGCTCTAAAATCACCCGCGAAGGTCATCCTTATAACTCTTACTACGGCTATATTGCCGATGGCTTGTTTCAGAGCGATGAAGAAGTAAAAGAATTTAATGCCCTGGATGGGAACGCGGCTACCCCTTACCTGGCTGCCAACACCGCTGCCGGCGATATTAAATACCGCGATGTGAGCGGGCCGGACGGAACACCCGATGGTAAAATTGATGACAAGGACCGGGTAATATTAGGCAATAATTTCCCCCGCCTCGAATACAGTTTGAACCTGGCCGCTCAATATAAAGGCTTGGACCTGACGGCTTTCTTCCAGGGCGTAGGCAAGCGCGATAATTATTTGTCCGGTACCGGTTCGCAGCCTTTTTACTCGGCCAGTTTCCAGGGTACCATGTTTAAATACCAGGAAGATTTCTGGAGCCCCGAGAATAAAGGAGCCGCCTATCCGCGCCTCACCAACAACAGTATCCCGAATAATTATTACGCCTCTTCTTACTGGATTAAATCCAGCGCTTATCTCCGCCTGAAAAACGTGGTATTGGGCTATACTTTACCGGCCAGCGTTACGGACAAGATTAAGCTGAAGTCCGCCCGGGTGTATGTAAGCGGCCAGAACCTGGTTACCTGGGATAAATTCTTCCCCGGCTTCGACCCTGAGCAGATTGATACGGGTGGCGAGTTCTACCCGATTATGCGGACCTATACACTTGGCGTAAATATTAATTTATAAGCAGATGAAAAAGAAAATATTATATATAACCGCTTTCTGCCTGGCGCTGAATTTATTGCCGGGTTGTAAAGAATACCTGTCCGAAGCGCCCCTGGATGCCCCCGCCACCGGCGAGTTTTTTAACAACGAAACCGAAATGAACGGCGGCCTGAATGCCGTTTATAAATCGGTTTACTGGAACACCGGTAACACGGCTTACCAGTCGATGATGGATGGCTGGACCGATATTGCCCTAATGCGGGCCGTAGATTTAGGCGAAGGCAACTTCGATACCTTTAATGGGCAGGCGGCCAGTATCTGGCGACTGGCTTATACTACTATTCAGCGGGCCAACACCATGATCGAAGGCATGGAAAAAGGGAAAGACAAAGTGACGCCGGCTAACTTTAACCGCATGCAGGCCGAAGCGCGGGTACTGCGGGCCTGGGCCTATCATTACCTGGCATTTATGTATGGTGGCGCGCCTTTAATTACCAAGCCGCTAACGCCAGGTGAATTTTATACCCAGGTGCGGGCGCCGAAAGAAGACCTGATTAAATTTATTTACGACGAATTAGATGCCGCTAGCCAGGTATTGGCCTGGGCCCCCACGCAGCGCGGCCGCG
Organism: Adhaeribacter aerolatus; assembly: GCF_007991635.1. GTDB lineage: Bacteria > Bacteroidota > Bacteroidia > Cytophagales > Hymenobacteraceae > Adhaeribacter > Adhaeribacter aerolatus. The sequence continues at coordinate 206,456 of NZ_BJYS01000001.1, read as the reverse complement.
TTAGCAAAACCGTAGCCTTGGGTATAAAAGCCCGGACCGCTTTATACAATGGTGAGTACGCCCGGGCGGCCGAAAGTGCCAAACTAATTATGGATAATGCCGGCCTGGGCCTCAACCCACGGTTCCAGGATTTATTTACCAAAGCAGGCCAGGAACCCAACGCCGGTAAGGAAATTATGTGGGAGATTTTGTATTCCAATGCCGATGCGCCCAACCAGAACTGGGTACCCCTGGGCAGTATCTCCCGGGCCGCCGGTGGCCAGTCGGGCCGGTTTCCGCAGCAGCGCCTGGTAGATATGTTTGAAGCCCGCGATGGCAAACGCATCGACGAATCAGCAATTTACGACCGGAATAATCCGCGCTTGAACCGCGACCGCCGGCTGAAATATACTGTGGCCATGCCGGGCGATACCATCTCCATGAACCTGAATACCCTGGTGTATGATGTTTACAAAAATACCACTTCGTTCCGCAACGCCGATGGCACCTGGACTACCAAAGCCAATGCCGATTTTGACAATGCTTTCGGTCCGGCTAAAAGTGGGGTAGGATTGCTGCACGCCAAGTATACCCAGACCAACGAAAATGCCTTTGCCGCCTACGTAAATTTTGTTTTGATGCGCTACGCCGAAGTTCTGCTGATGTACGCCGAAGCTAAAATTGAGCAGAACCAAATAGACGCTACGGTAATCCAGGCCATTAATACGGTACGTAGAAGAGCCGGCCAGCCCGCCGTAGAAACCGCCATTCAGACCGACCAGAACGAATTACGTCAGCTTATCCGGCGCGAGCGGGTAGCTGAACTGGCCATGGAAGGTTTCCGCTGGTTCGATATCCGCCGCTGGGGAATAGCCGAAGTGGTAATGCCGCAGCAGGTGATTGGTATTCCTAAAACTCCGACTACCGTGCCGCCCATTCCTAATTTTAAACTTACCCCGGTCCACGATTTGAATAATATTCCGAACTATGCCGGGCAGGAAGCCTTACGCTTTACCCGCGAACAGCGGTTCTGGTACCCTAAACTGCAACTATTACCCGTACCGCAAGCCGAACGCGATTTAAATCCCGACTTGTCGCAAAACCCCGGCTGGCAATAAGCCGCCGCAATTATAAATAACCTACCTGTGCCGCCGCTCCTGAGCCAAGCCCACAGGTAGGTATTATTCTTTTCTGCTTATTCTGAAAACTTGATTCGATTTGATAACCACGAACAAGACCCCTTTGGAGGGGGTAGGGGGAGGATAAATATTTCAGTAGAGGTTTCATCAACAGAAAAGAGATTTAATATTAAACATTAACCAACAGTAGCTTACCATATTATTCTGTAATGAAGCGTAGAAATTTTATTCAATTATTATCGGCAAGCAGTGGCGCAGTAGCCTCGGCGGGTTTATTTAGTTTGCCCGGTACTGCACAGGCAGGCAATAGTTTTGCCCGGGAAAAAAAGCCAGGGCAGGAATATGCCGCCGATGTAGTCGTAGCCGGTGGTGGCCTGGGCGGCTGTGCGGCCGCTTTAGGTGCTTTGCGCAATAACCTGACTGTAGTCCTGACCGAAGAAACCGACTGGATTGGCGGACAAATAGCCCAGCAAGGCGTACCACCCGACGAACACATGTGGATAGAAACCCACGGCGCGACCAAACTTTACCGCGATTTCCGGACGGGCGTGCGCGAATATTATATCCGGAATTACCCTTTAACCGAAGCGGCCAGAAACCGGCAATATTTAAATCCTGGCGATGGCACTGTTTCTAAATTATGCCACGAACCCCACGTGGCCCTGGCGGTCTTGCAGAATATGCTGGCCCCGTATATCAGCGCAAAAAAATTAACCTTGCTGCTGGAGCACAAAGTGGTAAGTGCCGATGTAACCGGCGATAAGGTACGCGCCTTAAAAGCAGTTTGCCAGCGCACCGGCCAGGCAGCCGTACTCACCGCGCCTTACTTTGTAGACGCCACCGAACTAGGCGATTTATTGCCTTTAACCAACACTGAGTTTGTAACGGGTTTCGAATCGCGGCAGGAAACCGGTGAATTGCACGCCCCGGAAAAGGCCGACCCCAATAACCACCAGGCTTTTACCGTTTGCTTCGCCATGGATTATGTGCCCGGCGCCAACCACGTTATTGATAAACCCAAAGACTATAATTTCTGGCGGAATTTTACGCCCAAAATGAAAACCCCCTGGGCCGGTAAATTATTGGATCTGGATTATTCTGACCCCCGGACCCTTAAACCGAAAAACCTCGGCTTTCACCCGCTGGGCCAAAAAACCGGCGATATGCTCAACCTATGGAACTACCGCCGCATCATAAACAAAGAAAACTTCGCTCCCGGTTTTTACCCCGGCGATATTACCATTGTTAACTGGCCCCAGAACGATTATTTTTTGGGTAACCTGACAGGAGGCGATAAAGAATTTAAAAAGCACGTAGACCGCGCCAAGCAACTGAGTTTATCCTTGTTGTATTGGCTGCAGACCGAAGCACCACGGCCGAATGGTGGTTTGGGTTGGGCTGGGCTGCGTCTGCGCCCCGACCTGATGGGAACGGCCGATGGTTTGGCCAAATACCCGTATGTGAGGGAGTCGCGCCGCATTAAAGCTTTGTTTACCGTGAAAGAAGAACACGTTGGCGCTGAGAACCGGGCATTAATCACCGGTAAAAAAACGGGTAATACCGCACCGGATTTCTACGACAGCGTGGGTGTGGGTTATTACCACATCGATCTGCACCCCAGCAGCGGCGGCGATAACTACATCGATTTCGGTTCTTTGCCCTTCCAGATTCCGCTGGGTGCGCTTATTCCTAAACGCATGGAAAATCTGCTGCCGGCGAACAAAAATATTGGTACCACCCATATTACCAACGGCTGTTACCGGCTGCACCCGGTAGAGTGGAGCATCGGCGAATCGGTGGGCTTACTCGTGAGTTATGCTTTGAATAAAAAAGTAATTCCGCGGGCTGTGCGGGAGCAAAAGCCTTTACTGGAAGAGTTTCAGGGATTCATTCGGACGCAGGGCATTGAAACCCACTGGCCTAAAGTCAATTAATGTTCTTGAAAGACCTCATCCCCCAACCCCTTCTCCTGAAGGCGAAGGGGAGTTCCGTCTAAGCGTTATGCCATTACAAGTCTTTTGGTTTATTTTATGGTAAAGGTTTATTCAATCATTAATCTTGGAATACCCAAATAGAATTGTTGTGAAAAGTAATCAAAGTCCCTCTCCTTTTCAGGAGAGGGATTTAGGTGAGGTATTCATCTAAAGATAGTTATAAAAATTTCATTATTATATTTTCCGGATTAGCATGAATGCAGGCAATCTCAAATTTTCTCTCTTAACGGTATTTTTCTGTTTGTCGGTTTGGTTAAGCATGGCCAAATCCAGTCCGGGCATTATTATTTGTGCCGATGGTAAAAACGATATTGCCGCCATGCTGGAGGCAAATAATTATCCATATAAAACTTACGCCGATCCGCTGGCTGCGGTGCAGGCCGCCAAAAAAGGAAGTGGAATTTTGTTTTTAGCCGGCGGGTATCCCGCGAAAAAATTGAGCCTGCCCGAGCAGGTTTGGGAAATAGCCGCCCGGAAAAAATTGAGATTATACATCGAGTATCCGGCCGTGGCAAAACAATTACCGGTAGCCGATTCGGTTTTGCAAACCCAGTTGGAGCGCGGCATTATTACCACCAGCAAAATGAAAGGTGCCGATTCTTTGGATTTAATTGGCATTCATAACAGCTCGGTTATTAAAGCCAAAAGCAGCCAAGCTTTATTAATGGTAGGCAAAGTAGCCGGTTTCGATGTAGCCCAGTACGGCATTGCCGATGTAAAAACCTATCCCCTGTTATTTCAACATAAATACAGCCTGGTAGCCACCACCAAACTGAGCAATTCTATAACCGGCCGTTTCGGACCGGTAGATCATTTGCGGCCTGTGTGGGAACATATTTTCTCCTGGCTGGATCCGTCGGTACAATGGCAGTTTAAAAACTGGCCGCTGCAGGTAGCGCCCATGTTTAAAACAAATGAACAACTTCCGGCCAATTCTACCCAGCAGGCTATGAAAAAAGGCGTTGATTGGTTTTATAACGGCCGGTTTTTTGTGCATCCAACCTGGGAAGCCTTGTTCCTGCAACGGCAAGGCGATGGGCTGGATGTGGCGGGCCCGCCTTTGGATTTGTCTTTACCGGTGGGCGATGGTTCGTTGGGCGTGTTGGAAGGTCATTTGTCGCGCATACAAGCCGATGGCTCGCAGATTTACCGCTACTGGATGCGGGCCGACTGCAACGCCGAAGTGGCTTTTGCTTTAACCACCGTAAAAGACCCGGCCCGCCAGAACAACCAGGTAGCTGCTAATTTACTCGACTATATTTTTAAGCATTCAAACTTACGTGCGGGCAGCCGTAACGATAAAAGCAGTGTGGCTTACGGCCTGGTTGGTTGGAGCACCACGCACCCGCACGTGTATTACGGCGACGACAACGCCCGCGTCATATTAGGTGCGATGGGCGCCGCCGCCGGTTTGCAGGATAACCGCTGGAACCGTTACATTGCCGAAGCCATTCTGGCTAATTTCCGGACCACAGGTAAAACCGGTTTCCGGGGCCCACGGCTCGAAGACGATAAAATAGTTAAACAAGGCTTAAAAGCTTTGCAGGAAGGCCAGATTATTAATCCGCACCCGCATTTCGAAGCGTGGATGTGGGCTTGCTACCTGTGGTTATACGATAAAACCGGCTACAAACCTTTGCTCGACCAGGCCAAAAAAGCCATTGCTATTACCATGGAAATATACCCGGACTGGAAATGGACCAACGGCATTCAGCAGGAGCGGGCGCGGATGATATTACCGCTGGCCTGGCTGGTACGGGTAGAAGATACGCCGCAGCACCGGCAATGGCTGGCCACCGTGGCCGATCGGTTATTGCAGAATTTAGATGCTTCGGGCGCTATTCGCGAAGAATTGGGAGCGGCCGGAGCTGGTCAGTACGGGGCTACCAAGTCTAACGCAGATTACGGCAAGCACGAAGCGCCACTGATTGCTAAAAACGGCGACGAAGTAGCCGATATGCTTTATACCACCAATTTTGCTTTTTTTGCCTTAAACGAAGCCGCTGCCGCTACCAACGATAAAAAATACCGGGATGCCGTTGCTAAAATTGCCGATTTCCTGGTGCGCATACAGGTACAGAGTAAAACCCACCCGGATTTAGATGGCGCCTGGTTCCGGGCTTTTGATTATAAGCGCTGGGAGTATTGGGCCTCTAACGCCGATGCGGGTTGGGGCGCCTGGGGCACCTTAACCGGCTGGACGCAAAGCTGGATTGTCAGTACCCTGGCCATGAAAGACCAGCAGAAAAGCCTTTGGGAAATAACCAAAAATTCGGATATTAAGCAGGAGGCCCTGCCGGCCATTCAGTTAATGTTGAAAGACCCGCTACCCCTAAAAAGTAGTACGAATACCCCTAAATCCTAAAAGGAATAAGTATCGGATACATGCCGGCTTTTTTGTTTATTTTGTAAAATGAGATTAAGCTCTTTATTACTCCTGCTAATTGCGTTTTTGACCACCTGTACCTCTAAGAGCACTTTGCGTACGGGGAATGCGGGAAAACCGAACAACCGGGTTATGTTGTATAACATTCCAGCTAATCCAGGCTTGGAAAGCCAATTATCCGAACTGGCCGCTAAAGCCCGGTGGCAGCTTACCAAAGCAAATGAAGCCAATTCTTTGCAGGATGATTCTTTAGCGCAATACAGCACCCTGGTTATTCCTTTCTCGGCTATTAACGGACTTAATCATAAAGGAATAACTTCTCTAAAACGCTACCTGGAAGCCGGCGGCGGCGTAGTGGCTCTAAAAGATACGACCCTTGCCCAAAGCGGCTGGCCGTGGCTGGCCACCTGGAATAACCTGGAAGCCGGTCAGGAATTGCGGCAGGATAACGGCAATCTGCAATTATTACCCCAAGCTTTTACCGCAACCCAATTGCAGAAAGCCATTAGTTATACGTTAAATAAGCTGCCGGATTATAGTAAAGCCACTACTTTACCGGTACCCGATGCCAGCCGCTATACTTACACTGTATTAAGCCAGGGCATGGACGAACCGATGCAAATGGCCATTCTGCCTAATTACAACGTGTTATTTGTGGAACGGAAAGGTTCGGTAAAGCTGTACGATGCCGCCATCAAAGAAACCAAAACTATTGCGAACTTTGATGTATTCAGTGGCATCGAAGATGGTTTGCTGGGCGTGGCCCTCGACCCGAATTTTTCGCAAAATAACTGGGTATATTTTTACTACGCCGTGGCGGGTTCAAAAGCCATTAACCGGTTATCGCGTATGGAGCTGCGCGGAAATAATTTAATTTTAAGCTCCGAAAAAATATTGCTCGAAATTCCGATGCAACGGCAATATTGCTGCCACTCGGCTGGTTACTTGGCTTTTGGTCCTGATGGTTTGCTTTACCTGGCTACCGGCGATAACACCAACGCCGAAGAAACCGAAGGCTATATTCCCATCGACGAACGCCCCGGCCGGCAATTGGCCGATGACCAGGCAACCGCTGCTAACACCAATGATTTACGGGGTAAAATATTGCGGATTAAGCCAGAACCCGATGGCACGTATTCTATTCCGGCCGGTAATTTATTCCCGGTAGGTACGCCCAAAGCCCGCCCCGAGATTTACACCATGGGCCACCGCAACCCTTACCGCATCTCCATCGATAAGAAAAATGGCTTTTTATATTGGGGCGATATCGGGCCCGATACCAAAGTGCCCGCCTCCGAAGGAACTTTAAGTTTTGATGAAATAAACCAGGCGCGCAAACCCGGCTTTTTTGGTTGGCCTTATTTTCTGGGGCAGAACGAGGTGTTTCCGTACTACGACTACGCTACCAAAAAAATCCGGCCGATAACATTCGACCCGCAGAAACCCATCAATAATTCACCGAATAATACGGGTTTAAAGGAGTTGCCACCGGCCCAACCTGCTATGATTTGGTACGGTGATGGCGCTTCTAAAAAGTTTCCGTTGGTGGGCAAGGGCGGCCAGACCGCTATGGCTGGCCCGGTTTATTACACCGATTTATTCCCGGATGCCAAATACAAACTGTCCGAATATTACCACGGCAAGTTGTTTATTTACGATTGGGTCCGGCGCTGGTTTATGGCCGTAACCCTCGACGAAAATAAAGACTACCTGCGCATGGAGCCTTTCCTGGAGCACCTGACGTTTGTAGCGCCCACCGATATGCAGTTTGCGCCGGATGGGGGCCTATATATCCTGGAATACGGCAGCAACTGGTTTGCCAAGAACAGCGATGCGCGTTTAATCCGGGTAGAATACGCCGAAGGCAACCGCCGGCCGGTGGCTAATATTCAGGTAGATAGGTTAAACGATGCCGTTCCTTTTAATGTGAATTTATCGGCCAACGGCTCCAAAGATTACGACCCCAACGACCAGTTACAGTTTAGCTGGCGCCTGGATGGAAAAGAAATTGCGGGCGAGAAACTAAATTATACCCTCGAAAAGCCCGGCGTTTACCCCGTAACCTTAACTGTGAAAGATAACCACGGCGAAAGCAGCACGGCCACGGTACAATTAAAAGCCGGCAACGCGCCTCCCGAAATTCAGATTCAGACAGAAGCCAACCGGAGTTTTTACTGGGATAATACCAAACTCGATTATAAAATAAAGGTCAGCGATGTGGAAGATAAAAATATTGATCCGAAGCGGGTGCAAGCCTCTTTTAATTATTTGCCCCGGGGTAAAGATATTGCCGTGGCCCTTACCAGTTCGCAACCTGCTAGTTTGCAATTCCTGAAAGGGCAATATTTACTTACCAGCCTCGACTGTAAAGCCTGCCATGCGCTGGATAAAGCCTCAGTAGGGCCCAGCTATACGGCCGTAGCAACTCGTTATGCAGGTAAAGCCGGCGTTACCGAGCAGCTGGTACAGAAAATAATAAAAGGCGGCAGCGGCAATTGGGGCCAGCGCACCATGTCGGCGCACCCCGATTTACCTGTGGCGGATGCGAAGGAGATAGTAAGATATATTTTATCGTTAAAGGAAACTACTACTACGCTGCCGTTACAAGGTGCCCTGGCCTTAAAAGAACACGTTGGTAAAGGCAACGAAGGCTCCTATCTGTTATTAGCCAGCTACACCGATAACGGCGCCAACGGCATCGAACCCTTGCAGGCACGTAGTTATTTAACGTTACGCAATCCGCTGGTGCAGGTAGAAGATTATGACGAAGGCAACGTAAGGCTGGGCACCAACACCACGCAATTCTTAACCTATGCCACCAATATTCGCCACAACAGTTTTGTAAAGTTTAAAGAACTGGATTTAGCTGGGGTGAAAAGTCTGAAATACCGGGTACTAGCCAGCGGTGCCGGCGGCCAGATTGAAGTGCGATTGGGCCAGCCGGATGGTAAACTGATAAGTACATTAGCCATACCCGCGGGCAAAAATACCAACTGGCAGGAAATAACCGCGCCGCTTACCGGTTCGGAAAAAGGCCCGCAGGCAATCTGTTTTGTATTTACCAACCCCGAGAACAGGCAGCAAAATTTATTTAACCTCGATTGGATATATTTTTCTAATAAATAGTAGCTATTTCGTAGAAGCTGTTTAGTATTTATGTTGCGAGCACTTTCTATCGCCATTGGTGGAATTATCACCGCCAATCCTAAAGCCGCTGCCCGACCACTTGCTGGTGCAAATACGCAGCAAGGGCAGCGGCCTCATCCATTTGTAATATGCTAAACAGCTTCGTCTTATAACCAGCTGGTTTTCAGTTTCTTTTGGGTTGTAATATTTCTGAACTTAGCTTTTGGTGAAAGGAATAATTACCTGCCTAAATAATAAATTGCACTGGTCCGGATAACTTTCTGGTTTGCCACGCTGTTTCATTATCATGTCGAAGTTGCCGCTTGAATTTTATACCCGCCCCGATGTAGTACAAATTGCCAGACAACTCGTCGGTAAATATTTATTTACCCAGATTGATGGTGTTTTAACGGGCGGGATGATTGTGGAAACGGAAGCCTACGCCGGCGAAAATGATTTGGCTTGTCATTCGCATTCGGGTAAGCGCACGGCACGCACCGAGATTATGTACCACCGGGGCGGCGTAGCTTATACCTATCTGATATATGGCATTTATACCCTCTTTAATATTATTACCAATGTAGCCGAAAGGGCCGATGCCGTTTTAATCCGGGCCATTGAACCCACCGAAGGTATTCTGGAAATGCTGCTCCGCCGCAATCTTACCCAACCCAATCACAAACTCACCGCCGGACCTGGTTTGCTTACCCAGGCTTTGGGAATTACGACTAAACACTATGGCACCAACCTGACTGACGACTTAATCTGGCTGGAAGACCGCCAAACGGTTATTTTGGACAACCAGCTAATTGCCAGCCCGCGGGTAGGCGTTGCTTATGCCGGTGCCGATGCTTTGTTGCCGTGGCGCTTTCGCCTGAAAGGTAATAAATGGACCAGCCGGGCGAAGTGATTACAGTAAACAGGTAACAAATATCAGTTAACTGTGAATCATCGTATAATCAAACTAGTACCTGTCATAGAGTGCGGCTTTCACCTCGGCCTGCGCCTTCACAGGCAGAAAGAAAGGCTTTTATTAACGCAATTCTGGTTTTAGGCTGCAGCACAGCCACAGAATAAGCCAGCTCTGATTTATATTCTATTCCTAGTTCTCATAATACTGTATCAAGTTAACTATAAACTCAATGGTTATGGTTAGCTGTTTACACTTTCTCGCAAACCAATATTACCGGCTTCTGGTTTATATCGGTGGTGGCAAATAAATAAATATTGCCGCCTTCTTTCAAGCCGGTTTTTGCCCGGATTTGCGCTACCGTGTCGGGGAAATTGCGCACCGTAATATTGGCTTTCTTTTCCGGAATTTGGGTTAAGAGTTCTTTATTCTGGTAACGGCTGATATGCATGAGCCGGAAAACGCGGCCGGGAAAATCTGTAACTAAATTATCGGAAGTATATAAATGGCTGTTCCGATGTAATTTATGCAGTTGATAGGTTTGGGCTACTGATTTAAATCCACCAGCTTTCAGAATGGCTGCGTTTGGTTCGTAAATATAGGTTTGGGGCAAGCTGTAAGTTACGGCAGCGTTTTCTTCATCGGCATAGCCGAAGCCAAAATATTGATTTTCTTTAGTGGGTAAAATATTATGAGTTTCAATTTCGGGGTTGTTTCCGGCTGTAGTTGTTATATGATAAAGTACTTCTTTACATTCGTTATCTACGGCCACCACATATATTTTGTGTACCTGCTGTAAATCCCGGATGGCCTGGTTAATGTCTAGCATCGGCGAAGTCTTCAGCAGAATATTTTTGCTTTTAGAAAATAACAGGGGCAATAATCCGAGCACATCGGGTTCGCAGTCTTCCAGGCGGTGTACTTTTTGGTTCTGGTTGTCCCGGCGGGCCGGATCCAGGTAAATCCAGTCCGCAGTTCCGGCGTAGAAACGCAGAAATTCGGTTGCCTCGGCGCTATGAAAGGTAATATTTTTAACACCTAAAACCTGTGCGTTGTAGGCCGTAATAGTTGCCAGCTCCGGATTCCGTTCTACATATATAACCTCTTTTACGCGTTGGGCAAAGAAATAACTGTCGATGCCAAAGCCGCCGGTTAAATCAATTAAAATATTGCCAGTTACCAGATTTGCCTTAAAGGTGGCTGTGGTTTCGGAAGAACTTTGTTCAAGAGATAATATTTTTGGGTAAACAATAGCTAGATGCTGGTACCAGGTGGGTAGCTTTTGTTTTATCTTCTGGCGGGCCTGAATGTAATGCACCAGTTCTTTTAAAGGCAAATGCCGGAACCGGTTACCCTGTAGAAGTAATTGCGTCGGGTCGGCCTGTTCGTGTTCTTTTACAAATTCCTGCTCCGCTAAAGTAAGGGGCCTTGCATCGGTCATTAATTATTAGAGTTAATATTTTTTATAAGGTACAAAAATAGCTTTATAACCTTATCCGGAACAACATAACCTATGCATGAAGGTGAAGAGAGCTAAATTTATTTTATATTTTGTTTAAAAATTATTAATAAACATTAAACAAAATATACATCCACTGGTTCTAATCTTGTTATTAATAATTCCAATTAAAAAAATAAGATTATGAAAAAATGGTTAAAACTTTTGTCTCTGGTAATTTTTCCGGCTTTGTTCCTTACTGCTTGTGACGACGATGATGATAACGACGGTATGAGTGCCCAAGCCCGGGTAATGGTAATACATGCCTCGCCTAATTCGCCCGCCGTAGATGTGTTGGTAGATGACAAGAAAGTTAATTCTGCGGGATTAACGTTTCCGAATAATTCGGGATACCTGGATGTAACGGCCGGGCAGCGAAATTTGAAAGTAAATGCTGCCGGTACGGCTACCTCGGTTATTAACGCCAACGCCAACCTGGAAGAAAATAAAAGCTATTCGGTGTTTGCCATTAATATCCTGGCTAATATAGAAGCTTTGGTATTGACGGATAATTTAACGGCACCGGCTTCGGGTAAGGCGCACGTGCGTTTTGTACACTTATCACCGGACGCCCCGGCGGTAGACATTGCCGTTAAAAACGGACCAGTTTTGTTTAGTAATCGTGGTTTTAAATCGGCTACCGATTTTACACCGGTAGATGCTGCCACTTATAATCTGGTGGTCAGATTAGCCGGTACCAATACCGTGGTGCTGGATTTACCGGGAGTGGCTTTGCAAAACGGAAAAATATATACGGTTTTTGCGCGCGGTTATGCGGCGCCACTGGCTGGTAATACAAATACCTTAGGCGCACAGGTAATTGTTAATAATTGATTTGATTACCCACTGCCGGACGCAAACATAAAACCTCGCCCTTAAATAGAACCAGGCGAGGTTTTATGTTTTTATTTTGAGGCTATTAAACTCTTTTGCTTTACTTTTGTTATGATTCTGAATTTGTTACGGTTTAGCGTCTCTTAAATTTAAAAAGTTTAAACCTTTTACCGTTTTAAACAAAATATTAAGTTACTCCAATATATGAGCCTTTGCAGTTCAGAACCTAATTTCGTAAATTCGCATCTCAAAAAGATAAAAACAATGGTTGAAACCTTCGTAAACTACAAAGTAAAAGATATAACCCTGGCGGAGTGGGGTCGCAAAGAAATTAAATTGGCCGAAGCAGAAATGCCTGGTTTAATGGCTCTCCGGGAAGAGTTTGGTGCTTCCAAACCATTAGCGGGTGCCCGTATTGCTGGTTGCTTGCACATGACTATTCAAACGGCGGTACTAATCGAAACCCTGATTGAACTGGGCGCCGAAGTTACCTGGTCGTCGTGTAATATTTTCTCTACGCAGGACCACGCCGCCGCCGCTATTGCTGCTGCCGGCATTCCGGTATACGCCTGGAAAGGCATGAACGAAGAAGAGTTTGACTGGTGCATCGAGCAAACTTTATTTTTCGGCGAAGAGCGTAAACCTTTAAATATGATTCTGGATGATGGCGGTGATTTAACCAACATGGTACTGGATCGTTATCCCGAATTAGCTGCTGGCATTAAAGGTATTTCGGAAGAAACTACTACCGGCGTACACCGCTTATACGAACGCGTGAAAGCCGGCACGTTGCCGTTGCCCGCAATCAACATCAACGACTCGGTTACTAAATCTAAATTCGATAACAAATACGGCTGTAAAGAATCTTTGGTAGATGCTATCCGCAGAGCTACCGACGTAATGATGGCCGGTAAAGTAGCCGTGGTGGCTGGTTACGGCGACGTAGGAAAAGGTTCGGCTGCTTCGTTGCGGGGCGCTGGTGCCCGCGTAATTGTTACCGAAATCGACCCGATTTGTGCTTTGCAGGCTGCTATGGATGGTTTTGCCGTTCGGAAAATGGAAACCGCTATTAAAGAAGCCGACATTGTAGTAACTGCTACCGGTAACTGCGATATTATCCGGGAAGAGCATTTTCGCGCCCTGAAAGACAAAGCGATTGTTTGTAATATTGGGCACTTCGATAACGAAATTGATATGGCCTGGTTAAACAACAACTACGGCAGTACCAAAGACGAAATTAAGCCGCAGGTAGATATGTATACCATCGACGGTAAAAACGTGATTGTTTTGGCCGAAGGCCGTTTGGTAAACTTAGGTTGTGCTACCGGTCACCCATCGTTTGTAATGTCTAACTCTTTCACCAACCAGGTCTTGGCCCAGTTAGAGTTATGGACCAACAACGCTGCTTACGAAAACAATGTTTATACTTTGCCTAAGCATTTAGATGAGAAAGTAGCCCGTCTGCACTTAGCTAAAATTGGCGTAGAACTGGAAGAACTGAACGAAAAACAAGCCAGCTACATTGGCGTAGATGTTCAAGGGCCATTCAAACCAGAATATTACCGTTACTAAACCGCAGATTTCCGCTGACTAGTGGATTAAGCTGATTAAATAATAAAACAGAAAAGCCAGGTATTTACCTGGCTTTTCTGTTTTAGAAATGTTATATCCAATAGCATTAAATAACTGCCTTTTATTTATAAATCCACTTGATTGTTATGCTGAAAGCATCTATTGTTTAGAAAGTAAAGTAGGCAACCAACGGTTTACCTATTTTACCCATCAGATCTTATACGCAATACATTTTTCCAAGATGACAAAAAATAGGACTTAAATATTTCAATCCTTCGGGTTCTTCCGAAGAAAGTACCGGAAATTTGGTATTACTTATTCCCTAAAACTTCCTGGTAAACAGCCAACGTTTTAAGGGCTGTTTGCTCTTTGGTAAAGCCGTTTAAAAACTCGGTAGCGTTGGCGATTAACCTGGAACGCAAAGTATCAATCGTAAGCACATTCAGGACGTGGGTAGCCAGCATATTGGTATCGCGGACAGCGGCTAGCATACCGGTTTGGTTGTGTTTAACAATTTCGGGGATACCGCCGCCGGCGGTAGCTACCACGGGTACCCGGCAGGCAAAGGCATCCAGAATGGTAGTGCCCAGGCCTTCTGTTTCGGAAGTAATCAGAAAAACATCCAGTTCGGGTAATATTTCGGGAATATCCTGGCGGAAGCCCAAAAACAGAATATGTTTCTGCATATTTTTTTGTGCCACATACGCTTCAATTTCGGGCCGGGAAGGACCATCGCCGATAATTAAAAATTTGGCATCTAAATCCTGATTAATTAACTGAGCGGCGGTATCTACAAACGTAAAATAATCTTTGTGTGGGGCAATGGCCGATACGTTCCCGATTAAAAAGGTGCTGAGCGGTAAATCCAGTTCTTCGTGTAATTTGCCGTTGCGGAAGCTTTCTTCAAAGCGGCTTAAATCTATGCCGCTGTGCACGGTTGCCAATTTTTCCGGTTGTTTTAACGCCGGAGCCATTACTTCCTTTATCTTATCCGATACGCAAATTATTTTCCGGATAGCCGGGTAGTTATATTTATAATGCGACAGCCAATTGTTTTTTACCGGAAAATCGACGCGGCGGCTAAGGATTATAGGTAAATTATTGCCTAATAAATCGGCCCAGACACTCAGGGCGTGAGAATGGGCGCTGTGCGCGTGTACCAAATCTATTTTATTTTGTCGGCAATATTTTTTGAGCTGCAGGGCCGTAACTAAATCAAACTCGTTCGCGAAAGGCAGCGAGAGGTGGGAAATATTTTGCTTTTGGCAATAAGTTTCGAAAGCAGATTGCCAGCGGCATGCCACATATACTTGTACGCCGTAGTTTACCAGTTCCGAGAGGAGGTACGCAATTTGCTGCTCGCCGCCCCGCCACGTTTTTTCTGAACTCAAGTGCAAAACCTTCATGCTTCTTGCTTATTTTTCTCCTTCCTGCAGGCGCCATAGTTTCAGGTACCGCATAAAAACACTTACGGCCGCCATGTAACTAATAATAAAACCAACCTTGCCATCCAGAAAACCCCGGAACCAGATATAGTGCCGGAAAAAACGGATGATGGGTTTAACCGCCAAATGATAAAGCGTTACCCGGGTGGTTTTCTGGCGCCGGTCTTTCGCCGAAAGCCAGGTGTAATAATCCCATTTTTCTAAATAAGGTTGTAATCCCCGGTACGTGTAGTGTATCAGCTTGTTTTTAAGCCTTCCGGTGGCGCCGGTCGTGCTTATTTCTTCGTGTACCTGCACCTCGGGGTATCGGCACTGATCGCGCCGGAATAACCGGATAACTTTATCGTACTGCCAGCCGCAATACCGCACCTCCTGGCCCATAAAATAATTTTGGCGGCCAATCCAATACGCTACTTTGGTGTGATCCTGGGTTTGTAATAAGTTCTTAATTTCAATTGTTAAGGCCAGGGGTACCCGTTCATCGGCATCCAATAAAAATATCCAGTTATGCGTGGCCTGGTCTATGGCCCAGTTTTTCTGGCGGGCATGGGTATCGAAAGGCCGCTGGAGCACCTTAACCCCAAATTGCCTGGCTATGGCTACGGTGCGGTCGGTGCTGTAAGAGTCTACCACCAATATTTCATCTGCCCAACTCACCGATTGAATAGCCTCGGCAATATTTGCTTCTTCGTTTTTGCAGGGAATAATGGCGGTAACCAGATGCATTTGGTATGGCGACTACGTTGGGTTGGCAGCAGGCAAAAGTATAGCAATGTACCGGCAAAGCTAATTAATTTTAACTAAAAACTATTTTGACTATCAATTCCGCAATAATAGTTTTAAAGAGAAGCATGCTGGCCAGATGCATGAAACCTGATAAAAGCTAGGCAGGTCATGGCCAGGATAAAGGAGTTTGGTGCCAGGAAATAAATTTCCGTAAATAATTTAATTTTGCAGCGATATAATAATCAGGTATTTAAAGAGTATATTTAATAAAGAGCAGTCTGGATATTGAGCGGTGTGGTTAAAATATAATTGGGTTGAACGCGGGGCGTGAAGCGCAGCTAAAGTTTGATAAACCATTAAAGAAAAATTATATGCAAGCCTGTGGTTTTATTATCTGCTATTTAGCCCTGCTAACCGGAATAGCGGCTTGTGATCCGGCTAAGGAAACACCTGACCCCAATAATATTTTAACTTCGGGTACTGCAGAGATTTATCTTACTCCTGCCGAGGGCAATGTAAATACCTTTGTGAAAATTACCGGCACGGGTTTTGGCAATAATCGAAAAGATGTAACGGTTAAGTTTAACAATGTGCCGGCTTTGGTGAAGGAAGTAGCAGATAAAACTATTTTAACGGTTGTTCCGGTTACTGCTACTACCGGAAAAGTAAGCGTTACCATTAACGATTACACCGTGTATAGTGCTGGTAATTTCACCGTTCTGACGAAAAATATCAGTGCATTTACCGGTACCTGGGTGCGGAAAGCCGATTTCCTGGGGATTAATCGAAGTGGGGTTAGCGCCTTTGCCAATGCTACTACCGGTTTTGTTACGCTAGGAGGAGCCGGAGATTTTGTGTATAAAGATACCTGGCAATACCAACCTGCCAGAGATATTTGGGACGTACAATCTGCCTTCCCCGGAATACCACGATTTAGTGCCGTTAGTTTTACCATCGATAAAAAAGCGTATGTTGTAACCGGCTTTGCCTATTTTAAACCCGGTAAGATTAATGATTTCTGGGAGTTTGATACCGAAACTTTTGTCTGGACTAAAAAAGCAGATTTTCCGGGGACTGAAAGGAAAGTGGCGGTTGCTTTTACCATTAACAACAAGGGTTATGTTACTACCGGTTACACCGACTATTTTGCCCCGGAACTTAAAGATATGTGGGAGTACGATCCGGTGGCGGATAAATGGCAGCAGAAAGCGGATATTCCTTTTGTGTCCCGGAAAGGAGCGGCTGGTTTTAGTATGGGCGGTAAAGGCTACGTAGGAATGGGAACGCATATTAACAACGATGGTTCGGAAGATGGATTGAACGATTTTTGGGAATACGAACCGGCTACCGATAAGTGGGCTCGCAAAGCCGATTTTCCGGAATATATTACCTTGGTTAGCACCTCTTTTGTGCTTGACCAGAGCGGCTACCTGATTAACGGAGATAAAGAATGCTGGCAATATAATCCGGCAGCAAATAAATGGACGGAGAAAAAGCCATTGCCAATTAAATCCGGAGGGCTTGCCAGTTTTGTGATTCAAAATAAAGCTTACGTGTTGGAACCTTATATCGGGCATTTATACCAATTTGAACCGTAACCGGATAAAACCGTAAGCAGTAGCAATATATAAGTGCTGCACATTGGGCTAAATAAAGTTCTGCTGATTTTTAGCCCGAAAGCAGCAAATGAATTAGTGCCTGTACGCAGGTTAATACTTTTGTTTTATTATTTTGTAACCCTTCCAAACTAAAATAAAAGTATTAGCCCCACAATATATTTTTGTTTATTTGCGTATAGGAATCTGTTTTTGTAACCTAAAAGTACAGATTAAGCCAAATGAGCGACCAAAGAGGAAGTCAACTAACCAAAGAAGAGAAAGACGCCCGGTTCGAAGCGGAGCTTTTGCCCATTATCGACCCGCTGTATAACTTTGCTTTTCGGTTAACCCTAGACGAAGACGATGCCAACGACCTGGTTCAGGAGACTTATTTAAAGGCTTATCGGTTCTTCGAATATTTCGAACAAGGAACTAATGCCAAAGCATGGCTGTTCCGGATACTCAAGAACTCGTTTATTAACGATTTCCGGAAGAAGAGTAAACAACCGGCCAAAGTTGATTATAGTGAAGTAGAAAGTTACTATAACACCGAAGGGAACGATAACGATGCGGAAATTGCCACCACCTCGGATATGCGCTCTCAAAGTGTGCAGGAACTGATAGGCGATGAAGTAGCGAGCGCGCTTAATTCATTACCCGTTGACTTTAGGACTGTGATCATCCTTTGTGATTTAGAAGGCTTTACTTACGAAGAGATGGCAAAAATTCTGGATATTCCTATCGGAACGGTTCGTTCGCGATTGCATAGGGCCCGGAATTTTCTGAAAGAAAAATTAGAAGGATACGCCAAAACAATGGGCTATAACAATGAAGATGATAATGAAGAATAACTAACCAGAAGGTATGAAGACAGTCGCTACAAAACCAAACCAAGTATCTGCCAGTAATTGTGGCAAACCAGATTGTGAGAAAATAGTATCACTGCTGGATATAATTATTGACGGGGAAGCCTCCGAGGAAGATAGGACCTATTTTTTCTCGCACGTAGAAACCTGTCAGGAATGTTTTGCTGCTCACCAGAAGCACGAACAACTCAAAAGATTCCTGCGCGAAAATATTCAACGCAAAGTAGTGCCCACTAATTTATTGTCTTCTATCCAATCGGTTATAAAAACTACCGCTTAAATCCTAATGCCAGGCAAGATTATTTTATTCACGGCCCCCTCCGGCGCCGGCAAGACCACTATTGTAAAACATCTCTTAAATACTAATCCACGGTTAGAATTTTCTATTTCGGCCTGTACCCGCGATAAACGGGGGCGCTCGGAAGTAAACGGCAAGGATTATTATTTTATTACCCCCGAAGAATTTCGCCAGAAAATAGAACAGGACGCCTTTGTAGAATGGGAAGAAGTTTACGAAGGCGCCTTTTATGGCACCCTTAAATCCGAAATAGAGCGCATCTGGAGCCACGGCAAAACGGCTATTCTGGATGTAGACGTAAAAGGCGGATTAAAA
This sequence comes from Adhaeribacter aerolatus, assembly GCF_007991635.1. Lineage (GTDB taxonomy): Bacteria > Bacteroidota > Bacteroidia > Cytophagales > Hymenobacteraceae > Adhaeribacter > Adhaeribacter aerolatus. The sequence continues at coordinate 187,770 of NZ_BJYS01000001.1, read as the reverse complement.
ATAAAGGAATTTTACGGCGATCGGGCCTTAGCCATTTTTGTGAAGCCCCCTTCGCTGGAAATATTAGGTCAGCGTTTGCAGGCCCGCCAAACCGATTCTGCTTCCAGTATTTCGAGCCGTATATTTAAAGCCAAATTCGAAATGAGTTTCGAAAATAAATTTGATGCGGTTATTGTAAACGAAAACCTCGAAGATGCTTTTCAGCAGGCCGAGAACCTGGTAAACAAATTTATCGGCAGCCCTAAAGTTAAAGTTTAACTTATGAAGGTTGGATTGCTGTTTGGCTCCTTTAATCCCATTCACATGGGCCATTTAATTTTAGGTAATTACATGGCCTATAATACCGACTTAAGCGCTGTCTGGTACGTGGTGTCGCCGCAAAACCCTTTCAAAAAAAGCAGCAGCCTGCTGCACGAGTTCGACCGGTTGCACCTGGTATCGCTGGCGATCGATAAAAACGACCGGCTGGGCGTTTCGGATGTGGAGTTCCGGATGCCCCGGCCCAGTTACACCATCGATACCCTAACTTACCTGCAGGATAAATATGCCGGTTACGAATTTGTTTTAATTGTCGGCGAAGATAATTTGCCGTTCTTCCCTAAGTGGAAAAATTATGAACGCATCTTGGAATATTTCGAGGTATACGTTTACCCCCGGTCCGGCACCCCGCCCTATACCTTAAAAGATCATCCTAAAATTAAAACTATTCCGGCGCCCATGCTGGATATTTCCGCAACGCTTATCCGCGACTGCGTACGTCAGCATAAGTCTATTACCTATATGGTACCGGAAGAGGTTGAAGGATATATTAAGCAGAAGAAGTTTTGGATATAGGTTTTAGTTATTAGTTATTAGTTATTAGTTATAGGCAACTACCTCTTACTCATACTTGCAAAAAGGAGGGGAGCCGGGCTGTTGCGTAGGCCTTTGCTTTCCTCCAAAATTCCGACTTTATCCTAAACAACCAACAATTTAGGAATCAACAATTCAACAGGCAGCAATTCAGCAATCTAGTTAGGTAAAAAGGGTAACTTGCGGCTTTAAATTTAGAAGCTATGCATATTGCTATTGTGGGTAATATTGGGGCCGGCAAAACTACATTGGCCCAAAAATTAGCCCAGCATTTTAAATGGGAGTTGTTTCTGGAAGCGGTAGAGGATAATCCTTACCTGAAAGATTTTTACGACGATATGCCCCGCTGGGCTTTTCACCTGCAAATCTATTTTTTAAACAGCCGATTTCAGCAAGTTCAGAAAATTAACCAGAGCACGCGCCCCATTATTCAGGACCGCACTATTTACGAAGACGCTTATATTTTTGCCCGTAACCTGCACCAGTCCGGGCTGATGAGCCAGCGCGATTACGATAATTATTACGGCATTTTTCAGTCGATTATTAGTATGGTAAAGCCACCCGATTTAATGATTTACCTCAAAGCCGACTTACCAAAATTAATTGAACAGATAGAAAAGAGAGGCCGGGAATACGAAAGTACCATGCGGCTGGATTATTTGCGCCACCTGAACGAGCACTACGATAGCTGGATGAAATCTTATGATTTAGGAAAACTGCTGGTGATTGATGTAAACAAGCTTGATTTTGTTTCTAGCCCCGAAGATTTAGGATTTATAATTAATAAAATTCAGGTGGAGTTATTCGGACTTTTCTAAAGGATATCGTTAATTAATATAGAATTTAAAAATTTATTGCCTTTTTAACCAACCAGCTTACTTTTTCCGGACAATGGCAGGTATAAACTTCTGTTAAATTCCCGTATAGAATTAAATCATTTCTATATATTTAGAACAGAAACTACAAACCTAAACGTTATTGTCGTGGCAGAGACTAGCAATAATAATGCGAATGCAGTAAAAGTTAATACTAGCAATAGTTTATTAACCGAACTAGCCTGGGAAGTGTGTAACCAGGTAGGAGGGATTTACACCGTAATCCGATCGAAGGTGCCTTCGATGATTCAGACCTGGGGCGACTGTTACTGCCTGATTGGGCCGTACTTTCACCACAATGCCCAGGCCGAATTTGAACCCACCGACGATTATAGCGGTCCTTTTGGCCAGGCGGTGCTAAAAATGCGCAACATGGGTTTCGAGGTCCATTACGGGCATTGGCTGGTAACCGGCAACCCACTCGTGGTACTGCTAAATCCTTACAGCGTGTACGACCGCCTCGGCGAGATAAAATATAACCTTTGGCATCACCACCATATTCCCACTCCCGGGCACGACGATTTGCTAAACCAGGTAGAAGCTTTTGGTTTTCTGGCCAAAACATTCCTGCAGCAATTGGTGCAGCCCGATGTAACCGATAAAAATGTAATTGCGCATTTCCATGAGTGGATGGTTGGGCCGGCTATACCGGAACTGCGGCGGGAGCGAACAAATCTGCGCATTATATTTACCACGCACGCCACGTTGCTGGGCCGCTACCTGGCCATGAACGATCCATCTTTCTACGACAATTTAACTTCGGTTAACTGGTTGCAGGAGGCTATTCATTTTAATATTGAAACAGCCGTTAAGCTGGAACGGGCGGCAGCCCACGGTGCCCATATATTCTCGACGGTGAGTGATGTGACAGCCCGCGAGTGTATGTTCTTGCTCGAACGCATACCGGATGTAATATTGCCCAACGGGTTAAATATTCAGCGGTTTATTGCCCTGCACGAGCACCAGAACCTGCACCAGAAATATAAAGATAAGATCCACCAGTTTGTCATGGCTCATTTTTTCCAGAGTTATCCTTTCGACCTGGATCAAACGCTGTATTTCTTTACTTCGGGCCGCTACGAATACCGCAACAAAGGCTTTGATGTTACCCTGGAGGCACTGGCCCGCTTAAATTACCGCATGCAGCAGGCCGGCATTAAAAAAACGGTAGTCATGTTTTTTATTACCAAGCAGCCTTATCATTCGGTGCACCCGGGCGTGCTGCAATCGCGGGTAATGATGGAGGAGATTCGAGAAACCTGCGTGGCTATTCAGAAAGAAATTGGTAAAAAACTGTTTTACGCGGCTGCTTCCAGCACCGATTTTAAACTGCCTTCGCTGCGCGAATTTGTAGACGATTACTGGCAGTTGCGTTACCGCCGTACTTTGCAGTCGTGGAAAACGCATAATTTGCCTAGTGTGGTAACGCACAACCTGATTAATGACAGTACCGACGAGATTCTGCACTTTCTGCGGTCATCTAACCTGGTAAATAATGCCCACGACCGGGTCAAAATTGTGTATCATCCGGATTTTGTTTCGGTTACCAACCCGTTATTTGCTATGGATTATGGCCAATTTGTACGGGGCTGCCACATGGGGGTGTTCCCTAGTTATTACGAGCCTTGGGGATATACGCCATTGGAATGTATTGCGCGCGGCGTACCAGCCGTTACCAGCGATCTTTCGGGTTTTGGCGATTATGTTATGGGTAAAATGGAAGGGAAAGCCGGAAAGGGAATATTTGTAGTAAAACGCCGTAACCGTAGTTTCGATGATGCGGCCAATCAGTTAGCCGACTACCTGTTTGAGTACGTGCAATACAGCCAGCGCGACCGCATAGCCCTACGCAACCAGGTAGAAAGCTCTTCGGAAGAATTCGACTGGAAAAACCTGACCCGGTACTACAACAAAGCTTACCAATTGGCCATGGAAAAACCGGTTTATTAATTGCTGAAAGCAGTTATAAAAATATAACCGGCGTTTCGCTCCTGGGGAGCGATATGGAGATAAGTATTAAGCATTTTTAAATAAATATTAGCAGGAGATTAATTGATATTCAATTAGTTTTCTGCTTTTTTTATTTAAAAATTTTATATATTTAAAAACCAGGAATTCAGTTTCTTAAAGCCGAGCCGGAAGGTAATTGAGTACCGTTTAATTTTACGTTGTAGAGCTATGCCCAATAACCTGAGTAATACGTACCAGGATGACCTGCTGCGCTACCCAATAGGTAAATTTAATGCTGCCGCGGAAATAACCAACACGGCGGTGCAAAGCTACATAAACGATATAGCGGCTTTGCCGGCTCAGTTGCGAAGGGCTGTGACCAGCTTAAGCGAGGCACAATTAAATACTCCGTACCGGCCCGGTGGCTGGACTATCCGGCAAGTGGTACATCACCTGGCCGATAGCCACATGAATAGTTACATTAGGTTTAAACTGGCTTTAACCGAAGAGTTGCCTACTATAAAGCCCTACGAAGAAGATCGGTGGGCGGAGTTGGCCGATGGCAAAACAGAACCCGTGGAAGTGTCGCTGGTGTTACTCGAAGCTTTGCACCACCGGTGGGTGGTTTTATTAAAATCGCTTACGCCTGCCCAATGGCAAAAGGCCTTTAACCACCCGGTTTCTGGTATTACGCCATTGGCTAAAGCAGTTGGTTTATACGCCTGGCACGGCCAACATCATTTGGCGCACATTACCAATACATCCAATTAAATAAATAATAAATTTTAGTAAAATTCCCCTATAAATTACATCTGCGTTTATTTAGAATTACGTATAGTTTTAACCTGTATAACAGGTTCTTAGGAGTTAGCTTACCATTCTTTTACCGTCTTTATATGTTTTAATTATACTCACAATGAAAATCAGGAAAATTTACGGATGCGCCATTATTTTATGCCTATCCACTTTAGTAGGCTGCATGAACTTTTATGAGAACCGGGTAGAATCGGATTACAGCTATAACGGCAATTTTAAAAGGTACAAAACATTTAATTTCATGGGTTATAAGAAGACCGATTCCGATTCGAGCAATCACATGGAAATTGTAGAAAATGCCATCCGGGCCCGGATGCAGTTACAGGGGTACCGGTTCAGCGAAAATAAACCAGATTTACTCGTATCGCACAAAATATTCTATGACGATTTATTGTTTAAAGGCTATAACCAAACCGAAATTGATGTTTGGCTGGCTTCCGGTAAAGTAGTAGAAGAAGAAATAGACGAAGAAACCGGCGAGCAGAAAAAAGAATACGATCCGGTGCGGTATAATCTTACCAAAGGTACGTTGCTGGTGGTATTAATCGACCGGAAACACAACCGGGCCATCTGGCAAGGGTATGCTTCAGGCTTATTAGGAAACAAAGACTTTAACAACGAAGGTTACTTAAAGCGGTCGGTAAGGTCTATTTTCGATAAATACAAGGTGTTTACCGAAGGCTATCTCATGACAAACGGTCAGCAGCCGGCCAGAACAGAATAAGATTATTTTTTATTTTATCCGGACATGGTACAAACCAGTTACAGTTGGTTTTAAGCCCGAAAGCATTTACCTTGCAGCTTAAACCATCTGAAAACTTATGTTTGTACATCACGTGTTTTTCTGGCTGAAATCTGACAATACGCCGGATGAAATAAAGAAATTTGAGGCAAGTGTTTCCTCGCTGAAAAGTATTAAAACGGTTCATATGGCAGAGGTGGGCAAGCCTGCTTCTACCGACCGGCCGGTAATTGATACTACCTATTCTTATTCATTATTGCTGGTGTTTAATTCTTTGGCCGACCACGATGCCTACCAGGTAGATCCGGTTCACTTGCAATTTGTGGCTGATTGCTCAAAACTCTGGGAGCGGGTCCTGATTTACGATTCAGAATCGTTGTAATTATTACTTTGGAATATATTAGATAAAAAGCGGTCCCAAAATACTTCGAGACCGCTTTTCTATTTTAAGATAAAGGCATTTAATTTGATACTACGGTAAATTGCTTAAGCAATTGCTTTGTCTAACGCAGTCTCCAATGGAATTTCTACGGCTACAGGTAGTTGTCCCGGGAATAATTGTTCTTCGTGCTGGGAAATATCCAGACCTAATATTTCCTCTTCTTCGGTTACGTTTAACGGCGATACCAGGTCCGTAATTTTTAATAGAATAAAGCTGCCGATTAATGAGAAAGCTACGACGATACCCAGTGCAGTTAAATGAATAAAGAATAATTTGGTTTCGCCGTAGAATAAACCGTTGCCGGTGGTGTTAGCTGCGTTAATAGCGGTATGCGCGAAAACGCCCGTCAGCAGCATGCCCACCATGCCGCCTACGCCGTGGCAGGGAAACACATCCAGGGTATCATCGATATTGGTCTTGGCCCATAAACTAACGGCAATATTGCTGACCAAACTGGCAAAAACCCCGATAAAAATGCTTACCGAAATACCGACGAAACCAGCCGCAGGGGTAATGGCTACTAAACCTACTACCACGCCAATACAAAAGCCCATAGCCGAAGGTTTTTTGCCTTTATAAGCATCGAACAAAATCCAGGCTAAACCGGCCGCCGCTGCCGCCGTGTTGGTTGTAGCAAAGGCAATGGCCGCTAACCCGTTAGCACCTACGGCAGAACCCGCATTAAAACCAAACCAGCCAAACCATAATAAACCGGTGCCCAAAAGCACAAAAGAAATATTAGCCGGAGCCGGAATGGTATGGGCTTTACGCTTACCTAAATACATGGCCGCCGCCAGAGCCGCACAACCGGCGGAGATGTGTACCACGGTGCCACCGGCAAAATCCAGGGCGCCCATCTGGAACAAGAAGCCATCGGGATGCCAGGTCCAATGGGCAATAGGGGCGTAAATAAACATGCTGAACAAACAGGCAAACAGAATATAAGAAGTAAACCGGATGCGCTCGGAGAAAGAACCGGTAATCAGGGCCGGAGCTATCACGGCGAATTTCAGCTGGAAAAAGGCAAACAGCACCAACGGAATCGTAGAAGCTAACGGCCAGGGCTTGCTTTCCAGCACCCCGTTAAACATAAAGTAAGTGCGGGGGTCGCCGATTAAGCCACCAATGGAATCACCGAAAGCCAGGCTAAAGCCCACGGTAATCCAGAGTACGCTGATGATACCCATGCAGATAAAGCTTTGCAGCATGGTAGAGATAACGTTCTTGGCATTGACCATGCCGCCGTAGAACAAGGCTAAACCAGGGGTCATGAGCAGGACCAGGGCGGAGGCTGCCAGCATCCAGGCTACATCGCCCGAGTCGATGCCTTCTGTGGATATGGTGCCGGGTAACTTAGAGAATAAAACACCCAGAATACTTACTGCCAGTAAGGCTAAGAAAGGAATACCTGATAATTTATTTTTCATAAGCTTTTAGAAGTTCCGCTGAAGAATCTGGATCTGATAGTGCAAAAATATATAAAAAATTAAATCAGCCTCAAAATAAGCAGGTGTTTTATGAAAAAATATACATTTTTCAGAATTATAGCTTAAAATTTATCGTCTGTAATTTTATTTTAAAATATCAGATTAAATTTTGCATATTTTTTAAAGCTTCAAAAACAATCTTGCAAACTTTAACTTACATAGCCTTGAATAAGCTTAATGGTTTTTTAAATTGACCTGGAAAATGAATTACATACTAGTGAAATATTGAGCTAATAAAAGAAAAGGTGGTTAATTATTAACCACCTTTCTGTGAAATTGCCAATCCAAGCTATTGTAATATCTGGCGTAAACGTTCTGTCGATCTTAAATTTGGCTTATATCCTAAATTAGGTTCAGAATATCTGGTTAATATTTTTTGAGTCTCTTATTTTATTTAGTGTTCAGAAGATTTTAGTAAAGTGGTTAAAGTTTTAAACCGGGGAGTTCAGTCAACCCAAACTAAGCTAAAACTTTAATTTCAGGAAGAGAATGAGTTTCAGCGGGGGTGGTACCAAATATTAATTGTTCTTCGTGCTGACTGATATCCAGGCCAAGTTCTTCTTCTTCGCGGGAAACGCTCAGCGGCGATACCAAGTCCGTAATTTTTAATAAGACAAAGCTGCCAACCAAAGAGAATGCCACTACAATAGCCAAAGCCGTTAAGTGAATAAAAAACAACTTGGTTTCGCCGTAGAACAATCCATTGCCGGTAGTGTTGCCAGCGTTGATAGCCGTATGCGCGAAAATGCCCGTCATTAACATACCAACCATCCCACCTACGCCGTGGCAGGGAAATACATCCAACGTATCGTCGATGGTAGATTTGGCACGCCAGCCTACTACCAGGTTGCTGATTAATGCTGCTACCACGCCAATAAAAATACTTACCGAAATACCGACGAAACCAGCCGCAGGGGTAATGGCTACTAGACCTACTACCACGCCAATACAAAAGCCCATAGCCGAAGGTTTTTTGCCTTTGAAGGCGTCAAATAAAATCCAGGCCAGACCGGCCGCTGCCGCCGCCGTGTTGGTAGTAGCAAAAGCAGAAGCGGCTAATGTGCCGGCACCAACAGCTGAACCAGCGTTAAAACCAAACCAGCCAAACCATAATAAACCGGTACCTAACAAAACGTACGGGATATTGGCCGGGGCGTGTACCGCATCAGCCTTTCTTTTGCCCAGGTAAAGAGCCGCCGCCAGAGCCGCACAACCGGCGGAGATGTGTACCACGGTGCCACCGGCAAAATCCAGGGCGCCCATCTGGAACAAGAAGCCATCGGGATGCCAGGTCCAATGGGCAATAGGGGCGTAAATAAACATGCTGAACAAACAGGCAAACAGAATATAAGAAGTAAACCGGATGCGCTCGGAGAAAGAACCGGTAATCAGGGCCGGAGCTATCACGGCGAATTTCAGCTGGAAAAAGGCAAACAGCACCAACGGAATCGTAGAAGCTAACGGCCAGGGCTTGCTTTCCAGCACCCCGTTAAACATAAAGTAAGTGCGGGGGTCGCCGATTAAGCCACCAATGGAATCACCGAAAGCCAGGCTAAAGCCCACGGTAATCCAGAGTACGCTGATGATACCCATGCAGATAAAGCTTTGCAGCATGGTAGAGATAACGTTCTTGGCATTGACCATGCCGCCGTAGAACAAGGCTAAACCAGGGGTCATGAGCAGGACCAGGGCGGAGGCTGCCAGCATCCAGGCTACATCGCCTGAGTCGATGCCTTCTGTGGATATGGTGCCGGGTACACCTGAAAAAACCACTCCAAGGATGCTTACCAGAAGCAACGCCATAAAAGGAACGATGGACAATTTTTCTTTCATACTTTTTGTTTTAATGTGATTTATTGATGTGATTTTTATCAAATATATGCAGATGTCTTGAAAAGTGCTTAAAAAATTAACCTGTTTTTATAAAATTTAGTAAAATTAAATAAAATAGCCTTTATAAATAAGGTGTGCTATAAGAATTGTTTTAAATTGAGCAAAGTAGTTTAAAATTTTTAATGGGTATTGGCTAATTATAATCAGATGTTTGTAGAGAATGGTTTGAAATTTAATGGACTATGATAAAAAATGGGTAAAGTGAAGGAGGTATCCTGTGAATTGAGGTATATCTAATAAATATAATGCTGTATTTTGTAAAAGTGATTAAATAAATAACTTAGTATTTGAGGGGGATATTATTCTCTGTTAACCTGGAAAGTAAGTTGTAAATAGTAATTGCCTCCTTAAAAAGCCTTGATGTTCCGAATTAGTTTTATATTTAAGAAAATGGTCTTATCGGGCATAAGCTTTCTTCCGGCATGTTTTACGCGTTTCTCAAAGTTATTTTTAATGTTGCCTTGCGCATTTTCTTCCGGCGGGTAGAAGTCCGTAATAAAAAGTTAATACCGGCAAAAGGTCCCTTGCTACTGGTCGCTAATCACCCTAACACTTTCATGGACCCGATTGCCATTGCAGCTATTGTAAAACCAGAAGTATTTTTTTTAGCGAAAAGCACCCTCTTTAATAATGGTTTGAATAAATGGCTGCTCCGGAAAATGAACCTGATACCCATTTACCGCCGCGAAGATAATGCTGCCCCAATTGCTGCTGCCAACGATACTACTTTCCGGCAATGTTTCGAATTTTTACAGCAGCAAGGTACTTTGCTTATTTTTCCGGAAGGTAATAGTTATAGCGAGCGGCGCCTGCGCCCGCTAAAAACCGGAACCGCCCGCATTGCTTTGGGCGCTGAAGCGCAGGTAAACTTTAAGGCAGGCGTCCAGTTACTGCCTATTGGCCTTAATTATTCCGACCCAACCCGATTTGGAAGTACTTTATTTATTAATGTAGGAGAGCCCATACGGGTAGCTGATTACGCCGAAATTTATAACCAGGATCCGTTTAAAGCGGTACAACAATTAACTGCTGAAGTGCGCAGCCGTCTCGAAGCTTTACTCGTTACCTTTGATTCGCCGGCCGAAGATGAATTAACCCAGCGGATCAGAAACATTTATGCTGCTAACTTAACCGAAGAATTGGGTTTGAGCCGCCGCCAGCAAGATCGGTTTGTGCTAACCAAAGGTATTACCGACAGCATCCGGTATTTTAGTCAGCAGGAGCCCGAACGGGTCAGGAAGATTAGCGAAAAAATTCATTTGTATTACCTTAACCTGAAAAAACTAGGCTTGCAGGATAAGTTCCTGCATATACCTCCGGATAGAGCAGTTTTCCCGCCCGGCACTCTCTTAACGGCATTATTCCTGCTGCTCGGTTTCCCGGTTTTTGTGTGGGGTTTGCTTACCAATTACATTCCTTATTTTATTCCGGGTAAAATTGCCGACCTCATTAGCGAGGAGGAAGAATTTCGGGCTCCCATTATGATGACAGCTGGTATTTTTACTTTTAGTATTTTCTATGCGCTATTGATATGGGCTTTTTACGTTTGGAGCAACAGCAGTTGGGTTACTTTATTTCTAGGAATATCTTTGCCCATTAGTGGCTTATTCTCTTTTTCGTATAGCTTTCGGCTGCGGCTTACCCGCAGCTACCTTAAATTTCTGGCATTTTTTTTCCGCCAAAGTATTTTAGTAGAAACCATCTGGCAGCAGCGGCAGGAAATCATCCGGAGCCTGGAAGACGCCAAAGGTATTTACCTGCAACACCTCGACCAGCGTTCCGAGACTTCTTCCTTAGAACATTTCCAATAAAAATCACATTTCTTTGTATTTAAGCGCATGAATTTTACCCTTTTTCTTTTAATTTAAGTAAAAATCGGCTAGTATTGAAACTTTAAAAGGAAACAGAACGCCTGTTTTACTTGTTTTAATTTTAATAATTATTAATAATAAATAAAATAATGAGTGAAGTAACCACCAAATTCAGGCCCGGGGTATTATTCGGGGACGAAGTAACAGAACTATTTAACTACGCAAACGAGAATAATTTTGCCCTGCCGGCGGTAAACGTGATAGGTACTAACTCGGTAAATGCCGTTCTGGAAACGGCCAGAGCGGTAAATTCGCCGGTAATTATTCAATTTTCGCACGGCGGTGCCCAATTTTATGCAGGCAAAGGTTTATCCAACGACCAGCAAAAGGCAGCCATTGCCGGCGCTGTTTCGGGTGCGCAGCACGTACACCTGATGGCCGAGGCTTACGGCGTACCCGTAATTCTGCACACCGACCACGCTGCTAAGAAATTACTGCCCTGGATTGATGGTTTGCTGGATGCCGGCGAGAAATTTTTTGCCCAGTACGGTAAGCCTTTGTTCAGCTCGCACATGCTGGATTTATCGGAAGAAACCTTAGAAGAAAACGTAGAAACCTGCGTGCGCTACCTGGAGCGGATGGATAAACTGGGTATGACCGTAGAAATTGAATTAGGTGTAACCGGCGGCGAAGAAGATGGTGTAGATAACTCCGATGTAGACAGCGCGCATTTGTATACCCAGCCCGAAGAGGTAGCATACGCTTACGAGGCATTAAGCAAAGTAAGCAACCGGTTTACCATTGCGGCGGCTTTTGGTAATGTGCACGGCGTTTACAAGCCCGGCAACGTAGAATTACGTCCCGAAATCCTGAAAAACTCACAGGAATATATTCAGCAGAAATTCGATACCAAACCTAATTCGGTAAACTTTGTATTCCACGGTGGTTCTGGTTCTGAAAAACACAAAATTACCGAGGCTATTGAATACGGTGCGGTAAAAATGAATATTGATACCGACATGCAGTGGGCTTTCTGGGAAGGAGTTAAAAATTATTACGAAGACAAAAAAGACTACCTCCAAGGCCAGATTGGGAACCCCCAAGGCGAAGATTCGCCGAACAAAAAATATTATGACCCACGGGTGTGGCTGCGCGAAGGCGAAAAAGTATTTATTGCGCGTTTGAAAGAAGCCTTTACCGATTTAAATGCCAACAATCGCAATGCTTAGTTATTAAGTTGATTTTAGTAAAAAAGGTGGAGCGTAAACTCCACCTTTTTTATTTAGGCCATTTCAGGCTCCGGCAGCATCGGATCCGAAGCAATACCCTGTATGTTTAAAGTTTTGAAGTCCCGCCGAACATAGATTACCGGAAATTTCTCGTTCTGTGATTCCGGTTCGAAATCTAATTCCGGATCAACAACCGTGTCTAAGAGCAAGGGTTCACCGTCTATCCGGATAGTTTCCGGGCCAAAGGGTAAGCCGTGCAGTATAATTTTGTAAGTAGTATAGGTTGGTTCAAAAGCACCTTTAATTTCCTGGGAGACGGTTAAGCTGACTTGGGTACCAGTTACTATAAATTTCCTTTCGGTAAAAATGCCTTTTTCATAGGCGTAACCATCACCCCCATCATCATACAAAGTACTGGTAAAGCTGCCTTCTGTATAATACAGGTTTAACGTAAGCTCAGTAATTTCCTTTTCGCCTACATACTGCATGAGGGGGTAAAATGGAACAACCGAACCGGCCCGGATAAAAAATGGAATCCGGTCGAGGGGGGCCTGGGCCCATACTTCTTTGCCGCCTATATATATGGTGTTATCCCAGAAATAATACCAGGTGCCATGGGGTAAGTACAGCCAGCGTCCGTCTACTTCGGCTTGGGTAATCGGGCAGATTAAGAAATTATCGCCTAACCCAAATTCGGCCATGCGGTGGTAGGTTTCCGTATCGTCCTGGGCCATAAACGTTAATGGGCGCAGCATGGGCGTACCAAAAGTTACGTATTGCCAGAACGTGGTATAAATATAGGGTAATAACCGGTAACGGAGTTCGATGAATTTTTTAGCCAGCAAAGTATATTCCGGCCCGAAAGACCAGGGTTCCTGGTCGCCGTGGTCGCCGGAAGAGTGGGTGCGGCAGAACGGGTGAAAAATACCTAGCTGCAACCAACGGATATACAACTCGCCGGTTGGTGTTTCGATGAAGCCGCCAATATCGGACCCCACAAACGACATACCCGAAATGCTGAGGCGCTGGCACTGAATATTGGCCATCCAGAGATGATCCCAGGAAGCCACGTTGTCGCCGGTCCAGGTAGAGGAGAAGCGTTGCGTACCAGAGAAAGCAGATCGGGTAATAACCAGGGGGCGGTTGGGATAGCAGAATTTTTTTACGCCCATGTAAGTAGCCCGGGCCATTTGCATACCATATATGTTATGCGCTTTCCGGTGGCTGCAAGGATTACCGTCGTAGTCGAACCGGACATCGTCGGGGAAAGTGCCCTGCTCAAATACGGCGGGTTCGTTCATGTCGTTCCAAACGCCCCGCACACCATCTACGGTAATTAGCTCTTCGAATAAGTCTGCCCACCACTCCCGCACCACGGGGTGCGTATAATCCGGGAAATGGCAAAGGCCGGGCCAAACCGACCCTTTCATGTAAGGACCATCGCCGCGCCGGCAAAAATACCCGTTCTGGAAGCCCTCCTGGTACACCCGGTAATTTTTATCAATCTTAATACCTGGGTCTATAATAACCACTGTTTTAAAACCATCGGCGGCCAGTTCGCTAATCATGCGTTTGGGGTCCGGAAAATATTCTTTATTCCAGGTAAAGCACCGGAAACCATCCATGTAGTCAATGTCCAGGTAAAGCGCATCGCAGGGAATTTGCCGCTCCCGGAACTCGCGGGCAATGCCTTTAAAGGTACTTTCGGGGTAATAACTCCATTTGCATTGCTGGTAGCCCAGGGCCCAGAGCGGTGGCATTGCGGAGCGGCCGGTTAAAAGGGCGTATTGTTCGGCTACTTCCGTCAGGCCGGGCCCATAAAAAAAATAATAATTCATTTCTTCGCCATGGGCCCAGAAACTGGTTAAATTGGAACGTTCGTGGGCAAAATCGAAATACGTGCGGAAGGTGTTATCGAAAAAAATACCATAAGCGGTTTTCTGGTGCAGGCCAAAATAGAAAGGAATGCTTTTGTACAAGGGGTCGGAGTTGCGGCTGTAACCGTAGGTGTCGCTGCCCCAGTTCTGCAGGCGCCGCCCCCGTAAATTCATATTACAGGATTTGTCGCCGAGGCCGTAGTAATGCTCGCCGCTTTGCACCCATTTACTCATTTTTACCGTGTTGTTGCCGGTCTGTAAGTCGTACTCCCAGTGGTAACCTTTTTCGTCTTCGTTAATTACATTCCCCGATTTGTCTAAAATTTTAATCTGCAGGCCTTCTTTCTGAATGATGCACACCACCAGTTCGGTTGTCAGTTGAAAAGAATCAGGTTTTTGGGTAAACTCTACCTTGGGAGGCTCGGGCTTAAAGTCCGGATCGATGGCATAGGAAAAATCCGGTGGGAAATAGCCGTCCGGCGAGTACCGGAAGCGGATTATCCGGCTGGTTAGCACCTGTACCAGCAACGTTACTTCGTTGGCCGAAGAAAAGTAAAATTTATTCTCTTCCTGTTTATGTTCTATAATTTTGCCCGGGAATAGCTCCTCCCTTCTATTGGTTAGGCTATTAATCATGTAATTCGATTCTGGTATCGGATCCTGCATACTTTACGGAAGCGTTTGAAAAAATAATAGAAAAACGCAAGCAGATTGACTAAATAAATTTTTTCGGCTATAGCGGAATAAATATTTTAATTAATCTGGAAAATTTTTAGAAAAATTTTATTTGTTTATGAATTTTATAACTAAATTTGTAAAGCAAAATATTATACGAATTAATAATCAAAAAGCTCTAAACTTTTTGATTTACCTTTTTATATTCATACTTGTAAATTAGTTTTGACAAATTGTTAAAGCTGGGCCATAAAATAGCAGTTTATTTCTGATTTACCTTTATATTGTTTTTGTTCAATATACGAGCTGATGAATATTGTTGATCTCCGGGTTCGAAATCTCTTTAAATTAATTATATGAAACAATTAGATGTACTCCTATTGGGGTGGGAATTTCCGCCTTTGGTAGCCGGCGACTCGGGTGTTGCTTGTTATGAATTGGCTAAAGAGTTAGCCAGCCAGGTAAATTTGTCTCTTATTTTGCCAAAAACCGATTCACAATACGTTCTAAGCAATGTAGAGCTAACCGGGTTAAACAATATTAACCTGCAGGATACGCCGGCTCCGGCTAAACCCAAATACCAGGTTTTCGGGCACCAGGCCGTTCCGCAGCCAGAAATTAAGCCTTACGGCGCACCTACTTATACTGGGCAAGAGGAACTGCAGGCACCTGCTTACGAGCAGCCGGGCGAAGCGGAGACAGTGGGCGAATTAGCCGGTAGTCAGGACCGTACCATTACTACCGAATCCGTAGAAGAGTTGAATATTTTCGGGCAAACCGATTTTAGCCAATTAGATTACAATACACAGGTTATTCATTTTGCCCGTTATGCTACCCGTTTGGCAGCGCAAAAGCATTACGATGTTATTTATGCTTACGACTGGATGACTTACTTGGCCGGTATTGAACTAAAATTGGTGAGCGGTAAATTGCTGGTAGTGCACGTAGCATCGCTTTGCGAAGAACGCGGCGGCCCCGATAGCAAAGGTTGGGCTTACGAAATAGAGAAACAAGCGCTGGAAAAAGCAGATTTAATAATTGCCCAATCCGATGGGTTAGTAAGTACCATTGAGGCACGTTACGATATTCCGGCTGCTAAAATCCGCAGTTTGAATAACCTGGATGAACCATTCCCGGCCGAATTAGTCGAAGAAGAGGAAGAAGAACCTACAGTTACTTCTGAACCAGCAGCGCCTACCGCAACAGCCACTTCAGTCGAAACTGCCACTACGCCAATTGCCGAGTCGTTGGATTGGCAGGAAACAGCCTCCAATATGGTAAACGTGTTTCAAAAGTTATTAGAAAAGCCAAATCTAGTTCAAAAATAATCCGCTATATCCCCCAATAATTAAAACCAGTAACATTAAAAAAGAGCCTTTCAGAGGCTCTTTTTCTGTTTAAGCCTTTATTAAACCAACTTTTACTCCTGCTATTATCCGAGGCAAGTGCCTTGTACCAGGTAGCGTTTTGGATAGCTTTATTGTTTAGAAAGTAAAAAGGCAACAAAAGTTCTACTGGTAGTTACCTGTAAGACTTTTTTTATACAATAGGTCCTTTCAAGATAGCTTAATTAAAAAATAAAATTATGAGGTTTGGATATCACTTGGAAATTGGCAGCAGCTTTGTCACCCTAAACCTTCAGGATTTGGTATAGCAAAAGTTAGCCCTTAAAAATTTATTGCAAATATATATTTAAACTTATTTTGGCAGGTTCGTATTAAGATTGCCCCACCGGGTAATAGAAATAAATAGAGGCAATATTTGTAGATTTGCCGGAATATTAATTAAAGACATTGCTACAAGCAACCAACATACACAAGTCCTACGGCGCGCTGCAGGTGTTAAAAGGCATCGATCTGACTATTCAGCAAGGAGAAGTGGTATCTATAGTAGGAGCCTCCGGGGCCGGTAAAAGTACGCTACTGCATATTCTGGGTACTTTAGACAGTGCCGATCAGGGCGAGGTTCGATTTAGTGGCCAACTGGTAAATAATTTTAACAGCAACCAACTGGCCCGTTTCCGGAACCAGCACATCGGCTTTATTTTTCAGTTTCATAATTTATTGCCCGAATTTACCGCCCACGAAAACGTTTGCTTACCCGGCTTTTTGGCCAATACGCCCGAAGACGAAGTAAAACACCGGGCTGCTAACCTGCTGAAAATGCTTAATTTGGGACATCGCCTCGACCATAAGCCTTCCGAAATGTCGGGTGGTGAGCAGCAGCGTACCGCAGTAGCCCGCGCCCTGATTAACTCTCCCGAAATAATTTTTGCCGACGAGCCCAGCGGTAACCTCGACTCGGCCAATGCCCAGGAACTGCACGAAATATTTTTCCGGCTCCGGGCCGAACTGAACCAAACTTTTGTAATTATTACGCACAACGAGCAACTTGCCAATATGGCCGACCGCAAGCTGGTAATGAAAGACGGTTTTATTCTGAGCTAAAAGCTGTAATATTTACTTGTAAAAAATATAATTGAAGTTCCTGTCTCCAAATTTTACATTTGCTGAATAATTATTTACAATAACGTTTTCTGAACAGCCGCCGGGTGGTGCATGCTTTGGTGGGCTTTTTGCTGATTAAAAGCTTTATACATTCTTTTCTGTAGTTCCAACCTAATACTTTCATCGCCTAAGATGGTGTAATATATAAGAACCTAATCAAGATTTTGAAAACCGGATTAATTGCGCCCCTACCGTATGTTTTAACCGGCAAGTAGCCTTATTAAAGCCATATAATTTTTAGTGAAAGCACCAATAATGGTGGCAAAGATGTAAAATGCCTGAAGTCCTAAAAAGGTCCTGAATTAGTTGCCATTATATTCTATCACCGATTTCTCATCTTTTATTCTTAAGCTGTTTTCTTATTTTGTTTTGTTTCGTATAAATCTATAAGAAACAAGTTAAAACTAAATATTTTAGCAATTTAAAACAGGTACAATAAACTTAGAAAAATAATTCTTTAAGAACAGAATTTAATTGATAAGTATTTGATAATCAATGTAATTATTTTATAAAAAAAGTACTCTTATTTTGCACTTATATTTAGTATATTACGTTTAAATATTATATAAGAAAAAAAGAGATGAATCAGGAAAATATGGATAACAAATTGGTTAAGAAGAACAAGATCGAGAGCTACGACATTGCGAAGTCTGACGAGACCATGCACCTGGCGATAGATCTGGCTAAGTTCATTAAAGAGAACAAACTGTATCAGAATATTCAGGGCAAAGAGTATGTAAACGTAGAAGGCTGGCAGTATGCTGGTTCTCGTTTGGGTATTCTGCCGGTAGTAGAGCACGTAATTAACGTGAGCACCGATACCGAGTTGAAGTACCAGGCCAAGGTTAACCTATTGAACCTGCGTACCGAGCAAGTAGTAGGCGCCGGCTTTGCTATCTGCTCGAATAAGGAACAAGGCAAGAAATTTTACCAGGAGTTTGCTATTGCCTCAATGGCGCAAACCAGGGCTATTGGTAAAGCTTACCGCAATATTTTAGCCTGGATTATCCGGGCAGCGGGTTATGAGCCTACGCCGGCCGAGGAAATGGATTATAACGGCAATGCACCCGAAGCCAAAGTAGAGCAGCCGGCAGTAGCGGTAGCCAAGCCAGCTATTAAAGCTGTGCCGGAGGAACCCGCACAACCAGTAGCTGCCGAAGCGCAGGTTTCTAACGGTGTAAAATATGCTTCGGCTAAACAAAAAGAGGAAATTATACGGTTGTTAAATAACCCGGTAATTACCCGTCAGGAGAAAACCAAAATGCTCCTGAACATAAATAAACTCGACGAAGAGCGGGCTGTGCAAGCCATTGCGAAGCTGAAAAAAGTAATTGAAGAGCGCGAAGAGCAATCAGCCGCTGCTTAAAAATATATCAAACCTATTAGTGTCTCCTGCAAACCCCGGCCCCTTAACGGCCGGGGTTTTGTTTTTACGGGCCGGTAAACAAAGCTATTGATGCATAGAATATTTGTTCTGGAAAGAACTGCCTGCTGTTTAAAATATTTACTAACCCGATTTTCTGCCTGATTTTTAATTTGACCCGCCGCAGACTTTAGCTCTCTTTCGCTTAACTTCGCCTTCGTTTAACAGGTGTATTGGTGTCGGAGATTAAGCAGCTTTTAAAGAAATATTGGGGTTACGAGGCATTCCGGCCTTTGCAGGAAGATATTGTGCAATCGGTACTGGCAGGGCACGATACACTGGCCTTGTTGCCTACCGGTGGCGGTAAATCTATCTGTTTCCAGGTGCCTGCATTGGCCAAAGATGGGCTATGTTTGGTAATTTCACCGCTGGTAGCCCTCATGAAAGATCAGGTAGCCCAGTTGCAACGGCGCGAAATACCGGCCGTGGCCGTTCATTCGGGTTTGCACAAGCGCGAAATTGATATTGCCCTGGATAATTGTGTATATGGCAACGTCAAGTTTTTGTATTTGTCGCCGGAGCGCTTACTTACTGATATTTTCCGGGAGCGGGTTACCCGCATGAACGTGAACCTGATTGCCGTAGACGAAGCGCATTGTATTTCGCAATGGGGTTACGAGTTCCGGCCGCCTTACCTGCAAATTGCCGAATTACGGGAATTATTACCCAACGTACCCATTATTGCCCTAACGGCCACTGCCACTGCCGAAGTTAAAGCCGATATTCAGGTGAAGCTACAGTTCCGGAACGGGAAAGTATTTCAGAAAAGCTTTGCCCGGGCTAATTTGTCATACTCCTGCCTCGAAACCGAAGATAAAATAGGCCGCTTGCGTGCTATTCTGCAAGGTGTGCCGGGGGCGGCCATTGTGTACGTGGGCACCCGCCGCCTGACCGAAGAAGTAGCCCGGCAACTGCGGCATTACCGGATTGCAGCGGCGGCCTACCACGCCGGCCTCTCGCACCAGGAGCGGCACCGGGTGCAAACCGAATGGCTGCAGGACAAAACGCCCGTAATGGTAGCCACCAACGCCTTCGGGATGGGCATTGATAAACCGGATGTGCGGCTGGTGGTGCACCTGGATATGCCCGAAACCCTGGAGGCTTATTACCAGGAAGCCGGCCGTGCCGGTCGTGATGAAAAATACGCCTACGCTACCCTTTTGCTGGGCCCAACCGATGCCGATACCCTGCGCACCAAAGTAACAGAAGCGCACCCGCCCGCAGAAACGCTGCGCAAAATATACCAGTGTCTGGCTAATTATTACCAATTAGCGGTAGGCAGTGGTGCTTTGCAGTCTTTTGATTTTAACCTCGAAGATTTTACCCGAACGTATAAGTTAAAAGCTCTGGAAACCTATTATGCGCTCCAGAAACTCCAGACCGAAGGTTTTTTGCAACTAAATGAAGCGTATTTTTCGCCATCTAAAATATTAATTACTACCGAGCACGAGGAGTTGTATAAATTTCAGGTAGCCAACCCCGAACACGACCCTCTGTTGAAAATGCTTCTGCGGATTTACGGGGGCAACGTGTATACTTCGTTTGTAAAAATATCGGAAAAATCCCTGGCTGAGAAGCTGAAAACCCCTGCGCAGACAGTAAAGAAAAGCCTGCTGTATCTGCACCAGCGGGGTATTCTGATTTACGAACCGCAACACGATCAGCCCCAGGTAGTTTTTACCACCCAGCGCTACGACGCGGCTGATTTACCGATAAACGTTAGAAGGTACAATGCTTTGCGGCAAAATGCGCAACAAAAAATGGAGGCCGTAATCCGGTACGCGCAAACCCAAAAAAAATGCCGGACCCAATTATTGCTGGAATATTTCGGGGAAATTTCAGATAAGGCTTGCCGCATTTGTGATTATTGTTTGCAGCAGCGGAAACGTAAACGGGCGCAGGCTATCCGGGATCAGCTGCGCAGCCAGATTCAGCAATTCTTGAACGAAACCAACCTGCACCCGAAGGAATTGGCAAACCAGTTGGATACCAAAGATATAGCCTATATTTCGGACGTAATTAGTCAGTTGCTGGAAGTAGGGCAGGTGCAGTACGAAGCCGACGGTAAATTAAAGTGGGTTAAGTAAAGCGGCAAAACCAGAGCACCGTAAACAAAAATACCCGGCTTCACTGGCCGGGTATTTTTAGGTAGTTTCATAATATACTTTTAAACCGTTTCTAAAGCGGCTACGCCCGGTAAGGTTCTGCCTTCCATATATTCCAGCAGGGCGCCACCACCCGTCGAAACGTAAGAAACATCGTTGCCGTAACCAAACTGGTTAACCGCTGCCGCTGAGTCGCCGCCGCCAATTAACGAGAAAGCGCCGTTACGGGTCGCTTCCACTACGGCTTCCGCTACGGTTTGGGTACCCATCGAGAAGTTCGACATTTCAAAAACACCCATCGGGCCGTTCCAGAGAATGGTGCGGGAGTTGCGGATTACCTCGGCAAATTGTTCACGGGCTTCCGGTCCTATATCCAGGCCCATCCAGGTAGCCGGTATATGGTGGTTGTGTTTTATATCAATATCGGCATCGTTGCTGAAGGCGTTGGCAATAATTGAATCTTCGGGCAGATACAGGTTTACGCCTTTTTCTCTGGCCTTGGCTATTAAGCTTAAAGCCAGATCGGTTTTATCGGCTTCGAGTAAAGAATTACCAATTTCACCGCCTTCGGCTTTGGAGAAGGTGTAAGCCATGCCGCCGCCAATAATCAGGTTATCTACTTTATCCAGCAGGCGCTCTATAATCTGTATTTTGTCAGATATTTTGGCCCCGCCCATAATGGCGGTGTAAGGCCGCTCTACGTTATCCAGTACCCGCCGGGCATTTTCCAGCTCGGCCTGCATTACATAACCAGTCATTTTATCATTCGGGAAAAACTGGGCAATAACGGCGGTAGAGGCGTGGGCCCGGTGAGCGGTACCAAAAGCATCGTTCACATACACATCACCCAATTTGCTCAGTTTTTCGGCAAAAGCCGCATCGCCTTTTTCTTCTTCGGGGTAAAAACGCAGGTTTTCTAATAATAAAATCTGGCCGGGTTTCAGGCTTTGCGCTAATTCGTAAGCCTCCGGTCCAATGCAATCCGGGGCAAATTTAACTTCGGTATTAAAGGTGTTGGCCAGGTGCGGAACCAGGTGCCGCAAAGAATATTTTTCGGTAGGGCCATTTTTGGGGCGGCCTAGGTGCGACATCAGAATAACCGCGCCGCCATCTTTTAATATTTTCTGAATGGTAGGTACGGCAGCCCGGATGCGGGTATCGTCGGTAATTTCGTATTGTTCGTTTAAGGGTACGTTAAAATCTACCCGAACGAGGGCGCGTTTACCGGCAAAATTGTACTGGTCGACTGTCTTCATAGTATTTTCGTTATTTTTGAACAGGTGGAATTAGCTTTTACGGGAAGCAGGGCAAATGTATAATATTTTAAGAAAAGAAGCTTTAGATTAAGCATTTTAGAGCAGAATCCGGCGTAACTGATTACGCCTTGTTTTACAAAGTTCTGTTTTTAGCTTAAAGGCTGGAGATTTACTTTTTACTTAAAATTAAAATCAGAATATTAAACTAGCAGGCACCCGAATTTTTCCTTATTCTCCGGTATAGCCGGAACTGCGTAAGTATAAGCCGGTAAGTACCAACTGGGCCTATTACATGGAAAAAAGAAATAAATATACACGGATGAAAGTAGGAATTATTTTCGGCGGAACTGGTAATGAGCGGGAAAGCGCTTACGCCGGCGGCAGAACCGTTTACGACAACCTGGATAAATCTATTTTCGAGGCCGTACCCATTTTTGTAGACAGCCTCGGTAATTTTATTCTGTTGGATTGGCCACATCTGTACAAAGCCGGCATCCGTACTTTCTATCCGCCTACGGAGGTATTGCCGGCATCGGTGCACCAGATGCCGGTTTATATCGAGTCGCTTGGTAATTTATCTTCGGCACACCAAACCGAAATTATTAGCCGGGTAGGCCAACAAATATATCCGGCCGATTTTAAAAGATATTTTGATTTTGCTTTCCTGGTTTTGCCCGATAATGCCGCCGGCTTAGATAGCTTACAAAGTGTGCTGGCCGAAAACAATATCCCAAATTCCGGTCCGGGCGCATTAACCGCAGCTATTAGTACAAATCGGTTGCGCCTGAAACAAGCGTTAACCCAGCTGGGCTTCCCGGTATTTCCGTATCGGGTAGTATCGAACAAAGACTGGGAAGCAGGAGATCAGCGGAAAGCGCTTTTTGCGCAATTACAGCAGGAATTAGGTTTGCCTTTCGTAATCAGGTCTACAAGTCAACCCGGAACTTTTGGGAATACCGTAATTAGCGATAATAATTTTGATCTGTTCTCGGAAAGTTTGGAACGGAGCCTTGGCCAGCATACGGTTTACAGGCAAAAATGGCAGGAACTAGACCTAACCGAACAATTAATCCAGATTTCCCAAATTACACATATCCAAACGGGCATTGGCTGGCCGGTGCGTACCCGAAATGGTACTGTCCTGCATCATCCGGAGCAGTTGCACAAGGTACTTAATCGGTTATTTACTGAAACAGACCTGCAGCGATTAACTTTATATACAACCGGTAGGGAAGAGGTTTTGGCTGTGGTGGAAGCCGCTTCGGCAGGAGTAAATTTTTCTTGTCTGGTAATGCGAGAGGCGGATGGTGAGCCGCTGGCTTTAGTGCCGGAAATAAGTTTGAGGAATGCAGAAGAGTTGGAAAAGCCGCTGGTATTTAATCCTGAAGAACAATCGAATAAAGCGCAATTGAATTTGGCGCAAATAACGGGAATCCGGCAGGAATGTCAGCGCATGTGCCAGTCGCTGGATTTTAAGGGGTATGTTGGCCTGACCGGTTTTATAGATGATGCCGGCAATATTTACCTGGATGCGGTACAGCCTACACCCAAAATGCTGTCAACTGCCCCGGTATTCCGGCAAGCCGCAGTTATTGGCCTGAATCCTACCCAATTTTTAACTTTTATTATCCGGCAGGCTGTAGCAATTAATCTGAAAACATTGCCGGATCCATCTTCAGCGCAAATAAGGTTAAACCAATTGGATGCTGCTATTCAGGAAAGCCACCAACAACGTCAGCACAAAATAAAGGTGGGCATTCTGATGGGCGGCGAATCCGAAGATGCCGACGAATTTATAGCGAGTGGCGGATATATTTACCAGTTGCTGGCGGCTTCAGAGAAATACCAGCCCGTTCCCATTTTCCGGTTAGGCCCAGCCGAACAGTTTCGGTATTATATTCTGCCGCTAAATTTGTTGTGTCCGCCCAAGGCCGAGGCTATACGGGATAAAATACTCCACGCTCCGGAAGGCCAACCAGATGATTTGCTGGAAGAAGTAAGAACCGCGGCCAGCCACCTGACCGCCACCTTTGCCGGACCTTTGCTACGCGAACCACAATTTATTTTTTTCGAGCATTTGCCTAACTTGGTAGATGCGGTATTCATTGCTTTACCCGAGCAGGAAGCAGCAACCGGAGAATTGCAGGCAGAGTTGGAAAAAATAAAGGTGGCTTATTCCGGTTCTGACTTATCGGGCCTGCATTTAGCCAAAAATATGGCCCGGCAGCAGGACGTAGGGCAGCAACAAGAATTTGCTGCAACGGAACGGAGCTTAGCCAAACCTGCTGATAGGGTGGTTGCTCAAACGGGATCGGCTGAACATTGGCTGGAAATAACCGGCAATTTGCTAACCCAATATTTACCCGATGGTCGCCTGGATTACGAAATATTCCAGACCTCAACCGTTTCGGACCTAACAGCGGTTAGCAACCAAGAAAAGGCAATAGAGGGTAGACCAGGTGTTTGTTTTTTACCGCTTTATAACCAGGACCAGAACGTAAACAAGTTCATCTTAAAAAAAGTAGAATCTGACTTAAAGAAAGCCGCTCAGGTTTTGAATACTCAAAGCTACGCCCAACTGCAGGTTTTAGTCCGGATAAAAGAAAGCCAGGAAGTAGAGACCATTATTCAGCGAGTTAATTTATTTCCGGTTCTTACTGCCATGTCCGAAATCTTGCAGGCAGCAGCCCTGCATGGCCTTACACCTGACCGTTTTATCGACCGCATGCTGCAGTTTGCCCTGGAACGGCGGCAAAAGAAAGTACATGGCCATCGGCATACCGAATTTTAGCCCGGTAATATTACCATTAGCTTAAACTTAAGAATATGGGGCTTTACAGGGCCGGTGATGCGGGTTATAAACAGGAGCGGGAAAACAGTTTTGGGAAGAAAGTTAAAATAGCGGGTAAAGCGCTGAGATATTATTACTTTTGTTCCCGGAATGCCGACCCGCGTGATTACCATTGTATTTTGCCGGTCTTATTCTGTTGAGGTTTATTCTAAAATTAAAATTATTTAAAAACAGTGTTTTTTAAAGCAAATACTTTGGGCGACGTAATTAAGCACATAGCCGTAATTATTATTATTATAGCTTTAATGTTGTTTTTCTTCTTTTTTGTGTACTTGCCGGCTACTACCAACCACGGCGAAACCATAACCGTTCCCAAAGTAGAAGGCATGAAGCTGAACGAAATTGAGGACTTCCTGGAAGAGCATTCGTTGCAATTTTATGTGAGCGACTCCAGTTATAGTTCCGAAAAAGAGCCGTTTACCGTAACCAAGCAAGATCCGCAGCCGGGCGCCAAGGTAAAAGTAGATCGTAAGATTTACGTTACCTATAACATGAAAACCGCTCCCATGATTAA
Source organism: Adhaeribacter aerolatus (assembly GCF_007991635.1). Taxonomy (GTDB): domain Bacteria; phylum Bacteroidota; class Bacteroidia; order Cytophagales; family Hymenobacteraceae; genus Adhaeribacter; species Adhaeribacter aerolatus. Next base: position 162,465 of record NZ_BJYS01000001.1, on the reverse strand, counting down.
AATGCCTAAGCTGGTTGAACTTTCTTTAAAAAATGCCCAGATGATTTTGAAAACTTCGGATTTGCAGGTGGGTAAAATAGAATACGTGCCGGATTTGGCACAAAACGCTGTTTTAAAACAACTGGTAAAGGGTAAAGAAATAGCAGCCGGTGCTCCCATTCCGAAAGGTTCGGCGGTGGACTTGGTAGTGGGCGATGGCTTAGGCAATGCGGAGTTCCAGGTGCCAAATGTAGTAGGTATGCCCGCCGATGAAGCCACTACTTTACTGGTGGGAGCCGGTTTGCAGATGGGAGCCGTACAATATATAACAGCCCCGAACGGTGAGCCCGAAGGCACCGTTGTGCGCCAACGGCCTATCGCAGCGCCGGGCGCCAAAATACGGGTAGGCGAATTGGTAGATATTTGGGTAGCAGGTTCTAATCCGGCCCCGGCAATTGAATAATTCTGTTTTACAAAAGAAAAAAGAACCCGCAGTAGTATGCCGGCTAAAGGCGTAAATAGCTTTAATTGGAGAATGGCAGCAATATTAAAGCATTTTATCCGTAAAAATATTAGTCTGAATATTTTTTGCTTATTGCCAAATTCTATCATCCGTAAGATGCCAAAGTTCTTAATAGGGCTCTTCTGCTCGCTGGGTTTTGTTTTAAATAGTTGGGGGCAGGTAATTACGCCTTTAGCATCTTACCCGATCCTGCAATCGGTTAAAGCTTCGGTTACCCGTAATGCCCGTACCCAAGCCACCGGCGATACCCTGGCCTTGCCTTTTTTTGATGATTTTGCCGGCTACACCGGGGCCCCGAGTGCAAATTACTGGCAAAGCGGGGGCGGCGTTTACATCAACAACCAGTTTGGGGTAAATCCGCCCTCTGTTAATGTAGCTACTTTCGAAGGCGTAAATGCGGCCGGACGGCCTTACAGCGCCACGGCTACTTATGGCTACAGCGATACCCTTACTTCCAAACCAATTCGGTTAAATGGCCTTAATCCTGCTACGGAAGCGGTTTACCTCAGTTTTTACTGGCAGGCCGGCGGCCTGGGCGGTTCGCCGGAAATTAATTCGACCAGTCAGCCTTCTTTTTTGGAGTTAGAGTTTAAAGACCATAGCGGTAACTGGCAGCGGGTATGGCAGCAATTGGGAGCTAACCAGAAAACTGAATTTAACCGGGTAATATTACCTGTCAACAATGCCGCTTATTTCCACGCGGGCTTCCAGTTTCGGTTCCGGCAATCGGGGCTGCAGCGCGGCACCGGCGATACCTGGAACCTGGATTATATTTACTTAGATAAAAAACGCGACCCGGCGGCACCGGATCTGCGCGATGTAGCTATTAGCCAGAACCTAAATTCGTTACTGAAAAGGTATACGGCCATGCCGGCCTCGCATTTTTTTGCGCAGCAAGTAGCCGAAACAAACGATTCTGCTTTTACCCGCATTAATAACTTTAATAATCTTTTTGCGCCAATTGCCTGGCGGGGGTACGTAAAACCCATTAGCCCGGCAGCGCCTGCCGACACCTTCTTGCGGGGCAATGCCGCCATAGAACCGGTGGTGCGGCAATATTTAATAAACGGCAAACCCAACCCAACTGCCATTGGCACTACCGGCAATGCCCTCGAAATTAAGCATTCATTGTTCCTGAGTACCCGCGAGTCAGATGCCCGCCTCCGGCAGAATGATACCGTTTCCCGGATAACCGTTTTAAGCGATTATTTTGCTTACGACGATGGTACCGCCGAAACCAACTTCTCGCTGAATAATTTTGGAACCCGCCAGTTGGCTTACCGTTTTGATGTAAACATGCCCGACCGGGTAGTGGCTATTCGGGTATACCTGACCAAAACCAACGTACCCGGTGGCGTTATAAATTTCCGGGTGTGGAACGATGAAAACGGGAAGCCGGCCGGTGCCGCGGCAGCGCAGAAATCATTTACCATTCCGCCCATCGATTCTTTAAACCGTTTTTATGAAATTGCTTTTGCTACGCCGGTAGCCGTAACGAACCAGTTTTACATTGGCTATAGCTTAACTTCGGCGGTAGCCGAATTTGTGAACTTTGGTTTTGATTTAAACGAAGAAGCACCCGGCCGGATAAACTACAACAATGGCGGGGGCTGGCTTACTTTCGAAGACGAACGCGGAGCTTTGCTCATGCGCCCGGTTATGGGCAATGTTTTATCCAGTCCGGATGACCCCGAAGACCCTGCCAATCCGCCGGCCCCGGAGACCGCTTTAAAAGTATTCCCGAACCCCAGCGCGGGTTTAATTAACATAGAAGGCCTTTACCAGCAGGTTTGCCTGACCGATCTGGCCGGCAAAGTTATTTTCTGTAAAACCAAAGCAGAAGCCGGTAATCAGCTAAACTTAGGTAACCTGGCCAAAGGCATGTACTTGTTGCAGTTTACCCAGAAGAATATTACCCGCACCAAAAAAATAATATTAACCCGATAATTATTCTTTTACTATTATGGCAAACGACATAACGCCCGCCGAGCTGAAAGAGCGCCTGGCGCAGGAACCAGATTTAATCGTAATAGATGTGCGGGAGCCGTACGAATACGCCGAGCAGAATATTGGCGCCCTGAATATTCCGTTAGGAGCCTTACCCACCCGCCTAGACGATTTAGAAGATTACAAAGACCAGGAAGTAGTTGTGCATTGCCGATCCGGCGCCCGGTCTGCCTCGGCCAAGGCCTTTCTGGAGCAGCAAGGCTTTAAGAATGTCCGGAATTTGACGGGTGGTATCCTGGCGTATAATGCTTAAGAGCATGGTTTGAAACCAGCATTCCGCGTCTGTACTTGTGTTGTGCAGTAGAAGAGATGTAAAAACCTCACCTAGCCCTCTCCTGGCGGAAAGGGCAGGGTGAGGTTTTAAAGCAGCGTATAAGTGTTCTTTTTTATCTTTAATTGCTGATAAAACTGATACTATTACCGTCTTTGCTGCTGGAATAATTACTTTGATTCAGCTTATAACAAACCTTTACCTGATTACTAAAGGGGTAGGTGAGAAGCACAAAATAAAAATCAATAGAGCTACACAGCCTAGAACTTTCCGGCCCGTTGAAAGAGGCCGCTCATCGGGTGCCGGTGGGTGAAATATTCCTAAAAACCGCGATAGTAGGAGTCCGAATAATAGCCACCCCGGATAACCGTGTAAATCTGGGAACAGCCAGGCCAGGCCAAACTGCACGGCCATAACTACCCCCATCTGCATAAAAGCATACTTTACATGCGGCACCGTACGCTGAAATACCAGGAAAAGGTAAAAGGCATAAGCCGGGTAAAGCCACTGGGCTGTTTCCATGGGTACATAGGGTGATAAAATGCCGAGCCCGGCATAGAAAATAAAAACAAAAAACAGAACCGGAGATAACCGGTTGAAATTGCGGTACCCGATTAAACCGTACAGAATATGGCCTCCATCCAACTGCCCAATGGGTAACAAATTAAGTGCAGTGAAAAATAAAGATAAGTAGCCGGCGAACAGTAAAGGGTAATGAATTATCTCGTACTGGTTTGGCAAAAGCCGTGGATCGGCTACATAATTTTCAAAAAACAGGAATAACAGGTTGTCGCCCAAAGTAATCGTGCCTAGGGTATTCTGATACACGTATTTAGGGTAGTCTAAACCATATTGCTTGTAATCCGGGTGAATCTGGAATATATATTCGGGCTCGGGCAAATGGGTAAAGCCGTAATACAGCAGCGGCAAAGCCACCACAAACCCGGCCAGCGGACCGGCAATGCCCACATCAAAAAACTCTTTCTTCGAAAATATCCGGTCTTTAATCCGGATAAATGCCCCCATGGTACCAATAGTAGACGTAAAACCCAGCCAGATTGGAATGTAATAAGGCAGCGTTACCCGTATTTTGTAATACCGCGCCGTAAAATAATGACCAAACTCATGGCAGGTCAGCACAAACAGGAACGGCAAAGAAAAAAGCAAGCCGCCTTGTAGCCGTTGCCAGTCTATTCCCTGAACCAGGCTATATTCCTCATTAAGCCCAAAAATGGATCGCCCGTAAAGCCATTCGGCCCCGGCAATGGTAGTGGTAAGTAAGGTTAGTAAAAATAAAAAAATATGCAGGGCGTACCCCTTTGCTTTTTTATAAAGCATCTTTAAAAGCCTCGTTTATGGTAAGGGGAGGCGCCAGAAACAACGTGTGTAATCCTACGGTTTTCGCCCCCTCGATGTGTTGGATGCTGTCGTCGACAAAAAGTGTTTCGGCTGCCTGTAAATTATTCTGGGCCAGTATCTGCTCAAATACGATGGCATCGGGCTTGCGTTGCCCTATCAGGTGCGAATAATACGTTTTCTCGAACAGCGCGTCGAGGCTCGGAATAGTAAACTTATCGGCTACAAGCTGGGTGAATTTTACCAGGTGAATGGCATTGGTGTTACTCAGCAAAAACAAACGGTATTTTTTACCGAGTTCCCGCAACAGGGCAATCCGCTCTTTCGGTATATCCAGGAGCAAAGCATTCCAGGCGGCATCTATTTCTTCGTCGGTGGCTTCTATCTCGTAATGTTGCCGCAGGCCATCGCGGAATTCAGTATCCGAAATACGGCCGGTTTCGTAGGCATCGAACAAAGCCGATTGCTGTTGTTGGGTAAACTCCAGCACCTTACCGCTTTTACTTAGTTTCTGAAAGGCATCCAGCGCTAACTGAAACCGTATATTAATAATAACGCCGCCTAAATCGAAAATAATATTTTTAATGCCGTCCAGTAGCATAGGAGTCAAATTTATTCTAAAAAGGTTAAGTATTTGTTTGGAAAATGCGGTGCAAATATGTAAAATTGCACCTCCAAAATCAAAGAGAACAGAAATTCTTTTTGACGGGCCTATAGCTCATTCGGTTAGAGCAACTGACTCATAATCAGTAGGTGCTTGGTTCGATTCCAAGTGGGCCCACTTCATAATCAAGCACTTACATGAAGCAATTCGGTAAGTGCTTTTTTATTTACCTGCCATTTAACTAATATTAAGGCTCATTTGCCTTATGTTAGCATTAGCCCTTAAATAAATCTAAATAAGGCACAAAGTAGTAAATTCGGTTGCGGCTCTGTCCTGTTTGTTCTACCAGCGTTCCTGACTTCTGGAAGCTTTCTGTTAATTCGCCGGCCGATTTTTTGCTAAGCTGGCAGATGCCTTGTACATCTTTTACCGTTACTATTGGTTGCACAAATAACCGCAAAAGTAATTTCAGCGCCGACTGGGTGCGCTTTCCCCAATGCTGATGTATGTTGTTCTCGAGGTCTTGTTTTAACTTAATGATTTTTGAAAGCGTATCTACCGCCTCTTGTGCCGTTCTTTCTACACCAATAAGAAAGTATTTGAGCCAGTGCAGCATATCGTTTTTCTCCCGGACTCGGGTAAGGTTATCATAATAATGAGATTTGTTTTTTTCGAAGTAAGTCGATAAGTATAAAAGCGGCTGATGCAGAATGGCTTGATCTACCAGAAACAAGGTTATGAGTAAACGGCCTATTCGTCCGTTGCCGTCCAAAAATGGGTGGATAGTTTCGAATTGATAATGGGCAATAGCAATGCGAATAAGAGATGGAACGTTAATTTGATCGTTATGCAGAAAATTTTCTAAATCGCCGATTAGCGCATCTACATGAGGGTGGGCTGGCGGAACAAAAATCGCATCGGCGGGGCCGCTACCACCTATCCAATTTTGGCTACTACGGAATTCCCCAGGTAATTTATGTTCGCCTCTTACACCACTTAATAGTCTCTGATGCGCCTGCTTCAGTAACCGGGAAGACAACGGTAATTTTTCTAAGCCTTTTATGGCCTCATTTAGAGCATTCGTATAATTATTAACTTCTTTCCAATCGTTTCGTCTTTTGGGAGTAATTTCTTCTTCAGGCAACATCGCTTCGGCAATATTGGTCTGTGTACCCTCAATCCGGCTTGATACTACGGCTTCTTTGGTAACGTGCAGCGAAATGAATAAATCTATGTTGGGTACCAGACGGGCATAAGAGTTAAGCTCTCCTAATCGGATTGATGCTTTTTCCAGTAAAGTATTTAGCTGCGCATCGTTCCATTGCCATTGATCGTTTATCTTGGCCGGCATAAAGTATTTATAGCCAGTCGCTGGCTGCCAATGTCCGGCTTTATATTTTTCAAGCTGTATGCTCATGAGATTATTTTCTGCTACAAAGTAAACTATAAATTATGTTAGTTTACTTTAGTACCCTTGAGTAAACTAACATAATTTATAGTTTACTTTCAGATACATAATTAGAGAAGCTAAATTATACAGTTAAATTCTCTTTAACGAGCCTATAGTTTATTCTGGTTAGAGCAACTGACTCATAATCAGTGGGTGCTTGGTTCAATTCCAAGTGGGGTCCACCGCATTTGACTTTAAGAAAAATCTATGTTAAAACCGTTCAGCAATGTCTATTCAGAAGCTTCAGCTTATATTTGTTTTTAGGTAACAACTCCTGATTGGCACCGGTCTAAAGTAAATTAAAGGAAAAATTTAAGCCACACGGGTAAATTAATTGTGTTATGATTTTGCAACCTTTACATTTTTCTAAATTAAAATTTCTTTTATCCTTATTATTTTATGTAAGTTTTCTTCAGGTGCAGGCGCAAAAGCGCTTTTCCATAATTGCTTTTGGCGATATGCCCTACCATGTACCGGCAGATTTTGAGCGTTTTAAAAAATTAACGGCTGCGGTAAACCAGGCTAATCCTTACTTGGCGGTGCACGTGGGCGATATCAAAAATGGCTATTCCGATTGCAGCGATGCCTACTTCGAACTGATTAAAAGTATGTTTATGCAGTTTAAAGGTCCGCTTATTTTTACGCCCGGCGATAATGACTGGACTGATTGTTACCGGCCGGCGAGCGGTAATTATAATACAGTAGAACGGTTGCAAAAACTAAGAAGTGTATTTTACGATGGCCGCCAATCGTTGGGTAAAAAACCATTGCCGACCTTTAACCAAAGCAATCGCAAGGGTTTTGAGAAGTTTGTAGAAAACCAGTACTGGGAACATGCTAAAATTAGTTTTGGTACCATTCATGTAGTTGGCAGCAATAACAACCTGCAATCGGACCCGGATAAAAACCAGGAATTTTACGAGCGTGACGCAGCCAACCTGGATTGGCTGGATTATATTTTTGACGAAGCAGATAGAAAAAAACACAAAGGGGTGGTTCTGTTTACCCAAGCCGCCATGAACTTTAAAGGCGATAAAGCCTCCGGCCATTTTAAAATAGTTCAGAAATTACGCGATCGGGTAGAAAAATTTAAACGCCCGGTCTTACTCGTGTACGGCGATTACCACCGTTTTTTAATTGAGAAACCACTGGTAAATGCCAGTGGCAAACTCTTAACCAATTTTACTTCTGTAATGGTTTTTGGTGAATACGATATGCACGGCGTTAAAATAGACATTGATCCTAAAAGTAAAAATCTGTTTCGTTTCAGCGAATTTTGGGTAGACGGGAATTAGACAGCTTAAATAATATTGAACTTTGCAGGCGAATCTTCCAAGCAGGGAGAAGAGTTGGGGTACTAGGCCGATTAAGTGGTTTGCCGCTTAGATTTTTTACGCTCCGTCGCCGTATCAATAATTTAAAGCCAGGTCGAAGTTAAATAAATAGAGTGGCTGCTTTGGGTTTCAACTTGTTGCTGTATGATTAGTGTAATTATTCCGACCTACCAGGAAGAAAGTCATATTAAAGCCACCTTAAAAGCTTTAAGAAACAACGATATTGCCGGTTTAATTGCAGAGGTTATTGTGGTAGATGCGAATAGCCAGGACAATACAATTGATTGGGCAAAATCCGAAGGAGCAAAAGTCGTTATTTGTCCGAAGAAAGGACGGGCGGCCCAAATGAACTACGGCGCCGCACTGGCCACCCAGCATATTCTTTATTTCCTGCACGCCGATACTATTCCGCCACCGGGTTTTACCCAGGAGATAGTTGCATTGTTTAACCAAGGTACCAGTGCGGGCTGTTTCAGGTTGGCTTTTGACTATCCACATTGGTTTCTGAAGGCAAATTGCTGGTTTACCCGGTTCAATCTGAATGCATTCCGCTTCGGCGATCAAAGTTTGTTCTTAGCAAAAGATAAATTTTTGGCAGTAGGAGGCTTCTGCGAAAAACACCTGGTGCTGGAAGATCAGCATATTATTAAACAACTCAGCCAAATAGGTTCTTTTAAAGTTATAAAAAGGCCGGTTATAACTTCAGCCCGGAAATATCTGGAGAATGGCATCTATAAAACCCAGGCAATATTCTTTCTGGTTTATATTTTATATAACCTGGGTCTTTCTCAAACTAAACTTGAAAGTACCTACCGTAAACTCATCCGGCAAGATAAACTATAATAAACAGGTAAACTTACTGGTTTCCTTGGTATTCCCATTTTATCCGGGGATGAGTGCAGCCCCTGTTTCTTGTAAAATTGCTACCAACGATACTTTGGATGCTTGAAAGAGTAAATCTTTATTTTTGATTATATCATAAGCTACCAAGAGAACCCGGAAATAGCTATACTATAAGGTTGTTTGAGTAAATGTTTGTCTTTACAGATACTATTAAAATTGGTCTTAATCTAAAAATATTACTAAAAACCACAGGAATGGGCGTAAACTAAGTTGTTTTGGAATTGCCAGTACCCCTCGAATTTATTTTAATTTTCAAAAGCTTTTAGGTTGTTGATGTTTTTAACCTTTAAAGTTTAAGCGCGTTGTAGATATAAAATTGAAAGCTGTTGCGTTAGTAATGAAGAGGTTGTACTAAATACTATTTGTTATGAATTCAATAAAGCTATTTGTTCTGTTGTTTCTCTTTTTCGTAAGCACCGCTTTTACCTTCTTTCATCATGGCTGGGCTAATTATGACCAGGAGAAGCGTCTCGATTACACGGGCGTTATTCAGCAAGCCACCTACGAGAATCCCCATGCTACTGCTAAAGTAAATTTTAAAGATAAAACCTGGACCGTAGTGCTGGCGCCCACCAGCCGTATGCAGGAAAGAGGGGTTACCGCTGCTATGTTGCAAAAGGGTACTACTATCCGGGTAATTGGGTATCCGCACCGGGAAGTAAAAGATGAAATGCGGGCCGAAACAATATTTATTCAAGGCAAAGAATATCAAATGCGCCGGTAAGCATGTCGGTTCGCTACGCTGATTTGCTCCAATGGCTGGAAAATAGCATCTGGGCGGTTACCATCCGGCAATCAGCATGGCTCTATCCGGCGCTGGAAGTAGTACACCTGGTAGGTATTGTCTTGTTGGTAGGTGCAGCCTTTATGTTTGATTTGCGGCTGCTGGGGTATACCTGGGAACTACCCGTTAAGGCACTGGCAAACCATTTGTTAACCTGGTCCAGAAGAGGCTTACTGCTAGTGATACCCTCGGGTATGTTGCTTTTCATAACCGATGCCTCGGTTTTGGGTTACGACCTGACCTTTTGGTTTAAAATGACTTTGCTGCTTTTAGCCGGACTGAATGCACTGGTATTTCACCAATATACTTTACCATCGGTTTCGGTCTGGAATTCAGATAATGTTTCTCCTAAAGGCGCAAAATTTGCCGCTGTTTTCTCTATTCTATTGTGGGTAGGGGTTATTGTTTGTGGCCGCTGGCTGGCTTATTAACCTTTGTTAATCCTACTTTGTTAATCCTACTGTAGAGCTTCTTGCGTCTGCCCTATAATACTAATAAATAGGCTCCAAAATAGCTGCTAGTTGAGGACGTTTGCCTGGCGCTCCTACATGCAAGTAGGTGCTTTACTTTATTTATGGTCATGCCGACTACGCAACTGTTATTTGATATTATGAAGTACTCATAACAAAACCTAAACCAATTTCTCTTCCAAAGCTTTACGAACCAGTTCAACGGCATTTTTTACGCTCAGGCGTTTCATCATGCTGGCCCGGTGGTTGTCGATGGTGCGTACGCTGAGGTTTAGCTTTTCGGCAATTTCGCGGCTGTTCGAGCCTTCCACAATAAATTTTAAGATGGCTTTTTCCTGTTTGCTCAGCTTCTTTTTTGGCGGCAGCGCTGTTTCGGGCAGTTTTACTTTTTGCAGGTAGGAACTAATAATAATATTGGATACCGAAGGGCTGTAATATTTTTCGCCGCCCGCAACCGTCCGGATGGCCCGCAGCATTTCGTCGCGGGTAGTATCTTTTAATAAATAGCCGTAAGCCCCGGCCTCCACCGATTTTAGAATATAATCTTCGTTGTTGTGCATCGATAGCATCAGGCATTTGGTGCTTTTATGCAGTTTGTTGAGCTGGGCGGTAGCTTCAATGCCGTTCATTACTGGCATGGCAATATCAATCATTAATACATCAGGAGCCAGTTCCTGCACTTTACTAATGGCTTCGGCACCATTTTGGGCTTCGCCAATAATTTCTACATCAGTAAGGCCTTCGAGTAAAGACCGAATGCCGTTGCGCACTATGGTGTGGTCGTCGGCTAAGATTACTTTTATTTTATGCATGTTCGGTTGGGAGTAAAGGTACTTTTACGTATATCTGGGTGCCCTGTCCGGGTTTGGAATTTATGTTTATATCGCCGTTAATAATGTAAACGCGTTCTTTCATATTGCTGATGCCGTGCGAGGGACCGGTTTTGCGCGAACGGGTGGATAATTTCTGGGGACTAAAGCCGCGCCCGTTGTCCAGGATGGTTAGGTGAATATATTTCTTTTTATGCCAGAGCTCGACGGTGATATCGGTAGCTTCGGCGTATTTTATTGCGTTGTTAAGGGCTTCCTGGCTTACCCGGTACAGCCCAATTTCGAGGTTGCGGGTTAATCTTTTGCCGTTCCAGTTGGTATTAAACGTAACGTTAATGCCGGCATTGGAGGCTACTTGGGAGGTTAGTAATTTTAAAGCCGACGAAATGCCAAAGTCGTTTAGTACGGCCGGCATTAAATTAAACGAAATAGTGCGGGCTTCCGAAATAGCCTGGCTCACCAGACCGCGGAGTTCATCCAGGTTTTGCTGCGCGGTTACGGTACTGTTTACCGAGTCGCCAATTTTCTCAATGCCAAATTTTAGTGCCGTCAGCATCTGGCCCAGGCCGTCGTGAATTTCTAAAGCTACCCGCTTGCGTTCTTCCTCCTGACCTTCAATCAAATACGCCGACCGCATTTTCTGCTCGTTTATTTGCTGGCGGTATTTTTCGTCGGTGGCCCGCAGTAAGGCTTCGCGGGTTTCTTCCAGCGATTTATTTACCCCAACCAGTTCTTCGTTTACCCGGTGGGTGCGTTGTTCCGAATCGATGAGCAACCCAATGGTTCGCTGAATTTGCCGCACAGCCGGCCGGAAAATAAACAAGCCTTCGAGTACCAGAATAATCAGCGTACATAATAATAGTATAAGCTCAATTTGCTGCGAGGCGTTTACCCGCCTTTTGGCTTCGGCATCGTACTGAAAAACAATCTGGTTCATGCCTTGCAGGTAAGTTCGCTCGTTGGCAAGAATTATCCGGATGTTGTTTCGGATGTCCGCTGGTACTGGAATATTGTCTCCCTGCTGATGAAAATATTTACTTACAGCAGTGGCATTATTATAGATAGCTCCAAAAAGCGGATTAATGGCCGCAAACATAGCACGGGTAGAATCGCTGTTGTTTACCGGTGTTTGAATATATGCCAGATAACCGCTTTGCAAACCTTTATGGCTTTTCTGCCACAAATCCAGCGCCTCATCCAAATCGGCCAGGTAAGTAGCTAGTAGCAAGCTGTCGGGTTGCTCCTGCAGCAACAAAACCGTTTTGGTTATTTTCTGGCTAAGCATGCGCTGCCGGCCCGCAATATTTACCACCCGCGAATCGGAAGATTGACTCTCCAGCGAACGCTGCACCAAATATTGCCCACCTACCGATAATAATGCCACTGCCGTGAGAGCCAGCAAATACAGGCGGGTAATTTTACGGGCAATCTGTGGGTCAGCGGATAAATTCATAAAAAGCGTTTAGAGGCAGCGATTTGGTGGCGGTAATTGGTTTTTGGTTTAGGTTAAAGCTATAGTGAAATAAGCAGCGTAATCTTAACTAAGTAACTATTATAAATTTATAGGATTGTTACTTTTTAAGTATTTAATAAAAGTACTTTAAAGTTGATTATTTCGCAAACAAGCCTTTCAAATAAGGTATTTTTTACAATAAAAAACTAAATTTGTAAAATAACTCTTAAAAATTTAGGTGTGTATTGATGAATTAAGTATAATTACTCAGAGTCTAGGTTAAAATATTAAGTAAATACCTGATTTAATAAAATATTATTAAAGGGAGTTATTTAATTAATAGGTAGGTAAGTGAGGAATAAGTATAAATTTTTCGGAAGCTTAACAAAACAGCAATAAAAAACCCTGGAAGAGCGGCAACTCTTCCAGGGCAATAATTAAAGGTTCATTTTAAATTATTTCTAACTTAAAACTATTCAAACTTATGAAAAAAAAGTTACGGAATCAACTTTTCGGCGCGCTAATGCTGGGGCTGTTGAGTAGTAATTTTGCCTTGGCGCAGTTTACCATTTCGGGGCAGGTACGTACCCGTTCGGAGTTGCGCGACGGGCAGGGCACCCTAACCACCAAAGAGGCGGCACCCGCTTTTTTTACCTCCCAGCGCACCCGCTTAAATGTAGGTTACGCGGGTTACCGCTTCAAACTTTTCACCGCTATTCAGGATGTACGGGTTTGGGGACAGGATGCCTCTACCATTAACCGCGTTACGCCGGATGCCAATGATGGCCTAATGATGCACGAAGCCTGGGGCGAAATAATGCTGTTGGATACTACCGCAGCCATTGAAAATCTCTCTTTAAAAATAGGTCGGCAGGAACTGGTTTACGATGACTCGCGCCTGTTGGGTAACCTGGACTGGCTGCAACAAGGCCGTCGCCACGATTTAGCCTTGCTCAAACTGGAACACCAGGGCTGGATGGGGCATTTGGGCGTAGCTTATAACCAAAACCAGGAGCGCAAAGCCAGTACTATCTATAATGGTATACCTACGGGTTACACTGCGGGTACCAATGGCATTGGTTCCTTATATAAGTCGATGCAGTTTCTGTACGTTGGTCGTAAATTTGGTAAAGGCAGTGCATCTTTTCTGGTTCTGAAAGATGACTTTAATAAATACCACCTAGATAGCACCGTACGGGTGCTGGATAAAGGTACCTGGAGCCGGGTTACTTCCGGATTTTATGTAGCTACCAATCTTTCGCCAAAAATTAGCTTTACCGGCAGCGCTTACCTGCAAAGCGGCAAAGATAAAAACGGCGGCAAACTGCGTTCGCACCTGGTTTCCGCAGCGGCCATGTACGCGGTTTCGCCGCAGCTAAGCATTGGGCCCGGCATTGATTATACTTCCGGCAATAACCGCGTTACGCCTAATGCCACTAACCGGCAGTTCGATCCGCTTTACGGTACGCCGCATAAGTTCTGGGGCAACATGGATTACTTTTACGTAGCCGATGGCTTTGGCAAAAACGGCTTAATCAACTACTACCTAAAATCCCGCTATAAATTAAAAGATAACCTGGTGATGAACCTGGATGCGCACCAGTTTGTGGCTTCTAATAATGTAGTAAACAACGACCGCATAAGCCTGGACCGCAACTTTGGTACTGAACTCGATTTGGTGGTAAACTACGGCTTAACCAAAATGATAAATCTGGAAGCCGGCTATTCCCATTTCTTTGCTACTTCTACCCTGGCTTCCTCAGCGGTAAAGAACGTTTCTAATCCTGATTTGCAAGCTGATTGGGCTTACCTGATGATTAACATCAAACCAACTTTTCTCTCTAAATAAAAGCTTTAACCTTACGGATTAACTTGGTTTGGGCTTTTGCTTTCTTTTTACGGAGTTTCTATTGGAATTTTATCAGGCCTAAACGAAGGCTTAAGCAGAAGTATAAATTAAAATCTTATTTTTGCCCCTTGTTTAATCTCTTGTATTCTAAAGATAAATCTATAAAATGAGCTTAATAGTAATTGGGTCGGTAGCTTTCGATGCCCTGGAAACGCCTTTTGGTAAAACCGATAAAATTGTAGGCGGCGCGGCTTCCTATATTTCTTTATCATCGTCGTACTTTGTGAAGCCGGTGAACCTGGTTGCAGTGGTGGGCGGTGATTTTCTAAAGTCCGATATCGAATTATTTCAGGAGCACGGGGTTGATACTGCCGGTTTGCAGATTAAAGAAAACGAAAAATCTTTTTTCTGGTCCGGGCGGTACTTCAACGACATGAACAGCCGCGAAACGCTAGTCACTGAGCTGAATGTGTTAGGCGATTTCGACCCGATTATTCCGGAGGCTTACCAGAACTGCGAGTACCTGATGCTGGGTAACCTGGCTCCTCAGGTGCAGCGCACCGTAATCGAGCGACTGCAAAACCGCCCGAAACTGATTGTAATGGATACCATGAATTTCTGGATGGATATTGCTTACGATGAGTTGGTAAAAACCATTGCGCTGGTAGATGTGCTGTCTATTAACGACGAAGAAGCCCGCCAGTTATCCGGCGAATATTCGCTGGTGAAAGCCGCCCGGAAGATTATGGCAATGGGCCCTAAATATTTAATTATTAAAAAAGGCGAGCACGGTGCTTTACTTTTCGGCCAGAACGAAATATTTTATGCCCCAGCGCTGCCGCTGGAAGATGTATTTGACCCAACCGGAGCCGGCGATACTTTTGCCGGTGGTTTCATTGGTTATTTAGCCAAGGCTGGAGATGTAAGCTTTAACAACATGAAGAGCGCCGTTATACATGGTTCGGCTATGGCTTCGTTTTGCGTAGAAAAATTCGGTACCGAGCGATTAGTTAATTTAAGTCAAGAAGAGATAGACGCCCGGGTACAGATGTTTGCCGATTTGGTGCGTTTCTAGAAAATAATATAAGTAAAAAAGCGAAAGCCTGCTGATTCGTAATCGGCAGGCTTTTTTGTTGTTAAAGCTTTTTCTATAGTATGAACCCAGAATATTTTGTTCTATAAAACTTGAGTAATTCTACTCATAGTTTTTTATAGGTAATGCTGTCTGGATATTCCCGGACTATTGATTGGTTCTGGATATTATTCTAATCTTAGAATATCCGGTTCGGGATACTATTGTTCAACCAGTTTCGAAAAATTAAGCTACCCAGATTAATAACAATGGCCAAATATAGGTTATTATGTTCTTTTTGCGCCTGATTTAATACAAAAAGGTATAAAAATTAGGTGCTACCGAGTTTAAGATGGCAGCATTAGAACACTTTTGCCAGGAAATTAGGAAAAATTGTAATACCAGGTTCCTAATAAACTTGTTCAAAATCTGAAATATTTAAAATAATACCCTGTTTTAAGAGGCAATTTTATAGAAAAACATAAATTTTATAAAAAAGTAGTTAAAAAAATAGCCATGTATAGAGGATTTGAGTATTTTTACTCAACAAAAGGTTAAAAATAGAGGCGCTTATCAATAAAAGAATAGGTTTTTAAATAAAAGAGGTTCAAAAGTAAACCTGTTTGGCTGAAAACTCTACTAAAATGAAAAGTAAAGCCTGAATTTATAAGATACATCCTTAGCAGGAGCGGCAACTCCTGTTAAGGCAATAATTAAAGGTTCATTTTATAATTATTTTTTAAGACTTAAAACCTATGAGCAGTTCTCCAGCACATCCGCAGCGTATAGTAGTAATAGGCAATGGCATGGTCGGCTATAAGTTTTGCGAAAAGTTAGTAGCAAAAGCCCAGCCTGGTGCTTACCAGATAACAGTTTTCGGGGAAGAACCCCGTCCAGCTTACGACCGGGTACACTTAAGCGCTTATTTTTCCGGCACCACCGCCGAAGAATTAACCATGGCTCCCGTTTCGTGGTACGAAGAGAATAATATTAATCTGCATTTAGGCGAGCTGGTTACCGGCATTGATGCTACCAGCAAATTAATTACGACGCATAAAGGTTTAGCCATTAGCTACGATAAATTAATCCTGGCAACTGGTTCCAGCGCCTTTGTACCACCCATTAACGGCGTAGAAAAAGAAGGCGTGTTTGTTTACCGCACCATCGAAGACCTGGATGCCATGCTGGAATATGCACCCAAAGCCAGAACAGCCGCTGTAATTGGCGGTGGTTTACTGGGCCTGGAAGCAGCTAAAGCGGCGATGGATATGGGACTGACTACGCACGTAATAGAATTTGCTTCCCGGTTAATGCCGCGGCAGTTAGATGAGTTCGGCTCCGATATGCTGAAGAAAAAACTGGAAAACCTGGGCATCAGCATTCATTTAAATAAAAGTACAACTGCTATTCTGGGTGAGCCCGGCGTACGTAAAATGACTTTTGCGGACGGCAGTGAGCTGGACGTTGATATGATAATTGTATCGGCGGGTATTAAGCCGCGCGATGAGTTAGCCGTTAAAGCCGGTCTGTCGGTAGGTCCGCGGGGTGGTATTCTGGTAAACGATGCATTGCAAACCTCTGATCCCGATATATATGCCATTGGCGAAAGTGCTTTGCACGGCGGCATGATTTACGGACTAGTAGCCCCCGGCTATGATATGGCCGAAACGGTGGTAACTAACCTGGTGGGCGGTGAAAAAACCTTTAAAGGTTTCGATATGTCTACCAAACTAAAACTAATTGGGGTAGATGTAGCCAGCTTTGGAGATCCTTTTATCTCGGAGCCGAATGCCCGCACCATTGTTTTCGAAGATCGGATTAAAGGTATTTACAAGCGCATTAATATTTCGGAAGACGGCAAATATTTGCTGGGTGGTATTTTAGTAGGCGAAGCGGCTAACTACAACATGCTGCTGCAAACAGTACAAAACCGGATTATTGTACCACCAGATGCCGAAGATTTAATCCTGGGCAGCCGGGGCGGCGGCAGTGAGTCTGCCGGAGCCGGTGTGTTGAGCTTACCCGAAGAAGCTACTATTTGCTCCTGCGAAGGCGTAAGCAAGGGCACTATCTGCAATTCTATTAAAGATGAAAAACTTTGCGATGTAGCCAGTATTAAAAAATGTACAAAAGCCGGTACCAGTTGCGGTGGCTGTGTACCCATGCTGGGCGATTTACTCAATGCCACCCTGAAAGAAATGGGCCAGGAAGTGAAGCAGGTTTTGTGCGAGCACTTCCAGTATTCCCGCCACGAAATTCTGGACATCGTAAAAGTTAATAATATCCGCACTTTTGATGAGTTAATCAGTCACCATGGCAAAGGTGATGGCTGCGAAATTTGTAAACCAGCCGTAGCTTCCATTCTGGCGAGCACCTGGAACGAACTTATCTTAAAACAAGCTACCATCCAGGATACCAACGACCGTTACCTGGCTAACATTCAGAAAGGTGGTACCTATTCGGTTGTTCCCCGGATTGCCGGCGGCGAAATTACCCCAGAAAAGCTGATTGTGATTGGCCAGGTAGCAGCTAAATACGGCCTGTATACCAAAATAACCGGCGGCCAGCGCATCGATATGTTTGGTGCACGGGTAGATCAGCTGCCCGATATCTGGGAAGAACTGGTAAACGCCGGTTTCGAGAGCGGCCATGCCTACGGCAAAAGCTTGCGTACCGTAAAAAGCTGCGTTGGTTCTACCTGGTGCCGCTACGGTTTGCACGATTCGGTAGGTTTTGCGATTCAAATAGAAGAACGGTACCGGGGCCTGCGGTCGCCTCATAAATTAAAAGGCGGCGTATCGGGTTGTGTACGCGAATGCGCCGAAGCGCAATCAAAAGACTTTGGTATTATTGCCACCGAAAAAGGCTGGAACCTGTACATCTGCGGCAATGGCGGCGCCAAACCGCAGCACGCGCAACTTTTCGCCACCGACCTCGACACCGAAACCTGCCTTCGTTATTTAGACCGGTTCCTGATGTTCTACATCAAAACGGCCGAACCGCTGAACCGCACCGCTACCTGGTTAAATAAAATGGAAGGTGGTATTGAATATTTGCGGCAGGTAATTATCGAAGACTCTTTGGGTATTTGTGCCGACCTGGAACGCGAAATGGAATTTATGGTGGATACCTACGCCTGCGAGTGGAAAGAAGTGGTAAACAACCCCGAATTACGCAAGCGTTTCCAGCACTTTGTCAATACCCCCGAACCAGACCCATCTATTAATTTCCGACCCGAGCGCGGACAGAAAGTGCCGGTAATCTAAACTATATAAAATTCTTTAAGCCTGAATTTGGTGGCCGGAAAGGCCACCCCGGGCTGGCTTTTTCCTGAAAAATCAGAAATAAAAATAAATACAGCTATGTTAAGCACACAAAACCCCGATACCCGCTCTTCAGAAGTTACCTATTGGTTTAAAGCGGCCGAAGTAAGTGCTTTCCCCGCAGACGGTGGCGCTTGTGTAAAATACCAGAACCAGCAGATTGCGGTTTTTAACTTTACCCGCCGCAACGAATGGTACGCCTGCCAGAATATGTGTCCCCACAAGCAGCAAATGATATTAGCCCGCGGCCTCGTAGGCGACCAGTGCGGCGAGCCTAAAGTAGCCTGCCCGTTCCACAAAAAAACCTTCTCCCTGCTAACCGGCGAAAACCTGAACGGCGAATGCTACGAGATTCAGACGTACCCCGTGAAAGTAGAAGATGGCTTCGTGTACATCGGGATAACAGAATAAATAATCAGCAACCACAGCTTAAAAGTAAAAGATGAAAGCAGTTTCAACTCCTAAAGTAGGCAAGGCCTCCCGTATTAACCTTTTTAGTCTGGCAACGCCGCACATGCGCACGTTTCATGTTACCTGGTTTGCCTTCTTTTTATGTTTTTTTGGCTGGTTTGGCGTAGCGCCGCTCATGCCCATTATCCGGGAAGAATTAGCCTTGACCAAATCCCAGATTGGTAATATTGTAATTTCGTCGGTAACTATTACCATATTTGCCCGCCTGTTAATTGGCTGGCTCTGCGATAAATTTGGTCCCCGGGTTACCTACACTTATATTTTAATTTTAGGTTCACTGCCGGTAATGTTCATCGGCCTGAGCAATAGTTACGAATCATTCCTGCTGTTCCGGTTGGCCATTGGTATTATCGGCGCCTCTTTCGTGGTAACACAATTCCACACCTCCATGATGTTCGGTCCTAATGTGGTGGGCACGGCTAATGCTACTACCGCCGGTTGGGGAAATATGGGCGGCGGCGTTACCCAAATAGTAATGCCGTTGATTTTTGCCGGATTAGTTGGGTTTGGTTTTGTAGAAGCCAGTGCCTGGCGCTATGCCATGGTGGTACCCGGCGTGATGCTGTTTTTGATGGGTATTGTTTATTACAAATTTACCCAGGATACACCCGAAGGTAACGTGGCCGACCTGAAAAAATCCGATCCGGAATACCGCATGAAAGCCGCCGAAGCCAAAGGCGCTTTCTGGAAAGCCTGCAAAGACATCCGGGTGTGGATGCTGTTCTTAATCTACGGCGCCTGTTTCGGTATTGAAATTACCATCGATAATATTGCCGCCATTTATTACTTCGATAAGTTTAAGCTGAGCCTGGAAACGGCTGGATTAATTGCCGGTCTGTTTGGCATGATGAATATTTTCGCCCGCACCCTGGGTGGTTACTTCGGCGACAAATTTGGTATCCGCTACGGTTTAAGAGGCCGCGTGCTGTTCCTGGCTTTCGCCTTGTTCATGGAAGGTGTTACGCTCCTTTTATTCTCCCAGATGACCGTGCTGCCCATTGCTATCGCCACCATGCTGTTCTTTAGCTTGTTCGTTAAAATGTCAGAAGGCGCTACTTATTCAGTGGTACCATTCATCAATAAAAAGGCCATTGGCACAGTTTCGGGTATTGTAGGTGCGGGCGGTAACGTAGGGGCCGTGTTAGCCGGGTTTTTATTAAAAGAAGAAAATTTAACCTACAGCGATGCGCTCTTTATTATAGGTTGTGTGGTGATAGCCGTTTCGTTTACCTCATTTTTAGTGAAATTCTCTAAAGCCCATGAGGCTGAAGCCCAATCTGAAATGGATGCTTCGCTGGGGGGGATTCCGGTTACGGAAGGTAAGTTGAAGCCGGCTTTAGCAGAAATATAAGAAGCGGATTTGCTAATGGTTTTTGCCAGTAGTTGAAGTCTTTCTTTGTTCTAGCTTTCGCCTGTGCGGCGGGCACTTACTTTTCTCCTTGATGAGAAAAGTAAGCAAAAGAATCAAGACGCTTCAAACTCGCTGACCGCTCGAACAGTGAAGCGTTGCTGTTGCACCCGCCACTGCTATTCCATTGCGGGGTATTTTAGCGCCCTTCCTTGGAAAAGGTTGAAAAGAGGAAGTTCGATATTTTCTCTTGATAGAAAAAGAAAAGTTAAAATTAGACAAGCAGTAGCTTCAAACAAACGACAGCAGTTTGGGCGATGAGGGCCTTTAAGAGTTCCGGTGCCGACGGAGGAGGCATTGCGAGGTACGAGCAAAGGAAGGCTTAACAGCCCGAATGACCAAACGGGGCCCGCCGGCCGGGAGGCAACTTAGGAAGAGGCAGCCAGTTAGCACCTTCACATTGAAAGATGCAATCTTTCAAAAAATAACAACCAAATAAAATAGTAGCCTTAACCAGCTAAAAAAGCTTAAGACCAAAATGAAAAAAGGCAAAGAAAAAAGCTTTAAAACCACGTGTTCTTACTGCGGAGTAGGGTGCGGCATAATCGTGCAGCAGGATGCCAAAGGTAAAATCCGTGTGGAAGGTGATCCCGAGCACCCCACCAACAAAGGCATGCTTTGCTCCAAAGGCCTAAACCTGCATTACGTCGCCTCCGATTACTCCGACCGCCTGCTGTACCCCGAAATGCGCTGGGCTAAAAACCAGCCGCGGCAACGGGTAAGCTGGGATACCGCTTTAGACCGGGCCGCTGCCGTTTTCAAATCTATTATTTCTAAATATGGCCCGGATTCGGTCGGCTTTTATATTTCGGGTCAGTGCTTAACCGAGGAATATTATGTTGCCAATAAACTAGCAAAAGGCTTTCTGGGTACGAATAACATCGATACCAACTCCCGGCTGTGCATGAGTTCGGCAGTAGTAGGCTATAAAATGACCCTCGGCGAAGATGCTGTACCCACCTGCTACGACGATATCGAATTAGCTGATTGCTTTTTAATTGCCGGTGCCAATCCGGCCTGGTGTCATCCCATTGTATTCCGGCGCATCGAAAAACACAAAGAAGAAAACCCGGATGTAAAGATTGTGGTGGTAGACCCCCGCCGCACGCAAACCTGCGCCCTGGCCGATTTACACCTACAAATAAATCCCGGTACCGATATTGTATTATATCACGCCATCGCCCGGCACCTGATAGAAGAAAATTTAATTGATGATGCCTTCCTGGCGCAGCACACCGATGGATTCGCAACTTTCCGGGAGTTTGTGCTGCAAACCTCGCTGGAAGAAGCGGCGGTTATCTGCGATGTTTCCGTAGCCGATATCAAGATAGCAGCTACCTACATTGGCCAGGCCAAAGGTTTCATTTCTATGTGGGCCATGGGGCTGAACCAGAGCGTAATTGGGGTTGATAAAAATTTAGCTTTATTAAATTTATCCCTCATTACCGGGCAAATTGGCAAGCCCGGTGCTGGCCCTTTTTCCTTAACCGGTCAGCCCAATGCCATGGGTGGTCGCGAAGTGGGAGGAATGGCCAACCTGCTTTCGGCGCACCGCGATTTAGCCAACCCGGTGCACCGGCAGGAAGTAGCGGATTACTGGGGCGTACCGAGTGTGCCAGCGCAGCCCGGCCTGACCGCTACCCAATTATTCGAAGGTCTGCGCGACGACAAGGTAAAAGCCGTCTGGATTATTTGCACCAACCCCCTGGTGAGTATGCCGGATGCCGGCATGATAGAAGAAGCATTAAAGAAAGCGCGTTTTGTGGTGGTGCAGGATATTTCGGGCCGTTCCGATACTTTGCAATACGCCGATTTAGTATTACCGGCCGCCGGTTGGCTCGAAAAAGAAGGCACCATGACCAACTCAGAGCGTCGCATCAGCTACCTGAATGCCGTATTGCCGCCACCCGGTGAAGCCCTGCCGGATGTAGAAATTTTGTGCCGCTTCGCTCAGAAGATGCAGTTCCCGGGCTTTGATTACAATAGTGTAGGCGAAATTTACGAAGAGCATGCCGGCTTAACCAAAGGCACCAATATTGATGTGAGCGGCTTAAACTATGCTGATTTAATAGAAAAGCAAACCATACAATGGCCGGTGCCCGTCAGCGGCAATGCTGGAACGCCCCGGTTGTTTCAGGATAAAAAGTTTTATACGCCTAACCAGCGGGCCCAAATCCATACCCCCGCCAGTGTGGTTAACCAATCCGAGCCATTAACCGGGGAGTTTCCGTTGGTGCTCACCACAGGCCGTATCCGCGACCAGTGGCATACCATGACCAAAACCGGCAAGGTAAACAAACTAAACCAGCACCTGAGCAAACCTTTTATCGAAATAAACCCGATTGATGCGGCCCTGCGCGGCATTAACGATGGCGATACGATAGAAATTAATAGTGCGCGCGGAAAGGTTTGTGTAAATGCCGTGTTAACCACCGATATCAAAACCGGTGTGGTTTTCCTGCCGATGCACTGGGGTAAAATATTAAACCGTGACTTTGGGCGGACGAATAACCTCACCAATAATTTAGTAGACCCGAAATCAAAAGAACCGGATTTTAAATACTCGGCAGTACAGGTACAGAAGTACGAAAAGCCTTTCGAGAAGATAGTGGTAATCGGGGCGGGAGCGGCCGCCTACCGCTTAATTAATACCTACCGCGAGAAAAACCGGCGCGATGAAATTCACGTGTTTTCGCAGGAAGAATATCCGTTTTACAACCGGGTGTTATTGCCGGAGTATTTAAATGGCCACCTAAACTGGGAGCAGCTCGAAAAATTTAAAGCCGGCGAACTGGCCAAACTGGATGTGCATCTACATCAGGCTACTGGTATCGCCGCCATAAACCGCGAAAACAAAACGGTTACGGATACCAGAGACCAGGTACATTCTTACGATAAATTAATTATTGCTACCGGCAGCCGGGCTTTTGTACCCAAAGATGTACCCATGGATTTGCCGGGCATCTTTACTATGCGTAACCGTGGCGATGCCGACCGCCTGAAGACTTTCCTGAACTACGAAGGCCACGTGGTAATCGTAGGGGGTGGTTTGCTGGGGCTGGAATTAGCGGCTTCGCTGCGCGAAATAGACATTAACGTGACCATTGTGCAGTTAAGCTCCCGCCTGATGGAGCGGCAACTCGACCAGATTTCCGGCGATTTGCTCCGGGAATATGTAGAGGAATTGGGTATTCAGGTATATTTTAACGACCAGGTACAAACCGTATTTCCGAACAAAAATGAGCCTGGTTTGGTGGTAAATCTAAAAAGTGGTAAAACCATAACCTGTAATGCCGCCGTTTATGCCATCGGTACCCGACCCAATATGGAATTAGCCCTGGAGGCCAAGCTCCAGTGCGGCAGAGGCGTGGTGGTTAACGAATACCTGCAAACCAGCGACCAGGATATTTTTGCCATGGGCGAGGTCGCCGAATTTAACGGCATAGTAAACGGTATTACCATGGCCGCAGAAGCCCAAGCCGATGTAGCCGCCCGTTTTTTGACCGGCGACCAGAGTAGCTATTATTCCGGTTCCATCTTCATGAATATTCTCAAATTATCGGGCCAGGATTTGTGCTCATTGGGGATGGTAGAAGCTCCGGATAATAACCCGGAGTACGAAGAAGTAATATTCACCGACAAGGCCAATCGTTACTACAAGAAATGTATTATTCACCAGGATCGCCTGGTAGGAGCCATTTTGATGGGCGATAAAAGTGAGTTTGCCGAGTTTAAAACCCTCATTGAGAATAAACTGGAGTTATCTGATAAGCGGATGGAATTGCTGCGCTCGGGCAAAGCAGCCGCCCCGGTATTGGGTAAACTGGTTTGCTCCTGCAACAACGTAGGCGAAGGTAACCTCACGAATATGATAAAAGGTGGCTGCACCGAATTCCGCCAGCTCTGCCAGCAATCGGGCGCCGGTATGGGCTGCGGTAGCTGCAAACCAGAAGTAAAGAATATTTTGGAAAAGCTACAGGAAGTAGAGCAGGTAGCAGTTTAAATAATTGGGTATAATTATTTTACCACCCCTAACCCCTCCTAAAATAGGCGGGGAACTGCGGCTGATGCAAAACTTAGGCCCATCTAAAGCATTAGTCGCAACTCCTTCCCTGTTTTAGGAAAGGTGTCCGGAGGGCGGAAGGGAAAAAACTGGTGGCTATAAGCCAGAAAATTACAAAACGTTTGCTGTCGCGAGCGTCTCGCTCGTGACGACTTCCTTCCGGCCTCTGGCCGCTAGTAAATAATTAACTCATTATCGGCCAGAGGCCTGATAAATAAAAGACATGAGGCGGAGCCTCGCGCCAGTAATAAGTGCAGTAAGTAGCAGTAAGTATAAATTTTAAACGGTATGGAGAAGAATGACTTAATCCGGGTATTCGCGAGAGGTGGGGTAGTATCTCCCGGCGACATGAAAAAAATTCTGGAAACCGCCGAAGACTTTGGCAACGAGACCATTCATTTCGGTTCTCGGCAGGATATATTATTCCCGGTAAATATCCGCAGCAAAACTATCCTTGACCATACCTTCCAGGCTATCCGGACTGAGTACGACTTCGACGGCAATAATTACCAGAACATAGTGAGCTCATACGTGGCCGCCGATATGCTGCCCAATACCAGTTGGCTGCATTCCGATACCTACCTCTACATTCTCGACGATTTTGAACAGTACCGTACCAAGCTTAAAATAAATATTGCCGATCCGCGCCAGACCCTGGTACCCTTGTTTACCGGTAACCTGAACTTTGTTGCTTCTAAACAGGATAATTACTGGTATCTCTACCTGAGTTTGCCTGAACTGGGGGAGGAACTGGTGCTATGGCCGGCCCTGGTGTTTACTTTTGATGTGGTCCGAACCGTGAAGGCGTTGGAAGAAGTATATTTAGAAAAGCCGAATTTGCCCGTTAACGAATTATTTTCCCAAACCAACGCCCGCATGAAAGCGAACAACCGGCCGTTAGATGGTGGGTTAGAACTCTCTAAAACGCCGTTCCCTTCGTACGAGGGGATGAACAAAATGGCCGGCGATAAATATTGGCTGGGGCTTTACTGGCGCAACAACTGCTACACCATTAAATTCTTAAAAGCACTCTGCGATTTATGCGTCGAAACCAATATTGGTAAAATCAGCCTTACCACCTGGAAGTCATTTATCATCAAGGGGATTTCGGAGAAAGATAAAATTAAATACGAAAAGCTGCTGGGTAAATATGGTATCAACATGCGGCACTCGTCGCTGGAACTCAACTGGCACTTACCGGTTCTCGACGAAGAAGCCTTACAATTAAAGCGTTACTTGGTCCGAACCTTCGACCAGAACGATATCAGTACCGAAGGCTTAACCTTTGCCGTTAAAACCGTGCCGATGGTATTATTTACGGCGATTGTTATCGAGAAGAACCCGGTTTCGCAGTACGCCGATAAGTACGAGTTACTCGATACTTACAATGTACTGTATTGCCAGGACTTTAACCCGAATAAACGGAAGTACATTACGTTTGCGAAAGATGTGTTGAAAGAAGATTTGGCGCCTTTGCTGATGGAATTAAGCTGTTTGTACTATGAACAGCTAAACTACGAGCCCGAAGTAAAAGTAAATAAACCAATTGCTGAAAGTAAACCGCAGCCAAACTTGCACCAATGTCCGGATTGCCTCACCGTTTATGACCCGGCTTTTGGCGATGGCAATATTTTGCCCGGCGTACCTTTCCCGGATTTACCAGCCGATTATACCTGTCCGCTTTGTGAGGCGCCCAAAAGTGCGTTTAAGCTGATGCCGGCCAATGAAAGTGAAATAGCTGCTTAAAGTTATTGTTGGTGAAAATAATCTTAGCTAAACTTATTAGAAGCGAAAAATATTAATAACCGGCT
Organism: Adhaeribacter aerolatus; assembly: GCF_007991635.1. Taxonomy (GTDB): domain Bacteria; phylum Bacteroidota; class Bacteroidia; order Cytophagales; family Hymenobacteraceae; genus Adhaeribacter; species Adhaeribacter aerolatus. Next base: position 136,504 of record NZ_BJYS01000001.1, on the reverse strand, counting down.
GGAATAAGGCTTTTTCCAGCCGAAATAAAATTTGTAGGTTTGGCTTCCGTTTCCAAGATATGATAACCGTTACCGAAGCCGTCCGATTAATTGGAGAAAATATTTTAACCTTACCCATTACTGAAGTTGCTTTAACCGAGGCCAATGGAGCAGTTTTAAGAGAGCCGATTTCGGCCGATCGCGATTTTCCGCCGTTTCATCGGGTGAGTATGGATGGTATTGCTATCCGGTTTGCCAGTTTTCAGACCGGTGAAGATACTTTCCGGATTGAAGGGGTGCAGTTAGCCGGAGCGCCTGCCCAAACCTTACAACAGGCGGATAATTGCCTGGAAGTAATGACCGGTGCCATTTTACCCGGTAACACCGATACGGTAATCCGGTACGAAGATTTAAAAATATTTGAGCGGAATGGCATCCGGTACGCCCATATTTTTGCGGCGCCGAAAGGCCGGATGCAGAATGTTCACCAATGCGGTTCCGACCGCCGCGCTTCCGATTTACTCATCCCAGCCGGTACTTTACTTTCACCCGCCGAAATAGCAGTTATTGCAACCGTGGGTAAAACCACCGTACAGGTTAGCCAGCCTCCCCGTATTGCCATCATTTCTACCGGCGACGAACTGGTGGAGGTATCGGAAATGCCGCTGCCGCACCAAATCCGGCAATCGAACAGCTATCTGTTGCAGGCCGCTTTGCAGGAGCAGGGCGTAAAAGCAGAGCGTTTTCACCTGCGCGACGATAAAGCCGCTTTATTCGCGGAGCTGAAAACCCTGTTATCTCGTTTTGATGCATTAATACTGAGCGGTGGTGTTTCGAAAGGGAAAGCAGATTTTATTCCGGAAGTTTTAGCAGAATTAGGCGTACAGAAGCTTTTTCATGAGGTGGCGCAACGCCCCGGTAAGCCTTTCTGGTTTGGCCGGGTTCCGGATGGTCCGATAGTATTTGCGTTGCCGGGCAACCCGGTTTCTACATTTGTTTGTTTTTATAAATACGTCCGGCCGTGGGTACGGGCTAGTTTGGGTGCGCCGGCTGCATTAGTACCCAAAGCCATTTTGCAGGAAGAAACTGTTTTTCGGCCCAACCTGACTTATTTTTTGCCGGTGAAAGTTGCCATTGGTACCAGCGGCATGCTTACGGCTAAACCAATCCATATTGGTGGCTCCGGTGATTTTGCCGCACTACTTTCGGCAGATGGTTTTCTGGAATTGCCGCAAAAACAAAGTACGTTTTCAGCGGGCGAAGTTTATTCTTTTTACGGGTTTCGTAACATAATCTGAGGTTGGTGAAACTTGATAACGTTTAACCAACACCAGCCTCATCTGTTATTACTAATTTGCTTAAGCCTTTTTTGGTGTCATCGGGAATTAGAACCTCAAAATATTTGACATTTCTCATGCTCTGATAATGGCAGCCGGGACATGAATGATAATATTATATTCACCAGACGAAGCTATTACTTCTGCCATTTTTCCGACCAGCTGCGGTATGTAGAATTTATTGCCTGTTCACTTGTCTTCTATCTTCTATTAGCTGCTGCCACCTGCCTACTTCATAAAGTTAGGAACCGTTTCCTTTCCTACTACTTATAACCAAACTTCCTGGGTAGTAACCACGCTTCAACATCAATTTCTATTTTTGAAATGGTATCTGCTAGGGATATTTTGCCTTCGCATCAATGGTATTTTAAGTAAGCAGCAATTATTAGGTTCTCAATAATTAATTATTAAGACATAAACAATGAGTCCTGGGTAGGTGATTAGGGTGTGATTTAATTTTGACCAGGTATTTAATTTAAGTTATTTTAAGTAGTATATTAAGTTTCTGATAATCAATGCGATTACTTAGGCTTGTTAGCCGCTTAATTCGAATTATACAGCGGTGTATTTTGTTTATTTTATAACCATGGCTTCCTGGTTTTTGCCAGTTCGGAGCGGTTAATCGAATATTCGAAATCAAGAACTAACGCATGATTGCTACTGCTGAAAGTATAAATAATATTGTTGAACCGCGTGCTGCCAAGTTGTGGATGCCTAAACAGGTATTAGTAACCCCAGCAGCCCTGGAAGAACCCTGGGGCCAGCAAATTTATGAACGGGTAAAAAGATTAGGCTTGCCGGTACAGGAACTCAAACAAAACCGGTTGATAAATTTAAGAGGAGAAGATGAGCGGGAAACTTACCGCATTGCTAAAAACACTCTGGCTATTGTTACAGCCCCGGCGAGTGCCCTAAAATTACAACCCATCCCGCCCTCTGCCGATTACCAGTTCCATTTGGCTGAAGGTTGCCCGGCGCACTGCCAGTATTGTTATTTAGCAGGTAGTTTGCAGGGCCCGCCGGTTATCCGCGTTTTCGCCAATTTGCCTACTATCCTAAATAATTTGCCGCATTACAAAAAGCCGGGGCAGGTTACTTCCTTTGAGGCCAGTTGTTATACCGACCCGTTGGGCATTGAGCATTTAACCCGTAGCCTGGCCGAAACTATCCGGTTTTTTGGCGAGCAGAAGGATATGCATTTACGGTGGGTTACCAAGTACAGCCAGGTAGATGGTTTGCTTAACCTCGACCATAAACACCAGGTGCGCCCCCGCTTCAGTTTAAATACCGATTTTGTATCCCGGCGGATGGAAGGGGGTACCGCTTCGTTAGACGACCGGTTAGCGGCCGTGCGCAAAATGGCTCTGCCGCGGGCTTTGGGTGGTGGTGGCTATAAAGTAGGTTTGGTAATTGCGCCCATTATGCCGCTACCCGACTGGGAAGAGCAGTATACCCATTTGCTGGATAAATTAGAACAAACCCTGGATTTTTCCTGTGATATTACCTTTGAGCTAATCAGCCACCGATTTACCCCGGGTTCTAAGGCTATTTTGCAGGAATGGTACCCCAATACCAGCATCGATTTTGACGAAACTAACCGGGTCTTGAAGTTTAATAAATTCGGAGGGAAAAAGTTTGTGTATAAACCCTTAACCATGGCAGCCCTGCGCAGCTTCTTTTACAGCGAACTAAAGCAGCGCTTTCCGCAGGCCCCCATTTTATACTGGACCTAAAATAAAAAAGGAGATGCCATTTAATCTGCATCTCCTTTTTTATTTAATATTTATTCCGGGTTATTCCTGCCGCTTCAATACCAAAGCGGTGCGATTTGTAATGTATAACCGGAGTTTGTTCGATTTGTCTTCGCTGAAAGAAGGATATAAAATATCGTCGGCAATGCGGTTAAAGCCGCCAAACTCCGGACGATCCGAATTTAAAATTATCTGATAAGAACCGGCGGCCGGCACCCAGAGTTTGTAATCCGGAATAGAGTTAGTTGGGCTGAAATTAAAAATAAATATCAGGCCGCCGCGCTCAAATATTACTACTTTATTACTGGTGTCCATGTTTAGCTGCCAGGCAGCCGGCGCCGAAACTACTTTGTATTTCCGGATAACGTGGGTCATGGCCTGATCGAAAGCAGCGAAATATTTATACTTCAAATTTGGGTTATCAACCAAACTCCATTGCCGACGGGCGTACTTGTAGCTCCAGTTATTGCCCTGCCTTGGAAAATCAATCCACTCGGGGTGACCGAACTCGTTGCCCATAAAATTGAGGTAAGCCTCGCCGCCGAGCGAAATAGTAAACAACCGGATTAGTTTGTGTATAGCCAGTCCGCGGTCAATCACCAGGTTCGGATCGTCTACGCTCATGTGGAAGTACATCTCCTTATCCATCAGCCAGAAGGCTAAGGTTTTATCGCCCACCATGGCCTGGTCGTGCGATTCGGCGTAGGCAACCGTTTTTTCTTTGTAGCGCCGATTGGTAAGTACCCCCCACATTTCGTAAATATTCCAGTCTTCGTCGCGCTGGTGTTTCAGCAGTTTTATCCAGTAATCCGGAATACCCATGCCCAGGCGGTAGTCAAAACCAATGCCGCCATCGGCAATGGTACGGCACAAGCCGGGCATCCCGCTCATATCTTCGGCAATGCAGAGTGCGCCTGGTTTTATCTGCTGCACCATGGTGGTGGCCAGTTGTAAATAGGTTATAGCGTGTTTATCTACCCCCGCCCGGAAATAACGGTCGTAATGGTCGAAAGAAACGCCTTCGCCGTGGTGCTGGTACAGCATAGAAGTGACGCCATCGAACCGGAAACCGTCGAAATGAAACTCCTCCAGCCAGTAGCGGATATTGGAAAGCAAAAACTGCCGCACTTCTTTTTTACCGTAGTCGAACACGCGCGAATCCCAGGCCGGGTGATAGCCCTGCGGGCCGGGGTGAAAATACTGGTGGCCGGAACCATCGAAATTTACCAGACCTTCGGCTACGTTTTTAACGGCGTGCGAGTGCACTACATCCATAATAACCGCAATGCCCAGCTTGTGCGCTTCGTTTACCAGTTGCTTTAACTCTTCGGGCGTACCAAACCGCGACGAAACGGCAAAGAAGTTTGAAACGTGGTAGCCAAAAGAACCATAATACGGGTGCTCCATCACGGCCATTAGCTGAATGCAGTTGTAACCGACGGCGTGAATACGGGGCAACACATTCTGGGTAAATTCCAGGAACGTACCAATACCTTCTTTTTCCTGCGCCATGCCCACATGGGCTTCGTATATGATTGGTTCAGTTATAGTAGCGGGGTTAAAGTTTTCGTCCTGCCAGGTAAACGGGGCCATTTGCCAGACTTGTCCGGCAAAATCGTATGTTTCGGGGTTTTGTACCGTCCGCCGGATATAAGGTGGAATACGATCTAAATTGCCGTTAGCCGCTTTTATATGTACTTTCACCAAAGAACCGGACGTAAAAGTATCCTGGTATTCGGCATCGGGCAAAAATATTTCCCAGATGCCCCGTTCATTAACCGAAAGTGGATGCGATTCGCGGTTCCAGTTATTAAAATCGCCGATTAAGAATAAGGCATATGCGGCCGGAGCCCATTCGCGGTACCACCAGCCTTTTTGCTCCGGGTCGTAATTAATACCTAAATATTTATGGGCTTGGGCATAATAATCCAGCGAACCATATTCCTGTTCAATATTTCTTTTAACCTGCTGGTACGTTTGCTGCCGTTCGAGCAAGTCCGGCTCGTAAGGTGTAAGCCAGGGATCGTCCTTAACCAATTGCAGCACCGGTGGTATATTTTTCATAGTTTAATCTATAGTAACAGAACTTGCCTGAATAAACGAATTATTTACGGAACAAGATAGTTTTTTTCCGGACAAGACTGTTGCCGGTAATATAATTTAGGGTTGGTTAGCCCGGAATAATTTGAAAATTCCCCTTTTTATTCTTTATCAGGTACAAGACACATCTATCCAATAGACCAACAGGCAGCTTAGGAACTCCCCACTAACCGCTTTAACATAATTAAAATTAACCAGCAGCCACCCGGGTTTAATGCTAAAACTTCTGCCAAACAGCCGCATAATAGCCTAAAGCGATATTCATCAGCGCCTATATGCGGTATTAATTTTTTTCGGCTTTATACATACTTGTTATTCAGAAGTATTAAATAGTGTTAATGTGATTATCTCAGTCACTTAAAATTAGCAGTATTGGATAGCCTCATTTTAGCAGTATTGGATAGCCTCATTTTTTATTAAATTTTTATTTGGATTAATTCTAAATAGTGTTTTCCTTTGCTGCTGTTTAAAATGATTCTAAATAATAAAGGCCCTCAGAAGATAAATAGTAAACCAACGCAATCCTGTTAAACTATGAGATTAAACTATACTAATTCCCGTGCAACCTTCATTTTTGCTATATTAATTTCCTTCTTTACTATTCTATCTGCCAAATCCCAAACCCTGGCCCTGCTTGAGGGGAACTCCCAAAACGGCAACATAACCGGCGAAGTTAAAACCAACGATAATAGCCCGGTTGGTTTTGTAAGCGTGATGCTAAAAGGTACTACTAAGGGAAGTATTACCACCGAAGACGGTAAATTTCAGATTAGAAATATTAAGGCAGGTACCTATACCTTAATTGCCACTTACGTAGGCTTGGAGGCACAGGAAAAAGAAGTTACCGTACAGGCGGGCCAAACCAGCCAGATTGACCTGGTTTTACCTCACAGCTCTCAGCAGTTGAACGAAGTAGTGGTAACCGAAACCAGAAGCATGAATAAAAAGCCGGTTGCCATTGGTAAAATAGCCATTAACCCGCTGGATATGCCCCAGAGCATGGCCGTGATTGATAATAAAATTATCTCGGAGCAGCAGGCCTCTAAATTAAGTGATGTAATTAAAAACGTAAACGGCGTGGCCCTAGGCACTACCCGCGGTGCAACATCAGAAACCTTTTTTGCCCGGGGTTATAATTTGGGCGCTAATAATATTTTTAAGAACGGGGCCCGTTCTAACTCGGCCGTAATTCCGGAAGCCAGTACTTTAGAAAGAGTAGAAGTATTAAAAGGTAGTGCGGCTTTGCTTTATGGTAACGTAAGCGGTGGTGCGGTAATAAACATGGTTACCAAACAGCCCAAATTTGAATACGGAGGCGAGGTAGCGCTGCGGGCCGGCAGCTTTAATTTATACAAGCCTATTGCCGATGTGTACGGCCCGATTACCCAAAACCTGGCTTTCCGGCTGATTGGAACTTATGAAACCGCCAAGAGTTACCGCAACAGCGTAGAATCGGAACGTTTTTATGTAAACCCTTCTTTGTTGTATAAATTAGGATCTAAAACCGAAATTCTGGTACAAGGCGATTACCTGAAAAATGATCTTACCCCGGATTTTGGTATCGGCACTTTGGCTAGTAAAATACCCATTTCTATTTCGCGCTCCGCCTATTTTAACACGCCATGGGCTTATAATAAAGTAGAGCAGACCACAGCTTCGGTTAATGTAAATCACCAGCTGAACCAAAACTGGAAGTTAAATTTTGTGGGTTCCCGCCAGTTGTTTAACCGCGACTACTTTTCTACGGAACGTATCCAGGCCAATGCACGAGGAGACTGGGGCCGGAACTTAACCCGTTCTAAAATTGCCGAAGATTATTACACCGGGCAGGTAAACTTAACCGGCACGGTTAAAACCGGCAGTATCAGCCACACCCTTTTGGTAGGAACCGACGCCGAAAGCTATTTAAACACCACCCACACCTTTAACCTAAAAACAGCTTACGATAGCATTAACATTCTGGACCCTACTAAATATATTGCCCGCACCGATATGCCGGTCAGCCCGATAAAGTCCCGGACCGAAACGCCGACTTACCGTTTTGGTACTTATATTCAGGATTTAATCAGCCTTTCGAATAAATTTAAAGTACTGGCCGGTTTACGTTGGTCGTACCAGAAATTAGCCGTGGCTAAAATTTACGATGTTACCTCCAATGAAGTAACCAAGAGTACCACCGCTACCACGCGCTACGACCGGGCTTTTTCTCCCCGGGTAGGTTTAGTTTACCAGCCACGCACCAATACCTCGTTTTTTGCCAGTTATTCTAATAATTTTACGCCCAACACCGGTAAAGATGTGTACGAACAAAACCTGGAAGCATCAATTATCGACCAATATGAAGTGGGGGTGAAAAATGATCTCCTGAAAGATAAATTATCGGTAAACCTGACTTTTTATAAAGTAATCAACAACAACCTGGCCCAGCAGGCACAATTTTTAGCCGATGGGACAACTATTAATACAGATGCCAATATTAAAGAATTAACCGGCCAAACTACCAGCGATGGGATAGAAGTAGATGTAAATGGTTCTATTGTGGAAGGATTAAACTTTTTGGCCGGCTACAGCTATAACTTTATGCGTTATACCAAAACTTCCGGTGAAAATGGCAGCTACCTGGAAGGAGAACGGTTGGTTAGTAATCCGGCCCACACCACCAATGCCACTCTGTTTTATACCCTGCCATATACCGCTTTAAAAGGATTGAAAGTAGGTGTATCTGGCTTTTATACCGGCGAACGGAATGCCGGCTGGAATACCGCCCACGTGGTAAAATACGGAAAAGATGGTTCAGTTTCCAGAACCCTGAACTATCGTCTGGTTCCGGTATCTGGCTTTACTACCTTCGATTTATCTTTGGGTTATTCTTATAAACAACTGTCCTTCATCGGTAAGCTGTCGAATATTACCAACGAGCTGAATTATTATGTACACGAAAACTATAGTGTAAACCCAATACCGCCGCGCCAGGTGGTAACCACGCTTTCTTACAAATTTTAAACTATAATAGATAACTAAATAAATTACCTGATTTCCGGCGATGTTCAGGCAGCGCCGGAAATTGATTTTTAAAAACTTTCCAAAAAAAATATTAAATTCTAAACCTGATAACGCATAAATAAGGCACACATGAAAAAGTTTTTCCGGGTTATTCACTTGTATCTGAGCCTGGCTGCGGGGCTGGTAATAGCAGTGGTTTGTTTTACGGGGGCGGTACTGGTGTTCGAAAAAGAACTGCAGGAAGCCTTTAACCCCGATAGGTATTATGTAACCCCCTCCGGAAAGCCTTTGCCACTGGCGCAATTAGTAACAGGTGTACAGCAGGAAGTGCCGACCGGTAAAGTAGCATCCGTTAAAGTTTACACCAATCCGGCCCGTACCGTAGAAGTGGGTTTGATGATGCCGGAGAAACAGGGCGAAGGTGGTGGTGGCCACGGCCCTGAAAAAGCCCAGGCAGACAAAGCTGAAGCCGGTAAAAAAGGGCCTGGCGGTTCGGGTGGAGGCGAAGCTAAGAAAAGCGGTGGTGGCCGGCCCAGCCATACTGCTTTCGTAAACCCGTATACCGGGCATGTGCAGGAGGTCTATACTTACCGCGAAACATTTTTCTACACCATGTTCGCGTTGCACCGGTGGCTGCTGGGCAGCCAGGACGGCATTGGTAAGTTAATTGTAGGCGTATCTACTTTTATATTTCTGTTTATTTTGCTAACCGGTATTATTTTGTGGTGGCCTAAAACCCAAAAAGTATTGGCCCAACGATTAAAAGTTAAGCTAGATGGCGGCTGGAAACGCCTGAACCACGATTTTCATATCGTGCTCGGATTCTATTCGGCTATTTTCCTGTTTATTTTTGCTTTTACCGGTTTAGCCTGGTCTTTTAAGTGGTTTAACGATGGTATTTACAAGGTAACCAACTCGGATATGAAACCAGCCGAGCCGCCGGTTTCAGAATATATAGTAGGTGCTTCGCCGGTAACTTTAGATGCCGTGCTGCAAACCGCTACCCAACACATTCAGAACAGCGATTTTTATAATATTTCGGCGCCTAAAGATTCGGCGGGCATTTATGCCATTAACGTGCACCAGCCGGGCCGGCAGGAATCTGCCACCGATAATTATTACATCGACCAGTATAGCGGACAGGTAATTGGCTCTTTAAAGTTTGATGACAAAAACCTGGGGCAGCGCGTAAGATCTACGTTTAAGCCGGTCCACACCGGGTCTATCTTTGGCCTGCCTTCTAAAATTGTTGCCCTTATTACTTGCTTGCTAGGCGTAACCTTCCCGGTTACCGGGGTAATATTGTGGCTGAACCGATTGAAGAAAAACCGGAAGAAGAAACAAAAATTCAGAGCCCCGATTCGTACTACCACAGCTCGGGTATAATAAAAAAGCCTCCTGTTACTTTAACAGGAGGCTTTTTTATTATACTTGAATATTAAATCAGATAGTCATTATTTCTGATTCTTTCTTGCTAAGCAATTCATCTACTTTTACAATGTAGCTGTCGGTCAGTTTCTGAACTTTCCCTTCGGCATCTTTCACGGCGTCTTCGGCCGCCCCTTCTTTCAGGAGTTTCCGCAGCGAGTCGTTTACATCTTTCCGGATATTACGAACCCGCACTTTACCGCTTTCACCTTCCGATTTAGCCTGCTTTACCAGGTCGCGGCGGCGTTGCTCGGTCAGGGCCGGAATATTCAGGCGCACGCCATCGGCTTCCTGCAACGGCTGAATGCCTAAATCGCTGTTTTTGATAGCTTTGTTAATTTCCCCAACCATATTTTTTTCCCAGGGTTTAATAAAGATGGTGCGGGTGTCGGGGGTGCTAACATTAGCTACCTGCGATAATGGAGTAGGGGTACCGTAGTAATCTACCCGAATATCATTGACCATGGCCGGGGAGGCTTTACCCGCTCTGATTTTACTTAGCTCTGTGCTGGTGTGCTGCAAAGCTTTCTGCATCGATTCTTCGGCTTCGCTCAGATAAAACTGAATTTCTTCTTCCATATTTATTTAGTTGTCCGTTTCTGGTAGTGTGGCGCTAGTTGGCAATAGCTTTAATTACTAATCTGGCGCCAAGTTGTTTTCAAAAAAACAATATTTTATGCTAAAAGAAAAATGACTAAAAATTACATCCTCTGATTCAGGGCGAACCAATATTGTTATTAGCTTAATTACCCTGAGAAGAATTGGTTAAACAGATACCAGCGTACCTACACTTTCGCCGTCGGTTACGCGCCGCAGGTTACCACGTTTGTTCATGTCAAAAACAATTATCGGCAATTCGTTTTCGCGGCATAAGGTAAAGGCCGTCATGTCCATTACGTTCAGGTTTTTCTCGAACACGTCCTGGAAAGTAATATTTTCGTAGCGCACGGCGGTGGGATCTTTTTCCGGATCGGCCGAATAAATACCATCTACGCGGGTACCTTTTAGTACTACATCGGCTTCAATTTCAATGGCGCGCAAGCTGGCAGCCGAATCGGTGGTAAAGTAAGGACTGCCAATGCCGGCGCCAAAAATAACTACCCGGCCCTTTTCTAAGTGACGCATGGCCCGCCGGCGGATGTAAGGTTCGCACACCTGCTGAATATTTATACCTGAGAGCAAACGGGTGTGGATGCCAGATTTTTCCAAAGCGCTTTGCAACGCCATACTGTTTATAACGGTGGCCAGCATTCCCATGTAATCGCCCTGCACACGATCTAAACCCATGTGTTCGGCCTGCGAGCCCCGGTAAATATTGCCGCCCCCAATAACCACGGCTAGTTCTACGCCGCTTTCTACTACTCCTTTAATATCTTCGGCGTACTGCAGGAGCCGGTTGGTGTCGATGCCGTATTGCTGGTCGCCCATTAAGGCTTCACCACTGAGCTTTAAAAGAATCCGTTTGTATTTCACGCTGTTATATTAGTTGTTAGTTTATTCTTTTTTATCCCGACTTGTTTAAACTTTAAATATTCTATTTGGTTTAGTAATGCTTATTGGCAGGTACGTCGGAAGCGCCAATCAGCAATATTTTCCGCTCTTTTTTACTTAAACAGAATTAGCACCTGGTTTTTCTCCACATTGTCGCGCAGGTTAACTTTTATGGCTTTCACCACACCATCGCCCGGCGATTTTAAAATATTCTCCATTTTCATGGCCTCCAGCACCAGCAACGGATCGCCTTTTTTTACTTCCTGTTCTGCTTCTACTTTAATAGCCACAATCAGGCCGGGCATGGGAGCTTTTATTTCGTTTATTTTGTGAACATTGGCCTGCGTCATGCCCATTTTATCGAGCAGCAAATCGAACCGGTCTTTTACCGTGAGGCTGTGTAAATGGCCATTTATTCTGATAACGAAGGTTTTATTCTGGTAATCGGCCTGCACTAATTCGGCGTTGTAAGAAACCGCATCTTTTATAATATGAAAAATGCCGGGCCGGATTACTGTAATATCCCACGCAAAAGGAGTGTTATCTACAAGTATTTCGGATTTATTAAAATCAATCTGCCATTTTTTATCGTTAGCAGTTAAAACCTGTAGCATACCGCGGAATTATTTTCGGGTTTAAAGTTAGCTTAAATCTAAAAGTAATTTTCCAAATTGGCGGCAAATATAAAACTTTCCTTTATGAATTTTAAGCTTTTCGGATTAGTCGGTTACCTGGGTCTGGCCGGGTGGTTTATCAGTTGTCAAACGCCTAAAGCCCCGGCGGCCAGCCTTGCCCCGGTTGCACCACTAGGCGTAGAAACAATGGTAAAGCCCGATACTATACCCGATGGAGCGCCGGTTTGGGCTACTAAGAAAGGCGCTTATAATCCATCGGCCCGCCAGTTGCACGATTTAATTCATACTTCGCTGGAGATCCGGTTCGATTGGCAAAAGCAATTTGCTTACGGCGAGGCCACGCTTACCCTGAAGCCTTATTTTTATCCGCAGCAAACCTTGGTGCTCGATGCCAAGGGTATGGACATTGACCAGGTACAACTGGTTACCGGCCGCAGCAAAAAGAATCTGAAATATACCTACGACAAAGCCCGGCTGAATATTTCGCTGGATAAAACGTATACCCGCACCGATACCTACCAGGTTTATATTAAATATACCGCCAAACCCAACGAACTGGAAGCAAAAGGCAGCGCCGCTATTACCTCCGATAAAGGCTTATATTTTATTAACCCGCTGGGCACCGACCCCAATCGGTCGCGCCAAATCTGGACCCAGGGCGAAACCGAGGCCAACTCTGTCTGGCTGCCCACCATCGATAAGCCCAACCAGCGCATGACCCAGGAAATTTTTATCACGGTCGATACCCGGTATACCACGCTTTCCAATGGACAGTTAATCAGCGCTAAGAAAAATTCGGATAATACCCGCACCGACCACTGGAAACTGGATAAACCCCATGCGCCCTATCTGGCTATGATGGCTGTAGGTGAGTTTGCGGTGGTGCCCGATAAATGGCGCGATAAAGAAGTAAATTATTACGTGGAGCCGGCTTACCGGAATACCGCCAAAGCCGTTTTCGGAAATACGCCCGCCATGCTCGATTTTTTCAGTAAAAAGCTGGGCATGGATTTTCAGTGGAATAAATATGCCCAGATAGTGGTACGCGATTTTGTATCGGGGGCCATGGAAAATACTACGGCTTCGGTGTTTATGGAAGAGCTACAGGTAAACCGCCGGGGCCTGCTGGATGCCAATTGGGATTATATTATTGCCCACGAGTTGTTTCACCAGTGGTTCGGCGATTTAGTAACCCTGGAATCGTGGGCTAATTTGCCGCTGAACGAAGCGTTTGCCAACTACAGCGAATATTTGTGGGAAGAACACAAAAACGGTAAAATGGCGGCTGATGCATCGGGCCTGAAAGAACTGGAGCAATATTTAGCCGAAGCGGAAAACAAGCAGGAACCTTTAATCCGGTACCATTATCAGGATAAAGAAGATATGTTCGACAGCCACTCGTATGCTAAAGGCGGCCGGGTGCTGCACATGCTGCGGAACTACGTGGGCGATGATGCCTTTTTTACGGCGCTGAATCAGTACTTAACCACCCACAAGTTTACGAGCGTGGAAGTAGCCGAATTGCGGATGGCATTTGAAGACGTAACCGGCGAAGATTTAAACTGGTTTTTCGATCAGTGGTTTCTGTCGCCGGGGCACCCGCAATTAAGTGTGCAGCATACGTACCAGAACGGCAAGCTAACAGTAGGCGTGCAGCAATTACAAGACTCGGCCTATACCCCTATTTACCGCCTGCCGCTAAAAGTTTCGGTTTGGAGTAAAAACAAGCGCACCGATTACCCGGTAGACATAAATAAAGCTTACCAAACTTTTACTTTTGATTTGCCAGCTGCGCCGGATCTGGTGTTGTTTGATGGCGAACAGCAATTGCTTGCCCAGGTAACGCACCCGAAAACCGATGCCGAATATATTTATCAGTTTGGTAATACCAAGCAATACGTGCCCCAAAGAGAAGCGCTGCAGCAGTTAAAAGCCAAAGTAAACGACCCGAAAGTAGTGGCTGTTTTTAAGGCAGCGCTGCAACATGAATTCTGGCAAATCCGGAGCGATGCTTTATCGGCTTTAGAAAAATATACTGCTTCTGACAATGTGCTGGTACAACAGGTGCAGCAATTAGCTTTAAAAGACCCTAAAAGTACCGTGCGCGCCGATGCGCTTACCATGCTGGCTACTTTAGAGAAAACTGACAACAGTAGTATTTATAACCAGGCTTTAACCGATAGTTCTTATGCGGTAGTAGCGGCGGCTATAGATGGTTTGGTAGCGGCTAAAGTGGGTAACTTGGTTCCGCGCCTTTCGCCTCTGGAGAAAGAAGATTCCCGGAAAGTAATGCGGGCGCTATCGGGCTATTACGCTTATTTTGGCGGTCCGGAAAAATACGATTGGTACCTGAGTACTTTAGATAAAATGCGGGGCGAAGATATGTTTTTCTTTCTGCAGAATTTTGGCGGCTATCTAATGAAAGTATCGCCGGCCGAACAAAAGAAAGCGATTGCTAAGCTGGAAAATATTGCCCGCCACCACGAAACTTACTACGTGCGGTTAGGCGCTTACCAGGCCCTTACGCTGGCCTCCGACTCACCCGAAATGAAAGCCTTGAAGCAGGACATAAAAGCCAAAGAAAAAGACCCGAAGCTGATAGATATTTATGAAAATATTACTTATTAAGTTTTAGATTTAACACCATACCCAATAGGGTGTTGATACTGTTTAGGTTAAACAGCTATATGCTGTAATTAAATAGCTGCTACTCTCCAGGAATATAAGAGCTCTATTTAATAAATTAACACCATTGTTCCAAGCTGGCATATTACCAGAATCCGGCTAAATAATAGCCTAGCACTATAAGCATGTTTATAGTGCTGGGATATTATCCTTTAAATTACAACTTATGTCACCAGAGAAGGCTGGAAGCTGTTTTATTTTTTAGCAGGTACCGTCCAGAAGTAAATGGTAGAGCCATCAACCTCTATTTTTTGGTCTGGTTGCCAATCGCCCATATCAAAAGCGTGCGAAACAATCCGGGAGCCCGGCTTTAGCTGCTTCTGCAAAATAGGACGGAGCTTTAAGTTTACCGATGGCAATAGATACAGTGTTACCACCGATGCTTTGCTAAAATCTGTTTCGAATAAATCGGCTTGTTCAAATTTTACCTTGTCGGTTACTTTAGCAACCTGGGCGTTTTGGTTTGCTTCTTTAATGCGTTCCGGGTTAATATCAATACCGGTGCCGGTGGCTCCATATTGCTTGGCCGCTGTAATTACAATGCGTCCGTCGCCGCAACCCAAATCGTAAACCACATCGTTTTTGGTAACTTTTGCCAGTTTAAGCATTGCGTCAACTACGGTCTGCCGGGTTGGCACGTAAGGCACATCCGGCGTACGGGTGGCAGTTTCCTGAGCCAACGCAAAAGTGGTAACCCAGACAGTAAGGAAAACAATAGAGAGTAATTTGGTTAATGTTTTCATCTTTTTACCATTAATTGTTAAAAACTTGTAAATCCACACATTTAATAAGCTAATTGCAGAAAGCTAATTACTAAATTTATATAAATCAGGTGCCCAGAACAGAATGAGAATCTTTTCCTCTTAGTGGATTTGTAATCTTAACCTTTCTGGTTGGCCAGCGCAGACTTTTCGATTACTGGTAAAGCCAGCAGCAAGAGCAGGCCGGCCATCAATACCCCAATGCCCACCAAGGCGCCTAAACCGGTATAAACCAAACTGGAATATAACAGGTACGCACTGGTCAGGCAGAAAATAAGGGGGGTAAGCGGATATAAAGGTACCCGGAAGGGCCGTTCCCGGTTTGGTTCTTTGCGGCGTAGAACAAAAACAGCAATTCCTACCAGCAAAAAGAAAAACCAGAAAACCGGGGCCGTATAATCAATAATGGTTTCAAATCCTTGGCGGGTGAATAATCCCAGGCCTAATAGCGCCAGCGAAATTAATCCCTGTACCACCAAAGCATTTATCGGTGAATTGGCCTGCGCATTCCATTTGCCAAGCACTCTGAAAACTGAGAAATCTTTACCTAAGGCGTAATTGGTGCGAGCGCCCGTAAAAATAGTGGCGTTTGCCGAGGTCAAAGCCGAAATAGCTACCAAAATTCCGATTAGCACCATGCCTCCTTCACCAAAAGCAACCTGCATTAAATCGCCGGCAACGGCCTCTGATTTTGCCATACCACTTAGCCCCAGCACCTTCAGGTAAGATAAGTTAATAAGCAAATAAATAAGGGTAATAATAACTATACCAAAAATTAAGGCCTTTGCCATGCCCCTACGCCCTGAGCGCAGTTCGGCAGATATATAGGCCGCTTCGTTCCAGCCACCGAAAGTAAGCAGAACAAAAACCATAGCCATTCCTAAAGAGCTGTGGGTTACAGAAGCTTCGGCAACTGTACTGGTAATACTAGCGGTTGGGGTGAAAAGAAAGCCAGCCAGGGTAATCAATAATATCCCCGAAACCTCTACCATAGTTAAAAGCTTTTGCGTGCTGGTCCCAAATCTAACGCCAATAATATTGATACCTGTAAGCGAGATAACCACTAATGCCGCGTAAATAACAGAAGAAAATGCGCCCAAGCTATAAATCTGAGTCAGGTAATCGCCGACAATAAAAGCCAGCAACGCTATAGAGCCGGTTTGTACAACGCTCATGCGGGCCCATGCAAACAGAAAACCCAGCCGCCGGCCGAAGGCTCTGGTTATGTAATGGTAATCGCCACCCGTATTAGGAAAAGTGGTGGTGAGCTCGGCATAACAAAGTGCCCCGATAAGCGAAATAATGCCGCCCACAATCCATACCGCTAAAAACATGGTGGTAGAATTGGTATTGGCAGCTACCAGCGATGGCGTGCGAAAAATACCGGCACCAACAACAATACCAACAATTAAAGAAATAGCATCAGCCATTCTTAGAATTGGTTTAGGTTGGCTTACAAACTTAGCATTAACCTCATCAAAAGCATTTCCCTTTTCCGGGCGAGTTTCTGACATAACTGATCTTTTATCTGAATTTTACCCTATTATACTGGTTCGGCTAATTACAACTGAATTCAAGTAGGTGAGATATTTACTAAAACGCTAGTTAATCAGCTTACGGCGGTTAAAGGAAAATGATGTAAAAAAATATTGATATAATTATAATTATTGCGTAAAAATGGAGCAGCACGCGTAAGTTAAAGTGTAAATTCGAATTAGGTCGTAAAATGGAACAATGATTTACTTAAATATTTGAAGAAAAAGGACAAATAAAATTGGGAAATAGCAGGAGAATAGTTGACTCAATAATATACTGTTAAAAACTTAAGGAATTTATAATTATAGATTTTTTGTAAAAGTAACCTGTTATAAAAGAGCCACATATACCTGTAAACAAAAACAAATAAAGATTTTTTTTACTAAAATATTTGACAAAGAAAAAAAAGCCTCTAATTTTGCAACTCCTTACGAAAGGCAACTGGTAAAACAACGGCGGTTTCGGGGGGTAGTTCTTAAGTTTAGTTTTTACTTTACTTATGTTTGGGGAGATTCCAGAGTGGCCAAATGGGACGGACTGTAACTCCGTTAGAGTAATCTTTCGAAGGTTCGAATCCTTCTCTCCCCACACCAAATAATGAGTGAATGTGTGATTTGTTTAATGTGTGAATATAAAATTCAGGCATTCACAATCCAAACATTCGCTCATTAATTAGTACAAGCGGGAGTAGCTCAGTTGGTAGAGCGACAGCCTTCCAAGCTGTAGGTCGCGGGTTCGAACCTCGTCTCCCGCTCAAGAAAAGTAAGGAGTACTTAGTTAATAGTATCTAGTTTTTTACTAACCACTAATATCTAATTACTAATAACTAAAAAGCCGACGTAGCTCAGGGGTAGAGTACTTCCTTGGTAAGGAAGGGGTCGTGGGTTCAATTCCCATCGTTGGCTCAAACTTAACTGGATAAAAGCAGGGCAGATTGCCTATGCTTTTTTTGTGTTAGAGGTTTAAACGAAAAATTAACAATTCAACAATTCTAATAAAATGGCTAAAGAAAATTTTGATCGCTCCAAACCGCACGTAAACATCGGTACTATCGGTCACGTTGACCATGGCAAAACAACTTTGACTGCTGCTATTACTCAGGTTCTAGCGAACAAAGGTCTTGCCCAGAAAAGAGATTTCTCTTCAATTGACAATGCTCCTGAAGAAAAAGAACGTGGTATTACTATCAATACATCACACGTAGAGTATGCTACTGCTAACCGTCACTACGCGCACGTTGACTGCCCAGGTCACGCTGACTACGTGAAAAACATGGTTACAGGTGCTGCTCAGATGGACGGTGCTATCCTGGTAGTTGCCGCTACTGATGGTCCAATGCCACAAACCCGGGAGCACATACTGTTAGCCCGTCAGGTAGGTGTACCTCAGCTGGTAGTGTTCATGAACAAAGTGGACATGGTAGATGACCCTGAATTGTTAGAATTGGTTGAAATGGAAATCCGTGAATTATTATCATTCTATGATTTCGACGGCGATAACATTCCGGTTATCCAAGGTTCTGCCCTGGGTGGTCTGAATGGCGATGCCAAATGGGTAAAAACCATTGAAGAATTAATGGATGCCGTTGACAGCTGGATTCCAATTCCAACTCGTTTAACTGACCTGCCATTCCTGATGCCGGTGGAAGACGTATTCTCAATTACTGGTCGTGGTACTGTTGCTACCGGCCGTATTGAGCGTGGTGTTGTAAACACTGGTGAGCAGGTTGATATCTTAGGTATGGGTGCAGAAGGCCTGAAGTCTACTGTAACTGGTGTGGAAATGTTCCGCAAAATATTAGACAGAGGCGAAGCTGGTGATAACGTAGGTTTATTGTTACGTGGTATTGACAAAGACCAAATCCGTCGTGGTATGGTTATTTGTAAGCCAGGTTCTGTAACACCGCACCAGAAATTTAAAGCTGAGGTTTACGTACTGTCTAAAGAAGAAGGTGGTCGTCACACGCCATTCTTTAACAACTACCGTCCGCAGTTCTACCTGCGTACTACCGACGTAACTGGTGTTATTTCTTTACCAGAAGGTGTAGAAATGGTTATGCCAGGCGACAACATTACCATTACAGTTGAGCTGATTAACAAGGTGGCAATGGAAAAAGGTCTGCGTTTTGCGATTCGGGAAGGTGGCCGTACCGTTGGTGCTGGTCAGGTAACTGAAATTTTAGACTAATTTTAAATAAATTTAATCCGTCCTGGGAGTAATTTCCGGGACGGATTTTGTTTATCTAAATAAAATAAGTACATTTGCACTCCCGAATCTGAAAGTATATTCGCGGTGTGCATTTTTTTACGGGTGTAGCTCAATTGGTAGAGTAGTGGTCTCCAAAACCATTGGCTGGGAGTTCGAGTCTCTCCACCCGTGCAAAGAATAAAAAAGTCTATCCAGCATAAAATGGACAAAGTAAAAAGTTACATTAACGACACAATAGAGGAAATGAGATTTAAAGTCTCATGGCCTAAATTTGCTGAGTTGCAGAAGAGCTCTGTATTGGTTCTGGTAGGGTCTGTTGTGTTTGCTATTGTAGTGGGTGCGATGGACTTTGTTTATGATACTGCTCTTAGTTGGTTTTATAGCCAGTTTTAAACAGGAGAAGTATGGCAGATTTAAAGTGGTACGTGGTTAGAGCCGTAAGCGGGCAGGAAAAGAAGGCGAAAGCTTACTTGGAAAACGAAATTGCCCGGCAAAAACTGGAAGAATACGTGCCGCAAGTGCTCATTCCGTCAGAGAAAGTTTATGAAATGCGGAATGGAAAGAAGCGGGTACGGGAACGTAGCTTTTTTCCTGGCTATATTCTGATTCACGCGGATTTAAGCCACGGCGAGGCGGAGCATATTATTATTAGTACTCCGGGGGTGATTGGTTTCTTGGGTGCAAATGAAGGAACAACGGTAAAGAAACCAGTTCCGTTGCGTTTGTCGGAAGTTAACCGGATTTTAGGTAAGGTAGACGAAACCGAAGAGCAGGTAGAAACCCTGGATACACCGTTTATTGTGGGTGAAACCATAAAAGTAATGGATGGTCCTTTTAATGGTTTCTCCGGAACGGTAGAAGAGGTATTTGAAGAACGGAAAAAGCTGAATGTAATGGTTAAGATTTTTGGCCGGAATACACCGGTAGAACTTAACTACATGCAGGTAGAAAAAGAATCTTAAAAAGTTTTCTCTGAAGTGCCTCGGGAGAAAATTTATATAAAAGAGGCAAAATTTAAATAAAGTTTAGCGCAACGGGTAAAAGGCCCGAAGCTTAGAAAAAAATGGCAAAAGAAATTAGAGGTTATCTGAAGCTTCAGGTAAAGGGAGGCGCCGCGAATCCATCGCCGCCGATTGGACCTGCACTTGGTTCGAAGGGCTTAAACATCATGGAATTCTGTAAGCAGTTTAATGCCAGAACCCAGGATAAAGCCGGCCAGGTTTGTCCGGTATTAATTACCATCTACACCGATAAATCATTCGATTTTGTGGTGAAAACTCCTCCGGCTCCAGTATTGTTAATGGATGCTGCTAAAATCAAAAGTGGTTCCAAAGAGCCTAACCGGAACAAAGTAGGTTCTGTTACCTGGGATCAAATCAGAGAAATTGCAGAAATTAAAATGCCTGATTTAAATGCTTTTAAAGTAGAATCAGCAATGAAATTAATTGCGGGTACTGCGCGTAGCATGGGTATTACAGTTTCGGGTAAAGCTCCCTGGAGCGAATAAGCAGGAGGATCAGAAATGGCAAAATTAACAAAGAAAAGAAAAGCTGCTCTCGCGAAAGTAGATCAGAATAAAGAATATGCACTGCTGGATGCCGCAAGCCTGGTAAAAGAAATTACTTACACCAAGTTCGATGCTTCTGTAGATATTGATGTACGTTTAGGCGTAGACCCGCGGAAGGCCGACCAGATGGTGCGTGGTATTGCCACTTTACCTCATGGTACTGGTAAGCAGGTTCGCGTTTTGGTACTTTGCACGCCTGATAAAGAGCAGGAAGCAAAAGATGCCGGCGCTGACTTTGTAGGTTTGGATGAATATATCCAGAAGATTGAAAAAGGCTGGACCGATGTGGATGTAATTATTACCATGCCTTCGGTAATGGCCAAAGTAGGTCGTTTAGGTAGAATACTAGGTCCTCGGAACCTGATGCCAAACCCAAAATCTGGTACAGTAACACCAGATGTAGCGAAAGCGGTAAAAGAAGTAAAAGCTGGTAAAATTGACTTTAAAGTTGATAAAACCGGTATTATCCATACCAGCATTGGCAAAGTTTCTTTCTCACCAGATCAGATTGCCGAAAACGCTGCAGAAATTATTGCTACCCTGAACCGTTTAAAGCCATCATCGGCCAAAGGTACTTACATCAGAAGCGTAACATTGTCTAGCACAATGAGCCCTGCGGTAACCGTAGATAAAAGTTTAATTTAAGCGAATTTTAAAATGACCAGGGAAGAAAAGCAAGTGATCGTAGATGAGTTGACCCAGAAATTCGCTACGTATAATTTTTTCTATATTACTGATGCAGCTGGCTTAACCGTAGCATCTATTAATCGTTTCCGCAAGCTGTGCTTCGATCAGGGAATGGAATATAAAGTTTATAAAAACACCTTAATCCGTAAAGCACTAGATACCTTAAATGCTGATACATCTGCAATGGATGCAGCGTTAAAAGGTCAGTCCGGAATTTTGTTTTCATCAGATTCGGGCAGCGCTCCGGCAAAATTATTGCAGCGTTTTTACAAAGCCGAAGCTTACGGAAAAGGCGTAACTCCTAAACCAGCATTAAAAGGCGCTTATATCGATACCGATGTATTTACAGGTAGTGAGAATTTAGACTTCCTGTCAAATATCAAATCGAAGAACGATTTAATCGGCGAAATTGTTGGCCTGTTACAATCTCCTGCGAAGAATGTTATTTCTGCTTTACAAGGCGGTGGCAACAAACTGGCCGGAATTTTAAAAACATTATCAGAAAAAGAATAAACTAAACACAATAACTAAATAACAATTAATTTTAATAAAATGGCAGATTTAAAAGCATTCGCTGAGCAGTTAGTAAATTTAACTGTAAAAGAGGTAAATGAACTAGCTACTATCCTGAAGGATGAATACGGTATCGAGCCTGCAGCTGCTGCTCCTGTTATGGTAGCCGGTGGTGGTGCTGGTGCTGATGCTCCTGCAGCCGAAGAAAAAACATCATTTGATGTAATATTGAAAGCAGCCGGTGCTTCTAAACTGGCGGTAGTTAAGTTAGTAAAAGATCTGACTGGCCTTGGACTGAAAGAAGCGAAAGAATTAGTAGACGGCGCTCCAAAACCATTGAAAGAAGGTGTTGCTAAAGACGAAGCTGAATCTTTAAAGAAATCTTTAGAAGAAGCTGGTGCTGAAGTGGAGGTTAAGTAATCCCTCTAACTTTAAATATCTTACGGATTAGACCTGGCAATATAGTCAGGTCTTTTCCTGTTTGTACTGGAAAATAAATTTCAGTCTTTTTTCTCTTTCTCCGGAAGGAGAATGTTACAGTTGAGTTGTAAACTTTAAACTATAAAAGTTTTGGCTAAAAATAAAAATTCGGAGCGAATTAATTTCGCTTCTATTACTCCGGTTATTGATTACCCGGATTTTCTGGATGTTCAGTTACAATCGTTCCGCGACTTCTTTCAGTTAGAAACTGCTGCCGAAAATAGAACAGAAGAAGGTCTTTTCAAAGTTTTTGCTGAGAATTTCCCAATATCTGATTCACGCGAGAACTTTGTTCTGGAATTTATTGATTACCACGTAGACCCGCCGAAATATTCAGTCGACGAATGTATTGACCGGGGATTAACCTATTCAGTTCCTTTAAAAGCAAAATTACGTCTGGTTTGTAACGACGACGACAACGAAGATTTTGAAACCATTGAGCAGGAAGTTTTCTTAGGAAATATTCCTTACATGACCGAAAAAGGTTCTTTTGTAATAAATGGAGCCGAAAGAGTTATTGTATCTCAATTGCACCGTTCACCTGGCGTTTTCTTTGCTCAGAGCAAGCACACCAATGGTACTAAATTATATTCGGCCCGAATTATTCCATTTAAAGGCTCCTGGATAGAATTTGCAACCGATGTAAACAATGTGATGTATGCTTACATCGACCGGAAAAAGAAATTTCCGGTAACAACATTGTTACGGGCTATTGGTTACGGAACGGATAAAGATATCTTAGATTTATTTGGTTTATCCGAAGAAATTAAAGCTGAACGCAAGGGACTAAAAGAAGCAGTAGGTCGGAAACTGGCGGCGCGGGTTTTAAGAACCTGGACAGAAGATTTCGTGGATGAAGATACTGGTGAAGTGGTTTCCATCGACAGGAATGAAGTGTTGCTGGAACGGGATTCAACCGTATCCGAGGAAGACATTGATACTATCCTGGAATCAGGTGCCAAATCAATAATCTTGCACCGCGAAAATATTAACATTGCGGATTACACGATTATATATAATACGCTTCAGAAAGATAATTCAAATTCTGAAAAAGAAGCCGTTGAACAAATTTATCGCCAGCTCCGGAACACCGAAGCACCCGATGAAGAAACCGCGCGCGATATTATCCAGAAATTGTTTTTCAGCGACAAGCGATATGATTTGGGGGATGTTGGCCGATACCGGATTAACAAAAAGTTAGGTCTGGATTCCAACTGGGATGCCAAGGTATTAACCAATGAAGACATTGTACTGATTGTTAAATATCTGATTGGTTTAATAAACTCCAAAGCGGTAGTAGATGATATTGACCACTTAAGTAACCGCCGGGTAAGAACCGTTGGTGAACAACTATATGCGCAGTTTGGGGTAGGTCTGGCCCGTATGGCCCGGACTATTAAAGAGCGGATGAACGTACGGGATAACGAGGAATTTAAACCGGTTGATTTGATCAATGCCCGGACACTTTCTTCGGTTATCAACTCTTTCTTTGGTACCAATCAGCTTTCGCAGTTCATGGACCAAACCAACCCGTTAGCCGAGATAACCCACAAACGTCGGGTATCAGCTTTAGGGCCTGGAGGTTTATCACGGGAAAGAGCTGGTTTCGAGGTTCGGGACGTTCACTATACCCACTACGGACGTTTGTGTACCATTGAAACGCCAGAAGGTCCGAATATTGGATTGATTTCTTCCTTGTGCGTGCATGCCCGCGTAAACAGCATGGGCTTTATTGAAACTCCTTACCGGAAGGTATCGGACGGACGCGTAGAGGTAGAGTCTAATGTGCAATATTTGACGGCAGAAGAAGA
The DNA here is from genome assembly GCF_007991635.1 of Adhaeribacter aerolatus. Classification (GTDB taxonomy): domain Bacteria; phylum Bacteroidota; class Bacteroidia; order Cytophagales; family Hymenobacteraceae; genus Adhaeribacter; species Adhaeribacter aerolatus. Next base: position 112,532 of record NZ_BJYS01000001.1, on the reverse strand, counting down.
AGATACCCACCACATTGCTCAGGCGAATGCCCGCATTGATGAGCAGGGTAATTTCATTAATGATAAAGTAAAAGGCCGTTTTGAGGGTGACTTCCCCGTTACCGATCCGGGTACTTATACTTACATGGATATTGCGCCTAACCAGATTGTATCGGTAGCGGCGTCTTTGATTCCGTTCCTGGAGCACGATGATGCTAACCGGGCCCTGATGGGTTCAAACATGCAACGTCAGGCGGTTCCTTTACTTAAACCACAAGCCCCTATTGTTGGTACTGGTCTGGAAGCCCGTGCGGCCATCGATTCCCGTGCCTTGGTAGTAGCCGAAGGTTCGGGTATTATTGAATACGTTGATGCCAACAAGGTGGTAGTAAAATACGACCTGACCGAAGAAGATAAACTGGTAAGCTTTGATGCTGAGTTCGTAACCTACGATCTGATAAAATTCCGGAGAACCAATCAGGATACCTGTATTAACTTAACGCCAATCGTTAAAAAAGGCGAAGTAGTTAAAAGAGGCCAGGCCTTATGCGAAGGCTATGCTACTAACGATGGCGAGCTGGCTTTAGGACGTAACCTGCAGGTGGCGTTCATGCCTTGGCAAGGGTATAACTTCGAGGATGCGATTGTAATATCGGAAAAAGTAGTACGCGACGATGTATTTACTTCTATCCACATTGAGGAGTTTGAACTGGAAGTACGCGAAACCAAGCGGGGTGAAGAAGAATTAACTTCTGAAATCCCGAACGTAAGCGAAGAAGCCGTTCGTAACCTCGATGAAAACGGTATAATCCGCGAAGGTGCCGAAGTAAAAGAAGGCGATATTCTGATAGGTAAGATTACACCTAAAGGTGAAACGGATCCAACCCCGGAAGAAAAACTGTTACGCGCCATCTTTGGTGACAAAGCCGGCGATGTGAAAGATGCTTCTCTTAAAGCACCGCCATCCTTAAACGGCGTAGTAATCGATACCAAATTATTCTCTCGTCCTAAAAAAGATAAAAACCTGCGGGCTAAGTCTAAGAAGGAAGTGGAAGACCTGAAATCTAAATATAACGACGAGCTAAAAGTTGTTAAAGGGGTAATGGTTGAGAAACTGGTTGCCTTATTGGATGGCAAAACTTCGCAAGGGGTTAAGCATAAATTCGGCGACGAAATCATGTCGAAAGGCGTGAAGTTTACCCGCAGAAATGTGGTGGAGAACCTGTTCCCGGACAAAAACCCTTATAAGGACGAAAGCAATTATGCCGTGCCCGAAGAGGTGAACTTGTTTAAGGATTTGATTCTGGAAAACTGGACTACCGAAGAACAGACGAATACCATGTTGGTGGAGTTGGTGAAAAACTACAACAAACGCCGCAACATGATTTCGGCCCGGTTTAAGCGGGAAAGATTTACTCTGGAAGTGGGTGATGAATTACCAGCCGGTATTGTGCAGTTGGCGAAAGTTTACATTGCTAAAAAGCGTAAACTGAAAGTGGGTGATAAAATGGCAGGTCGTCACGGTAACAAAGGGGTAGTAGCCCGGATTGTACGGGAAGAGGATATGCCATTCCTGGAGGATGGAACGCCAATGGATATTGTACTGAACCCGCTGGGGGTGCCTTCGCGGATGAACATCGGTCAGATCTACGAAACAGTATTAGGTTGGGCCGGTCTGAAATTAGGCAGAAAATATTCTACGCCTATTTTTGACGGTGCTTCCGAAGAACAAGTTTCGGCAGAATTGGCGGAGGCAGGTGTACCAAGATACGGCCGTACTTATCTGTACGATGGTTTAACCGGTGATAAATTTGATCAGCCGGTAACCGTTGGGGTAATTTACATGCTGAAACTGGGTCACTTGGTAGATGATAAAATGCACGCCCGTTCTATCGGACCTTACTCGCTTATTACGCAGCAGCCTTTGGGTGGTAAGGCCCAGTTTGGTGGTCAGCGTTTCGGTGAGATGGAGGTGTGGGCACTCGAAGCATTCGGTGCATCGCATGTGTTGCAGGAAATCCTGACCGTAAAATCGGATGACGTAATTGGTAGAGCCAAGGCGTACGAAGCCATTGTAAAAGGCGACGTGCTGCCAAAACCAAATATACCGGAATCTTTCAACGTATTGATTCACGAGCTAAGAGGTCTGGCACTGGAGATTACTTTAGATTAATAATGAATTTTGAGTAGCAACGGAATGTTGCTACTCTTTTATTCGTTAAAGATAAAATTTTAGAATTTTTAAATCTGAAAGATGGCATTTGCAAAAAATAAAAAACTAAACCAGGACTTCTCGAAAGTTACTATCAGCTTAGCATCGCCGGAATCTATTCTGGAGCGCTCTAACGGTGAAGTAACCAAGCCAGAGACCATTAACTACCGGACTTACAAGCCTGAAATGGGCGGTTTGTTCTGCGAGCGTATTTTTGGTCCGGTGAAAGATTGGGAATGTCACTGCGGTAAATATAAGCGAATCCGATATAAAGGCATTATTTGCGACCGTTGCGGGGTTGAGGTTACTGAGAAGAAAGTACGTCGCGAGCGCATGGGCCACATCGAGTTGGTAGTACCAGTTGCTCACATCTGGTACTTCAAATCGTTGCCCAATAAAATTGGTTACCTGTTAGGTTTACCGACCAAAAAATTAGACCAAATTATTTATTACGAGCGGTACGTAGTAGTACAGCCCGGTATTCTGGCCGAAGATGGTGTAAACCAACTCGACTTCTTAACCGAAGATGAATACCTGGATATGATCGATAAGTTACCTCGGGAAAACCAGATGCTGGACAACAGTGATCCGAATAAATTCATCGCTAAGATGGGTGCGGATGCGTTGGAATTATTATTACAGCGCATTAACCTAGACGATTTATCTTACGACTTACGTTACTCTGCCGCCCACGAAACTTCTCAGCAACGTAAAGGTGAAGCCCTGAAGCGTTTAAGAGTAGTAGAAGCTTTCCGGGATGCTGCTACCCGTATTGAAAACCGCCCCGAGTGGATGGTTATTCGGATGGTGCCGGTTATTCCGCCAGAATTGCGTCCGTTGGTGCCGTTGGATGGTGGCCGTTTCGCTACTTCCGACTTAAATGACTTGTACCGCCGCGTTATAATCCGGAACAACCGTCTGAAACGTCTGATCGAGATTAAAGCGCCGGAAGTTATTCTGCGGAACGAGAAGCGTATGTTACAGGAAGCCGTTGACTCCTTGTTCGACAACTCCCGTAAAGTAAACGCCGTGCGGGCAGAAGGTAACCGGGCTTTGAAATCGCTTTCGGATATGCTGAAAGGTAAGCAAGGCCGTTTCCGTCAGAACTTATTGGGTAAGCGGGTTGACTATTCTGGTCGTTCGGTTATCGTAGTAGGTCCGGAATTGAAATTGCACGAGTGCGGTCTGCCTAAGAACATGGCGGCTGAGCTTTTCAAACCATTTATCATTCGTAAACTGATCGAGCGGGGTATTGTTAAAACCGTAAAATCGGCTAAGAAAATAGTTGACCGGAAAGATGCGGTAGTTTGGGATATTTTGGAAAACGTTCTGAAAGGTCACCCGGTACTGCTGAACCGGGCTCCTACGCTTCACCGTTTAGGTATCCAGGCTTTCCAGCCGCGCTTAATTGAAGGTAAAGCGATTCAGTTACACCCGTTAGTGTGTACGGCATTCAACGCCGACTTTGACGGTGACCAGATGGCGGTGCACGTTCCCCTGGGACCTGCTGCTATTTTGGAAGCCTCTATGCTGATGCTGGCTTCGCACAACATCCTGAACCCAGCTAACGGTGCACCAATTGCGGTGCCATCGCAGGACATGGTTTTGGGATTATACTATGTAACCAAAGGCAAGCGCTCTACTGAAAACGAAAAGATTGCCGGTGAAGGCATGTCTTTCTACAGTGCAGAAGAAGTAGTTATTGCCATTAACGAAGGCCGTTTATCTAAACATGCCTTTATAAAAGTAAGAACCAAAATACAAGACGAAAACGAGCAACTGGTTACAAAAGTAATCGAAACCGTTGCCGGTCGGGTATTATTTAACCAATTCGTTCCGGAAGAAGTTGGATTCGTGGATGAGCTGTTAACGAAGAAAAAGTTACAGCAAATTATTTCCCGCGTATTCAAAGTAACCGGAATGGCGCGTACCGCTCAATTCCTGGATGATATTAAAACTTTAGGCTTCCAGTCTGCCTACAAGGGTGGTCTGTCGATGGGTCTGGGTGATATTGTTATTCCAAAAGAAAAGGATATTCTGGTAGAACAGGCCAAAAAAGATGTAGATGCTGTTTGGGCGAACTACTCCATGGGTCTGATTACCGATAACGAGCGTTACAACCAGGTAATTGATATCTGGACGCGTATTAACAACCAGATTACCGAAACCCTGATGGGCCGTCTGGAAAAAGACGACCAAGGCTTCAACTCTATCTACATGATGATGCACTCTGGGGCCCGTGGTTCTCGTGAGCAGATTCGTCAGTTAGGTGGTATGCGGGGTCTGATGGCAAAGCCGCAGAAATCGTTGCAAGGTTCAGTAGGTGAAATTATCGAGAACCCAATCCTTTCTAACTTTAAAGAAGGTTTGGATGTAATCGAGTACTTTATCTCTACCCACGGTGCCCGTAAAGGTCTGGCCGATACTGCGTTGAAAACAGCGGACGCCGGTTACTTAACCCGTCGTCTGGTAGACGTATCGCAGGATGTTATTGTAAACGAAACTGACTGCGGAACCTTACGCGGACTGGAAGTAAGTGCCCTGAAAGACAACGAGGATATTGTAGAATCTTTATCCGAGAGAATTTTGGGCCGGGTAACGGTACATGATGTTCTGGATCCATTGAACAATGAATTGATCATTGAGGCCGGAGGGGAAATTACCGAAGATATTACCAAGCGGATTGATGCTACCAGCATCGAAACGGTGGAGATTCGTTCGGTATTAACCTGCGAAAGCAAGCGTGGTATTTGTGCTAAATGCTATGGTCGTAACCTGGCTTCGGGCAGAATGGTGCAGAAAGGCGAAGCAGTAGGCGTTATTGCCGCTCAGTCCATCGGTGAACCAGGTACCCAGTTAACGCTCCGTACTTTCCACGTGGGTGGTACAGCTTCTAACATTGCGGTAGATGCTGCTATCCGGGCTAAGTTTAACGGTACCATCGAGTTTGAAGATGTTCGGACGATTGAAACTGTGAACAACGAAGGCACCCCGGTAAAAGTAGTAATGGGTCGTTCGGGTGAAGTTCGGGTGGTTGAGCCAGGAACCGGTAAAATATTAATCAGTAACCACGTTCCTTACGGCTCTTTCCTGATGGTAGACGAAGGCCAGACTGTTGCCAAAGGCGACGAAATCTGCGTGTGGGATCCATACAATGCAGTAATCTTATCGGAATACGATGGTGCTGTAGAATATGAGGCTTTGATTGAAGGGGTTACTTACCGCGAAGAATCAGATGAACAAACTGGTCACCGCGAAAAAGTAATTATCGAAACCAAAGATAAAACCCAGAACCCAGCCATTGGGGTGCGAGCTCGTAACGATGAGTATAAAGCTTATAATATTCCAGTAGGTGCGCACTTAACGGTAGAAGATGCCGAGCCTATTAGGGCTGGACAAATCCTGGCTAAGATTCCACGTGCCATTGGTAAAACCCGCGATATTACGGGTGGTCTGCCAAGGGTAACGGAATTATTCGAAGCCCGGAATCCATCTAACCCGGCGGTAGTAAGCGAAATTGACGGAGTAGTAACATACGGCGGTATTAAACGGGGTAATCGTGAAATCTTCATCGAGTCGAAAGACGGCGTGAAAAAGAAATACATGGTGCCTTTGTCTAAACACATTCTGGTACAGGATAATGACTTTATCCGGGCCGGTATGCCTTTGTCTGATGGTGCTATTACGCCAACCGATATCCTGAATATTCAAGGACCAGGAGCCGTACAGGAATATCTGGTAAATGAAATTCAGGAAGTATATCGTTTGCAAGGGGTGAAAATAAACGACAAGCACATTGAGGTGGTAGTTCGCCAGATGATGCAGAAAGTTGCCGTTATCGATCCGGGTGATACTTCGTTCCTAGAAAATCAGGTAGTAGACAAAGTTACTTTCATGGAAGAGAATGATATGATCATTGACATGAAAGTAGTGGAAGATGCGGGTGATTCGGCTAGCCTGAAACCAGGGCAAATTGTAACGGCCAGAAGATTGCGGGATGAAAACTCCAGCTTGAAACGCCGCGATATGCGGGTGGTAACGGTTAGAGATGCACAGCCGGCAGTTTCTCGTCCTACTCTGCAAGGTATTACACAAGCGTCTTTGGGTACGCAGAGCTTTATTTCGGCAGCTTCCTTCCAGGAAACAACCAAGGTATTAAGCGAAGCCGCCATCAGAGGTAAAGCCGATGAGTTATTAGGCTTAAAAGAAAACGTTATTGTAGGACACCTGATTCCAGCCGGTACAGGGTTGCGTGAATACTCTAAATTAATAGTTGGTTCACAAGAAGAGTACGATAGCCTGGTTTCTTCTAAACAAGCTACTAAAGCCCGTCAGGCAGAGTTACAGAACAAATAAAATGGCGAAAGAACCAGCAGCCCAGGAAAACCAGATTAACATAGAACTAACCGAGGAGATAGCGGAAGGAGAATATGCCAATCTGGCAATGATAGCTCACTCCAGCAGTGAGTTTGTGATTGACTTTATCCGGCTAATGCCGGGTATTCCGAAAGCTAAAGTAAAAGCCAGAATAGTTATCACGCCGGAGCACGCTAAACGTTTGTTAGCGGCTCTGGCCGATAACATCCGCCGTTTTGAAGAAAGTTACGGAGATATAAAGCAAATTCACCAGGAGCCAAGCTTTCCAATGAATTTTGGAGGCAATATAGGTGAAGCTTAATTATTTATAATAAATTAATATTGAATTTGCAAAAGTTTTTGTATACCTTTGCAGACCAAAATTTTGAGAAGAAGAATTCCTATAAAAATTTAGTAAATGCCTACTATACAACAATTAGTACGAAAAGGAAGAGAGAAATTGATTTATAAATCAAAGTCTCCAGCCTTAGATTCTTGTCCACAGAGACGAGGGGTGTGCACCAGGGTTTATACAACAACCCCTAAGAAACCTAATTCTGCCATGCGTAAAGTTGCCCGTGTGCGCTTAACCAATGGTAAAGAGGTAAACGCTTACATACCGGGTGAAGGCCATAACTTACAAGAGCACTCTATTGTGCTTATCAGAGGTGGCAGAGTAAAAGATTTACCAGGCGTTCGGTACCACATTATTCGTGGTGCGTTAGATACGGCCGGTGTAAATGGCAGGCTTCAGCGCAGATCAAAATACGGAGCAAAACGTCCGAAACCGGGGCAACCAGCTGCAAAAGGTGGTAAACCAGCTCCAGGTAAGAAGAAATAATAAGACAGTAGTAATACAATGAGAAAAGCAAAACCTAAAAATAGAATTCTTCTTCCAGATCCAAAGTACAAAGAAACTTTGGTAACCCGTTTTGTTAACTACCTGATGTACGATGGCAAAAAAAGTATTGCTTACAATATTTTTTATGACGCGTGCGAAGCAGTTGAAAAACGGACCAAAGAAAATGGTTTAGAGCAGTGGAGAAAAGCGTTGAACAACATCATGCCAAGTGTGGAAGTAAAAAGCCGGCGCGTGGGTGGTGCAACGTTCCAGGTTCCTACTGAAGTTAGACCTGATCGGAAGATTTCTTTGGGAATAAAATGGATGATTCTTTACGCCAGAAAGCGCGGAGAAAAAACCATGACCGATAAATTAGCCGGTGAAATAATTGCCGCGGCCAAAGGTGAAGGTGCAGCAGTGAAGAAAAAAGATGATACACATAGAATGGCAGAGGCTAACAAAGCCTTCTCACATTTTAGATTCTAAGTAATAAATGGCACGCGATTTAAAATATACAAGAAATATAGGTATAGCGGCACACATTGATGCTGGTAAAACCACAACCACTGAGCGTATCCTTTATTATACAGGTGCAAGCCATAAATTAGGAGAAGTTCATGATGGCGCGGCAACTACAGACTGGATGGAGCAGGAGCAGGAGCGTGGTATTACCATTACTTCAGCGGCTGTAACAGTTGATTGGAAATACAGAAATAATACTTACCATATCAATATTATTGATACCCCGGGCCACGTGGATTTCACAGTAGAGGTAAACCGGTCTCTGCGCGTATTAGATGGTTTGGTGTTCTTATTTAGTGCGGTTGATGGTGTAGAGCCACAATCAGAAACTAACTGGCGCTTAGCGAATAATTATAATGTTGCTCGTATTGGTTTCGTAAATAAAATGGACCGTTCAGGTGCGGATTTCTTAGCTGTTGTAAAACAAGTTAAAGAAATGTTAGGCAGCAATGCGGTAGCTTTACAATTGCCAATCGGATCAGAAGATGATTTTAAAGGAGTAGTGGATTTAGTAAACTTCCGCGGTATTGTTTGGAACGAGCATGACAAAGGTATGACCTTTACCGAAGTGCCCATTCCGGATGATATGATGGAAGAAGCTACTGAATACCGGGAAAAGTTATTAGAAGCAGTAGCTGATTACGATGAGACATTGCTGGAGAAATATTTTGATAATCCGGAATCTATTACCGAAGAGGAAATTCTGACTGCTCTTCGCAAAGCAACTATCGACATGGCCATTGTACCAATGCTATGTGGATCTTCTTTCAAGAACAAAGGTGTACAAACCATGCTGGATTATGTAATGGCATTATGCCCTTCTCCGCTGGATAAAGAAAGTATTAAAGGAACTAACCCGGATACCGGTGCTGAAGTAGCCCGTAAACCAAGCGAAACTGATCCGTTTGCAGCGTTGGCTTTTAAAATTGCAACTGACCCCTATGTAGGCCGTCTTTGCTTTATCCGAGCTTACTCTGGTGTACTGGAATCAGGATCATACGTATTTAATACCCGTTCCGGCAATAAAGAACGTATCTCTCGTATATTCCAAATGCATGCTAATAAGCAAAACGCGATTGAGCGTTTAGGAGCTGGTGATATAGGAGCGGTAGTTGGCTTTAAAGATATAAAGACTGGAGATACGCTGTGCGACCAAAATCATAAAATTGTTTTGGAAGCTATGGAGTTCCCAGAACCGGTAATTGGTTACGCTATTGAGCCTAAAACCCAAGCCGATGCAGATAAGATGGGTATGGCGATAGGTAAGTTGGTAGAAGAAGATCCAACTTTGTTAGTACATACAGACCAGGAAACAGGACAAACCATTCTGAGAGGTATGGGTGAGTTGCACCTCGAAATTATCATGGATCGCCTTAAAAGAGAATTTAAGGTAGAAATAAACCAAGGTGCACCACAAGTAGCTTATAAAGAAACCATTACCTCTAAAACCGAGCACCGGGAAACTTATAAGAAACAATCGGGTGGTCGTGGTAAATACGGCGATATTGTATTTGAATTAGGACCGCGGGAAGATGGAAAAGCCGGATTAGAATTTGTTAATGCGATTGTGGGGGGGGTAATTCCAAAAGAATTTATTCCTGCTATTCAGAAAGGCTTTGAAGAATCAATGAAAGAAGGTGTATTAGCTGGATTCCCGATAGAATCTATGCGGGTGCGGTTATTCCACGGTTCTTACCATGATGTCGATTCTGATGCGTTATCTTTTGAATTAGCCGCTCGCCAGGGTTTTAAAGAAGCAGCAAGAAAATGCTCGCCGAAATTATTAGAACCAATTATGGCAGTTGAGGTAGTTACGCCGGATGAGTATACTGGCCCTGTAACCGGCGATTTAAACCGTCGCAGAGGCTTAATGAAAGGTATGGATACAAAGGCCGGTTCTCAGGTAATTAAAGCAGATGTACCTTTATCGGAACTTTTTGGTTATGTAACTGATTTAAGAACTTTAACCTCTGGTCGTGCAACAGCCAACATCACTATTTCGCATTACGAGCAAGTGCCAACAAATTTGGCCGAAGGTATAATAGCTAAAGTAAAAGGTACAGGTAAATAGTCTTAAAATAATGAACCAGAAAATCAGAATTAAATTAAAGTCTTACGATCATAATTTGGTAGATAAATCTGCTGAAAAGATTGTAAAAGCCGTAAAGACGACCGGTGCCATTGTTAGTGGACCTATTCCTTTACCTACCGAAAAAGATATTTTTACAGTATTGCGTTCACCCCACGTAAATAAAAAAGCACGGGAGCAATTTCAGCTTTGTACCTACAAAAGATTAGTTGATATTTATTCAACTAGTTCAAAAACAGTAGATGCCTTAATGAAGCTGGAGTTACCAAGTGGCGTTGATGTAGAAATTAAAGTTTGATAACCTTTTTTTTGCTAATAAAAAAAGAACCGGTATTTACTGGTTCTTTTTTTATTATGGTTAGTTAAAAAATTAATTAACAATAGTTTGCAAAAAGAAATTTAAAAATAGTATCTTTGCACTCCCTTAACGAAGGGATAAGTGTATTTATTAAGATTGTTTAATCAGAAAGTAGAATGCCTGGAATAATCGGTAGAAAAATCGGAATGACAAGCCTCTTCACACCTGACGGGAAAAGCGTAGCTGCTACGCTTATTCAAGCAGGTCCGTGTGTGGTAACACAAGTGAAGACTGTAGAAGTTGATGGCTATAAAGCTGTTCAAGTTGGCTACGGTGACAAAAAAGAAAAATTAGCAAATAAGGCTGAAATCGGCCACTTTAAAAAAGCTAACGCAACTCCTAAAGTAAAGGTTGTAGAGTTTAAGACCGAAGTTGAAGGTTTTAATTTAGGAGATACCATTAACGTTGACCTTTTCGAAGAAGGTGAGTTTTTGGATGTAATTGGAACTTCAAAAGGTAAAGGATTCCAAGGCGTAGTAAAAAGATATAACTTTAGCGGTGTTGGCGGCCAAACCCACGGTCAGCATAACCGGGCAAGACACCCAGGTTCAATTGGAGCTTGCTCCTGGCCTTCTCGCGTGTTTAAAGGCATGAGAATGGCGGGCCGCATGGGTAATGACCGCGTAAAAGTCCAGAACTTACGGGTTTTACGGGTATTAACCGATAAAAATTTGATTCTAGTTAGTGGTTCCGTTCCTGGTGCCAAAAATTCATTTGTAGTTTTAGAGAAATAAGATGGAGCTTTCTGTATTAAATAAAGCAGGAGAAGATACTGGCCGAAAGGTAACCCTTTCGGCGGAGATATTTGGCATTGAGCCGAATCAGCACGCCATGTATCTGGATGTAAAACAATACCTGGCAAACCAGCGTCAGGGAACGCACAAATCCAAGGAACGCAACGAAGTTTCTGGAACCACTAAGAAACTGAAGAAACAAAAAGGTACAGGCGGTGCCCGTGCAGGCAGCATGAAATCCCCGGTATTTATTGGTGGTGGTAGAGTATTTGGACCTAGACCACGGAACTATAGCTTTAAATTAAACAAAAAGCTAAAATCCCTTGCCCGTTTATCAGCATTATCTTCCCTGGCAAAAGACAATAAAGTGGCATTAATAGAATCACTGTCTTTTGAACAACCAAAAACCAGTGAATTTGTAGGTGTTTTAGGAAAATTGAATTTTTCTAATAAGAAAACTTTAATCGTGACGGCTCAAAAAGATACTAATCTTTATTTATCAAGCCGTAATATCCAAAAAGTGAAAGTAGCAGAAGCAGCGGATTTAAATACTTATGATTTATTGAAAGCCGAAACTTTGTTACTGACGGAAGATTCATTGTCCACTTTAGAGAAGCTTTATAGCACAAAATAATGCAAGTATTAAAAAAACCCTTGGTTACTGAAAAGATGGCCGCTTTAAACGAGAAAGGCAAATATGCCTTTGAAGTTGAAAGAACTGCTAATAAAGTGGAGATAAAGAAAGCGGTTGAAAAATTGTATGGCGTAACCGTAGAAAAAGTTTCTACCATGCGTGTACAAGGAAAACTTAAAGTTAAGAATACGAAAGCCGGTGTTGTAAGCGGACGTAAGCCTTCTATTAAAAAAGCAATCGTTAGCTTAAAAGAAGGGGAATTTATTGATTTTTACAGCGGCATTTAATAATTAGAAGATGGCATTAAGAAAATTAAGACCGACAACACCAGGTCAAAGATTTAGAGTGGCTCCGACGTTTGATGAAATTACATCAGACCAGCCAGAGAGATCTTTGTTGGCACCTATAAAAAAATCTGGTGGTAGAAATGATTCAGGTAAAATGACCATGCGCTACATAGGAGGCGGTCATAAACAAAAATACCGGATCATCGATTTTAAAAGAAATAAGTTTGGTATTCCGGCTACTGTAAAAGCTATAGAATACGATCCGAACAGAACTGCCCGTATTGCATTATTGTACTACGCAGACGGCGAGAAGAGCTACATTCTGGCGCCAGCAGGACTGAATGTAAACAGCACCGTTATTTCGGGCCCGGGTGTAGCACCAGAAGTTGGCAATAGCTTGCCACTGTCGGATATGCCTTTGGGAACTATTGTACACAATATTGAATTGATGCCTGGGAATGGCGGTACTTTAGCACGCAGCGCTGGTACTTACGCCCAGTTAGTAGCCCGGGAAAATAAATACGCTACCATTAAATTGCCCTCTGGTGAAATGCGCATGGTTTTAGTAACCTGCATGGCAACCGTAGGAACGGTATCTAACGCTGACCACATGAATGTGAATTTGGGTAAAGCGGGAAGAAGCAGATGGTTGGGTATCCGGCCTAGAGTTCGTGGTGTAGCCATGAACCCAGTAGATCACCCAATGGGTGGAGGTGAAGGTAAATCTTCTGGAGGGCAGCCTCGTTCTAGAAAAGGTTTATTCTCAAAAGGTAAAAAGACAAGAAATAAAAATAAATATTCAGAGAACCTGATTGTTAATAGAGGTAAAAAATAATGGGAAGATCATTAAAAAAAGGGCCGTATATTGACTTCAGGCTCGAAAAGAAAGTAACAGCAATGGAAGATACCGGCAAGAAAACCGTGGTTAAAACCTGGTCTCGCCGGTCCATGATTTCTCCGGATTTCGTTGGTCATACCTTTGCTGTTCACAATGGGAATAAATTTATTCCGGTTTATGTTACAGAAAACATGGTAGGCCACAAACTAGGAGAATTTGCTCCAACCAGAAATTTCAGAGGCCATATTGCTAAAAAAGATAAAGGTAAGAGATAACAATGCAAGCAATAGCTAAATTAAGAAACGTTCCTACCTCCCCTCGCAAAATGCGCCTGGTAGCTGGTTTGGTTAGAGGCCAAAGTGTAAACAAAGCTTTAGGTTTATTAAAATTTGAAGCAAATGTTGGAGCTGAGAAAATTGAAAAATTATTACTATCAGCTTTATCTAATTGGCAGCAAGCAAATGCTGATGCCCGCATCGAAGATTCTAATCTTTACATCAAAGAAATCAGAGTAGATGAAGGCAAAATGCTGAAAAGATTAAGACCAGCACCTCAAGGCCGCGGTCATAGAATCAGAAAGAGATCAAACCATGTTACTATTATTATTGATAGCCGCGTGGAAGAACTCGAGGTAAATAATCAATAGTAATAAGCGAAATATTTTGTAATAATGGGACAAAAAGTAAATCCGGTAGGTTTAAGATTAGGTATCATCAAAGGATGGGACTCTAATTGGTACGGTGGAAAAGATTTCGCTGATAAGCTCATCGAAGATGAGAAAATAAGAAAATATATTCTGGCTCGTATTCCTAAAGGAGGTATTTCAAAAATAATTATTGAAAGAACCCTGAAGCGGATTACCATTACAATTAACACGGCTCGCCCGGGTGTTGTTATTGGTAAAGGTGGCCAGGAAGTAGATAAGATTAAAGAAGAGCTTAAAAAAGTAACGAACAAAGATGTTCAAATTAACATCTACGAAATTAAGCGCCCGGAATTGGATGCTAAATTAGTAGGTGAATCAATTGCACAGCAGTTACAAGCCAGAATCTCTTTCCGGAGAGCCATGAAGCAAGCAATTGCCTCTGCTATCCGGGTAGGAGCCGAAGGAGTAAAAGTTCAGGTTTCTGGTCGTTTAGGTGGTGCCGAGATGGCACGTACCGAATCATACAAAGAAGGCAGAACGCCTTTGCATACTTTACGGGCCGATATTGACTATGCGTTATCTGAAGCGCAGACAGTGTACGGTAAGTTAGGTATTAAAGTATGGATCTTTAAAGGAGAGGTATTTGGTAAAAAAGACCTTTCTCCAAACCAAGAGCAATCCAAACCATCTGGCAATGCTGGCGGCGCTCCACGGAACGAAAGAGGTGGTGAAAGAGGCGATAGAGGTGACCGTGGTGGTCGCAGAGATCGCAACGACCGGGGCGATAATGCCAACAGAGACAGAAGAGATGGCGGCCAACAGCGCAGAAGCGGTGGTGGGGGTGGTAAACCCAGAAACAAATAATTTTAAGAATTAAAACATTTTAGAAAATGTTACAGCCGAAAAGGACAGTATATAGAAAAATGCAGAAGGGGAGAGTTAAAGGGCTAGCTCATCGGGGTAGCACCATTTCCTTCGGTTCTTTTGCTATAAAATCATTAGAAGCTTCCTGGATTACCAGCCGCCAAATCGAAGCTGCGCGTATTGCAATGACGCGTGCCATGAAACGTGAAGGCCAGGTGTGGATCCGGATATTCCCTGATAAACCAATTACCAAAAAGCCAGCTGAGGTTCGGATGGGTAAAGGTAAAGGTTCGCCAGAATATTGGGTAGCTGTGGTTAAACCAGGTACCATTTTATTTGAATCTGATGGAGTACCTCTGGAAACTGCTCAGGAATCTTTAAGATTAGCAGCCCAAAAGCTGCCAGTGAGAACAAAATTTGTTGTACGTAAAGATTTCGTAGAATAGTAAAATGAAATATTCAGAAATACAAGCGCTTTCTTTAGAAGATCTAAAAGAACGCTTACAAGCAGAAACTTCCAGCCGTCAGTCTTTGTTATTTGCACATTCTATTTCTCCATTAGAGAATCCTCTGCGGATAAAGCAAAACCGGAAAGTTATCGCCAGATTACAGACGGAATTAAGAAAAAGAGAATTAGAGGGAGCTTCTAAATAATATTACAATGGAAGAAAGAAATCTCAGAAAAGAAAGAACAGGTCGGGTTGTCAGTAACAAAATGAATAAGACAATCACCATTATCGTAGAAAGTAAAATGAAACACCCCATTTACGGGAAGTTTGTAAACAAGTCTACGAAGTTTAAAGCCCACGACGAAAACAACGAGTGCGGTGAAGGTGATTTAGTAAGAATCATGGAAACCCGGCCATTGAGCAAAAGCAAGAACTGGCGTTTAGTAGAAATAATAGAAAGAGCTAAGTAAGATGGTACAGCAGGAATCAAGATTATCTGTAGCCGACAACAGCGGAGCTAAAGAAGTTTTAGTAATCCGGGTTTTAGGCGGAACAGGAAAAAAATACGCTTCTATTGGCGATAAAATAATAGTAACTGTAAAATCAGCTTTATCATCTGGTAACGTTAAAAAAGGCTCTGTTTCGAAAGCGGTAGTTGTTCGCACCAAAAAAGAAATCCGCCGGAAAGACGGATCATACATTCGTTTTGATGATAACGCAGCGGTGTTATTAAACAATAACGATGAGCCAAGAGGAACCCGGATATTTGGTCCGGTTGCGCGTGAATTACGTGAAAAGCAATTTATGAAAATCGTTTCTTTAGCTCCGGAGGTATTATAATCATGAAAGCACAAAACGAAAAAGTAAATAAACTGCATGTAAAAACCGGTGATACTGTAAAAGTTATTTCCGGTAACGATCGCGGTAAAACAGGGCGGATTGTATCCGTTAAAAGAGAACTGAATAAAGTTATAGTAGAGGGTATAAACCTGGTTACTAAACACAATAAGCCAAGTGCTAAAAACCCACAGGGAGGTATCAGCAAAATGGAAGCACCAATTCACGCCAGCAATGTACAGCTGGTAACTGCTTCCGGTGCGGTAACCAGAACCGGCAAAAGAGCGGGAGAAAATGGTAAACTGCAGCGGTATTCTAAAAAAACAGGAGATTTAATTTAATATGGCTACTGCACGTTTAAAAGAAAAATATAACACGGAAATCGTTAATCAATTAAGAGAGCGGTTTCAGTATAAAAGTGTAATGCAAGTTCCTAAAATAGTTAAGATTTGCATTAATAAAGGTATTGGCAGCGCGGTATCAGACAAGAAATTAGTTGATGTAGGTGTTGATGAATTGACCACTATTTCGGGCCAAAGAGCTGTTGCAACGAAGGCAAAAACTTCGGTTTCTAACTTTAAATTGCGCGAAGGTATGCCCATTGGTGCTAGAGTTACTTTAAGAGGTGACAAGATGTACGAATTTATGGACCGGTTAATGACTGTTGCTTTACCACGGGTTCGTGACTTCAGAGGTATAAGCGAAAAAGGGTTTGATGGTAGAGGAAATTATACTTTAGGTGTAAAAGAGCAAATCATTTTCCCCGAAATAAGCATCGATAAAATTAAAGCAATCTCAGGAATGGATATTACCTTTGTAACAACAGCTAAGAATGACGAAGAAAGTTATGAGCTGTTAAAAGCATTTGGTATGCCATTCATGAATGTAAAAAAATAATAAAATGGCCAAAGAATCAGTAAAAGCGAGAGAGCTGAAGCGGCAAAAGATGGTTGCCAAGTATGCTGAAAAAAGAAAAGCACTTAAAGCAGCCGGCGATTGGGATGCTTTAGATAAATTACCGAAAGATGCTTCGCCTATTCGGTTACATAACCGTTGCCGGATTACAGGTCGTCCGCGGGGTTTCATGCGGAAGTTTGGTATTTCCCGGGTTATGTTCCGCGACATGGCTTCTGAAGGAAAAATTCCCGGCTTAACCAAAGCAAGTTGGTAATTTTTTTTTATCAATAGTAATTAATAACTAAAATATTAGTATCTTTGCGGCTCTTTAAAAAGAAGAGCTAAAATATTTATTCATAATGAATACAGATCCAATAGCAGATTATTTGACCAGGCTCAGAAATGCTATCAAAGCAAATCATCGGGTGGTTGAAATTCCGGCCAGCAAAATCAAGAAGGAAATAACCAGAGTACTTCACGAGAAAGGGTATATTCAAAGCTATCGGTTTGATGACTCTAGTGTACAGGGAACTATTAAAATAGCTCTCAAATATAATCCAAGTACAAAGCAACCTGCTATTGTAAACCTGGAAAGAGTAAGTAAACCTGGTTTACGGAAATATGCTCATTATGAAAACTTGCCGAGAGTATTAAACGGTTTAGGTGTAGCCATTTTATCCACCTCTAAAGGGGTTATTACTGAAAAAGAGGCAAAAGACCTTAATGTGGGTGGGGAAGTTTTGTGTTACGTTTATTAAGAAAACATCACTATGTCACGTATAGGTAAATTGCCCATTACTTTACCTGCTAATGTTGATTTGACAGTAGCAGATAATAATTTAGTAACCGTAAAAGGTCCAAAAGGTTCACTTAGTACCTTAGTAGACAGAGATATAACTATATCAAAGGAGGACGGCACCATTACAGTAGCTCGTCCGACTGAGCAGAAACGCCACAAAGCCATGCACGGTTTATACCGTTCATTGATTAACAATATGGTGGTTGGGGTAAGCGAAGGTTATAAAGAATCTTTAGAATTGATTGGTGTAGGTTATAAAGCCACTGTAGCGGGTAATACGCTTGAGTTGTCTTTGGGTTACTCGCACAATATATATTTAGCCTTACCTCCGGAAGTAAAAGCTGCTGCTGTTACAGAAAAAGGTAAAGCGCCGCTGATTACTCTTGAATCTAACGATAAACAACTAATAGGCCAAGTAGCTGCTAAAATCCGATCACTGAGAAAAGTAGAACCTTACAAAGGTAAAGGTGTACGCTTTGTTGGTGAGGTAGTAAGAAGAAAAGCAGGTAAAACAGCCTCTAAATAATAACTGTCATGGCAGTAAGTAAACTCGAAAGAAGAACCAGAATTAGAAAAAGTATCAGAAGTAAAATTTCTGGTACTCCTGAAAGACCGCGTTTATCCGTTTTCAGAAGTAATAAAAATATCTATGCCCAATTAATTGATGATACTGCTGGTAATACTCTAGTAGCTGTTTCCTCTGCTAAATTAGCAGGAGAAGCTACTGGCAAAAGCGAGTTGTCATCAGCCGTTGGACGGGAATTAGCCACATTGGCTCAGGAAAAGGGTATAACGGAAGTGGTTTTTGACCGTTCCGGATATCTATACCACGGCCGGGTAAAAACATTAGCAGACAGCGCCAGAGAAGCCGGTCTTAAATTTTAATATATGTCACAGAATAACATACGTGTTGTAAAAGCGAGTGAGATTGACCTCAAAGAACGGGTTGTGGCAATCAAGCGTGTAGCTAAAGTAGTAAAAGGTGGTAGAAGATTTAGTTTTTCTGCTATCGTGGTGGTAGGTGATGGTAATGGTACCGTGGGTTACGGCTTAGGAAAAGCTAACGAAGTAACAGATGCTATTGCTAAAGGTATTGATGATGCCAAGAAAAATCTGGTAAAAATCCCGATGTATCATAATACAGTTCCCCATGCCATGGAAGGTAAGTATTCTGGTGGTTTTGTGCTTGTTAAACCTGCTGCAGCTGGTACAGGTGTATTAGCAGGTGGTGCTATGCGGGCAGTTTTAGAAAGTGCCGGTATTAGAGATGTATTAGCTAAATCTAAAGGTTCATCTAATCCGCACAATGTGGTTAAGGCCACTTTTGATGCTTTAATCAAAATGCGAGATCCTTTAGCAGTTGCTCAACAAAGAGGTGTAAGTCTTCAGAAGGTTTTTAACGGATAAGTAAGATGGCGCAGATAACTATTAAACAAATCAAAAGTGTTATTGATCGTCCGGAAAGACAAAAGAAGACGATGAAAGCACTAGGTCTGGGTAAAATAAACAAAACCATTACGGTTGAAGATACACCCCAGATTTTAGGTATGATTCAGAAAGTGCATAACTTGGTTGAAGTAAAATAAAGTTATTATGAATTTAAGTACATTACAACCTGCTGCAGGTTCTGTAAAAGATAGAAAAAGAATTGGTAGAGGTACTGGTTCAGGCCGTGGTGGTACTTCCACCAGAGGTCATAAAGGCGCTAAATCTCGTTCGGGCTACAGCAAAAAAGCTGGCTTTGAAGGTGGTCAAATGCCTTTACAGAGAAGAGTTCCTAAATTTGGTTTTAAAAACTTCAACCGGGTTGAATTTGCCGGTGTAAATTTAGATGTTATCCAATCATTAATTGAGAGAGATAATGCTACAACAGTAGACTTCGCCTATTTAAAGGCGCACGGTTTAGTATCTAAGAATGATAAAATAAAAGTTCTTGGCCGTGGTGAGTTGAATAGTTCTGTAGAAGTTCATGCGCATGCATTTTCTAAAACTGCTATAACTGCCATAGAAAATGCTGGTGGTAAAGTTGTTACCCTCTAATTAAGTATGAAAAAACTTATAACAACTTTTAAGAATATATTTGCAATAGAAGACCTAAGGATTCGGATACTGAATACCTTAGGCTTTATTGCAATATTCCGTTTAGGATCTTACGTGGTTTTACCAGGTATAGACCCTAATCGGTTGCAATCAAATTCAGAAGGTATTTTCGGCCTTTTAGATACCTTGCTGGGAGGAGCATTTAGCAATGCTTCTATTTTTGCATTAGGTATCATGCCTTATATTTCGGCTTCTATTGTTTTGCAATTATTAACAATAGCCGTTCCATATTTCCAGAAACTCCAGAAAGAGGGTGAATCCGGAAGAAAAAAAATCAATCAATACACGCGTGTATTGACCATTGTTATTACAGCAGCTCAATCTTTTGGATTTATTCAAACGATTAATGCCGAAGCTATTGTGGTAGACCCCTTTTGGTTTAGCATAACTTCAATTTTTATTCTTACCGCCGGCACCATGTTCTGTATGTGGTTGGGCGAAAAAATTACCGATAAAGGAATTGGTAATGGAATTTCAATGCTGATTATGATTGGTATTGTATCTCGCTTACCAGGTGCTTTAATTGCCGAAGCCTTGTCAAAACAATTAAATGGTGCTTTAATATTTATTTTGGAGCTTATAGCACTTTATTTTATAGTAATGGCTGTGGTAATGCTGACGCAGGCCATCAGAAGAATTCCTATTCAATATGCAAAGCAGGTTGGAGGTACTACTCAATATAGCGGACAGCGCCAATTTATTCCATTAAAGGTTAATGCAGCGGGCGTAATGCCAATTATTTTTGCACAATCATTGATGTTCATTCCATCTTTGATTGCTTCTATCTGGCGCGATTCTTCTGAACTAGCTGCTTCCATCGGAACAACTTTTTCTGATTTTACTTCCTGGCAATACAACCTTTTATTCGGTATATTAATAATTGTATTTACCTATTTTTATACCGCTATTAGTGTTAATCCTGACCAGATATCAAACGATTTAAAACGGAGCGGAGGATTTATTCCAGGCATTAAACCCGGTTTAGCTACTTCGGAATTCATTGGTCAGGTACTGGATAGAATTACTTTACCAGGTGCATTGTTTCTGGCTTTAATTGCTATTTTACCAGCAATTGCCATGTTATTTGGCGTTACCCGAGAATTTTCAGCTTTCTTCGGAGGTACCTCGCTTATTATTATGGTAGGGGTAGTTTTAGATACCCTGAATCAAGTAGAGAGTTACCTCTTGATGCGCCACTATGATGGAATGATGAAGTCGGGTAAACTGAAAGGCCGTACGCAAAATATTGCGATGGCATCTTAATAATGGTTTATTACAAAACAGAAGAAGAAATTAATATTATCCGTGAAAACGCTTTAATTTTAAGTAAGGCGCATGGAGAAGTAGCTTCCTTAATCAGGGAAGGTATTACCACAAAAGAACTGGATACCAGGGCCGAGGAGTTTATACAAGACCACGGAGCTCATCCTTCTTTTAAAGGTTACAATGGTTTTCCTTACAGTCTTTGTATTTCTGTTAATTCGGCGGTTGTACATGGTTTTCCAGGAAAGTACGTAATTAAAAGTGGTGATATAGTTTCTATTGACTGCGGAGTATACAAAAACGGTTTTCACAGCGACTGTGCCTATACGCATGGTGTTGGTGAACTTTCCGAGGATGTTTTGCGGTTACTAAGGGTAACAAAGGCCTCTTTATACAAAGGACTGGAGAAGGCAATTGCCGGTAATCGTTTAGGCGACATGTCCTCAACTATTCAGCAGGAAGTTGAGAAAGAAGGTTTTTCGGTGGTGCGGGAGTTGGTTGGACACGGTATCGGTAAAAGCTTACATGAAGGCCCCGAAGTTCCTAATTACGGAAAAAGAGGCCAGGGTTTAAAACTGCAAAACGGTTTAGTATTAGCAGTAGAGCCCATGGTAAATTTAGGAAGTAAAAATATTGTTCAGGAAGCAGACGGCTGGACAATCAGAACAAAGGATAATAAGCCATCTGCTCATTTTGAACATACAATCGTCGTGCGTAAGGATAAAGCGGAAGTTTTAACTACGTTCGAATATATTGAAAAGGTGCACAAATAATATATATGGCAAAACAGTCTTCTATAGAACAGGACGGGACTATTGTGGAAGCTTTATCAAATGCTATGTTTCGTGTTGAACTGGAAAACGGTCATCAGGTAATATCTCACATTTCTGGTAAAATGCGGATGCACTATATTAAAATATTACCCGGTGATAAAGTGAAAATTGAAATGTCGCCATACGATTTATCTAAAGGAAGAATAGTTTATCGGTATAAGTAAAATGAAAGTTAAAGCATCAGTTAAAAAGAGAAGTGAGGATTGTAAAGTTATCCGCAGAAAAGGAAAACTTTATGTAATCAACAAAAAGAACCCACGGTATAAACAAAGACAAGGTTAATATAATAAAATGGCTAGAATAGCAGGAGTAGATATTCCGGATAAAAAAAGAGGCGAAATTGCCTTGACTTATATTTACGGTATTGGCCGTAGAGCATCTCAATCCATTCTGACAAAAGCAGGTGTAAACTTGGATAAAAAAGTTAGTGAATGGACTGAAGAAGAAGCGGGTGCTATCAGATCTATTATTGCCGCTGAACATAAAACCGAAGGTGTTTTACGTTCTGAGGTGCAACTGCACATTAAGCGGTTAATGGATATCGGTTCTTACAGAGGGTTACGTCACAGAAAAGGCTTGCCTGTGAGAGGTCAGCGGACAAAAAACAACTCCCGTACCAGAAAAGGTAAGCGGAAAACAGTTGCTAATAAGAAAAAAGCTACTAAATAATTAATATAAATGGCTCAAAAAAGAAAAGATAAAGCTAAAAAACGGGTCGTAGTTGTTGAGGCAACCGGACAAGTTCATATTAAAGCTTCTTTCAATAACATAATTGTTTCTATTACCAACAACAATGGCCAGGTAATTTCTTGGGCATCGGCTGGTAAAATGGGTTTTAAAGGTTCTAAAAAGAATACGCCTTATGCTGCTCAGATGGCAGCTTCTGACTGCGCTAAAGTAGCACATGAGTTAGGTATGCGTAAAGCAGAGGTATTTGTAAAAGGACCAGGTGCCGGTAGAGAATCTGCAATCCGTACGGTGCAGAATGCAGGTATTGAAGTTACTACTATAAAAGATGTAACTCCTTTGCCACACAATGGATGTCGTCCACCAAAACGTAGAAGAGTTTAAAAAAATTATGAAGCCTCTTTTGCAGAGGCTTCATCATAAATATTATTAGAAATGGCAAGATATACTGGCCCGAAAACGAAAATATCCAGAAGATTTAACGAGCCTATCTTTGGTACTAGCAAAGCTTTGACCAAGAAAGCTTATCCTCCTGGTATGCACGGAAGAGGCAGAAGAAAAAAACAATCGGAATACGCCCTACAATTAACAGAGAAGCAAAAGGCTAAATATTTGTACGGTGTTTTAGAAAAGCAATTTGCTAATCTATTTGAAAAAGCACAGCGCAAAGGCGGAATTACAGGTGAAAACTTACTGGCTTTGTTAGAAGCTCGTTTAGATAACACCGTTTACCGTTTAGGCATTGCACCTACCCGTAGAGCTGCCCGTCAATTAGTTTTACACAAACATATTACCGTAGATGGCGAAATTGTAAATATTGCATCTTACAATTTAAAACCAGGACAGGTAATTGGTGTGCGTGAAAAGTCAAAGTCTCTTGAAGCTATTACCACTAGTCTTTCTGCCCGTAACGCCCGTCAGTTTGGCTGGTTAGAATGGGATGGCAAAGAAATGGTAGGAAAATTTGTTTCTGCGCCGCAGCGGGATCAAATTCCTGAGAAAATTCAGGAACAATTAATTGTAGAACTTTACTCTAAGTAATAGTTCTTTAGTTCCATCTTTTAAAAATAAAGTAGTCTATATGTCTATATTAGCCTTTCAGATGCCTGAAAAAGTCGTAATGGAAAAATCCGACGACTTTAATGGTCAATTTGAATTTAAACCGCTTGAAAAAGGGTATGGAGTAACAATTGGCAACGCACTTAGAAGAATATTGCTGTCTTCATTGGAAGGTTATGCTATCACTTCTGTGAGAATACCTAGTGTATTGCATGAGTTCTCCACCATAGAAGGAGTGATAGAAGATGTATCAGAAATTATCCTTAACCTTAAAATGGTTCGTTTTAAAAAAGCAAACGATGCCATTGAGGATAAGATTACAGTTTCTATCCGAAATCAGGACACCTTTACGGCTGGCGACATCAACCGGTTTACCAATGGCTTTCAAATTCTAAATCCCGAATTAGTTATTTGTCACCTGGACAATAACATTTCGCTGGATGTGGAATTAACCATTCAAAAAGGTCGCGGTTATGTACCGGCGGAAGAAAATAAACCAAATGATCAGGTTTTTGGCCAGATTGCAATCGATGCTATTTTTACACCTATTAAGAATGTAAAGTACAGCATTGAAAACACCAGGGTTGAACAAAAAACTGACTATGAGAAGCTTTTAATTGATATTCAGACGGATGGTTCTATTCATCCGGAAGATGCGCTTAAAGGAGCTGCTCATATATTAATTCAGCACTTCATGTTGTTCTCCGACAACACCATGACTTTTGAAACGGCCAAACCAGAAGAAGAAGAGGCAGTAGATGAAGAAATGCTGCATATGCGCAAAGTTCTGAAAACGCCATTGAACGATATGGACCTTTCAGTACGCGCTTACAACTGCTTAAAAGCGGCTGATATTCGTACCTTGGGAGACCTGGTACAATTGGATATGCAAGACATGATGAAGTTCCGGAATTTTGGTAAAAAATCTTTAACCGAGCTGGAAAATTTGGTTCAGGAAAAAGGTTTAACCTTCGGAATGGATTTGTCGAAGTATAAATTAGAGGAAGATTAATTAATTAACGGCATAATTCCCGATCCCGTAAAAGGTTGATTGACGGTATGCACGTGCACAAGTAAATAATAATGAGACACGGTAAAAAAATAAATCATTTAGGTAGAACGGCTTCTCACCGGAAGGCTATGTTATCAAACATGGCTTCTTCGCTGATTTTGCACAAACGCGTTACTACCACAGTGGCAAAAGCAAAAGCATTGCGCAAATATGTTGAGCCACTTTTAACTAAATCTAAGAACGATACGACGCATTCCAGACGTACTATATTTTCTTATTTGCAGGACAAAGAATCGGTTAAAATTTTATTTGATGAAATAGCAAATAAGATTGCTACCCGGCCGGGTGGTTATACCCGTATTCTGAAAACCGGCAACCGTTTAGGTGATAATGCCGATATGTGCATTATTGAGTTAGTAGATTACAACGAGAATATGTTGAGTGCTACTGCGGCGGCTGCTAAACCAAGATCCAGAAGACGGTCTAAAAAGAAAGATAGTGCCGATACACCTGCAGCTAATGCAGCTCCTGCCAAACCGGAAGAATCAACTAACGCTGATCAAGCTACTAAAGCAGAGGATGCTGAATAAATATTTTTTCAAGTAATTTATAAGGGGATATGATATTTATCATATCCCTTTTTTTATTTTTGCAGTAATACAAGAGCATGAAAGAAAGAATTGCAACAGAAGCCATCTTATTATTAGAAGATGGAAAAATTTATCGCGGCAAAAGCTTAGGCCGCATTGGTACCAGTTCCGGTGAGCTTTGCTTCAATACCGGTATGACGGGATATCAGGAAATATTCACAGACCCTTCTTATTACGGCCAGATTGTAATTACGACAGTTCCACACGTAGGTAATTATGGCGTAGTTCGGAAAGAAGTAGAATCGGAGCAGGTTCAAATCAAAGGGTTAGTTTGTAAAGAATTCTCGGAATTTTTTTCCCGCAATTCCGCAGAAGGTTCTTTGCAGGAATATTTCGAAAGAGCCAATATTATTGGCATTTGTGAAATTGACACCCGTGAGTTGGTTCGGCATATTCGCGATAAGGGTGCCATGAATGCCATTATTTCTTCCGATGAGGCTGATATTAAAATTCTGCAGGAGAAGTTAGCCGAAACACCTTCGATGGATGGATTGGAACTAGCTTCAAAAGTTAGCACTAATGAAGTTTATGATTTGGCAGCGCCGAATAAGCAATATAAAGTGGCTATTCTGGATTTAGGCGTGAAGAAGAATATTCTGAACAACTTCACGCAGCGTGGCTGCGAATGCAAGGTATTCCCGTTCGATACCAGTTTTGAAGAAATGGAGAAATGGGGACCAGACGGTTATTTTATTTCTAACGGACCCGGGGACCCGGCCGCAACTACCCAAGCTGTTGAGAATGTAACCAAAATGCTGGAGCAGGAAAAACCTTTATTTGGAATTTGCATGGGGCACCAGATTTTAGCGCAAGCCAATGGCATCTCTACCTACAAAATGCATAATGGCCACCGCGGCTTAAACCATCCGGTTAAAAATTTATTAACCGGCAAATGCGAAGTTACCTCCCAAAACCATGGTTTTGCGGTAGATGCGGAGCAAGTAAAAAATAACCAAAAGGTAGAAATAACCCATGTTAACCTGAATGATGGTACCATCGAAGGTATCCGGGTTAAAGATAAACCTGCCTTTTCGGTGCAATATCACCCGGAATCTTCACCGGGTCCCCACGATTCTGCCTATCTTTTCGACGAATTTATTCAGTTGATTAAGCAGCGTAAGGGAGAAGCCTAATCGGATTTGAACACCTCCACCTATAATCTTTTGTAATATTTTAAACCAAAGTAACAATGAGTATAATAGCAAGTATTAATGCCCGCCAGATTTTCGACTCAAGAGGTAATCCTACGGTTGAAGTAGATGTATTAACCGAAACGGGCTCTTTAGGCCGTGCGGCGGTACCATCCGGTGCTTCTACCGGTAAACACGAAGCCGTAGAGTTACGCG
This sequence comes from Adhaeribacter aerolatus, assembly GCF_007991635.1. Taxonomy (GTDB): domain Bacteria; phylum Bacteroidota; class Bacteroidia; order Cytophagales; family Hymenobacteraceae; genus Adhaeribacter; species Adhaeribacter aerolatus. The sequence goes on along the minus strand of NZ_BJYS01000001.1, from coordinate 86,240 downwards.
ATGGCGACAAGTCTAAATACATGGGTAAGGGCGTATTACAAGCCGTTAGTAATGTTAATGATATTATTGCCGAAGAATTAGTAGGTTTTAGCGTATTGGAGCAAAGCCTGCTTGATAAAATAATGATTGAGCTGGATGGTACTCCCAACAAAGGCAAATTAGGAGCTAATGCTATTCTGGGTGTATCATTGGCCGCTGCTCGTGCTGCCGCCCAAGAGTTAGAAATTCCGCTTTACCGCTACGTAGGTGGCGTTAATGCCAATACGTTGCCCGTACCGATGATGAATATTCTGAACGGCGGTAGCCACGCTGATAATTCTATTGATTTCCAGGAGTTTATGATTATGCCGGTGGGAGCTCCTTCTTTCCGGGAAGCCTTACGCTGGGGTTCTGAAATATTCCATCACCTGAAAAATGTACTGCATAAGCAAGGCTTATCTACCAACGTAGGCGATGAAGGTGGTTTCGCGCCTAATATTAAGTCTAATGAAGATGCCATTAAAATAGTTCTGCAAGCCATTGAAACGGCCGGTTATAAACCAGGTGATGATGTAATGATTGCCATGGATGCAGCAGCTTCTGAATTCTACGAAAATGGTACTTACCACTTCAAGAAATCAACCGGCGATAAATTAACTTCTTCCGAAATGGTTTCTTACTGGACCGATTGGACAAAGAAATACCCGATTATCTCGATTGAAGATGGTATGGATGAAGATGACTGGTCAGGCTGGAAAGCTTTGACAGATTCTATTGGTAAAACCACCCAATTAGTAGGCGACGATTTGTTTGTAACCAACGTTAACCGCTTGCAGCAAGGTATCGACCAGCAGATAGCGAACGCCATCCTGATTAAAGTAAACCAGATTGGTACGCTCACCGAAACCATAAATGCTATTAACTTAGGCCGTCGCAACGGTTATAAGAGCATTATGTCACACCGTTCCGGCGAAACCGAAGATAATACCATTGCCGATTTAGCGGTAGCTTTAAATACCGGCCAGATTAAAACCGGTTCGGCTTCGCGCTCTGACCGGATGGCTAAATACAACCAGTTACTCCGGATTGAGGAAGAACTAGGCGAAACCGCTTATTTCCCGGGCAAAAAAATGTAATGCCTGTTCCGGAAATTTCTTAAATTAGGGGCCTGTTAAACTTTTGGTGTTAACAGGCCTTTTCTTTTAAAACTGGTGTATATGTTGGCAAGAATCCCGAAGTTTTTCCGCAGTTTCTATTTTTTATTTACCATTCTGTTCCTGGTTTGGATGTTCTTTTTCGATTCGAACGATTTTATTACCCAGTACCAGATGAGCAAGAAACTGAGTGAGCTGGAAGATGAAAAAGAACATTATATGCAGCGGATAACCCAGGTACAGAAAGACCGGGAAGAATTATTAAGTAATTCGGCGTTGCTGGAAAAATATGCTCGCGAAAAATACCAGATGAAAAAGCCTGCCGAAGATTTATTTATTATTATGAAGAAAGAGGATAAAGCCAAATAAAAATAAATATTTGGTTAATTCATTTAAAACGGATAATAGTAAACCGTATAGAAATTTAAATAAAACATAAATGCCACCTTTATCGGGTGGCATTTATGTTTTATTTAAGGTTATTTATCTACTCTATTTTTTTACCTGCCATTGCCTCTTTAATCGAAATATCCATTACTCTTTCGGCGAAGGGTCGGGTGGTTTCTTCCAGGTCATCTACCGCCCGCAGAATGGTATCCTTATCCTGGTTGCCGGTGGCCAGTAAATCGGCCACTACTTGTCTCTTAGCCATAGTTTGGGCAATTTCTTCTTCGGTTAAATGCTGGCGATTTTTCTGTACAAACCTATCTACCTGGTAAAGGAGTTGCTCGGCGGTGGTGCGGGCTTCGATAACCATGCGGGTTGCCACGTCTTCGCGGGCGTGTGTTACCGAATCCAGCAGCATTTGCTCTACCTGTTCGTCGGTTAGGCCGTACTGGGGTTTTACTTCTACCTGCTGTTTTACACCTGACCGTAGTTCAATGGCTTCTACTTTTAAGATACCATCGGCGTTCAGAATAAAGTTTACATCTACTTTGGGTAAGCCGGCGGGCATGGCCGGAATACCTTTTAAGTCGAATTCGGCTAGTTTCCGGTTTTCTTTAACCAAATCGCGCTCGCCCTGGTACACCGCAATCTTCATGTTTACCTGCCCATCGATAGAAGTAGTATACTGGCGGCCGGCTTTAGTAGGAATTTTAGAATTTCGGGGAATAATCGAGTCCATCAAGCCGCCCATGGTTTCGATGCCCAGGGTTAAAGGGGTAACATCCAGCAGCAATATATCTTTCCGATTACCAGCCAGCACATCGGCCTGAATAGCTGCTCCCAAGGCTACCACTTCGTCGGGGTTTAACGAATTGTTAGCTTCTTTGCCGAAGAAATCGGAAACCGTGCGGTACACCAATGGTACACGGGTAGAGCCTCCCACCATTACCACCGACTGAATAGCCTCGTGGCTAATGTTAGCATCGTTTAAAGCCTGCTCACAAGCTTTAATAGTTTTTTCTACGATTGGGCTAATCAAACTTTCAAAAGTAACCCGGGTAATATTGCAGGTAATGTTATGGGTGGTGGTCGCGTAGGTATCGGCAGCACTCAGCGCTATTTTAGCTTCTTCGGCCTTTAAGCGTAAGGCCTGCGACAATTCTTTATTATGTGTAAGCTCTGCTTCCGGAATATTGTTTTCCTGCAACCAATAATTCACAATGGCGCGGTCAAAATCATCGCCGCCTAAATAAGTATTGCCGTGGGTGCTGAGTACTTCAAATATTCCCTGCTGAATGTGCAGGATAGAAATATCGAAAGTACCGCCACCTAAATCATAAACGGCTATGGTTTTTTCTTCGGAGGGGTCCAGGCCAATGCCGTAGGCCAGCGAGGCAGCAGTTGGTTCGTTTACAATACGCAAAACTTCCAGGCCGGCCAGTTTGCCGGCATCGCGGGTGGCCTGTCGTTGCGAGTCGTTAAAATAAGCCGGCACCGTAATTACAGCCCGGTTAACCGGTGTTTTCAGGGCGTGCTCGGCGCGTTTGCGGAGTTCTTTTAATATTTCGGCCGATAACTCAATCGGCGAATAAAACTGATCGCCCACGCGAATTTTAACCAGACCCTCGGTATTATCATCTATAATTTTATAGCCAAAATAATCTTTGTGGCTGCCCAGGTCCTGGTAAGATTTGCCCAATAGCCGTTTTACCGAATAAATAGTATGGGCCGGATCGGTTATTAAATATTCTTTGGCATCGTGCCCCACGAGTACTTCACCCGAATTGGTAAAGTGGACGACCGAAGGCACGATGGTACCCAAGCCCTGATCGTTAATGGCAATTGCCCTTTTTTCTTCCGGATGAATATAGGCAACCAGGCTGTTGGTAGTACCCAAATCTATTCCTACTATTATTTCTTCTTTCTGTATCGTGCCCGTAGACAGATTTATTGCAACTTTAGCCATCTTCTATAAACGTTTCGGCTGTATAAACAGCCCAATGAAAGTGCAAAATTACGAATTAAATTAACTATCTGTAAGTATCGGGATAGCCGCAGACAAGTAGGGCGCTCTGGAAACAGATATAAATCATACCCTAAATTCGTCAATTTGTTTTTTCAAGTCAAAGCGGTTAATGGCTTTTTAAGAATAAATACACTTTATTGATTATCAATTATTTACGTGGTGTGTCTTTGAATTTGAATAAGTACAACTAGTAAAGTATTTAATCAATTTTCATTTCTAATTATTTAAGAACAAAGAGTATCTGAACCATCAGAAAAATAGGTTAAAGCTTGTAGATACTAATATTTTGTTTAGCTGTTTTGGTAAATTATTGGGCCACAAGCAGATAATATCCGTATAATTAAAATTATTCGACTTTTCTAAGAAAAGCAATTATGAAAAAAGGTAAAGTGCGTTTAAGAAAAAAATGGAGTGGGAGACAAGTAAAGAAAGCTATACCGCTTTTTGCCTCCTTTTTCCTTGCTCATTCGCCGCTACCGGCCGGCAGTACAATGCAAAAGCAAGGTGCAACGGTGGTAGCCCCTAATAGCGAAGCACTGAAATTTATTCAGTTTGAGTTAGAAGTCTATGATTTATACGAGCAAATAGGTTTAGAACAGGCCGGATTAAGCCTGGAGGTATTTAACCAGGCATTAGTTGGCTACCTGAATCTTTTACATGCGGGCCTGGTCCAAAATAACAGAACTTTAACCATTGCCGATTTTGATAAATCTTCTTCCGAAAAGCGGTTTTGGGTAATTGATATCCAGAATAAAGTAATTCTGCACCAATCTTTGGTGGCGCACGGTAAAAATTCTGGTTGGGATGTAGCCGAAGAGTTTTCGAATGTAATTCAGTCGGAGAAAAGTAGTTTAGGTTTTTTTGTAACGCAGAATACTTACCAGGGCCGGCACGGTTTATCGCTGAAACTGGTGGGTATGGATGAAGATTATAACAAAAATGCCTACGACCGGAATATAGTAGTGCACGGGGCCGAATATGTGAGCGAAGATTTTGTGAAGCAACACGGCCGGTTAGGCCGGAGCCAGGGTTGTCCGGCGTTGCCCATGAAAAATCATAAGGAAATAATCCAGGACATAAAAGACGGCTCAGTTTTATATTTGCACGCATCTAAAGCCGATTACAATTCTAAGTTGCTGGATACCGAAGTAGCCATGAATACCTTCTTTAAACAGCCTGTACCGGCGTACGCCTACAATTAGCAGAAGGCTTAGCAAAGAATATTTGCTAAAAAGCCGCTTTCAGTTTTACCTGAAAGCGGCTTTTTCATTAGTTTAAAGCTTTATGCTGAAACGTTGGCCCAGGGTTTCCAGGTCTTTTATAACCGGATCTAGTAGTGGTATACCGGTTTGTAGCCGCTGGCCAGTCATTTCGCGTTCCGGATCGCCGGGAATGAGTACCGCCGCCTGACCGGCTTTGGTTTTGGCCGCGCGGAAAGTTTTAATCCAGTTATCCATGTGTTGTTTAAATTCATCAGCTGGCCGGAAGGCATCTACCCGCATCGCCCCAAAAAAATGTCCGATACCTTCGCCTACCGGGTTAGCCGGCAAAGGCAAAAAGCTTACAAAGGGCGGTACCCAAGGCCCGTAATTAGCCCCCGAAAGCACCGCGGAAAATATATCGACTACGGCGCCCAGGGCATAACCTTTGTGGCTGCCGTGTTCGCCGCCCAATGGCATTAAGGCTCCCCCATTCTTTAACTCATGGGTATTGGTAGAATTATTGCCGGCCGCATCTTGTATCCAGCCAACGGGTGCATCCAGACCTTTGCGTTGCAGAATCTCCAGCTTGCCATTAGCAGCAGTAGTAGTGGCTAGGTCGGCAACAAACGGTGGTTGTTCGTTGGCCGGTATGGCTACGGCAATTGGGTTAGTGCCCAATAAGCGCTCTACCGAAAATGTGGGGGCTACCAGGGGGCTGGCGTTGGTCATGGCCAAACCAATCATGTCGTGGGCCAGGGGCATCATGGCGTGGTACCCGGCAATACCAAAGTGGTTCGAGTTTTTAACCGATACCCAACCGGTACCCACCTGCTTCGCCTTCTGAATAATAATTTCCATCGCTTTAGGCCCAACTACTAAACCCAATCCCCGGTCGCCATCCACTACGGCTGTGCTGGGGGTTTCGTGCACTACTTTAATATCAGGCGTAGCGTTTATGCGGCCGGCCTCCCATAAGCGCACATACCCCGATAAACGGGCAATGCCGTGTGAATCGATGCCCCGTAAATCGGCGGAAAGTAAAACATCGGTTGCCAGCGTAGCATCTGCCTCCGAAAGGCCGATGGCCCGGAATATATTTTGGGTAAATTGTTTTAGTTGTTCGTAAGGAAACATTGGGGTGAAACTTATATATAATAAAAGGTCAGGCAAAAAAAAGTGGTATAGGAAAGATACTGACTGTGCTTTTGCTTCGGGAATAGTTTGGCTTAGTTGTTATTTATGCTCCTGGTTCAGCATCCGGTACAGCATGCCTTCTTTTAAGGCGTAGGCCGATACCCGGATTTTATTTATCGAATAATTCTCCAGGACAAAATCAATCAGAATAATCGCCATTACAATCATATCTACGCGCATTTCGAGCATACCCGGTATAGCCAGCCGTTCACTGCGGTTCTTGCGCAAAATATCTTCGTAGATCTCGTAAAAGTCGGCCAGAGGTAAATCTGCTTCGGGGCAGCAATCCTGTTCCCGGTCCAGGCCTTTGCGTTTAGAGTCAATATCGCAGAGGGTATCGAAGGTGCCCGAAGAACCAATTAAAACAGTAGGTTTACAACGCGCTACGGCTTCGGCCAAAGGTGTTAGTTGCTCCTGTAAATATAGTTTCAGGGCTTCTATAGCGTGTTCTTCCAGCGGATCGGTAATAAAAAATTTATCCAGCAAGCGTTGCGCTCCAATTTCAAAGCTTTGTTTCCAGAAAACCTGGTGGTCGTCGCAAATAATAAATTCCACGCTGCCGCCACCAATATCCATCAGCAGGCTTTTCTCAAAACCAATTTCCAAGGCCGATTTTACCCCGTAATAAATCAGTTCGGCTTCCAGGTCGCCATCAATAATTTCTACCGTTATGCCGGTTTCTGCTGCAATATCTTGTATTAAATCGGGGCCGTTCGCAGCATTGCGTACCGCGCTGGTAGCCATGGCTTTTACCTCTTCTGCCCCGTGCTGGTCAATCAGCGATTTAAAACCTTTCAGGGTTTGGAGGGCGCGGGCGTAAGCAGCCGGAGCAATTTCGCCGTGGCTTATCCCACCTTCACCCAATTTTACAGGTTCTTTTATTCTTACCAAATCATTCGGTTCGCTACCTTCCTGGATTTGGGTAATTAAAAGATGAAACGTGTTGGTGCCCATATCAATCAGGGCTACCTTTTTATCTTTCTCCATCATATTTTATGTTTTACTACCAGTGCTAAACCGGTAAAAAGTACCTAAAGGTAATTTACGGGCATTATGGTCCTGCAAATACAATTCGCCAAGCTCCTGAAACCCCGACCCGGCAAGCTGAAAGTTTTGTTTAACCAGGTTCTCCAGAATTAAAGCCGAAAACCCCAGCGAGTATAAATTTATCAGGCACAGGTTATCGGTTGGGTCGAGTAACTGGCCGCAGAGTTTAAAAAGCTCGTTCAATTCGTCCTCGAGCTGCCATTTTTCGCCGTTAGGACCGCGTCCGTAAGCCGGTGGGTCTAATATTAAGCCCTGATATTTATTGCCGCGCTTTACTTCCCGGCGGGCAAATTTCATGGCATCTTCTACTATCCACCGAATATCGGTCAGGTTGCTGGCTTCCATGTTTTCGCGGGCCCAGTAGTTTACGGCTTTAACAGCATCCAGGTGAGTTACATCGGCACCGGCAGCCCGGGCTGCCAGCGAAGCGCCGCCGGTATAGGCAAACATATTTAATATTTTGGGCTGCGACGTTTTAAGTTGCCGGGCCTGTTCGTAAATAAATCTCCAGTTAGGGGCCTGTTCCGGAAAAATGCCCACGTGCTTAAACGACGATAAACCTAAGCGGAAACGCAAATCCATTTGTCCGTATTGGTACTGAATAAACCATTGCTCCGGCATCCCTTTCTTCAGCAGCCACAGGCCCTTTTCGGTGCTGCCTTTTTCTTTTTTAAAAACGGCCTGCGCCGAACGGTCCCATTCCGATTGGGCTAAACTTTTGTCCCAAATAGCCTGGGGCTCGGGACGTGCTAAAATATATTTCCCAAAGCGCTCCAGTTTTTCAAAGTTGCCGGTGTCGAGTAATTCATAATCTGCCCAATCTTGTACCGTTAAAAAGGTATACATGTAGCCTTTGTTTTGATTAAATTTTTATTACAAGTAGTTCGCTAAGACCCTGGCTTTAACGCCCGCTTACGCAAAAACTGAATTTGCTGCCCGAATATTTTTATCTTTGCAGATAATTAGGTGCAGCGGGGCAAATATAAAAATAAAACACCGGTAGCTTTAGCCTTACACCAGCGTCGCCGCAATAATATTAATACGGAAAATTGAAGTAAGATGGAAATTACCTTTTATAAATACCAGGGTACCGGCAATGATTTTGTGATGATTGATAACCGGCAGGCATTTTTTGATATAAAAAACCAAGCCTTGGTAGCCAGTTTATGCGAACGCCGCATGGGCATTGGGGCCGATGGTTTAATCTTATTGCAGAACCGGGCCGGATATGATTTCGAAATGGTTTACTTTAATGCCGACGGGCGACTAGGCTCAATGTGCGGCAACGGCGGTCGGTGTACCGTGCAATTTGCCAAACAACTGGGTGTAATAACCGATAAGGCTTATTTCCTGGCCGCCGACGGCGATCATTATGCCAGTATTTCATCTGATGGTACTGTTTCGCTGAAAATGAACGATGTACAAGCCATTGAATGTGCCGATAATTTCTACTTTTTAAATACCGGTTCGCCGCACTACGTAGAATTTGTAGAAGATTTAAACCAGTACGAAGTTTTCCAGAAGGGCCGCAGTATTCGCTATAACGACCGTTTTAAAGCCGAAGGAACCAACGTAAACTTTGCCGAATTAGGGCAGCTGGATGAGCCCATGTTTGTGCGTACCTACGAGCGCGGCGTAGAAGATGAGACTTTCTCGTGCGGTACCGGTGTAACGGCTACGGCTATTGCTGCTTCTTTTAAAGGTCGCACCAATCCGGTAAAAATTAAAACCCTGGGTGGTAACCTGGAAGTAGCTTTTAACCGCAACGGTGAAATGGTTACGGATATTTATCTGATTGGCCCGGCTGTGCTGGTGTTCGAAGGGAAAATTAGTGTTTAGGTGTTAGTAATTAGAGGTTTGTTATTAGTCTACAGCGCTTTATTTCAAAATTACCAAAGACTTTCGATAAATTAAAAATCAGCAGAAATTTAACCTTTCAGAATCCTTATCAGAAATTTTATAACTAACAACTAATAACTGCTCACTAATAACTAAACCGTGTTCCTGAAATCTGATTTGTTATACCTACGGGCATTAGAAAGTTCGGATCTGGAATTTTTATACCAACTGGAAAATAATACCGCGGTTTGGCGCGTCAGTAACACCATAACACCCTATTCCAAAGAAGTGCTGCGGTTATATCTGGAGCAAGCCACTGCTGATATTTATACCGCCAAACAATTACGGCTAATGATTTGCTCACCGGCGCATCAGCCGGTAGGCTTAGTCGATCTGTACGATTTTGAGCCCTTACACCAGCGAGCCGGCGTGGGTATTATTATAGCAGAAAATTTTCGACAACAAAGGTTTGCCTCGCATGCCTTGGACCTGCTTTTAAGTTATTGCCAAAATTTTCTGATGCTTCACCAGGTTTATTGTACAATTACGGCTTCTAACCAAGCTAGTTTAAGATTATTCCAGCAAGCCGGCTTTACCACTATTGGTTTACGGAAGCAATGGATGAAGATGCCGTCTGGTTGGGAAGATGTAATGGAGTTGCAGAAAATATTAGCCTGAAATGTTGTTATAGATTATTGGTGCTATCTACCATTACAGCAATATTTGTATTTTTAAAAGAGTAATGTTTAGAGCACATTGTACTAAATTTGTAATTACTTTAATGCGTTCAAAAATTAAAGCTAATTTTACAATACTCTCCTCATTAGTAGTGTACTAATAATACTACTTTCCTTCTTCTTATTATCCTTCTTAATATTCAGTCTAATTCTGGCTACGCTTTATTTTATTATTTAAAATTTAGCGTTGGCTGCGCCCTTTAGCAATAAACGCTAAGCGGATTTGGAATAAGTACGTACGCATTAAATACGTTTTATACTGATATTACTATAAAAAGCAAGCATTTTTTTAGTTTTTTAACAGCCTTTTTCAGGATTTTCCGTACAATCCTTACTGTAAGCAAAACCGATCCTGCCTAACTGGTTTTTGTTACATTTTTACCCTTAAAAATTCTAGAATTTAATTTAAGGTTTTAATAACTATGATAATACTATGCTAAAAACTGACTACAACGATGCAGCTCAAAAAGCTGATTTAACAACTGATTTATTGATGAAAGAGTCTTTAACCTTAAAGAAAGAAGCGAGCCTGAAAACTACGGCTAACAATATAAGTAATTTTTTGGCCGACATGCCCGATATTATTTGCATGTCGCATTTACGCTGGGACTTTGTTTTTCAGCGCCCGCAGCATTTATTAACGCGTTTCGCGCAGCATTCTAACCTGTATTATTTTGAAGAACCGCTGTTCTACGATGGAGCGGAGCCCCGCTTAGATGTAACTACCCGCGAAGGCGGCAACATAAATATTGTAGTGGCGCACCTGCCTAATGGATTAACTCCGCAGGAATCAGATGCGCACCAGATTAAGTTAATAGACCAGTTTTTAGCCGAGCGTAACCTGAACCGGTTTATCTTCTGGTACTACACGCCTATGGCGTTAGAAATTACCCGTCATCTGCAGCCAGAACTTACTGTATTTGATTGTATGGATGAGTTATCGGCTTTTAAAGGGGCACCGCCACGGTTGCGTGAACTGGAAGCCGAAATGTTTAAGAAGGCCGACCTGGTATTTACCGGTGGCCAAAGCATTTACGAATCGAAGAAAAACCAGCACCCGGAAGTTTACGCGTTTCCGAGCAGCATTGATAAAGCACATTTCGCCCAGGGCCGTGAAGCTTTAATTGAACCGGCAGATCAGGCCAATATTCCGCACCCGCGATTTGGTTTTTACGGGGTAGTTGATGAGCGTTTTGATATTGAGTTATTACGCAGCATGGCTGCTTTGCGCCCGGACTGGCATTTTGTAATTATTGGCCCGGTTGTGAAAATAGACCCGGCCGATTTGCCAAGGGCCGAAAATATTCATTACCTGGGTGGTAAAAATTATAAGGAATTGCCGGTGTATTTAGGTGGCTGGGATGTGGCTTTACTGCCCTTTGCCCGGAACGAATCTACTAAGTATATAAGCCCTACCAAAACGCCTGAATATCTGGCAGCGGGCAAACCGGTTGTGTCAACTTCTATAACCGATGTAATTAGGCCTTATGGCGAGCTGGAGCTGGTGCATATTGCCGATACCCCCGAAGATTTTGTGGCCGCCATTGAAAAAGCCCTGGCGCAACGTGAAGATACCGCGTGGAAAGCCAAAACAGACGAATTTTTGTCGGGTATTTCCTGGGATATAACCTGGCAAAATATGGTAGGCCTTATGCAGATTGCGGTTAACAAAAAGTAAAGCCTAGCCGGATACAGGCTGTTTTGGCACAAACCTTAGAAATAAATTAAAAAATTAACTTTATAATTATTAATAAATATGTTTGACTATCTAATCGTCGGAGCTGGTTTTGCCGGTAGCGTGTTGGCAGAGCGTCTTGCCACCAGATCAAATAAAAAAGTGCTTATCATAGACAAACGTTCGCATATTGCGGGTAACGCCTATGATCATTTTAACGAAGAAGGCATTCTTGTTCACAAATATGGTCCGCATATTTTTCATACCAATTCTAAAGATGTCTTCGATTACCTGAGCCAATTTACCGAGTGGCGGTCTTACGAACACCGGGTACTCGCCAGTGTAGATGGCCAGTTGGTTCCTATCCCAATTAACCTCGATACCATTAATAAACTGTATGGCTTAAATTTAACGTCTTTTGAATTAGAAGATTGGTTTGAATCGGTAGCCGAATCGGTACCGGTAATTAAAACATCGGAAGACGTAGTAGTAAGTAAAGTAGGCCGCGAACTGTACGAAAAATTCTTCCGGAACTATACCCGCAAGCAGTGGGGCATGGACCCATCGGAGTTAGATAAATCGGTTACTTCGCGTGTTCCAACCCGTACCAACCGTGATGGCCGCTATTTTACCGATTCTTACCAAGCTATGCCGTTGCACGGGTTTACGAAGATGTTCGAAAACATGCTGTCGCACCCGAATATTAAAATAATGCTTAATACCGATTATAAAGAGATTATGGATATAATCCCTTATAAAGAAATGATCTTTACGGGTCCGGTAGATGAATATTTTGATTATAAATTCGGCAAGCTGCCTTACCGGTCGCTGGAGTTTAAGCACGAAACCCTGAACACCGAAACCTTCCTGCCAACCGCCGTGGTAAATTATCCGAACGAGCAGCCTTACACCCGCATTACGGAGTTTAAGTACCTGACCGGTCAGAAACATCCGAAAACTAGCGTGGTATACGAATATCCGCAAGCCGACGGCGATCCGTATTATCCGGTGCCACGGCCAGAAAATGCTGAACTTTATAATAAATACAAAAAGCTGGCCGACCAAACGCCCGGTGTGCATTTTGTAGGCCGTTTGGCTACTTACAAATATTATAACATGGACCAAGTAGTGGCCCAAGCTTTAACCCTTTACAAAAAAATAACTGAAAAGGTAGAAGAAGACAAGACAATTGCCGAAATCGAAAAGATTGTCATTAAAGGCAAGTCGTCGCTAAACGGATCTTCCATCAAACTCAGTTCGAATGGAGCACATTAGTCTTTGGGGCGGGATTGAATGCAGTCATAATAGGGTAGGAAACCAATATTTCGACCAAATTAGCCGTAATGGCCATTTAAGTCGTATTTCCGACCTGGATTTATTTGCGGGGCTTGGCATAAAAAAACTTCGGTATCCAATTCTTTGGGAGCACATTGCTCCTGAGAGTTTAGATAACCTGGATTGGCGTTGGACAGATAAGCGTTTATCTCGTTTAAAGGAACTAAATATAGAACCAATTGCCGGCTTGGTGCATCATGGCAGCGGACCGGCTTATACCAGCCTGGTAGATGCGAATTTTGCCGAAGGTTTAGCCTTTTTTGCCGGTAGAGTAGCTGAGCGGTACCCATGGTTAGAATATTACACCCCCGTAAACGAGCCGGTTACAACGGCTCGTTTCAGCGGGCTGTATGGCTTTTGGTATCCGCACGGTAAAAGCGATAACCAATTTGTCCGGGCACTTTACAACCAGTTGCTAGGCACCCGCCTGGCCATGAAAGCTATCCGAAAAGTAAATCCGGCGGCTAAACTGGTGCAAACCGAAGATTTGGGTTATACCCAAAGTACCCCGCTGTTAGCTTACCAAGCCTATTTCGATAATGCCCGTCGTTGGCTTTCCTTTGATATGCTATGCGGTAAAGTCACACCAGACCATTACATGTGGCAATATTTGACAGAATCAGGCCTGACGGAAGCCGAATTGCTCTCGTTTGTGAATGACCCCATGCCACCCGATATAATGGGCATTAACCATTATATTACCAGCGAACGCTACCTGGATGAACACCTGATTGCCTACCCGCTGCATACCCACGGCTCTAACGGCAAGCACCGCTTTGCCGATGTTGAAACGGTACGGGTATTGGGTGTAGACCGCGTAGGCATTAAAGGTTTGTTGCAAGAAACATGGGAAAGGTATAAGCTGCCCATAAGTGTTACCGAAGCTCATATTTGCTGCACCCGCGAAGAACAAATGCGCTGGTTTAAAGAAATCTGGGATGCTGCCACGGCTCTTAAAAACGAAGGTGTAAATATCCAAGCAGTTACTGCCTGGGCGCTTTTAGGTTCTTATGATTGGGACAGTTTACTAATACAAAAACGCAACCATTACGAGAGCGGCGTTTTTGACTTAAGAAGCACCGAGCCCAGAGCTACGGCTATGGTAACCATGCTCCGGAACCTGGCCCAATCGGGTAAATATTACCACCCGGTTCTAGGTAGTAAAGGTTGGTGGGACCGGGAAGAACGGTACGTGTATAAGCATAAAAAAGCCTACATCAGTCGGCCCAAGCACCAGTTGGTTAATCATCATAAAAATGTAGCGCCAATTTTAATTACCGGCCAAACAGGTACTTTGGGGCAGGCCTTTGCCCGCATTTGCAAAGACCGGGGTTTAGCCTACCAGCTACTGAGTCGTCAGGAGTTAGATATTACAGATGTGCAGTCGGTAGAAAGGGTAATTGCCGCATATAAACCGTGGGCCATTATTAATACCGCTGGTTACGTAAGGGTAGATGAGGCCGAACAGGATTCTTACCGGTGTTATAGCGAGAATACGGATGGCCCGGCCATTCTGGCAGAGAAATGTAAGGAGCATGATATTAAGTTGCTTACTTTTTCGTCGGATCTGGTATTTGACGGTACCAAAACCGAAGCCTACACCGAAGAAGATACCCCGGCGCCCCGCAATGTATATGGTAGCAGCAAGTTTTTAGCCGAACAGGAAGTTTTACAAATATTGCCTACGGCATTAGTGGTAAGGACAAGTGCTTTTTTTGGTATTTGGGATAAGCATAATTTTATTTACCAGGCGTTACATGCCTTTGTGTCAGGTAATGTATTTACAGCCGCGAAAGATGTTGCTATAACGCCAACCTATGTGCCCGACCTGGTAAATGTTGCGCTGGATTTGCTGATTGATGATGCGCAGGGAATCTGGCACCTGGCCAATAAAGGTATTTATACCTGGGCAGAATTGGCCCGGCAGGTTGCTGCTATTGCCAAGCTGGATAATATTAACCTGCAGGAAATAGACATAGCCGAAATGCGTTTACCGGCTTACCGGCCATTAAATACCGCTTTAACCAGTATTAAAGCCGATTTAATGCCTACCGTAGAAGATGCCTTGTACCGGTGTGTGCAGGAAATTATGATGCAAATGCAGCAGGAAAATATTCATGCAGAAAAACTAAAAGAAGCCGAAAGCAACATTAATAATTTCAGGACTAGTAATACCGGAACCGATTAATAAAGCGTAAAGCAACCCAAAAAGCCGGGTACAGGTAAATGATATTTACTTGTACCCGGCTTTCTTTTACAGGAATATTTGGCAGAAAAACCGCCGGAACCGGTAATAAATATTTAAGGTATAATCTTTGCCGGAGATGTGGAATTCATTTTTATTCCTTAGCGTTTATACATAAGGCTATATTTAAAAGATAAGTTTGCGGCGTATAATAGTTCTAAACTTATCTAACTTATTAATCCATACCTTGTTTTACCCGGTATTCTTACGAATATTCGGAAAAAGAATTTAATTTTGACGATTACTATTAATTTCTAAAATAGATACGAAATGTTCGATTTTATCGGAAAAACCATTGCCAAAGTGTTCGGAACTAAATCTGAGCGCGATATTAAAGAGATTACCCCTTATGTTGGCTTAATAAATGAAGAATATAATAAACTTGCTTCCCTTACCGATGGCGAATTGCGCAACCGGACAGCGGCCGTAAAAGCCATCATAGATGAGCGGTTGCAGGATATAGATACAAAAATAAAGGCGCTGCACCAAAAAGTGGCCGATAATCCTGATCTGGATATTATGCAGAAGGAAGCGGTTTTCAACGAAATTGATGAATTAGAGAAAACCCGCAACAAAGATCTGGAAACGGTATTAATGGAAGTGCTGCCCCAGGCATTTGCCATTGTAAAAGAAACGGCCCGCCGGTTTAAAGAAAACAAACAATTAGTAGTACCCGCTACCGAGCTGGATCGGCAATTAGCCGCCCGTAAGCCCAACGTAGAAATAAACGGCGATCAGGCTACCTGGCACAACAAATGGCTGGCAGCAGGCAGCGAAGTTACCTGGGATATGCTGCATTACGACGTGCAGTTGATTGGTGGTATTGTATTGCACCAGGGTAAAATTGCCGAGATGGCGACCGGTGAAGGTAAAACGTTGGTGGCAACCCTCCCGGCTTTCCTGAATGCGCTGGCTAAACGCGGCGTACACGTTGTAACCGTAAACGATTACCTGGCCAAGCGTGACTCCGAGTGGATGGCGCCTTTATTTGAATTCCACGGCCTCACCATCGACTGCATTGATAAACACCAGCCCAATACCGACGCCCGCCGCCGGGCTTACCAGTCCGATATTACTTATGGTACCAACAACGAATTTGGCTTCGATTATTTGCGCGATAATATGTCGCGGAATACCGATGAACTGGTACAGCGCAAACACCATTTTGCGATGGTAGATGAGGTAGACTCCGTGTTGATTGATGATGCCCGTACACCCTTGATTATTTCGGGACCCGTACCGCGTGGCGATGAACACGAATTTTATGTGCTTAAACCGCGTATTTCGATGTTAGTAGATGCCCAGCGTAAACTGGTTGGTAATCTTTTGGTAGAAGCAAAACGTCTGATTAAAGAAGGCAACGAAAAAGAGGGCGGTCTGGCCTTATTCCGGGCTTACCGGGGCTTACCCAAAAACAAGCCTTTGATTAAATTCCTGAGCGAGACCGGTATGCGTACCATTCTGCAAAAAACCGAAAATTTCTACCTGCAGGATAATGCACGCCAAATGCCCGAAGCAGATGAGCCACTTTACTTTACCATCGACGAAAAGCATAACAATATTGAACTGACCGAGAAAGGGGTTGATATGATTACCGGTCAGGGAGAAGATCCGCAATTCTTTATTATGCCGGATTTGGGCAGTGAACTGGCCGCGATTGAAAATGATTCGGAAGCATCGCACGATGAAAGATTGCACCGGAAAGAAAAACTAATGAACGACTTTGCCGAAAAGTCGCAGCGGATTCATACAGTAAACCAATTATTAAAAGCTTATACGTTGTTTGAGAAGGATGTTGAATATATCCTGACCGAAGACAAAAAAGTAAAAATTGTAGACGAGCAAACCGGCCGGGTAATGGAAGGTCGCCGGTACTCCGATGGTTTGCACCAGGCCATTGAGGCGAAGGAGAACGTGAAGGTAGAAGATGCAACCCAAACCTACGCCACCGTTACGTTGCAGAATTATTTCCGGATGTACCACAAACTTTGCGGTATGACCGGTACGGCCGAAACAGAAGCCGGTGAGTTCTGGGAAATTTATAAACTGGACGTCGTGGTAATTCCGACTAACCGACCCACCCAACGCGCCGACCAACACGATAAAGTTTACAAAACCGTACGCGAGAAATTTAATGCCGTAGCCGAAGAAATTGTAGAACTAACCAAAGCCGGTCGCCCGGTGCTCGTAGGTACTACTTCGGTAGAAATTTCGGAACTGGTAAGCCGGATGCTGCAAATGCGTAAAATTCCGCACCAGGTATTAAATGCCAAGCAACACCAGCGCGAAGCCGAAATTGTAGCCGAGGCCGGTAAACCATCTACTGTAACCATCGCTACGAACATGGCTGGCCGGGGTACCGATATTAAGTTAACCCCGGAATCGAAAGCGGCCGGTGGTTTGGCCATTATTGGTACCGAACGTCACGAATCACGCCGCGTAGATCGCCAGTTGCGGGGGCGGGCCGGTCGCCAGGGCGACCCGGGTTCTTCGCAGTTCTTCGTGAGTTTGGAAGATAACCTCATGCGCTTGTTTGGTTCGGACCGGATTGCCCGCCTCATGGACCGGATGGGTCTTGAAGAAGGCGAAGTAATTCAGCATTCTATGATTTCGAACTCGATTGAACGGGCGCAGAAAAAAGTAGAAGAAAATAACTTTGGTACCCGGAAACGTTTGCTGGAATACGACGACGTAATGAATGCCCAGCGTGAAGTAGTTTATCGCCGCCGCCGAAACGCTTTGTACGGCGAACGCCTGCAACTTGATATCTGGAACATGATTTACGATACCGCCGAAGATATTGCCCTGAATCACAAAGGCAGTGGCGACTACGAAGACTTTAAACTGAATATTATCCGGGTGTTTGGTTTCGATACCGAAATTACCGCCGATGAAATGCAACGCCTGCAACCTGAGCAACTCACCGAACGCTTGTATCAGGAGGCTCTGACCTATTACTTAGAACGGACTAAACAAATTTCCGAAAATTCCTACCCGATTATTTCGGATATTTACCATAACCGCGGGGCCATTATTCAGAATGTGGCTGTGCCTTTCTCCGATGGTCGCCAGCAATTAACCGTAGTCGCTGACTTACGCAAAACTTTCGAAACCCACTCGCAGGAATTAATCCGGGAGATGGAGAAAATTATTGCTTTAGCTACTATTGATACGGCCTGGACCCAGCACCTGCGCGAAATGGACGACCTGAAACAATCGGTTCAAAACGCCGTTTACGAACAAAAAGATCCGTTGTTGATTTACAAATTCGAATCTTTCGAGTTGTTTAAGCGGATGATTGGAAAAGTAAACGAAGAAACCGTATCTTTCTTATTCCGGGCCGATATTCCGGTGCAGGAACGCGAAGAAGTGCAGGAAGTACGTGAAGCGCGTCCGAAACCGCAGCAAAAAGCGCCGGCTTTAAAACTGGAGAAAGAAGAAGCACATTCTACTTTGGATGGTGGTAATGGCCTGCCGGGTATACCTGCGGTGGCAGAACCGGAAAAACACGTGCCGGTGCGCGCACATAAAGTTGCTAACCGCAACGATAAAGTAAGTGTCCGGTATAACGATGGCCGGATTGTACGGGATGTGAAGTTTAAAAACGTAGAACAAGATGTGAACAATAATCGTTGTGTGATTATTGAAGATTAAAGATATAGAAACGCGAAGTAAAATAGCACCTTATATCGATCATACGCTGTTGCGTCCCGACGCAGACGAGCGTATGATCGTTTCTTTATGTGCCGAAGCGGAGGAGTTTGGGTTTGCCGCCGTTTGTATTCCGCCCTGTTTTGTAAAGTTGGCCAAGAATACCTTAAACGGGTACGATATTAAAATTGCCACCGTTATTGGTTTCCCGTTGGGGTATCAAACCGCCGAAGTAAAGTTTTTTGAGGCTCATAAAGCTTTAACTACCGGGGCTGTCGAAATTGATATGGTCATGAATCTCGCTGCTTTCAAATCGGGCCATTACGAAGAGGTAGAAAATGAAATCGGTGAAATGGCTACCCTTTGTCATTTTAAGGATGCGCAATTAAAGGTTATTATCGAAACGGCTTTATTAACCGAAGAAGAAATTAAGAAGGCCTGCGAGATTTGCGCAGAAGCAGAGGCCGATTTTGTAAAAACTTCAACCGGGTTTTCCAACCGGGGCGCTTCCGTAGAAGACGTAAGATTAATGCGAAAATATTTGCCGGAACATATTCAGATAAAAGCATCCGGTGGTATTCGGGATTTAGCTTTTGCCAGAGAATTAATTTCTGCCGGGGCAGATCGCATTGGTACTTCGGCGGGGATTCAATTAATAAAAAATGAGAAAGAAATACTTTAGCAGATTATATATTATTTTGCTTATTAGTTTTCTGTCGGCTTGTGCGAGCGCTGTGAGAACGCCCGCCGGCAGTGCCGATTCCCGGGCTGAAGGTACGAACGCCAAAGCAGAGGACCTGAGTAAATACCGGCCAAAATTTAACCTGCCAAATACGCCCAATTCCGGAAGCGGAACTGCTACTGCTGCCGCAACACCCATGCCCACCAATCACGCGAATGCCAAAGTAGCCGCCCTGATGGATACCTTGATTAGCATGAATAAATCTATCCGGTTTGCCCAGGGTTACCGCATATTAGCTTACACTGGTACAGAACGCAAAACGGCCCTTGATTTACGGGCAGAAATTGTATCGCGGGTGCCCGATGAGCCGGTTTATCCCCAATACAAACAACCCACCTGGCGCGTTAAAGTAGGCGATTATTTTAGCCGGATAGAGGCCCAGCAGGTATTACTCCGAATCAAAGATTTAGCTCCCAATGCCATGATTGTGGTGGATCAGATAAACGTAAAATAAGAGGCCTTAACCGGCCTTTTTTGTTTTTAACCAAAAACAATTTCATCTACAGGAGGGTGGCTGAAAAGGTGAATACTGCCCTTCATCCGGTCAGCCATTAGTAAAACAAATTAGTTTTATTAACTTTCGGTTTTAAATTAGAAATCTCATTTTAACATAGTTATGGCCGATTTAAAAGAGGCAATTAAGAAGATGGCGGCTGATTTCGCTGCCGATACCGTAAACATCCGCCGGCATTTACACGCCAATCCCGAACTCTCTTTTCAGGAATACAACACGGCTGCTTTTGTAACGGGGAGATTACAGGAGTACGGTCTGGAGCCAATTAGCATGGCTGAAACCGGGGTAGTAGCTTTGGTAAAAGGTAAAAATCCGGAGAAACGTACTATTGCGCTGCGGGCCGATATGGATGCCTTACCGATTAATGAGCAGAACCAAGTAGATTATAAATCGAAGAATGAAGGTGTTATGCACGCCTGCGGGCACGATGTTCACACCGCTTCTTTATTAGGTACCGCTCGTATATTAAACCAATTGCGCGCCGACTTTGAAGGTACCGTAAAGCTTATTTTTCAGCCTGGCGAGGAAATTATTCCCGGCGGAGCCTCTCTTATGATAAAAGAAGGGGTGCTGCAAAACCCAACACCCCAGGCCATTTTTGGGCAGCATGTATTCCCGGTGTTACCGGCTGGCCAGGTAGGCGTACGTTCCGGTATGTACATGGCCAGTTCCGATGAATTGTATGTAACCGTAAAAGGCAAAGGCGGTCATGGCGCCATGCCCGAAATAAACATCGACCCGGTAGTTATTTCGGCGCACATTATTGTGGCCCTGCAGCAAATTGTAAGCCGCCACGCCAGTCCCCGTATACCTACCGTTTTGTCTTTCGGGAAAGTAATTGCCAATGGCGCAACAAATGTTATACCTAACGAAGTTAAAATTGAAGGTACCTTCCGGACCATGAACGAACCGTGGCGGGCCGAAGCGCACCAGAAAATGAAAAAAATGGCCGAACAAATGGCCGAAGCTATGGGCGGCAGCTGCGAATTTAATATTCGCCGGGGTTATCCTTATCTGCAAAACTCGCCCGAACTGACTGCCAAAATGCGTGCGGCCGCCGAGACCTTTTTAGGAGCCGAAAACGTAATAGATTTGGATATCTGGATGGCGGCCGAAGATTTTGCATACTATACCCAGCAGGTAGATGCTTGCTTTTACCGCTTGGGTACCCGCAATGAAGAACGGGGTATTACTTCATCGGTGCATACGCCTACTTTCGACGTAGACGAAGATGCGCTGCAAACGGGTATGGGTTTAATGGCCTGGCTGGCCTTAGAAGAGTTGAAAGGGTAGCAGGATTTTATGAACACAGATGTAGCCGTCAGTGTTATACCGGAAAATATCGGATTATAAGATAATTAATAGTTGAAGCGTTTGTGAAGCTAGAATATTTTTTGCGCCGGGTTCTGGTCCGGAGTAATTGGTGGGTGATAGGGTGCTTTTTTAGTTTTCTTTTTTCGGCGGAGAAATGCCTGGCGCAGCAAAAAGTAATACGTCCGGTTAACTTCTGGCCGGAGTTGCAGGTAGAATACGTTCTGAAAAATACCAGCTTCTTTTATTTCCGGAATCATTACCGATTTAATTTCAACGATGAAATCAGGTACTTAGGCGATGACGGTATAACCAGGAATCTGGAACGGGTGCAGGTTAGGGCTGGATATGAGCATGTATTTAATAACCAATGGAGCCTGGGCATTGCGGAGTCTTATGCCACGGAACGGACCCGCAATATTTTATTTAATGAACTTTATATTCGCCAGGTAAACGCTATCGGTAAAATAAGGTTTGGGCAGCGGGCCACCTTAGAACATGTTGTGCGCTGGCCTGGTAGTAATAATGGCCGGATTAAATTCCGGGCCGATTTAGACCGGAATTTTACAATCGGCAGAAAGGATATCCGGCCCCGGATTTCTTACGAACTTTTTTATAATCTGAATTACGAGCCTCAAAAGCAACAGAGTAATAATCAACGACTGGTTGACCGGGCCCGCTTGCGGCTGGAGGTGATGTATGTCTTAAATCAAAAGTTTTCAGCAACTCCTTATTTTGCCGATCAGATGGATTTTACGGGCGTGGCGCCAGTTTCTAATGCTGCCGGAGAAATAATAAAACCGGCTGCTAAACAGAATGCGTACCTTCCCATTTGGGGACTCGATTTACGCTATGTTTTGTTTCAGGGCGGTAAACCTTTTTCCAGGACAATACCCACCGCTCCGAGCGAATAAGTTATTAAATATATGACTATTAGTCATTTTTATTTACGTAAAATGTTAGTTTATATGCCATAGTGTCTTGATATTCGTGTTTTGTTGATTTGGTACAAAATTTATTAATAGTTAGGTATCCGATTAAGAATTAAAAAACATAAATATAAAATAGGAGATTACAACCATGACAGTAGCAAGAGTAAACGGTCAGTTATTAGACAGATTACCAGAAACCTATGGTTCGCTGATAGATAAATTTTTTACTGAAGGACTAACTGCCAAACGCAATTTAACAAAGTTTCATCCGCAGGTAGATGCTATCGAAACCGACAAGGAGTTTAAATTGCAGGTAGCCCTGCCTGGCTTCCGCAAAGAAGATGTTCATCTGGAATTTCAGGAAGGTAAATTAACTATCTCGGGCGAACGGAAGTTTGATGCTGAAAATAAAGAAAACAAGTATCACTTCCTCGAAACCAATTACGGCAAGTTTAGCCGGTCGTTCTTCCTGCCAGACAACATTAACGAAGGCGCCATAGAAGCCCAATTCGAAAATGGTTTGCTGTTGGTAACAGTACCTAAGGATGAACAAAAACCGTTAAAACGGCAAATTGAGATAAAATAAATCTTTGACTTAAAACAAAAAAGACGCATATTTTAGCGTCTTTTTTGTTTTATTACCGTTTATAATACAGAAGTAAAACCGGTGATCTTTTTAATATAATATACCTGTAATATACAGCGTTGTAATATTCTGAAGATTAGCTTAATCCGATACTTTTCAAACTTATTAAAATATACACCATTCAATCTTATTCGTGTAAAATATGAAAGCAAAACAATTTATGTTTGGCCTGGTGCTTTCTGCTGTAATGGGCGGCGGTATAGCCATTGGCGGCTATAAACTGCTCGATGACCAGGAGCAGGCACAGGAGGTACAATCATTAAATCAGAATGTGCGTTACTCCAGCTTGTTACGCAATAGCGATGTAAAAGTACCCGAAGGCTTAAACTTTATAACGGCTGCCGAAACGGTTACCCCGGCCGTGGTGCACGTAAATACCGAGTATGGCGTACAGGCTTCGCGGGGTGGCTCGCGACAACGCGACATGATGGATCCGTTTTTACGCGATTTTTTTGGCGATGATTTTGAAAACTACCACCGGCAGCAAGGACCTTCCTTGGGCTCGGGTTCCGGCGTAATTATTTCTTCTAACGGCTACATTGTAACCAACAACCACGTTATTGACAAAGCCGATAAAATTGAAGTAGTACTGGATGATAAACGTAAATTTGAAGCTACCCTGGTAGGTACTGACCCCAGCACCGACCTGGCTTTGTTAAAAGTAAATGCGAACAACCTGCCAACGATTCGTTACGGCAACTCCGATAATCTGCGGGTAGGCGAGTGGGTATTGGCCGTAGGTAATCCTTTTAACCTCAACTCAACCGTTACGGCCGGTATTATTAGTGCTAAAGGCCGCAACGTGGGTATTATACAAGCTACCGACGATAAAAATAACAACGTAGGTATAGAGTCTTTCCTGCAAACCGATGCCGTAGTAAACCCTGGTAACAGCGGCGGGGCATTGGTTAACCTGAACGGCGATTTAGTAGGTATTAATACCGCTATTGCCAGCCGCCGGGGTTCATTTGAAGGCTACTCTTTTGCGGTGCCTTCGGCCATAGTAAGTAAAGTAGTAGACGATTTGCTAAAATATGGTGAGGTGCAGCGGGCTTTGCTGGGTATCCGGATGCAGGAAGTAGATGCCAAACTAGCCGAAGAAAAGAAAATTAAAAACCTGAACGGTATTTACGTGGTGCAGCTTACCGAAAACAGTGCTGCGCAAGCGGCTGGATTAAAGGCCGGCGATATAATTACCCATATTAATAATATTCCGGTAAATACTTCGGCCCAGTTGCAGGAGCAGGTGGCCCGTTATCGTCCGGGCGATAAAATTAAAGTTACGTACGTTCGCGGCAGCGATACGGAAACTGTAACGGCTACCTTACGCAACCGCATGGGCGATACCAATGTGGTTAAGCGGGAAGTTGCCAAAGCCATTACTTTCTCCGGCGCTAAATTCTCGCCGTTGAGCAAAGACGAATTGAATAAGTTAAACCTGGAAGGCGGTGCTAAAATAAGCAATGTGCGATCCAGCGAGTTTAAGAATTCAGGTATCGAAGATGGATTTATTATTACCCGCATCGATAAAGCTAAAGTAGAAAAGCCCCAGGATGTGGAGCGCCTGCTTAAAAATGCGAAAGAGGAGGGGGTACTGGTAGAAGGAATATATCCGGACGGCCGACGTGCTTACTACCCTATCGGGCGCGGATAACAGCTATAGATTATAAAAAAAGCTCCTGTAATTTTACAGGAGCTTTTTTTTCGCGTGAAATTTACCGGCCTTCGGTTAAAGGTATTATCACATTCTTTATTTTTTACGTATTTACCTTAGCACCTTAGTAAACTAACGCCTTGGCGGATTAACAATCAACACATTAGCACATTAAAGAGCCATGAGTCAATCAACAGTTATCAAAAGGTATTTCCCGGTGGCTACCTTAAAGCAATTAGGCATTGAGGCTGTAAATAATGCCTGGAGTACGGGTTTAATGGATGGGGGTGAAAAGAACGAAGAGATAAAGAAAATCCATTCGCCGGTAGATGGTAACCTGATTGCCTCGGTGCGGATGGCTACGGCCGCTGATTACAACAATGTAGTTAATACGGCGCAAGAGGCATTTCTTATTTGGCGGCAAATGCCGGCGCCCAAGCGGGGCGAAATTGTGCGGCAGATTGGGAATAAATTACGCGAAAACAAAGAAGCATTGGGACGGCTGGTCAGTTACGAAATGGGCAAGATAGTACAGGAAGGGTTAGGCGAAGTACAGGAAATGATTGATATCTGCGACTTTGCCGTTGGGCTATCGCGGCAGCTCCATGGCCGGACCATGCACTCGGAACGCCCCAGTCACCGCATGTACGACCAGTACCACCCACTAGGAATTGTGGGCATTATTTCGGCCTTTAATTTTCCGGTAGCTGTGTGGAGCTGGAATGCCATGCTAGCAGCAGTTTGCGGCAATGTGTGTATCTGGAAACCATCCGAAAAAACGCCTTTAGCCGCCTTAGCCTGTCAGCATATAATCCGGGAAGTATTAGCCGATAACGACCTGCCCGAAGGTATATTTAACCTGGTTATTGGTGATGCAGGCATTGGTAATTTAATGGCACACGACACCCGCATTCCTTTGTTATCTGCTACGGGTTCTACGCCCATGGGTAAAAAAGTAGGCGAAGCCGTAGGAGCCCGCCTGGGCCGGGCTTTACTCGAACTTGGTGGCAATAATGCCATAATTATTACCCCTAACGCCGATCTGGAAATGGCTATCCGGGCGGTAGTATTCGGGGCAGTTGGTACCTGTGGTCAGCGCTGCACCTCTACGCGCCGGCTGATTGTGCACGACTCGGTATACGAAGAAGTAAAAGAGCGGCTGCTAAAAATTTACGCCAACCTGCCTATTGGTAATCCTTTACAGGAAAATATACTTGTTGGCCCTTTGATTGATAAAACGGCTGCCAAAGCTTTTGAGCACGCCATAGCGGAGGTACAGATAGAAGGAGGTAAATTATTGATTGGAGGCGAAATATTGAGCGACGGCGATTACAAAACGGGTACTTACGTAAGCCCGGCCATTATAGAAGTAGAAAACCATTACCCAACGGTACAGGAAGAAACCTTCGGGCCAATCTTGTATTTAATCAAATATTCCGGTTCAGTAGAGGAGGCTATTGCGTTACAAAACGGCGTAAGGCAAGGCTTATCTTCGGCCATATTTTCTAGCAACTTACTCGAAACCGAAACCTTTTTGTCAGCCTGGGGCTCTGATTGCGGCATTGCCAACGTAAATATTGGTACGTCCGGCGCCGAAATAGGGGGCGCTTTTGGAGGCGAAAAAGAAACCGGTGGCGGTCGCGAGTCCGGTTCCGATGCCTGGAAAGTTTACATGCGCCGCCAGACCAATACCATTAATTTTGGTGCCGAACTCCCGCTGGCACAAGGAATAAAATTTGATATCTGATTTAGCGCTTGTCTTTGTTTATAAGCTGCTGGTAAATATTATAATTCTCCTTATCGAATACAACAAAAATAATATAATCCAGAAAACTATCCTGGGCCAGAAAAGTTGAAACGGTACGAATAGCTACTTCGGCGGCTTTGTCTTTGGGGTAGCTGTAAACACCGGTACTGATATTCGGAAATGCTACGGTTTTAGCCCCGTGCGCTACGGCTAATTTTAAGCTGTTGCGGTAGCAATTGGCCAAAAGTTCCGGTTCGTCCCTATCGCCGCTCTGCCAAACCGGGCCTACCGTATGAATAACGTATTTGGCGGGTAAGTTGCCAGCCGGGGTAACAACCGCTTCGCCGGTAGGGCAGGAACCTTGGCGAGCCCTGATTTCTTTACAAGCCTCCAGAATAGCCGGACCGCCGGCCCGGTGAATAGCCCCATCAACTCCGCCGCCACCCAGCAAGGAACTATTGGCTGCATTCACAATCGCATCGGCCGCAACTTTGGTAATATCACCCTGAAATAATACCAGCCGGTTACCTTGTTGGATTTTTTTTTTCCAGGAATCCATATTTATAGTTTTATGAAGGTTTCTGAATTAAGAAAAGGGTTGTATTAATTGGAGCAGGAGCAGCTTTTAATCAAACTACTCAAAACCGATTAATGGCAATTGCACAACTTTACCTGGTACTAGGTTGCCAATATTGAATCCTTTCTCCCAATTATTACCAATCTGGTAAGTATTAAAACCAGCCCGCAATAATATACCTGAGAAAGTTACGTAATATATTTTAATATTTGCTGCCGGATGCTTTCACTGGTACTGGTAATAAATATTTACTTCTGCTCGCTAACTTATTTCAAGTGTATTCATATAATGGTTGATTCCCCCGATGTAGTATTCTTAAATCGCCGGCAAGCTTTTGCCCAGCAAGAAGAATGTTTTAAGCGCCAGGCCAATGCCATGGGTTGGTTGCGGTTAGCCATATTTACCGCCGGGGCTGTTAGTTGCGGCTATCTTTTTTATCATAACCAGAACAGCCTGGGTTTTGTATTGCTTTTAGTAGCGTACGTAGTTTTTCTAATTGCTTTTAAAAAACACACCCGTCTGCAATATCATCAGAAACATAATGGATTCTTAAAAAGAATAAACGAAGCAGAAACGGAGCGGTTAAACGGAAAATTAAGTCAATTTGAAGGAGGCAGCCAGTTTAAAGATTCTAAACATCCGTATACCTCCGACTTAGATATTTTTGGGGTGCATTCGGTTTACCAACTTGTAAACCGGGCGGTAACCGGTATTGGCAAAGTAAAAGTAGCTAATTGGTTGAGCGCTGCTGCACCCGTACCTGAGATTTTAGAAAGACAAGCGGCCGTGGCCGAACTGGCGGCCGATATAGACTGGCGGCAACACCTGCAAGCTAAAGCCCTGCATTACAAGCACCAGGTAGAAGAACCTTTTGCCTTTTTCGATTGGTTGAAAGCGCCCGATTTTTACCGCAATAAAAGCTGGTTAAAAGCAGCTACTTTTATATTACCTGTATTAACGGTAGCCAGTATTACTCTTTTTTTTAGTGGTTTTAGTGGTTACCCGGCTGTAATATTCATGCTGGCGCAATACCTGCTCTGTTATAAATATGCATCTGCCCGCGATGATTATTACGAACAAAGCAGTGGCATGTACGATGTGCTGCGTAGCTACCGCGATTTACTCGAACACCTGGAAAACCGCCCGTCCGAAGCAAAAAAGCTAAATAATCTTAAACAAAACCTGGTGGTGGAAGGGCAGCCGGCCTCCACCCAAATTCATCGGTTAGCGGTAATTGTTGAATACCTTTCGGCCCGCATGAATGTGTATATCAGCTTTGTCTTGAACGCTGTTCTGATGTGGGATTTCTTTTGGATGTACCGGCTGGAAAGCTGGAAAAAGCAGGTAGCACCGGATTTGGAGCATATTCTGGACGTAATTGCCGAAACGGAAGCACTGGCGAGCCTGGCTGCTTTCTGCTATGCTTACCCCCAGTATACCTGGCCTGCTATCGGCCAAACGCCTTTCGAGACAGATGCCGGAGAATTGGGACACCCGCTAATTTTTACAGATACACGTATTACGAATAATTTTAAAATGGCCGGGGCTGGGCACACCTGTATTATTACCGGCTCTAA
The DNA here is from genome assembly GCF_007991635.1 of Adhaeribacter aerolatus. Taxonomy (GTDB): domain Bacteria; phylum Bacteroidota; class Bacteroidia; order Cytophagales; family Hymenobacteraceae; genus Adhaeribacter; species Adhaeribacter aerolatus. The sequence continues at coordinate 58,069 of NZ_BJYS01000001.1, read as the reverse complement.
TATGTCGGGTAAAAGCACGTTTTTACGTACGCTGGGTGTTAACCTGGTGCTGGCACTGGCGGGTTCGGTGGTATGCGCGCGTCGTTTCCGGTTGTATCCGGTGCAGGTTTTTACGGCCATGCGCACCGAAGATAACCTTGCCGAAAGTACTTCTTCTTTTTACGCCGAGTTAAAACGATTGCGGCAATTGCTGGATTTGACCACAGATAGTACCCCGGTTTTTTACTTACTCGACGAAATATTAAAAGGCACCAACTCGCGGGATCGGCACGAAGGGGCAAAAGCTTTAATCCGGCAAATGCATACCCGGAACGCGGCGGGCCTGGTTTCTACCCACGATTTAGAACTGGGAGCCATGCAGCAGGAGCATCCTGATTATATAACCAATTACAGTTTTAACAGCACCATCGAAGAAGACAAAATATTATTTGATTACAAATTACAGCCGGGCCTCTGCCATAGCTTTAATGCGAGTAAACTCATGCAGCTGATGGGAATTGCGATAGACAAATAATTCCCGGCGCTAATCAGGGCAATAAATTTATATTACAACCAGCGCTTTGTCAACCATCCGGCCTATGATAAAACATGCAGTAGTACTTATTTTTCTGCTGACTTGCGGAGCTCTCCGGTGCTGGAGCCAAGTTGATGAAATATCTCCAAAGCCGGCTGATTGGTCTAAAAAATATAACCTGGTATTAGATAAGCCAGGCAAGGTAAGCCGCATCCGGTTTTATCCGGGTACTACCCTCACTTTTAAATTAACCGATGATAAACGATTGTACACCGGCAAGCTGGATGCTGTAAGGAAAAAATCTATCCTTATTTTTAATACCGAACTGCCCATCCGGGATATCCGGAAAGTTAGGGTAGTGCAGCGGGCACCAATGGGGAGATTTTTATACGGCCTGGGTGGCGGCATAAGAGGCGCAGGATCTTTGTTTACCTTAATTGGCGGCGGTAATTACCTGCTTACCGATGATAAAGAGAATGGCCGGGTAACGGCTCAGGCCGGATTGGCATTATTTGGGCTAGGACAGCTTTTCCGGGGATTTAACCGGCGTACTTACAAAATAAACCAGCACCGCCAGCTTAAAACCATCGAGATCATTTAAATTCCTGCCCGTATAAGTAAAATCAGTTTGTAGCTTTACCCGAAATTTAAATAGAACAAATGCGCGTTTTATCTGAAATTCCGCACCCGGCTGTTAAAATAACCATTTTCGCCTGGAACGGAAAGTATATTATTAAACTAGAAAAAGGCTCTTTGGAGCAAACTTATAAAGTTAGCGAAATGGATATTCTGGATGAGGCAGATATTCCTAAGTTGTTAGACGAAACTTTTATTAACAATGCTTTACAGCGATTTGGCGAAATGAGCAAAGCGCTGCACGACGCGCAGGAACGGCTGGAGTTTAGCTAAAAAGTATAAAATATTTTGTTTGGCTGCCTTTGTGCGAATTACGTAGAAGAACTGATTAACCTGTTTGTTATTTAATCTTATAAAAGTAAATGGAAAATGATTTTTCGGCCCTTAAATCTATACAGGAACTAAAGAACCTGCTGGATTCGGGTGCTATAACCCAACAGGAGTATGAGGTGCTGAAGCGAAAGATTATTTTTGGTAATAATTCATCTGCTGCCACTAATCCGCCCCAACCTACGCCAGTTAACCCACTCCGGACGGAAACGCCCCCACCCATTGTGCCGCCTACACCTATGCAGGAACGGGTTTACCCCCGGGCAGTGGAGGGTAATTCTATAAATTCAGAATACAAAAACTCGGAATTCAAAAACGTAACAAATGCGAATAGAGAGGAAACGGTTGTAAATTCAATTCCAGAAAATGCAAATAGAAACTTTCGGAGCTTAACCCTGGACGAGCCGGAGGAAGTTACAGAAGGCAAACGGAAGGATTGGTTACTCACCATTCTGATTTCTTTGGCCGTAATCTTGTTGGTCGGGTTAGTGGCTTATCATTTTTTTAGTGATTCGGAGTCGGAGCGTTTAACGAGCAAGAGCGGTCCGGGAACCGAAGAGGCAGCTGCCAGCGAAGTAACGGGTACCGAATCTCCTGCCACAAAGCCGGAACCTGCCGTAACCGATTCGGTGCGCTTAAACCCGGAAAAAGGGCCAACCCCACCGGTAAATACGCCTGTGGAAGCAACAACCACCGAAGCTGCTACAACCGCTGCCGGTACTTTAACCGTACCTGCTGCCGAAACAGCACCCGCAGCAACCGAAACAATAGTTCCAACACCAGCTTCCCCTCCTAAACTGAGCGAAGAAGAGGCGCTGAATAAAATAAAAGACCGCCTCCAAGCTTATTATGCCGATATGAAAAGTGCGCCTTTTGCGGCCCAAAACCATTTTGCGCCAACGGTGGAGCGATATTACACCTTAACCGGAACTACGCCCCAGGCCATCAACGAAAATATTAGTTCTTACCATTTTAATGAATTTCAAGATAGCCAATCGTCGATAGAAGAAGGAACCTTAAAAATGACGAGTAGCGGGGAGAACGGTTATGAGGTAACGTACATTGAGCACGGTACGGCTTTCCGGAAATCGAAAGGGCAGAAACAGGAAACCACTGCCCGGGTAAGAGCCCGGTTTAATAAAGATTTTAAAATGACTTATTTCCGGCAGGAACAATTACTGGAGAATAGATTCATAGAAGAATAATGGAGCTAAAAAATATTAGCCCATCCAGAAACGAAAAAGCCTTCTAAAATTTTAGAAGGCTTTTTCGTGAAACAAGCAACATTATTAACCAATAGAAATTCTTTTGAATTCGCTAACAGTTAAGCCTTTGCTGGTTTTATCCAGTAATTGGGCAATAGATAAAGAGTTGTCTTTTACGAATTCCTGGTTTAACAAAGTATTTTCTTTGTAGAACTTGTTCAGTTTACCCATGGCAATTTTTTCCAACATGGCTTCTGGCTTGCCTTCGGCACGGGCTTGTTCTTTACCAATTTCAATTTCACGCTGAATAGTACCAGCATCTACGCCATCTTTATCCAAGGCAATTGGCTTCATGGCGGCAATTTGCATGGCTACGTCTTTTCCAACTTCGGTTACATCGGTGCCGTTGGTATTTTTCAGCCCAACTAAAACACCCAGTTTACCATTAGAGTGGTTGTAAGCCACTACTTTATCAGCAGTAACGGTTTCGTAAGATACTACATCCAGTTTCTCACCAATTTTACCCATCAGGTCGGTAATGTGGTCTTGTAATGTACGGCCATCTGGCTGCGGAGTAGCTAATAAATCTTCTTTGGTAGCAGCATTGGTCGATACAGCAGCTTCCAGGATAGATTTTGCCAGGTTCTGGAAATCAGCAACTTTAGATACCGGCTCGGTTTCGCAGGCAAAAGCTATTACTTTACCGGTGGTACCGTCTTCGCTCACCTGGGTCAGTACAACCCCTTCAGAGGTGGCATTGTCCGCGCGCTTGCTTGCTATTTTCTGACCTGCTTTGCGCAAAATATCTTTAGCCGCTTCAAAGTCGCCGTTTGCTTCGGTCAGTGCTTTTTTGCAGTCCATCATACCGGCTCCGGTTTCCTGGCGCAGTCTGTTTACGTCTTGTGCTGTAATAGCCATATTTCTATTTAGTTTAAAGTTATGAGTTAAAAGTTAAAAGTCAGATTTTGTGAATATTAAATCCAGTATCTATTATCTAGCATCCAATATCTAGTATCTAACATCCAACGTCTGATTTGTGCTTTAAAAAAAACTGAACATCAGAATTAAGATTTCCAATGTTCAGTTTATAGGGTATTAAAAGATTTAGATTTGTCTCCCGAATTATTCTCCAGAATCAGCAGCTACTTTTTCTGCAATGCCTTCATCTTCAGAACGCTTGCGCTCCGTATCTTCTTTGTCTACTTTTCTTTCAGATAAACCTTCTTCAATGGCTTTACCCATTACGCTCACAATCAGCGCAATCGATTTTGAAGCATCGTCGTTCGCCGGAATTGGGAAATCAACTAACTCTGGGTTAGAGTTGGTATCAACAATTGCAAATACCGGCAGGTTTAATTTCTGAGCTTCTTTAATAGCAATGTGCTCGCGCTTAACATCTACTACAAATAAAGCTGCTGGTAACCGAGACAAGTCAGCAATACCACCCAGTACGCGCGATAATTTTTCCCGCTCGCGCGATAACATTAAACGTTCGCGTTTTGCCATAGCGGCATAAGCCGTATTGTCTTTTACCATTTTATCGATGGTAGACATTTTCTTTAACGACTTACGTACGGTAGCAAAGTTGGTAAGCATACCACCCAACCAACGGTCGGTAACGTAAGGCATTTTAAGTCTTTTTGCTTCTTCGGCAACAATATCCTGGGCTTGTTTCTTTGTAGCTACAAACAGGATTTTCCGGCCCGATTTAGCTATCTGGCGGATAGCAGCAGCAGCTTCGTCTAAAGAAGCTACGGTTTTGTTCAGGTCGATAATATGAATGCCGTTTTTCTCCATGAAAATGTAAGGAGCCATTTTCGGATCCCATTTCCGGGTAAGGTGCCCGAAGTGAACACCGGCATCAAGTAATTCTTTATAATTTGTACTAGCCATTTTTCTGATACACCTTTAATTTTAACGTTTAGAGAACTGGAATGAACGTCTCGCTTTTGCTCTACCGAACTTCTTACGCTCCACCATCCGGGGGTCGCGGGTTAAGAAGCCTTCTTTCTTCAGGGCCGGACGGCTCTCGGCGTTTTCAGTTATCAGGGCTTTGGCAATGGCTAACCGGATTGCTTCGGCTTGTCCGCTGGTACCACCACCTTTTACGTTCACCCGAACGTCGTATTTACCAATCGCATCCAAAGTTTTGAATGGCTGGTTAACGATTGTTTGTAATACTTCGCTCGCGAAATATTCTTTTATATCTCTATCGTTAATAGTGATATTCCCTTGCCCAGACGTCATGTAAACACGCGCCACCGAGGTTTTTCTTCTACCAGATGTATTGAGAACTTCCATTAATTATGATTATAAATTGATTTTTACTTGTTTTGGCTGTTGTGCTTCGTGCGGATGTTCCGCGCCATCGTACACAAACAGGTTACGGAATTGCTCGCGGCCCAAACGGGTGCGGGGCAGCATACCGCGTACCGCTCTTTCTACTACTTTAGCCGGCGATTTGGCTTTCAGTTCGCGAACGGTAGTATGTTTCTGACCACCTGGATAACCAGAGTGCGTTACATAAACTTTGTTATCTAGTTTTTTACCGGTAACGCGTAAATTAACCGCATTGATAACAATTACATTATCGCCGCAATCCGCGTTAGGGGTAAAGGAAGCTTTGTGCTTACCTCTTAAAATGTTAGCTATTTGGCTGGCTACCCGGCCTAATGTTGCGTCTCCGGCGTCTATCACTACCCAACCTTTATTAGCGGTCGCTTTACTAACTGATAGCGTCTTATAACTTAAATGGTCCATTATTGATGGTTAAATGGTTATAAATGAATAGATTTCCTTTTAGTATTCAGAAAAGGAGGTGCAAAGTTAAGGTAAATTATCGGATTTACAAACGGCTGATAATTAAAAAATTAGTATTCTGATATTTGTGGTAGGTACTTTTCCGGAATCGGAATTTACAGCCCTTTTTATTCTTTTAATTACTTGAATGATTAGTATCAATGGTACTGCCAATTATTGCTGCGTAAAAAAGGATAATGAAATAAATACGTAGGGTCGAAATAAAAAAAACAAAACCAAATTTGCCTTTTCCGGTTTTAATCTTTTATGTTGGAACGTACGCCCGGTTGTTTCGTGCCTGCCTGTGGTTGTCTTCTGATTAATCAGTTGCAGTTGAAAACACGCCTTAGCGGTAATCAGCGGCAGAATTATTATATTTTTCAGAAGTTTTAAATATAATAATGAGGCTGAAACGCTTGCTTAGCAGATAAAAAGATTAAGATAAAATAGTTGATTATCAGTTAAAAGGAATAAAAAATTACATAAATATTTTTACTTTTAAAGCTTACTTTTTAAAATTGCCCTCGTATTTATACCTACGTTTAAATACAAAGTATCTGAAGGAGTTAACAGATAAGCTAACGCCATTAGGATTAGAATTTTAGTTTTTGTGAGATGTACATTATAATAAACGAATTAGAAAAGGATGTGCTCCGGGAAATAATTAGCATTGGCTTGGCCAGAGCAGCCGACTCTTTTTCTAATTTTTCTAAATCAGGCGTGTTGCTGAATGTGCCGGAAGTTAAAATTATTGAGCCCCGCGTTTTACCCGATGTAATCGATGAATTCGAAGCAATATATTTTGTTCTTCGATCAGGTATTACAGGCGATTTGAACGGCAAAACTTTTATGCTTTTTACCGAAGAGAACATTGGGAAAATTGCAGAGGTATGCCTGGATCAGGATTTAATTCTTGGTAATGCAGAATTACAACAGAAGAAAAATGAAATGCTTCGGGAAATAAGCCAGGTAGTAACAGAGGCTCTGGCGAATCAATTAAGCCAAATTCTGAAACTAAACCTGACAACTACCGAGCCGGTGCACTTATTTTCGAATAAAGCCGGTTCAATCAACCATATATTGGAAGATTTGCCCGGTTATCAGCCTTTTGTAATTACCATTAAAACCCAGTTTAATAATTTACTTAAAGAAGTAGAAATACCCATGCTGGTGGTGTTCGATTCGCTTTCGGTTTCTACGTTGCTACGCATAATCCGGCGCGATAATCTGTATGATTACAAATTGCTGAAAGAATTGACCTAAGGCATTTCCCTCTGGGTAAAGCCCCTTAAAGCAAAGCCCGGTTAATTCCTGATTTACATTCAGGAATTAACCGGGCTTTTTTGTTGGTAATTATTAAAAGTTTAACTGTATTGCCGCAGCATTTTTAACAGTACCTGAAAATCTTTGGGGTAAGGCGCCTCTACCAGAATGGGTTCGCCGCTTAAAGAAGTAAATCCTAACTGGCTCGAATGCAGCGCAAAACGTTTGATAAAAGGTTGCTCTTCCTCTTCCTTCTTTAAATTAAACTTGCGCTTCAGACTCGATAAATATACGTGTTCGCCTTTGTATAAGGTATCGCCTACAATAGGGGCCTTTAAAAAGGCCAGGTGCAATCGTATCTGGTGCATCCGTCCGGTTATGGGCTTACAAGCTAACAAGGTGTGCTGGCTGTATTTTTCCAGCGTGGTAAAGTACGTTTCGGCGGATTTTCCCGAACGGCTTAGTTTGGCAGTACCTTTCAGGCCCGGCTGAATGGCCTTATCCACAAGTAAATCCTGGAAATCGTGGGAGCCCCAGGCTACCGCGTGGTACAGTTTAGTTACCTGCCGGTGCTCAAACTGCATGGATAAATGGCGGTAAGCTTCATTGTTTTTTGCTAAAGCCAGGGTGCCGGAAGTTTCTTTATCCAGTCGGTGGCAAGCCTGGGCATCTTCGTGGTACTGCCGGGCCAGGCGCAAAATATTGGTGCTTTGGGGCGTACGATCTTCGAGCGTAGCCAAAAAAGGAGGTTTATTTATGATAATAAAATCGTCGTTCTCGAAAAGTATTAAATCCTTAAAAACAGGATATTTCATATTCGTTGGTCGTTAATCGTGGTTCGTTATTCGCGCTTCGAATATTTAATGTTTCAAATTCGATGTTCGGAATAATTTTGGATTGACTGCAAAGATGCAGGTTTATTTTATTAACGTAACAAAACAGCTTTTGATAACTAAACTAGCGAAAGTAAAATATTGCCAAGGCAATGAGGAAGAACAGTCGCTGGCACATCATCAATCTCCGATTAACAAACAACGATTAACAAATAACGAATTTAAACCTTGGCCTTGCTTAGCCGGAAACGCAGGGAGGTACCCCGATTTATTTTACTGGTGAGTTCTATGGAAGAGCGGTGCGCTTCTAAAATATGCTTGGAAATAGCTAGTCCGAGGCCCGAACCACCACTATCGCGCGAACGGCTTTTGTCAATGCGGTAAAAACGTTCGAAAACCCGGGTTTGGTGTTCTTCGGCAATGCCGGGGCCATCGTCTGTCACGGTAATCTGGACCCGCTTTTTTGTTTCGGAAAGTTTAATCCAGATATTTCCTTCGGGCTGGCCGTATTTGATAGCGTTGTCCACTAAATTAATGAGTACCTGTTTAATGCGGTTCCAGTCGGCGTAAACACCAAAAGGACCATCTCCTTCCGTGTCCAGGTGCAGTTTAACGTTTTGGGTGGCCGCTTTTTGTTCCAGTTCTTCAAATACTTCGCGGCAGAGCAATGCTATATCGAAATTCTTTTTCTGCATTTTTACCACCCCCTTCTCCAGTTGCGAAATACTGATTAAGTCTTGCACCAGGTTATCAAGGCCATCGAGGCTTTTGGCAGCTTTCTGCAGAAATTTATCGCGTACGTTTTCATCATCCATGGCGCCATCCAGCAGGGTATGAATAAAGCCCTGGGCCGCAAAAATCGGAGTCTTGAGTTCGTGCGAAACATCGGCCAGAAACTCGCGCCGGAGAACCTGTAGCCGCTTGAGCTCGTCTATCTCTTTTTGCTTTTGCTCGGCCATATACAATATTTCGTCTTTAATCCGCTTTAAAGGTTCGGGACGAAATAAAAATTTATTGCTCATGCGCCGGAATTCTTTCCGTTTAATATGCTCCAGTCCGGCGTAAATATTGTTTATCTCCCGGAATATCAGGGTTTCGAAAGAGAAATATACCAGAATAAAGCAAACCGAAAAGGTGAGGCCCAGCCAAACAACCAGCCCCCGCACCGACAAATATTGGGAAAATAAAAGGAAGGCGGTAAATATTGCCGCCGCCACCGCCGAGACAATAATGGCTATTGTCCGGGAATTAAGATTCATGGTTAATCTCGGTTAAACTTATAGCCAACCCCTTTAATCGTTTTAATATGTTCTTCGCCTATTTTTTCGCGTACCTTCCGGATGTGTACATCCACGGTACGGGCAATTACAAATACATCGGTTCCCCAAATATTGTTCAGTAACTCTTCCCGGTTAAATACTTTGTCGGGGGTAGCTGCCAGAAAAGAAAGCAACTCAAACTCTTTTTTGGGCAAAGTAATTTTTTCGTCGTTTTTAAATACCGAGAAGCTGGTGCGGTCTATCCGGAGATTACTTACTTGTATAACTTCGTTTGCCTCCGGCGATTGGCTGGCATCGCGCCGCACATAAGCGGCCAACCGGCTTAAGAGTGCCCGGGGCTTAATGGGCTTGCTAATAAAATCATCGGCTCCGGCCTCGAAAGCTGCCACTTCTGAGAACTCTTCGGAGCGGGCCGTCAAAAATATAATAAAGGTTTCTTTAAACTCCGGCAATTCCCGCAGATGCCGGCAAGCCGTTATACCATCCATCAACGGCATCATTACATCCATTAATATAATATCGGGTTTGTAGGTAAGGGCCGTAGCAATGGCGGCTTTGCCGTTTTCGGCGCTGGCCACTTCGTAGTTTTCCCGGTTAAGGTTATATTGCAGTAGTTCCACAATATCCGGGTCGTCGTCTACTACCAGAATTTTATAATTAGCTGTTGTTTGCACTTTGTTTAGTTACTTTTTAAGACTGCCCAAGCAATCTTGGTTTAACCTTAACAAAGATAACATATTTAAATGGCTAAGGCATTGGTAATAAGCTGCCTGTATGTTAAGAAATTATTAAGATTAACCTCCGCGCAGAGTTTCGCCTTAAAAAGAGAGCTTTAGCTGCTTTTAGCCACATTCAGCTTATATTTCAAACCGCTGTAATGGTATAAATTAACTTTAATGGAGCCCACAAACATTTCGGCTTTAATCATTACCGGAATTTTGTTTTTGTCGTCGGAGAGATACACCGATACCGCGTTTTCGCCGGAAAATAATTTATTAGCGGGCATTTTAGGTACCAGTTTAAAAGCCTGAATATTGCCCGCTTTGGTTTCTACTATTTCGCGGCCCCGGAAGGTAACTGTAAAATCATATACCTCATCATCAAAGAACCCTTGTAGCCGGATAACATCGCCGTTTTTGTACTTATCGAGGTTTAACGTGCGCATGTAATAAAAACCGCTGACAATGTCCTGCACATTCTCCGGAATTTTAAAGGTTTCGGTGCCTTTTTTATCTTCTACCACCGCAATGTTGCGGTAATGGTCAAAGTTTACGTATTCTTTTTTTCGGTACTTGCCTTCTTCAATATTCCGGTGAAAACGCAGCGGTAAAATAGCGGATGTGTCTATATAAGAGCGCCAGGTATCGCGGATGCGTAGAAAAAAATCGAAAGAGCCAATGGTTTTGCCGTATACATTGGCTTTGTAGCAGGCCCGGTTATTTACTTTCTGTAGGTTAGGGTCAATATCAATGACGGCTTCGGCAGCGTTAATCACGCCGTAATGCACCTTGTACCGCAACACTTCACCGGTCGAAAACGAATCCTGCTCCACGCGGCGCAGGGTATCGTTCAGCATAAAGCCCGATGCCAGCACTACTACCAATACTAAAAATACCGGCAAATATTTATTCATAACTGTTTTAAAGTTGGCTTTTATTCTTTCGGAGAACAAATGTTATACCAACTATACCAACGGTAAATTTAAGAGAATGATTTTATATGCAGAACTGTAAACAATAAAAAAAGGTGCCTGTATTAGAGCACCTTTTAGTTTTAACTGAAATATAATAAAATGTTATTCGTCGCTTAATGCAGCGGCAACTTTTTCCGGCTCGCCTTTTACAATGGCCCGGATTTTACCTTCCAGTTCATCCATCAAGCCTTCGTTGTCCAGTAACAGTTGTTTAACCGCATCGCGGCCCTGGCCTAGTTTATCGCCGTTGTAAGAGAACCAAGAACCTGATTTCTGGATAATACCTAACTCCACGCCCAAGTCCAGGATTTCGCCTACTTTAGAAATACCTTCGCCGTACATAATATCAAATTCTACCACTTTAAACGGTGGCGCAACTTTGTTTTTTACTACCTTCACCTTGGTGCGGTTACCGGTTACATTATCGGCACCTTCTTTAATCTGGCCAATCCGGCGAATATCTAAACGCACCGAAGCGTAGAATTTAAGGGCATTACCACCGGTGGTAGTTTCGGGGTTACCAAACATTACCCCAATTTTCTCACGTAACTGGTTAATGAAAATACACAAACAGTTGGTTTTGTTAATGGTACCTGTAAGCTTCCGTAAGGCCTGCGACATTAAACGGGCCTGTAAACCCATTTTGCTATCGCCCATATCGCCTTCCAGTTCGCCTTTAGGCACCAGTGCTGCAACCGAGTCAATTACAATAATATCAATAGCACCGGAGCTAATCAGGTGGTCGGCAATTTCCAGCGCCTGCTCCCCGTTATCCGGCTGCGAAATTAATAAGTTAGTAGTATCAATACCTAATTTTTCGGCGTAAACCCGGTCAAATGCGTGCTCAGCATCAATAAAAGCAGCCAGGCCACCTTTTTTCTGCGCTTCGGCAATACAATGCAATGTTAAGGTTGTTTTACCAGACGATTCCGGACCATAAATTTCAACCACGCGGCCTCTGGGCAAGCCGCCTACGCCCAGTGCAATATCAAGCCCCAAAGAACCGGTGGATATAGCAGGGACCTCTTCCACTTTGTTATCGCTCAGTCTCATAACAGTACCTTTGCCATAGGTCTTGTCGAGTTTATCCATGGTTAACTGGAGAGCTTTTAATTTTTCGTTGTTTGCACTCATTTTTATCTTTTTATATTGCTTAATTTCAGGCCTAAATTACGATTTTTTACGTCAATTTCCAAGCTTTGCCGGGCTAAGAAACCACGGTAATAGAGGCTGATTTTTAACATATGCGGAGGCTTTTTCGTGCCATTCAGGCAGTATATTTATGAAGATATTTTATTCTTTTTTTCTCCTGTTTTTAACCTTTTCGGTCCGAATTACTTATGCCCAGCTCGATAATTCGGCGCTCGAAAAAAAGCTTACCGTACAAGCCGAGTACGACCAGGATTTCCGGATTGGGCTGGATGCTTTCGGATTTCTGAAGAACAACGAATACTTTAACGATATTGCCGATGGCTATACTTTATTCGGCTACCACCTGAATCCGAAGCTGGTATATTTTCCGGCCGAATTTATTCGGATAGAGGCGGGGGCGCTCTTGTGGCAGGATTTCGGCACTACCCGCTATAACCAGGTAAGGCCTACGTTTACAGTTAAGCTCCAAAAACCGCATTATCAATTGCTGTTCGGCAATTTGCAGGCCAACGTTAGTCACCGCTATATTGAGCCCCTGTACGATTTAGAGAAAGTAATAAACGACCCGCTGGAAAACGGCATTCAGTTTATCTGGCACCGCGATAAGCTCTGGCTCGACTCCTGGATTGATTGGGAAAAAATGATTTACAAGGGCGATCCGTTCCGGGAAGAAATTGCCGGCGGCCTAAGTGCAGAACAGCGCTTGTTCCAGGACGAGGTGCGGGGCTGGCGATTAAGTTTGCCGGTGCAGTTTACAGCACAGCACAAAGGCGGGCAGATAGATGCCGCTAGTTTACCGCTGGTAACTTTGTTTAACGGGGCCGTTGGTTTTAAACTCCGGAAGAGCATCGATGGTAACTTCTGGAAGGCCTGGCATACCGAAAATTATTTAGTTGGGTTTAAAGACTTCTCCAATGTGTATCAATATCCTTTTACCAGTGGTACGGGCCTTTACCTGAACGCTGGTTTAGATACCCGGGTGCAAAATGTGATGCTGAGTTACTGGCGGGGGAATGGTTATCTGGCGGAGCAGGGAGGACGCTTGTTTCAATCGGCCTCTACCACTTTTAAAAAACCAAATTATTTAGAAAAAGAGCGGGAACTACTCATTCTCCGCTTTAGCCACGATATAAAACTGCTGGAAGATATGTTTCTGACCTTACGCCTGGAACCACTCTACGATTTTAACGATCCGCAACTGGAGTTTTCCAGTTCATTTTACGTGCGTTATAATACCGATTTATTTGTAACCAAACGGAAAAAATAAGCTTACTGCCACCCGGTAAAGCCAACATTAATTACTCCAACTATTTTAACCTTCGGATGGTGGTTTGGAATTAGTTCTGGTAAAAAGCCCGGTAATCGGGGCGGGTAATGCCGTAGTAGTAAACATCAATGAGCTGGCGGGTGTGGTCCCGGAAATCGTGCCGGACCAAGCCTTCGCGCTGGTAACCGCAGCGTTCGGCCAGTGCGTAACTCCGGTTATTGCCAAGCGAACAACGGATGTATAATTTATTTACGTCTAGCTGTTCAAAAGCAAAATTAGTAACGGCCCGTAAAGCTTCGGTACAGTAACCTCTTCCTTCCGAGGCAGCCGCCAAGTAGTAGCCAACTTCAGCTTTTGGGATTGAATTGTCAAAATTCTTTAGCGAAATATCCCCAATATATACGTTTTGTTCTTTACGCCAAATACCAAAGGCGTATACCTGCCCTAATTGCCAATCTACCCGGAACCGCTTTATCAAGCGCAGGGCTTCTTCGGAACGGTTGGTTACCCGCACCCGGCTGGGGAAGGAGGGTGCTAAACGGGTTTTGTTTTCCTGAATTAAGGTTAAGAAGGCTTCTGCATCGGCTTCCTGATAAGTTCGTAACCGTAGGCGTTCGGTTATTAATTCGGTTTCTACTGCTATTTCGGCCATGCTGGTGAAAAAGAAATTAAACGAATAACCAATTTTTACCCATCGTTGCCAGATTATTTTTTAGACCCATTATAGTCGTACTGTAAAGGACTGCCCAACGCTTTTTGGGTGGCCATTACATTCAGTACCCGGGCTGCTTCGTTAAAATATTCTAAGCGCCGGATCAGCAGTTCTTTCACCAGCACGGTACCTTCGGGCGTTTTCATATAAGAGCGTTTGTCGTTCAGAATTTTTTGCATGGCCACCGAGGCGTGGTCTTTCTGGTGGACGTACAAGTCATGAAATTCGCTTACAGCGTTTAAATTATCGGCTTGTACGCCAAAGTTTTCGCCGGTGGTGTTAAGCACTGTGCACAAAATTTTAATTTCCAGGGGTAACGACGTCTGAAATGGGGTGCGCTGTATCTCTACATCGCTGTGCAGAACTTCTAATATTGTATTCAGGTTTTGTTCAAATAATTCGTAAAGGGCTTTGGCTTCCATGCTTCTTTTAAAAGAATGAGGTTATTTTTATTAATACCGCTGATCTGCGGGTAAAGTTAGACAAAAGCCATTTACTTTTTAAACAATGTTATTGCTACTTAAAACCCCATGGTGGTAAAAGCAAAGGCCTGTTTAATACAAGTACTAAACAGGCCTTTGCTGTAGGGTATAAATTTTTCTAAAGTAAATTCTTAATAATGCTGTCAACGGTAACACCTTCGGCTTCGGCTTTAAAATTCCGGACAATTCGGTGCCGCAGAATAGGATAGGCTACTGCCTGCACATCTTCTATATCCGGCGAATATTTGCCGTTGAGCAGCGCATTACACTTGGCACCCACAATTAAATGCTGCGAAGCCCGCGGACCGGCGCCCCATTCTAAATATTGGCTAGCTTGCGACGCACCCATTGGGGTGTTGGGCCGGGTTTTGTGTACTAACCGCACCGCGTAATCCACTACATTATCTACTACCGGTACCCGCCTTACCAAATGCTGATAGGCCATAATATCATCGCCGTGTAAAACATTTTCGATGGTGTTTCTAAAATCGGAGGTCGTATTTTTTACAATTTGCAGTTCCGATTCAAAACTTGGGTAATCCAGGTTAATATTAAACATAAACCGGTCTAGCTGGGCTTCTGGCAACGGATAAGTACCTTCCTGCTCAATGGGGTTTTGGGTAGCCAGTACGAAAAATGGCCGTTGCAAGTCGTAACGTCGACCAGCCACCGTAACCGAATATTCCTGCATCGATTCGAGCAACGCCGCCTGGGTTTTAGGCGGGGTCCGGTTTATTTCATCGGCCAGAATAATATTGGCAAATACCGGCCCTTTTACGAACTGGAAGTTTCGGTTCTGATCCATGGTTTCAGAACCCACAATATCCGAAGGCATTAGATCGGGCGTGAACTGAATACGGTTAAACGAAAGATCCAGCGACGACGCAATGGTTTGGATGAGCAACGTTTTAGCCAGTCCCGGTACTCCTACGAGGAGACAATGCCCCTGCGAGAAAATAGCGGTTAGTACCAGGCGTACTACCTCATCCTGTCCAATAATAATTTTAGAAATTTCTTTATTAAGGCCCAAATAGGCCTGGTGCAGCGAATCGGCTGCTTCTTTGTCCGAGTTAAATTTCCTCATGCGGCTTTAAAAGAGATTGCCTTGCAAGATATCACAATTATTAAATTCTGGATCGATATCGATGTAAACCGTGTTTTTATTTTTTTCGAACCAATCCGATAAGGCTTTTCTTTTTTTCTCATTTAAAGCATAAGTGGCCAGTTTCTGGTAATCGTCTCTCAGGTTTGCCTGGTGCGGCGGCGTTTTAGACTTCAGGTAAATAATGCGCATAGCCTGTTTGCCATCGTCGGTCCGGTACTCCAGTGGTTTGGTAATATTGCCTACTTCCATGGTATCGATAATAAAGAAGATAGACGGATCTACCAAATCCAAGGGAATAAATGCGCTCCGATCGCGCGGATTCATCATTAAACCGCCATTATCTTTGGTTGGCTTGTCATCCGAAAATTCTTTGGCTGCTTTCGAGAAAGAAATGCTATCGCTCAGAATACGGTCGCGCAGCTTATTAAGTTCGGCAGCAGTAGCATCCATATCAATTTCGGTGCTGTTGGGCTTCAGTAAAATATGCCGGGTATTGTATTCTTCACCCCGTCTTTCAATTAACTGAATCAGGTGAAACCCAAATTGGGACTCAACTGGTTCTGAAATTTGGCCAGGCTCTAGTTTGAGTGCGGCAGCTTCGTATTCGGGTACCAGCATTCTCTTCTTCATAAAGCCTAGCTCACCGCCGGTTTTAGCGGAGCCCGGGTCTTCCGAATATTGGTTTGCCAGTTCTGCAAAACTTTCGCCACCCTGAATGCGTTTTTTCATTTCGAGTAAGCGGTTGCGTACTTCGTCTTTTTGGGTTTTACTTACGCTGGCTAATTTTACAATCTGACCAATTTCTACCTCAGTAGAAAAGTAAGGCAAGCTGTCCTGCGGAATTTGATTAAAGAATTTTTTAACATCGTTGGGCGTAACCGAAAGTTTTTGAGTTATCTCCGACTGCATTTTCTCGGCGATCAACTGCTCCCGAACGGGCTTGCGCAAATCGTCTTTTATTTGCTTAATGCTTTTGTTGTAGTACTCCTCCAGTTTTTGTTCGCTACCAATCTGCGACACAAAATAGCCCATTCGCTGATCCAGCGTTCCTTCCACCATTTCTTCGTCTACCACCACCGAGTCAATTTCGGCGCGGGCAACTAATAATTTTTGCTGCACCAGGGCGCGTAAAATATTGCACCGGTCCTGATCGGCGATTTTTTTCTGGGCCTGGGCTTCTTCCTGGGCAATAGCCGTCTGTAAGTCGGAACGCAGAATAATCTGGTTATTTACTTTAACAATAATGCCATCAATTGCTTTAGGGCGTTGCTGCGCCCAGGCAAAAGAAGTTACCAAAGAAAAAGCCAGTAATAAGAAAGTATGTTTACTTAAAAAAGGTAAACTAAATTTAGATATCATTTGAATTGGGTAATTATGAGCCAGTAGAATCAGGCCTGTTTAGTGCGCTAAAATCTACTGATCGATAACGTTTTATATTAGAAAAAAATTTTACTTCCGAAAGAAAAGTAAAGGTACCTAAATATAACCATATAATAAAAACGCTGCCTTACCAGCAGCGTTTTTATATTTAAGGCTTTATTTTTTAATCAGTTTATCTACTTCGGCCCGATTTACTACTACGGGGTACCGTTGCCGTAATTCGTTTACCCATTGTTTTTCGAGGTAATTCTGGTAGTCGGAGGTGGCTACGCCGCGGGTTTCGTTCAGGTTTTTGTAACCCGGTGGCAATATTTTATCTATCCGAATTAAATAAACCCGGCCATCCTGCTCTAAGGTATAAGTGCCTTCCTGCCAATTTACCTTATCCAGTATTTTATTTTCGCCTTTTACAAACCTACGTTTGGTTACCTGCAGTGCCAGCGGATTATTTTCGTTGAATGCTTGTTCCAGTACTTTTACGTCTTTCGAATATAAATCGAGGCTGACCGCCCGCTGCCGGTTGGCGGTGGCAGGCGGTGGATTTACCCTTATCTGACTGGCCGGTACGCCTTTTTTCTGCAAATAATCTTTTACCTGATTCGCCCGTTCCTGAACCAGTATATTTTTCCGGGCAGCCTCGCGGGCATCGGCCAGACCGGTTAAAGCCACCGATAAGTTCGGGTCGGCAGATAAGCGGTTAACTAATTCATCGAGCTGAGCAGTAGCTTTGGCCGATAGGGTGGTTGCATTGGCTGCAAACAGCACCGGTGCCGGCTTGTTTTTGCGGATTTCGTAGCGTTCTGCATTTAATAGCGGCTGGGCCCGATTCAGAATTTGTTTATTGGCAGCACTCAGAATGGTTGCTTCGGCCCGGGTGTCCCATTTATAATTTTCGCGGTTTTGCGCAAAAAAAGCTTGTAGCCCAACGGTGTCTTCAATGGCTTTAGACCAGATTTTCTCATCCATTAACTGAAATAATAAAATGCCATCGCGGTATTCCTGTACCAGCATCTTGTAATCCAGGTATTTGTTTTCGAGGTTTTCTTTTTCGTAAGTCAGCAAAGATTGTTCGGCAAAGCTATCGTAGAGCAACTGCATGGCATGGGCCGGCGAAGCGTTAGGCCGGGCTTTCTGGTTTTGCGCTACATAAGAGAAGAAATCCTTTACCTGGTATTTTTTATCCTGAATAGAAAATAATGTGACATTGGTTTCTTTATCGGGAAAGCTATTTTTCCAGACTCCTTTTACCAGCGAAGAATCGGCACGACCCAGCGCGTACTGCTTGGCGGCCGCTACTTCCTGAAAATTATTTTCGGTTTTGATGCGCTTGATAAAAGCCGCTTTGTTTAACTCGGAGCGGGAGTCTTTGGCTACCCGGTTCCGCAGCGAAGTTTCCATATCGTCGTAAGTAGGCAGGCTGCGGCGTTCCAGTAATTTAATAATATGCCAGCCGTAGGGAGTTTGTACGGGCTTCGAAATATCGCCGGGTTTGGCTAATTTAAAGGCTACCTCCTCAAAGCTGGGCAACATGCGGCCGGTACCAAACCAGGGCAATTCGCCGCCGTTCTGGTTCGAGCTCACATCCTCCGAAAACTGAGCTACCAGCCGGTCCCAGTTTTCTTTGCGGGCCACCCGGGTATAGATTTCATCTATTTTTCTTTTGGCGGCTACCGAATCGGCTTTGGGCATACCCGGCGTAGCCCGCACCATAATATGCGATACTTTTATTTCGCCTTGCGCCGGCCGTACACTGTTTACTTTAATTAAATGGTAGCCAAAACGGGTCCGGATAGGGTTAGAAAGTTGTCCTACCGGGGTTTTATATGCGGCATCTTCGAATGGATAAACCATTTGCAGCGCGGTAAAATAACCCAGCTTGCCGTTGTTCTCTTTGGCCGAAGGATCTTCGGAATAGGTTTGAGCTAGTTTGGCAAAATCTTCGCCGGCCTCAAGGCGTTTGCGTAAATCCAGAATTTTATTGTAGGCTGCTAAAGTATCTTTGGGTTCAGCATCGGGTGCTACGCCAATGAGAATATGGGAGGCATTAATTTCCTGCTTCATCCGGTCATAAGCTTCCCGGATTAATTTTTCGGTGACACTTTTTTCGGTGAGGTAGGGCTGCGCCAACTGCTGCTTGTACCCATCCAGTTCCCGCCGGAATGCCATGGTGGTGTCGAGGCCCCGGCTTTCGGCATCCATTACTTTGAGCTTAAAATTGGTATAAAGTTCCAGGTATTCCTCAATACTGGCCCGGGTGTAGGCATTCTCGGCACTGCCATTGTTTTTGTTGTAAACGTACTCAAATTCAGAAGTGTAAACCGGCCGGTCGCCCAGGGTTTCTATTACCGGTTCTTTACTGGCCTGGGGTTGCGTGCCTTTACAACCCACCAGAAGCAACACCGTGGCACCAAAATAAAAGAAGCTTTTACGCATACAAAGAAAAAGCATACCTGCTAATAAGGTATAAATTAAAAGAAGAAATCTCTGACTGCAATTTTACTAAATTTTTAACTATTATAAGTAATTAGGAGATTGGTTAATCCAAATTAGGTAACGAAAATATTAACGGAAAATTTAAATTTATTAAAGGCAGTACCGGGAAGAGAACATTTAGAGAAAAGGGTTTTGGTTTTAAGTTAAAACGGCCAATTTAAACGAACATAAAAAAATCCTTATACAGGAACCCATCTGGGCCTTTTTATATAAGGATAAGGTAAAAACATTAATATCAGGTGTAAAAATATAGCGGCGGCAAAAAGTTTTAAGTGTTAATAATATTGTAGGGCAGCATTCACCTGAAATTTCAGGCGGGTTGATGCACCTTTTTGTAGAGCCGGCAAATATTGCTCGTGCCCTGGGTCGTAAACTCAACTTTATCCATTATTCTTTTAACCAAAGCCACCCCCATACCGCCTTTGCCGCCCTCCGAAATTATTTTTTTAATATCGGGCTCTTTGTAGTTTTTCTGGTTAAAAGAATGGCCGTTGTCCGATAATTCAAACAAAAAAGTATCTCCGGTCTGAAAAATA
This sequence comes from Adhaeribacter aerolatus, assembly GCF_007991635.1. Taxonomy (GTDB): domain Bacteria; phylum Bacteroidota; class Bacteroidia; order Cytophagales; family Hymenobacteraceae; genus Adhaeribacter; species Adhaeribacter aerolatus. The sequence continues at coordinate 38,389 of NZ_BJYS01000001.1, read as the reverse complement.
GCCAGTTTCACAAACTTACTCTCGTCTTCTTTATTGGCATGAATAATTAAATTGGCTGTAATTTCATCTACAGCCAAAATAATCTGATTTAATTCTTTTTCTGCCAGCGTATAAGGACTAAGGTAGTTGGTTACAAAATCTCTTACTACTTTCAGGTTATTCTTATTACTTCTAATCCTGATCGAGTTATTCATTCGAAACGGTCATGGCTTCGTCGTAGGTAGAGACAATGGTCATCAGCAGGTCGAGCCCCAGAATCTCGAAAACGTTTTTAACTTTTTCCTGCATGTTAAAGAAGATGAGTTTTATCTGAGCGTCTTCGAAACGCTGCAGATGGGAGATAAATACCCCTAAGCCGGCAGAAGAAATGTAATTAAGATGCTCGCAGTCAACGAGTACTTTGTTGAAGAGCATAATCTCAGGTTTTGATAATTCTTCGTCTAATAATACAGAAGAACTCGCATCTAATTCACCGTTTAAACTAATGGTGATCGTTTTGTCTTTAATCTCTTGTGTTATTTTCATAGCCATTTTATTACGTCAAGCGGAAAAGTTTGGTTGAACATTTCTAAACTTAATTACTATCAGGGTCTGGTCGTCGTGGATGGGCATATCCTGACTAAATTCATTAACGTCGTTAACAATCGCGTATTTTATATCGTCCGCTTCCAGGTGATATGTTTGGGTAAGCATCTCGCGCAGGCGTTCTTCGCCGTATTCTTCCTGATTTTTGTTGCGGGCTTCTACAATGCCGTCGGTATAAATTACCATTACATCGCCGGGGTTATAATCGTAGTGCATGTTATGAATGCGCTTACTATAGTTTTGGTCCCGGATAATGCCCAGCCCCAAACCTTCGGTGTTAAAGTAAAAGGTTTCTTCGGTCATAGAATTGTAGTACAAGGTATGACAATGACCGGCCCGGGCAAAAAATATTCCTTTTAACTTATAATCTATTATATATAACGAGCTGGTAATAAACGAGGTTCTTTCGAGGCAGTGGGTAAGCGCGTTATTGGCCTTTACCATAAATTTCACCGGTTCCAGGTCATCCTGCATCAGGCCATGAAAAATACCTTTCATCTGGGCCATGTGAAAAGCCGCCGAAATACCTTTGCCCGACACATCGCCAATAATAATGGCAATCCGGCCTTCGCTTAATTGCAGGAAGTCGTAGAAGTCGCCGCCTACTTCTTTGGCCGCCTGCGAAAAGCAGCTAATCTCGAACCAGCTATCGCTGGGGAAGGTTTTGGGAATTAAGCTTTCCTGTACCGTACTGGCAATTTTAAGCTCTTCTTTGTAGCGTTCGGTTTGCAGCGCTTCTTCGGCCAGGCGTAAATTTTCGATGGTAAGGTTGGTCTGGCTGACAAAAGTCCGGATTACATTAATAGTTTCCCGGTCGAAACCCTGCTCTACTTCTTTTAATAAGTACAGAATACCAAAGGTGCGCTGTGCTGCGCGTAAAGGCGTTACATAAATAGATTTGTAAGGCAGGTTAAGGCGCCGGAGCTGGCTGTTATCGAGATTGTTATTTACGTAGTCGAAATTGTGGCCAACCGCATTCTGCACTTCACTCCGGATTTTCTGAAGTTGTTCTTCCTGTATATTTATAAACTCAATTACTTCGGCTCCTTCTTCATCCAGCAGTTCGAGCCAGGCCGCATCGGAACCAGACGCATTAACGGCGCTTTCGAAAAAAGTTTTAAAAACCTGCGGCTTGTCTTCGCCTTTCTGAATGAGTTGGGTCAGGCGTTGGAAATTTAGCAGATCGGAGCGTTTTTGTTCGAACACCGAAGCAGTAGGCAGACTGAATAAAGCTACTAAAAATGAAAATGCGGGGTATACCAGCACAAATAAGGTAGTTAACCGGATAAAAGGATTATCCAGAAAATCGTTGTAAACCGTAAGCTGGTTATTGAGCGAAATAAATACCTGAATAAAAATGCCCATGCTGGCCAGAATAGCGAGTAAAAGTAAAATGACTCGCCATTTTTTGCCACCCGTAATGTAGGCTACCCATTTCAGGTGGAAGCTTAGAAACACAGCATAAATAGCCAAAAGGGGCTGAAGGGGAATAAAAATAAAATCCAGGAAACTAAACTGGAAAAGCGACAGGATTAAAGTGCCAAATAGCGCCCACTCAAATATTTTCCATTCCAGCATTAAGGCTTTGGTTTTCTGGTGGAGAATAAGTACGCGCCAGATGTGAAAAGCTTTGCCAATAAAATAAACAAAGAATGCAAAGTTTACGGCGTATAATATATGCAGCAGGTAATTATTGGGTTCAGGATGATCTGGTTTGAGCCAGTTGTACCCTAAGTACATTACTGCGCAGATGTAGGCCGTAATACCCGCCCGAAAAAAAAGTTTCCAGAGGTAACCTAATAAATCAAGGCCTTTGTAGTTCTGCACGCGGATGCGCTGCACCATGAAAACAGAAAAAACAAAAATTGCTTTTAAGGCATAAGATAAAAAATCTGCAAGCTGTGTTTGGGGGGTAGCCTTACCGTGTGTAGCAGAATAAAAGATGGTACTACCTACCAGCAACCCCCAGCTTAAAACCGCAATAAAAATAAAATATTTTTTAAGCTTTATCTGATCTGGCATGAATAACCGACTATTCTTTTTCGCTACGATTAAGTTGTTGTAAGGTATATTTAAAATATAACGGCACAAAAAGTTACCTTGGGTAAAAAAAAGTAGTTTTGGCCCAAATCTTAAACCTGGTGGTTAGAGACGGAGCCTTTTAAAAACTACTCTTTTCCCCAAAAATAAGTTTAAATATATTAAAAAAAATCTATTTTTTTACCGGCTATAATTTGGCGCTTCTCTAATTATCTGAACATCATGCGGATGGCTTTCGCGTAAACCAGCACCGGTAATTTTAACCATTTGGGCTTCCTGCAATTTATCAATAGTAGCTGCCCCGCAGTAACCCATACCGGCCCGAACGCCGCCTACTAATTGGTAAAGCACTTCGGCCACTGCGCCTTTATACGGTACCCGGCCCACAATTCCTTCGGGCACCAGTTTTTTCATGTCGTCTTCGGCATCCTGAAAATAACGGTCTTTCGAGCCATCTTCCATTGCTTCAATTGAGCCCATGCCCCGGTAAGTTTTAAACTTACGGCCTTCGAGCAAAAGCATTTCGCCGGGCGCTTCTTCGGTGCCAGCCAGCAAAGAACCAATCATAACGGTGCTGGCACCGCCGCCAATTGCTTTTACAATATCGCCGGAAAACTTAATACCACCGTCGGCAATTACCGGCACGCCAGTACCTTCCAGGCCGCGGGCAGCTTCCATTACCGCTGATAACTGGGGTACCCCAATACCCGCAATAATTCGGGTGGTACAAATACTGCCCGGACCAACACCAACTTTAACGGCATCGGCGCCGGCATCGGCCAGGGCTTTGGCACCTGCGGCGGTGGCTACGTTACCGGCAATTAAATCTAACTTCGGAAATTGTTTTTTTATTTCTTTTACCGCATCCAATACCCCTTGCGAGTGACCGTGCGCCGTATCTACACTAATTACATCTACGCCGGCTTCTACCAGGGCTGCTACCCGGGCCAGGGTATCGGGGGTTACGCCAACAGCGGCGCCAACGCGCAAACGGCCAAACTCGTCTTTACAGGCATTGGGCCGGTCTTTTCTTTTTAGGATATCTTTATACGTTATTAATCCTTCCAGTTTACCGTCGCCGTCTACAATAGGCAGTTTCTCGATGCGGTATTGCTGCAAAATATCTTCGGCTTCGGTCAGGCTGATACCTTTTTTAGCAGTAATCAGGTTGTCACGCGTCATTATTTCGGCAATCGGCTGCGTTTTGTCTTTCTGAAACCGAATGTCGCGGTTGGTAATAATACCCACTAATTTCCGGTCGCCGTTGGTAACTGGTATGCCACCAATATTATATTCCCGCATGAGCTTAAGCGCATCGCCCAGCACCGCTTTTTCGTCCAGAATAACCGGGTCCAGGATCATGCCGCTTTCCGAACGTTTTACTTTCCGGACCATGTTGGCCTGTTTCTTAATGGACATGTTCTTGTGGATAATGCCAATACCGCCTTCGTGGGCCATCGAAATAGCCAGTTCTGCCTCGGTTACCGTATCCATAGCGGCCGAAATTAACGGAATATTTAGCCGGATGTTGCGGGTGAGCGGGGTAGAAGTATCGCAGTTGCGGGGTAAAACCTGGGAATAAGCCGGGAGCAGAAGCACATCGTCGTAAGTCAGGGCTTCAAAAATTATCTTGGATTGGGAGGAAGACATTGCAAATACGTTTTGTTATTTGCCGTGTAAAGTTACTATAAATTTTGGAATTGGCAGCATTTATGGAATAATAATGTTTGGAATTAAGAAAGTACTGGATTTCTTTTGAAAGATTCCATCTTTCAATGCTGAGGTGCTAATAAATGTTTAAAGCCTAAGTTTGCTTCCGGCCGCGGGGCCCCGTTTGGTCATTCGGGCTGCTCATCTTTCCTTTCCTCCTGCGTCGGAATGCTGCGCACCGGAAACCTGAAAGGCCCGAATGACCAAACTGATGTCATTTGCTTCGTAGCTGCTGTCTTTCTGCCTACCCAAATATTATTTTTGAAGAAATATTAACTATGAAAAGTTAGCCGTAGAAAACGCATCAGCGGAGTTCCCCGCCTATTTTAGGAGGGGCTAGGGGTGGTAAAACAACCAACCTCAATACACCGGCATGGTGGGGTCTATTTGTTCGGCCCAGGCGTGGATACCACCTTTGAGATTGAGCAGGTTTTTATAACCAAAACGTTGTTGCAGGTATTGCAGGGCCTGAGCGCTGCGGAAACCGTGGTGGCAAACCAATATTACCGGTTTGTCCTGGGGAATATTTTCCAGTTTTTTAGGTATCTCGGCGAGTGGTATTAAAACCGAGGTCAAAGCGCAAATTTCGTACTCTACCGGTTCGCGCACATCAATTAATAAGATGTCTTCGCCGGCGGCCATTTTTTTACTAAGTTCAGTTACTGTAATTTCGGGCAGCATTTATTCAGTTATCAGAGAACAGTTATCAATTAACAATTATCAGTAAACAATCAGCAATTATCAATTAAAAGATTAGAAATTAATAATTAATGAATACATACGAAATAGTAGGCGCGATAACCGGACTTTTGTGCGTTTGGCTGGCTGCCCGGCAAAATGTCTGGACGTGGCCCATTGCGTTAATAAGTGTCGCTTGCTATTTTATTTTTTTCTACGAAATTCAGTTGTATGCCGATATGTGGCTGCAGGTATTCTTTTTGGGTTCTAATTTATACGGCTGGTACGAGTGGCTTTACGGCGGCAAAAATAAATTGGAGTTGCCGGTTACGCGGCTGCAGCCAAAGCAAATTGGGTTGGTGGTGGTTACGGGTATTATTACGAGTGTGCTGATGGCGCTATATTTCCAAAGCTTTACCGATGCGTCTTATCCGTGGCTCGATTCTATATTGGCTGCTTTTAGTGTATTGGCTCAAATATTACTTACCCGAAAGAAAATTGAAAACTGGATAATCTGGTTGTTGGTCGATATTTTTTACGTAGGGCTTTACTGGAAAAAAGAAGCCCACCTCACGGCAGGCCTTTACTTTATATTCCTGATTATTGCGGCCCAAGGGTATTGGGAATGGCGAAAGTCAATGCGATCGCCGGAACCGGTTGTTTAATTATTATGCTTTCACCACTGAGCCATCCAGCAAATCAATAATCCGGGAGCCGTAGGTAGCATTTTTCTCAGAATGTGTTACCTGAATAATAGTGGTGCCTTCCTGGTTCAGGCGTTGGAAGAGTTCCATTATTTCTTCACCCTGGCGGGAGTTCAGGTTGCCGGTAGGTTCATCGGCCAGAATTAATTTAGGCGATGCTACTACCGCCCGCGCAATACCCACCAGTTGCTGCTGCCCGCCCGAAAGCTGCGTGGGAAATAAATCTTTTTTACCTACAATATTAAATTTATCCAGAATATCGGCTACTTTGGCTTTGCGGTCCGAGGATTTTACATCCTGGTAAAGCAGGGGCGTTTCGATGTTTTCATAAACCGTTAGCTCATCTATCAGGTGATAACTTTGGAATACAAACCCGATAAAACTTTTATGGAGTTGGGTGCGCTCTTTCTCTTTAATCCTATGTACCGGCTTGTCTAAGAAATAATATTCGCCGCTGGAGGGTTCTTCCAGCATACCAATAATATTTAGCAGCGTCGATTTTCCAGAACCTGATGGCCCCATAATAGAAATAAATTCACCTTCTTGTACTTCCAGGTTAATATTGCGGAGCACGTAGGTGCGGGAGAAACCACTGGCGTAATATTTATCGATATCTTTCAGCGTAATCAGCATAGATAAGTTTGGCTATATATAGGTAAGCGACGGTAAATTATATTTTCGGAACGGAATAAAAAAATACCCTGACCTAATATTTTCGGGCCAGGGTATTTTGTATTATATAGAGCCCCAACACACCTTCTGGGAAAAGCGGAAGACGAACCGGTAGCCGGGCTCCCCTCCTTATTTTCAAGGAGGGGCAGGGGTGGTTTTTTAAATTGTTAAACGGTCTGTATTAAATACTTTACATCCGGTAAGCTAACTCGGTGGTACCGCCCGAAGTGCTCAGTTTTACCGGAATGCCACCCCCGTTTATCCGGCCTTTAACGCGGTTGGTTTCGGATTCACCATCGAAGTTTGTAAGCGTGGTTTTTACGCGATTACCGCTTAAATCCAGATCCAAGCCCTGACCTTTAGGTACGGTAGCATGCACGCTGCCACCGCTGGTATGCAGGTTTAAATATTTGCCCAACTGGGTTACATCGGCATGAATGCTGCCGCCACTGGTACGGGCATCAATATCGCCGGCTACTTTTTGCAGTTGAATGCTGCCACCCGAGGTCCGGGCTTTTAAGGTGCCCCGGGCATCCGTCAGGTTAATAGAGCCACCACTGGTATGGGCATCCAGGTTACCCTGGTATTGGTTTAAATTTATACTACCGCCCGAAGTGTTGGCTACGGTATTGCCCTTAATATTTTTCAAGGTGATGCTGCCGCCACTGGTTTTGGCTTCCTGGGTGCCGGTAAGATTGGCTAGGCTAATGCTGCCCCCGCTGGTGTTTAATTTAGTGGCAATATTTTCAGGTACCTGTATTTCAAATGAAACATTCAGGGCATCATCATTATCCCACTTCCAATTTTTCTCTTTGCGTTCGGCTACAGCGTAAACGGAATTGCCATCTTGGCGCACGTCAAAGGTATATTTTTCTAAAACTTCTTTAGAAGGGGCTTCGTTGCGGTTGCGCCAATTGGCCGGCCGTACAAACATTTCTACCTTAACCTGGTTGCCCGAAGTACCGGTAACTTTAATGCTGCCGCCCGAGGTTCTGGTTACCAGGTTACCGCCGTTGTTTAAACTAAAGTTTTTTACGAGATAAGGTTTTTGTTTATCGTCTTGAGAAAAAGCCAGCAGGGTAGTAGAAAGTACCGCTGCCACAACAACCAGGGCAAAGATTAATTTTTTCATAGTGGTTTATTTATGGTGTAAATATTTATAAAATATTGTTTGTCAATTATTTATTGGGGAGTACAGCTAAGGTAATATATTTATGCTCCAAAGTAAAGGCCTGTTTATTCTGGTAGATGTTCTATTAAGTACATTGGTTGCTTGGGCAAATAAATATTTATCCGAAGAGGGTAACTGGCGTTTGATAAAAAAGTAACAGCTGACCTGAAAATAAATTATAGCGCTCGATGACTAGCACAATTTAGTTGATGGGTTATACACCAACCGCAAATTTTAAGGCTGAATAGCTAAAGGAAAACGGCGGTTCAGAATGTAGATTGATTTCTGAACCGCCAGGAAGAGCCTTCGGAATAAGTTAGGACTTTAGTAAAAATGATTTTTTAAAATTGTAAATCCTCCCCCTACCCCCTCCAAAGGGGGACCTTTCAATAACTTTGCGAAAGTCCTAAAATATTTTATTCAGTACGGAGGCTTTTGATGGGGTTGGTAGAGGCGGCCCGGTGCGCCAGGTAACTAACGGTAACTAAGGTAAACAACAACGAAATAAATCCGGCCAGGAAGAAAATCCAGGGACTGATGGTAATGCGGTACGGAAAATCTTGTAACCAAGTATGCATGGCATACCAGGCAATTGGTGTCGCAATCAGGATGGCAATTAGCACCAGTTTGGTAAAATCTTTGGTGAGGAGCAAGGTGATTTGCGTTACCGAAGCACCCATTACTTTGCGGATGCCAATTTCTTTGGTGCGCTGCTGCGCCGAAAAAGCCACTAAGCCCAGCAAACCTAAGCAGGCAATAAATATTGCCAAGCCGGCAAAAATGGTAAATACCTGGCTGAGTTTGCGTTCCGATTCTACCATTTTTCCGAAATATTCATCCAGAAAATTGTACTCAAAAGGATATTCCGGCGCAAAAATTTTCCAGGTTTTTTCCAGGTGGGTTAAGGTTGCCGGAATATTACCGGGGCGCATCCGGATAGTCATTCTGTTGAAAGTGCCGGGATACACGTGCATAATAAACGGCTCTATTTTCTGGTGCAGCGATTTATAATGAAAATCTTTTACTACCCCCACCACTTTTCCTATTTTCAATTTGTCAGGGTTCAGCCATTCATCCCAAATAATTTCCTGACCCAAGGCTTTTTCGGGGGTGCCAAAACCTAGTTCTTTTGCGGCGGTTTCGTTTATAATATAGGCCTGCTGTTCATCGGTTTTATAGTTTTTAGAAAACGGCCGGCCGGCTGCCATTTGGAGTTTCAGGGAGGGGATATAATCGTAATCTACGGTAAACATGCTGATGGGCCGGTTGTCTTTATCGCCCCGCAGCCGGATGCCGTCGCCGGCTACCAGGCCGCCGGGTTCGCCGTACGAAGCCGAAGCGGCAACAATATTTGGGTTGCGCAAAAGTTCGGTTTTTACCTGTTCGTAGGCTTGCTGCATTTTATCGCTCTGCATATTAAAAACCAAAAGCTGGTCTTTATCAAACCCTAAATCTTTTTGCTGAAGGTAATTTAATTGCCGGTATACAATAGCCGTAGCAGCAATTAAAACCACCGAAATGACAAACTGGGTAATAACCAATATTTGCCGTAAAGCCGAAAGCCGAAAACCTTTGCCGGTATTATTACTTTTTAAAACATCGATGGGCAGGAATGAAGATAAAAAGAAAGCCGGATAGAGGCCGGCCAGCAAGCCAACCGGAATACTACATAACAGTAGCCCCGCCACTACCAGGAAATCCTGACCTAAATGCAGTCTCAAAGTTTCGCCGGATAGCTCGTTAAAGTAAGGCAAAGCTAGTTCTACAATAGGAATGGCCAGTAAAAAAGCAACCAAGGTCATCAGGATCGATTCGCCTAAATATTGCAGAATGAGCTGGCCTTTGTGGGCGCCTATTACTTTGCGAACACCTACTTCTTTGGCTCGTTTTAAAGAGCGGGCCGTAGCTAAATTCATAAAGTTAAAGCAGGCAATAACCAGAATAAATAAAGCAATAACCGCAAAGGCATACACAAAATTAATGTTACCCCGGTTGGGCTGGTCGTATTCTAAGTGGCCGGAACGCAAATAAATATCTTTTACCGGCTGCAAATGGAAAACATCGTTAATACCGGCTTTAGCCGTAATGGGTGCAACTTCTTTTTCGGTAAAGCGGGCTAGTTTTTCTTCAAAGGCGGGGCCCGAAGTATTATTTTTCAGACGGACGTAGGTATAAAACTGGTGCCAGTTCCAGCTTTGCAGCCGCTCCGGAAAGAATTGCCGCGCAAAAGCAAAAGAAAGAATGATATCGGCTTTTAGGTGCGTAGGTGTTTTGGGTTTAGCCAGCACCCCAGTTACTTTTAATTTAGTATCGTTGTTCAGGCTAATAATTTTACCCATCGGGTTTTCCGAACCAAAATATTTTTGGGCAATTACATCCGAAATAATAACCGCATCCGGGGAGTTAAGCGCCGTGCGCGCATCGCCGTGTTGCAGCGGCAGGGTTAATACCTGTAAAACAGAAGAATCGGCGAGGTAGAAATTATCTTCATAAAATTCATGCGCTTTGTATTCTATCAGGTTGCCGGGTAATATTATCAGGCGGGCGGCGGCTTCTACTTCCGGAAAATTTTTGACCAAGGTGGGCGCTACCATGGGCGGCGTTAAGGTGAGCCATTGTTGTCGGTCACTTTTCTTGTTCTCGGTTACAACCCGGTAAATATTATCGGCGTCCTTATGGTGGGTATCGTAACTGAGCGATGTGCGCACGTACAGGAAAATCAGCAGGCAACAGGCAATGCCAATAGCCAACCCAATAATATTTATAAAGGAATAAAATTTATGGCGGAACATGTTCCGGATAGCCAGCTTTAAATAATTCTTCAGCATAATAGTAGCAAATTGGGAGTTTTAATTTCTTTTATGCTCTAACCTTAATTTAAAAAGTTGAGCACCAGTATTGGGCAGGATGTATCTTTAGATGGTTCTAGAAAATATTGCCAAGGGATTATAGTTATTTAATTCCTTTTCAGATTTCCGCAAAATGGTTTTTAATAGTGTAAATCCTCCCCCTTGCCCCCTCCGAAGGGGGACTTTTAATAATTTGCGAAAATCCTGACTTCAATCAGTTATTCTACCCGCAAGTTTTTTATTGGATTGGCCACGGCCGCTTTAAAGGTGCGGGCCGCAATGGTAAGTAGGGCCAGCAGCAACGTAGCCAAACAGGGTAGGGCAAACAGCCACCAGTTTAAAGTAATGCGATAAGGAAAATCTTGCAGCCAGGTATGTATAGCGTAATATCCCACCGGCACCGAGATGAAAAAGGCCAGGGCCACGACCTTTGTAAAATCGGTAGAAAGCATGAGCACAATATCCGAAACGGCAGCGCCAAACACTTTGCGGATGCCTATTTCTTTGGTGCGTTGCTGAATAGCCAAAGTGGCCAGCCCGAATAAACCAATGCAGGAAATAAATATAGATAAAACAGCGCCCATGGTTATGAGCTGTTTCCACTTGGCTTCCTGCTCGTAATTTTTTTCGTTCAGGGTATTTATAAAATCAAGCTCGAAGGGTTTAAAAGGAAGAATTTTGCGGTGGGTTTGGGCCAATATTTTCAGGGTTTGGGAAATATTTTGAGGTTTCATTTTTACCCAAACATCGCCGGCGCCCACGACAAAAAGCTGCGGACCAATTTTTTCTTTTAAAGAAACATAATGATAATCTTTTACCACGCCCACTACGGTCATGGGTTTGGTATTGCCATTTAAGTTATAGAGTTTTTTACCTACGGGGTTAATCCAGCCGGCGGTTTGGGCAAAAGTTTCGTTTATTAAAACTGCATTTTCCGCATCGGCCGGAGATGCCGACGAAAAGTTGCGGCCTTTTACAATTGGAATCTGCAGGGCGGGCAAAAAGTTTTCATCAATCCAGCTAATGGCAAAGTCTATTTCTTTGCCATCAACCTTAACTACCGTATAATTTTGGCCGGCGTCTTTTGTGGCTACCCATTGGATACCGGGCTCTCCGGCCAGTTCGTTTTTAAATAATTTTACCTCCTCATCATGGGGCCCGCGACCCAAGTGAATAACCGCCAGATTTTCGTCGTTGTAGCCTAAATTTTTATGCGTTAAGAAATTAAATTGGTCGTAAACGGCCAGGGTGGCAATCATTAGAAAAGAAGTTACGGCAAACTGAAATATTACCAAGCCTTTGGCTAAGTAGCCGTTACTGTTAAATTTATAGCGGTGTTGCAGCACCAGAATAGGCTTAAAACCCGATAAAACCAGTGCCGGATAAAAACCTGCCAGAAAACCGGTTATCAGAAATATTCCCAGGTAACCGGCTACCAGTTTAGCATCGAGCAGGTAAGGCAAGCTCAGGCGTTTATTGGCTACTTCGTTAAAAAACGGCAACGAAAGTTCTACCAGTACCACCGCCAAAGCAAAAGCCAGGAAACACAACAAGAACGATTCGCACAAAAATTGAAAAGTAAGCTGTAAGCGGTTGCCGCCAATTACTTTCCGGATGCCGATTTCTTTGCCGCGTTTAAGCGAATTCGACACGGTTAGGTTTACAAAATTAATGCAGGCAATAAGCAGCATAAAGAGCGCAATGCCGGTTAAAATATAAGAGTAAATTGGGTTACTGCCGTACTTTAAGCCATTCCGGACATCAGCATAATCCGTATCGAGGTGAATTTGTAGTAAGGGTTGCAAACCAAATAGCACCTGGTTTTTAAAATCAAATTTTGCTTTAGCTTCCTGCAACTGTTGCCGGGCTTGTTGCAGAAATACCTGGTTCATTTTAGGTACAACTTTTTCCGGATCGGCCAATGGGTTTAAAACCACAAACGTGTTCATGTAAAAGCCTAGCCACGCGTTATCAGGGAAATGTGTTTCGGTATATTTAAAAGGGAGCAACACTTCGAACTGTAGCGATGAGTTTTGGGGCGGGTTTTTAGCGATGCCTGTTACCACAAACGGCTTAAAGGTATCGCCCATTTTCAGCTCAAGGCTTTTGCCAATGGCCGGGGTGTTGCCAAAATATTTGTGGGCGGTTTTTTCGGTAAGCACCAGGGAGTTGAAGTTGCTTAAGGCTGTTTTGGGGTTGCCGTACAGTAAGGGTAAAGAAAATACCGAGAAAAAGCTTTCATCGGCAAATACTACTTCCTGGTTAAAAGTGTTTTCCTGCTGCCGCACAATGTAAAAGTCTTCCTGCATCCGCACGAAAGCTTCTATTTCGGGTATTGCCTGCTTAAAGGCTGGCCCCACTACCATGTTGGTACTGCCGGTTTTAGTTACTTCTTCTTCGTTAATAATATTAGCCGTAATCCGGTAAATCTGGCCTTTTTTCGCGTGAAAACGGTCGTAACTAATTTCGTCTTTGATGTACGAAAAAATAAGCATGCAACACGCCAAGCCTAGACTCAGGCCCCCAATATTGATAAAGGAAAAAACTTTGTTTCGCCACAGGTTGCGAAAAGCCAGTTTAAAGTAGTTGTGCAGCATAGCTTTGTTTTTACAATTTACTTATTCTGATGAACTTCCGGAAATTGAAGTTAAGCTTGGGTAATATTTAACTGAGCCAATCCAAACAAGAATAACCTTCTTTCTTAAACCTATTCGATAAGGAAAGTTTCTGTCAGCTTAAATGCTTAGGCCAATTTATATGCCATTATAATAATTTGTTGATTTACAAGTATTTATTAAACAATGGAGTTTATTACCTGTTCATAGTTGAACAGTTTGGTGTTCGGGCGTGAACAGGTTTTGTATTATTTAGAAATAAAGTAATTGCCTGGAAGTAGTCAGCACGCGCTTTAACAGCTATTTTGCTAAAATAAATTCGGCTTCTTTATTGCAAGCGAATATTTATTAGTATTACCTATAAATTAATACGTAGCTTTACTAGTTATATAGGTAAAAATACGGATATAGCTTTTAAGCTTGTTTTAGGCTTCAATTATGCCACGCATAACAAACTGGTTGGCTTTTTATTGGGCAGCCTTAACCTGCAAATAGAGCATCACCTTTTTCCTAAATACTTCCATATTCATTACCCAGCTATTTCGGTTATTCTAAAAAAGACAGCCTTGGAATTTAACTTGCCTTACCTCGAAAGTCCTTCGTTTGGGGCCGCCTTGCGATCGGATTACCGGATGCTCAAAAAATTTGGTAAACAGGCTTACTTAGAGCGCGAACAGAAGGCTGTAATGGCCGCGTAGGTTTACCATAACAATCTTAAATAAGTAATATTTTTCTGGGATTCGCAGCCGTAAAGTAACAGAGTAATAATACTTAATCCCGGGTAATTTTTTGCCTGGGTAAAGGTTGGCCAAAGCAGTCGTTTTGGCCGGCCGGCTTAAAATAAATCTTTTATTTTGAGCTATTTACAGTTAAAAAAATTAGTTAACGTATACCTAATTATAACAACCAGCTTATGAACGTAGTATTCTTATTTTCTTTATTGATTTTAGCCGGTATGGTTATTAATCTTAAATATATAGCAGAGGTAATACGCAAATTGCTAGTACCTCAGCGGCAATTAATGCCGCATACAGCTCCGGTCGGGAAGGCCCCTGAGAAAAGGTAGAAGGCCTTGTGCTTATGCAATATTCCTGGTTAGCAAAGAGAAAAGCTTCTCTTTGCTAACTTTTAACTTCTGAAAACAAGCACTTGGCAATTGTAAATAATACTGCCAGGCGCATCCTGTATATTTATTGTCTGCTCCTTTTGCTTCTCTAAATTTTCCTTTAACCAACTTTATTTTAATAACATGCCTAAAAATTTCAAAACGGGCGATTCCGTAATTTCAAAATCTGGTAATAAAATGATGACCGTTGATTACCTAACCAAGACCGGCCTTTACAACTGCCGTTGGTACGAAGGCATGACCTTAAAGGAGGCGGCTTTTAATCCGCAGGACCTGGTGCTGAAAGACAGAAAACAGGGTTAAATAACCAGTGTTTTCTGTAGGGTAAATAATATATTTTTGTAATAAATTATAAATTAAACTGTAAAGTATGGTGGCGAGTAAAGAAATAATACCCCTGGACGATGTTAAAAAAGAGATGCTGGAGTTTTGTTTAGAACCGCATAACCAGAAAACCATATTAGAGCACATTCGGGTGCCGGTTTCTACTGATAATTACAAAAGGTATGTGGCCGTTTTGTTAAAGCAACGATTTATCAAATCGGACCAGGAGCGAAACCGGAATTCTATAAAACAGCAGTACGTGATAACCCAAAAAGGCTTAAACTACCTCAAATCCATTTCCTGATAAACTACGCTTCGTTTTTCTTGCATCAAATTTTCCTGCCGCAATAATTTGGCTTTAAGTAAAATCTACTTCGCCACAACACCGGAACACTACTTCTTTTTTAATATTATTATGTCTACTGATTACATTAAAAGCCCTATGCAGCTTAAATATGAGCTGGATAAAATTAATATTGAACTTGTTTCGTTGCTGAAAAACTGGAAGAAGAAAAAAAATGAATATTTAGCCCGGCTAGTTGGGTACCGGGCTGAATTGAAAGAATTTAAAGCAGTTTTAGCGGCCACTGAAGAAGGGCATAAAGTATATCTGGATCTGGTACAACCTATTCTGGAATTACTTCAACCCACGGAAAATAACACAGCCCCTAAAGCTAATGCTGAGCCGCAGGCATTAGTTGAGCCGGCGGTTAGCGCAGCAACTTACCTGCGCCGATTAAAAGATTTAATTAAAGCAGCTCAGGAGAAAGAAACCACGCGTATTACGCAGGCGAGGAGCATTTACAAAACCAACTCGGAGCATATATTGCGCAAAACAAAAGAGATTTATACCGCCATGGAAGAAGAAAAAGGGCAAGTAGATGCTTATGCCGATATTTTAACCCATAAGTGTAAAGCTACCGAAATGCAACTGGAGGCTCAGTTGAAAACGAGCGGCATGGGAATTGGTTTATAGCCATCCGTCCGGACAGTTTCATTAACCCTCGGGTAGTTTTCTGATTTGTAGTCGTCTGCTGATTGCCAAAGATTCAATAGCTGCTTACGCAATTTGTTCTGGATAAAATTAGCGTTTAAATACCTCCTTTATAATAGCAATGCCGTCCTGGTGCGGGAAATCCAGTTTAATTTCGGTGGCAGTAACTTTTAGCGTACCGTTGTTCCGGAAAGTTTTACTGTTTAATTCCAGCAGGTAATCACCGTTGGGCAATGCGCCTAAATCTACTTTGGCCTGGGCCGGGCCCAAAGTATTTGCACAATAACTAATTTTATCTATACCGGAAAAGTTGATCCGGAAAAGGTTTTGCTGTACCTGCTGGGTTGTTAAAATATTAAAGTTAGAGCAGATATAAGTTTGCTCGGTGGCACAGGACAGAAATATGCGTTTTTCGGTACCCACCGTTATTTCAGTAGGTTCGATCTGGATAGTAGAATTAATGGGATGAATGGTATCTTCTTCGCAGCCTAATAATAGCAATAAACCAAGAACAGCGGCTATTTTTCTCATACGGTTTAGTTTAAGCAAGTACTACCTATAATCCACTGACCCAATTAAATACGGTTTAGTTGCAAATGCATTATTTTTTACCCTCCTTTTGGGGAAAGAGATTTTCGATAATGACAATAGTGTTCAGTTTTGAACACCTGCCTTGTTCGGGCCCGAACACTTTTGCACCATATTTAAACTAAAAAGCCTAAATTAAGCCAATGAAGCCATTTTTACAGACTGGCATTATTTCGGATAATCCAAGAGAATAAATACTTCCCAATACATTGGAAAATAATTTAGGCAAAATATTAATTGTCGACGATAACGAGGATGTGCTGTTTGCAGCCAAAATGCTGCTGAAAAAACACAGCCCTACGGTCTTTCTCGAAAAAAATCCCAAACGCATTCCTTTCCTGGTAGGCCAGGAGAAGTTCGATATTATTCTGCTGGACATGAATTTCAGCGAAGATATTTCGAGCGGCAACGAAGGTTTTTACTGGCTTAAGGAAATATTAAAAATAGACCCAAAGGCAGTCGTAATTATGATTACAGCTTTTGGCAACGTAGAAATGGCCGTGCGGGCCCTGAAAGAAGGTGCTACCGATTTTGTGCTGAAACCCTGGCAAAACGAAAAATTAATTGCCACCCTTTCGGCCGCTGCTAAATTAAAACAATCTTATCAGGAAGTAGAAAGCCTGAAACAACGAAATTCTGCCTTAACTGAACTAAACCAGCAACCCTTTACGCTCATTACCGGCCAAAGCCACCGCATGAATCACTTGTTTGCCATGATTGACAAAGTGGCCGATACCGATGCCGATATTTTGTTGTTGGGCGAAAACGGCACGGGTAAAGAAGTAATTGCCCGCACTATTCACCAAAAATCGCTGCGGGCTAACAAGGTTTTTACCACCGTAGATATGGGCGCTGTAACCGAGACCTTGTTTGAAAGCGAACTCTTCGGCCATAAAAAAGGCGCCTTTACCGACGCCCGCGAAGACCGCATCGGCCGGTTCGAAATTGCCAACGGCGGCACGTTGTTTCTGGACGAAATCGGTAATTTATCATTATCGCTGCAAGCCAAATTATTAACGGTACTCCAACGGCGCGAAATTATTCGAGTAGGCACCAATAAACCTATTCCGATTGATGTACGATTGATTTGTGCGACCAATATGCCGCTGTACAAAATGGTGCAGGAACAGAAATTTCGGCAGGATTTATTGTACCGCATTAACACCGTAGAACTGCACTTGCCCGCTTTACGCGAACGTGCCGAAGATATTCCGGCATTGGTGATGCACTTTTTAGAAGTATACAGCCAGAAATACAAACGGACGCTCAAAACTATTTCACCGGAAGCACTAAAAAAATTGCAACGGTATAACTGGCCGGGTAATATCCGGGAATTGCAGCACGTAATTGAGCGGGCCACCATTATTAGCACCAACAACCGGTTACAGGCCGAAGATTTCTATTTTCTGGAAGAACCCGTATCCACCCAAATTAAAGAAGAAATGGATACGCTGAACCTCGATGATGTAGAGAAAGAAACCGTGCGGAAAGCTATGCAAAAATTTAACGGTAATATTTCGAAAGTAGCCAAGGAACTGGGTTTATCGCGGGCCTCACTTTACCGGCGTTTAGAAAAATATGAGCTTTAATAATTTCCGGGTACAGGTGGCGCTGCGGGTGCTGGCGCTGGCATTTACGCTCTGGCTGTTCCTGTATTTAGATTTTCAGTCCCGTTTTACCGGCACTTTAATTTTTCTGGGTGTACTAATATCCTTGCAAATTATTTTTCTGATTAGGTATCTCGAAAAATCGAACCAGCAACTTAATAAATTTCTCGATTCTATTCATTACGACGATTTTACCGAAACCTATTCGCCGCGCGGCGAAGGCGAAGTATTTGACAAACTTTACCTGAAATTTAACCAGGTACTCCACAAATTCCGGGAAATAAGGGCCGAAAAAGAAGCCGATGCCCATTATTACCGCACGGTGGTACAGCACGTGGGTACCGGTATTATTTCGTTTAACAAAAAGAACAGTGAAATTCATTTACTCAACAGTGCTGCCAAACGCTTGCTGGGTGTAAACCATTTAAACAACCTGCACGATTTAAAATTATCAGATACCAAAGCCACCGAAGCGCTGCTGCATTTACCGCACGGCGAAAAAACTTTACTCAAAATTGACCAGGCCGGGCAAGTCGTGCAGTTATCGGTAAATGCCATCGAAATACGGCTCCGGGGCGAAGAATACCGGATATTATCGGTACAAAATATTCAGCAGGAACTCGAAGAAAAGGAGATGGAAGCCTGGCAAAACCTTATAAAAATTCTGACCCACGAAATCATGAATTCGGTTACACCTATTTCGTCGCTGGCCGCCAGTGTGAGCGAAGAATTAACCGACCATTTGCGGCACCCCGACCAAAATCACCTCGTCCGGAAAGATGATTTAACAGATATTCAACTGGCCATGCAAACCATTCAGCGGCGTAGCGAAGGCCTGGTAAAATTTGTACACGAATTCCGGAATCTAACACAGGTACCGCCACCGCAATTAACCCATATTCACCTGCCCGATTTATTTAACCGGCTGGTTTTGCTCCTGAAACCTGACCTGGAAGCGAACTGCGTAATGCTGCAAGTAGACTCTCCACCACCTATTATACTGGTAGCCGACGAAAATT
The DNA here is from genome assembly GCF_007991635.1 of Adhaeribacter aerolatus. Taxonomy (GTDB): domain Bacteria; phylum Bacteroidota; class Bacteroidia; order Cytophagales; family Hymenobacteraceae; genus Adhaeribacter; species Adhaeribacter aerolatus. Next base: position 19,707 of record NZ_BJYS01000001.1, on the reverse strand, counting down.
TACTGGAACAGGTATTAATTAATTTAATTAAAAATGCCGTGCAGGCTCTGCAGCAACAAGAAGATAAAAGAATTAAGTTAGCGGCTTATCAGAACGACAAAGGACGGTTGGTACTAGAAGTTACAGATAACGGGCCCGGCATTAAAAAAGAAGCGCTGGATAAAATATTTATTCCTTTTTATACCACCAAAAAAACGGGTTCGGGCATTGGGTTAAGCTTATCAAAACAAATAATGCGTTTACACAACGGCACAATTTCCGTACATTCACCCGAAAATGGCGGCTGCACGTTCCGGTTACAGTTTTAAAGAAGATTGCTGGCCGCTTAATTAAATTAAAACGCTTGTCCGAACGCATCGTAAAAGTAGCCATTACCGGGCCCGAATCTACGGGTAAATCAACGTTAGCGGCGCAACTGGCCGCACATTACCAGACGGTTTGGGTACCCGAATTTGCCCGTTCTTACATTGCCGAACTGCCGCAGCGCTACTCCCCGCAGGACATCCAAAATATTGCCCGGGGCCAGTTAGCCGCCGTACAACAAGCCACCGCAACTGCTAATAAAATATTATTCGCCGATACCGATTTACTCGTAATAAAAATATGGTTTACGCACGCGTTTGGCTATTGCCCCACCTGGATTCTGGAAGCCCTGGAAAAGCAGGATTTTAATTTATACCTGCTCATGGATGTGGATTTACCCTGGGAGGCGGACGAACAACGCGAACACCCCCACCTGCGGCAATTTTTTTTCGAGTGGTATAGAAAAGAATTAGAGCAGTATGGCTTTCCTTTTGTGCAAATTTCCGGTAATCAGAAAGAACGGTTTCAGAATGCTTTGTTGCATGTAGAACGGTTAGTGAAATAATATTTTGCGCCTGATGCAAACCGGTAATTACAAACTTTTTATTGTAGTATGGTTCAAGTTTAGTGAAGCGTAACTTTGGCCTATATTTTATAGGCCAGTTTTCAACTGGCAGGAAGTTGAAAACTTCCTTTTATTAAAAGTCACAAGTTAAGCTTTGCTAAACTTGCGACAACTGCAGTGTAATTAGTTATTTCATTATAATTCAATTGTCTATGATTTATTACCTGGAAAACGATAACTATAAAATAGGTGTGAAAGCAAGCGGAGCCGAATTACGCAGCTTCCAAAGCAAACAAAATAACCTGGAATATATTTGGCAGGCTGATGCAAAGGTGTGGCCCCGGCACGCTCCGGTTTTGTTTCCGGTGGTAGGTAAATTGCCTAACGGCAAATATTCTTACCAGGGTAAAACGTACGAATTGCCTCAGCACGGCTTTGCCCGCGATATGGATTTTATTTTGGCCAGCCAATCCGCAACAGAATTAGTATTTGAGTTAACTGATTCTGAGGAAACCAGAGCGGTTTATCCGTTTCCGTTTCAATTACAAATTATTTACCGGCTACAAGGCAATGCTTTGGACACCATTTATTCTGTTCAGAATCCGGCTGAGGAAGATCTGTACTTTTCGATTGGAGCACACCCGGCTTTTAATTGCCCATTGCTGCCCGGCGAATCTTTTGCTGATTATTATCTGGAATTTGAGCAGCCTGAAACGCAAGCACATTATTTATTAGAGCAGGGTTTGCTGAACGGTAAAACCGAACCGTTGCTGAAAAATGAAACCAAACTGCCGCTTTCGTACGATTTGTTTTTGCACGATGCCCTGGTGTTTAAGAATCTCGCTTCCGAAAAAATAGAATTAAAAAATCTAAAACATAACCACGGCCTGACTTTCGAGTTTAAAGGCTTTCCGTATTTTGGCATCTGGACGAAAGAACCGGGCGCCGGTTTTATTTGTCTCGAGCCGTGGCACGGCATTGCCAGCAGCGTAGGCGATAACGGGGAGTTAACCCAAAAAGAAGGTATTAATAAATTAGCTGCTGGTGAGTCGTTTACCTGCGCGTACACCATCCGGGTACGCTAATAACAAACGAGGAGCTACTTATTATAGCTCCTCGTTTGTTATTAGCTTTTATTCCGCCGGAATTAAATTTATTTCTGGTAGTATATTTAAAATGGGCACAAAACAAGAACGCGTATTTTCACCTGCCGATTCGGTTTTACACTTTTATTTAGAAAAAACCAAAGTGCCATCTTCATCCACAAAAACCCGCGAGGGCTTTTTGTTGTAATCCGGTTCAAAGTCGTTGATGGGTAAACTGATACCCGGTGGTAAATCCAGATCCGGTAAATCGTAGCCAATGGGTTCGCCGCCATCGTCATCGTTTCCTTCAGAGGGCGGGTTGTTAAGTTTTCTTTTTGGCATTACCATAAAGTAAGCCAAAATGGTTAAAACGGCGAAAGTATAAAATAAGCTAATCATACGAAATTCATCCCAAATTAGTATTGTATTTTGTGCCTGATTATCAGCAAAATGGCTATATATGGTAGCCAATGGGCTCTGACTTTAATAACGAAACGGAGTAGTTTAAGTTTATGAATTTTTGTAGTTGCGGTAAATTTATTTCAAGAATATTTTTCGGTCAAATTTAAAAATAAGCGGTAGTTGTTTTTATTGTATAAATAAGCTTTTACCTTTGCTAACAGTTTAGGGGTGCCTTAATAATACGGGCTGAGATCATACCCATTGAACCTGATCCGGGTAATGCCGGCGAAGGGAAAACGGTTACTTTCTTCTTTGTTACCTTTTATAAGGGCATTCCTGCGCATCACTTTTAAAATTTTTAGCAGGATGAAAAAAATTACTTTCCTTTGGTTTGTTTTGCTGTGCCCGTTACTAGCCTTTGCCCAGTTTTCGGTTACCGGTACTATTACAGATACCCAAACCCAAAAACCCTTAATGGGTGCTACCGTGCAGATAGGGCAGTTTGGTACCACCAGCGATACCCAGGGATACTTTCAGTTAGCAAATATTCCGGCTGGTACCCAAATCCTGCAGGTTTCCTATGTTGGATATTCCGCCCATAAGCAAACCCTTACGATAAACCAGGATATTACGGCCAATGTAGCATTACACCCCACCAGCTATCGCACCGAAGAAGTAGTAGTTTCGGCTACGCGGGCCAATGAAAAAACCGGTACCACTTTTACTAATGTAAGCAAAGCGCAGATTCAGGAGCGTAATTTTGGCCAGGATTTACCGTATTTACTCGAGCAAACGCCATCGGTAGTGGTTAATTCCGATGCCGGTGCCGGCGTAGGCTATACCGGTATCCGCATCCGGGGTTCTGATATTACGCGCATTAACGTAACGGTAAACGGTGTTCCAATAAACGATCCTGAATCGCACGGTACTTTTTTTGTGAATATGCCTGATTTGGCTTCTTCGGTGCAGGATATTCAGGTGCAGCGGGGCATAGGAACCTCTACTAATGGGGCAGCTGCTTTTGGGGGCAGTTTAAATATTCGGACGCTGGGTTTTAACCAGGAAGCTTACGCCGAAGCCATTAATTCTATTGGCTCTTTCGACACCCGCCGACATAGCGTAAGTTTTGGCACCGGGCTAATCAAAGATAAATTTACTTTCGATGGGCGATTGTCTAAAATTTCTTCGGATGGCTACATCGATCGTGCTTTCTCCGATCTGAAATCATATTACTTTTCGGCAGGTTACCTGGGCAAAACCGGGATGTTGCGTTTTGTCTCTTTCTCGGGTAAGGAAAAAACCTACCAAGCCTGGAATGGCGTTCCCCAGGATAAACTGGAAACTGATCGCACATATAATTCGCTCACCTACGATAACGAAACCGACAATTACCAGCAGGATCATTACCAGTTACATTATTCTAAAAATCTGGCCCGGCATTTTGATTTAGGAGGCGCTTTTTTCCTGATTCGCGGACGAGGCTATTACGAGCAATACAAAAACAATCAGAAACTCGCTAACTATAATATTCCGGCAGTAGTATTAGGCGATACTACCATTAGCCGCACCGATCTGATTCGGCAGAAATGGTTAGACAATTACTTTTATGGGCTTACCTATGCCCTTAACTATAACCCACAAAACAACCGCCTTACAGCTACTTTGGGCGGTGGCTGGAACCAATACGACGGCGACCATTACGGCGAAGTAATCTGGGCCCGGTTTGCTTCCGGCAGCGAAACCCGGCACCGGTACTACGATGGAAACGCTTTAAAAACCGATTTTAATATTTACGGCAAAGTAAATTACCAGCTAACAAATAAATTAGGCTTGTTCGGCGATTTGCAATACCGCACCATTAATTACAACCTAGAAGGTACCGACGATGATAAGCGCGACGTAACCCAACAGGCTGATTTTAATTTCTTTAATCCCAAAGGCGGTATTACTTACACACTTTCCCCAAATCAAACGCTGTATGCCTCGTACGCTGTGGGGAACCGTGAGCCGGTGCGCAGCGATTTTGTGGATCGGAAAGGAGCAGCTGAACCCAAAGCCGAAACCATGTATAACTTAGAAGCTGGCTACCGCCTCCGGGGCAGCAATCCTGCTTTAACTGGTCGCCACATAAAATACAACCTCGACGCTAATTATTATTATATGGATTACAAAAACCAATTGGTGCTGACCGGGCAACTTAACGATGTAGGCTCGCCGCTGCGCACCAATATTAAAGACAGCTACCGCACTGGGCTGGAGTTAGCTGGTTCATTAAACCTGCATAACCTGGTAGAATTAAGCAGCTCGGTTGGTTTAAGCCGGAATAAAATCCAGAATTATACCGAAACAGTTTACATTTACGATGCCGATTATAACCCTGAAGGAACCGTAGAAAATAACTATACCGAAACGGATATTTCTTTTTCCCCTAATTTTATTTCGACCCATAAACTGGAAGTGCAACCGCTGAAGGAATTGAAAGCAGCCCTGATTTACAAAACCGTTAGTAAGCAATATCTAGACAATACGGCCAGTGAAGCCCGCAAAATTAACGGTTATCAGGTAGCCGATTTGCGCTTGCGATACGTGTTAAAGCCAGCCTTTATGCGCGAACTGGAATTAGCCTTGCTGGTGAATAATCTGTTTAATGCAAAGTACGAAGCCAACGGCTATACTTTTAGTGAGCAATATACCGGCGATTCCACCCGCTACGATTACAACTATTATTTTCCGCAAGCTACCCGCAATTACCTGCTCACGCTTGGTTTACGTTTTTAAGGCAATAACAGTACCTGTTGCACTACAAAAGACCTGCTTTACTTTTAAGGCAGGTCTTTTTTGTATATCTTAACCTAAACTTTTCCGGTAAAAAAGCTACCAGAGAATTTACGAAGAACATTATGGCAATAGAGAATACGGGCACCGTCGATTATTTTAATATAGATGATTTACTAACCGATGAGCATAAACTGGTGCGGCAAACCATGCGCGATTTTGTGCGGCGAGAAATATCGCCCAATATTGAGCGTTGGGCCCAGGAAGCGCATTTTCCGAAAGAGATTGTGCAGAAGTTTGGTGAGGTGGGGGCCTTTGGTCCCACCATTCCGGAAGCGTACGGCGGCGGCGGGCTCGATAATGTTGCCTACGGTATTATTATGCAGGAAATTGAGCGCGGCGATTCCGGCATGCGTTCCACCGCCTCAGTACAAGGTTCGCTGGTGATGTACCCGATTTACGAATATGGCTCCGAAGAACAGCGCAATAAATATTTGCCCAAACTGGCCAGCGGCGAGTTGTTGGGTTGCTTTGGTTTAACCGAACCCGATTTTGGTTCTAACCCGGCCGGCATGCTTACCAATATTAAAGACAAAGGCGATTATTACTTGCTGAATGGCTCCAAAATGTGGATTTCGAATTCACCGCTTTGTGATTTAGCTATTGTATGGGCTAAAAATGAGGATGGCCGCATTAAAGGTTTAATTGTAGAGCGCGGCATGGAAGGTTTTAGTACGCCTGAAATTCATAATAAATGGAGTTTACGCGCCAGCACCACCGGCGAACTGGTGTTTGAAGATGTGAAGGTGCCCAAAGCAAATTTGTTGCCCAACGTAGAAGGTCTACGCGGCCCGTTGGGTTGCCTCGATTCGGCCCGTTACGGTATTTCCTGGGGTGCTATTGGAGCGGCCATCGATTGCTACGAATCTGCTCGTAACTATGCATCACAACGCATCCAGTTCGATAAACCCATTGCTTCGTTTCAGTTAATCCAAAAAAAATTAGCCGAAATGCTGACGGAAATTACGAAAGCCCAATTAATGGTTTGGCGGTTGGGCGTACTTAAAAACGAAGGCAGAGCGAGCACCCAACAAATATCCATGGCTAAGCGCAACAGCGTAGAAATGGCATTAAATATTGCCCGCGAAGCGCGCCAGATTCACGGGGGCATGGGCATCACCGGCGAGTACCCCATTATGCGCCACATGATGAACCTGGAATCGGTAATTACCTACGAAGGTACCCACGATATTCACTTACTAATTACCGGGGCCGATATTACCGGTATTCCGGCTTTTAAATAAGAGGCAATAAATATTTGTTACTGCTAATTAATTTAGTAAAACTTTTAATAAAGTAAAATAATTAGTTTTAAGCTAATTTATCTGCATCTTTTTGACCGTTTTATTAGCCGAAAGTGTTAACTTTATAATCTGAAAATTTATCTAATTGCATTTCTTTAATTATGCGTGAAGAATATCTAACCGGTTCTGACGAACAAATGTCGCCGGCCGAAAAGGAAATTGACAAGGCGCTCCGGCCTTTGAGTTTCCGGGATTTTACCGGCCAGGACAAGATTGTCGAGAACCTCAAAATATTTGTGGCCGCTGCCCGCCGTCGCGGCGAGGCCTTGGACCATGTGCTGCTGCACGGCCCGCCGGGTTTAGGAAAAACAACGTTGTCGCATATTATTGCTTCGGAACTCGATGCCAATATTAAAATGACCTCGGGCCCAGTACTAGATAAGCCCAGCGATTTAGCCGGTTTGCTCACCAACCTGGAGCAGAACGATGTGTTGTTTATCGACGAGATTCACCGGCTGAACCCCATTGTGGAGGAATATTTGTACTCGGCCATGGAAGACTACAAAATCGACATCATGCTCGATTCCGGTCCGAATGCCCGTACGGTACAAATTAGCCTGAACCCGTTTACCTTAATTGGTGCTACTACCCGTTCGGGTTTGTTAACTTCGCCGTTGCGGGCCCGTTTTGGTATTAATTCCCGCCTGGAGTATTACGATTCGGAACTGCTTACCACCATTGTAAAACGGTCAGCAGATATTTTAGGGTCTCCTATTCACGAAGATGCTGCTTACGAAATTGCCCGCCGGAGCCGCGGAACGCCCCGTATTGCAAATAATTTACTGCGCCGTACCCGCGATTTCGCCCAAATAAAAGGCAATGGCACCATTACCGTAGATATTGCCCAGTTTGCGCTGAATGCCCTGGATGTTGATCATAACGGTTTAGACGAAATGGACAACCGCATTCTGAACACCATTATTGATAAGTTTAAAGGTGGACCGGTTGGATTAAGCACCATTGCTACGGCCTGCGGCGAAGAAGCCGAAACCATTGAAGAAGTATACGAGCCATTCCTGATTCAGGAAGGTTACCTGAAACGCACCGCCCGCGGCCGGGAAGCGACCGAACTGGCTTACGTACATTTGGGTAAAATTCCGCCGCAAAAAATCGGTACTTTGTTCGATACTTCCGGCTAAACCATTATTTAATTAAGTTTTTAAATCTGCTGAATACCCGAAACGCCATGTGCTTAGTGCTTGGCGTTTTTTGTACCTAAAAATGAGTGAGCCGAAAGGATTTATTTTCCGGTACTTTTGTTACAAAGCCAATCAGGCGTAAATATATTTTGTCAGTAAAACAGCAATTTACCAATCTTATCAAGCAAAAAGCCACTGAGCTGGGCTTTATGTACTGCGGTATTTCCAAAGCAGAGTTTCTGGAAGAAGAAGCACCCCGCCTGGAAAACTGGCTGAACAACCAAATGCACGGCCAGATGCACTACATGGAGAACCACTTTGATAAACGCCTGGACCCACATTTACTGGTGCCCGGCGCCAAATCGGTGGTTTCTCTATTATTGAATTATTATCCGCCCGAAACGCTGCCCGAAAATTCGTTGCAAATATCGAAATACGCCTACGGCCAGGATTACCATTTTGTAATAAAAGACAAACTGAAATCCCTGCTAACTTATATCCGGGAAAATATTGGGGAGGTAGATGGCCGGGCCTTTGTCGATTCGGCGCCGGTGCTGGATAAAGCCTGGGCAAAAAAAAGCGGACTGGGTTGGATTGGCAAAAACAGCAATTTAATTACGACGCAGGTAGGCAGCTTTTACTTTATCGCCGAATTAATTATTGATTTAGAATTAGAGTACGATGGCCCGATAAAAGATTATTGCGGTACTTGCACCAAATGCCTGGATGCTTGCCCCACCGGCGCGATTACCGAACCCTACGTAGTAGACGGCAGCAAATGTATTTCCTATTTTACCATCGAGCTAAAAGATAAAATACCGGACGAAGTAGGAGGTAAGTTTGGTAACTGGGTGTTTGGGTGCGATATCTGTCAGGATGTTTGCCCTTGGAATAGGTTCTCAAAACCGCACCAGGAACCGGCATTTAAGTTGGAACCGGCTTTACAGCATTTAGCTAAAAACGATTGGCGGGAACTGACTGAAGATGTGTTTCGGCAGGTTTTTCGTAAATCGGCCGTTAAACGAACGGGGTTTAACGGCCTCTTACGTAATATTAAATTTGTAGAGGAACAAAAGGAAAAAAATTAAATAGCAGCCTTCGCAAATACCCGCTTGATAATACGGCGGTAAATTCCCGAAAATTGTTCGTAACACCAGGTTCTTAGTAGTACTAGTTCCTGTTTGGCCAGCATTTTCAGGCCTTTGCGGAGCTCTTTCTCAAATAAACGGACATCAAAACTAACTTTAACGAGAATGGTTTTTACATACTCCAGCATTTTTTATACTCCTTAATTTTTAAAGGTGAACTGATATAGTATACGAAAATTTGGGCCGTCAGTTAGTAATTGTAAAAATCACAAATAACCTTTTCGAAAGGGTGTCTAAGTTAGAAAATTTTTAATTATTTAAAAAGCGAACTGCTGTAATTGTTTGATATTTTCCCTAAAAGAAAAAGGCCCGTTAGCAGGCCTTCTTCTTTTAGGGAAAACAGCAGAAAAAAAGATTAACGAATAAAGGGTGTTACAATTGCAGTAACCTGAGCAGTATCCAATGGCTCATCAAAAGCTTCGGAAGCCGCATTGGCCGAAACACTACCCGTGGCAATATTTACCCCGGCCTGGGTGGTTACTTCCTCGCCATCGTAAATGGGTTGTACCAAAGCCGGTAAGCCGCCGCGGTCTTTTAAAGTAATCCAGGGTTTCTGGTTAGCCGGGCTGCTGGCCAAATCGCGGCGCATGCGGCGGATGTGGGCCGCGTGGCGCGCTTCGATAGAATGTATTTGCAAGGCTGCTTCCAGTACCGCGTTGTTGCTAATCAGGAATTGCGCCTGACCTTTGTACGCCCGCACCCCCGTATCTTCAAAAGCCTGGGCTACGGCCAGCATGGTGCCGTAATCGGTAAAAGTATTGGGTAAATTGCCTTTAGCCGAAAAATCGAAGCTGTTGGCTGTATAATTGGTGGGCGTACCGCTGGCCCCGGTTATGGCCGACCGTAAAAAAGATACGTGGGCTACTTCGTGATCTCTTATGGTTTCGAAAGCCATTTTGGCGGGTGCCGCCGGAAATAAACTGGTAGCGGCCGCTTGTTTGTAAAATTCAGCTTCCAGGTTTTCGAGTAACAGGGCAAATTGCAGCACCTCCATTACGCTGCGGGAGGCGGTTTGGCCGTAAGCTTTGTTCAGCATAGAACCAAAAGCCAACGGTACAGCCGCTACTGCTAATTTTTTGCCAAAACCACCAAAGTGTTTAAACACGGCCCGGCGAGAATCTAACCGACCGTAAACTTCCGGATCTGCCTTTTCTATTTCGGTTAATAAATTAAATATATTCATGGTTTATTTCCTCCTGGCTTAAGTGGTTGGCAGATTACTGAAATTGATTTTTTCTTTGATAAAAGGTTGGGCGGCCGCAAGCACATCTTTGGGCATTAAGGCCCGATCCATACCCATATTATTTATTTCGGGTCCGCTGGCAAAGGTGCCATTCGAAATAATATCCCGAATTTCGGCCGCGTGGCGCGCTTCTACCGAAACAATTTTGCCGGCTAAAGTCAGGAAAGTAGCACTGGTAAGTAATTTGCCAGCGCCGTTATAAGCAGCTACTCCTAAATCTTCGAAAGTTTTGGCGGTGGCCAGTACTGCATTGCGATCGTTAAAATTTACGGCCGAAAAATCTGGCGTTAAGCCCGGAATAATGTCGTCGGGAGCGGCGCTGGTAATAGCGGCTTTAAAGAACTCCCGGTGTGCCACCTCATGATCCCGAATATCAGTTAAAATCATCCTTTCCATGGCGTTGGAAAAGGTGGTGTTAAAACTGGTAGAGGCAACTACCTGCGTATAAAATGCCGCTTCGAGTTGCTCCAGGGCATAAGCATAATTTAATATGCCTACATCACCCGAGCCCAGGTTTACCCCGTCGCCGGGCAAGTTATTCATGTCATCGTCATTGTCGCAGCCCATAATAAAGAGCGTGGAAAGGGCAGCTCCGGCCCCGGCGTACTTCAGAAAGGAACGCCGCTGAATAGGACTGGTAACCTTTTTCGTTAATCCGTCAGCAGTTTCCTGCGGATTTGTATTTTTTGCCATAGTTTTAATTTTTGAAATGAAACAATCATCTTTGTTCCGGATTACAGCAACCGCCGCCGGCTAACGATTACTTTTAAAATCCGGAAAGATGACGAGACCTACGGAGTGGATGGCAAAACTGGATTTAAATAAAGCGCCGCAAATAGAAATATTTTTGTATTGGGGCTTTTAGGTTGAGATAAATAAATGATAACTAATTAGTTGCGGTTTGGTAATTTGGTAAATTTCTGATGAACTTTGCCGGGTTAGCTTAATGCTCCTGAAAAAGCATAATACCTTTTGTTGCAGAGCGTTCATATTTTATTCTGTATTTATCCTGATTGATTAATAATTGGCAGCATGCAGGCTTTAATTTTTTTAATGGTAGGTAATATGCTGAGGAAGGCTTGGTTGCTTTGATTAATAATTGCTTAAGGAAAAATGTTTTTTTATTTCTGCTCCTGTTTTGCGTGGTTGGCAGCAGCCAATGGGCTTATGGGCAGGAGATAGTTATTGTACTAGGCCCCAATAAAATTCCTATTAATGAATATTATACCATTTCGGTAACCCTCCGGAACCAACCGCTGCATAACCTGGGAGATTTCCCCGAGATAGAAGGATTTAAAAAAAGTACTCGCACCAATACCACTTCCCGCATCGGGTTGGGCAACAAAACCATTATCGAACAAACCATTACCCAAAATTATGCCGCCCTGGAAGAAGGTAAATTTACTTTAAAGCCTTTTGCCATTACCGTGAATGGTAAGCGAATGCAAGCCAAAGGTACTACTATAACTATTTTGCCGATGGCAACCGAGGTGGAAGAAACAGGGCCGCCCCCGGGTAAAGATGCGCCCATAGTAATTGGCCCGCCGGTAAGTAAACCTTTAGAAAGCCAGTCCTTTTTGTCGTTGGAAACCGATAAAGAAAATATTTATGTGGGAGAGGGCTTGTACGTACGGCTGGCTTTTTACTTGCATGAGCCCGAACAAGGGATATTAAACTTTCATGATTTCGCCCAACAGTACCCGGAGTTTATTAAAAAGTTAAGGCAGCAAAATGCCTGGGAAGAAGCTTTTGAACCCACCGCCGAAATAAAACCCGATACCGTTATTATCCGGGAAAAAACCTTCCTCAAATTTAACCTGTTCCGGAAACTGCTTTATCCGCTCAGTCCAAACCCAATTGCTTTTCCGGCAGTAACATTAACCATGAGCCAGCAGCCGGAGCCCGCAGCTTTTGCTGCTCCCGCAGAGCCAACTAATTTAATAACGTTTACCTCTAGGCCCAAAACAGTCGCAGTTAAAGCTTTGCCCCCGCACCCGTTGCGCGACGTGGTACCAGTAGGCCAGTATAAATTAAAGGAAAGCCTGAACCGGAGAACTTTCCGGACGGGCCAGAGCTTCTCTTATCAGTTTGAAGTAGAAGGCCAGGGAAATTTAGGCGCTATTCTGCCGCCGACACCGCCGCCCATGAGCGGCTTGGAAATATATCCACCCGAAACAAAGGTAATTCGTACTAAAACAGCCGCGGTGCAGGAAGGAGCCAAGAATTTTCGGTACAACCTGCTGGCCCGGCAACCTGGATCGTATAATTTAGGTACCCTGTTCTGGTTAGTTTATTTTGATCCGGTAAAAAGCCGCTACGATACGTTGCGTTCTGAATTAGCAGTAGCGGTAAAAGGTGCCGAAAACCAGCTGGGAGACTATCGCCCGGAAGCATCGGACCCTTTTTATAAACTCATCGGGGAAGAAGAAAATAATCTTATTAGTTTAAATCAGTTTAACGAGATAAAGTTGTATACGAATGTGGTCATTTTGTTTTTACTTTGTATCTCGTTGTTTTTGTTCTTTAAAAAATAATAAATGAGTAATTCATACGGTAAGCTTTTTAAAATTACCACTTTCGGCGAGTCGCACGGCTTATCGGTAGGTGTAGTGGTAGATGGTTGCCCCGCCGGCCTGGAAATAACCGCCGAAGAAATTCAGCAGGAATTAGATCGCCGTCGGCCCGGCCAATCAAATATTACCACCCAGCGCAAAGAAGAAGACGAAATCATTATTCTATCGGGCTTATACGATAATAAAACTACCGGCACACCTATTGCCATGATGGTAAATAATAAAAACCAGGCTGGCAAAGATTATTCCCACTTAGAGCACGCTTTCCGGCCTTCGCACGCCGATTATACCTATACTACCAAGTACGGCCTGCGCGACCACCGGGGCGGTGGGCGCAGCTCGGCCCGCGAAACCTTAGCACGGGTAGCCGCCGGCGCTATTGCGAGCAAATACTTAAAACAGCAAGGTATTCAGATTGCTTCGTACGTATCGGCGGTGGGTAATATTGCGCTAAAAGAAGACTACCGGGCTTTAGATTTAAGTTTAATCGATAGCAACAAAATTCGTTGTCCGGAGCCGGAAACGGCCGAGGCCATGATTAAACTGGTAGAGGAAACTCGCAAAAACCGCGATACCATAGGGGGGGTAATTACTTGCGTGATTAAAGGCGTTCCGGTAGGTTTAGGCGAACCGGCTTTTGATAAACTGCACGCCGAATTAGGAAAGGCCATGCTGAGCATTAATGCTGTTAAAGGCTTTGAGTACGGCAGCGGTTTTACCGGTACTACCATGTACGGCTCCCAACACAACGATGAATTTTACACCGACGAAGACGGTAAAATCAGAACCCGTACAAACCATTCCGGGGGTATTCAGGGGGGCATTTCTAACGGTGAAGATATTTATTTTAGAGTAGCCTTTAAACCGGTAGCCACTATTCTGCAACCCCAAACCAGTATTAACGATGCCGGCGAAACCATAACTTTAGAAGGGAAAGGCCGCCACGACCCTTGTGTATTGCCCCGCGCCGTACCAATTGTAGATGCTATGGCGGCCCTGGTTATCGTTGATTTTTTGCTCCGCCAGAAAGCCATCCGGTAACAACTTGATACTTTACTTTTTTATCAGGGTAGTATTCTTCGTTTACAGGAAGCGTATATACAGCTAAGGCAGCGCCGGAAAATTGTACCCGACTAATATTTTTTCATTGTACAAATGAATCCAGCCAGATGAACCCATCATTGCAGCAGTTTGTGGTAAACCGGTTCCGGCACCGGAAACAACTGGAGGGGCTGCCGGAAATGAGCAAATACGGCCAGGCCAAAGAGTTTCTGCGCCTGAAAGTTACGGCTTGGCACCTGGTGAAAGACGTCATTTTTATCCTGGCAGGTATAATCTCGGCGGGCTTCGGACTGAAGAGTTTTTTATTGCCTAATTCCTTTATTGATGGCGGCGTTACAGGGATTTCGCTTTTAACTTCCGGGCTCACGCAGTATCCGCTACCGCTGTTGATTGTGGTTATTAATATTCCTTTCCTGATTCTGGGCTTTACCCAAATTGGGAAAAGTTTTGCGATTAAAAGCATTCTGGCTATTTGTGGGTTGGCCCTGGCCTTGTTAACCATTACTTACCCGGTTATTACCACCGATAAATTATTAGTAGCTGCTTTTGGTGGTTTTTTTCTGGGAGCCGGTATCGGTTTATCGGTTAGGGGCGGGGCGGTGCTGGATGGCACGGAGATATTAGCTATTACGCTCAGCCGGAAAACCGGTCTTACCATTGGCGATATTGTCCTAATTTTTAACGTGGTAATATTTTCGGGGGCGGCATATCTGCTATCTATAGAAGTAGCTTTGTACTCTATCCTGACTTACCTGGCCGCCTCCAAAACCATCGATTTTATTATTGAAGGGGTAGAAGAATATACCGGCGTTACCATTATTTCGTCGCACAGCGATGAAATCAGGCTTATGCTGACCGAGCAAATGGGCCGGGGCGTAACGATTTACAATGGCAAACGGGGTTACGGCAAGCAAAGCGAGCAGCTGGGCACCGTAGATATTGTATTTACCGTAATTACCCGCCTGGAGATTGCCCGCCTGCAAACCGAAGTAGAAAAAATAGACCGCAATGCCTTTATTGTGATGAACAGCATCAAAGATACCAAAGGCGGCATGATTAAGAAACGGCCTTTAAAAGGGAAGTAAGTTGTTAGTTAACAGGTATTAGTTATTAGTTATCAGTAAAGAAGCTAAAAATTGAATTTTAACTTATATTGGTGGGAAGAAAAGTGGCAATGCTAACTGCAACTTAGTCTCGCTTGCCTATTTTTTTCGAACTATTAACTAATAACTGATTACTGTTAACTTTTACCGCACTACCACCAGCCAGATTAAGAATAGAACCGGCAACAGGAACGGGATAGAATAGGCTAAAATATATTTAAAGAAAGAAGGCATTTTAATACCGGCGCTTTCGGCAATGGCTTTCACCATAAAATTAGGCCCGTTGCCGATGTAAGAGAAAGCTCCAAAGAATACGGAGCCCAGCGAAATAGCTTCCAGCAATTGGTACGTTTCTGGCGAGCCGGCCATCCCCATGGCAAAGTTATGTACATCCTGCACATTGCTGTAACTCAGGTTGTATTTGGCCATGCTCAGCGATAAAAAGTTGGCATAGGTAGGCGCATTGTCTAAAAAGCCGGATAGGGAGCCAGCTGCCCAGTAAACCGTATCGGGGTTGAGCAGGTTGCTGAAAGCCGGGGAAGCGGCCAGCCGCGAGGCCATTTGCAGCGCCGGCATCATGGTAAAAAATATCCCGAAAAATAAGAATACTACTTCCAGAATAGGCCCAAAAGAAAAGTGGTTGCCGTTGAGTGCCGTTTTACTCGAATAGCGGTAGCAGAAGAATGCCGCCGTTAACTGAATTATTTCCCGGATGAAAGAGAACCGCATTTCGCCTACCGTTATAGCCGGCAACCCTGGCACCACGTTCGGGTCCAGGAAAATAGCGCTAATAATAATCGCCAGCCACACCAGGTTGCGCTTGCCGGTAAAATAAAACTCAATGCGCTGATCAATTTTTTGTTTTACTTCAGCTTTAGGGGTATAATCTTCGGCCCGGTTTTTCCAGTCAAAATAATAGAAAATAGCGCATAAACTAGCTACGCCAATAAACCAGGGCAAAACCAGGTGCTGCAAGGTCCAGAAAAAGGGAACACCTTTGAGGAAACCAATAAACAGCGGCGGATCGCCGAGCGGCGTAAGCAAACCACCCGCATTGCTGACAATAAAAATAAAGAAGATAATCTGATAAGGTTTTATCCGGTGAATATTTAAACGGATAAAGGGCCGGATGAGCAGCAAAGAAGCACCTGTGGTACCAATAATATTGGCCAGACAAGCGCCGGTAAAAAGCACAATAATATTTATTAATGGTGTAGCCCGGGCGTTGGCATTAATGTAAATGCCACCGGCCGCAATATAGAGCGAACTCAATAATACGGCAAAAGAAATATAATCGGCCAGGGTTTCGGCGGGCATGTGGTGGTCGTGGAGCACCAGCAAATAATACCCCAGCACCAGCAACCCCAGACTAACCGCTACATAGCGGTAATTATGCTCCCAGAAGTGCGGAAATAACACCGGGCCGGAGGCAATCATACCTAATAAAAGCAGGAAAGGAATAATAAGGAACCCCGGCAGCACCGGCATTGTTTCAGATAGTAGCAGAAATAGATTAACCATGCAGGAATAAATCTGTCCAGAAAATGATAATGGCGGCAAAGTTACACGTTCCGGTTTAATAAACTACCCCAGGAAAAAGTAAAAGCTTAGCAGCAGTAAATTGCCTGGTACTGACGGGATGGCAGTTTATTTTCATAAATAAGGCAACGTATACGGTTTTTTGATTTTATGTTTAACTTTGGATCAATAATAGCAGTAATTATATTTACCTGTTAACCTCAGAATATTATGATAGAAAATAAAGAAAAATCAGTTTCGGTATATGCCGAAGCGAATCCTAACCCGGAGTCGATGAAGTTTGTGCTGAGCACCACTTTGGCCCCTGACAGTGTTAGCGTAGATTACCCAAACCTGGAAAGTGCCGCTAACTCGCCGCTGGCCCAGGAATTATTTAACTTCGATTATGTGTCGCGGGTATTTATCGCCAGCAACTTTGTAACGGTTACCAAAAACACCGATATTCAGTGGGTGCAGTTAATTCCGGAACTGCGTAATTTTATTAAATCTTATGTAGAAGCCGGTGGCCCCATTTTTTTACAGAACCCGGCGGCCGAACAGGCACAGGCCAATACCGATGCTACGGCCGAATTAACCGGCGAAGATGCCGTTATTTCGCAAAAAGTAATTGACCTGTTGGAAAATTACGTACGGCCAGCCGTGGAGCAGGATGGCGGTAATATTACTTTTAAATCTTACAACCAGGGTGTAGTTACGGTAAACCTGCAAGGTTCGTGCAGCGGCTGCCCGTCGGCTACCATCACCTTAAAATCCGGTATCGAGAATTTATTAAAGCGTATGGTGCCCGAAGTTACCGAAGTAGTAGCCGAAGGCGTTACTGATTTTGGCTATTAATCTGCCAGATTCCGCTTCCGGAGTTTTACTTTAAATAAAAAATTAGCCTGGCCGATTTGGCCGGGCTTTTTTTTGACGGTAAATTAATTTAGGATATTACCTGGCGATTAATGATGCTTAATCTTTTATGTTTAAATATTATTTAGGATCAAATCGATAAAAGTTGTGACAAAAATTGCATATTCTTATGCCGGTAAATATCTGAGATTAAAGTTATATGCTATATTTGCCGGGCATGGAAATTAGCAGCAAAATATCATCCGGAAAAAGAAATTCTTTGCTTGCCTTTACTTTACTTTACTTTACGTGCTGACGGTAGTCCTTTGCGTATCACCTAAGTATTTTCCGCTCAGGCATTTCGAAAATCAGCCGGAGCAAGTCGTTAACCAACCGGATTCGGAGAAACAGAACCTGGTTTATCAGCTTGCCACAAAGGTTAATGCTTCTTATTTTCACATTTTAGCAGAAAAAGAACTGCTGGTGCAACTGGCCGTATTTGCGTTGACAATATTGGTGTTTTTTCCGGCGCTGCAATTTTTTACTTACCCTTCGCCTTTTTTCAGCTCTCGCAGCCGGTATTTACTTCGGGTTTTACCCAATGCGCCGTAGCAGCAACCAAAATATTCTTGCTGAATGCTGTCAGAAAGTGCATAACCAACCAGCAAGAGCAAATCTCTTTTTCTTAAGCTTCTTCCGCCAAATTGGTTACCAGCCAGCGGGCAGTTTAAAACAGAATTAATCAATCTCTAAATATTTAAGGATAAAGGTCAATGGCTTCTAAAATATTTGCCAGAAAATCTATTAATAAATTATTACAGGAAGCGGAAGGTGGGCACAGCGACGGCCACGGCGGACACACCCTGAAACGTACCCTTTCGGCTACTAACCTGATTATGCTGGGTATTGGTGCTATTATCGGGACCGGCATATTTGTGCTTACCGGCAGTGCGGCTGCCCAGTTTGCCGGACCTGGATTGGTACTTTCTTTTATTATTGCGGGCATTGGTTGTGCTTTTGCCGGCTTGTGTTACGCCGAGTTTGCCTCCATGATTCCGATTGCCGGCTCGGCTTATACCTATGGCTATGCCACTTTAGGGGAGTTAGTAGCCTGGATAATCGGGTGGGATTTAATTCTGGAATATATGTTCGGGGCTGCTACGGTAGCCGTGGGCTGGAGTGGTTACCTGGTTAGCTTTTTGCGCGACTTGGGGATTAATATACCGCCCATGTGGTGGAATGCGCCGGGCATAGAATTGGTACAGGATCCTAAGTCTCAGGCCTGGCTGCAGATAACCGACCAGCTTACCCAATCTTATGCCAGCCAGGGATTGAATATCGTAACCCTGCCGCACGCAACCGGTGTTTTTAACCTGGTGGCCGCCGGCGCAATTTTGCTCGTAACCGTAATCCTGGTAATAGGAATTCAGGAGTCGGCCAAGTTCAATAACTTTATAGTATTTATTAAATTATTTGTGGTGTTTGCCTTTGTGCTGGCCGGCGGCTACTTTATTTTCCGGAACCCGGAACTGGCTGCCGATAACTGGACACCTTTTGTACCAGAGAATACCGGCGAGTTCGGTCACTATGGCTGGAGCGGTATTTTGCGGGCGGCCGGGGTGATATTCTTTGCTTATATTGGTTTCGATGCGGTGAGTACGGCTGCTCAGGAAGCAAAAAATCCGCAACGCGATATGCCTATTGGGATATTAGGCTCATTGGTTATCTGTACCATTCTGTATATTCTGGTATCGGGTATTTTAACCGGCCTGGTCGATTACCGCAAACTAAACGTGGCGGAACCGATTGCCCTGGGAATTGAAGCTACCGGTTATAGCATTCTAACCGATTTAATAAAAATTGGCGCCGTAGCCGGTTTGGGTTCGGTTATGCTGGTATTATTGCTGGGGCAGCCCCGTATTTTCTATTCCATGTCGCGCGACGGCCTGATTCCGCCGTTCTTTGGTAAAATTCATCCGCGTTTTCAAACACCCTATGTGAGCTCTATTCTGATTGGGGTAGTATGTGCGATTACGGCCGGTGCTTTGCCCATTGCCCAATTGGGCGAGATGACATCCATCGGGACTCTCCTCGCTTTTGTAATTGTTTGTGGCGGTGTTTGGTATTTACGGGTGAAAGAGCCGGACCGGCCGCGGCCTTTCCGGACACCGCTGGTACCATTGGTGCCGATTCTGGGCATTGTTGTTTGTTTAGCCATGATGGCCGGCCTCAATATTCATACCTGGTACAGGTTACTGGGCTGGCTGGCTATTGGTTTGGTGGTTTATTTTTTATACAGCCGTCATCACAGTAAATTAAATAAAAACAACAACCTGCCGGATGCTAATTAATTTTAGATTAGTGCTTTCCCAGTTAAATTTTTAGAAAATTTATATATCAAATAAGAATCAAAGGTCAAATTGATGATAATCTGATATTTATTATTTCTGATGTTAATCTGACGCACTTCTAAGGCTCGATAAAGGTTTGTCTGTCGGGCAGTTCGGCCGCCGTTTCAGTGTGTTTTCACCTGAAATATTTTATCAGGTATTCACTACTCAATATTTTATAGCTT